>OZ244595.1:0-1837268 GCA_965218235.1 Thermomicrobiales bacterium
GGAGGCCGAGTACGTGTACGACCAGGAGCCCACCCGCGAGTCACCGCCCCGGCCGAGCATCGCGCCCCAGGGTGGCGGATTCCCCGCCTACGCCCGGGAATCCGCCGGTCAACCGATCGGAGCAGGGATGGACAACGACCCCTCGCCCTACGTCGCCAGCCAGCCGACCAGCGTCGTCGCCGCCGACACGATCTGGCGCGGCGACATGGAGTCTAACGGCGACGTACACATCCACGGCCAGTTCCAGGGCACCGTCACGGCTCGCACCGATATCTTCGTCTCCGAGGACGCCGAGGCGGATGCGACGCTGGTCGCCAACTCGATCGTCATCGCTGGCAACGTCAAGGGCGTCATCCGGGCGTCGACTCGGCTGGAGATCCTGGCGCAGGGCCGGATCAACGGCGAGATCATCGCGCCGACGGTTGTCGCCCATGATGGCTCGCGGGTCAATGCGACCGTCCGGATGACGCTGACCGCGGAGGAGCAGGCTGGAACGCCGCCCCGTGTCAGCACATCCAACCGGCGGACCAGCCGCTCGGGCGTCCGCTACTAGCCGACCTGAGTCGGCTCCTTCTCCGGGGCCGTTGTCAGAAACCGCTACAGGAGTCGCACCATGTCCACACGCACCGCGCCAACCAGCGCCTACGACGCCGGCCGCAACCAGGCCTTCGATGCCGCCGAGGCCCTTAGCCTTATCGATCGTCACTCCGCGTTCGACGGGACCTACCGCTCCAGCCGTGACCTTCGGATCGAGGGCCAGGTCAAGGGGACGATCGAGTGCCGTGGGACGCTGCACGTCGCGCAAGGTGCCGAGGTCGACGCGCACGTCGAGGCCGAGAACATCGTCGTCGCCGGCGAGCTGAGCGGTGAGATCGTCTGCCGTGGCCGCCTCCAACTCATGCCGACCGGGCGTCTCCGGGGCAAGGTCTCGACCCAGACGCTGGTCATCAACGAGGGGGCCATCTACGAAGGCCAGCTCGAGATGATGAGCCCGGAGACCGGGACCCGGCTCGCCTCCCTCTCGGCCGCGCCGCGCCCGATCGCTCCGGTGGCGACTCCGGCTCCGCAGCCGATCCAGGGACCTCAGCCCTCGGTTCAGGCTCCGTCCGGTTCCCCCGACACTGACGCACCGCCGCAGGCTCCGCAGCCACTCGCCGCTCCGGCCGACCTTCGCTCACGAATGGATCAGAACGCCGGCGGCGCGGGCGGAACGAGTACGTTCATCCGGCGCTTCGGTGGCCCGGAGACTCCCTGGGACGGCCGCCAGGAGGACGAGGCCGACGAGGACGAGGAGAAGTAATCCGGTCACGGTCCACCGTGCTGGCGGGGTTTCGGCTCCGGACAGTCCGGACTTTCTTGCTATACTCCCGAAACTGACGTCCGGCGAGTTCCGTTTGGCTCCCCTCCCCGATCGGCCGCGTGCGGTCCGTTTCTGGCGGACCTGACCGGCTGAACCGCCGGACGACCCATGCTCACCGAAACGCTGCCGACCCGCACCCGGCCAACCGGGGCAGCCCAGGAGGCAAGATTGGACCGCAGCTCCTCGACCGCACCGACCACCGACCACCAGCCGACGACGTGGCCGGAGCACCGGGAGGCGCCGGGTGGTCCGACGAGCCGCGGTCCTGGGAGCCTCCCCGGAAACCCGGTCACGTCGGGCAATCCGGCACCGAGTCGCCTCGGGCGAGCGTTTCGTCGTCTCAGTTCCGCTGGTGGACCGGTGATCAGTGGTGAGCCGGCCTACAGTACCGGTGGCGGCTTTCGCTCGGCCAACCGGCCGGAACCACCAGTTCGGAATGGGCCGAACATGCCGAGCCGAGGCGGCGGTCCGCCGACTGGCGGTGGAACTGGCGGCGGTGGACCCAGGATGCCGCGCGGTGGCAGCAATCCCGGCCCGCGGCCACAGCGGTACTGGACGGACTACCTCCGCATCGCACTGCCGATCATCGGCCTGATCCTCATGCTCAGCGTCTTCATCTTCTGGGTTGGCAGCATCATCAATGGCAACGATGGCAACGGTGCCGTGACGCCGACCGGGGAGGTCGCACTCTCAACCACGACACCGGTCCCCGGCGCGGCGAACAACGTGACCGCGACGGTTGCTCCGGCCCAGTCCGCCGCGGCCAGCTCGGCCGGCGACGGTGGCTCCAGCCCAACGGAAGCGGCCAGCGAGCAACCGACCGCCGAGCCGACCACAGCGCCCGACGCGGCCGCGTCAACGGCGCCGGACCAGCAGCCAACCGACCAGCCCTCCCCGGATGAAGCGCCAACGGAAACGCCCGGCAGCGGGGCAGCGGCCTTCGCGGTTGACGACGCCGTCGTCACGACCGAATCGGTCAACCTTCGAAGCGTAGCCGCCAGCACGGACGAGGGAACGATCATCAGAATCCTTGACGCCGGAGCGGATTTGACCATCATCGGCGAACCGGAGAACGACGGCGAGTTCAACTGGTATCCGGTCTCCGATGCTGACGGTAAAGGGTACGTCCGGGAGGATTACCTGAAAGCGGCGTAGCTGAACCCGGATGACCGCGAAATTGTGGACCTGGTATCGCGCTGGGTCCACGTCCGAGTTTCCGGCCGAGCGATCCGTCGTGCTATACTCTCCGGCGGTCTTGCCTGGCAGGACCGTCCAATTCGCACGCGTTGCGACGGAGCGCGGGGTGCCACGGTTGTCGCGTGGACCGGGCCCGGCTGACCAGCGCGGAGGCAACAACCACACCCAGGGAGAACGACTCATGGTCGCAACCGCGTCCGAGCGCCCGGAGGCTGCCGAACAGGCAACCCCGGCCGCTCCAGCACCATTCCGTCAGGTCAGCACCTTCGGCCAGCCCCGCCCGCAGGCCCTCCGCCTGCTGCTGGAGGCCGGCGTCCACTTCGGACACCAGTCCAAGCGCTGGAACCCGAAGATGAAGCCCTACATCTTCACCGAGCGCAACGGCATTCACATCCTCGACCTCCAGCAGACCGTCTACCGGCTCGAGGATTCGCAGAAGTTCATCTCCGACATCACCGCCCGCGGTGGGAAGATCCTGTTCGTCGGCACCAAGAAGCAGGCATCGGACATCATCCAGCGCGAGGCCGAGCGCTCCGGCCAGTTCTTCATCAACCGGCGCTGGATGGGCGGCACGCTGACGAACTTCGTCACGATCCGCGCCCGCCTCCGGGTCCTGAAGAACCTGCAGGGTCAGCTCGAGCGCGGCGAGTTCGAGTACCTGCCCAAGCAGGAAGCCGCCAAGAAGCTCCATGAGCTGGAGAAGCTCGAGAAGAGCCTCGGCGGGATGCGCGACATGACGCAGCTCCCCGGCGCGGTCTTCATCATCGATACCAAGCGCGAGCACCTCGCGGTCGAAGAGGCTCGCCGCCTCAAGATCCCGATCATCGCGCTGACCGACTCCAACGCCGACCCCGACGACGCCGACTTCGTCATTCCGGCCAACGACGACGCGATCAGGGCGCTCCGGCTGCTAGCCGCAAGCATCTCCGACGCCGCGATTGACGGCCAGGCCCGCTTCGAGAGCCGGGGCGCCGATCAGGCCCAGCAGAACGAGGGCCAGCGCGGCCGCCGGGGCGATGCCCCGATCACCGCCGAGACCTTCGCCAGCCGCCCGGCCCCGCAGAACCAGGGGCAGCGCACCCGCCAGGCTCCTGCCCAGCCTGCGGTCGCTCCCACCCAGCCTGCCGCTGCCCAGCCGGCTGCCGCTACTCCGGCCCAGCCCGCCGCTCCAGCCGAGGTGACCGCGCCGGCCGCGGCCGCCGAGGCCGTCCCGGCCGCCCAGACGGCACCCGAGCCGACCGAGGCTTAGTGCGCGACCGGGTCGATTTCGCCGGATCGGGCTATCACCGTCCGATCCGGTCCGGGACCAACAACAAGCAGCCACCGATACCGACAGGGAGGAACACGATGGTCATCACGGCAGATCAGGTCAAGGCGCTCCGGGAGAAGACCGGCGCCGGAATCATGGACAGCAAGCGCGCCCTGCAGGAGTCCGAGGGCGACATGGGCCGGGCCGAGACCCTGCTTCAGACCCAGGGTCTGACGAAGGCCGGCAAGAAGGGCGACCGGGTCGCCCTCCAGGGCGTGATCGAGCCCTACGTCCACGGTGGCCGGATCGGCGCTCTGGTCGAAGTCAACTGCGAGACCGACTTCGTCGCCCGCACGCCGGACTTTAAGACGCTGGCCCACGACATCGCCATGCAGGTCGCGGCGATGAACCCGCGCTACGTCGCGAAGGACGACGTCCCGGAGGGCGATTACGCCGGCCTCGAGAGCGAGTTCGGCTCCCGCGACGACGCGGTCAAGGCCGTCGTCCTGCTGGAGCAGCCGTTCATCCGCGACGGCAAGACCACAATCGGCGATCTGGTCAAGAACGGGATCGCCAAGCTGGGCGAGAACATCCAGGTCAGCCGCTTCTCCCGCTTCGAGGTCGGCGCCGACCGCCCGGCCGCCGGCCAGGCCGTCGACGCCTAGACCAATTTGGCTACAGGTCATGGGGACGGGTGCATCGCATGGGCGATCGCTCCCGTCCCCATCGTCGCGAAGGACTGTCCATGACCAGCGTGTTCAGCCGCGTCCTCCTGAAGGTAAGTGGCGAGGCGTTGATGGGCAACGCCCACTACGGGATCGACCCGACGGTGATCGTCTCGGTCGCCCGGCAGATCAGGCAGATCGCCAGCCTCGACACCCAGGTCGCCGTCGTCATCGGCGGCGGTAACATCTTCCGCGGGCTCTCGGCCAGCAGCCAGGGGATGGACCGGGCGACCGCTGATTACATGGGGATGGTCGCGACGGTCCTCAATGGGCTCGCCCTGCAGGACGGCCTCGAGAAGGTCGGCACCGAGAGCCGGGTCATGACCGCCATCCAGATGCATGAGGTCGCCGAACCGTACATCCGGCGTCGGGCGCTGCGGCACATGGAGAAGGGGCGTGTCGTCGTCCTCGCGGCCGGGACCGGCAATCCCTACTTCACGACCGACACGGCCGCCGCCCTCCGGGCGCTCGAGCTGGACGCGGACGTCCTGTTGATGGCCAAGAACGGGGTCGATGGGGTCTACTCCGATGATCCCCGCACGAACCCGGCTGCGGAGCGGTATCCTCAGATCAGCCACCAGGAGGCCCTGGAGCGGGACCTGAAGGTGATGGATGCCTCGGCGCTCGCGCTCTGCCGTGACAACAACATGCCGATCCTCGTCTTCGATATGAACGACCCGACCGCGATCGCCCGGGCCGTGGCTGGCGAGGAGGTCGGCACGATGGTCGGCGAGCGCCCCCGCGGCCGGTAGCGGCGCAGTCCATGCAGAACCAGACGACACCGGAACGACCCCGCCCGCCCAGACAAGGAGCGACCGATGCTCAAGGACGTGCTCACGGATGCTGATTCACGGATGAACAAGGCGCTCGACGCGCTGCGCCGCGACCTCGACGGCGTCCGCACCGGACGAGCCTCCCCGGCGCTGGTCGACCGGATCACGATCGAGTCCTACGGGACGACCATGCCGCTCAATCAGGTGGCCGGCATCTCGGTCCCGGAGTCACGGATGCTGGTCATCCAGCCTTGGGACAAGGGCACGATCTCGGCGATCGAGAAGGCCATCCAGCGGTCCGACCTCGGGCTCAACCCGAACAATGACGGCTCGACCATCCGGATCAATCTGCCACCGCTGACCGAGGAGCGCCGCAAGCAGCTCGTCAAGGTCGTCCACAGCAACGTCGAGGACTCCAAGGTCGCCATCCGGAACATCCGCCGCGACGGGATGAGCACGCTCAAGGAACTGGGCGACGAGGGCGAGATCGGCGAGGATGAGCGGACCCGCGGCAGCTCGCAACTCGACGACGTCACCAAACGCCACGTCGAGGAGGCTGACAAGATCGGGAAGGCCAAGGAACAGGAGATCCTCGAGTTCTAGCCACCGTCTCCCGTTCACCCAGTCCGATCGGACCAGGCGACTGTCATCGCACCAGCTCTTCTCCTTCCGGCCCAGTTGCGTCCGGATCCTGCTCTCGCATCGTCCATTCCGGACGATCGTCGTGACGGATAGATCGATGGCCAGTTCGCGCGCGTCATCACAGCCAGCCACCCACCATCACTCCGCCCAGATGCACCACGCCCAGGACGACGCACCGGGGTGGGCGCACCTCGTCACGCCGGCCCCGGTCCAGACGGCGCAGCCCGTTCCAAAGCACATCGCCATGATCATGGACGGCAACGGGCGCTGGGCCGCCGAGCGCGGTCTGCCCCGACTCACGGGTCATGAGCGCGGCACCGAGAACATTCGCCGGATCACGACCGCGGCGGCTGAAGCCGGCGTAGGCTACCTGACCCTGTGGGCCTTCTCGACCGAGAACTGGCGTCGCCCGCGGGAAGAGGTCGAGGGGATCATCCGCATCCTCGGGATGTGCCTCATCCGCGACGTCGACGAACTCCACCGCCAGGGTGTCCAGCTGCGGCACATCGGCAGCCTGGACGGGCTACCAGCCGAGTTGCGCCAGCAGGTCCTCGCCGCGATCGAGCTGACCCGGGCAAACGACCGGATCGTCCTGACCCTTGCCTTCAACTACGGTGGGCGCCAGGAAGTAGTTCAGGCCGTTCGCGAGATCGTCACGTCCGGCATCGCCCCCGAAGACATCACGGAGGATGTGATCTCCGCCCACCTCTACACCAACGGGATGCCGGACCCTGATCTGATCATCCGGACGTCCGGCGAGCACCGAACCAGCAACTTCATGGTCTGGCAGGGCGCCTACGCCGAGTTGTTCTTCACCCCGGTCTACTGGCCGGACTTCGGTCCCGATCACCTCCAGGCGGCGGTCGACGACTTCGCGCAGCGTGAGCGCCGCTTCGGCCATGTGACCGCCGTCGTCGCTCCACCCGATTAGCGAGGACTTCGTGCGTGACCGACTGATGAGCTCGATCGGCGTCGTCGGCGTCGGGCTGGTCGCCCTGCTGCTCGGTGGTCCGGTCTATGCCGTGGTAATGCTCCTCATCGGGCTGGTCGCCTACAACGAGTTCCGCCGCCTGGCAACGCGGATCGGGCTGGCCGCCTCGGCCCTCGGCTACGGGATCATCGTTGCCGCCGCTCTGGCCGGTTACGTTGACAACCGCTCGGTGATGTTCGGCGTGGTCACCTTTGCCGCCTTGGTCCCGATCGGAGTCGGCGTGTTTCACGCCAGCCGGCATCCGGTCCAGACTGGGCCCGACTCGCTGGGCTCTCCGATTGGGCTCGGCGCCTGGGCCGCGACGACCTGCGGTTCCCTGTTCGTCGCGGTCCCGACGATGCTGGCGATCAGTCTGCGCCAGCGCCCCAGTGGCGGCGAGGCGCCGTGGCTGGAGAGGCTTGCGAACACGCTCGCCCTGGGGTGGGACGGCCGGCCAAGCGGGCTCGGCTGGGTCTTCACCTTCACACTGATCGGCTGGTTCAGCGATAGCGGAGCCTACCTGATCGGCCGGCGCTGGGGCCGTCATCCGCTCGCCCCGACTGTGAGCCCAAAGAAGACGATCGAGGGCGCCGCCGGTGGACTGATCGGGGCCGCCCTCGCCGCGACAGTCGGGATCACCCTTTTCGAACTCGACTGCCCACCCCTGCTTGCCGTCGTGATCGGGCTTGTCCTTGGCGCGATCGGTATGCTCGGCGACCTGGGGGAGTCGCTGATCAAGCGGCAGGCCGGCGTCAAGGACAGCGGAACGCTCATCCCCGGTCACGGCGGCATCCTCGATCGGTTCGACGCGATGTACGTCATCCTGGCGGCTGGCTGGTTCGTCGTCGAGTTCGTCAACTGGTTCGTCGAACGGTAGCCGATTGCCGCCGGGACACCGGCCACGACCAAGGAGATCCGTCGTGAGCGTGACCCCGGTTCCCGTGCCGCCCTCCCCGATCGTCCCGCTGCGTCCTCGGGTTCGTTCCGTCACGTCGCGATCCAGCGGGGACCGGCCAACGCGGGTAGCGGTGATCGGGTCGACCGGCTCGGTCGGCGTCCAGGCGCTCGACGTTCTGTCCCGGATGCCCGAACGGTTCTCCGTCAGCGCCCTGGTCGCCCACAGCCGGGCCGCGGAGCTCGCGAGACAGGCCCGTACCTTTCATCCCCGCCTGATCGGGATCGACGGAGGGGTGGAGAGCCTCGGGGAACCGATCGCCGGGGCCGCCGACGTGATGACCTCGGCCGCGGCGATGATGGCGGCGGCCGCCGACCCCGAGATCGACCTGCTGATCGTCGCATCGTCCGGTCACGCCGCGATCGAACCGACGCTGGCCGCGCTGCAGGCCGGCAAGATCGTCGCCCTCGCCAACAAGGAAGCGATCGTCTGCGCCGGACCACTCGTCGTCGCCGCGGTGCGGGAGGGCGCCGGCGAGGTGCGCCCGGTTGACAGCGAGCACAGCGCCCTCTGGCAGAGCCTCGGCCACAGCGACGGGCGCGACATCCGCCGGTTGATCCTGACGGCTTCCGGTGGCCCATTCCGGACGTCATCGCTGGCGGAGATGCGCAATGTAACCGCCGCCCAGGCTCTGGCCCACCCGACGTGGACGATGGGCGGCAAGATCACGATCGACTCGGCGACGCTCATCAACAAGGGGCTGGAGCTGATCGAGGCGCGCTGGCTGTTCGGCGTCGAGCCCGATCAGCTCGACGTGATCGTCCATCCGGAGAGCATCATCCACTCGCTGGTCGAGTTCGCCGATGCCAGCCAGATCGCCCAGCTCTCCCTGCCCGACATGCGCCTGCCAATCCAGTACGCCCTGACCTACCCAGACCACATCGCCTCGCCCTGCCACACGCTCTCGCTGGCCGAGGTCGGCCGGCTGACCTTCGAGCGGCCCGACCACGATCGGTTCCCCGCGCTGCGCCTGGCCAGCGAGGTCATGCGGGCAGGCGACACCTACCCAACCGTGCTGAGTGCTGTCGACGAGATCGCGGTCCACGCCTTTCTCGATGGGCGCCTGACCTTCATGGGAATCACCGATGCAATCGCGGCGGTCCTGGACCGTCACCAGCCCTCGGGCGATCTGTCTATCGAATCGATCGCCGTCGCGGACAGCTGGGCGCGGCGGGAAGCCGAGAGACGGATCGCCGCTCGCGACTGATTCCCGACGTCAGGCCCAGGTCCGAGCGCCCCAGCTGGCGCGGCTGAGCGTCACCACCGCCACGGCCGCGGCACCGGCATCCCGCAGCACCGTCGCACAGGCCGCGACCGTCGAACCGGTGGTCAGCACATCATCGATCAGCACGATTGGCCGTCCCGCGACGAGATCGATGTCGGCGGCGAAGGCACCGGCGACATTGCCCATCCGTTCGACCGGATTCAAGCTGACCTGCTGGGCGGTCGCGCGCACGCGGCGGAGCGCCGTCGGCGAAAACGACATCGGCCAGGGTGCGGCCGCCGCCTGAGCGACGAGGAGCGACTGGTTGTAGCCCCGCTGGCGTTCACGCCGGCGATGGAGTGGTACCGGCACGATGAGCGCGGTCGGTTCGTCGGCCATCACCCCGGCGAGCAGCGGGGTCATGGCCTCGCCAAGATGCCTGACACGGGAGGTCTCCCCTTCATACTTGAGTCCGTGCACGGCCGCCGCCAGCCAGCCAGCGTGTGGACCGACTGAACGGGCCACGGCGATCTCCGGCGGGATCGAAACGCAATTACACGAGCGACTCCCACAGCGAGCGCACCACGGCTCCTGCGCCAAGGGAAGCGCTGCGAGGCAATGGGAGCAGACCCACGCGCCTCGTTCCCGGCAACCGGAACAGGTGCGAGGCCAGATGATCTCCGGGATCTGGTTGAAGCCGGATCGCAGAACCTGTGCGAAGGGAGGACGCCTGCTCACCAGGTCTCTTCTCGATTCATGTTCGCCTCGCGGAAAGCATCTCTCGGAATGTCGACACGGACGTCGAACCCGGCCCCGACGACGAGCGCTGAAACCCGCTCGGGCCACCGTCTCGTTCCCGTCTCCCCGCTGGACCGGCTCGGTATACTTGCGTTATGACGACGCTCACCGCAAAACCCGACGACAGTGCTGACTCGTTCGATGATATCCGACGCGAGCGGCTGCTGTACGGCCACGATCCGCTACCCCGGATCGTCAGCGTCGAGCGGGCTGGCGAGGACCGAATGGTCCTCTACCGGATCGACAGCGAGGGGAACCGCACCGCCGAGTTCGACCGCTTCCGACCGTGGCTTCTCGCCACAAGGGCCGAGCCCTGGGCTGCGATCCGGCCCGAGCCGACGATTAGCCGCCTGGCCGGCGCGCATGACTACCAGTATCTGATCGAGTTCGACAGCTGGCGCGTCCATCGCGACGCCGTGGCCGCGGGCAAGCAGACCGCTGAGCCGTACTTCCGGATGCGCTCCGCGGTCGAGCAATACCTCGTCCTCTCTGGACGGACGCTGTTCCGCGAGATGGACTACACCGACCTGCGCCGGGTCCAGATCGACATCGAGACACTCGGCCTCGACCCGACCGCCGAAGATGCTGCGGTGATCGCGGTCGTCGTGCGGACATCTGACGACGACGAGACTTTCCTCATCAACGAGGGGTCGGAACTGGACCTGCTCAACCGGCTGTCCGAGTGGATCCTGAGTCACGATCCTGACGTGATCGAAGGGCACAATGTCTTCAACTTCGACCTGCCCTACCTGGCGAAACGGGCCGAGCGGGCCGGAACCGCCCTGAACTGGGGGCGCAATGGCTCTCCAATCCTCGTCCTGGAGGGCACTTCCCGGTTCAAGGTAGCGGCGCTGAGCCTGCCATTCACCTATGTCCACGTCCATGGTCGGCATATCGTCGACACGTATCAGCAGATTCAGCGCTACGACATCGGCGGCAAGCTCGGCAGCTACGCGCTGAAGAAGGTGATGGCGGCCCTCTTCCCGGAACAGGAGCGGGATATCATCCCCGGTGAGGACATCCGCGGCGTCTGGGAACGCGGCGAGATCGCCCGGCTGGAGGCCTACAACCTGGCCGATGCCCGCGATGTGGATACGCTGTCACGGCTCACGATGCCGACCGAGTTCTACCAGACCCAGATCGTTCCCCGGTCGTTTCAGAGCGTCGCGACGGGTGGGACCGGCGAGAAGATCAACGACCTGATGGTGCGGGCGTACCTCGCCGACCGGCACAGCGTCCCCCGGGCGGCGACAGCGGTTCCCTATCCGGGGGGACACGCCGAACTGATCCGCAGCGGCGCGTTCTCTCCGGTCGTGAAGTGCGATGTCGAAAGCCTGTACCCCTCGATCATGTTATCGGAAGCCATCGCCGCGAAATCGGACCACCTCAACGCGGCCTTACCGATGCTGCGTGAGCTGACCCAGCGCCGCCTCGACGCGAAGGCCAGAGTTCGGACCGCCCCACCGGCGGAGCGGAGCGTCTGGAACGGGCTGCAGGGCTCCTTCAAGGTGCTCATCAATTCATTCTATGGCTATCTCGGCTACGGGGGAGGGCTCTTCAACGATTTCGATGCCGCCACCCGCGTGACACTCGCCGGACAGGACATCATCAAGCAGGTCGTCGCGAACCTCGAGTCCACCGGAGCCATCCCAATCGAAGTCGATACCGACGGCGTCTACTTCGTCCCGCCCCCCGGCATCCAGGGTGAGGACGCCGAGACGCAGTACGTCGTCGAACTGGGCAAGACCCTGCCCGACGGAATTCGTCTCGCCCATGATGGTTCATACGACGGGATGCTGTCGCTGAAACTGAAGAACTACGCCCTGCTGGAGCAGGACGGCTCGCTGACGATGCGAGGGTCCTCGCTCCGCAGCCGGCAACTCGAGCGCTGCTTTCGCGACTTCCTCCAAGCGTCCGCCGCCTCGTTCATCCAGAAGGAGAACGAGGAGGTCCGGGTCGCATACTTCGCCCTCGCCGAGCAAATCCGGGGACGTCATCTGCCAGTCAGCGCGTTCAGCCAGTGGCGAATGCTCAACGCGGAAACCATCGCCAAAGCGCCGCGATTGCGCCAGCTGCTGGACGACAATCAGGTGGCCGTCCGGACCGGTGAGCGCGTCGAGCTCTATGAGCGACAGGACGGGCAACTAGGACTCGTCGACAACTACGCCGACGACGAAAGCACCGTCTATCTGCTGCGCCGGCTGCGTGATTCAGCCGAACGCTTCCGCCCACTGTTCCCTGAGTCCAGCGCGTTCGACGCCTTCTTCCCGGCGATCTCGGCCCGGACGAACCTCGCGGCGGCCAGGGAACAGGAAGCGTCACAACAGCTGTCAATGTTCGGTTGAGCGTCGACACTGGGCAGACAGGAACCAATACCCAGCGCGCGATGCACCGTCATTAACCACAGAACACCCGGTCCTCGTTTTGAGGACCGGGTGTTCTGTGGTTGCCGTGATACGCTGGTTGCGGGGGAGGGATTCGAACCCCCGACCTTTGGGTTATGAGCCCAACGAGCTGCCACTGCTCCACCCCGCGCCAGGACCCGTCGCGACGGACCATGTCTCGTGCCGATGACCAATGGTGCTGTGCCATCCCCGCCACTCCCTGCCCGGATCCGGCCGCGGGGTGGCAACCGACCAGACGGGACGGGGGGATGCTCGCGGTGGCCTCGCCTCCCAGGCAGTCGCCCACCAAGTACTCTCCGGCGCTGCGCTGGGTCACGACCGGGTTCGGGATGGGACCGGGTGGATCCAGCGCGCTCTCGACCACGAACATCCCTCCGCCTCGTCCAGTGCGGAGCACCTGACGGGAACGGCGAATTCTTCGATCACATCGACCTGTTGATGATGGGCATGCCGGCGTAGGACTGGCTCCGAGCGACCGCGCGGCCACGATGAATGTCATGGTGAGGGGAAAGATCCTCGGTCATTAGGACGGTTCGGCTCCGGTCGGTTGCCCGCCGTCCACCCACCGCCTATCCACCCGGTGATCTCCCGGGGACCTTACCTGGTTATCCCAGTGGGGAGCTCCTCTTGGGGGGGGATTCCCGCTTAGATGCTTTCAGCGGTTCGCCCTCCCGAACATGGCTACCCAGCGATGCCGGTTCTCCGACAACTGGTCCACCAGCGGTTCGTCCAACCCGGTCCTCTCGTACTAGGGCCAGATCCCCGCACGCTCCCTTCGCCCGCAGCGGATAGAGACCGAACTGTCTCACGACGTTCTGAACCCAGCTCGCGTACCGCTTTAATGGGCGAACAGCCCAACCCTTGGGACCTTCTCCAGCCCCAGGATGCGACGAGCCGACATCGAGGTGCCAAACCCTGCCGTCGATGTGAACTCTTGGGCAGGATCAGCCTGTTATCCCCGGCGTAGCTTTTATCCGTTAAGCCACGGCCCTTCCACTCGGTACCGTGGGATCACTAGGTCCGACTTTCGTCCCTGCTCGGCGTGTCTGCCTCGCAGTCAAGCTCCCTTGCTGCCCTTGCGCGCTCCGGCCGATTACCATCCGGCCTGAGGGAACCTTTGAGCGCCTCCGTTACTCTTTGGGAGGCGACCGCCCCAGTCAAACTCCCCACCAGCCGCGGTCCCTGACCGTCTCCACGGTCCAGGTGAGGACCAAGACACTGCAAGAGTGGTATCTCACCGTCGCCTCCACCCCGACTGACGTCGCGGCTTCTCCGGCTCCCACCTATCCTGCACAACCAGCGTCTCGGCCCAGCGACAAGCTGGAGTAAAGCTGCACGGGGTCTTTTTGTCCTGCTGCGGGTCACCGGTATCTTCACCGGTCCTTCAGTTTCGCCGGGTCCCATGCCGAGACAGTGCCCAGATCGTTCTACCTTTCGTGCGGGTCGGAACTTACCCGACAAGGAATTTCGCTACCTTAGGACCGTTATAGTTACGGCCGCCGTTTACCGGGGCTTCGGTTCAGACCTCGCAGCCCTCCCGTTAACCTTCCGGCACTGGGCAGGTCTCAGCCCCTATACGTCCACCCTTTGCGTGTTCGCAGGGACCGGTGTTTTTGGTAAACAGTCGCCTGGGCCCGCTCTCTGCGACCTCCTCGAGCTCCGCCCGCCGGTTGCCCGGGGGCCTCACCCTACCGAGGTGCCCCTTCTCCCGAAGTTACGGGGCCAATTTGCCGAGTTCCTTGGCATGGGTTCTCCCGTCCACCTTGGTATGCTCTACCAGCCCACCTGTGTCGGTTTGCGGTACGGTCGCCACGTCCCTCGCTAGAGGCTTTTCTTGGCAGTTCAGGATCAATCCGTTCGGGTTCGGCCGAAACCTCCCCCTGCCACTCACCTCTCGGTCAACGCCGCCCTGGATTTGCCTGGGGCGACTCCCTACCGGCTTGGAGGGCGGATCACTCCACCCCCGGACCTACCTCCCTGCGTCCCCCCATCACTCTCGAGCTTGCGCTCTTCGGTCCGCGGCGGGACAGGAGTCTCAACCTGTTGTCCATCGGCTCCGGCTCTCGCCTGCGCCTTAGGCCCGCCTCACCCGCAGCTGATCAGCATCGCTGCGGAACCCTTGGGCATTCGGTGGGAAGGATTCTCACCTTCCTCGCGCTACTCGTGCCGACATTCGCACTCCGCGCCGCTCCAGGTCGCCTTCCAGCTCCCCTTCTCAGCCGACGCGGACGCTCCCTTACCACGCCACTTTCTCAGTGACATCCGCAGCTTCGGTGGTGGACTTAGCCCCGGTGGATTGTCGGCGCCACGACGCATCGACCAGTGAGCTGTTACGCACTCTTTCAAGGGTGGCTGCTTCTAAGCCAACCTCCTGGTTGTCTGCGCGCCGTGACCTCCTTGCCCACTTAGCCCACACTTCGGGACCTTAGCTGGCGGTCTGGGCTGTTTCCCTCTCGACCATGGACCTTAGCACCCACAGTCTCACTCCCGGTGTTTCGCCCAGGACGAATCCTGCGCGTCCCCACGGTATTCGGCGTTTGAAACGAGTCAGTAAGCGGGACGCCCCATCGTCGTGCCAGCGCCCTACCCCCATGGGGCTCTCACCAAGGCTGCACCTAAATGCATTTCAGGGAGAACCAGCTATCTCTGGGTTCGCTTGGCATTTCACCTCTACCCACAGGTCATCCCAGCCCTTTGCAGCGGACTTGGGTTCGGCCCTCCACGAGCGTGTTCCCCTCGCTTCAGCCTGCCCATGGGTAGCTCACCCAGTTTCGGGTCGGTTCCTGGCCACTCCTCGCCCTTTCGGACTCGCTTTCGCTCCGGCTCCGCGTGTCGCTCGCTTAGCCTCGCCACCAAGAACCACTCGTCGGCTCATTCTACAAAAGGCACGCCGTCACCCGCATCTGTTGCCATCCCTCGCCAGCCTGCGCTGGTCCCGGATGACGCATGGGGCTCCGACCGGCCAGGAGCACGGGGTTTCAGGATCTGTTTCACTCCCCTTGACGGGGTGCTTTTCACCGTTCCCTCACGGTACTGGTTCGCTATCGGTCGCAGGCGGTATTTAGCCTTGGGTGGTGGTCCACCCCGCTTCCCACCGGATTCCGCGTGTCCGGCGGTACTCACGCAACGACATCACCGAGCGCCTGCAGCCGTCGCCTACGGGGATCTCACCCTCTTCGTCCCCCCGTTCCAGCGGGGTTCGGCTGACCACAGACCACTCAGCGAGCTTCCTGCCGGTCGCTCCACGTCGCCCGTCCAACCCCGGTCCCGCATCGGCGGCAGCCTCTGCCACGAGACCGGTTTCGGCTCCTCCCCGTTCGCTCGCCGCTACTGGGGGAATCCTCTCGCTTCCTCCCGGTACTGAGATGTTTCAGTTCCCGGACTTACCTCCCGTGGGTGTCCCCCACGGGTCACTCCGTTCCCGGAGCGGGGTTGCCCCATTCGGACACCCCTGGATCATCGCCTGCCAGCGGCTCCCCAGGGCGTTTCGCCGCGTGGCCACGTCCTTCCTCGGCCACCTGCGCCTAGGCATCCACCCCGTGCCCTCTCTAATCTTTCTCGCCCTCGACATTCATCGTGGCACGCGCGGTCGCTCGGCGCTGTCGCGCTCTGCTCTCACGCGCCCACATCAGGTCAGGTCGACCTGTGCGCATATTGAACTGTCAATGTCCCTAGACATCAAAAATCGGCGCGTTCGGAACCCGGTTAGGGCCCGCGTCGCGCCGAAGACGGAGCAAGAGGGGGGTGGGCCGCGTCGCGATCGTCCGGCCGGGGGGTCACACCAGGACCCCACGAGCCGCTGCCGTGTCCGTCTGTTGGGTCCTCGCGGACCCAGGGACATCTCCCGTGCTCCCCCGTGGCGGATGACCGGCTCCCGTGCGCGTGTCGCCACCCGCACCCCACCGCTCCGCTCGTCCAGGTCCCACACCAGCTCCGCCAGCGCCCCGTTGCCGGGACCCTGCCGGTCGACATCCCCTTGACCATGAGCTGCGTCGCTGCCACCGGTCGCCCGGCCCAGCGCGACATCCCTAGAAAGGAGGTGATCCAGCCGCAGCTTCCGCTACGGCTACCTTGTTACGACTTCGTCCCAGTTACCAACCCCACCCTCGACGGCTGCCTCGTCCCGAAAGACGTTGGCCCACCGGCTTCAGGCGTTGCCGGCTTCCATGACGTGACGGGCGGTGTGTACAAGGCCCGGGAACATATTCACCGCAGTACTGCTGACCTGCGGTTACTAGCGACTCCACCTTCATGCGGGCGAGTTGCAGCCCGCAATCCGAACTGGGACCGGGTTTCTGGGATTCGCTCCACCTCGCGGTTTGGCTGCCCTCTGTCCCGGCCATTGTAGCGTGCGTGTCGCCCAGGATGTAAGGGCCATGCTGACTTGACGTCATCCCCTCCTTCCTCCCCTTGCGGGGCCGTCTGGCTAGACATCGTAACTAGCCACGGGGGTTGCGCTCGTTGCGGGACTTAACCCAACACCTCACGGCACGAGCTGACGACAGCCATGCAGCACCTGTGTCCCACCCTCGAAGGCTTCCCGGTTTCCCGGTCCTGCAGGGACATGTCAAACCCTGGTAAGGTTCTTCGCGTCGCTTCGAATTAAACCGCACGCTCCGCCGCTTGTGCGGGCCCCCGTCAATTCCTTTGAGTTTTAGCCTTGCGGCCGTACTCCCCAGGCGGTCGACTTCCCGCGTTAGCTCCGGCACGGAGGGGGTCAAGTCCCCCCACGCCTAGTCGACATCGTTTACTGCGTGGACTACCGGGGTATCTAATCCCGTTCGCTCCCCACGCCTTCGCGTCTCAGTGTCAGGGTGCGCCCAGTCGGCCGCCTTCGCCACTGGTGTTCCTCCGGATCTCTACGCATTTCACCACTACACCCGGAATTCCACCGACCCCTGCGCCCCTCAAGTCCGCCAGTCCTCGACGACCCTCCCCGGTTGAGCCGGGGGCTTTCACGCCAAGCTTGACGAACCACCTGCACGCCCTTTACGCCCAGTAATTCCGGACAACGCTCGGTCCCCACGTATTACCGCGGCTGCTGGCACGTAGTTAGCCGGACCTTCTTCGCCAGGTACCGTCTCACCGGGTCACCCCAGCCTTCGTCCCTGACAAAAGCGGTTTACACCCCGAAAGGCGTCATCCCGCACGCGGCGTTGCTCCGTCAGGGTTGCCCCCATTGCGGAAAATTCCTTGCTGCTGCCTCCCGTAGGAGTGGGGACCGTGTCTCAGTTCCCCTGTGGCTGGCCGTCCTCTCAGACCAGCTACCGATCATCGCCCTGGTAGGCCGTTACCCCACCAGCTAGCTAATCGGCCGCAGGCTCCTCCCAAGGCGCCAGAATCACTCCCGGCTTTCCTCTTCCACCCTACCAGCAGAAGAGGCTATGCGGAATTACCCCATGTTTCCACGGGCTACCCCCCACCTCAGGGCAGATTCCCCACGTGTTCCTCACCCGTCCGCCACGTAAGTACCCGAAGGCACCCCGTTCGACTTGCATGCATTAGGCACGCCGCCAGCGTTTATCCTGAGCCAGGATCAAACTCTCCATCAGGAGCGTTCGCCGACCCCCACCCCCAACGGCTTCCCGCCGGGCCGTGGGCGTCGCCTCGCTCGGACCGTGGGTCACCCGCAGGCCACCCTCAGTCCCATCGCCCCGCGTCCACGTCCTCTTGCTCCGTCTTCGGCGCGCCGCTGGTCACCACCGCACTGCCTGTCACCAGACACCCGTCGTGACCCCTATCGCCAACCTGTCAATGTCTGGACCCCAGTCCCTAAGGATTGGTTGTCCCGGGCGACCTCGTCACGGCGCTTTGCAGCGCTCGCTTCCGGTCTCAACCCGCTCCCCGTTGCCGGGTGCCGCTGCGTCTCCGCAGCTCAGAGAGTGTAGGTCCGCCGCCGTCCGGTGTCAAGGAGCCTTTTGGCTCAGAATTCCCGGTTCGACCGGCCTCCCAGGGCCCTCAGCCCCTGCCAGCACCGGGTCCCCCCCCACTGACCCAGCGCCCGTTTCGGTTGCCCGTCCGGGTCGCCGCCGCCCCGAGTCCGCGTCGCGTCCGCAGGGCTCACGGAGTCTAGGATCCCGCCTCCGCACTGTCAAGGAATCGTGAAGCTCTTCGATTTCACGTTGACCACTCCGCCACCTCTTGACCAGCCCGTTATCGGCGTTTCGCGGCGCTCCAATCTTGCGTATTTCGGTCGATCCGTCGCGCCGAACCTGGAGTTCGTGACTCTGCGCCAATATCACGGGCCGTGACCTATGATGGCGCGCATAGGAATACGTCGTTCAGAGCAACCGTTTGATCCGAAAGGCAAGGACTCGCAATGATCGCACCTGGAGCTTCCGGCCCCTATCGGCCGGTGATCGGGATTCCGGCTGATTTCGCGCCGGCACCGGATACGACAATCAGCCACCCTCGATGGCAATTGAACGAAACCTACGTTGATGCCGTCCATGACGCGGGGGGACTCCCATTGATCCTGCCGGTGCTGCCAGACCAGACCGACCAACTCATGGGTCTCCTCGATGGCGTCATCCTCAGCGGCGGGGGCGACATCCACCCCAGTCGCTTCAACCGTCCGCTCCACCCGTTGACGGACGGGATCTCCAAGGAGCGCGATGAGCTTGAGCTCCGGATGTTCGACGCAGCGCGGGCGCGATCGATCCCCATTCTCGGCATCTGCCGGGGTCTGCAACTCGTCAACGTGGCGATGGGTGGGACGTTGATCCAGGACATCCCGGACGAGCGGCCGGCATCCTCGCAGCATCGCCAGCACCTGGATGGCCTCGCCCGGGACGACGTCTCCCATCCGGTCGACCTCCTGCCGGAGAGCCAGCTCGCCCGGATCTACCGCGAGACGCGGATCATGACCAACACCTACCATCATCAGGCCATCGACGACCTGGCCGAGGGCTTGACCATCACCGGGTGGGCCGAAGACGGCACGGTCGAGAGCGTCGAGACCGCTGGAAACCCGTTCCTCCTCGCAGTCCAGTGGCACCCGGAGACCCTCTATCAACGTCATACCGAGCACGCCCGAATCTTCACCGCATTCATGGAGGCCGCGAGGCTCGGCCGCGTCGAGTCAGCCACCAACCGATAGCGATTGACACGACTCCTTCGGCGCCCGCCGGAAGCTCGGGATCCCGCCATCCCGCCCGTCCGTCCAAACAGACAGCACGACGAAGCGGCCAGCGATTGCTCGCCGGCCGCTTCGCGCTTCACAATGATGGTACCGGAAACCTACGCGACCGTGACCTGATCCGGATGCCGCGACTCGAGAACGGCCGCCTGAAGGTTGGCCGCCCGGTTGACGGAGCCCGGCGGGAACGCCGCCTTGATCACGTCATCCATCGTCGAGGCAAGGACGAAGGTGAGCGAGTCCTTCAGTTCCTGCGGCAGGTCATCGAGGTCGGCCTCGTTCCGCTTCGGCAGGATGAAGGTCTTGAGTCCGGCCCGGTCGATCGCGAGCGCCTTCTCCTTGACGCCACCGATCGGGAGCACCTGACCGCGGAGGGTGATCTCGCCGGTCATCCCGACGTCCTCCCGCACAGGCACCCCGCTGAGGAGGGAGATCAGGGCGGTCGTGATCGCGGTACCAGCGGACGGGCCGTCCTTCGGAGTCGCCCCCGCCGGGACGTGAACATGAAGGTCAGAGGACTTGAAGAAGTCCGGATCGACGTTCAACTCGCTGGCTCGGGAGCGGACGTAGGAGAGAGCGGCCTGAGCCGACTCCTTCATCACGTCGCCGAGCTGGCCAGTGACTGTCATCGACCCCTTGCCGTCCATCCGGCTCGCCTCGATGAACATGATGTCGCCACCGAAGGCGTTGACACCAACACCGATCGAGACACCGGGCTGAGCCGTGCGGGCCGCGGCTTCCTCATAGAAGAACCGTGGGCGACCGAGATACTCGCGGATCAACGCCCGGTCGACCTCCTTGGGCAGTTCCTTCTCCTCGGCGACCCGGGTGGCCAGCTTTCGGCCGACGCTCCCGATCTCCCGCTCGAGGTTCCGGACCCCGGCCTCACGGGTGTAGTGCTGGATCAGGGCGCTCAGAGCGTCATCGGTGTAGGGAACCTCGTGATCCTTGAGCCCGTTGGCCGCGATCTGCTTCGGCACCAGGTACCGCTTCGCGATGTTGAGCTTGTCGGCGTCGGTGTAGCCGCTGAGATCGATGATCTCCATCCGGTCGCGGAGCGGAGCCGGGATGGTATCGAGGACGTTGGCCGTCGCGATGAACATGACCTTCGAGAGGTCGAACGCGACATCGAGGTAGTGATCGCGGAAGGAGTTGTTCTGCTCCGGGTCGAGGACCTCGAGCAGGGCGGAGGACGGATCGCCCCTCCAGTCGTTGCCGAGCTTGTCGACCTCGTCGAGGACGAAGACGGGATCATTGGTCCCGGCCCGGCGGATCGCCTGGATGATCCGTCCCGGCATCGCGCCAACGTAGGTGCGCCGGTGACCGCGGATCTCGGACTCGTCGCGAACGCCACCGAGGCTCATTCGGGTCATCTCCCGGCCGAGGGCACGAGCGATGGACTGGGCAAGGCTGGTCTTGCCGACGCCTGGAGGACCGACGAAGCACAGGATCGGCTCACGGTTCGGAGCGCTGACGACAGGCTCACCATCCGCGCTCGCCCGCAGCTCGTTCTGCTGCTTGAGCTTCCGCACCGCGAGGTACTCGAGGATCCGGTCCTTGATCTTGTCCAGACCCCAGTGATCTTCGTTCAGGATCCGCCGGGCCTCGGAGATGTTGATCTCGCCCTCGGTGCTCTTGTCCCAGGGCAGTGTCGTCAGCCAGTCGAGGTAGGTCTTGATGACCCCGTACTCGGCGGCGGCCGGCGGCAGCTTCTGGAGCCGGTCCAACTCGCGCTGAGCCTCCTTTCGGGCCTCCTCCGGCATGCCGGACTCATCGATCTTGCCCTGCAACTCCGTCGCTTCCGCCTCGGACTCGCCCTCCTCGCCCAGTTCCTTGCGGATCGCCTTGAGCTGCTCACGAAGGTAGAACTCGCGCTGCGTCTTGCTCAGTTCTTCCTGGACGTTGGACTGGATCTTCTTGCCCAGCTCAAGGACGTCGAGCTCCTTGGACAGGAAGGCGTTGAGTCGCGTCAGCTTCTCCCTGACGGAATCCTCTTCGAGCAGCGCCTGGCGCTCCTCGGGCTCAATCCGCAGGGAGGACGCGATCATGTAGACGAGGTGGCGTGGGTCGTCGATGTTGATCACCGCGGTCATCAACTCGTCAGGCACGTTGGAGATCAGCGACGCCAGCCGCTGGCTCATGTCGAGCGTGTTGCGCATCAGCGCCTGGATCTCGACGGAGTCGTCGGCCGCCTCAGGAATCTTTTGAACCCGCGCCTTGAGGAACGGGGCCTCGCCGGTGAACTCGATCACCCGGATCCGCTCGACGCCCTGCACCGCCAGCCGAACGCTGCCGTCCGGAACGCGCATCATCTGATGGATCGTCGCCAGCGTCCCGATTCGAACGACGTCGTCGGGACCGGCATTCTCAAGCTCGCCGTCGTGCTGGAGGACGAGCGCAACGGTCCGGTCGCCCGACATGACGTGGTCGATCAGACGGAGGGACCGTGGCTGGGCAGCGGCCAGTGGGACGACGGTCATCGGGAAGACGACCGTGTTGCGCAACGGGAGGAGTGGGACCTCGAAGATCTCCGGGTCCTGGTCGCCGTCACCGGTCACGGGCGACTCTGTGTCGGTCGAGGCGACGACCGTCTCGTCCGGGGTCTCAGTGCCGGCAACAGTGTCTGCCGTGTCATTGGCGTCGTCGTTCTGGTCGGATGAAGTCGCCGGGTCATGCTGACCCTGCTCGTCCCGACGGGTATCGTCGTCAGTGTTCGTCATCGTCTCTCTGTCCCTGATGTGAGTCGGTTCGAAGCGGGTCGCTGGGTTCGACGACCGTCGGTTGCCAAGAGATGTCCCGCTCGGGATGTTCCTGACTGAACCAGTCCCGCAGCATCTGCCATGTCTGTCGCTTTTCCGGTGCCATTGCTCGACCCGCTTCGGGTCGTTGTCTGGTCCTGGAGGCAACGGGAGAATTTTACACTATCCAACAGAAAGTTGCCACGAGTCGTGTCAAACAATCGGAGCAGTTCGCGACACAACGCTGTCTCGCCAACCGGCACGCTCACAGCGCGACCCGGCAGTGAGGCTGGCCTTCGAAACCGCGTGGCTGCCGGGTCGCGCTAGTGGCGCCGGCCGATGCCGACGAGACGGGCCTGCAGCGTCACGACCACCAGCAGGAAGAGCCCCCGGATGACCTGCTGCCAGTACGGGTTGAGACTGGCGGCGCCGAGCAGGTTGATGATGAACCCGAGCAGGAGCACGCCGATCAGGGTCGAGGAGACCGAGCCGAGACCACCGGTCAGGAGGGTGCCGCCGACGACGACCGCGGCGATCGCGCTGAGTTCCCAGCCGATCGCCTCGTTCGGGTTACCGGCGAAGGTCTGCGCGGCGAGGATCGCTCCGGCCAGTCCGGCCAGCGAGCCCGAGAGGACGTACACGAGGATCTTCGTCCGGACGACGGGCACTCCGGCCAGCCTCGACGCCTCCTCGTTGCCACCGATCGCCAGTACCGATCGGCCGAACCGGGTGAAGTTGAGCAGAAGCGAACCGAGAATGAAGGCGACGATCACGATCAGGACCGGCAGCGTGACCGTGACACCATAGGTCTCGTTTCGGACATCGAACGTCAGCGCGAAGATCTCGCGGCCGTTGAGCTCGATGAATCCGTTCGTGAAGGCCGACGTGTCGAGTTGCGCGACGGCGTTGTCGGCCAGCCGCAGCGCCAGCCCACGCCCGGCGAGCAGCGTCGCCAGGGTCACGATGAATGGCTGGATCCCGAAGATCGCGATGATGACGCCGTTGAACAACCCGACGGCGGCACCGACCAGCACCGCGGCGATGACCGCGACCCACGGTCCGTCCCCACTGAAGTCAGCGGCGATGACGCTGGCGAGGACGGCGACGGAGCCAACCGAGAGGTCGATGCCGCCGGTCATGATGACGAAGGTCATGCCGAGGGCGAGGAGGGCGATCATCGAGTTGAAGCGGAGGAGGTTCGTGACGTTGAACTCGCCGAGGAAGCCCTTGTCCCCATAGAAGTACTGCCCAAGCACGAGCGTCAGAATCAGCGCCACCAGCGCGCCCTGCCGCTGGATCACCGTCGCGAGCTGGAGACGCCGGTCCGATCTAGCTGGTGCGCTCTCGACCAGTGTCGCCATGACGGTTCCCCCCTTCAACACGCTCTCAGAGACCGCTCAACCGCGTCCGACGTCTACCGCGCCCGACGCTGGAGGAGCACCGCGCCGAGGATCGCGGCCGCCGTCACGATCCGGACCGTCGCATCGCTCAGACCCTCGGTCAGCAGCGTATAACGTGTCAGCTGGATGATGAGCGCCCCGATCAGGGTTCCGTAGATGCTGGCCTTGCCACCGAGCAGTGACGTGCCGCCGACGGCGACGGCGGCGATCGCGTTGAGTTCCATGTTCTCGCCGATGTTGGCGGGGTCGGAGGCCGAGTTGATCGATATCGAGATCAGTCCGGCCAGCCCAGCCAGCATCGCCGAGATGATGTAGACGGCGTACTTCACTCGCACGACCGGGACGCCGGCCAGCCGCGCGGCCTCACCGTTGCCACCGGTCGCGAGGACGTAGCGCCCAAACGTCGTCCGTCGCAGCACCCAGGCGGCGACGATGACGACGAGGACCATGATGACCGCCTGGACCGGAATCCCGAGGATCCGGCCCTGACCGATCCATTGCCAGTTCGGCTCGTCGAAGCTCTTCAGCCGCCCACCGGAAATCACCTGGGCGATGCCGCGTCCGGAGATGAAGAGGATGAGGGTGGCGATGATCGGCTGGATCCGGAGATTGGCGACAAGGAACCCGTTCGCCGCCCCGAAGATGCCCACGATGAGGACCGGGATGATATAGGCCAGCGTGCCACCGATCCACGGCAGATCCCACGGCGCCGCCGCGCTGAGCAGGATCAGGGGAGCGATCGAGCCGGCGATCGCCATCAGCGAACCGACTGACAGATCGATCCCGCCGGTCGCGATCACGAATGTCATCCCGACCGCGACGATGACGATCAGGGCTACCTGGGTGAGGTTGACTCGCATCGCCGAGATGGTGAAGAACGCGTCCGCGTTGAAGACCGCGTTGTAGGCGAGCAGCAGCAGGAGCGCGGCCAGCCCGCCGTACGTCCCCACCGAACCACGAAGCGTGGCCAGGAGCGGTCTGGGGGAGCGGGGAGTGCCGGCCGCTGGTTCGATCGTCCTAGTCTGGGCCATTCCCGCTCCCCGAACCGGTAAAGGCTTCCGCCGAATCGCTTTCCATCTCACCGCCACCGGACACGACCGCGCTGTCGCCGGTTGGCCCCTGCGCCATCGCCGCCAGGAGCAGATCCTGCGTAACCTCCTGATGCGACATCGTGGTCACCGTTGCGCCGTCCCGCAGCACGGTGACCCGATCAGCGCCTTCAATCAGCTCCTCGATCTCGGACGAGATCATCAGCACGCTCAACCCCTGCCCGGCGAGTTCGTCGATCAGCTGCTGAATCTCCGCCTTGGCGCCGACGTCGATGCCGCGGGTTGGCTCGTCGAGGATCAGCAGCTTTGGGTTGAGGCAGAGCCAGCGCGCCAGCAAAACCTTCTGCTGGTTGCCACCGGACAGTTCCCGGATCTTCTGGTCCGGGCCGGCGGTCTTGATCCCGAGCCGATCGATGAACCGGTCGACGATCTCTCGCTGCCGGCCAGCATCGACGATTCCCGCTCGGGACAGCGCCGGCAGGGCGGCAAGGGTCAGGTTCTCGCGGACGGACAGTTCGGGGATGATGCCTTCGACCTTGCGGTCTTCGCTGCAGAACCCCATTCCGGCCCGGATCGCGTCGCCGGGACCACGAAAGCTGACGGGCTCGCCGTCGAAGCGGATCTCGCCGCCCTCGGGCCGGTCGGCGGCGAAGACGGCCCGCGCCACCTCCGTCCGGCCGGCGCCGAGAAGCCCGGCCAGCCCGATCGTCTCGCCGCGTCGCACGGTCAGGCTGGCGTCGTGCAGACCCGGCTCCCGCACCAGGCGGCTGATTTCCAGGAGCGGCGGGCGGTCGTTGGCCGTCTCGCGCCGCGCCTCGTCGAAGCCCGTCTGGCCCTTCCGCCGTACCTCACCGAGTTCCTTGCCCAGCATCGTCGCGACCAGACCGAGCTTGTCGATCTCGCTCATCGCCCATTCGGCAACCGTCCGGCCGTCCCGCATGATCGTGACACGGTCGCAGACGGCGTATAGCTCATCGAGCCGGTGGGTGATGAAGAGCACTGAGACACCGTCGGGCTTCAGCGAGCGGATCACGTCGAACAGCGTGCGGACTTCGCGGTCGTCGAGCGAGGATGTTGGCTCATCGAGGATGACCAGCCTGCTCTCGAAGGAGAGGGCCCGGGCCAGCGCGACCATCTGCTGCAACGCGATATTGAGTTCGTAGAGTGGGCGGGTGACATCGAGCGAGATGCCCAGCCGGGTCAGCAGCGCACGAGCCTCACGGTTCATCGCTCCCCGGTTCAGCACCCCCAGACGCCGCGGCTCGCGGCCGAGATAGATGTTCTCGGCGACGCTCCGGTAGGGAACGAGGTTGATTTCCTGGTAGATCGTGCTGACCCCGGCCCGCTGGGCGGCGATCGGCGAGCGGAAGTCGACCGGTTGACCATCGAAGACGACCGACCCGGCGTCCCGGCGATGGGCGCCGGTCAGGATCCGGACGAGCGTGCTCTTGCCGGCCCCGTTCTGGCCGATGACGGCGTGGACCTCGCCCCGACCGATCCTCAGCGACGCGCCATCGAGTGCCTGAACACCGGCGAAGGACTTCGCGATGCCGGTCATCTCGACGAGTGGCGCCGAGGACCCTCCGCCGTCCGTCGCCGGCGAATCACTCGTTGCGAGCACACCTGTCCCTCATTCGTACCAGTTCCACGTCAATAGCGAACGATGACCGGTGATCCCGCCCTGGATGAATCGAGGCGGGATCACCGGTCATGTGACGACGTCAGATGCCAGGGTTAGTACGAGCTGTCGATGAATTGGGCCGCGTTGCTCGCGTCGTAGAAGCGGTCCGTGTTGATGATCTGCGTCGGGACCGTCTGCCCGGCCGCGTAGGCGACCAGCGTGTCGCAGGCGATCGGGCCGAAGAACGGGTTGCACTCGACCGTCGCGCCCATCTTGCCGTCGATGATCGCCTGGAGAGCGTCGCGACTGCCATCGACCGACACGACGAGGACGTCCTGACCGGGAACCTTGCCCTGCGACTCAAGGGCGGCGATCGCGCCGAGCGCCATCTCGTCGTTGTGAGCGTAAACGGCGGTCGCCTGTGGGTTAGCCTGATAGAGCGTCTCGAAGACGGTCCGCCCCTCGTCCCGGGTGAAGTTGCCGGTCTGACTGGCGATGATGGTCATGCCGGGAAAACCGGCGGCGACCGGAGCCGGCGTGGCGGCGGTTGCCGACTCCGGGTGGGCCGGCGCGTAGGTCCCCGCCAGATAGTCGACGAACCCCCGGCTGCGGTCGATCGCCGCGGTGGCGCCGGTCGTCCCGAACAGCTCGATGATCTGCGCCTGGCCACCGGTCGTGTTGGCCAGCCAATCGGCCGCGCGGGCACCTTCCTGGTAGAAGTCGGAGCCGATGAAGCAGACGTACTGGTTCCCGGCCTGGACGATGCTCTGGTCCACGTTGCGGTCCAGGCAGAAGACCGGGATTCCGGCCTGATAAGCCTGCAGGACGGCCTGGGCGAGCGGCGTCTCCTCGCGAGGCGGCAGGAAGATGGCATCCACCTTGGCCGCGATCAACGAGGCGACGTCGGCAAGCTGCTGCTGGGTCGACTCCTGGGCGTTCCGGTACTCGACCGTCCAGCCGCGCGCCTCGATCTCGCTGCGCACGCTGTTGGTCTGGGCGATCCGCCAGGGGTTGTTCTCGTCCGTTTGCGGGTAGCCGATGACGTAGGTGTCCTTCTGCGCCAGTGGCGGTGCCTGCGCTCCGGCGATGACCGGCATCCGCAGACCGAGCATGGCAGCTGCGGCTCCGCCAGCACCGACCTTGACAACACCGCGCCGTGTCCAGACCTTCATCATTCCGATACCTCCTGACAGCGAAGAAACAGCCTGACCATGTCGTCAGGGCCAGTCGTATCACCAACGATACGGGCAGCGTCTGGATCGCAAGTGCCCACACAACGCTCAGACCACGGTGCGCGATCTGACCGGCGCGATGTTCGGCGCACCCTAACGAGACCCGCGCCAGTATGTCGTCCATCGGTGAGGGCGTCAACGGGTATCCATCGCGAGGATGTCGTGCGCATCGACGAGGATAGCTGGTTCAGGCGTCCTCAATTCCCACGTTGAATAACCGGCCGTATGTGCGGAAAACCTGGTACGTCGCAAACCAGGAAGGTCAACCGCGGCCCACTCCATGCCCGGGATCCTGTTCCATCCCCTCGATGGCGAGCCGCCGGCAGGGAGATGGCCGGCGCTCCGTCGCGCCGGCCATCGGGGCATGGCTCGGGTCAACGGGAGTCAGTTCAGGAAGTACAGCACCAGCACCGCCGTCACCCCCCAGCCGACGATCGAGGCGAACAGCGGCCGATCGCGAAACAGAAGCAGTTCCGGGGATCCGGTCAGACGGTTCTGCTGGATCAGCAGCAGATACCGGAAGATCGCGAAGACCACGAACGGCAGGGTCAGCATCATCGAATAGTTCGTCGGGACGGACGACGCATCGAAGGTGTAGAGCGCGTAAGCGATCATCGTCGAAGCCCCGACCATGCTGATCATCTGATCGAGCATCGGAACCGTGTATTCCGACAGGTTCGCGCGGTGCGACTCCGCCTGGCCGCCGAGACTCGCGAGCTCGCTCCGCCGCTTGGCAAACCCAAGGAAGATCGAGAGCAGCGCTGTGCAGACGTACAGCCACGGCGAGATCGGGACGTCGATCGCGACCGCGCCGCCGGCCGCCCGCAGGACGAAACCGAGCGCGATGACCATCACATCGATGATCGCCAGTCGCTTCAATCCGGCGTTGTAGGCAGCCATCAGCAGGAGATAGGCGACGACGACACCGGCGAACTCCGGCCGAACGACCCAGGCGATCGCCAGCGACGCGACGACCAAGACGATGACCGCCACCCCGGCGACGCTGACCGGGAGCGCTCCAGAGGCCAGCGGTCGATGTCGCTTGCGCGGATGAACCTGATCATTGGCGATATCCCGGAGGTCGTTGACGAGGTAGGTCGCGCTGCTGGCGAGCGAGAACGCGACGAAGGCCAGGACCGTGCTGGCGACTGGCCCAGGCTCGAAGAACTTCAGATCGAAGACCAGGGCGGCGAACAGGAGCGCGTTCTTGGTCCACTGGTGCGGCCGCATCGCCCTGATCAGGTGAAAGAGCACCCCGGAAATACTGGTCGGCGTGGCCAGTCCCAGCGGAGCCGGATCGACGGAATGCTCAGCGGCCAGGCCAGCGGGCCGAGCCGGATGGGTCCCATACGGTGGATCGCCTGGTCCGTCCGTCCGTTGGGGTCGTTGCTGGTGCATCAGGCTCTGGACCCTCGGCCATTCCCGGTTCTGGCATGTTCACGGCTGAGATCGACCGCGCGTGACAGTGATTCCGCTCCCCAGCGAACGCAAGAGTCGATCCCACCCGACCGGATCGGGCTCGCCCCTTCGAGGCGAGCCCGATTCAAGCGGCGAGTGGAACGATTAGGCCTGCTCCTCGGGACGAAGGGCCGCGACAGACGGGCGGTTGTCCGGGCTCCACAGCATCCAGCCGTTGCCTCCAAACGCCTCCGCGGCGTCGATCTGCTCCCGGACTTCGGCCGGCCCGTACTCGGCGAACCCGTCCAGCGGCTGCGTGAAGTCCTGTAACCAGGGTCGGAACTTGTCGACCGACTCCGGCACCATCTCGGCCGCCCGTTCCAGACTCTCGGTGATCGTCTCGCCTGGGTAATCGTTCGGTTCGCCGGGGGCCGAGGCGATGTTGCCGAGCTCGAAATGGGACGGGTAGATCATCAGGCAGAGGTAATCGGCCAAGGGGGCGAGCTGCCTGAGCCGCTGGCCGATTCCCTGATCGTCGTCGTAGAGGGCGATGATGCCGAAGACGTCGAGGGCCAGCTTGGCCCCGGTCGGCCGAATCGCCCTGGAGCTGCGCTCGATGAACCCGGTAATCGCGCCCTCACGAGCCTCCTGTGAGTAGTCCGGTCCGAAGTCGGCGACGGTCAGATCGCCATCGGAGGGGAACCGGACGTAGTCGTACTGGATCTCGTCGAAGCCCATCCCGACCGCTTCGAGGGCGAGGGCGATGTTGGCGTCCCAGAGCGGTTCGTTGAAGGCATTGACCCAGGCGACGCCGTTCGGGTCCCGCCACGACTCACCGGTGTTCTCGTTCTTCACCGCGTACTCGGGGTAATGCTCGGCGACGAGCGGGTCCTGGAAGATGACCATCCGGGCGATGACGTAGATGCCCTCGTCATGGAGTCGCTGGACGAGCGCGGTCGGATCGTAGACCGGCACGATCATATCCGGGACGTGCGTGAAGAAGGCGACGCCCGTCTGGTAGAAGATAGTGTCCACCTTGACGTCGAGGACGACCGCGTTGAGTTCGGTCGTATTGATCATCTCGATCATCCCGGCGATCGCGTCTTCATCGGCGAGACCAGACTGGTTGAGGTACGACGCCTTGATCGTGATCCGTTCGAGTGTCGCGTTCGCCGTCCGGCTGGCATCGACCGGAAGCGTGAGATTGTCGAAACCGGACGCCGAGACCCGGACGACCGTTGCGCCCTCGGCGCCGTCGAGCGTGAAGCTCCCGTCGGTCCGGGTGACCGCCGTCGCCGCGCCGCCCTGGACGAGCGCATTGCCAACCGGCTGCCCCTCGCCATCGAGGACGGAGCCGGTGACGCGAGCGTTGACGAGACTCGCATCGACCATCGTCCGGTAGTTCACCGCACCGTCCGAGGCGGAGTAGCCATCGGCGGTGAAGGTGAGCGATGCGCCCGGCGGGATGCCGGCGAGCGAGTACCGCCCGGCCGCGTCGGTCGTGACCGTCTGGTCGGTGCCGGTGACCACCACGACGGCTCCGGCAATGGGCTGACTCGTGGCTCCGTCGATGATGACTCCGGCGACGCTCGAGGATCGAAGCGCGACGTCGACATTCGAGATACCAGCGGCCGGGATGGTTGCCTCGACCCGGTAGTAACCATCGTGCTCGAACGCCATCGGCGCGGTGCCGATCACCTCCGGGTCCAGGTAGACCATTCCGTTGGCGTCGCTGGTCGCCATGATACCGTTCGCTGACACGCGAACCCCCGTGACGGGGCCAGCGGCGTCCGTGAAGGCATAGGAGACCTGACGAGCGGCGTCGGTCGATCCTGTGAACTGGATCCAGGCAATGAGAAGGAAGGGAATGATCAGAATCGAGCTATACCACCAGCTGACCCTGGGCCAGGGCCGTTGGCGATCCAGGCCCGACGATTCGGCGGAGGCTGCCGTTGACCCGGGTGGGGTCGCGTCGTGAGGACCCGGTCTCCGGGGCCGAGGGGCGGCGAAATGAGGATCGGGGGACCGGTTCAGCGTGGACCATCCCTCTCGGCGCGGTAATGGTAGCGCCGCCTGATCGTGAACGCATTCCGCCGGTGTGCGATGAACGGGCGGGTCGGCAGCGATCCTGCGTCTGACATTACGGGATTTCAGTCTAGCATAGGGTCCTCCCAGCCCAACTCATCGTTTGACACTGTCTGACCAGATTCCTGATAATGACGCGATTCGATTTGATTTTCACAAACTGGCCCCCGGCTGACGCCTTACCGGTAGGATCACCGCCCGATGAGCACCGCGACATCGCTCGATGTCTTCGATCTTCTCCATCGCGAGCTCGACGAGATGGACGCTCGCATCGTGGAGACCGTCGACATCGGAATCCCGCAGGTCAATGAGCTCGTCCGTGGGGTCATCACCTCCGGCGGAAAACGGCTCCGCCCGACGATCCTGATTCTGACCGGGCGTGCCTTCGCCCCCAACCATCGCGCCGTGATCGACGCGGCCGCCGGGATAGAGCTACTCCACACGGCATCGCTCATCCATGACGACGACATCGACCATTCGGCCCTCCGCCGCGGTCGCCCAACGCTCAGTGCCCAGGTCAGTTCCGTGACGGCGATCCTGATCGGCGACTACCTGTTCGCGCAGTCAGCGATCCTGGCGGCGTCGACGGACAGCACCCGGGTCGTCTCGGTCTTCGCATCGACCCTGGCTGACCTTTGTCGCGGCCAGATCCGCGAGATGCTCGAGTCGCACCGGCTCGATCAGACGTTCGCGCAGTACGAGGAGCGGATCTACGGCAAGACCGGGTCGCTCTTCGCCGGCGCGGCCGAGATGGGCGCGATCCTCGGGGGCGCCGACGATCACACCATCGCCGAACTCCGCGCCTTCGGTCGAGAGCTCGGAATCGCGTTCCAGATCGTCGACGACATCCTCGACCTCCGGGAAATGACTGGGGCGATCGGAAAACCGGCCGGCAACGACTTGCGGGAGGGCACCGTCACCCTGCCGATCATGCGCTACAACGCCGGGCTGATCGATGGCTCTCCGGAGCAGACGGTTCTGGCCAAGATCGTAAACGGTGATGTCACCGACGACGCGGTGATCGACGGGGTCGTCACGAACATCCGCCTCTCCGGCGCTCTCGACGAGGCGGCGTCGGTCGCAGCCGACTACGTCGATGCGGCCAAGTCGCATCTCTCGGTCATCCCGGACGAGCAGACGCGCCAGTACCTCCTCCAGATCGCCGACATCGTCCTCGACCGATCGACCTGACGAACGCGCCAGGATGACTGGTCGCATTGACGAGCAGGGGGAGCCATCAAGTGGCTCCCCCTGCTCGCGTTCCCTGGCTATCAACATCCACGACAGACCGATCCTACGGAGTCGCCCGCGGCGTGGCAGCCGGCGTCGAGAACGCTTCGCTCACGACCGGCAGGACCTCGTCGACCAGCCACCGGTCATCGCCGTCGACGAAGGCGACCCAGAACAGCGCCGTAACGTCATCAGCCGTCGGACTCCTGATCGTCGATTCAAGGATCGCGCCGATCCGTCCATCCGGCAGGAGACGAGCATCGCGGATCGGGATCATCCCGACCGGCTGACTGCCTTCGATCGCGCCGAGCGGCACCGGGAAGCGGCCCAGAAGCTGCTGCGCCAGCTCCGGCTGCTCCTGGGCGGCCAGAGCGGCGTTGGCCAACTGGCCGATGTACTGGTCGCTGATCAACGCCAAGATCCGGAGCGGGTCGAACGCGTTGGCGCACGCGACCAGCTGCCGGACCGTGTCTGTGATCCCCTCCAGCTCCTCGTCAGTGACGGCCGGACCGTCGGGCAGGGTCGCTTCGTCGACCGGCTGGGTCGTGAAGAGTGGGCTGGACGGGTCGGCCCCACCCGCCGAACCAAGTAGGGTCGTGATTTCGGCCGGGGCGACCGTGCAATCGCTGGCCGTCGGGACATCGGTCGAAGGACTTGCGTCCTGGGCCACGACGCTGACGCTCGGCGCGAGGAGCATCAGCGCCAGTCCGAGCCCCGTCAGCGTTCGTCCAATGTGGTGCCTCGTGCCGGCCGGTCGGTTCATCGCCTTGTCCATCGTCGCTCTCCCCACACGCAAGTTTCTTACGTCTCTCGAAGTCGGCCCATCGGACCACTTTGTTCCCAGGTTGACGGTCCGTTGTGTTACCAGTGTCGCGAACGCGTTGCCCTCGCCTCGCTCACGACACGCCGAGGACCTCGTGGAACCGTTCCAGGAATCGATCCGAGTCGACACCGGTCGCGACCCTGACCCGACCCGAACCAACTGGACGCGTGCGCCCCTCCTGCTCGCCCATCGTGACGACGTCGACCTCGTCCAGTTCGACTGTCACGAGCGTCGGGTCCAGCGCGACGGCGACGGCCAGCGGGTCGTGCAGGTACAACTGCTCCAGCCCCCGGTCCTCGAAGGACATCCGGCTGATTCGGAGCGTCAGTTCGGCCGCGCGACCGCGGGTCGCAGCCTGACCGATCCCCCGCCAGATCTCCCGACGAAGCCCGACCCGCGTCGTGACGTCCAGCCCGATCAGGGTCAGGTCGTCGAAGCCCGCCGCGAGGACCTGAGCGGCGGCTTCCGGGTCCTCCCAGATGTTGAACTCGGCGTGCGGGGTGACGTTGCCGGGGACATGGTACGCGCCACCCATCACGACGACGCGTGGGATGAGCTCGGCGATCCGGGGTTCGACGTTGAGGGCGATCGCGAGGTTCGTCAGCGGCCCGACCGCGATCAACGTCATCTCGCCGGGCCGCTCCCGCGCCAGCCGCACGATCGTCGCCGGTCCCGGCGCCACCTCGGATTGCCGTGAACTGGTCGGCAGGTCAGCGCCACCCAGACCGTCCTCCCCATGCACATGCGACGCCGCCCGGTGCGGCCGGGCGAGCGGGTGCGTCGCCCCGCGGTGGACCGGAACGTCCTCGTGGCCGAGGAACGACAGGACGTTGAGCGTGTTGGTCGTCGCCCGGTATACGTCGATGTTGCCGGCGACCGCCGTGACCGCCACCAGATCGAGACCGGCGCTGTCGACGGCGAAGGCCAGCGCCAGCGCATCGTCGATGCCGGTATCGACATCGATGATGACTGGCTGGCCAGCCGAACCACGACTCGTCATTGTCTTGCTCCCCGCGCGGACGACACTCAACGGTCGGTGGGCCGCACCCGAACACCGATGTACAGATCGTTGACGTTCGTCCCTGTCGGTCCTGGTGAGACCAGTCCTCCGGCGGCGATGAAGCAGGTCAGGCTGTCATTCTGGCGCAACGCGCGGTCCGGGTCGATCCCCGCCGCCTGGATACGCTCGACGGTCTCGGCGTCGGCGATCGCCCCGGCCGCCCCGGTCAGCGCGTCCTGCCCATCCGTCGCCAGACTGGCGATGATCCAGTCGCGGTCGTCGAAGCGCGTCTCGGCCAGGTGAATCGCCGCGGCCAGGGCGAACTCGGTGTTGCGGCCGCCGGCACCATCGCCCCGGACCGTCACGGTGGCCTCGCCGCCGCCGATCACCACGTCGACGTCAGCATCCGCGGAGCGACAGGTCCGAACGAATGCCGCACCAAGCTCGGCCGCCTCACCCTCCCGGCCCTCCCACTCACCGGGGCAAGCGACGGTCAGGCCGGTCTCGCTGGCGGAACCGGCGATCGCCCTGACGGCGCGGGCATTGTCTCCAATGAAGACCGGCGTCATCGATGGACCGAGAGAAGACGAAGGAACCGCAGCGAAACGGTTGAGGAGGGACATGACGGCGTCCGGAATTCGCTGGCTGAGACCGCACCGATGCACGACCGAGAGCGCCGCGCCCGCCTGATCGGCGAGCGGCGGGCCGGGGATGGTAGCCCCGCTGGCGATGGTGCCGAGGTCGTTGCCGATGACGTCCGACAGGATCAGCGGATAGACCGGCGCGCGGCTCGCCGCCAGCAGCCCACCGGCCTTGATCCGGCTCAGCGGCCGGCGGACCGTGTTCAGCTCCCCGATCGTCGCCCCGGCCCGGAGCAGCAGGTCGGTCGCCGTTCTCAGATCGGCCAGGGCGAGCGGCGGCCGGAGCGCCTCGGCCAGCGACGACCCGCCGCCGGAGATCAGGGCGATGACGATATCGTCAGTTCTGGCCGAGCCAACCAGATCAAGCAAACGCTCGCCGGCCAGGAGCGACCGCTCGTCAGGAAGCGGATGGGCGGCCTCGATGACTTCGATCCGCTCCGGGCACCAAGGATCGCGGTGGCCGTCCTTCGTCACGACGAGGCCACTCAGGATGAGATCGCCCAGGGACTGCTCAGTCGCCCAGGCCATGCGGGTCGCGGCCTTTCCCATCCCGACAACGACCACCTGACCCGTCAGCGGGACACATTCCTGACCGATGGTCAGACGCCCCCCGTCCCAGGCAAGCGCCGCCGCTGTCACCATAGCCGGATCCACCGCCGCAATCGCGGCGGCGTAGAGAGCGGCGACGAGATGATGTCCAGGCTGGTAGCGAGAGGGGACCGGTATCATCGCCGGAATCATCGATGCGCCGGTGCGGTGCGCTCGTTCTCCTGCCGGATCCGCCCAAGGGCCTTGGACAGATCGACCGGCAGTGGCGACTCGAACCGCACCCGCGTCCCATCGGGAAGATCGAACGCGAGGGCGGCGGCGTGGAGGAACTGGCGGCGGACCCGGTTGTCGGTCCGCTTGCCGTCGGCCCGGAGGCGACCGTAAACCTCGTCGCCGATGATCGGGTGCTTGATGAAGGCGGCGTGAACCCGGATCTGATGCGTCCGGCCGGTCTCGATCTCGGCCTCGACCAGCGTCAGGTTCGCATTCTGGAACCGCTCGGTCGCCCGGAGGTGCGTGACGGCGTTGCGCCCGGCCGGAATCACCGCCATTCGCTGGCGCTGCATCGGGTCCCGCCCGATCGGGGCGTCGATGGTGACGACGTCGTCCTCGAGCAGCCCGAGAACCAGCGCGATGTAGCGCTTCTCTACCGTCCGCGCTTCCCATTGCGCGACGAGGCTGTTCCGGGCCCGGTCGTTCTTCGCGGCGACGATCAGGCCCGAGGTGTCCTTGTCGAGCCGGTGAACGATCCCCGGCCGCAATGACCCGCCGACCGTCATGTCCGGCGCGTGGTGGATCAGACCGTTGACCAGCGTTCCGGACGCGTGGCCAGGGGCGGGATGAACCACCAGCCCGGCCGGCTTGTTCAGGACGATGACGTCGTCGTCCTCGTAGACGATGTCGAGGTCCATCGCCTCGGGCAGGAGTTCATCGACGACCGGGGCTGGCACCTCGACGACGATCACCTCGCCCGGAGTGAGCTTGAACGCCGATCGCCGGGTCTGCCCGTCGACCCTGACCTGCCCCTCGTCGATCAGTTGCTGAAGGTAGGACCGGCTCAGGTCGCCGACCTCCCGGGCGATGTACTTGTCGAGCCGCATCCCGATGTCGACGCGTTCCGGTCGCAGTTCGATCGTCCTCGCGCTGGCAGCCGGCCCCGCCGCATTGGCCTGGGTGTTTTCGCCGGCATCCTCGAAGAGATCGCCGTCCTCGCCGACTTCATCGAGGTCGAACAGGACGGCCTCGACCTCGCCGCCGATGCTCACCTCGCGTCCGGAGACGGCGGCGTGGTCGACAGGCTCCTCCGGGCGCTCAGCCTCGTCCGGCGGGATGGTGAAGGGATTGCGGACATCGAGCCGGCGCTTGCGGCTGGCGATCCGGCGGCGCAGATTGCTACTGGTGCTGGACGTATTTTCGGTCATCTGTCGCTACTTCCCGTTGGTACTGGACGAGGGCGTGCGGTCGTCGCCGGTTCGGTCGCCCAACACCGGCGACGAGCTCTCGGCCGTCATCAGGGGGGCGGTCGCGTACTCATCTCCGCTCAGTCTCCAGGCCAGCAAGAGTACCCCGACCGTGATTGCGCTGTCGGCCACATTGAACCGGGGCCACGGGCCGATGGCGATGAAGTCAGTCACATAGCCATGGGAAAGGCGATCGACCACGTTGCCGACCGCCCCGCCGACCAGCAGGCCAAGGCCTGCCTGGAGCCACCGGGACGGAGCGGGGCTCCGGGCGTAGATTGCCAGCATCAGGACGACGACCGCGACGGCGATGACGGAGAGGAGCACGCCGTAGCCCACCAGCGACCCGAATGCCGCGCCTCGATTCTCGACGTAGTGCAGGCCCAGCCAGCCAGCGCCGAGGTCCCAGCGAGGGCCGCCGGCATGGCCGGGAAGCCAACCGCGAATCAGCGCCTTCGTCGTCTGGTCGAGCAGCACGACGCTCGCCGCGATGCAGACTAGAACCAGCCAGCGCCGGCCTCTGATCTGGCTCCGGTCACCGCCGAACGATCGCCCGTTCCCGTCCGTCATGCTGGCCAGCGTCGCCGTTCGGCGCAGGTCACGAGTTGTCCATCGGCATCTGGCCGCGCTCGTTCTCCGCCTGCTCGTCGACGTCGAACTCGACCCATGGGAACGCTTCGAGGCGCTCGGGATTGATCGGCTTTCCGCTTCGCTGGCTCAACCCGTAGGTCCCATCGTCCATCCGCTTGAGGGCGGCGTCGATCTGGCTCATCTGCTCCGTCAGGTCCATCGACATCGTTATCACCCGTTCCTGCTCGGCGACGTCGGTGCCACTGTCCGCCGGGTGATTGCTCTGACCGCCTCCCTCGGCATCCTCGTCCTGAGAGAGGTCCTTCGCCTGACCGGACAGGCTCTCCAACTGCTCGACGAGGTCCGCTCGCCGGCGCTCCAGGTCCCCGCGCAGCTTCTCCAGCATCGATGCATCCATGATTCACTCCTTCTTCGGTGTATCGACATTTCGGGCTCCGCGTCACGCGGGCCTCACCACCCGACTATCGCACGGCCGGGACCGCAGCCGGACGGGGCAACCAGCCTCCTATACTGACGAATCGAAGCGCAGACGATCCACGACCGCGCGGTTCGCCGAATCGATGGCCCCGAGAGGAACCTTGATGGCCGATACCGGTATGTCATCCCCCACGCATCGGAGCCAGGGCCGCAAGGTAGCGTACCGGCCCTGGGACGGTGACCGGCCGCTGCGGCTGATCATCGCCGGCGGTGGCACGGGCGGGCACGTCCTGCCGGCCGTGGCAGTACTGGAGGAGCTCGTCCGGCGCAACATCCAGCTGGACTGCCTCTGGGTCGGGTCGGCGGACGGTGTCGAGCGCCGGGCCGCTACGGACGCCGGCATCTCGTTCCGGACGGTCCAGACGGGCAAGCTGCGGCGCTACCCAAGCATGAGGACGGCCCGCGACGCCGTCCGGATCCCGGTCGGCATCGTCCAGGCGGCCCGGATCGTTCGTGGTTTCCGGCCAGATGTGATCCTCTCGACCGGCGGCTTCGTCAGCGTCCCGACGGTCATCGGTGCCCGTCGCTCCGGCCCAATCGTCACCCATGAGCAGACCGCCATCCTCGGTCTGGCCACCAGGATCAACCTCCGCTTCGGCTGCACCCTCGCGATCTCCTACCCGGAAACAGCCGCGATCGCCGAGGGGAAGGCCTCCCGCGTCGAGCTGACCGGCAACCCGATCCGGGCCTCCCTGCAGGGCGGTGACGCCGAGCGGGGCCGGGCGGCGTTCGGTCTCTCGCCCGATCTACCGATCCTGACAGTGATGGGCGGAGCGAAGGGGGCGACGCCGGTTAACCAGCGGGTTCGCGACCTGCTGCCCGGCCTGCTCGACCAGGTTCAGGTCGTCCATCAGACGGGCCCGGCCGCCGACGGCAACGACGATGCAGCCGGGCTCGCCGCGCTCCGGTCATCCTGGCCGGAGGGGAGCAAGCACCACTACGTCGTCCGCGACTTCATCCGGGAGGAGATGCCCGATGTCTATGCGATGACCGATCTCGTCCTGGCTCGGGCTGGTGCCGGGACGGTCGCCGAGCTGGCCGGGCTCGGAATTCCCTCGATTCTGATCCCGCTGCCACACGCCGGCGGCGATGAGCAGACCCGCAACGCCGACGTCCTGGCCCAGGCCGGGGCAGCGGTCAGGCTCACACAGGATGAGGCGACCCCGGACAGACTGAAGGAGACGATCCTGTCGATCCTCAACGATCGTTCGCGCCGCCAGGGTATGGCGGATGCCGCGCGGTCGCTGGGCAACCTCGACGCCGCCGCCCGCCTGACCGACCTCCTCATCGAACTCGCCAGCGCCCCCGGATGATGGCCACGTCGCGAATCGACCATGCAGCCAATCCCACCAGCAAAGGCAGATCCTGATGGTGTTCCGATCCCTCGGCTTTCGCCGGCCCGAAGTCGACCCCGCCCTCGCCGCCCGCACACCGCCGGGCCAGTATCTGACCGAGCGCTGGCCGGTCCTGCACTATGGCTCGATCCCGCGCTTTGACGAGTCGCTCTGGTCATTCAAGCTTACCGGCAGTGTCGAGCACGAGCTCACGTTCACCTGGGCCGAGTTCCAGAAGCTCCCGATGACGACGACCCATGCCGACATGCACTGCGTCACCCGCTGGAGCAAGCTCGACAACGACTGGCGTGGCGTATCAGCGCGCGAGCTGATCCGGCGGGCCGGGGTGAAGCCGGAGACGACCTTCGTCCAGTTCATCTGCGAGGCCAACTACACTACGAGCATCCCGTACGAGACGTTCGACCGGGATGACGTCCTGCTGGCCCTGAGCCACAACGATGACTGGCTCACGCCTGAGCACGGCTTCCCGCTCCGGGCGGTCGTCCCGCCACTCTATGCCTGGAAGAGCGCCAAATGGATTCGACAGATCCGATTCCTGACCGAGGACGAGCTCGGCTTCTGGGAGCGCTACGGCTACAACAACCACGCCGACCCCTGGCGGGAAGAGCGTTTCTCCTAACGGGCCAATTGATTCAGCCGTAGACTCGGCCGCCGCAGCGGAGACCGTGACGTAGGGCCACCCGCTCTCGCCACACTGGCGGTGCCCATTCCGATGGGGAGTGGACTCTCGCTTCGCTGGCCTCTCCTGGCCGCCTCTCGCTTCGCTGGCAGGGAAGCGAGAGGCGGGAACGGGGTACGCCATCGCCATATGACCTTGAATCCGGTCGATCGCAAACACCGGGACCGCTGCGCGGTACTGCGCCTTGCGGCGCGGACAAGGCAAGCCATGTCCCTACGACACTGGTGATGGTAATTGTTTGCGGGTCACAGCCATAACGCCAGCCAGAGCGGCTCGTCGGCCGGATTGGACCCAACAGCAGCCGAACCAGTCCTCCCAACGAGTCCGACCGTATTCACCACAGACCTCACATGCATTACCTGTTACGACGACAGACGCTGGCTGACGTGAAGATGTAAATCCCGGCGCGCTCGTCCGCAACCCTACCGACGTGGAGGAAGCATCGGGCGGGGGGGTGGCGGGCCACCGTCCATCGGCAGATCCTTGACGACTCCGGCCCGGTAGCGCGCCGCCCGCCGGAACCACGGCGCCGCCAACGAGACGTAGATCCGGCCGCCGAGACCGTCGATCAGCCACTGCGGAATATCGCCGGCGCCACGATAGGCGCCAGCCACTGCGCCGGCGATCGCGCCGATCGCGTCGGACGGTCCGCCGGCGTTGACCGCCGCGAGGACCGCCTCGTCGAACGTCGAGGTACCGATCACGGCCAGCATCGACGCGGCGATCTGCTGCTCCGCGGAGCCGGTCGCCAGGCGGCGGAGTTGCACTGCCAGGTCCGGTTCCGGAGCCAGCCCCCGCAGAACGTCGTGCATCGCCCCGGCCCTGAGAACGTCGGCGGCTCGAGCAAGCCAGTCGTCTGATGGAACCGACTGGCGAGCCGCGAGTTGGGTAACGAACGCCACGGCGGCGACCGCGCTGGCCTGCGCCGGGCTGCCGTGCGTCAGGCGGGCGACCAGGTCGCTGTCCGTCCGGAGAGCGTCCAGCTGAAGGTCTCCGACCGATGCCAGTAACCCCACCGGTATTCCTCTCGATGCGACCCCGGCCGCGACTGGTCCGTCCTCGTCGAGCGGGACCTGAAAAACCAGCGACTCCGCCGCCAGATGAAGCGCACTACGGGTCGTCGCGTCCTGCCAGTGGTCGGAGTCGCCCTGTTCCAGCCGGACCAGCCGCGGACCGATCAGATCAGGGTCGAGCCGTCCGCGATCAGTCGTCGCGACCTCCACGATCGAGAGGGCGAACTCCGTCTCGTCGGTGAACTCCCCCGCATCGATGATCGTCCCGTCGGCCCTTGTGAGCGGCAGATACCCGCCGATCCAATTCGGATCGGGTCGCCCGGCACGGCCGTTCGCCGGCATCCCGAGCGCGTCACCAATCGCCATCCCGAGGAGGCCTCCAAGGAACGCATCGTCGTTGGCCTGTCCCCGCTCGTCCTGATCGCGCTTCGTCGCCATGCGGTTCTGTCCTTCGCTCTGGTCCGGAATACCGTTCCGTCCGCACATGCCCGGCCACCTTCCACCCGAATCACCGCGAACGCTGTCGGTCGGACGTGTTTGCCATCCCCTTGCGCACCTCCATCGATGACGATAGGGTCACGGGGAAACCGTCCCGATCGTGAAACGATGGCGCACGGACGGGTTACCGTCCGACCCACGGCTGCATCGCGGCAGGGAGAGCAGAGACCCGATGTCACGGATCACCGTCGACCTCCAGCGTCCCATCGGTACCGTCGACCCCCGCATCTTCGGCCAGTTCATCGAGCACCTCGGCCGATGCATCTACGGCGGGATCTACGATGAGGGCTCGCCGCTAAGCGACGCCAACGGCTTCCGGACCGACGTCCTCAAGGTAGCAGGGCAGTTGCGGGCGCCGATCCTTCGCTGGCCGGGTGGCAACTTCGTCAGCGGTTACCACTGGGTCGACGGCATCGGCCCGAAGGACGAACGCCCCCGCCGGATCGAGCTGGCCTGGCACGACGAGGAGTCCAACCGGTTCGGCACGGTCGAGTTCATCGAGTACTGCCGGACGCTGGGGACGGAGCCGTACATCTGCCTGAACCTCGGGACGGGCACGCCCGACGAGGCCGCCGGCTGGGTCGAGTACTGCAATGGCACCGGCAACACCTACTGGGCAAACCTCCGGCGCTCACATGGCTACGATGAGCCGTTCAACGTGAAGTACTGGGGCCTCGGCAACGAGATGTACGGCGACTGGCAGATCGGCGCCAAGACGGCCGACGAGTACGTCCGGTTCGCGACCGAGTTCGCCAAGATCATCCACTGGGTCGACCCGACCGCCGAGCTGATCAGTTGCGGCCAGACTGGCTGGCAGGACTGGGACGCGACCGTTATCGAGGGGCTGGCGAAGTACGTCCGCTACCACAGCATCCACATCTACACCGGCAGCGACGACCACTGGACCAACGTGATCGAACCCGAGCAGTCCGACCGCGCGATCCGGATGACGCAGAGCCACATCGACCGGACCCGGCTCAACCAGAACATCGCGCACGAGATCGGGATCGCCTACGACGAGTGGAACGTCTGGTTCCGGGACAAGGGTTCACCACTGGAGGAGCAGTACACCCTCTCAGACGCGCTGGCCGTCGCGACCTTCCTGAACATCTTCCTCCACCACGCCGATAGCGTGAAGGTCGCCAACCTCGCCCAGATGGTCAACGTGATCGCTCCGATCTTCACCCGACCCGACGGGCTGTTCCTCCAGACGATCTTCCACCCGCTCCGCCTCTACGCCGAGCACACCGGCACCGTCGCCCTCGACTGCCACGTCGCCGGCGACGAATCCGAACATCGCCAGATCGAGTCGGCGCTCAGGGCCGCCAATGGGTTGATGAAGGTCCGTGACCGTGGGCCGTTCACCATGGTCCACTCCGCCGCGACCCGCTCCGACGACGGACGCAACCTCACCGTCACGGTCGTCAACCGCTCCCCGGACGAGGCGATCAGCGTCCCGCTGGAGCTGATCAGCGGCTCGGCCGAGGGAACGACCCACGTCTCCGTCGTCACGGGCAGCGACCCGTCACTCCGCAACTCCTTCGAGTCGCCCGATAATGTTGGCGTCACCGAACGCACGCTGGAACTCATCGGCTCGCACCTGACGCTCGACCTGCCCGCCTGCTCGGTCAACGTCTACCGGATCCCGATCAGTGCCTGACGTTTTTCGCCATGTGCCCGGCGTGGCGAAACCGGATTGATGGTACGATCCAACCGAAATGGGGAACGCCTGATTGGGCGCTCCGCAGCAGCGCTGGCACGGGCCGAGCCCCGGCCAATCGCCAATTTCAGCCCATGAACGCGCCGGGCAAACGCCAAACGCGGAGTGGGCGGTCGAGCCTCGGAGGCATCGACCGCCAGGACCCCAACGGGAAGGAACCCATGTCCAGCTCGACTGCCGCCGATACCTCGGCCCAAATGCCGAAGCCGAGTGGCCTGGAGGGAATCGTCGCCGCGTCGACGGCGCTTAGCCACGTCTTCGGCGAGGAAGGCCGGCTGGTCTACCGTGGCTATGAGATCCACGAGCTGGCTGGACGGACGTCGTTCGAGGAGGTCGCCTTCCTCCTCTACCACGGACACCTTCCGGACGCCGGGGAACTCGCCGATTTCCAGCGCCGCCTCAATGCCCGTCGCCGCCTGCCCAACGGGCTGACGGAGCTGATCCGATCCCTGCCGATCGACACGGTGCCAATGGACGCCCTTCGGACCGGCGTCTCGGCCCTGGGCAACTTCCTGACCGGCGAGATCGACGAGGAGCCCGACCTCGACGAGGCCCTGTTGCTGATGGCGGCCGTCCCGTCGATCCTGGCGACGTTCCATCGCCACCGCCAGGGGCTGGCGCCGGTCGAGCCGCGGGACGACCTCAACACCGCCCAGAGCTACCTCTACCAGCTCCTCGACGCCGAGCCGAGCCCGGACCACTGGCAGCCACTGGAGACGTACCTGATCCTGCTCGCCGACCACGGCCTGAACGCCTCGACGTTCACTGCCCGTGTCATCGCCTCGACCGGGTCAGACATCTGCTCCGCGATCACCGGCGCGATCGGCGCCCTCAAGGGTCCGCTCCACGGCGGAGCCCCGTCGAAGGTCCTCGACATGCTGAACGAGATCGGTTCGGCGGACAACGTCGACACCTGGCTGACCACGGCCATGGACCGGGGCGATCGGTTGATGGGATTTGGCCACCGGGTCTACAAGGCCGAGGACCCACGCGCCGAGATCCTCCGGGACCTCGCCCGGCGGGCCAGCGACCCGGACTTCTTCGCCCTCTCCTGGACGACCGAGCGCCGCGCCCTGGAGATGCTGGAGGAGCGCAAGCCCGGTCGCCGGCTCTACACCAACGTCGAGTTCTACAGCGCGGCCGTCCTCGCGGCGGTCGGCCTGCCGGGGGACATGTTCACCCCGACCTTCGCCGTAGCCCGGACCGCTGGCTACACCGCCCACGTCCTCGAGCAGGTCGCCAACAACCGTCTCATTCGTCCGCAGTCCGAGTTCGTCGGCCCAACCGACCTCCACTTCCGCCCGATCAACGACCGCTGAATCGCGGACCGCTTGCCGGACCCATGACGACGAGCCCCCTCCGGAATGGCCTGGAGCGGGCTCGTCGTCGTAGGCGTGAATCACCACCACCCGTCGAGGACATCCTCGTGACGTGGTACCGCGCCTCGTCACCGGTTGCCTTCACGGTATCCGCAACACTACGGATACCGCCCTGAGCGGTCACTTCATACACTGCGGCGGGGGACCTTGTAGTCCCTTCGACCCGCGTGAACGCGATCAGGAGGCACCATGGAACAAGGACGCTTCGATTCAGTGACTCGATCCCTTTCGTCCCGTCTCTCCCGCCGCGCGGCCCTCCAGACCGCCGGGCTCGGGCTGGCCACGGGAGTCATGACTACCACGGCCCGCAACGCCACCGCTCAGGACGCGACCCCTGACCCGCTCTCGGACGACGCGACGTTCCTCTTCGTCCAGTCCGCCGCCTCCGGCACCTTCGCCGCCAACCCCGGCGCCGGGACGCCCACCAACAACGGCACGCCGGCCGCCGGTGGTGGGGCCGACTACCTGCTCACCCTCGAAGGCCACACCGGCAACACGGTCTTCTTCTCCGACCGGCCCGAGCGCATCTTCGGCGAGGCGCCGACCGAGACCTTCCTCGCCAACCTCGGCTTTGGCATCGCCAATCCGCCCAACGCGGCGCTCGTCACGAACGACGCCGACGGCAACGAGGACATCCTGGTTGTCGAGCTGATCGCCCCCGGCTACGACACGGACTCGGGCACGATTACCTACGGCGTCAACATCCTGAGCGACTACGAGGGCGGGCTGGACTTCGTCGCGGGCCGGCAGCAGGACGAGGATCTGGCGCCGAGCTTCGGGGAGGCCAGCCTGTTCATCGACGACTGCCCCGACGCGAACCCGCTCAACTGCTACGCCGCGTGCTCCCAGGATCCGGTCGGCAACCTTGGCGACCGCGGGATGTGCTGGAAATGGTCGGAGTTCTCGTGCGTGCCGTGCAGTGGCGGCTTCGACGGCACGGCGCAGGAGTGCAACGACCAGTTCTCGGCCTGTGGCGGACAGTGCTTCACGGACACGACCGGGTGCACCCCGTTCTAAATCCAGGCGGCGCTTCCGGGACGCTCTGAAGGCACCGTTGCCCTTCGAGGCAAACAGGGCGACGGACCGGACGCATCTGGTCCCTCGCCCTGATTGTCCCGCCCGACCACGGCCATGCGTCGGTCGCGGGCCGAAACCTTCCCGTCAGCCGCTTGCCGACAGTCCTCAAAGCGGCTGCCTGTCAGGCAAGCGTTGGGCGCGATCGGCCGCCAGCAGGATTCGACGAGCGTCGCCAGCCGGATCAGCAACCTGGAGGACGAGGAGCCGGTATCGGCTGGCCGCCGAGCTGTCGTCGGTCTCGATCATCAGCAGCTCGTCAGACCGAGGCCGACGAACGGCCCAGAACGACCAATGACGGTTGAGCTCCACGAATGATCCCGCGAAGACCGGACCGGGCCGAAACGGCCAGGATGCCCCTGGGAACCGAAACCCGCGGGGACGTTGAGCAACCATCTCCGGTGCCGGCCGGGCCACCGTGACGGCGGCGAGCGGCAGGCGAACGGTCCGTCTCAACGCGAGCGCCCAATCCCACCCCGAGAGTCGAACCACGACGCGGTCGTCCTCGATGGCAATCCTGATCATGCTGACCTCCGGTCTCATCCACGCGACGATCCGATGGCACCAGTAGATCAGATCTCTGCGGCGGAAGGATCACAGCGCGTCATCATGCCGGCAACGATTCCCGACGCTCGTGCGGCGGTGTTGCCGAAGTCGACGGAGCTTGCGATGCTGGGACCGTTCGCTTGCTTTCGCATTCGCAGGAGACCGCTGATGACCGTCACCGATCGTCCCACCAGCACTCATACGCCCTGGACAGCCGACGCGCTTGTCTATGACCTCGCCCCGGCGACCGACCCACAGATCAGCCCTGACGGGAGCAGGATCGTCTACACCCAGCCCAGGGTCACGGCCGGTGAGGTCGCGACGACCGAGTCCGACCTGTTCCTGATCGATCGGAACGGTGGCAACGGTCGCCGGCTGACCTACGGCGGCAAGCGCAACAGCCTCGCCCGCTGGTCGCCGGACGGCCAGATGCTCGCCTTCGTCTCCGACCGGGACGGCGACGACGCTGTCAAGAGTCGCCTGCTCCTGCTGCCGGTCTCCGGTGGCGGTGACGCCCGTCCGCTGACGGGCCACCTCGCCGGCATCACCTCGATCGCCTGGTCGCCGGACGGCCGGACGATCGCCTACACGACGACCGTCGACCCGGAGAACCCGGACGAGACGCCGCGACCAAAGGACGCACCGGCACAGGTCCGGGTCACCTCCCGGCTGGACTACAAGCTCGACGGCAAGGGCTATCTCGGGGACAAGCGGACCCAGATCTTCCTGATCGATACCGAGAGCGGCACCCGCCGGCAACTGACCACCGAAGCGTTCGACCACACGGAGCCCCGTTGGTCTCCCGACGGCCGGAAAATCGCGGTCCGGGTCAGTGGAGCGGAGGTCTTCGACGCCGTCCTCGGCCTCGTTGACGTCGCATCCGGCGGCATTCGGAAGATCACCGGAGAGCGGGGATCGCTGAGCCTCTACTCCTGGTCGCCGGATGGCAGCCGGATCCTGGTGGTCGGCGACACCCACCGGACCTGGCAGTCCGACCTCTTCCTCTACACCGTGGCGACCAACGAGACCCGCCGCCTGACCGACGACCTGCCGTTCGAGCCGGATTCCGCCCCAACCCCCTGCCATCCGCTCTGGATGGACGCGTCGACTGCCCTGATCTCCGCCACCCGGGCCGGCGGCAGCGGCCTCTACACGGTGAACGTCGAGACGGGCGACATCGCGACGATGGCGACATGGCAGGCCACCCACGGCGGTTTCAGCCTCGATGCCGACAATCGCTACGTCGTCCAGACCCGGAGCGACCTCCAGCGGACGGGCGACATCGTCGTCTTCGACCGCACCTCGGGGGACGTGACGACCGTCGCCCGGACCGCCGACGCGGTCCTGTCCGACCGTCCCGCGCCCGACTTCGAGCGGTTCACGGTCCAGCGAGCCGGACTGGAAATCGAAGCGTGGATCCTGTTCCCGCCGGAGTTCGACGCCAACAAGACGTACCCGGTCATCCTCGACATCCACGGCGGACCCAACGGCCATTACGGCTGGAATTTCAACAACACCCAGCAGCAACTCGCCAGCAACGGCTACCTGGTCGTCTTCAGCAACCCGCGTGGCTCCAGTTCCTACGGCCGCGACTTCACGCAGCGCGTCATCCAGGACTGGGGTGGCGAGGACTACCAGGACCTGATGTTGGTGATCGACACCGTGCTGGAGCGCCCCTACGCCGACGCGTCGAAGACGGGCGTCTACGGCTATAGCTACGGCGGCTACATGACGTCGTGGATCATCGGCCAGACCAACCGCTTTCAGGCCTGCGTCTGCGGCGCCCCCTGCTTCGACCTCGAGTCGATGTATGGCACCAGTGACATCGGTTTCACCTTCGGGAAGCTCCAGTGGGGTGGAAAGCCCCACGATGCCGTCGACTGGCTCCGCGACCATTCGCCCAGCACCTACGCCCACCGGGCGACGACCCCGACCCTGATCGTCCACGGCGAGGCCGATGACCGCTGCCCGATCGGCCAGGGCGAGCAGATGTTCGTCGCGCTGAAGGAGGCCGGTTGCGAGGTCGAGTTCGCCCGCTACCCCGGCGCCTCCCACGGCCTGATGCGCCTCGGCCCGCCGGAGCACCGCGTGGACTACCTGTCCCGCGTCCTCAGCTGGTTCGACGGCCACCTGAAGTAACGAGCCCGGGCCACACCATCGGCCCTGGGGAGGAACGTGTTCCCGGCTATCCGGGGACACGTTCTCCTTTGGCTCATTCGACCCGCGCACCGGCCATCAGACCTCAGGGATGCCAAGCGCCCGGCGGGCTGCCCTTGCCGCGTCCATGGTCACGGAACGGCCCTCGGGCGAAGCGCCGCGGAGCCGGTTCTTGACCAGCGCGAAGGCGAAGGAATAGTCCGGATCGGCGAAGGCGATCGACCCACCGTAGCCAGGATGTCCGAAGGCCGAGATCCGGCTGCTCATTGGGCTGTCCGGGTGCCCGAGGAAGTAGCCGATCCCCTTGGGCTCGGCCGCTTCGAGGACGAGGTCCCACCCATCGGTCTGCATCGCCGACATCGCCCGGACCCGCTCAGCGGACAGCAGGCGGACGCCATCAACTTCGCCGATCGTCGCGGCATAGAGCCGGGCCAGCGCCCGGGCAGAGCCGATCCCGCCGGCGCCCGGCACGACCGCCCGGCGGACATCGGGCCGATCGAAGCTCTCGCCCAGCGGGTAGAACGCCGGCGGCACGGCCAGCCAGGCATACGACTCCGGCGACGGAGGGGTCTCGGCCCGGAGGGCGTCGTCCATGCTCAATGGCGCCAGCCGCCCTGCCGCCGACTCCGGCAAGCCGAGGAAGAACTGATCCGCCATTCCGATCGGCGCCAGCAGTTCCTCGCGGACGAACTGATCGATCCGTCGGCCATCGACCGCCTGGACGAGGCCGCCAACGATCCAGCCGTGCGTAATCGAGTGGTAGCCGACCGCCGTACCGGGCTCCCAGAGCGGTGTCTGGATCGCGACGGCCTCCGCAACGCGATCGAAATCGGCCAGGTCGCCCGGACCGATCCCAACCGAGATCTGCGGGATGCCGGCCTGGTGCGAGAGCGCATGCGCGACCGTCACCATCTCCTTGCCGTTCACCCCGAACTCGGGCCAGTAGTTCGCCATCACCTCGTCGTACATGATCTGGCCGCGCTCGGCGAGCAGATGCACCGCCGCCGAGGCGACCCCCTTCGTGACCGAGAATACCGTCGTGACGGTCTCACCGTCATAGAGACGGCCCGTCTCCAGGTCGGCGACGCCAGACCAGGCATCGACGACCTGCGCGCCGTTGTGATAGGCCGCAACCTGCAGCCCCGTCTCCCCACCCCGCGCGACGTACTCGTCGAGCACGGACTGGACAGCGCGCTGCGCTTCCGTCTCGATCGCCATCCACTACCCTCTCGATGCGCGGGCCATAACACCCTCAGTGCTGACGTCTCTCCTTCGATCCGCCGATCAGACCGGCTGATCCCGCCATGAGTGCTGCGGACGCCAGCCAAAGACCCGCGCCATCTTCCCGGTATCGAAGGCGGAGGTCGTCGGGCCATGGCCGGCCACGATGCGATCCTCCAGACCCTCGCCGGGAAAATGGCTGGCGATCAGTTCGGCGAGCGGCGTGTCGTTCACCGTGTCGGCCGCCGCGACGAGGAACACCTCGTTGCCGGTGGTGTCGCCTTCGAGCGCGGCCAGGAACGCCGAACCGACGTCGCGGGCATCGACGTAGCTCCAGAGGTTGAAGGCGCCACGGGCCAGGTTACGGCGGCGCTCGGCCAGCATCTCGCGCCCATTCTCGTCGTTCGGCATGACGTTCGACAGTCGCAGCCCGACGAACGTCGTCTCCGGATAGCTCTGGACCATCGAGTCGGCGATGATCTCACTGAGGTATTTGCTCAGGGCGTAGGCGTTCGGGGCGTCCAGCCGGAGCGACTCGTCGAACGGAATCCGGTCCGGTCGGCGGTCGTGCACGATCCCCGTCACGGTCTCGCTGGAGGCGTAGACGATTCGCTTGACGCCCAGATCTCCGGCTGCCTGCATCAGCGCGTAGGCCGACAGGGTGTTGTTCGTGAAAACATCGATCCGGGCCTGACCCTGCGGCGACGGATTGGCGGCGAGGTGACAGACGGCGTCCGGCCGGAACTGGAAGAGGGCGTCGTAGACCTCGCCGATCTCGGTGAGCTCGACCCGGCAGAACGTCCCTGGCAGCTCGAGGGCCGCGGCTGGCGCACGCAGGTCGAAGTTGATCACCTCGTGCCCCGCCCGCGCCAGACTCCGCACGACTTCGCATCCCGCCTGACCGCTGCCACCTGTGACGACGACTCGCATTCCTTGTCCTTCTCTAATGGCACCAGGGCGCCCGTCTGTCCGGTTCGCAGCCCGGAGTTGCTTCCATCGCGGTCGCACGGCGCGGACCATGCGGCGTGAATCGCGAATGACGGACGGGAAATGTCGGTCCCTGACGTCGCGAGGAGGCGCGTTCGACATGTGCAACCACGAGATCATGCGATCCGTATCGCTGGCCACCCGTTCGGACCGTCGCCGCCGAATCACCCGGCGGACCGCGATCGGCGGCGGCATCGGGCCAGGCGCCGCCGCGACGATACGGACGCCGACCGGCCGGGCGCGGGGACAGGGCGACGCGGCGTTCGCGTCGGGTCAGGTGATCGACCTGACCCACCGACTCTTGCCCGATTTCCCGGTCTACCCCGGTTACACGCCCTTCTCGACCGTGGTGACCAGCACGATCGACGGGATCGGCTCCCTCTCGCGGCAGGTAACGATGGAGGAACACGTTGGTACCCACGTCGACGCACCGGCCCACTTCATCGTCGACGGCGACGATGTCAGCGCGATTCCACCGGAGCGTCTGGTCGCGCCTCTAGCGATCCTCGACATCTCGGCCCGAGTCAGGGACGACGATGACGCGACGGTGTCGGTCGACGACGTTCTCGCCTGGGAGGAGGAGCACGGTGTGCTGCCGGCCGGGGCGTTCATCGCCATGCGGTCCGGTTGGGACAGCCGGGCCGGGAACGCGGCCGCCTTCCTGAACATTGGGAACGTCGGTCTGCTGCACTTTCCAGCCTGGTCGACGGCCGCCGCGGCGTTCCTTGTCGAGGAGCGCGAAATCGTCGGGGTTGGGCGGCGTTCCGGTGGCCGGAGCGACGATCGTCGTCAGCGCCCCCCGCTTCGCGGGCGGCTCGGGCGGTCCGTCCCGCGTACTCGCGCTGATATGAGCGGGACCGAAGCGTCTGATGCTGACCTGACCCGGTTTCCGCTGAATCCAGTCGATCGGGCTGGTCGAGTCGTCGCGCTACGAATCGGGTGACTCGGTCGTCTGGGACGTCGGATCAGCCCGGACCGGTGATCCAACCCGTCGATCCTGGCGTTCAACCTGATGGCACCAACGTGTTTGTCTGACAACGCTGCCGCACGCTTCCCATCGTCCCTCAGATGGAGTTCAGCCCATGTCCCAGGAAATCGCCGATCGCTTCATGGCCGCCATTCGCGACGAGCGCGCCGCGACCTCCCGCCGTGCCCTGCTCGGCAAGTCCGCCCTCCTCGGCGGCGGCGCCGCCCTCGCCCTGACCGCGGTCCCGGCCCTCCGCGCGTCCGCCCAGTCCGACAGCCTCGAGGCCGACCCCTACTTCGAGGACGACGGCATCGCCATCCTCAACTACGCCCTGACCCTCGAGCACCTCGAGGCCACCTTCTACCGTGACGCCTTCGACATGTTCACCGCCGACGACTTCGACGGCGGCCAGGTCGTCTACGATCTGCTCACCCAGATCGGCGACCACGAGGCCGCCCATGTCGAGGCGCTCACCTCTACCATCAATGACCTCGGTGGCACCCCGGTCGAGGAGGCCAGCTACGACTTTGGCTACTCCGACGCCGCCTCGTTCCTGGCGACGGCGTCCGCGATCGAGAACGTCGGTGTCTCGGCCTACGCCGGGGCCGCTCCGTCGGTCGCGGTGCTGGCTCCGAGCCTGGTCGCGACGGCGCTCGGCATCCACAGCGTCGAGGCCCGCCACGCATCGTACGTGGCATCCCTGCTCGACGATCCTGATATCAGCTCGTTCCCTGACGCCGTCGACGCTCCCCGCACGCCGGACGAGGTCCTCGCGATCGCCGGACCATTCATCGTTTCGAGCGACAACTCGACCCCGGCCGCGACGCCGGCAGCCAGTGAGTCGGAGGCGACCGTCAAGATGTACGACTACGGCTTCGATCCGGCCGAGCTGGAAATTCCTGCCGGAACGACGGTCACCTGGACGAACACCGGACAGATGACGCATAACGCCAGCGCGGACGACGGCAGCTTCGAAACGAAATTCCTCAGTAACGGCGGGAGTGCGTCGGTCACCTTCGACGAGCCAGGCACCTTCCCGTATGTCTGCACGCTTCACGCGGGGCTGATGCAGGCGACCATCACGGTGACGTAGTACCTAATCGGCGTCCGTCCGTTCCATGATTCGGCAGCGGTCGTGACCGAAACGGCTTAGGGGAGCAGGTCGTCGGGAGTTCCCGGCACCTGTTCCCGCGTGTTCAGAAAGCGAAGCTGACGACCGATCTGGCACCGAGAACACATTCCCCGCCAACTGCCGCACATCCAACCACGACTGCTCACCAACCGATGACCACCGGGACACCGATCCCGGATCGAACTCTGGAGCCGGACCGACCAGCGATGACTTCCAATCGGAAGCCGGTCCACCTCAGCGTCACATCCGCGCCATCAGCTCGAACGAAGACCGGGCGAGTTCGATTCGCCGTAGTCAGACGATCGCTTCCTGGGCGAGCACGCCACCGGCGTCATCCTCGTCGAAGCAAGCTCCAAGGAGGACGCTGGTGGCCCCGCCGCGGGAAGCCTTCCAAGAGTCGTTTTCACGGATCTCCGAAGGAGCTTGCGGACACGCACCCTGTTCATACGGCGTTGACACAAGGGCCCGTTACCGCTATACTTTGGTAAGTAGCACGTTCGGGCCCTTACTGACTGCTGTTTCGAGGTGTCCGGCGGTTCGGCTGGTCCGGGACCCGGCGCTCCTGAAGGAACAAATCCCATGATGTCGATCACCAACGAGGCCGCCGATCAGCTCCGGCGCTTCCTTGACGAGCAGGGCACGCCGGAGTTCGGTCTCCGCGTCTTCGTCGCACCGGGTGGCTGCTCGGGTCTCCAGTACGGGATGACCGTCGAGGAACAGGTCGAGGACGGCGATGAGATCATTGAGTCCAACGGCGTTCGCATCCTGGTCGACAACTTCAGCGCCTCCTACCTCGAAGGCTCCGAGATCGACTACATCAATTCGCTGATGGGCGGCGGCTTCACGGTCCGCAACCCGAATGCCGTCGCCTCCTGCTCCTGCGGGCATTCGTTCGATACGGGCGAGAACGCGACGACGAGCCAGGGCTGCGGCTGCGGCAGCTAGTCCCCAATTCCCCTCTGACCACTACGAGCGGCGGCGGGACAACCCGCCGCCGTCATCTTGCGTTCGGCGGGCAGGATGCCCGTCCTTCCGCAGGTTATGTTCAACCCGTTTCTCCGGCGACACCGACCAGATGCGGGTCCCCGCGGAGCAAGGTTCGACTCGTCAGTTCAAGTTGGTGCCTATTTTGCGATCTGGTGGCATCTCATACGCGTCTTATACCGTAATAGAGGTAAGGGGCGTCGACAGAGCGTCTCCGTTAGGTCGCTGATCCGGCTCGCGAACCCGAGTCCGTACCATCAGCGGCAGTATGAAGGCCTCGCGGATTCCGGGTCGCTGACACCGCCCATCTTCACTGTCGTCCCAACCTGTCGCGGTGTCAGTTCAATCGCCGAGCAGAACCGCAACGCTCGAACCCAAGGAGCATCCATGACCGATTCATTGCAGCCGTACGATCCCGCCAATCAGGTCGATCAGGTCGTCGACAGCCAGATCCAGCGGCACGACAGCCAAATCGAGCTTCCCGCCGAGATCGCGACCGAGATCGCCGTCGAGGCCAAGGTCGAGAAAGCCGCCAGCGTCGACATCGAGCGCGACCTCGATGTTCTCCAGCGACTCGACCCGAACTTCATCAACGACCCTGTCCGGCTCTATCTCCGGGAAATCGCCGAGACTCCGCTGCTGACCCACGATCAGGAGATTTCGCTCGCCAAACGGGTCGAGGACTCCGATCAGGAGGCAGTCCAGCAGTTCGTCCGCGCCAACCTCCGGCTGGTCGTTTCGATCGCGAAGCGGTACGTCAACCGCGGACTGACTCTGCTGGACCTGATCCAGGAGGGCAACATCGGCCTGATGCGTGCGGTCCAGAAGTACGACTGGCGCAAGGGCTTCCGGTTCAGCACGTACGCGACGTGGTGGATCCGGCAGGCGATCACCCGGGCCATCGCCGATCAGAGCCGCACCATCCGGCTCCCGGTCCATATGGGCGACTCGATCTCCCGCTACCGGAAGACCCTCAACCGCCTTGCCCAGACGCTGGGGCGCCAGCCGACGGCCGAGGAGGTGGCCGAGGCGATGGAGGTCCCGCCCGAGAAGATTCACCAGATCGTCCAGGCCGCCCAGCGGACCATCTCGCTGGAGACCCCGATCGGCAATGAGGACGACACGAGCCTTGGTGACCTGATCGCCGATGAACTGAGTGAGACCCCGTACGAGGCCGCCAGCGAGTCGATGCTCAAGCGCGACATCAACGCCGCGCTCGACACCCTGACCGCTCGTGAGAAGCTGGTCCTCCAGCTCCGCTTCGGGCTCGGCGCCGGCCACCAGCACACGCTGGCCGAGGTCGGCGATCAGCTCCAGATCAGCCGGGAGCGCGTTCGCCAGATCGAGAACGAGGCGTTGCAGAAGCTCCGCCGGCTGGATGGCGAGCGTCTCTTCGCCTACCACCAGGAACTGTAGACAGCCGGATCGCCTCCGAAAGAACACAGAACGACCCGGACGTCTCTGGCGCCCGGGTCGTTCTGTGTTCGGCGGACGCCTCGTCGAACGGGGTTCCAACGACATTCCGATGCCATCAGCACGGGAGACGAGGAACCATCACGGTGCGACGACGGCGTCCGTGATGGCGTCGATTCCCAGCAGATTCGCGGCAAGGTCAGCGCCCAGACGATACCGGACGGCGAGCGTCTGAGGACTGGTGTAGCTCACCTTGGTCTGGCCATCGTCGTCCCAAACGAGGACCTTCAGGGGCAGGTCGAGCGCCGCCAGCGGGGACACCACCATGACCGGTGTGCCGCTGGCCGGACTGCCGAAGATGATCAGCTTCGTGCCCCGCAGCGGAAGGCCGACCGACTCGGCCGCGCCGCTGTGATCGATCATCGCAAAGAGCGTCAGGCCACGCGCCATGATGGTCGAAGTCAGGCGATCGACCGTTTCGGAGACCGACCGCGGGCTCCACTTGGTCGTGACGCCTGGCTCGGCTGGCCTGAGCCCGTCATCGGTCATGGTCAGAACCGCCTCTCTTGCCGGTAGGAAAGCCTCTGAGCGAGGCGCCTACCCGATCGGCGCTGGCCGGAGCTCCGGGGTGGCTGTCGCATAGAGCCGGCGCCATTCCCTGATCTCGATCTGGCCGAAGGCGCCGACCGAGTTGTACGGGTCCGCATCCATCAGCTGCCGGACAGCGGCCTCGCTCTCGGCCTCATAGATCAGCAGGGCGCCCGTCTCATCGGTGAACGGCCCGGACTCCACCAGCTTGCCGTCGCTGAGCAACTGGTCCAGGTACTCCCGGTGCTTCGGCCGGATGCGGAGGCGCTCCTCATCGTTCGCGAACGTTACCCAGGCAGCGAAGATAGCCATCGGATACTCCATATCACTGGCGGCAAGGGGCCGCGTCGACCGTTACACCCGACGAGTATCCCGCATCTGGACGACCACGTCACGACCGCTGGGTTCGTTCGGGTTGCATTCGCCTGTCGGGCCGGACCCAGATCAGCTTCGGGAGGTACGCCAGCAGATCGACGCCGACGACGCCGACGACGCCGACGACTCTGCGGACATCGTCAAGGGCGGCACCGGCTGGCACGGCCCGCTGGTCGGACTTGACGTTTGCCGGCCCGCGGCCGATGCTCAACCCATCCCGTTCACGCCGCGCTCCCGAGATGCCGGCCCAGCCATCGAGCGCCGCGCGACGCCCACTGTCGAGAGTTGGACACGCCATGCCCCGATCCCGATCCGTCCGTTCCCTCCGCGTTCCCCGGTCCGCCCCGGACGAAGCATCCGAGCCAGTCGTTCCGGCGGAGAACCATCCGCCGGTCGCGCCATCGGGCGAATCACGGGACGAGCCGATCCTTGCCGCGGAACCTCTCCGCCCAGACGAACCCCTTTCCCCTGAGCGCGGTTCCAGTCCATCCGCCCCGCCGAATACTGACTCCGAAGACGATGATGACCAGCCGCTGCGGCCGGGCCTCGCACCGCAGCGGGACGAGTTCAACGCCGTGCCCCTCCGGAAGCAGTATCTGGCGGTCAAGCGCCGCTACCCGGACGCGATCGTCATGTTCCGGCTGGGCGACTTCTACGAGACCTTCGACGGCGACGCCGAGGTGCTGTCCCGGACGCTCGACGTCGTGCTGACCTCGCGGGAGATGGGCAAGGGGCTCCGCATCCCGATGTCGGGTGTTCCTCACCACGCCGCCGAGGGCTACATCGCCCGGCTGATTCAGGCGGGTTACAAGGTCGCGGTCTGCGAGCAGGTCGGCGATGTTCCGAAGCGCGGCCTCGTCGAGCGGGAAGTTACCCGCGTCGTGACGCCCGGAACGGTAACGGACGAATCCCTGCTCGACGCCCGGAGCAACAACTACCTGGCGGCCGTGATCGCCGAAGGGCGACGGGCGGGTATCGCGATCGCCGATATCACGACCGGTGAGTTCGCCACGACGGACGTCACCGCCGATTCACCCGAGGAGGCGCTGCTCGCCATCGGCCGGGAACTGCTCCGGATCCAGCCGGCCGAGATCGTCGTCCCGGCCGGGGACATAGCTGCCTGGACGCCGGGAATCGAGCCGCGGGCGTGGCTGGGTGAGCGCTTCGCCCGGGAACGCGGGCTGTCTCCAACAGAGGCATGGCGGTGGCAGGACGACCGCGCCCGGACCGCCCTGGAGCAGCACTTCGCGGTCGATTCCCTGGACGGGTTCGGTTGCGCCGGACGACCGCTCGCGATCCGGGCGGCGGGCGGGCTCCTGCACTATCTGCAGGACACCCAGCTGGCGGGTCTGCGGCAGATCACGACCCTGCGGACGTATCAGCTCGACGCCTACATGACGCTCGACGCCCAGACACGGCGCAACCTCGAACTGACCGAGAGCAGCCGGGGCGAGCGCCGCCACAGCCTGATTGCCGTACTCGACCAGACCCGGACGCCGATGGGCTCGCGCCTCCTCCGCCGCTGGATCGGCCAGCCGCTGCTTGACTGCGCCGAACTGACCGTTCGCCAGGACGGCGTCCAGGCGCTGACCGACAATGCGATCCTGCGGGCGGAGTTACGCCAGGCTCTCGGAGCCGTTGGCGACATCGAGCGGCTCACCAACCGGGCCGTCACCGGCCTCGCCACCCCCCGCGACATCACTGGCCTGCGGACATCGCTGCGCGGCCTCGCCACGATCGGCGACCGGGCCGCAGCGATCCCCGGTGTCGGAGAGATTCCGGACTGCTCCCCGACACTCGACCTGCTTGAGCGGGCAATTGCGGACGAGCCGGGGCAGGTGCTCGGCAAGGGTCAGGTCCTCCGGGCCGGCCACGCTCCGGAGATCGACGAGTACCGCGACCGCTCTCGCGAGGCGCGGGACTTCATCGCCAACCTCGAGCGGGCGGAGCGCGACCGGACCGGCATCCGGACACTCAAGGTCGGCTACAACAAGGTCTTCGGCTACTACATCGAGATCACGACCGCCGCTCTGGCCAGCGCCGAGCGGGACGCGGCCAGGGCCAGCACCCGCGCCAGCTTCGCGGCCGGGATGCAGGGCGCCGTCGCCGAGACCACCGCATCCTTTCTCCCGAACGAGTACATCGCCCGGCAGACGCTCGCCAACGCGACGCGGTACTTCACGCCGAAGCTCAAGGAGTATGAGACCGTCGTCCTCACCGCCGAGGAGACGCTCGCGACGCTCGAGGCTGACGCCTTCCGCCGCGTCGTCGCCCAGGTCGCCGGCTCAGTCGATCGCCTGCTGAAAGCCGCCCGGACCATCGCCCTCGCCGATGTCCTCGCCTCGCTCGCCGAGGTGGCGGTTAGCCGGCGCTACGTCCGTCCGCGCCTGACGGACGGGACGGACATCACAATCAGTCAGGGGCGACACCCGGTCCTGGAGACCGTCCTGCCCGCCGGTGAGTACGTCCCGAACGATGTCCGGCTGGACGCGGCCGGCGCGAGCGGCGCCCAGATCGTGATCCTGACCGGGCCGAACATGGCCGGGAAGAGCTCGTATCTCCGCCAGGTCGCGCTGATCTGCCTGCTGGCCCAGATCGGCTCGTTCGTTCCAGCCGCCGAGGCGGAGATGGGGCTGGTCGACCGGATCTTCACCCGGATCGGCGCCCAGGACGACATCGCCACCGGGCAGAGCACGTTCATGGTCGAGATGCTGGAGACCGCCAACATCCTCAACCACGCCACCCGCCGCAGCCTCGTCGTGCTGGACGAGATCGGCCGGGGCACCAGCACCTACGACGGGTTGGCGATCGCCCGGGCCATCGTGGAGTACATCCACAACGCTTCCCGGCTGGGCTGCCGGACGCTGTTCGCGACGCACTACCACGAGCTGACCGAACTCGAGCGGGTCCTGCCCCGCATCCAGGCGGCCCGGATGGACGTCCTCGAGGACGGCGACCAGATCGTCTTCCTCCGCCAGGTCGTTCCGGGCGGGGCAGACCGTTCCTACGGGGTCCACGTCGCCCAGCTGGCCGGCATCCCGCGAGCGGTCATCCGCCGGGCCGAAGAGATCCTGCGGTCGCTGGAAGCGTCCGATCGGCCCAACAGTCAGATCGGGACCGGCGACGCTGATCCAGAGCCAGGCTCGACCGAGAAAAGCGGCGGAAGGAACGGTCGCCGGGCAGCCATGCGGCTCCCGTTGCCCGACGGCGCCGAACCGACCGACGGCACGTTCCAGCTGACGATGTTCGATGCCCCAAACCCGGTGCTGGACGCCTTGCGAGAACTGGATGTCGACGGCATGACCCCGATCGAGGCGCTGACCCGTCTCTACGAGTTGCAGCGCCTTGCTCGCGACGGACGCTGACCGCAGGTTCGGTTGGTGACGGCCGGTCATGGTCCAGAGGACGGGATCGCACGACTACGGGTACCATGGCGGACCAACGGCTTGTTCCGCTCGTGACCGGAGCGACGGTTCGCGGCGGTATCCCGGAGTTGATCCATGACCATCACCGAGCACCATGGCGGCGTCCCGCCCCGGACCGCCCTCCCCGTCGAGAAGACGTGGGATCTGGACGACATCTTCCCGAGCCAGGCAGCCTGGGAGGCGGCCTGCGACGCCGCCGACGCCCATATCCCAGTCGCGAAGCAGTACGAGGGGCACCTCGGCGACGATGCCGCGACGCTGCTCGCCGCCCTCCAGTTGCGGGACGAGCTCGTCCGCGATGTCGACCGGATCGGCGTCTATGCGTCGCTCCGCTTCAGCGAGGACGCTGGCAATGGCGCCAATGCCGCCCTCGCCTCCCGCGCCGGCGGTCTGGGCGCTCGCCTGGGGTCGGCCACGGCCTACGTCGACGCCGAGATCCTCTCGATCGACCCCGTGACGATCGACCGCTTCTTCAGCGAGGATCCCGGTCTGGCGCCGTACCGGTTCGCGATCGACGACCTCATCCGGCAGAAGGCGCATGTCCGCTCGGCCGAGGTCGAGGCCGTTCTCGCCCAGGCGCGCGAGATCGCCGGAGCCCCATATCGGATCTCCTCGACGCTGACCGATACCGAGCTCCCGTTCGGATCGATCGTGGACGAGGACGGCAATACCGTCCCGCTCAGCCAGGGCAACGTCGAGCGCTACCTCGCCAGCCCTGACCCCGAGGTCCGCCGCACTGCCTGGACCGCCGCGGCGGATGCGCACCTCGCCTTCGCCAACACGCTCGGCGAAGTCCTCCAGACGGGTGTCAAGAGCGACGTCTTCTACGCCCACGCCCACGGTTTCGACTCCTCACTGGAGGCGTCCCTGTCGCCCACCAATCTCCCGACCGATGTCTTCCACAACCTCATCGCGACGGTCCGCCGCAACTACCCGACCTGGCACCGCTTCTTCCGCGTCCGGAAGCAGCTCCTCGGGGTCGATCAGCTTCACCCCGGCGACCTGCACGCCCCGCTCGGCGACGGTGCCCCGAACATCAGCTGGGAGGATGGCGTCGCGATGGTCCTCGACACGCTGGCGCCGATGGGCGAGGAGTACGTCGGGATCGTCCGGCGGGGGATCGCCGACCGCTGGGTCGACGTGCTGCCGAACCTGGGCAAGGGCAGCGGCGCTTTCTCCAGCGGCTCGTACGACACGATGCCGTACATCAGCATGAACTGGCACGACGACCTCGGCAGCGTCAGCACCCTCACTCACGAGCTCGGCCACTCGCTCCACAGCTACCACGTCAACCGTGCCCAGCCGATCGCCTACGCGGGCTACTCGATGTCCTCGGCCGAGACGGCCAGCAACTTCCATCAGGCGCTGATGGGGACGTATCTGCTCGAGCGCCACACCGAACGAGAGTGGCTCCTCGCCATCCTCGAGGAGCGGATGGCCAACCACTTCCGCTACTTCTTCATCATGCCGATCCTGGCCCAGTTCGAGCTCTGGACGCACGGCGAGATCGAGGCCGGCCGCGCCCTGACCGCCGACAGCATGAACGACCAGTTGGCCGACCTCTACGCCGAGGGCTACGGGGGCGAGGTCGAGATGGACGGCGAGGACCGTCGCCGGGTCGGTGTGACGTGGGCCCAGTTCCCGCACCTGTTCATGAACTTCTACGTCTTCCAGTACGCCGTCGGCATCAGCGCCGCCGCCGCCCTGGCCCAGCAGGTCCTCGCCGGCGGCGAGCCAGTCGTCAACCGCTACCGCGACTTCCTCCGCGAGGGCGGCTCGTCGTACCCGATCGACCAGCTCCGGACCGCCGGCATCGACATGAGTACCCCGGACCCCGTCCAGGCCGCCTTCGACATCCTCTCTGGTTATGTCGATCGGCTGGAGGAGCTGGCAAAGGACGCGTAGCAACTCACCTTCGGAAGTCGAACTCGATGACGATGATGGCCGCCGGAAACGCTCCGGCGGCCATCCTCTCTGTAATCACTGCTGCTACGCTATCATCATCGCGGCGTGCGAACAGGGAGGTCAGAATGGTCGCTAATGCTCGTCCGTCCACCATTGAAGATCTGGACAGGATTCCGGATGACGGCAACCGCTATGAGCTTCTCAACGGAGTCATCTCGATGGCCGACGCGCCAACCTACCGGCATCAGATCACCTCTCGGACCGTCTTTCGCCTGATCGATCGATGGGTGGATGAGCGTGATCTCGGAGACACGATCTTCGCGCCGGTGGACGTCGTGCTCGACGGCCAGAACTCCCTCCAACCGGACATCCTCTACATCGATGAGCAACACCCGAAGATGGTCCGGGGAGCGAAGGTCTACGGTGCACCCCAACTCATCGTCGAAGTGATCTCACCGGGGAGCAGGAGCCGCGACTCGGTCGAGAAACCGATGCGGTACGCGCTCGCCGGCGCGATGGAATACTGGCTGGTCGACTCTGAGCTGGAGACCATCGCGGTCTTTGCCCTGGTCGGGAACGTCTACGTGGAACGAGCAGCGGGTGACGATGGCGTAATAGAGTCGACGGTGTTGCCCGGTCTGACACTTTGCGCCGAGACGGTCTTTGCGACCGTGAACGACCGCTTGGGCAGGACGTTCCCGATTCGACCCGACGAATAGGTGACGCGGTGGTCACGGATATCGCAAGAGATCCCTGATCGGCCTGTCGTCGAGGAAGCAGAACTGCCAGATCGTGCGATCGGGCTGGCCCTTTTTGTCAGCCTGGCTCAGTCACGTCACCGGACGGAGCGTGAGGACGCGGACCTGATACGGCCCAAAACGCCAGATCGATCGTACCGAAGTGCGTCGGGTCCCGACCGTTGAAGGCGACAAACGCGCATCGAGCAGGGATCAAGCTGGAACCTGACGCAGGTCGATGACGTTGGCCAGCCGATGGGCCGCGTCCACGACATGGGCTCCGCGCACGAACGACCCACGTCCCGGAAGGACATCGATCAGGCGGCGCTCGGCCAGCATCCGCGGGGGTTCCGGGACCATCGATCGCCTGAGTCCGTACGCTTCGGACGACATCCGTTCGGAAGGACGCAACTCGCCGGCGACAAACGCTCCGGACACGATGCGGTGCTCGAGCGTCGTGGCCAGCGCACTACGGGCCCGGATCACCACGCTCGTGTTATCCCGTCCGACGGACCAACCAGCGCCGTGAAGCCAACGCTGAGAAGTCACCCGGACCCGAAGGGCAATCACGCCGATGGCTACCGCTTGATACCGGTCAGGGCGACACCCTCGATGATGTAGCGCTGGCCGATCAGGTACACGGTAAGGACCGGGATCACGGCGATGGTCGCCGCGGCCATCATCAGCGTCCAGTCGGTGATGTCGAGTCCCTTGAACTGGTTGAGCAGCAGCGGAACGGTGTAGTTCTCCGGCGAGCTGAGGAAGATGTTGGCGGTGAACAGATTGTTCCACTGCCCGAGGAAGCTGAAGATGCCAAGTGCGGCAAGCGGCGCCTTGATCAGCGGCAGGACGATCTGCCAGTAGATCCGGAGCCGGTTGGCGCCGTCCAACACCGCCGACTCCTCGAGTTCCTGCGGCAACCCCTTGATGAACTGGCGGAGCAGGAACACGCCGAAGGCACTGAAGAGCGCGTTCGGGATGATGAGCGCCAGGAGATTGTCGACCAGCCCGAGGTTCCGCATGATCAGGTAGGTCGGGATGATCGTGACCTGCTGTGGGATCATCAGCGTCGCGAGGAAGATGATGAACAACTGGTTCCGGAACGGGAACTCGATCCGGGCGAAAGCGTAACCGGCCATCGAGCAGGTCAGCAACTGACTGCCGACGACGACGACGGCCACGATTGCGCTATTCAGGTACGCACGGCCGAAAGGGAGCGCGTCCCATGACTTCGGGTAGTTGTCCCAGTGGATCGGGTTCGGGAACCATGCCGGCGGGATCGTGAAGACCTGCCCGAAGTCCTTGACCGACGTCGAGAGCATCCACAGGAACGGGATGATCATCGTGAGCGCGCCAAGGATGAGGATCGCGTGCTTGACGATTTCGATGAGCCGACCCTGCGCCTTGCGGCTCGTCCGGTAGGAAGCGTGCCCGGTATGGTCCGACACCATGGGGGTACTTGCCATGTTGGTAGGCTCCCGTCTCCGTGAGATCGTGGTTGACGGTCGACGGCGATCGTCGCCCGGTCACGTGCCGATCAGACGCTGCCCAATCGGTCGTTGCTCGTTCAGTCGTCGTAATGCCCCCAGCGGCGTTGTCCCCAGAACTGGAACAGCGTCACCAGCAGGATGATGACGAACAGGATCATCGCGACCGCCGCGCTTCGGCCGAACGTGAAGTCGACGAACGCGGTCTCGTAGATGTATCTGTCACTTCTCAACTCCGGGCTCGTACGATGGACCACCTCGTCGCACCGTGCGTTTCCGCGGCTTTCGGCCAGTCCCCGATCTGGTTCGGGTGCGCCGAACTCTCACCGAAACCGCTCTTGCGGCACGAGTCGCGCGCGCCTGTTTCCCGAGCGGTACCATCAAGCGTCGGGTCACCGGGAACGGTCGTCAGGCGGCGGCCAATTCCTCGGGATCGATCCGGACACATTCCCAGGGAAGAGGATCACCGATGCGTATCATCCAGGTCGGCGTCGGCAAGATGGGGCGGACCTGGTCACGGGTCCTGCGCTCCGCGCCCGGCATCGAGTACGTCGCGGTGGTGGAACCCGCTCCGGCCAACCGCGACTTCGCCATGTCCGAGCTGGGTTTCAGCGAAGCTGACTGCCTGCCATCGATCGACGACGCGCTGGCCCGGTATGACTGGGATGCCGCCGTCGTCGTGACCCCACCCGCGACGCACCGGCCGATCGCGGAGACGCTGCTCCGTGGCGGGAGGCATGTCCTGCTGGAGAAGCCGCTGGCGGCGACGCTCGAGGACGGTGAGGCGCTCGTCCGGATCGCCAACGAGACCGGCCGGATCCTGATGGTCGCCCAGAACTACCGCTACCGGCCGAACATCCAAGCCGTCCAGGCGGCGATCCGGAACGGCGAGATCGGCACGGTCCGCTCGGTTGCGATCCGGTTCCACCGCGACACCCGAAGCGTCTTCGGCCCCGGTGATTTTCGCTACAGCATGGCGGAGCCGCTGATCATCGACATGGCGGTCCACCACTTCGACATGCTGCGGGCGATCACCGGCGAGGACGTGACCGAGCTCTACGGTCGAAGCTGGCACGTCCCCGGCGGCGTCTACGCGCACCATCCGGCGGCGACCGTGGTGATGACGCTGACCAATGGCGCGACCGCCATCTACGACGGCAACTGGGCTGGCTTCGACACCGACACGTCGTGGGACGGTGAGTGGGACATCGTCGGGGACACCGGCCGGATCCGCTGGCGGACCGACGGCCAAGCCAATGTCGTCGACCTCCTGCCCTTCGACGGCACAGCCCGACGCCTGTCTCTCGATGACGGTCAGCCAGGAGATCAGGCCGGCCTCCTGGCCGACTTTGTCCGGGCGGTCGCGTCCAACGCACTGCCCCAGACCAGCGCCCAGGACAACATCCGCTCGCTGGCGATCGTCCTCGGCGCCGTCGAGTCCTCCGCGACGCGCAAGGTCGTCCGGCTTCCTCAACCAGCAGTCGCGGTCAAGTAGCTCCGGACGGGCGAACGCGGACAAGTGACTTGGTCGGCCTACGTCAGAGGCGTAGCCGCCGTACCTCTGGCGATCTCATACGTCACCACGATCTGGGCGTAGACGCTGACGGCCGCTTCGGCCGTCGGGTCGTACGGCGCCAGCGTGACAGACGCACCAGTCGGCAGGACCGGTACGGCCGGTCCGCAAGCGATCGAGAGCGGGAAGAACCCGCCATAGTACGGGGACCACGAGCCTGAGGGATCGACTGGGACGTCAGTAACTCCGGTGATCTCGCCTAGTTCAACGCCAACGATGTCGGCCTGGAGTTCTGCCCGGGTCCGCACATCGACCAGGGCTGCCTCCGCGGCCCTGCGGCGCAACGGAGCGCAATCGGTGACGCCATAGCTGACGCCCACCTGACCGATCACGAGGCGCTCATTCGCGGCTCCGACCGTTGCCGCATCGACGATTTCCGCGATCCGCTCCGCCGTCGGACTCTCGATGGAGACATCGATCCGGGCGACTCCTGGTCCGCTCGGACCGTAGTAGGAACTCAAGACCGGACTGACGATGACATCGATGTCGCCCTCAGCCACCCCGGCGTCCGTCAGGGACGTGACGACCGATTCCGACTGCATGCGCTCCTCGGCGCCGGGAGTAGCGCCAGGTTGCAGGCCAGAGGGAGGTCCATAGTTCGTCTGGCTCACGATGATCTGTAGATCGGCGGTCTCAGCGGGGACGCTGGCGACACCGAACCCGCTGACGGTGATCCCCTGAGCCGGTGCATCAGCCGTCGGCTGTGCTGCCGCACCGAACGGACCACTCACTACACTGGCGAGGGCCAGCGCACCCGCCAGAGCAATACCTGCCAGCAGACGTCCAACGGACTGCTCCTCTACCCTTATCGCTGCAAATAGTCCTGACCTGTTCATGGGTCGGTCCTCCCCGATGCTCTGACCGTCCACGCCATCAGGACTCCCTGACGCCGCTGTCAGTACCATTGATCATAACGAAACGCCTCCCGAAACACAAGCACCGTGGAATCGTTGAGCCAGAGTAGCGGCCCGCCTCGCCTCGTTCTGGCGCGGGAAAGCGTGTGACAGCAGAGAACAGGAGACGCCGTTCACCTTTTCAGGCGAACGGCACTTCCTGTCTGGCGGACGCTCATGTTCGCCGGTACGGTCAACGCTGCTCGAGGTCGAGGGCCGCGCCGTTCATGCAGAATCGGAGGCCGCCGGCCGCCACCGGTCCGTCGTCGAAGACGTGACCGAGGTGGGAGTGGCAGCGGGCGCAGCGGGCCTCGGTGCGGGTCATCCCCAGCGAGCGGTCGACGTGCAACTCGACCGCATCGAGCGAGATCGCCTCGGTGAAGCTGGGCCAGCCACTGCCCGAGTGGAACTTGGTCCCACTGTCGAAGAGTTGGTTGCCACAGGCGGCACACCGATAGACCCCGCTCTCGTCCGTATCGAGATAGCGGCCGGTGAAGGGGCGCTCCGTGCCGGCCTGCCGGAGCACGCGGTACTCCTCCGGGCTCAGCCGCTCGCGCCACTCGGCGTCGCTGGCTGGGATCGGCTTCAGGTCAGCGTCAGTGTTGGTGCTCGTGTTTGTGTCCGTCATCGTCGTTGGTTCTCCCTGCTTCCCTTACTGGACAGCAACGCCGAGGCCGACCGGGCAGCTCACGCCGGTGCCTTCGAGGCCGCAGTACCCGTTCGGGACCTTGTGCAGGTACTGCTGGTGATAGTCCTCGGCGTAGTAGAACGGACCCGCCGGCGCGACCTCGGTCGTGATTGCCGAATGGCCGCTGGCCCGGAGACGCTCATCGTACGAAGCGAGCACACGGTCAGCCGTCTCCCGCTGGGCATCGCTGGTCGTGTAGATCGCGGAGCGGTACTGTGTGCCGGAGTCGTTGCCCTGGCGCATTCCCTGGGTCGGGTTGTGCTCCTCGAAGAAGACCTTCAGCAGGTCGGCGTAGCTCACCTGCTTCGGGTCGAAGACGACCAGCACGGCCTCGGCGTGACCGGTTCGTCCCGAGCAGGTCTCCTCGTAGGTCGGGTTGGGCGTGTAGCCGCCGGTGTAGCCGACGGCCGTCGTAATGACGCCGGGGGTCTGCCAGAAGATGCGCTCGGCACCCCAGAAGCAGCCGAGGGCGAAGATCGCCGTCTCACTGCCCTCGGGGAACGGCGGCTGGATCGGCTGGCCATTGACGGCGTGGCGGGTCGGGATGCTAAAGGCCGGCGTGTCGCGGCCGGGGAGCGCGTCGCCCGGGGCGACCATCGTGGCCTTGGCTCGTGTGAAGAACATGGGAATCTCCTCCAGCGATGCGCCATTTACAGGGCAGCATCAATCGTTCTCAAGTATAGTCGCTTACGTCGGATCAGTCGCCCCTGACAGGGCACGAACGCCAACTGTTCCGAACTACGCTCGACAGACGCAGAACCTGTTCCCGACCGTCGCCCCAATGCCGAACACCCCTGTCACGCCGATCGGCATGACAGGGGTGACTCATTGCGGGATCGGATTCCACATTGGAACGTTCGCTTCCGCCGCGATCACAATGAATGTCGCAACGGCCCCGCATCAGACCAGCCGAGTTACCCGGCTCGCTTCGCTACCATCTATCTATGGCCGCGCATTGCCGCCAGACGATAGCGGGCGCCCAGGTCCGACACGGACGATGATTCTGTCCGCCGCTAGAACGGCTCACCATCGGCCACGGGATCGGGAACGAGGGAAAGATCGCCGGCGACCTCGTCCCCGCCGTCGAAGTTGATCCGTCCGGATAGCTCGGGCGAGGCCGCCTTGATCCGGTTGCGGACGTCCTCGAGAACATCCGGGTTGTGCTTGAGGAACTCCTTGGCGTTCTCGCGACCCTGACCCAGCCGCTCCTCACCGAGGTAGAACCAGGCGCCGCTCTTCCGGACGATCCCCAGATCCGTGCCGACATCGAGCACACTGCCGGCGACCGAGATTCCCTCGTTGTACATGATGTCGAACTCCGCCTGCCGGAACGGGGGCGCGACCTTGTTCTTGACCACCTTGACCCGGGCGCGCATTCCAACACTGTCGGTGCCGTTCTTGATCGCCTCGATCCGGCGGATGTCCATCCGGACCGACGCGTAGAACTTGAGCGCCTGGCCGCCAGTCGTCGTCTCCGGGCTGCCGAACATGACGCCGATCTTCATCCGGAGCTGGTTGATGAAGATGACGCAGCACTTGCTCCGGCTGATCGCGCCAGTCAGCTTGCGCAGCGCCTGGCTCATCAGCCGGGCCTGAAGGCCGACGTGGCTGTCGCCCATGTCGCCCTCGATCTCGGCCTTCGGCACCAGCGCCGCAACCGAGTCGATCACGATCACGTCGACGGCGCCCGAGCGGACGAGGGTCTCGGTAATCTCAAGCGCCTGTTCACCAGTGTCCGGCTGTGAGATCAGCAGGTTGTCGAGATCGACGCCCAGCTTGCCGGCGTAGATCGGGTCGAGCGCGTGCTCGGCGTCGACGATGGCGGCGATTCCGCCCATCCTCTGCGCCTCGGCGACGATGTGGAGGGACAGCGTCGTCTTGCCGGACGACTCCGGGCCGTAGATCTCGACGATCCGGCCGCGCGGTAGCCCGCCGATCCCGAGTGCCAGGTCCAGCGCGATGCTGCCCGTCGGGATCGCATCCGCCTGGAGCGGGTTCTTCTCCCCAGGCGTCATCTTCATGATCGAGCCCTTGCCGAACTGGCGCTCGATCTGCGCGATGGCGAGTTCGACCGAGCGATCCCGGTCCGAGGCGGGCACCGGCGACCCGTCGCCTGTGCTCACCGCATGCGTTACCGTCTCGGCCGAGCTTCGTCGTCGTCCCATGTCCGCCTGCCTCCGTGGCCGGTCTCGCTCGACCGGAACTGCCCTGGACCCGTCCATCCACATCGTGCGCCGGACGCTGGTCAGAAGTAGAAAATGTGTTCTAATCGTCTGTCAATTTTACGGCAGCGAGCGCGTTACGTCAATGATTTGCGGATCCCGGCGAGCCACGATGCTCGGTGCGAAATACCGATCGGGACGCCCTGGCCAAATGGTGTCATGGCGCCGACGAACGGGCCGGCGAGCATTGCGCCCACCGGCCCGTTCGCCCGGTCACTGATTCCTGTGCTCGCTCAGATCGCCGGCGGCGGCAGGACTTCCACCTCGCTGAGCCCGCCGACGAGCGTCAGCTGCTCGGCATTCGGGAACAGGAAGCGGATGTACTGGGTGTCGATCCCGAGCTGGATCTCCTCCCACTCACCGGGGATGGCGCTGTAGGTGTCCGGATACGCGATGGTGGTCCACGTCTCACCGTCGAGCGAGGTCTGGAGCTCGGCATTGTGGGCGTAGGTCGTCTCCGTCCACTGCACCCGGACGCTGCCCACCGTCTGGAGGTAGCCAAGATCGATCTCGAGGGCGAGGTCCTCCGGCGTCGTAGTCGGTTCGACGACAATCTCGGCTGGGGCCTCCGTCGGAACGTCACCCGTCCCCTCACCCCCATCGACCGGGACATCGCCCGTCTCGTCGACCGGAGCTTCTGTCGCCGGTTCGCTGATGATCGGAGCTGGGACGTCCATGTACCACGTCGTCAGCGGATCGCTGTCGACGGCGTACCTTGCGGTGCCGGTGGAGAACGTGTCCTCGACACTGGCCGGAGCGATCGTCGGGGACAACGTGGGGATCACGGTCGGCTCTTCGGTGACGACCTCGGTCGGGACTTCAGTCGGGATGTCAGTCGGTACGAGCGTCGGCTCCTCGGTCGGGGTCTCCGTCGGGGCGAGGGTCGGCTCGACTGTCGGCTCCTCGGTCGGGGTCTCCGTCGGGGCGAGGGTCGGTTCCTCGGTTGCGACTTCGGTCGGCGTTTCGGTCGGAGCGAGCGTCGGCTCCTCACTGGGAACCGAAGTCGCGGTCGGTGGGACCGGCGTATCGGTCGGCGGGAGCACGGTCGGCGTTGCCCTGGTCCGCGCTGCCGGTGTCGTCGGTTCGACGTCCTGGGCGGACACGGCAACCCGCGTCGGAGTCGCTGTCCTCCGAGGCGGCCTGGTTGGACGACCTGTAGCGCCCGTCGCGGTAGCCTTTGGCGTTGCCGTGACAGTCGCTGGGCGGGCTGTCGCGGTCGCCGGGCGTGGCGTCGCGGTCTCCGGGAGAGACGTGGCGGTTGGCGTACTGGCTCGGGGGGTCGCGGTCGGTGGGAGAGGCGTGGCCGTTGGCGTACTGGCTCGGGGGGTCGCGGTCGGTGGGAGAGGCGTGGCCGTTGGCGTACTAGCTCGGGGCGTCGCGGTTGCCGCGCGAGTCGCCGTCGCGGTCGCCGTCGCTCCCGTCCGCGGCGGCCTGGTTGGGCGGCCCGTGACGCCCGTCGCGGTAGCCCGTGGCGTTGCCGTGGCGGTCGCTGGGCGAGGCGTCGCGGTCGCTGGGCGAGGCGTCGCGGTCGCTGGGCGAGGCGTGGCCGTTGGCGTACTAACTCGTGGCGTCGCGGTCGCTGGACGGGACGTGGCGGTCGCCCGCGGTGTAGCGGTCGCAGGCGGCGTGGCGGTCCCGCCGCCCCCTGGAACCGTGCCGTCACCGATGTAGAGAACCGTCGGATCTCCGCTTGCCACACCGCCCCTCGGATCGGTCCGCGGGACGGTGATGCCGCCCAGGCCACCGTAGAGCGCAACCGCCCCGGCGACCAGCGGTGACGCCATGCTCGTACCGCTCTTGACCGCCGTCCCGCCGCCGGGAGCGGTTGAGGTGATGCAGGAACCCGGAGCCATCACGTCCGCGTTGACATTGCTGTAGGTGGCGATCAGGTCGTCCGCACCATTACAGCTCGGCCCACCGCCTCCTGTCCGGCCATTCGTATCGGTATAGGCCGAGACCGAGATAACCTCGGGGTACGAGGCGGGACTGTAGGTATTGGCGCTCGCCCCGTTCTGGTTGCCGGCCGCGACGACCACCGGGATGCCGCGATTCCTGACGCCACAGATCGCTTCCCGCAGCGGGTAGGCCGAGCCCGACCCGCAGGCGGCGCCAGGGCCCTGTGCAAAGCCGAGGCTCATGTTGACGACATTGATCCCACCTGGGTGGGCGGCGATCCAGTTGAGCCCACAGATGATGTTCGAAACCGGACCCGACGAGCCGATCAGGACCTTGACGGAATAGATCGCCGCCCCGGGGGCGATGCCGGTGGTGGCGTCGCCATTGTCGCGGGCGGCCGCGATGCCGGCGACATGTGTCCCATGCCCGTTCGTGTCCGTCGTGACACCACCGCTGCCCGTGCAGTCCACTCCACCGACGACGTTGAGATCGTTGTTCGGGCCGACGCCGGAGTCGACGATCGCGATGCCAACGCCGGGATGACTGGCGCCCGTCCCGGCGCCGCTCGTCGCCGAGGTGTCCGCCCCGACGCGAGCGATCTGGTTAGGCACAGCGTCGGTAGTGACGAGCCGGTCGATCGAGATCGACTCGACGTTGGTGTCCTCCCGAAGGGTAGCGACGTCCGCGTCGGTCAGGTTGGCCGAGAACCCATTGGCGGCGCTGCGATAGACGAAGCCGGTCTCAATGCCGTTATCGGCCGCGACGACCGCCGGATCGGTTCCCGCATCGGTCAGCACGATGGACGGCCCGCGAACGCCCGGCTCGATCACGACCGGAGCACTCGGACGACCGCCGCCATCCTGCGCGCTGGCGAGGATCGGCATGAGCGCCAGGACGAGCGCAAGCAGCGCGACCAAGGGCGCAAACCGGCGTGGCGCCGCGGAGATCGCCGTAACGGTGGCATGCGTGGACAGCGTCGATGACAAGTCGTCGAGCTGACGGGTCTGGCGGTGGTTCACTGCGCATGCCTTTCCAGGCTGTCGGAGTCAGGGCGCCGCGGGGCGAAGAGCTCCGCCAGGCTCCTGGACCTGCGCGGATCGTCATCCGCCGGACAGGTCGTGACAGGGACAGAGGTCGATGGGACACACGGACGCCGAAATCGAGGACATCATCCGCATGCCATGGTACTCGATTCCAGACAATGACAACCCCGACACGGGCAATGACCGGCGTGGCGCGATGCCACTGCCGGTCCTTGCCCGTGTCCGATTCGATCTGGCCGACCTCCTCTAGCCGGTGATCTCCCGCCGGCGTCGGGCGATCCAGGCCGCGGCCAACGCCATGGACAGGATCGAGGCGAGCGCGAACAGCTCGGAGGTCATCCCGGTGGCGACGCTGGCCGCCATCGTCCCGGCTCCGGTGTTGGGCTGCCCCGTGACCGGCGCGCAGTTGAAGATGAAGACCTTCGAGGCCACGTTCGGCCGGACGACGACGTCGCCATTGGTGTTGACGCTGTCGGACTCGGCGTAGCACCACCCATCGCCGGCCTCGGTGAGGGAATAGGTTCCGGGGGTCAGCCGGGCGAAGGTCAGGAGCCCGTCGACGTTCGTGGATCCGTCTGTCACCGGGGTGTACTTCTTCGTCTCGCCGCTGTAGAGGGCGATCGAGAACTGGGCGGGCGTCGACTGGATCGCGCAGTTCTGGTAGTAGTCGTAGTTGGCCGGCGGGTTGAGCGTCGGGCAGACGTACTTCTGCACGATGATCGCTCCGGTGGTGTCCGAGACGACCGGTGGGACCGAGAAGTATGCGCAGTAGACCGTCTGGCCGGCCTGGGGCGCGACGTTGGCTCCGACCCCGACGTTCTTGGTGGCCGGGGCGTTCGCGTCCGGTCCACAGAAGTTGTAGAGAATCTGCTGGCCCTTGGTCAGCTGCTGCTCGAGATAGTAGCTGCCAGCCGGGATGCCGGCGAAGACGGCCCGCCCGGTCTGCCCACCGGCGCCGGTCGTCGCCCGCTGGGTGACGGGGCCGGACAGCCGGTACGTCACGCCGTTGGTCAGGCTACTGGCCGCGGTGCAGTTGTTGGCGAAGTCCTCGTAGAGCGTCCCCTGGAAGCCAGCCGGGCAGGTGTAGCTCGTGACATCGACGGCGGCCGGGGCCGGGGCCGGCGGCGCGACGTAGTTGATCACCACGACCTGGGTGAGCTGGTTACGGCCGATCTGGACGGAAGCCGATGCGTCACCCGGAAGATCCGGCGCCACCTCGGTCAGGGTATAGGTAGCGACGGGGACCGTCGCCTGGTAGAAACCGTCCAGTCCAATCGAGAACTGGCCGAGACCACCCTCGCCGCCCTGGCGGACGAACGTGAAGGTCGCGTCGCCAGGGGTGCAGCCGGCGGTGTTGGCGAGTTGCTTCGGCCCGGGGTCGGAGCTGTCGAAGATGACTGTCCGCTCCCCGGCCGACCCGGCCGGGCAGTAGAACTTGGCGATCTGGACGGTGCCGGCGTTGGCCGGCGGGGCCGCGCGCTGGTTGACGACGCGCACGTCGGTCGTGACACCGGGGTTGACGGTGACGCCGCCGATCCGGCTGGTCGCGACGTATCCGGACGGCACGGCGGTCTGGTCGATGGCGTAGGTTCCCGGCGCGATCTCACCAAAGGTGACCCGACCGTTGGCGTCGCTGCAGGTGGCATCACGGCCGTCATCGACGACATCGAAGCACGCTCCAGCCAGCGGCTGGCCCTGCGGGTTGACGACCGTCACCCGGATGGCGCCGTTCCGTGGCGTGTTGACGACCGTCACTCGTGTCGGGTCGCCAACGTCGATCGTGACGGCCGAGTCGTCGGCCGGCAGGTACGCGGCGGACGGGGTATTGGTCTCGCGGAGGGTGAAGTCCCCCACGGCGACGCCGGTGAAGGTGATCGTGCCGTCGTTGCGGCCGTCTTCCCCGTCGCAGACCGGACCCGCCACCGTGTTCGATCCCGACAGCAGGGAGAAGCAGGCGCCCGGCAGGGCGGCCCCGTCCTCATCGACCTTGGAGACGATCAGGTCTCCGGCGTTGGCGGGTGGCGGCTGAATGACGTTCGTGACGGTGATCCGCAGGGCACTGCCTGGCGCGACCCGAACCGGATCGACATTGGCAACCAGATAGCCCGTCGGAACGGTGATCTGCTCGACCGTGTAGTCGCCCGGTACCACGCCGGCGAACCGGGTCGCGCCGTCGTCACCACCGAGATCCTGGTTGTCGCAGACTTCGTAGGTATCGGGGCCGGTCAGCCGATAACAGGCGCCGGGGAGGGCATCCCCATCCGACGTGACCGTATCGAAGGTAACGCGGCCCGGTCGGGGTGAGTTCGCGACGGTTGCCTCGGCCGTCTCACCGGCGACGATCTGGATGGTCTGGCTCCCACCGGCCTCATAACCGAGCGGGGTGGTGACCTCCCGGAGGAGCCACGTGCCCGGCTGGATGTCGGTGAAGGAGATCGTGCCGTCGCGGTCGCCGTCGTCCGAGTCGCAGGCCCGGACCGGCTGCCGACCACTGCGCTGCAGAGTGAAGCAGGACCCAGCCAGAGCCGCGCCATCGGCGTCGACCTTCGAGACGACCAGGGCGCCGTTCTCGGCCGGCGTCGGCACCGCCTTGACCGGGATGAGTGCGACGACCGGGGTGTTGGCGTTCACGGTGACGTCGATATCGTCGGCCAGCTCGTAGCCGTTCGGCGCCTCGGTCTGGGCGATCGTGTAGTCACCGCGAACGACTCCGTCGAACCGGATCCGGCCAACTCGGCCATCGGGGTCGTTGCCGTCGTTGTCGCAGATTTCGACCCCGTCGAGCGTGAAGCAGGCGCCCGCCAGCGGGCGGTTCGCGGCGTCGGTGTAGTTGATGACCAGCGAGACCTCACGGTTCGCCGGATCCTGGATCGTGATGACGAGCAGGACCTCGATCGTGTCATCGGCCACGACGGTCACGTTCTGGCTGACCGGAATCGCCGCGGCCGCGACCTGGCCGTCCGGCAGGTCGCCAGTCTGCGTGACGAGATAGTTGCCGACCGGGACGTTCTGGAAGAGGATCGCGCCGCCCGTGTCGTCACCGTCGCCGTTCTGGTTGTCGCAGACCTCAGCGATCGACGCGTCCGCCTGGGAAAGGGTCAGGCACAGATTGGTCAGGGCGTTACCGTCCTGGTCCTCGAGTCGGACCGAGATCGACCCTTCACCGACCGGTGATGGCGTGGCGCTCGCCGAAGCGGACGGGCCCACCGATGGGCTCGGGCTGATGCTTGGCGACGGGCTTGCCGATGGGCTCGGGCTGATGCTTGGCGACGGGCTGATACTTGGCGATGGGCTCTCGCTTGGCGATGGGCTCTCGCTTGGCGATGGGCTCTCGCTTGGCGATGGGCTCTCGCTTGGCGATGGGCTCTCGCTTGGCGATGGGCTGGCGGATGGGCTTGGGCTCTCACTCGGCGACGGGCTGGCGTCGGCCTGGATCTCCTGCCGCGCCTTGACCGTCTCTCCCGCTACGACCGTGACACTCGGCCCGATGTCGGCGTCAGGCCCGGTGTAGTTGTCAGGCAGGTTTCCGAACACGATGTCATACGTGCCGGCCGGCACGTCGGGGATCGTGAACTCGCCGGGCGCGTTGTTCGTATCGGCCGTATCGCCACCCCCGCCGGTGTTGTCGCAGATGGCGGCGCCCGCCGCACCGCCGGTCGCCTCGGCGAACTGAACGCAGATGTCAGGAATCGGGTCGCCGGTGGCCTGATCGGTGACGGAGAGCCGAACCGTGCCAGTGGTTGCCACGAGGTCGAACCGGGCCTCGCCCGCCTTGCCCTCCTGAACATCTACCGTAATTGTCTCGTCCTGACCATCGGCCAGCGCGTACCCAACGGGGACAGTCGCGGCCGTGACAGTGTTCTCACCCGATTCGACCTGGGGGACGGTCAGATTGCCATCGGCGACCTGATCGAACTGATCGTCACAGAACGGGCCGAAATCGCCGAACTCGTTGGTGACGGTGACGCAGCCTCCCGCGATCGGCTGGTCGCCGGCGCTGAAGACGACGGAGAGGTCGCCGAAGGTCACGATTCGGTCGGTCGTGACGGTGATCGCGTTGTCGCCGCCCTCGGTGACATCCAGCGACTGCGCCTCGGCCGGCTGAACGCTCTCGGGCGTCGTGCTCTCGACGACCTGATACGTCCCGACCGGGACGTTGTCGATCGTGATCAGACCCGGCTCGCCACCGGACTGGTCGCCGTCGGCGTCATCACAGACCGCGCCAATCGGGTCGCTGCCGTCGCGCTCGAGCTGGAAGCAGGCGCCGGAGACAGGATCACCGGCGTCATTCCGCCGCGCAATCGAAACGGAGACCTCTACGGTCGACGCGTCGACGACGGCGATCTCCTGCGAGCCGCCGAGCAGGACCGTGACGGACTGATCGGGCGCGGCTGAGAAGGTATCCGCCACCTTGACCTGGCTCAGCGTGTATGTGCCGTCCGGGATACCGAAGATGCCAACCCGGCCATCGGCGTCGATGTCACCGTCGTCGTCGCAGACCGAGGTGACGACATCGCCGCCATCGCGGCTCAGGACATCGATCGCTTCGCCGGAGGTGGGATCAAGCAGGCTGAAACAGGCGTCCGGGACCGCGTTGCCGTTGCCGTCGCTGACGGTGACGACGAGGCGACCATCCGGGGCCGCCGACTCGCTCGGGCTCGGCTCGACGGACGGGCTGGCTGATGACGAGGGACTGGCCGACTCGGAGGGACTCGCAGCCCCGGACGGCTCGTAGGTGAACTCGACGTCGGTGGTCTGGCCGGCTTCGACCGTGACGGTCTGCTCGGGCAGCAGGCTCTGGCCGTCAGGCGCGACGACCATGTAGACCGTCGTGCTGCCCGGAGCGAGATCACCGATGGTAACGATGCCGTTGGTCTCGCCGTCGGACTCGTCGGTGAAGGTGCCGAGGTAATCGGTGCCGTTCTGGACATCAAAGCCAGCCCCGGCGACGTCGCCACCGTTGCCGTCCCCGACCGTGATCTCGATAGTCCCGGTCGTGTCGTCCTGGCCAGCCCCGTCGGACGGAGAAGCCTCACCGGATGGAATGGGGGACTCAGACGCACTCGCGTCAGATGCGCTGGCGTTCGCGGCGTCCGTCCCCTCGTAGGAGAAGGTGATGGTCTGATCGGTGCCGCCGACGACATCGAACGTCTGGTCGGGCAGGGCGTCGTAGCCGCCCGGCGCGGTGTCCATCGTCAGGGTGAACGTGCCGCTCGCGACCTCAGTGATCTCAAGCTCGCCGTTGAGATCGTCATCGATGAACGGACCATAGGTTTGACCGCCGATCAACAGGGAGTAGGACGCGCCGCCGAGCGGATCGCCATCCGGCCCCACCGTCTCGACGGTCAGCGTCGAGCGACCATCAGTCTCGCCACCGGGGCTGGAGTCCGCGGACGGCGAAGCCTTTTCGAACGGTGACGCGTCCACCGAGGGTGTCTCGCCTACCGATGGGCTCGCCGCTTCGGATGCCGCGTCGCCGTAGCTGAACTTCACCTCGGCCGTCTGCCCGGCTTCGACCGTGACGGTCTGCTCGGGAAGGAGCGGCTGCCCACCCGGAGCGGCGACCATGAAGACGGTATTGCTGCCGGGGAAGACGCCTTCGACCGTCACGACGCCGTCGACATCACCATCGGATTCGTCGGTGAAGGTGCCGTAGTAGCCGGAATCGTTCTGAACGTCGAAGCCGGCCCCAGCGAGCGAATCGCCGTTGGCGTCAATCGCCGTGATCTCGAGGATACCGCCCGAGGAGCTGGGCTCGGTGCCGCGTGGGTCGCGGCTTCCGGAGGCGTTGTCGCTCTTGCTGGGAGAGGCGTCGGCCGAGGAATCCCCGGATGGCGACTGGCTGCTCGCATCGGACGGCTGATCGATACCGCCCGTGCCCGGCAGGTCCACCTGAATCGTGTTCAGGCCAGGTCCGATGTCGACCGTTTCGTCGTCGGCCGGCTCCTGGCCGCTCGGGGTGAAGGTCTCGACGAGGTCATAGGTCCCGGACGGGGCGCCGTTCGGGAAGTTGATCGTGATCTGGCCGTCACCGCTGCCGTCGTCGCTGTCGCAGGCCTGACCGAGCTGGGTGTTGCCGTCGAAGACACCGTAGCAGCCGCCAGACGAGGACGCGCCGTCAGCGGTCAGGACGGTAACGGTCAGTTGGCCGGGCTGGACATTGGTAGCGCTGACCGAGCCGTCGCGGGCGTCGAGTTCGATCTGGATTCGGCCCGCGTCGAGCGTGACCGTCCCGGTCTGCTCGGTCGGGACGCCGTCCGCCTGGACGGTGAAGGGATAGTCGCCGCCGGGGCCATCGATGAACGCTTGCCAGGTGTTGGCGCCGGTTGGGGACAGCCCGATCTCACCGTAGCCGTCGACCAGCAGCGAGAGGTTCGCGACGAAGTCATCGGCCGTGATCTCGTTTATGGACGGGTCGAAGCTGAAGGCGAGCCCGGTCGCGTCGCTGGCAGCATTGACGGTCAGGTCGCTGCCGTTCGGGTCGGCGCCATCGCCGAGAGAGAACGTCCCGTCATTGCTCTGGACCTCCACCCGGAAGGTGTACGAGCCCGCCAAGACCGGCACGGTGCCGCGCCAGATCCCGTCATCGCCCTGATCGAGCGTGACGACCTGGCCGAAACTGCCGGTGACCGCGACGGCAAACGGCGCCGCCAGAACGGGAGCGCCGGTCCGGGGCGACTGGGACAGCCGGGGCGCTTCGATCGAGGCACCAGCCGGACTGACGTTCGCGAACAGTGGGACGAGCGTCCCGAGCATGAGGGCGAGCGCGGCGAAGAGATGGACGACAGGGGTCGCGCGCCGGCTCAGGGGAGTCAGGCGGGTTCGTGGACGTTCACGAAGTGGAAGCACAGCAGCGCGCATCGATAACCTCCGGGCGATCAGGACAGCAACGCGACCGATGACCACGGGCGGGACAGATGGCGATGACCCGGATCGATTCGGTTCCTTCTCTCACAACGTCCGTCACCGGCATTCCGTTTCGATCCGGTCCGAAGCCTCCCTCCGGTCGGCAGCGACCGGGGAAGAGCATCAGCCTACCAGACGGGATCGGCGACGGGATGACCGAAACGCGTGCAGAAGAAGGTTGCGTCACGGGGTCCTGATTACCCCAAACAGGTTCCGGCGGCGAACGCCGAGAGTGACTCCCAGACGACCCGCTAGTGCTCGAAGAGACAGAAAACATGGCCGTCCGGATCGAGATGAACCCTGCAGTCAGCGTCCGGCTGGTGATCGGCGAGGGTCGCTCCACACGCCTTCGCGTGAACGCAGGCGGCCTCGAGGTCGTCCACAATGAAATCCAGGTGCTGCATCATCTGCTGCGTTCCGGGGGCCGCCGGCCACGTCGGCCGCTCATAGATGCTCTCGATCTGGAAGGAAAGCGTCGTCCCACCGTTGGGGTGTTCCAGCCGGGCCCAGTCCGCCTCGGCTTCCGCGAGCGGCCAGCCAAGCAGCCGGGAGTAGAACCGGGCCAGAGCTGGCGGATCCGGACAATTGAGGACCGCCGCGCGAAACCTGATAGCCGGTGACGTTGTCATGACGACCCCCGTTTTCCTGCGAGCGCGATACCGATCTGGATCGTACGCGGCAATCAGGTCGTCTTCAGACCCAATGTGGGGACTTCACCGTCCACCTTCCATCGGGCCGATCCGGCGCGCCGCGGCCGTGGACCCGAAAGGGATGACCACCGGAAACCACCCGTCAATAGATGAGCAGGAAGCGCACATCGGCATCGGTGCGGTGGGCCTGGAAGCGCATGGCATCGGTGTCCCAGGCGACCTGGATCTCGAAGACCACCCAGCCCTCGCGAGTCTGTCCCGGCGCGTACCAGCCCTCGGCCCCCGGCTCCGGCGCCGTCAGGAACAGGCCGTTGGGCAGCGGGCCGCCATCCTGCTGCGCCAGCGTCAACGCCCCAGCGGACAGATACGCTCCCGTCGCGGAATCGCCCGTGTACGTCATTGAGAGGCGGACCGCCACCCAGCCGGCGGCCCCGTCGCCGTCGGCATCGCCGAGGTCGCCGGCCTGGACCCGGCCAAGCGCCGTCGTCCGGTAGTCGCTGTCCGGGTAGAGATCGTAGACCGGATCGCCGACGACGACCTCGGCCACCGTGACCAGCCAGTCGCTCGTCGCGACCGGATCGCCGATCGCCGCCGGGGCGGCGACATCGGTTCCAGCGTCCGTTGGTTCGGGTTGAGCCGCAGGCGGGGCGATGGCAGCTCCATCGGACAATGCGAAGGCCGCATCGGCCCAGTTGCCGGACAGCGTCAGGCTGTCGTAGAGCAGGACGAGCGCCGAGCCGTCGTCGGGACCAGCCAGCGCCACCGTCCCGGTCAGCGACGTACCGGGCTCGACGGACCCGGAGAGTTGCGGGTCGGGGGCGACGAGGCCGCTCATCCGGCCGACCCAGCCGGTGCCTGCCAGAGCGAAGTCACCGGGGTCGAGCGCGTAGGCCTGGTCGCTGGTGTTGGTCGCGGTGACCTCGACGAGGACGAACTGCTCGCCATCGGCCGGCACCCGGTTGGCGACGGACGCGGCAGCGATGGCGCTGGCCGCCTCGTCGCTGGTCTGAACCGTTCCGACCTGCATCAGCCACGGCCCGGCGGTCCCGGCCTGGCCGAAGGGAACGACCGGTGGCGCGGCCTGCCGAGCGCCGAGTGGAACGGCGGGCAAGGCCGAGCCGATGACGAGGGCCGCCACCACGGCGACGGCGTAAAGCCGGCGCCTGGGAAACCGATGCGGAGCGGGATCGCCGCGGCGAGTCACCATGTCTAGGCGATCGCGGCGCGGGATTCGACACCGGCCGCATCCGGGGCGAGATCCCGGCCGACCGCCTGGGCGACAGCGCGCATCCGCGGGACGAGGTCGGCGAACTGGTCGAACGTCAGCTGCTGGGCCGCATCGCTCATGGCGTGGTCCGGGCTCGGGTGGACCTCGATGATAAGGCCGTCCGCCCCGGAGGCGACACCGGCCAGCGACATCGAAGGGACGTAGGCCCGCTTGCCGGCGGCGTGGCTCGGGTCGACGACGACCGGCAGGTGGCTGAGCTGTTTGGCGACGGCGACCGCGCCGATGTCGAGGGTGAAGCGGGTAGCGGTTTCGAACGAGCGCATCCCGCGCTCGCAGAGGATGACGTTCGGGTTGCCCTGCGCCATGACGTACTCGGCGGCGAGTAGCCACTCCTCGATGCTGACACTGGCGCCGCGCTTGATCATGACCGGCTTGCTCGTCTTGCCGACCTCCTCCAGCAGGAGGTAGTTCTGGCAGTTGCGGGCGCCGATCTGGTAGATGTCGGCGTAGCGCCCGATCAGCTCGACGTCGGCCGGGGTCATCACCTCGGTGATGACCGGCATCCCGGTCTCCTGGCCGGCCTTCGCCAGGATGTCGAGGCCACGCTCGCCGAGACCGCGGAACTCGTAAGGCGATGTCCGCGGCTTGTAGGCGCCGCCCCGCAGGATCCGGGCGCCGGACTCTCGGACCGCCCGCGCCGTCGAGAGCGTCTGCTCCTCGCTCTCGACCGAGCACGGGCCGGCCATCAGCGTGATCTCGTCGCCGCCGACGAGGACGCCACCGATGTCGATGACGGTCCGCTGCGGGTGGAAGTCCCAGCCGGTCAGCTTGAACCGCTTCGTGATCCGGACGACCCGCTCGACACCGGGCAGCGACTCCAGCGTCCCGGCCAGCTCGGACGGGAGCGGCGAGCCGACGACGCCGATGATCGTGACCTCCTCGCCCTCGGAGAGGTGCGCGCCAAGGCCGATGCTCTTGACCCGCTCGACGACCGTATTCACGTCCTCACGGCTGCTGCCGCGCGTCATCACGATGATCATGCTGGGTCTCCTGCGCGGTGCGACGCGACTGCTGCCCGCCTGGCGGGACATGGTGAGAGGGCAAATCGGGAAACGCCATCGCTCTGCGTCAGCGGCCAGGAGCCACGCGCCGGGAGCTAGCCGCGTACGACTGGGTACTGCCCAAGGATATCCCGCAACTCGCCGTCCGACAGGCCCCACTCGGGTCGAAGCTGCCTGGCGCCCTTGAGGTAGACGTGGCGGACCTCGCTGGCGGACTTCGACGTGTTGACGTGGAGGAGGATCCGGATTGCCCGCTGGAGCGAACCGGGGACGTCCATCTCGTGCGTACACATGAGCGGGACCTCGGTCCAGCCGACCTCGCGGGCGGCCAGCGCCGGGAAGGTCGCGTTCAGATCCGGGGTCGTCGTGAAGATCGCGGAGGCGATGTCGTCGGTCTCGAGCCGGTTGAGGTGCTTGAGCGTCACGACGAGTTCCCGGGTCGCCTCAAGGATGTCCTCCGCGGTGTTGATCGGCGCCGTCGTGGCTCCGCGAATCCCGCGACAGACCATCGTCCCCGACTCCGTCGACTGCGCCACCCGCGTTTCCTCCAGTTGGTCCACCATGTCCGCCCGTCTCCCTCGGCTGAGCCGCTCCGTCCGAACTGCTCGGGCGATGATACCAATCCTGGAGCCGAAGGCAGGCGGAGCTCAGTCGACGGTAGCCCCGAGCGCCCGGACGACGAGGATTGCCTGGGCGACATCGAGACGGATTCCGTCGAGCGCCAGCCGGGTCAGATCGACACCGTCGAGTGTCGCCCCCCGAAGGTCGGCACCCGCCAGCCTCGCGTCATCGAGCCGGACGCGGGTGAGGTCGGCGTCCCGGAGGTTGGCCTTGCGCAGGTCGGCGAAGGCGAAGTTGGCGTCGGTCAGGCGGAGACCGTGGAGATCTAGCCCGCTCAGCGTCCGGCCGCTGAGATCGACGAACGACCAGTCGCCACCGGAGACCCTGATCCCGGCGAGATCGGCCTCCTCGAAACCCGAGCCGGTCATCTTGCACTCGGTGAAGCGGGCGCCGAACAGCCGTGCCATCCGGAACGTGCAGTTGAGGAAGGCCGAGTGACCGATCACGGCGCCATCGAGCCGCGCGGCGGTGAAGTCGCAGGCGTCGAACGTGGACCGCTCGAGGGTAGCCTCGCTGAGCCGGACCCCGTGGAAGCTGCACTGGCTGAACCGGCAACCATCCATCGACAGGTCGCTCAGATCGCCATCGAACCGCTCTCCGTCGGACTCCCGCTCGACCCATTGGTCGTCACGATCCGCCCTGCCCGTCAATCGCCTGACTTTCTTTGATGTAGCAATCGGGGACTATGTTGCGTTGTGGTTATCGACCGCAGTCTCGCCTGACGGCGATGGCCGCTGCGGCGGCCGGGCTTGCAAGCGGCGCCCCTACAAGATGATCCTTATCGTCACACTCCGATACTGTGCGAACCAGGGATTCAGAGCGACCAACTCGTAGGGGCGATCCCTTGTGCTCACCCTGCCGCCGCTCGTAGGGGCGATCCCTTGTGGTCGCCCGGCCATCAATGTGTTCGAGGTTGACCCAGACCCGCTATCCCTGCAACCCCCGCAGGAACGCACCGGCGGCTGCGGGCTGCTTAGCGGGGGGCAGGACCTCGATGGCGTTGATCATCGCCGAGGCGACGATCGCGCCGTCGGCGTACTTCCCGACCGTCGCGACGTGGGCGGCGGTGGAGATGCCGAAGCCGACGGCGAGCGGCAGGTCGGTCGTGGCGCGGACCCGGGCGATGTAGTCCGACAGACCAGCGGCAAGGTCGTTCCGGGCTCCCGTCACGCCGGTCAGCGAGACGCAGTAGATGAAGCCCGAGGCCCGTTCGGCAACCAGCCGGAGGCGCTCATCGGTGCTTGTCGGCGCCACGAGGAAGACGAGGTCTCGGCCGTGCGCGCGGCAGGCGGCGAGCAGGTCGTCGCTCTCCTCGGCCGGCAGGTCCGGGACGATGAAGCCGTCGACGCCAATCACGGAGGCGTCAGCGGCCAGCCGGTCGTAGCCGTACTGGTAGAACGGGTTGGTGTAACCCATCAGCACCAGCGGGATCATGACGCCACGAGCCCGGAGCCTACGGACGAGCTCGAGGCAATCGACCAGTCTCGTGCCCTGTCCCAGCGCGACCTGACCGGAGCGCTGGACGGTGCTGCCGTCGGCGAGCGGGTCGGAGAACGGCACACCGATCTCGATCGCGTCAGCGCCCGCGTCGACCAGCGCCATCGCGATCTCCTCGCTGGTCACGAGGTCGGGGAAACCCACGGTGATGAACGGCATGATCGCCGTCCGGCCCTCGCCCCTGGCCCGGGCGAAGGCGCCGGCGATCCGGTTCGGTTGGGTGGTCGTAGTCGTGGTTGTCGACGACGGCGGCGAGATGGTCGAGGTCATGGCGATGGCTCCTGCTCGCGTGGGTCGGCGGACGAGTCGTCCCAGCTAGTGCTGCTGCTTCTGGCCGGCCATCGCGTTGAGCGCCGTGTCGAGGTCCTTGTCGCCGCGGCCGGAGCAGCAGATCACGATCGACTCGTCCGGCGACATCGTCCCCGCAAGCTGGACCGCGTGGTAGATCGCGTGGCTGGTTTCCAGCGCCGGGATGATCCCCTCGGTCCTGGTCAGGAGCTGGAAGCCCTCCAGTGCCTGCTCGTCGGTGACGGACACGTAGTTGGCCCGGCCGGTCTGCTTGAGGAAGCTGTGCTCCGGACCGACACCGGGGTAGTCGAGTCCGGCCGAGATCGAGTGGGCCTCCATGATCTGGCCGGCCTCGTCCTGCAGCACGTAGGTCCGCATCCCGTGGATGACGCCGACCTTGCCGGCGGTCATCGTCGCGGCGTGGCGGCCGGTCTCGACGCCGTCGCCGGCCGCCTCGACGCCGACGAGCTTCACCGACTCGTCCTCGAGGAAGGGATGGAAGATGCCCATCGCGTTCGACCCGCCGCCGACGCAGGCGACGATCGCGTCCGGCAGCCGGCCAAGCTCGACGTGCTCCCGCGACTGGCGCCGGGTCTCGACGCCGATCACGCGCTGGAAGTCCCGGACCATCATCGGGTACGGGTGCATCGCCATGACCGAGCCGATCAGGTAGAAGGTGGTCTCGACGTTCGTCACCCAGTCCCGGATCGCCTCGTTGATGGCGTCCTTCAGGGTCTGCGAGCCGCTCGTCACCGGGACGACCTCGGCGCCGAGCAGCCGCATCCGGGCGACGTTCGGGGCCTGCCGCTCGACGTCGAGCGCCCCCATATAGACGATGCACTCCAGGCCGAGCCGGGCGCAGATCGTTGCCGACGCGACGCCGTGCTGGCCGGCGCCAGTCTCGGCGATGATGCGCTTCTTGCCCATCCGCTGGGCGAGCAGCCCCTGGCCGATGGCGTTGTTGATCTTGTGGGAGCCGGTGTGGGCGAGATCCTCACGCTTGAGGAAGATCTTCGCGCCGCCGGCGTGCTCGGTCAGGCGCGGCGCGAACATCAGCGGCGTTGGTCGGCCGACGTAGTTGGTGAAGAGGTCGTCGATCGCGGCCTGGAAAGCCGGGTCCCGCCGGGCGTCGGCGTAGGCGGCTTCGAGCTCGGCGACGGCGGGCATCAGGGTCTCAGGGGCGAACTTCCCTCCGAACTCCCCGAACCGTCCCTGACTGTCCGGCCACGACGCCCACGATCCCGTCGGTGGCGCGATGGTCGTCGTCGGGGGCTGGAGCGTGGTCGCCATGTCGGGACTCCTGTCATCGGATTCGGTGGTTGCGAGGGTAGCTCGACGATGCGCAATTGCTGCCATCGCCTCCGGCGAGAACGCCAGTCTGGCAGACCATCATGCTACCGCTCCGGTTCGCGTCCCGCCACCGCACGCCCGGCACGGCGGACAACCGACAACTTAACAGACAACTGGCTCGGCTGAGCGTGATGCCAGGCTGGCGAAATGGTCGATCGACAGCGGGCATCGACGCATCATGCCCAGGCGATGACCGGACGCGACCGTCCTCATTCGGGCAGTAACCAAAAAGGTCGACACACACGCAGTCGTGAACCCAGGCGCGTGGGCTCGCTCATCTCGACGCTGACCCTCCCTACGGCTGGACGGCGGCCTGGGCAAGCCCGGCGCATTCGCTGTCGGGGTCACCAGCCGGTTCAGCGCCTCGTGCCTCGGCAGGCCACAGGTGGCAGTAACATTCTTGGCCGCCACCTTCCCGCTCCATCCTGGTTGCTGTCGGACCGACGAGTCGCCCCACAGGGTCGGGCAGCATGGCGTCATTCACCAAGAGCGGGAACGGATGAGGTCCTGTCCATCTGGGAACAGGACCTCATCGGCGGGAGAAGATTCAGGCTGGCTTATCGCCGGAGCGGTCGAGTAGGACGGGGCACACGGGTTGGCCGGTCGCTGGCGGTCGGACGCACACTCGGCAATGCGCTGGAGCTGACCGAGGGAGCGGGACTATCAGAAGACGGGTTGCCGACATCACCGGCGACGACCGTGAGCGACCCGACCATGCCGAGCTGGCGATGGCCGGCAACTCCGCAATAGAAGACGTAGGTTCCAGGGGTGAGGTCGGAAGGAACGACGAGGTCTCCGCTCGACCCGCCAAACACGAGTGGCATCTGCGCCGAGTCCGTGACGCCCTCGATGACGAAGTTGTGCGGCGAGTTCCCGTTGTTCGTCAGGCGGATCGTCTGACCCTGAGCGGCGGTAATGGCTGTGGGAGCGAACGCGAAGTCCACGGCCGAGACCTCGACACTCGTCGATTGGGCGGCTGCCGGGTCGGGCAGACTGCGAATCGTCAACGTCACGCCAACGACGAGCAGCACACCGAGCAGGGCGGCGAACGGGATCGAACGGCTCATCGTCATGTCCTTCCAGTCATTTACGGTCCGGGTTCGTGGGCGAGCATACGTCCGTGGGAGGACCAGTGCGCAGGTACCGATGGGGCCATCCGGAACAGGACATCTGTCCCACCCGAAGGTCCCGCACCGGAATCTGGCGTCAGTGGGCCGACCAGTGGGCTCATAGACCGCACGCCGCGTCCCGATCAGAATCTGCGATGTCAGTGGTCTCGAAACCGGGACCGTGGACGACGCGTCAGGTATGATTTCCACTGTATGGAAATCTCATCGCGTTCCACTCCCGGCACCTTCGATACCGCCAACGCTCTTGCCGGAGCACCACGCCCATGACCGACGGCCACGGCGGAGTCCAGAGCGTGCGCCGGGCACTGTCGGTCCTGGAAGCGGTCGCGGTCGCGACCCAGGACCGCGACGACACCGGAATCGTCAGCATCAGCCGCCGCTGCGCGCTGCCCGTCAGCACGACCCACCGCCTGCTGGCGACGCTGATCGATGCCGGCTTCGCCACCCAGGATCCGGACAGCGGGCAGTATCGCGTTGGGCTGCATGCCTTCGAGGTCGGCAACGCCTTCCTCGACCACACCGATCTGCGCCCGGTCGCGCGGCCCTATCTGCGCGACCTCGCCGAGCTGACCGGCGAGACCGTCAACCTCGCGATCCGGGACGGCCACGACGCGGTCTACATCGACCAGATGGAGAGCGTCCAGATCCTGAAGATGTTCGCCCGCCCCGGTGCCCGGGCGCCCCTCGCCTGCACCGGCGTCGGCAAGGTGCTGCTCAGCGGGTTGACGCCGGTCGCGGCCGAGCGCATCCTGACCGACCAGCCCCTCCCCCACCGGACGCCGCACTCGGTGACGGAGCCGGCCGAGATGATGCGAATGCTGGCCGCGATCCGGATCGACGGTCACGCCCTCGACGACGAGGAGGTCGAGCTCGGCGTCCGCTGCGTCGCGGCGCCGATCGTCGACCACCGAGGTGACATCCGGGCCGCGATCAGCGTCTCCGGCCCGACCCTGCGGATCAGCGACGGCCGGATCTCAGAGCTGATCCGACAGGTCCGCGGGACCGCCGCCGCGATCAGCGCCGCCCTTGGCCGCAGCGAGCGCCCTACCCGGACGGCTGCCGCGTCCCGGTAGGAGGACCGTCGTTTGAGTCGGGCCGGCTCAACAACGAATGGCGGCTGGACGCAACGTCAAGTTGACTCGGACGTTGGCGTTCGTAGCGGAGTGAGCTCTCGCTTCGCTGGCCCCTCCCGGCCGCCGCAGCGGCCTTCGCCCCGAAGGGCGATAACGAACGGTCCACGCCATGCCTTCGCTCTTATCAACGCGTCTGTTCGGTGAACGAGATCGCGCCTTCGGGCGCTGGTCACCGCAAGCGGATGACCCTACGACGAGGGTGCCGCCACCGCGGAAGCCGCGACAGATCGCCACACATCTCGCAGTAACGCCACCGAGCCCGGCAACGATTCCGACGCCGGCTCGGTCACGCGGGGCCCACCCAGTGAGAAGCACTCCAGGCTGATCCAGCTGTCGTAACCGATCCCGGCGAGGGCGGCGAGGGTCGGATGGAAATCCATGCAGCCCGCGCCGCACTCCAGCCGGTTGTTGTCGGCGATGTGGACGTGGCCGAGCAGCAGACCGGCCGAGCGGACCGGCTCGGCCATGTCGGCCTCTTCGATGTTCATATGGAAGAGGTCGGCAAGCGCGACGACGCGGGGATGCCCGACCTCCCTCGCCAGATCGGCCGCCTGCCCGACCCGGTTGAGCAGGGTCGCCTCGAACCGGTTGAGCGGCTCAAGGAAGAGCCGGCTCTGGCCCTCCGGCAGAGTCGTCGCCCACTCGCCGAGCACCCGGCCGGCGTAGTCCAGGTCGATCGACTCGGGCGGCGTGAAGGCGTCGGTCGCGGGGTCGGCGCCGGGGAAGGCGCCGCCGGGCCGGATCGGGACCGAGACGACGCCGGCCGCGCCGAGTTCGTCGGCCTGCTCCAGCAGCTTCGCGAGCGCCGAGAGGCGCCGGCGCTGCTCGGCCGGGTCCGGGTGCAGCGGGTCGTGCATCGGGTGGGTACAGATCGCCGCGACCGGCAGACCGGACGACACGCTGGCCGCTCGGAGCTCCGTCATCCGCTCCCCGAGATCGAACGACGGCCCGACAGCGACCTCAACGCCGTCGTAGCCGAAGGCCGCGGCGTTGGCGAACTGCTCGGCCAGGTCCCGGCCGGGCAGAAGGAGCGTCTGGACGGCAAAGCGCGGTTCGGTCTTGCCAGTGCTGACCGATGCGATGTCAGCGATTCCGGTTCCGGTCACGGACTCTCCCCGTCGTTCCAAGGGGTACAAACCGACCCAGGATCGTGATCAGCCCGATGATCAGCGCGCCTACGACGACGGCCGTGCCATTCCAGTCGAGCAGGAACATGACGATCAGGTAGACGATCCCGGCGGCCGGAATCAGGATCGAGTAATACTGGTTTCTGGTCATGTGCAGTGCCTCCGGTTTGCTGGTTCCAATCGGCGGTCCGGTCCGGGGAACGATCCGCGAAGACCCGGGTCGCCGTTCATCTCAGTCTCGGCGACGCCGCCGTCAGGGCCGACGACCGGACGGCCACCCTCCGGTCAACCGATCGGTTGATCCGGAAGGCGATGGCTAGATCACCTCCAGCGCGTTGGCGTCCGGCAGCGTCGGAAACGGTGCGTGCGGTTCGGACTGGTACCACCAGACGGTCGAGGCGATGTCGTCCTGGAGCGGCAGGTAGCGCATCTGCCCGTCGAGCTGACTACGCCAGCCGAGCGCCTGAACGGTCACCCGCAGGTCGTCGGTGAAGCGGATCGGGTCCATGACGTGGAAGCGGTAGAGCCCGAAGCGGGTCTGGGCGCGGTAGAGCCCGTCGGGCTGAATGACCTGCGGCATCCCGAGGAAGGGCGTGGAATAGACGCCGTACTCCCCCCTTGGGTGCTCGAAGTTCCAGGCCCCGCCGAAGTAGTCCTCGGTCCCGGTCCCGCAGATCGTCGGGAACTCGTCGTCACCGTCCAGGTACCACTTCAGCTCGCCCTCCCCCCACCAGCCGTTGGAGTTGACCTGCCAGGCAAGGTACGTCCCGACGTAATGGCCCTGCCCGCGGACCCCGTCGATCAGCGTGTGCTCCGCTCCCTCGACTGGGTTGCTCCGGCGCCACTGGGCGTGGAGATAGGCGCGGTCAGACGCGACCGGCGTCAGCGTGTAGGTCACCTGATAGTAGAAGCCCCGGATCGGGTCATCCGTCAGGTTCTCGACGGTGATCCGGGCCTGCTTTCGGAAGGGCATCTCCCAGTAGGCGTTGAAGCCCCCGGCTGGGTTGACGACGACCGGCAGGCCGGCGATGTTGCAGCGCTCGCCCCAGCCGGAGCAGAAGAAGTCGCCGATCGGGACCTCGATGCTCGGCTCGGTCTCGTCGTCCCAGAAGAGCCGGATCACGAGCCGGCGCCAGTGGGTTGGGTGAACCGTCAGCCAGATGTGCTGAATCGCGCCGGGTCCGTCGATCTCGGCGATCGTGACGGTCTCGTTCGGGCCGATGTCGATGCTCGGCGACACCTTCCAGCCCCGGCCGAGCTCCCGGCTGGCGACGGCGCCAGTCCCCTCGGTTGCCCGCGCCCCCCCACCCTTCGCCCCATCGAAGTTCTCGGCCGAGATCGACCGGGTAACGGCTGAACTCAGCCGGCTGAGGTTGCCGAGGTACATGCCCATCCCGTCGAACGCCGCGGGCCGGTCTGGGCTGCTGTCCTTGCCGTCGCTCATGGTTGCTCCCTCACGGAACATTCAGCTCATCTCGTCTGAACGGCATCCTGCGGAGTGATCCGGTCGCTGTCAAGCACTTGTCGGGCAGGCCATTCGCCTCGGCGGGTTCCTATCGACCAAAACGCGGTGCCAGACCGGCCACCGATAGCTCCCGAGCATCTGCTTACGTATCGTTAGCATGATGGTATGATTGCCGCGGAATCATCCCGCGGGGCATGCACGACCTCGCCTTCACGGAGTCAATCGCCATGCAGACCATCTCCCCCACCAACCCTGAACCTACCCAAAAGCGCAACCTGCCCTCCGGACTTCGGCTCGGTCCGGTCACGCTCGCCGTCGCTGATCGCCAGCGCTCGCTTGCCTTCTACCGCGACTTCCTCGGTCTCAGCCTGATCGAGGAGGGGACGCGGCACGGCGAGCCGACCATCACCCTCGGCGCCGCCGGCACGGCCGTAATCCGGCTTGTCGTCCGGCCCGGCATCGCCCCTCTCCCCCGTAGGGTGACCGGCCTCTACCACGCCGCGATCCTGCTTCCGAATCGGACGGCGCTGGCCCGGATCGTCCTGCGGCTGGCCGACGCCCGCTATCCGTTCGGCGCCGCCGATCATGGCGTCAGCGAGGCGCTCTATCTGGATGACCCCGACGGCAACGGGCTCGAGATCTACCGCGACCGACCCCGCGACGAATGGATCTGGCGGGACGGCCAGATCGCGATGACGACGATCCCGCTGGACCTGCAATCGATCGTCGACGAGATCGGCGACGGTGACCCCCGCTGGGCGCCGCTGCCGGCCGGGACAACGCTGGGGCACATGCACCTCCGGGTCGGCGACGCCGCCGCGGCCGAGCGGTTCTACGCCGGCGTGCTTGGCTTCGACGTCGTCGCCCGCGTTCCGGGTGCCCGTTTCATGAGCGTCAACGGCTACCATCATCACCTCGGCGCGAACAGCTGGGAGAGCGCTGCCGCCCAGCCGCGCTCCGAGGACACCGCCGGGCTGCTCGAGTGGGAGATCGTCCTGCCGACCATCGACGACATCGTCGCAACGGCGAGCCGCCTGTCGGCCGCCGGCATCACGATCGACGCCCGCGCCGACGGCTCGCTGGACGTCCTCGACCCGTGGCGGACACGTCTCGTCCTGCGAACGATCTAGCCGGACCAGGCAGCCCATCGGTCCCGACCCAGAACGACGATGATTCGTTCGCGGCACCATGCGACCAGGTCATCGTTTTGTCTGTCGAATTGGGTCTGGCGCCTTCGTCATACCCGCTTCGGGAGGCGGTTATGCGGGAGCTCAAGCACTGAGGTTATGAGAGTCCGACCCGTGACCATGGGCCACCTGATCTCCGACCCGAGCATGGGGTTCTTCAGTCGGTTCTGGCGAATACGTCAGCCTCGCAGCCCACATGGGCGAGAGTCAGCTGTCAACCGCCAGCGCTGGCGCTGGTCAAATTCTTCCCAGATGACGGTAGGATACCGGGCGAATCAATTCGCCGGACTTTACGAGCGCGTGATCCGGGAACGGACCCGAGACCACGAGATGGGAGATCCCATGGCCTTCAACGTCAAGCGGCGCGGCAAGCTGACCTATTACTTCAATGGCGACCGGCCGGTCCTCTCGGCCCTCGTCACCGAGGAGCAGGCCGATGGGGACCTGCGGATCCATTTCGCCGGCCTGACTGGCGGCCTCTCGGCCCAAGGCCTCCTGGAGCGCGATGAACTGGTCACGATGGACCCGCACCGCGAGGTCGCGCTGGTCTTCCAGTGCTGGGAGAAGTGGCTCCGGGACGCCGGGATCGCCGATTCGCTCCGGGCGATCGACTTCATCGAGCTGCATGCCTTCGGCGCCCAGCCCAAATCGCCGAACCCGCTGGCCGATCCGATGGGCTACGCCAACGAGCAGGCCCGGCTGCGGAAAGCCTACGCCGAGGCCTACAGCTCCTTCTTCGCTGACAACCTGCCCGAGAACGGCGTCCCGGCCCGCTTCACCGTCCACCTGATCGACTTCCCCGACACCGCCGCGTCCTACGAGTTCTACAGCGTCGCCCTGCTCCAGCGATCGCTCCAGTCCTAGGGCCGCGCGATCGCCGGTCACCTTCCGGAACGCACGACGGTCCGCCAGTTCGGGCGGGCCGTCGTGCTTCTTGACAGTCCTCTCACCGTGCCGTTAGATGCCCGGAGGCTTCTTTCGGGACCGGTCGTCCGCGACCGTTCCGGCACCAGGGACAGACGGAATGGCTGACAGCACCACGGCGGCGGGCGCGGACCTCCTTCTCACCGGCGGTCGCGTGATCGACCCGGCCAACGGCCTCGACGGGATCGCCGACGTCGCGATCACCGGCGGCCGGATCAGCGCGGTCGGAACTGACCTGGACCGCGATGGCGCCGCCAGCGTGCTCGACGTCAGCGGGCACATCGTCACGCCGGGCATCATCGACATGCATGTCCACGCGTTCAACACCCACAAGCGCTCCCGGCTCTCGCTCGACCCGATCGTCGCGACCTTCCCGGCCGGGGTGACGACGGTCGTCGACGCCGGGACGGCCGGCTACCGCGACTTCCAGGACTTCGTCGAGTCGGTCATCCTGCGCTCGAAGGTCCGGGTCCTGTCATTCGTCAACATCGTCGGCTCCGGCATGATCGGGCCGTGGGAGCACGAGCCGGACGAGATGCGGGTCGACCTCGCCGCCGCGACGGTCAGGGACTTCCCCGGCATCGCGGTCGGGATCAAGACCGCCCATTACCGCGACTTCCGGAACGCTGGCGCCAATGTCTTCGACGACCACTACCGCCCCTGGGCGGCGGTCGATCGCGCGATCGCCGCGGCCGAGATCGCCGGGGTACCCGTTATGGTCGACTTCTGGCCGTGGCAGGGTTACCGGTCGTACCCGGAACTCATCACCGAGAAGCTGCGGGCCGGTGACATCCACACCCACGTCTTCGCCCAGCAGTTCCCGATCATCGACGAGGACGGGAAGGTCTACGAGCACATGTGGCGGGCAAAGGAGCGCGGCGTAATCTTCGACGTCGGCCACGGGGCCGGGTCGTTCTGGTTCCGCAACGCCGTCCCGGCGATCGAGCAGGGGTTCGTCCCCGACTCGATCAGCACCGACCTCCACACCAACAACCTCAATAGCGCGGTCCTGAGCATGCTGACGACGATGAACAAGATCCTCAACCTCGGCGTTCCGCTGGTCGACGTGATCGAGAAGTCGACCGTCGCCCCGGCGCGGGAGATCAACCACCCCGAGCTCGGAACGCTCGGCGTCGGCTCGGACGGTGACGTCGCGGTGTTCCGGCTGGACGACGGCGCGTTCGATTATGTCGACTGCGGCAAGTGGATCTTCCACGGCACGCAGCGCCTGACCTGCCAGCTCACCGTCCGGGCCGGCGAGATCGTCTACAACCCGGAAGGTTGGGGCCGACCGAGCTGGCAGCACGACGATCAGCCTCGCTGGCAGGAACTGACCACGCCGGAGAACGCGCCGGCGTAACCGAACCGGTTCGCGACTGACATTGCCGTTACATCAATTGCATTGGAGCCAGTGATGACCGTCGCAAGCGTCCAGTTCTTCAGCCAGTCCCTGAACCGGCACGTCTCCTACAACGTCATCCTGCCGCGGGAGGGGACCGGGCCGTACCCGGTGCTGCTCCAGCTCCACGGGCTGACCGACGACCACAACGCCTGGATCTACAAGTCCAACCTGGTCGAGCACGCGGCGGCGTACCCGATGCTGATCGTGATGCCGGACGGCGGCACGTCGGGCTACCTCAACCTGGTCGACACCGAGCGCCGGCTGGACGTCGATGACCGGATCGGGGTGGCGCGATACGAGGACGCCATCGTTCAGGACCTGCGGGAGCACGTCAGCCGGATCTTCAATGTCCGGCCCGGACCGTGGGCGATCGGTGGACTGTCGATGGGCGGCTTCGGCGCCCTCCGGCTGGGCATGAAGTACCCGGACCGGTTCGTCTCGATCTGGGCCCACTCCAGCGCCCCGCGGATCGGCTGGCTGATGGCCGACCGGACCCCCGACCCGGCCGATGCCCAGATCCTCACCCACGCCGAGCGGCTGGTCGAAGCGGCCTCCCAGCCGGAGATCAGCTTCGACTGCGGGACGGAGGATGATCTCGTCGGGGAGAACCGCGCGCTGCATGGACACCTGGACAGGCTCGGGATCGCGCACCACTACGCCGAGCACCCCGGCGGCCACACCTGGGACTACTGGGATCTCCGCGTCCGGACCGCACTGGCGCAGCACGCCCGCGTGCTCGGGCTATCGATCTGAACCAGTCACCGACTGCGCACTGACTGGGACCAGACGGCGGCCGAAGGAGGGAGACCAGCACGTGCCGAACGCCCGGTTCGACGCCCTGCTCGAAGAGGCTCAGGGACAACCCTTCAGCGGCTGGGACTTCTCATGGGCGGCTGACCGGATGACCGTCGTTCCCCCGGTCTGGGATCTTCGGGAGGTCCTTGGACGATTTACCCACAACTCTCCGGACCTGCTCGACATGGGCACGGGCGGCGGGGAGTGGTTGGCCAGCCTCGACTACCGCCCACCGAGGACGATCGCGACCGAGGGTTGGCCGCCGAACCTGCCAGTCGCACAGAACCGCCTCCGGCCAATGGGCATCGAGGTGCTGGGCGCCGGTGGCGGGCCGGACAACGTCGACCAGCCGATAGTCACGACCATTCCGCCGGATGGGACGGCCGGCGCACTGCCGTTCGAAGACTCGTCGTTCCACCTGATCATGAATCGCCACGAGTCCTTCGTGGCCGCCGAGATCCGGCGCATCCTCACTCCCGACGGCCACTTCGTTACCCAGCAGGTAGGGAGCGGCTTCACCGACGATTTTCGGCGTGCGCTCGGCCTGCCCGTCCCCGAGGACGCTCGCCCCCGGTGGGATCGAGCGTTCGCGACCCGCCAGCTCGCCGCGGCCGGCCTCCGGATCGTCGAATCAGGCGAAGGGTTCGAGACGCGGACCTACGCCGACGCGGCCGCTCTCGCGTGGTATCTGCTCGCCGTGCCGTGGACGGTCGAAGGCTTCACGATCCCAGCCTACCGGAACGAGCTTCACCGGCTCCACGCACGAATCGAGCAGGGGCATCCGTTGACCATGCGTCTGCCGATGTTCTGGCTGGCGGCGACGCCTGACCAGCAGTAGTCACGCTTCGACGCCAGCGAAAGGCGGCGACAGCGGCGGCCCATTTGGGCGGCGGCTGAGCTCGGCGAGATGCTCCCAAGCGTCCTCAAGGGAGTGACGGATCGCCTTCCGTACGGTGTATTCGCCGGACGACATCACCCGTGTGTGGCTGCGCTGCTCAGCGGTGGTCGACTCCAGCAGGACCCGCGCCAGTTCGCCGGTGTCGGAGAGGGCGACGGGGATCGGAAGTTCGCCTCGCTTCGCCGCGCCCTGGATCGTTCCGAAGCCCGGAGCGGAACCGAGCGAGATCGACAGTGTAGGACCCTGCGCCCCGATGACGTGGAGCAGGATCGCGCGGGCGGTGCGTCCGGTGGCCGGTTCTTCATCGAGCTGCTCATCGGTCCGGGTCCCGGCCCACTGTGACAGCTCCCGCAGCAGCGCCGTTAGGCGGTGGGTGCCGAGATCGACCTCGGCGGTCGGGACCGGTCCGGTATCACAGGAGAAGCTGAGGTACGGCGAGCCGTCGCCGAGCATCTTCCCGGCGGTGATGTGCTCGACCACCCGCAGGTCGACCGACTCGTCTTGATCGACGAGCTCGCCATTGCGGTCGAGGAAGCGCCGGAACGCCCGGATCGCCTCCGGCGTGGCGTCGAGCGCCGCCTCGGTCGTCAGCCCGTTGGCGACGCAGCCGAGCAGTTGGGGGATATGGACCATCGTCTTGCGCCGCTGCGGGCCGGACTCCAGGTACAGATCGTAGATCGCCATCCCTGTCCCCCATAGATTCTGGCAGACGACGGTCGGCCGCTCCTACTCGACGATCTCGGACAGCCCCTCGCAGAGCATCCCGGCCGAGAGGAGCTGGTCCCGGAGCTCGGCCAGCATCAGGGCGTGGTGGTAGGACTGCTCGTTGGTGAGCAGCTGGGTCGCCAGGGAGCGACCGGAGCGGTTCATCAGCGTCGCGACGAGCTGGAGCGCGCGGCGCTCCTCGTCGGTCGGGACGATGACCGGGATGGACTGGACAGGGTACATGGCTACCTCCGCGGAGCAGAACGTCCTCGGAGGACAGAATAGAACATGTGTTCCCATACTTCAACGCGAGGGCGACGGGCGTCCACGGGAATCGTCAGCTGGCCATGACCGGCACCGGGCGACCCACCGGCAGCCAGACCACGATCATCAGGCCACCCTCGCGGCCCGGCGCGGCCGTTACCTGCCCACCGTGGACGACAGCGACAGAGCGGACGATCGCCAGTCCCAGGCCGAAGCCAGCCGTCCGCTCCCGGACCGCCTCCGTGCCCCTGCGGAAGGGCGCGAACAGGTCGTTGATCTCCGCCTGGGCGATCGCCGGGCCGCTGTTCTCGATCCGCAGCGTGGCCATGGGTGAGCTCTCGGCGGCCTCGGTCCCAACCGTGAGGGTGACCCAGCCGCCGCGCCGGTTGTAGCGGATCGCGTTCTGGAGCAGGTTGGCGATCAGCCGCTCGAGCAGGGCGCGGTCGCCCCGGACCTCGGCTCGATCCAGCGACAGATCGAGACTGACCTCCTGGGCATCGGCCGCACCGACCAGCTCACCGGCGACGTCCCCGGCAAGATCGGCCAGGTCCAGTGCGACGCTGTCCCGCATCGAGCTCTCACTGCGGGATAGCGTCAGGAGGCCGTCGACCAGCCGCTCGCTCCGCATCGCGGCCAACCGGACCACGTCGGCGAGTTCGCGCTCGCGCGGCGTGGCGTCCGGTGCCGCCAGCGCGACGTCGGCCTCGGCCTGGATGATGGCGAGCGGCGTCCGGAGCTCGTGGGAGGCGTGGGCCGCGAACTGGCGCTGGCTCTCGAAAGCCGCCTGGAGCCGGGCCAGCATCGCGTCCATCGTGTCGGCCAGTTCCTTGAGCTCGTCCGGCGGACCACGCAGGGCGATCCGGTCGGAGAGCGTCGTCTCCGAGGCGAGCCGGGCATGCTGCGTGATCTGGCGCAGGGGCCGGAGCATCTGACCCGAGGCGACCCAGCCGAGCACGAGCGCGACCAGGCTCGTCACGAGGAGCGCGACCAGAGCAAGCCCAGGGATCTGACGCAGCAGGCCGGCCCGCTCGTCCCGACGGACCTCGAAGATCCGGAGCTGGAAATCGTCCTCATTCGCGGGTAACGTTTCACCGCCATTGGGCCTACGCCCGCCACCGGTGACCTGACCGGAGGACGGACCACCGGAGTCCGGCCCGCGTGGCGGCCGGAACTCGCGGCGCAGCAGACCATAGAGCAGCAGCAGCATGATCGCCGCGGCGATGAAGAACAGGCAGCCGTAGAGCAGCGTCAGCCGCAGGCGGACCGTCGGCCGGAACACCCCGCTCAGCCGGTCTCGCACAGACGATATCCCACCCCGACGACCGTCTCGATCATCGCCGGCTCACCGATCTTGCGCCGCAGGGTCATCATCGTGATCCGCACGGCGTTCGTGAACGGGTCGGCGGCCTCGTCCCAGACCCGGTCCAGCAGCTCCTCGGCGCTGACGACCCGTCCCGGCGATGCCGCAAGCACCTCCAGCACACCGAACTCCTTCCGGGTGAGGGACACGTCGCGCCCGGCCCGGCTGACCGTGCGGCGGGACGGGTCGATCGCGAGATCGCCGACCGTCAGCCGGGGCGGCGTCATCGCGCTCGGTCGTCGCCCGAGGGCCCGGACCCGCGCGACGAGCTCGCTCATCACGAAGGGTTTGGGCAGGTAGTCGTCGGCGCCGATCGACAGACCATCGACGCGGGCGTCGACGTTGCCCGCCGCGGTCAGCATCAGGATCCGGGGCGGATCCCGGCGTGCGACAAGCTGACGACAGACATCGTCGCCGTGGATGCCCGGCAGCAGGCGATCCAGCACGACGACATCGTAGGTCGAGACATCCACCTTCTCGATCGCCTCCTCGCCGTCCAGCGCGACATCGACCGCGAGACCGGACTGGCGCAGGCCACGGGCGATGACATCCGCCAGCGCCTCCTCGTCCTCGACCACCAGGACCCGCATGCCTGTCCACCTCGGCGAAGAGTTTGCCACATCGCGAATCATTCTCCATTCAGCCTAATAGAGCCGCCATATGGCGAGCATATGGCAAGCGTCCCCGGTGATGAACCAGAGGCCCGAATCGGGTCGAATGGTGATGATGGAGCCGTACCGGGCCATACGCTGACCATACGGCTCGATGCGTATGGTGGTCGCACCGGGCTGGAGCGAACCGTACGTCACGGTGAGCGGGACCGCCCGGAACGACTGACAGGGCAGGGCGCCAACCGGCTCCAGCCTCATCGAAAGGTTCCTCTTCATGGACGACATTAGAAAGCCCATCGGGCGACGTACCGTGTTCGCCGGCGCGGCCGGTCTCGGCCTCGCCACACTGGTTGGCGGCACCATCGTTCGGGCCCAGGACACGCCGGACACCGGCGATGGCACTCCGGCGACCGACACCGACGGGACGACCGACGGGACGTCGACGAATGAGGCGGAGGCAGGCGCCCGCTACGACGACTTCGTCAGTCGGCTGGCTGGCAATCTGGGCATCACCGATCCGAGCCAGGTCGACACCGGGATCCGGACCACCCTGACCGATCTGGTCGACGCCCGACTCGCGGCCGGAGAGATCTCAGCGAACGACGCCGACGCGGCCCGAACGGCGATCGCCGACAGTCCCACCCCGCTCGGCGGACGCTTCAGAGTTGGCCATGGCGATGGTCCGGGCGGCTTCGGCCGCGGCCGGGGCGGCTTCGACCGTTCGGGGATGTCCGACCAGCCGGATGACGATACCGATGGCACCGACGAAACGTCCCCCGCGACTCCGGCGGCAACGGTTTAGGCTCACTCGCGCAACGCCAGGCGATCAGTTCCCCTGGGAGACAGGGCCACCCCGAAGCCTGATGGGCTTCGGGGTGGCCCTGTCTCCGATTTCCCGCCGGGCCAACCCGCGGCGAGCGACTTTCGAGCTCAGGCCAGTTGCCGCAGCCAGCCACGAAATTCGCCCGCTACCGTCAGGGCAGTCGTGAGCCGCCGGCCGGCCGGGCCAGACGCGGCTTCGATCGCGCCTTCGACCACGGGCGGCGTTCCGGCCAGGAACTCGATGACCGTCCACAACTTCGCCAGGAACAGGTGCCGTGTCTCGATGCCTCCACCCTCACTTGACATCGAAACGTCAGCCGCTCGATAGGCGTCCCGAACACGATCGAACTCGTCCAGCGTTGGCAGACCAGGGAGGGTGATCGCGACGTCGAGCGCAGGGTGCCCGAGGCCAATGCGCTCCCAGTCCATCAGGACGAGTTCGCCGTCGCGCGCAAGGCCCCAGTTCAGCGGGTTCGGGTCGCCCGAGATCGGCCCCAGCGGGACGAACAGCGGCGCGGCCTCCTGACGCAGCGTCGCCAACCGTCGACCCAGGTCCGGATCGTTGCCGAGCCAGCGGAGCGCGGACTGACCCATCGGACCGGACCACGCTGGCTGAAACCGGGCCGGCAGGTCGTCAAGCGTCGCCGGTGGCAGGCGATGCAGACGGCGCAGCGTCGCCATCACCGCCGGGTCGGCCAACCAGCGTCCAAGGGGCAGCGGGGACGGAATGTCTTCCAGCAGCAACCAGGTCTCGTCGCCGGCCCTGACCACTCCATGGCAGTCGGGGATGCGGATCCCTCTGTCGGCGAAGACCGAGGCGAGGGTCAGGTAGACGCCCAGCTCGCTGGATGACGCGCCCACCTTGGCCACGAGCGTCCCGCCGGAACCAGCGACCCGAAAGACCCGGGCGCCACTCATCCCGCCCAACGGATCGGTCGTCAGCGGACGGCCGACGATCTCGATGTCATGGATGCGACCGCGAACCGCTTCCGGCATCGTCCCGGTCATGCGTGGTCGGGCTCGATGTCGAGTAACGCCGGTGACACGCCATCGATGACAACGGGCTGGCCGTAGGCGATGACGGTCTGACGGACCGGCACCCCGGCGACCACCTCCGCGAGGGTCTCGGCCGCGACGAGGACGACACTGGCCGGGGCACCGACCGCGAGATCCAGTCGCGGACCGGCGTCGATGAGGTTACCCTCTCGGCCCAGGGCGACGTTGAGAGCGAGCTTGAGGTCCTCGTCGCGGACGAAGATGTTCTTCCGGGCGAGCGTGCTGGTCAGCCGCAGGATGTCACCGTCGCCGAACGGCGACCAGAGGTCACGGATCCCGTCTGTTCCCAGACCGAACCGGATATGTCGCTCGCCAATCGCTCGCAGCGGGAGGGCTGGCTGATTGACCGGCGTGACCGTCGCGAGGGCGATGTCGGCCCCGGCGAGCTGGTCGAGCAACGGCTGCTGCCGGTCGGCCGGGAGCTGGGCAAGCGCGAATCCGTGGGAGATCGTCACCCGCCCCTGCATCCCGTGACGTAACGTCCGCTCGATGATGAGCTCGATCTGGAAGAGGCCGAGCTCGGCGGTGTCGTGGAGATGGATGTCCAGCGCGACGCCGTGCTCCGTCGCCATCCCGAAGAGCAGGTCCAGCTGCCCGGCCGGATCGCGGTCGATCGAGCCGGGGTCGAGCCCGCCGATCACGCGCACGCCGTCATCGACGGCCTGCCGGAGCAACCGGTCGACGCCCGGCCGCCGGAGGACGCCGTCCTGCGGGAAGGCGACCAGCTCGATCCGGATCGCTCCATTGAACGAGGCGACCGCTTCCCGGACGACCTCGATCCCGCGCAACCCGACGCCGGGGTCGACGTCGACGTGGGACCGGACATCGGTCGTGCCATGGCGGAGGAACTCGGCCAGTACCCGCCGAGTCGATGTGACCGACGGGAGGCCGAGTCGATGGCGCTCCGCCCGCTCGTAGGCGATTCGGCCCTCCGTCCCGGCAGCTCCACCGCCCGAAACCCACGGCTGGCCCCACCAACTCTTGTCGACGTGGGCGTGGGCGTTGACGAAGCCGGGTAGCGCCAGCAGACCACGGCCGTCGATGATTCGGATGTCGCGGCCGGCGGCCCGGCCGGAAAGGCCCGGCCCCATGGCCGTGATCGTGTCCCCCCGGATCAGGATGTCGACGGGGTCGTCGCCCATTGGCCGGACGTTCGTCAGGAGAAAATCGGTCATGGCAAGCGCCTTCTTTCGCGAGTAACTGACACGACTCTCCAGGATCAGGTCGTCGGTCGAAGTCGGGCCATGGTGTAGGCGTCCGCGTAGGCACCGGCGGTGAAGGAGAAGTCACGCAACGTGCCTTCGATCGCGAACCCGTGCCGCTCGTAGAGCCGGATCGCGTGGGCGTTCACGCACATCACCTCCAGTTCGATCCGGTGGATGTTGAGCCACTGGTCGGCCAGATCGATCGCGGCGGAGAGCAGGGCCGCGCCGATTCCCTGGCCCTGAAACGTCTGATCGACCGCCATCCCGAGGTCGGCGGCGTGGCGGCGCCGGGGTCGCGGGTTGACGTGCAGACTGATGCTGCCGACGACCTGGCCATCCAGCTCGGCGACGAGCCGATGGAGATCCGGCGAGAAGGCGTTCGCGTACTCCTGCCGAGATGCCAGCGGGGTGTACGGGATCTGGAGCGTCCCCGGCACGACGCCGGGCTGGGCCAGAATGCGGCCCACGGCGTCGGCGTCGCCCGGCTCCTGGCCACGAATCACGATCTCGCCCACGGTCGCCCCCTCCCCCATCACTACGATCCTCGACGCATCCTGCCACAGGACAACCGGCGCCGGGAACGCACCACGTCGGGCAGAGCTTCCCCTGTTCCGAATCGGGTCGCCGATCCCACGTGGCACACTTCCTTCCAATGAAGGCTGGCAGGAACCGCCGGCATCCCAACACCCATCCACCAGCCCACCCGAGGACCACCCATGTCGATCCAAGGTGCCCAGACGCCCGACGCCCCGCTCTACGACGAGGCGGCCCAGAGCTACGACGCGATCCTGTTCCTGTCCTTCGGCGGTCCGGAGGGACCGGACGAGGTCATGCCGTTCCTCGAGCACGTCACCGCCGGCCGCAACGTGCCACACGAGCGGCTCGAAGAGGTCGCCGGGCACTATCAGCACTTCGGCGGCGTCAGCCCGATCAACGCCCAGAACCGGGCGCTGATCGACGCGCTTCGCGACGAGCTCGACCGGCACGGGATCGACCTGCCGATCTACTTCGGCAACCGCAACTCCGACCCGTTCGTCGTCGACACGCTGCGCCGGATGCGGGCCGACGGCGTTCAGCGCGGGCTCGTCTTCGTGACGTCGGCGTTCAGCTCCTGGTCCGGCTGCCGCCAGTACCGCGAGGACGTAATCCGGGCCCTGGAGGCGATCGACGACGGCATCGCCTTCGACAAGATCCGGGTCTACTACAACCACCCCGGCTTCGTCGAACCGATGGCCGACAACGTCCGGGCGGCACTGGCCCGCTTCCCCGCCGAGCGCCGGGCCGGCGTCGAGGTCGTCTTCACCGCGCACAGCATCCCGCTGACGATGGCGCAGGGCTCGGCCTATGAGGTCCAGCTGGCCGAGGGCTGCCGCCTGGTCGCGGAGGCGGCCGGCACCCCGAGCTACCAGCTCGCCTACCAGAGCCGAAGCGGCTCGCCCCGGACACCGTGGCTGGAGCCGGACATCGTCGAGGCGATGGACGCGCTCCACGCCGCCGGCCGCGACGACGTCATCGTCGTCCCGATCGGCTTCATCTCCGACCACATGGAAGTGTTGTTCGACCTCGACGAGGAGGCGACCGAGCACGCCCTCGCGACCGAAATGCGGATGGTACGGGCCGGGACGATCGGGACGGACCCGCGCTTCGTCAGCATGATCCGGGAACTCATCTCCGAGCGGATGACCGACCACCCGGACCGGGCGGCCCTAGGCAGCCGCGGCCCCAACCATGACATCTGCCCGCTGGATTGCTGCCAGCTCGGCGTCGCCCCGCCCCGGATCACGATGCGGGCGACCGCGGGGTAGCGACCCGGAGCTGGCACTGGTCCTCCGGATAGGTTGGAAATGGTCCGGGATCGGATCGGGACCGTGACGATCTCGAAGCGTCACGTTTTCGTGACGTTCTGCCGCTAGGCTCGCATCTGCGTCGGCGCCGGCGTGGAATCTGCCTCCCGACCGTCGCCGTCCCAACCGTGTCGAGAACCGAGAGAGGGCCAGCCATGACCGCTACCGAGACGCACCGCGAGATCAAACCACCGGTGACGTGGCCGCAGGGGGTGTCCCTCCCCAACCAGACCGGCGACGCGCCGGTCCTGAAGGTCAGTGGGCTGACCCGCCGCTTCGGCAACATCACGGCCGTCAATGGCCTCTCCTTCGAGGTTCGGGCCGGAGAGGTCCTCGCCTTCCTCGGGCCGAACGGCTCGGGCAAGTCCACGACCGTCTCGATGATCCTCGGGCTGATCCACCCGACGGCCGGCAGCGTCGAGCTCTACGGGCACGACGTCCAGAAGGAGCCCGGCATCGTCGCGAAGAGCGCCGGGGCGATCATCGAGAACCCGGCCTTTTACCCATACCTCTCCGGCCGTGACAACCTGCGGGCCTTCGGAAAGGCACTCGGCAACGTCAGCGACGACCGGGTCGACGAGCTGCTCCAGCTGGTCCGGATGAACGAGCGGGCCGGCGACAAGTACAAGACCTACTCGCTCGGGATGAAGCAGCGGCTCGGCATCGCGCTGACACTGCTACAGAACCCTGGCCTGATCATCCTCGACGAGCCGACCAACGGCCTCGACCCAGCCGGCCAGCGCGAGATCCGCGACTTCATCCCGGAGCTCGCCCGGCGCGGCCACGCGGTCCTGCTCGCCAGTCATCTCCTCAACGAGGTCGAGCACGTCTCCGACCGGGTGATCATCATTCGCCGGGGCGAGATGGTCCAGCAGGGCCGGGTCCGCGATCTGGTCCAGAAGGGCGGCGTGATCGAGGTCCGGGTCGAGCCGCAGGAGGTGACTCCCGCCGTCGAGACGATCCGCCGGATCGGCGGAGTGACCAACATCCAGCCTGGCGAGCAGAACGGCGACATCGTCGTCAGCGCCGAGCCGCAGGTCGGCCGCGACATCAACCGCGCCCTGGCCGGGGTCGGAATCTGGGCGGCGGCCGTCGCGCCACGGGCGAACACGCTGGAGAACATCTTCCTGGAGCTTACCGAGGGTAGCTCACCGGGAGAGCAGGAGACTGGTCAGCGGAATCGCGGCCGGTTCGGCCGCGGCGCAAAGGCGTGATCGCACAGCTCCGGACGTTTCCCTGACCGCACGAAGACCAGCCGTCCAAACCGATAGGAGCGCTTCATGCTCGCCCTGCTCAACAGTGAGATCTTCCGGACCGTCAAACGTCCCGTCACCTGGGTCATGCTGGCGATTCTCGTCGTCATCATCGCGGCGTTCTACGCCATCGTCTACTTCACCGTTGGGGATCCGGCGACGAACGAAGCCCTCCGGCCCGACGCGACCCGGAACAACGGGTTCGCGATCGGCTCCGGGATCGCCACCATTCTCGTCATCGTCCTCGCCGCCCAGTCGATGGGCTCGGAGTACGGCTGGGGCACGATCCGGGCACTCGTCTCCCGGGCGAGCGGCCGGATCCCGCTGATCCTGTCCAAGCTGATCGTCCTGACCGGGTACACCCTGCTCACGCTCGTCGTCACGGCGGCCGCGAGTGTTGGCTTCGCCTACCTGTTCGGGTCGCTCGCCAGCAACGACACGGGCGTATCCAGGAGCGAATGGGTCGATGTCCTCGAAGCCGTCGCGAGGGGCATGCTCTCCATCGGCGTCTACGCGATCATCGCGCTGGTCATCACGATCCTCTCCAAGTCGACGGCGGCCGGTATCGCCGGGGCGATCGCACTCAGCTTCCTGGAACAGGCGATCTGGGCCCTCCTTGGCGCCGCGTCCGACACGTTCCACACCGTCAGCGAGTACTTCATCTCCTATAACGTCACCGGCCTCACCTCGATCGGCTCCGATCAGGCTGTCGATGGCTTCGACGCGACTCGCGGCACGATCGTTCTTGCCGCCTGGCTGGTCGGCCTGCTGGCGATCGCGATCCTCGTCTTCCGGCGCCGCGACATCACCGCGAGTTGATCGCATCGTTCACGCTGTTTGCCCGAAAGCTGGACCCACGATTGGGCCGGCTTCCGTGCCATCGGCGTTCCCCGGCCCTAAAGGAGTGGGCTCAGGAACGGTGTGGAGCATCCCATTGATACCGGCGATTCTAGAGGGTGACCGGTCGGGCGCTGATTCTGACAGTCGCTGCACGGAACGACACGCGGTCCAAACGCGAATGGGCTCCTGGCAGGGGACAGCTTTCGCATTGTTCAGCAATGGCATACTTGGTTCGATATCTTGCCGGCCAATCCGGTACTCCGCATCGAGGCCTCCCTACCAACCCCACTGCCACCTTCGAAAGGCCCAGCCCGAACATGGTCGACTCCACGACGACGTCCGTCCCTAATCCCCTCTGCGACATCGGCCGGACTCACCCCCGCGACCGCCACCGGATGCGCCCGGTCGAGGGCCGCGAGAACGTCTGGTACTGCCCGAAGCACGACCTCTACGCCGAGGTGATCGATTCGACGACGGCCGGCGGACTGGATCGAGGCGATAGCTTCCCCCTCTCTGATGGCACCCCTGGAACGGTCCTGCGGCACGGCGACGAGCGAGCCGGCGGGACGATCGTCTACGTCCGCTCGGAACGCTAGCGGCCGCCGCAATGCGTTTCGACATCTCCCTCAGCCACCACGACCTCGCCCGCGCCCAGGCGAAGGACGAGGTGCTCGGGAGCGAGCGGGCGAGCATGACACTGACGGCGCGGGACCGGCTCGTCGCCCTCGCTCGGGCGGCCGAGGCCGGTGGGGCCAGGGCGATCTGGGTCAGTGAGGACCCAGAGGGCTGGGACGCCTTCGCCATCCTGACGCTGCTCGCGACGCAGACCAGCACGATCCGTCTCGGGACCGGTGTCACCAACCCGCTGCTCCGGCACCCCAACCAGATCGCCGCCGCGCTCTCGACGCTGGACATCATCTCCGGCGGGCGGGCGTTCCTTGGGATCGGCCGGGGCGAGCCGGCCTGGTACCGACGGGGCCTCGGCGTCCCCGTTCCCTGGCAGCCGCTGGATGGCCTGGCCCGGACGGTCGAGCTTCTCCGGGAATGGTGGCAGCCGCCGCACCGGGTCGAAGTGGAAGGTCCGATCGACGCGCACACCGTCTTCCCCGTCCGTAACTGGGAGCGGACGATCAACCCACTTTCGGATTCGACCGCCCCGCCGATCATCATCGCGGCGGCCGGACCGAAAGCGCTACGCCTCGCCGGAGAGGTAGCGGACGGTGTGCTGTTCAATGACCTCGCCAGCGACGCATACCTCGCCTGGGCAATCGGACTGGTCCGCGAGAGCGCGACGACGGTCGGCCGCGACCCGGCCGCCCTCCGGTTCACCTACGGCACCCGCGTCCTGATCACCGACGATCCGGCTCCGGCAATCGAGCGGATGAAATTCACCGTCGCCCTGATCAACGCGCTGCCCGGGATGGACCGGCAACTCGCTGGCGCGGGATTCAACATTCCCGATCTGATCGGCCGGATTCGGCGAACGCTGGGTAGCGACGAGCAACTCGCCCGAGGCGGCGGCTTCCCGGCACTGCGGAGCGGCGGCCGGCTCCGCGATGCCGCCCAACTGGTCCCGAGTGGACTGGTCCAACGTCTGAGCGTGATCGGGCCGGCGAACCACGTCCGGAACCGGCTTCAGAAGCTGGCTACCCTGGGAATCGACACTGTTCTGGTCCAGTTGCCAAATGGCTCTGAACCGCCCGAAGAGCTCCGGAAGCGTCTCGAGAACCTGCATCTGTTGTTGTAGTTGCATCCGGTCAACATGTACGGTCATGATCGTCGGCCAAAACCCATATAATGGAGACTGTCCGTACACCTTTCGTTAACCAGAAACTATGGAAGGTGCCAACCATCATGCGAGCGAAACCCAGCGACGTATTCGGGTTCTTCAATGGCAAAACCGCGAGGCGAACTCCGCGTCACTGACGGTTTTCGGATACACTATCAGGGAGTGGAGGGGACGCCTGTGGCCTGGAATACGATAGCTGCCGGGGTCGGTATCCTGCTCCTTACCGTGGCCTGGTACGGGATGCAGGTGGCCGCGCTGCGCGACCTTCTCGTCCGGCCACGCGTCCGCGGTGGCAACAAGATCCTGTGGGCCTTCGCGATCCTCTGCGTCCCGTTCCTCGGGGCGCTTTGGTATCTCAGCATGGGTCCAATCAGCTTCCTGCCGCGTCCAGTCCGAGCGGCTCCCGGCAGCAGTGTTGCCGCCGCACCACCTTCTCTCCGTGTCGTCGTTTCTCCTCGCGACCGTCGGGCACCCAACCTGCCGGCACTGACAACACCGGTAAACGGAACCCGCTCCCTGCGGTTGGTCCCGTCACGGAGCACAACCGCTGCCCCATCGGGGCGACCGTTCCGGCGACTGGCCATCGATCCCGTGATCGGCACCGACTCCGGTGACCTGCTCCCGACGCGGGCGTCCGTCGAGCGGAGCCGCCGGCCCAGTCCGGACGCGATCCGCTGGCCGGGGACCCCCATCCCGCAGGGCTACCACCAAGGCGACGCCAACCTGCACGATTAGTCCGCATTGACGGCCTCCTCAATCGGGAAGCGATCTGGTAGATGGCCGACTTCCCATTGAGGAGGCGCTGGATCGCGCCCAGCTGGCCGGGGCGGAACTCGTCAAAGCGGAAGTCCCTGTTCGTAATCCGGGTGTTCGTGGCCATCGGGATGAGGGACGCACATGGAGCGCTCGCAGTGACTGGCAATCCTGTCCATTCCGTCACGACCGAGATCGGCCCTCGGGATGGTAACAACCGTCTCAGTGGACACGAAACAGGAGTCCACTCAAACGAGCGGGCCGAATCGAAGACCCAGAAGCACCGCACCGGCGGGCATCGCCGGTGACGAGTCCCGAGCGGGCGGGGCAACGCCGGAGTGCCTTCGCAGAGGCAGGTGCGGAGCCGCGATTCGGTCGACCATCCCACGAGCGAGGACGTTCCCGGCGCCTGGATGACCGAGCCCGGACTGCTTCTCGCGGTCCGGGCTCGGTCATTCAGGCGTATCGCGTTGGTTCGAGACCAGCGACTACGCGAGGCGGGGCAGGGAGTCGAGGGCACCGCCGATGACGATGGTCTCGCCGGTCCTGAGGGCGAGGTCCGTGGCTGCACCGACGATGGCGGCTGCCATGTCATCGGTCGTCGGCAGGTCGCCAGCCCGGTCCCTCGCCTCGGCTGTCATGCCCGGCATCGCCCGCTCCAGCAGCTTGGGGGTGATCGTGCCCTCGATCAGGTCGCCGGTGATGACCGCGAGGCGGACGTTCTGTCCGGCCAACTCGTCGAGCCGGTCGCGCAGGGCCCGCTCACCGGCGTGTTTGCTGCTCGCGACCGGGTCGTAGGCGGGCAGCTGAACGACCTCGCCATAGAGGTGGGCCCAGTGGCTGGTGACGAAGACGACGGTGCCACCGCCGGACGCCTGAGAGAGCATCGGCAGGACGGCGTCGAGGGTGGAGATCTGGGCGTCGCGGTTGATCGTCATCGGGTAGTCCGGGTTGGCGGCGACGATCTCTCGCTCCAGCCCGCCCGACGCGTTGAGGACGAGCAGGTCCAACCGTCCGGCCCAGCCGCCTACCGCCTCGGCCAGCGCTGCACGGTCCACCGCGACGGTCATGTCGCCACCGATGGCGAGTCCGCGGCCACCGGCGGCCTCGACCTTCGCGACGATCTCCTCTGCTCGGGCGGCCTTGTTACGATACGTCACGGCGACGTCATAGCCGCGCTGGGCGAGCTGGACGGCCGTCGCGGCGCCGACCCCGCGCGAGCCGCCGGTCACGAGAGCCACGGGCCGCTGCCCATCCTGATCGGTCATCTGCCACGCTCCTCTGATCGATCCTTCAACCGTCACACCGGCTCGTCGCGTCCGGAAACGCCGTATTGTCGCATGTCCACCCTGGACACCCAACCAGATGGCGGACCCGGAATCAGGCCCGTGGGACAGCCGGGTCGCCGGCCGGCGCGGCGTCCATCTCCTCCCGCACGGCCGCCGAGGCGAACCGGCGCCAGGCGTAGACCGCGGCGGCGATGCTGGTCAGCCCGGTGAAGGACAACAACCCGTCCAGTGCGCCGAACCGCACCCCGGAGAACGTGACCGAGAACGATTCGCCGAGCGAACCGTAGACGATGCCGCCACCGAGGACGCCGAGCAGCGTCGCGACGTTGATCAGCGGGTTGAGCGTTCCGCCGACCCGCCCAAGATAGGCCCGTGGCGTGACGCGAAGCAAGATCGGGGAGATGGCGATGTTTACGGCGGGGAAGACCAGCCCGAACAGGAAGATCAGCACGAGTCCGGCGGGAACCGAGGCGAGCTGGGCGTAGACGAGCATCAGGATACCGAGCAGCGCCATGCCGGCGCAGAACATCGCCGGCATCCCGAGGCGCGTGGCGAGGACACTGAACGCGACCGCGCCGATCAGCGTCCCGGCGCCCTGGGCGGCGCCGAACCAGCCGTAGATGTCGGCCGTGCCGCCGAGGTTGAAGATCACGAAGAAGGGGTCGACGGCATTGAGGACGCCGAAGCCGGCCAGCGCGATCACCAGGCAGACGGCGATCGTCGTCAGGGTCGGGGACTGGCCGAACATCCGGAGCCCCGCCAGGAGATCGGTCCAGACGAGCCGGACCCGGTCCCGCGGGGTCGTGGTGACGGCCGAAGGTGTGGCGACCGATTCAGCCGTTTCGTCCAGCACTGCTCCACGGGCCGCGGTCCGGACGAGTCCGGCGCAGGCGACGAAGCTGACGGCATTCAGCGTCAGCGCCCAGGTCAGGCCAAACGAGATGAACAACGGCGCGGCCAGCGGCGGACCGATCAGGATCGCGATCCCGAAGGCGACCTGGTTGAGGCTCGCCGAGCGGGGCCGGTCCGGTTCGGCGACGATGTCCCGCGAGATGATCGCGGTCGATGGCCGGATGAACTGGTTGATCGCGCTGATCGCGACGACCGCCGCCAGGAGCACAGCCGTCTGAAGGGCCGTCGGCAGGCTCGGACCGATTCCAAACAGGTCATCGGCCAGCAGCGGCGCCAGCAGGATCGTCAGGAGCGCGATCAGGGTGCTGGACCGGACGACGACACGGACCTTGTCGCGGCCCTGATCGACGATCGTCCCGGCAATCGGCCCGACGATGATCGTGGGAATGAGCGAGGCGACGAAGATGCCCGAGACCAGCCACGAGCCGGACTGGCCGAACTGCTGCGCGGCCCAGACGATCAACGTGAACTCGAAGATCATGTCGCCGACAGCGGAGAGCAGCGTCCCGGCCCAAAGCGTGGCGAAGCGGCGGCTGATGTAGAACTGAGCGGACGGTGCACCGGTACCGGTCGACGGTGTCACGATACGCTGCCTCCCCGCGGCAGGTGGTTGGTCCCCACGATGAGCCGATTGTAACGGTAGTCCGGCTCCCTATGGCCCCATCCCCAGGCTCGTCGCCCCGGTCCGATCAGCGAGTATCAATCGACCGGTTACAGCGGTGCTCAGAAAGGTTCACCGCCTCCTCCATGGAAACGACGTGGTCTCCCCCGCTCCATCCGACGAGGATCGAAGGGACGAATCCGGGTGCCCCCTGGGCGCGGGATGGGGCCGGGGGTGGGGCTCGTCGCTGGCGACCGGACAACGCCAGTGAATCCGGCTGTTACGTGCGCGGCCACCCGGCCGCCGGTATCCGGGTTCGCCTCGTGTCCAGTTCGCCTGGCTCGTTGGGCGTTGTGAAGACCCGTGGTCGGTAGGATTTCCTGGCGAACTGAAGGCCGTCCAAATGGCTTCAAAGACTATCTGCGCATTTGCAGGACGGCAACGATCCTGAGCCCGAATCGCTTGACCGCGGCTGCGGCGGGGCGAACCGGGCCGGGGTCCATTCGATACCGTACGACCGGTAATCAGCGGGACCTGCTACTCACTACTCGCCGACCGCGGCCGGCCGGCGAGGCGCCTTGTACGACACCAGGAGGGCGTCCGGGATCACGTCATTGACCGGCTCGCCGGGCTGGACCCGGACCGGCCCGTCGCCCGCCATGACGACCAGGTCGTCGCCGTCGCGGCCGATCACCTCTCCGGCCTGGACCCCGAACCGGACGTAGGGAGCCTCCGCCTCTGGGACCGGGGCGACCATCAGGACGAGCCGGGCGTGCCCCTCGATGGCAGCGCGGGCCCGGGTCTCGACGAGGTTCAGGGCGATCGCCCGACGGCGGAGGGCGTCGCCTGGCAGCCGCCAGTCCAGCCAGTGGTCGTCGGGCGTGAATCCGGCGGCGTAGGTCGCGGCTGAGTCGTCCTGCTCCTCGCCCCGCTCGCCCCGCGCCGCGCGGGCCACGCCCTCGTCGAGTGCCGCGACGATCAGCTGGTCGTAGAGCGCACGGACCGACTCGATCGTGGGTTCCTCGGGCAGCGGCGCCTCCTGCACGCTGAGGGTCGGCCCGGCGTCGAACTCCGGCGCCATCCGGTGAAGGGCCGCCCCGATCGTCGGGTCGCCCTCGTAGATCATCCGGTGCGGATTCGGCCCCCGGAACCGGGGGAGCGGCGCCGGATGCAGGTTGAGCGCTCCAAGCGGCGCGACACTGAGAAGTGCGTCCGGCAACCGGTACGGGAAGGTGTAGGACAGAATCAGATCGGGCTTCGCGGCGGCGATGATCGGAGTCGCCCAGCGGAAGCGGGTCGTGATCAGGATCTCCGTTCGCGGTGGAGCGGCCGCGACGACCTGGCGGTAGCCCAGATAGGTCCGTGGAGCCGGGCCTGGCGTCGTGACGAGCAAGACGATCTCATGCCCCCGCGACTCGGCCCAGTCCCGGACGAGCCGGTACGCCTCAGGCTCGACGTGGAACGTCGCGATCCGCAGCCCCTGCCGTCCGGCCCCGTTCCTCACCCCGTTACTGGCCCCGTTGCTGGAAATCGTCAACGCCCCGTACCTCAGATCCGACCGCACGAATTACCCAATATGCTGGACATGGTGACGCAATACGGGTCCCGTAACAAGTCCGGCATTGGTGGACGGCGAGCCGGCCCCAGCCTCCTCCTCAGCTCAGGTTCGTCCCATTGATCCTCACCGGAAGGGGAGGCGGAAACAGTCCGCCGCTCAACGAGCGATTCCCGGAGAGCGGCCGCCGGACTTGTTACGGAACCCTCCCCATCCGTCCTCCGAGCGAGGCGCGACGTCGTCGCGGCGAGCGAAAGACGAGATGGAGAGGGATGGGGCAGAGCGCTACTCCAGAAGGTGCCGCTCGAAGAACGCGACCGTGTCGCCATAGGCCTTGAGCTCGTTGGACCGCTTCGTGAAGCCGTGGCCCTCGTCCTCGTAGACGTCGTACGTCACGTCGACGCCACGCTCCCGGAGCCGCTCGACGATCTGGTCGCTCTCCGGCTTCACGACGCGCGGGTCGTTCGCCCCCTGGATGACGAACAGCGGCGCCCGGATCTGATCGACATAGGTGATGGGCGAGCGCTCCATGAGGAAGTCGACCTCCGTCTCCGGATCGCCAACCCAGGCTGTCATCATCCGGCGCCACGTCGGCGGGACAGCCTTCGCGAAGGTGACGAGGTTGGACGGCCCGACGATGTCGACCGCCGCCGCCCAGTACTCCGGCAGCCGGCTGACGCAGCTCAGCGTCGCGAAGCCGCCGAACGATCCGCCGTAGACCCCGAGGCGATCGCCGTCGACCCATTCCAGGCCGCGCAGGTACTCGGCGGCCGCCCGGAAGTCCTCCAGCTCGGCGCCACCCCAGTCGTGGTGGATCCGCTTCTGGTATCCCTTGCCGTACCCCGTGCTGCCCCGGACGTTCGGCGCCATCACGCCGATCCCCCGGCTGAGCAGGTATTGGTAGAGTCCTACGCCGTAGTTGGCCCGCTCTTGCGCCTCCGGCCCGCCGTGGATGCTGAGCACGACCGGGAATGGCCCCTGGCCGGCCGGGCGATACAGCCAGGCGGGAACTTCCAGCCCGTCGTGCGTCCGGTACCGGATCAGCTCCGGCCGGATCATCGTCGCCGGGTCGATCCCGCCGAGCATGCTCTCGGTGAGCTGCGTCAGCGTTCCCGAGCGAAGGTCGAGCGTGAAGACCTCCGGGGCGCTGTCCGGCCGGCTGAGCAGGAACGCCAGCACCGGCGCCCCGTTCGCTCCGACCAGCGTGCCGATCACGCCGGGCGGCACCTCCGGCAAGGAGACGGCGGTCGCGTCCGTCAGCGAGCCGGACGGGACGCCGCGCTTGCCAAGGTCATGCACGTCGAGGCGACTGACGCCGTCCTCGTTGACGACGATCGCGAGGTAGCGTCCGCTGGAGGCCGTCGCGACGAGTTCGACGTCCCAGTCGGGCGTGAGGAGGGGCCGTCGCTGCCCGGTCGCGATGTCGAGGAAGGCGAGGCCGGTGAACTCCCGTCCCTCGTCCGTCTGAACGAAGTACCCCGAGCTGTCGCGGGCCCAGGGACCGCCGATGAAGATCGCGTTTGCGTCGGCCGGCGTCAGGACCTGTGCGGAGCCGGATGTGAGGTCGATCACCCCCGGCCGGATGTCCATGTTGGAGTGCCCCTGTCCGTAGGCGATCTTCGTCCCGTCGGGCGACCAGCTCAACCCCTCATTGAGCTGCCCATCGGCAAGCGGTCGACCCGCCTCTGTGCCGTGCAGGTTGCGGATGATGATGTCGAGATCGGTGTCGAGCCGGTCGTTTGCAGAAATCAGGACCTCGCGGCCAGACGGGGAGAAGGGCGACTCGGCCAGGAAGGCCTGGACGTTCTCTCGCCCAAAGATCTCGACCGGCGCTCCCCCCGTGATCGGCAGCCGGTAGATCCGCGTGAACTCGTCGCCGGCCCGGTCGGCCGAAAACACCAGCGTCTGGCCGTCCGGCGAGCAGGCGACGAGGCGTACTGTCTGGTCCTCGAACAAGGTGAGCTGGCGGGCGTATCCACCCGTCGCCGGTTGCCGCCAGAGGTTGAACTGCCCGGAGACGTTGGTCGAGTAGACGACCTCCGTCCCGTCCGGTGTCAATGCCAGCGTCGGCTGGTAACGCCGGGTGGCCGCGTACTGGCTGAACGGGGCGTGGGCCCGATCTGGCGCCGCCGTTTCCGTCTGTCGCTCACTACCCCGCGCAACCATCTCGTCGTTCCTCACGTCATCGCCCGGATATCCGCTCGCAACGTTCCCCGGTCGATTCAACCAGCAGCATACCGTGCGGAGCGAGCCAGCGGGAGTCGCCCCAGATCCCGTGATGCATCACGAACGCTCTTGGTCGGTTTGAAACCTCGTGGCCGTTCACGCCCGAAGCGGAAAGCCCAGCCCCAGGCGACGCAGCGAGGCGTGGCGGCCCTGGCCGATGACGAGGTGGTCGAGGACGTCGATCCCGAGGAGCTCGCCGGCGGCGACGAGCTCGCGGGTGACGGCGACGTCGGCCCCGGAGGGCGTCGGATCGCCCGAGGGGTGATTGTGGACGATCACCATCGCGACGGCGTTGTGCCTGATCGCCTCGCGGAAGATCTCGGCCGGCCGGACCGGGGCGCCGTTGACGCTGCCCTGGTAGACGGTCCGGATCGCCAGCACCTGATGCTTGGTATCCAGCAGCACGATCCGGAGCTGCTCCTGCCCCAGCGCCGCCATCTCGACCCCGATCAGGTTGATGACATCGTCCGGCGTCGTTATCTTCGGCCGCTGGTCCGGAGCTAGCGCGGCGACGCGGGAGGCCAATTCAAAGACGGCGCGGAGCATTGTCGCCCGGGCCGGGCCGACGCCGCGGATCGCTGCCAGCTCGGTAACGTCCTGGCGGGCCAGCCCGGCCAGCCCCCCGCATTCGAAGAGTAGCCGCTGCGAGTAGTCCAGCACCGACTCGCCCTTCATCCCGGTTCCGAACAGGATGGCCAGCAGCTCCTGGTTGGAGAGCGCCTGCGACCCGCGCAGGACCAGCCGCTCGCGCGGCCGCTCGTCCTGCGCCATCTCCTTCAAACCAACCCGGTAGGCCGGTGTCTGGGTTGCCGCTGGAGAAGCAGGGACGGAGAGGACGTCGATCTCCTGGTCGTTCTTGCCGATCGCGGTGTCAGCTACGGTCCGCCTGCCGCGGGCGGTCGCCTTCGGCGCTGGGTAGCGGTCCATTGGCTACCGCCCAGCCGACTCGGCCGACTCGGCCGACTCGGCGTCAGGCGATGCATCCGGCGTCACGACGACGTAGACGATCCGGGCCAGCGGGGCGCCGATGACATGCTCCTCGGCGCCGACCAACAGACGGAACGGTCCTTCGAACGGGAGCCGCTCCCGGAGCTGGACGCGCTGACCGGGGATCAGGCCGAGCGAGCCGAGATAGCGGAGCTGCTCCGGGTCCCGGTCGGAGACCTGCTCGACCGTGGCGACCTCCCCGACGGCGAGATCACTCAGGCGGCGGTTGGACAGCGCCGGCATCTCCCCCTCCGCCGTCGGGATCGGGGCCCCATGCGGGTCGAACGTCGGGTGGCCGAGCGCCCGGTCGATGCTCCGCTCGAGCTTGTCGGAGAGCAGGTGTTCCAGCCGCTCGGCCTCTTCGTGGACCTCGTCCCACGGGTAACCCAGCGACTCGGCCAGATAGACCTCCAGCAGGCGGTGGTGCCGCAGGACCTCGAGCGCCACCCGCTCACCGGCCTTCGTCATCACGACGCCGTGATACCTGGTGTGCTGGAGCATCTTGAGCTCATCGAGGCGCTTGACCATGTTGGTGACCGATGGCCCGGAGATGCCGAGCTCATCGGCCAGCCGCTGGGTCGTGACCGGACCACCGTCGGCGTTGAGCCGGTAGACGGCCTTGAGGTAGTCCTCCATGGCCGGCGTGATCCGGGGGCGCACCTCTGCGGGCGCACCCGTCTCGGGCTCATGCATCTGACCGATCCTGTCCGTTGACTCCATGGTCCCTCGCATGGGCGTCCCATCGCGGCCCGGGCGCGGCCGAAGTGGTCTGGCCGGTGGGTGGTGGCGATAGGCGATTATCGCATGCGTTCTCGCACCAATGCCCATCGCGGACCCGGAGGCGCGGGCGTCGCGGCCGGCCGCGATGGCCACCCCGTCCGGCGTCGCGGGCAGTTCGTCGCCGGAAACCCGCGCATCGAAACCACGCGAGCTATGTTGCGCTCTAGGTCGCGAATCAATACAATCATATGAATAACAATTCATCTCTGAGATTCCGTCTCACCTGGAGTTGTCCATGCCACGGCCACGCAAAGCCGACCAGTTGATTCCCCCCTTCGACCTGGACAGTTGCCCGGACCGTATCGTCCATGTCGAAGCCGTGCGAGCCGCCCGGGCGTCGCTGCCCGACGGCGGAGTACTCGGGAATCTCGCCGACTTCTTCGCGGCCCTGAGCGACCCAACCCGGCTCCGGATCGTGGCGGCCCTGGCGCATCAGGAACTTTGCGTCTGCGACGTCGCGGCCACGGTTGGGATCTCGGAGTCGGCCATCTCCCACCAGCTCCGGACACTGCGCCAGCTTGGTCTGGTCCGGACGCGGCGGGAAGGGCGGCGGGTCTATTACGCCCTGGATGATGACCATGTGAGCGATCTCTACCGGCAGGGGGTCGAGCACGTCGCGCATCGCGACGAAGGAAGGAAGAACTAGGTGGAAACGCAAGGACGATCCACCCCGGTTCACGACCACGACCATGACTATGACTATGACGGCGCTGACGAAATCGTCGCCGCGCCCGTTGCGACGGGTGAAACGACCTGCCGGCTGGATGTCAGCGGGATGGATTGCGGTGACTGCGCCAAGACCATCGACGCATCCCTGACGAAGATGCCCGGCGTGCAAATGTCGCGGACCAGTTTTGCCGGCGGGACGGTCGATATTGCCTACGACCCCACGATCATCGAGCCGCCGGCACTGCGCGACCGGATCCGGTCGCTCGGCTACACGATCGCAGCGGAGCCTGCGAAGTCAGCAGCGAACCATCCCTGGGTGTTTGATGTCACTGGGATGGACTGCGCCGACTGCGCCCGCACGATCGAATCGGGCGTCCGTCGCCTGCCCGGCGTCGCCACGGCCGCGATCAACTTCGGCGCCGCGACGCTGACCGTGACGCCGGCGGATCTCGGTCTCCAGCGGGATGCCGTCGTCCGTGCGGTCTCGAGCGCGGGTTATCAGGCGACGCCGAGAGCTGAGACCGGCTCTGCCCGGACCAATGCCCCGGCGGACGTGCCATGGTGGCGCCAGCGGCGGATCATCGAAGTCGCTCTGGCGACCATCCTCTGGCTAACCGGATTCGTCTCCGAGCGGGCTGGCGCCAGCCTCGCCGTGGTCGCCGTTCCGTTCGTCGGTGCAATGATCCTGGCCGGATACCCGGTCGCCCGCGCCGGCTGGTTCGCGCTCAAGGCGCGCCGGGCGGACATGAACCTGCTCATGACCGTCGCGGCCGTGGGAGCCGTCGCCATCGGTCGGTGGGACGAGGGCTCGTCGGTCCTGATCCTGTTCGCCATTGGCCTGACGCTCCAGAACCTCACGCTCGACCGGACCCGGCGCGCCCTTCAGGCACTGATCAAGCTGGTTCCCGCCGAGGCCCGGTTGATCCGGAACGGCGTCGAGCAGCTCGTTCCGGTCTCCGATGTTCAGGTCGGCGAGAGCGTCTCGGTCCGACCAGGCGACCGGCTCCCGGTCGATGGTCTAATCGTGACGGGGTACACCTCGGTCGATCAGGCCTCGATCACCGGCGAGTCGATTCCGGTCGAGGTCGAGCCAGGCAGCACGGTCTACGCCGGCAGCATCAATGGTGACGGCGCGATCGAAGTCCGCTCCACCAAGCCCGCCACCGACACGACCCTGTCCCGGATCATCCACCTCGTCGAGGAAGCGCAGGCGTCGAAGGCTCCCGCCCAGGCGTTCGTCGACAAGTTCGCCGCAATCTACACGCCGATCGTCATCGCGGCGGCGGCGATCATCGGGCTGATCGTTCCCGTCTTCACGGGTGATTTCCAGCAGTGGATTTTCCGCGCGCTGATCCTCCTCGTGGTTGCCTGTCCCTGCGCCCTGGTCATCTCGACGCCTGTCGCGCTCGTCGCGGCGATCGGCTCGGCATCCCGCCGGGGGGTGCTGTTCAAGGGCGGCATGGCCATCGAGTCCCTCTCCACCGTTCGCGCGATCGCGTTCGACAAGACGGGCACTCTGACCGAAGGCCGCCCGGAAGTCGTCGATATCGTTCCGTTCGGCAACGACTCTCCATCGACGCTGCTGGCGCAGGCCGCGGCGGTCGAGCAGCAGGCTACCCATCCAATCGCCCGGTCGATCGTGACGGAGGCCGGGCGCCGCGAGATCGTCATCCCGGCCGGCCGCGAGGCGCAGACCATTCCCGGCAAGGGCGCCCGAGCGACCATCGGGAACGAGACGATCCTCGTCGGCAGCCGGCGACTGTTCGGCGGGCTGCCCGAGCCGGTCGAGCAGCGGCTCCAGGCCATGGAGCAGGACGGCAAGACCGGGATCCTGATCGGAACGGCCGACGGCGTGACCGGCATCATCAGCGTCGCCGACCCAGTCCGGCCCCAGAGCCGCGACGCCGTTGCCCAGCTCAACCACCTTGGTCTCCGGACCATCATGCTCACCGGCGACAACCGCTTCGTCGCCGAACGGATCGGCGGCGTGGTCGGCGTGACGGACATCCGGGCGGAACTGCTGCCCGCGGACAAGGTCACGGCCATCGACGATGCGCTCAGGCAGAGCCCGGTGGCGATGGTCGGTGATGGCGTCAACGACGCGCCCGCCCTGGCTCACTCGACCGTCGGGATCGCGATGGGCGGAGCGGGATCGGATGTTGCCATCGAGGCGGCCGACGTCGCGCTGATGGGCGACGAACTGGACGAGGTACCATTCGCGGTCCGACTGGCCCGGAACACGATGTCGATCATCCGGCAGAACATCACCGCATCGATCGCTGTCAAGGTCGTCTTCCTGGTCCTGACTTTCACTGGGATCACCAATCTCTGGCTTGCCGTCCTTGCTGACACCGGCATGGCGTTGATCGTGACCTTCAACTCCCTCCGTCTGCCCCGGACCACTCGCCAGCGGCCCAACTCGCCGTCGACACCGATCGCATCGTTCGAGCCGTCCACCAGCCGGCCCCAGTCGGCGGCGGCTGACTGATGGCACACAATCACGCAAGCGCGGGCGCTCAGAACCGCGGCCGCCTGCGGATCGTCTTCCTGCTGACCGCCTCGTACATGGTGATCGAGTTCATCGGAGCCGCGATCTCCGGCAGTCTGGCGCTCCTCGCCGACGCCGCCCATATGCTGACGGACGTGGGGGGTCTCGGCCTCGCATTGCTGGCAATCTGGTTCGCCGCGCGGCCAGCGACCACGGGACACAGCTACGGGTTCTATCGGACCGAGATCCTCGCGGCGATGGTCAATGGGCTTGTCCTCCTCGGCATTGGAATCTACATCCTGTACGAGGCCTGGAAACGCTTCTCCAACCCGCCCGAGGTCGGCAGCGTCACCGTCATTATCGTCGCGATCTTCGGCCTCACGATCAATGTGACCGGGGCGATCCTGCTCCGCAGCGGCTCGGCCGAGAGCCTGAACGTTCAGGGCGCCTTCCTCGAAGTCGTGGCGGACCTGCTGGGCTCGATCGGCGTCATCGTCGCCGGCGTGATCATGCTGACGACCGGGTGGTGGTACGCGGACCCAATCTTCTCCATCGTCATCGGACTCTTCATCGTCCCACGGACGTACCAGCTCCTCAAGGCGCGGTCCTCATCCTCATGGAAGGCACCCCGACCGGGATCGACCCAGTCGCGGTCGAAGCGACCATCCTCGCCGATCCAGATGTGGAGAGCGTCCATGATCTACATGTCTGGAGTATCACGTCGGGTCTTGCCGCAATGTCGAGTCATGCCCGCATTTCCTCGTCAGCCGACGGCGACGCCGTGCTGACCCGCCTGGGCTCTGCCCTGACCGAGTCGTACGATCTTCACCACACGACAATCCAGATAGAGCAATCGCCCCTGCCAGAGGAGATCTATCACGAGACGGGCAACGAACCGGAACCAGGCAGGATCACCGCGGCTCACGGGCATGACCACCCAAGGGAGTCACCTGACACCCAGACTGCCTGACGCTGGGCACCATTCAGTCCACCGGGCTGCGTTCCGACGCAGCCCGGCAAGATAGGGAACCTCCCGATTGACGGGCCGAACGACGAGAACCGGCGTCTCGGCCCGCGGCTCGACCAGGGCGGTCCTGGCATGGTGTAGGCTGCCCGGTACAGCGTTGATGGGACCAAGTAGCGGCGGTCCCCGGGTCACAGCGAGTCGCCGGCGGTGGGAGGGCGACACCCGGACCGGCCGTGAAGACCTCCCGGAGCGCGGCGCACAATGCCGGAGACCGTGGCGACTCGCCCGGTTTCGGCTCAGGCTCCGACGGTTCGCCTCCGTTATTGGGCCTCAAGACCGCGCCTGCTCCTCGCGCGGTGAAGTGCGGTGGCACCACGGGCCGCTCCCTCGTCCGCATGCCGAGGGAGCGATCGTTTTTTCGGGACTTTCCGTCCCGGGAAAGGCGGTGTCTCATGGAGCGCGTCTGGTCCACGAACCTCATCATCCACGCCGGGCGGCCCGTTCGCCTCGCGGGCTGGTTACACCGGTATCGATAGCTGTCCCACGTCGGCTTCCTCGTCCTGCGGGACGCACGAGGGCTCGCCCAGATCGTCGTCGACGACCCGGAAACGGCGGCCCAACTCGGTCGGCTCGCCAATGAGTCGGTCCTATCGATCGCGGGACAGGCCGTCGCGAACCCCCAGGCACCGGGCGGTGCCGAAGTCCACGAGCCGGCGGTCACGGTCCTCTCGGAGGCCATTCCGCCACCGTTCGACCTGTTCCGTCCGGTGCTCGCCGCCCAGCTCCCGACGATCCTGGACCACGCGCCGGTCGCCCTGCGGCACCCGGCGGTCCGGGCCCGGCACCGGCTGGCGGCGGTGCTGACCGAGGGATTCCGGGCAGCGCTGACAGCGGACGGCTTCACGGAGATCCACACGCCGAAGATCGTCGCGGCGGCGACCGAGGGCGGCGCCAACGTCTTCCCGATCGACTACTTCGGCCGGACGGCTTATCTCGCCCAGAGCCCGCAGCTCTACAAGCAGGTCATGGTGGGCGTCTTCGAGCGGGTCTTCGAGACCGGTCCGGTCTTCCGGGCCGAGCCGCACGACACGCCCCGGCACCTCAACGAGTACATCTCGCTCGACGCCGAGATCGGCTTCGTCGCCGACGAGCGTGAGGTGATGGCCGTCCTCAGCCAGACACTCCGGTCAATGTTCGAGCGGCTGCCGGACCGGCTGGGCGCCGACCTCGCCCTCGCCGGCGTGACCCTTCCGACCATCCCAGACGAGATCCCGGCGATCCACTTCACCGACGCCCGCGACCTGATCTCCGGCGGCCTCGGCGACGAGCGGGAGCGGCACGAACCAGACCTCTCACCGGCCGGCGAGCGCTGGCTGGGCGAGTGGGCGCTGCGAACCCACGGCTCCGACCTGCTTTTCGTCACCGGCTACCCGATGAGCAAGCGCCCGTTCTACACCCATCCTGATCCCGATCAACCGGGTTTCTCCCGCGGATTCGACCTGCTGTTCCGCGGCCTCGAACTCGTCACCGGCGGCCAGCGCCTCCACCACCTCGCCGATTACCTCGCCGCCCTGAGCGAACGCGTAATGGACCCGGAACCGTTCGGCTGGTACCTCGACGCCTTCCGGCACGGGATGCCGCCCCACGGCGGCTTCGCGATCGGCCTCGAACGCCTCGTCGCCCGCCTGACCAGCCAGGCCAACCTCCGGGAGGTGACGCTGTTCCCGCGGGACACCAACCGCCTCACCCCGTAGTCAGCTGAAAAGACTGCGGCCCATCCACTCGAGCATGAGTCTCCAACAACCTCAAGCGGCACAGGCCTCGTCCGTAGGGACATGGCTCTCGCTTCGCTGGCCTGGTCCACGCCGCCAGCGAAGCGAGAGGTGCTGCACCGCGAAGCGGTCCCGGTCTTCAGGAACAACGTTTCTGATGTGGAAGACGCGCCAACTCTGCACGAAGTGCCTCGCGTCGCCACGAAAGGGGGTCAAGTCGCGCCCCTCGGCACAGTTCAGTGGGAAGGCGAAGCCGACCAGCAGATGCCCCTCTCCGGGCGGTGAAGCACCGCAGTGCCGAAACCGAGCCGGGGAGGAGTTGGGGAGGGGTCTGTGCGCGACCAGGGCGCCGCGATGTGACACCTCGGCTTCAATGTCGGGCCCGCAAGCCTCGCCCCATGGAAAAGCACCTTCCAGCAACAAACGTGATCAGATCGCGCCGACCGACCCGGCGTCGACCCGGTAATTGGATCCATTCACGAACGAGGTCCGGTCGGAGCAGAGGAACACGATCACGTTGGCGACCTCGTCCGGGGTGCCGCGCCGCTTGAGGTCGATCCCCGGCCGCTCCTCCCGGAGGAAGCTCTGGATCGCCTCGTCAACGCCGGTCCCCTCCTCCTTCGCCCGCTTGTCCATCATCGCGTCCGTCATTGGCGTCTGGATGAAGGCTGGCGAGACGGCGTTGACCAGCACGCCCTCCGGCGCGTAGGTCCGTGACAGGCCCTTGGACAGCGCGAGGATGCCTGCCTTGGCCGAGCAGTACGGAATCTCGTTTGGGTAGGGCTGGATGGCGTCCTCGGAGGCAATCAGGACGATCCGGCCCCAGCCGCCCGTCCGCAGTGCCGGCAGAAAGGTGCTCACCAGCCGGACCGGCCCCATCAGATCGGTCTCGATCGTCTTCACCCAGCCGGCGTCGTCGATCTCGTGGAACATGCCCTGGGCGCCCGTGATCCCGGCGCACTGGACGAGGATGTCGATGTCGCCGATGGCTGCCTGCACCTTCTCCGAAAGCGTCGCGAGCTGATCGAGCTTCGTGATGTCGGCGGCGAAGGCGTGCAGGCTCCCCTCGGGCGCGGTGAGCTGGGCAGCCGCCGCGTCGAGTTTGCCCTGATCGATGTCAGTGACGACGACCGTCACGCCCTCCTCCAGCAGCAGCCGGGCGGTGTGCCAGCCGATACCCGAGTCGGCGCCAGTGACCAGCGCCTTGCGTCCCTTGATTCCCAGATCCATCTGTCGACTCCCTGTCCGGTGTTCTCGCGACTCAAACACAGCGCCGATAGATGACCGGGTTGATGGTGCGCTGACGAAACGCACAGGGCAGATTCCATGCCCACCGAAAATCCCCGCTCAGCCTGACCGACTCCCCGTACCGTCCGATGACCGTCAGCGGACATCGCCCGGCGAACATCGTCCGTTGCGCCCTGTTCGTTGCTACTTGCTATAGTCACGGGCGATTGGGCTGTTCCGGTCTCGGCAGCCAGGCGCGACAGGCAAGACTGCCCGCGTCCCTTCTCACTGAATCAGGAGCGACGACCCGATGGATCCGTTCGCCCGCGTCCCGGTCGGCTCGGCCGGTCTTCAGATCACGCAACTGGGACTTGGTGCCGCCGCGCTCGGTGGCGATTTCGCGACCGACGCCGACGCCGAGGCGACCGTCCGGACTGCCTGGGATGCCGGTATCCGCTACTTCGATGTCGCACCGATGTACGGAAATGGCGCCGCCGAACTCCGGCTGGGTCGGGCGCTGGCTGCTTACCCGCGGGATGAGTACGTGCTACCCAGCAAGGTCGGCCGGCTCATCCCCGGCCACGAGGACGGCGATGGCGTCGGGGACCGCTGGGCCTACGACTTCAGCGCCGACGGTGTCAGGCGCTCGTTCGCGGCCAGCCTAACCCGGCTCGGCGTCGACCGGATCGACATCCTGCTCATCCATGATCCGGACGACTCCTACGATGCGGCGCTGAGCGAGGCCTACCCGGCCCTCGCCGATCTGCGCGGTCAAGGCATCGTCGGCGCGATCGGGTTCGGCATGACCCAGATCCCGCTGCCGGTCCGCTTCGTCCGCGAGACCGACATGGACGTCCTGCTGCTGGCTGGCCGCTACACGCTGCTCGACACCGAGGGCGCCGACGAGTTGTTGCCGCTCTGTGTCGAACGCGGTGTCTCCGTTCTGAATGCCCAGTCGCTCCACGGTGGGCTGATCGAGGCGCAACCCAACCCGCGGTTTCACTACCAGCCCGTCGACCCGGCGACGGCGGCGAAGGTCGATACCATTCGAGAGATTTGCGACCGCTACGGGGTCCCGACGGCGGCGATCGCGATCCAGTTCCCGCTTGCCCACCCCGCCGTCGCCGCCATCCTGACCGGCCCATCGACTGGCGACCAGATGGCCGGCAACATCGCCTGGGCGGGGATGGAAATCGCGGACGCTCTCTGGTCCGATCTCCGGGAGGCGGGGCTCCTGGCCATCGATATCCCGACGCCGACGCTTCCTCCTGGAAAGGGCTCCCCATGACCGCGATCATCCTGACCGGCAGCGACCGCTACGCCAGCCGATGGCACGACCACGCCGCCAACGCCCAGCGGATCGCTGAGATCCTCGGGGCAGTGAGTATCGACGCCCACCTACGCGCCACGCACCCCCGCACGTTCCGCGAACTTGACCGGATCGACCTCCTGATCGTCGAGGCTGGCCGCGGCGCCGCCAGCCCGGACGACGCGACGGACGATGAGTGGGCGGTCGCCCATGCGCAGCTGGCCGAATACGTCAGCCGGGGCGGGGCGCTGCTCGTGATGCACAACGCGATCGCCGCCTTCAGCGACCTGCCGGCCTGGTCCAACTGGGTCGGTGGCTCCTGGGTCGAGGGGATCTCGATGCACCCGCCGATCGCCGACAACACGATCGCCCCGCGCGAGACCGACCACCCGATCGTCGACGGGCTCGGCCCGATCACCGTCCACGACGAGCTCTACAGCCACCTCGGGCGGGCCGACGACAACGTCGTCCTCGCCCACCACCGCTATGACGACCAGAAGCAGCCGCTCGTCTGGACCCGCGAGACCGAGACCGGGCGGGTCGTCGTCGACACCCTCGGCCACGATGTCCGCTCCTACGACAGCGAGAGCCGCAACCGGCTCCTCCAGCGGGAGGCGCTCTGGGCCATCGACTTCGACCCGGTGGTGATCCGAGGCACCTGAGCATGTGACCCGATCTGTCGTCGATCTCCTGTCGCTTTCAGCGTAGCGAGCCCTCAAGACCGACCCCAACCAGGAGTTGCCCGGATGCCAGCTATCCTCTCCTCAACGATCGGATGGACGCGGTCGCGCGTTCTGATCCTTCTTGCGGTCGCGGCGATGGTCCTTGCCGGGCTTGGTTCCCCGGCGCTCGGGGCGCAACCCGACTCCACTCCGGTTCCTGGCGGCGTCGTCCGGGAAGTGCTCTCGTCGGGCGACCCGGCCAGCGCCCCGGGCGATGTCCTGGAACTCGTCCGGTACACCATCCCGGCCGGCACCAGACTCCCAGCCCATACCCATCCCGGAATGCAGGTCGCCCAGATCGTCTCCGGCACCCTCTCCTACACCGTCCTCGAAGGGACGGTCCCGGTCACCCGGGCCGCCAGCGGGATGGTCGAGTCGGTGACGGCGGGAAGCGGCGAGGTCGAAATCAACCCGGGCGACTCGTTCTACGAGGCCGAGGGGGTCATCCACTTCGGCCAGAACGCTGGAACCGAGCCGGTGGTAATCCTGGTCGCCTCGCTCTTCGAGATCGGGATGCCGCCCGCCCACCTTGTCGGAACGCCCGTCGCGACGCCGGCCGCTTAGCGATCGTCGTCGCGCGCGGAGCCCATCTCGCGGGGGAGTGAGCTACCGCGTCGCTGGCCCGATCCGGCCGCCGAGCCGGTCTCGATGAACAACCGGTCACCAAATTTTCAGCGCCTCACGGTGCGGCGGACCAGCCAGCGAAGCGGGACGCGAGAGCGCGAGCCATGTCCCTGTGACCAACCGCACACGCAACGCCCGCGAAGTCGGACGCTGGCGTCTTCCCGCGTCATACACCGTCCCTCCCTGCGGCATCACGGAGGACCTCGATCGCCGGGGCGAACGCCTCCATGTCGTCCGACGAGACGACGGCGTAGCTGAACCCGAGCGCCTCCCGCCAGCGGACCATCCGACCGGCGATCTCGTCCGGCGTCCCGATCGCGACAGCCGGCATCCGGTCGACATCGTCCGGTGTGATGTTGCGCCATCCGCGGTCCGCGATCACTCGCTCGGTCTCCCCGGCCCGATCGCCGGTGACGGCCAGCGACAGCACCGTACTGAGTTCGAGCGACTCGAACCGGTCGCCGGCCCCCTCCCGGACCCATCCGACCTGCCGGGCGACGTGGTCCTCCCGCCGGAGCAGCGGGTCGTCCTCGACGACGCCGCTTGCGACCGACGTCGTCAGGAAGCCGACGATGTCCGCGTGCCGCCCGGCGATCCGGAGCATCCGCGGGTGCCCGGCGCCGACCAGAAGCGGCGGCCGGGGCGACTGGACCGGCCGGGGGAACAGCTCGTGGTCGGTTATCCGATAGTGCTCCCCGCTGAACGAGAACGCGCCCCCGGCGAAGAGCCCCGTCAGGACCCGGAGGCTCTCCTCCAGCCGCGACACCCGGACCCCGTTCGCGTCGAACGTCAACCCGGCCTGCTCGTACTCGTTCCGAAGCCAGCCGGCGCCGATGCCGAGCTCCAGCCGTCCGCCGGACAGCAGATCAAGCGTCGCCGCCTCTTTGGCGAGGATCGCCGGGTGGCGGTAGTCGTTGCCGAAGACCAGCGTCCCGATCCGGAGCCGCGTCGTCACGGCCGCCACAGTCGCCAGCGCCGCGATCGGGCCGAGCTGAACGCCGAAGAAGTCCGGGGCGATGTGATCCCGGATCAGCAGCGTGTGAAAGCCGAGCGATTCGGCCCGCTGCGCCAACTCGACCAGCTCCGCCCCGTCTCGGACGCGCTCCACGATCACGCCGAACCGGAACGGCCGCGTCAATCGTCTTCCCATGATGATTCCCCGCGCTTGCTATCGTAGGCTCCCTGAACCGCGACCACAGTAGCGGGGCATTGTCGGCACGTCTCGCGGAATTCGGACCTGCAATCCAGCCCGGGACCGGACCAACGACATCGAACCAAAGGAGGCTTCTCAGACATGAAGATCTACGCGCACCGTGGCGCCTCGGCCGAGTTCCCCGAGAACACCATCGCCGCCTTCCAGCGGGCGATCGACCTGCGGGCCGACGGGATCGAGCTCGACGTCCACCTCTCGTCCGACGGCGTCCCGGTCGTGATCCACGACGAGATTGTCGACCGGACGACCAACACGACCGGCGCCGTCAACAGCATGACGGCCGAACGGCTCGGCCAGCTCGACGCCGGCCGGGGCTTCGGCGTCCCGACCCTTGCCGCGGTCCTGGACCTGATCAGCACACATCTCCACGTCAACATCGAGATCAAGAGCAACCAGGCCGGCCAGGCCGTGATCGACGAGGTCGGCCGGCGACCGAAGCTGCGCTGGGCGATCTCGTCCTTCAACTGGGACGTCCTCCGCTTCATCAAGGGCGAACTGCCGGAGGCTGACCTCTGGCCGCTGACGTACGGCCCTCGGGAGAGCATTGCCGCGACGATCGACTACGTCTCCGGCAAGGAGGATGTCTACCCCGGTGCCAGGCGCTGGGCTGAGTCGCTCCGGACGACCGGCAACATCCTCGAGGCCGCCCTCGACCTCGGCCGTGACCTCGGCTCGACGACGCTATCGGTCGGCCAGTACGGGTTGAATGAGGACGCGATCCGGCTGGTCCACGACCACGGGTTCGCCGCCTGGGTCTGGACGGTCGACGACCCGGAGCGAGCCGGCGAGTTGGCGAGATGGGGCGTGGACAGCCTCTGCACCGACGAGCCGGCGATGATGCTGCGGGCCGATCTCTCCGCCGCCGGGTAACACCGTCGGGCCGGTGCTGGTGACCGGCCCGAAATCAGACCGAAGCCAGCCCGACCATGCTCGATACCGGCTGGGCCGCCCCGCCGGCCTCCAGCGATTGCGCGACCGCCAGCGCGACCCGCAGCGCCTGGGCGGCGGCTGCCGGTGTCGCCCGATCGGCCGGGCGGCCACTCGTGACGCAGTCGACGAAGTAGTCGATCTCGGCCTCATAGGCATTCGCGATCGGGACGGACAGCTGGCTGGCCGGGCCGTCGTTGGGGAACAGCCAGAGATCGTTGCGACCCGGCCCACCGTCGATGTCCGGCCCCTCGCCCCGGAACCGGTACTCGGCGGCGCCGCCCGAGCCGAGCAGGTGGAGTTCGGAGCTGAACGGGTATGAGTCCGGCATCATCATCCCGCCATCGACGACCGCCGATCGACCGCCGGCGTAGTCGAGCAGGACCTGGACCTGGTCCCAGCCCCCCGAGCGCGGGTTCCGGTGGCCCCGTGCCGTCACCTGCTCCGGGAGCCCGAGCAGCCAGTTCAGGGCGTCGAAGTCATGGACCATCATGTCCACGACCGCCCCGCCGGTCAGTTCGCTGTTGTTGAGCAGTGTCGTCCACCGCGGGAAGGACTGCCGCCGGACAGCCATCGCCGACCTGAGCTCGCCGAGCTGTCCGGACTCGGCCAGGTTGGCGATGGCGACGTACTCCGGCCAGAAGCGAAGGACATGGCCGAGCATGAACACCCGGTCCGTCGTCGCGGCGCGCGCGACGAGGGCCGCGGCGTCCTCCTCGGTCAGGGCGATCGGCTTCTCCAGGAGGACGTGCTTGCCGGCGTCGAGGGCGACCTCGGTCGCGAAGCGGTGGTCGGGTGTGGGCAGGCAGATGCTGACCGCATCGATGGCCGGGTCGGTGACGGCCCGGGCGAGGTCGTCGGTCCAGCTGGCCCCGACCTCGTCGGCCAGCGGCCCGGCCCGGCGGTCGCTGTGGGCGTAGATCGTTGCGACGGAGACGTCGGTGCGGGCGTGGAAGGCGCGGGCGTGGGTGCTGCCCATAAAACCAGCACCCAGAATTGCGACGCGGAGCATGACGAGACCTCCATGGTTCCGTGGTCTTCCCGCCCCATCGCGGAAACCCCATCGGTGATGATAGCGACTGCACGGGACTGGGCGCAAATCCCGACCGGCCCACGCCGGATCGATCCCGCGGTCACCATGCTGACCCGGAGCGCCGAAGGGGAGATGTTGTCGGTGTCACCGTATTGTGGCGATGGGTCGCGCCGGGTACGGTAGCGTTCGCTCAACGCTCGATGGACGGGGGTGATCGATCGGGCCCTCCCACCAGAGGGCCGCTCGAAGTCGACGTGACCCACCATCTCAAACAGGGAGATCAACTCTTGGCCACGACACTGCTGCGGAACGGAACCGTGATCGATGGCACCGGCGCCGACCCGATCGACGATGGCGGCGTGCTGCTCCGTGACGGACGGATTGCCTCGGTCGGTCGGCTGGCCGACCTGTCCGTGCCGGACGGCACCGAAGCGATCGATGTCCGGGGCGGATACATCATGCCCGGCCTGATCGATACCCATGTCCACATGATGGTCGAGGGGATGGACACCAACGCCCATCTGACCCGGCCCTTCTCCTACAACTTCTACCGGGCGATCGGCTTCCTCCGGAACACGTTGGAGTGCGGGATCACCTCCGTCCGCGACGCCGGCGGTACCGACGTCGGCGTCAAGCAGGCGGTCGAGGACGGCATCATCGCCGGACCACGGATGCAGGTCAGCACCGGCGTGATCGGCATCACCGGCGGTCACGGCGACAGCTGGCACCTGTCCGGGATCACCGTCCCGCTCTGGCCCGAGTACCCTGGGATGCCGGACGGGATCGCCGACGGTGTCGAGGGCGTCCGGAAGAAGGTCCGCGAGGTCCTTCGGGCCGGAGCCGAGGTCGTCAAGGTCTGCTCGACGGGCGGCGTCCTGAGCCCGACCGACCACCCCGAGTTCACCCAGTTCACGATCGAGGAGCTCAAGGTCATCGTCCAGGAGGCGCGGTTCCGGCGTGGGCTTCGGGTCATGGCCCACGCCCAGGGGTCCGAGGGGATCAAGAACGCGATTCGGGCCGGGATCCACTCGATCGAGCACGCCATGTTCGTCGACGACGAGGTGATCGAGCTCGCCCTCGCCAACGGAACGTTCTTCGTCCCGACCCTGCTCGCGCCGCTGGCGGTAATCGAGCAGGCCGCCGCGACCGGGGCGATGCCGGAGTACGGGCTGCGCAAGGCCCGTGAGACGATCGACGTCCACCGCGAGAGCATCGCCAGGGCGTACAGGGCGGGCGTCCGGATCGCGATGGGGACCGACGCCGGCGTGATGCCGCACGGCACCAACCTCCGCGAGCTTGGCCTGATGGCCGACGTCGGCATGAGGCCGATGGATGTCATCGTCGCGACGACGAAGGTCGCGGCCGAGTGCATGGGCTGGGAAGACCGGGTCGGGACGCTCGAGGCTGGCAAGCTGGCCGACGTGACGGTCAGCTCGGTCGACCCGCTGTCCCGGATTCACGACCTGGCCGACGTGAACAATATCGCCCTCGTCCTCAAGGGCGGCGAGATCGCGATCGACCGCCGGGGGTAGCCTTCGGCGCCAACATCAAGTCCTGAAAGCGGCGCTCGGGTCCTTCGGGATCTGATCGCCGCCGACGGCAACGGCATCTTGACTCCATATTGAGTTCCTTTATAGTGGTGATCATTCCCCTATGATGTGGTCGGGCGAACGTTGAAGGACGTATCTGTATGAGTGACGACTTCAATGTCGAGGCGCTCGGCCAACGGATCAGGTCACTGCGGACAGACACCGGTTTGACGATCGACGCCCTGTCTCGCCGGGCCGGGGTCAGCCGCAGCATGGTCGCGGCGGTCGAGGGCGGCGAGAAGGCGCCGACCGTCCTGACGTTGCACCGGATCGCGAACGGGTTGGCAACCTCCATGTCCAGCCTGCTCGGCGAGGAGACGCACGGCGACGTCGTCCTGCTCCGGCAGGGCGAGCAGCGGGTGGTGCGTGATCTCTCCGGCTGGGAGCGGCGCAGCCTGTCCCCGGCGCTGCCAGGTTCGGCCTTCGAGTTCATCCGAACGACGATCCCGCCCGGCATCGACACCGGCGTCTTCCCGCCCCACGCCACCGGAACGCGGGAGATCGTCGCGGTTGAGGCCGGGTCGCTCCGCCTGACGATCGACGGGACTCCGTGGCTACTCACGGCCAGCGACAGCATCGCCTACAGGGGAGACGTCCTCCACCGCTTCGCCAACCCCGGCGATGTCGAGTGCGTCTACTACCCCGCCCTCCATCTGGTCGAGTCGCCGCGACACGTGCAGTCCCAGGAGACGGAGACGGGCCGGGAGCGAATCGCCGAGAACGATCCGCTCTGGGAACAGGCCGTCGAGGCGATTCGTGGCCAGCACTGGATCACCGCCCGGTTCCTGCGGGACCGCCTCGCGATCGACGAATCCCGCGCAACCGGGCTCATCTCGCAACTCGAACGAGCCCGGCTCGTGACTCCCGGCGACATCCCGGCGCACCTGACGATGTCGACCGCATATCCCCCGCTGGCGACGATCGGCGGACACGTCGATCCGCAAGCCAATATCAACCAGTACGGCACGGACGGGGACGCGTAGGTCGTCCTCCTCGACACCGTCCGGACGACAGATGCCCGGATCGCCGACGCTGTGAGGAAACTGCCTGTATGACCGGATCAGCCGACCCGAACCGAGAGCCTCCCGTCGTCCGCGTGGCCGTCGCGACGCCCGACCAGGCCGTGATGGTCTATCAGGTCCTGCGAGAGGCGTTCGCCGAGCAGGCGACCCTCGACCCACCGACCGGTGTGGCCAGCGAGACACTGGAAACGATCACGGCGGCAATCGAGAGCGGCCAGACGATCGTCGCGAGCCAGGGCGGGGTCGTCGTCGGCACGATCCGCTACGACCTCCGCCCGGCCAGCCTCTATCTTGGCCGACTCGGGGTTCCGCCCGCCCGCCGCGGCAACGGGATCGGCGGGGCGTTGATCGAGTGGTGTCAGGAGATCCTGGCCCCGGCCGAGGGGCGAACGACGATCGACGTCGAGGTCCGAGCCGAGCTTCCGGCGAACATCCGCCTGTTCGAGGATCACGGCTTCGTCGAGATCCGCCGCTACGCCCACCCCCGTCAGTCGGCCGCCGAGGTCCGGGTGCTGCGCTGGCGGGCCGTCGGCGTCACCGCTCGACGCTGAACAGGTGGCGGACGGCATCCTCGTCTACCGCCGGGGCCGGGGTCCCTCTCCCGCAGCGGACCGAATCAGCACGCTGACCCAGGTCCGGTACGGCGCCCACCCAGACGTGATACTGGCGACGTTGGCTGGATCGATCGGCGCGCTCAACCCATAGGCGACCGCGAGCGCCCCGACGAAACGGCCCTCGTTGGCGGGCGGGACGTCGACGGTCATCGCACCACGGATCAGGATCAGCTCGGCCGAGAACGGCCCGACCCCGACCAGCCGCTGCAATGACGCCAGCCCCTCGTTCGCCGGCATTGCCCGCAGCCGGTCAGCATCGAGCGTCCCATCGGCCGCGGCGATGGCGAGACCGTGAAGCCACTCGGGTTTGCGGCCGCCAAGCCCGGAGACCGACGTCAGATCGGATGTCGCGAGGACGGACGGGGACGGGAACGCCGTGAGGTCGTGACCATCGTGGTGGACGACCACCCCGAACCGCCGGGCGATCTCCGCCTTGACCTTGGCCGCCTGGGCCATTTGAATGCGATGACTCGTGATCGCCCAGACGGCGGCCTCGAACGGCGACCAGAAGCCGGTCGGCCGGAAGCCGGGATTCGCGGCCTGAAGCTCACCGATCACCGGGTCGCGCTGGCCGATCTCCGGGTAGCCGGTGCCGTCAAGGTCCAGCGACAGCAGCCGCGCGACCTGACGAGAGACCGCCTCGATCGAGGCGGTCGTGGTGACGCCGACGTCGACGGGACCGTCCCCCTCAGCCTGGCGGATGTCGACAGCGGCGACGTCTTCGGTTCCGTCAAGGACAAACGCGAGCCGCAGGACCGGCTCATTCGTCGCCGCGACCCCGGCGGGCGGGAACGCGTCGAGGAACGCCGTCGTCGCGGCGAGCCGATACGGCCCGCGGGGCTGGATGCTGAACCGTTCAGTCGCGGTTGCCATGACACAGGATCCCTTCGTCTGGCTGGCTCGCGGACACGCACGACCCCGAGCGGTGTGTGCTATGCAGAGACTGAGTAGCCGCAACGGCCACCATCTTGCGCGCCGGTCTCATTGTGTCCGTTCAGATGGACGGAATGCGACCTCTCTGCATGAGGTCGCGCAGTTGGTGTGCAACACACCGGATCAGGAGCAACAACACCATGCGATATGGCTTGTTCGTCCCACAGGGCTGGCGGATGGATCTCATCGAGATCGCGGATCCGGTCGAGCAGTACGAGGCCATGACCAACGTCGGCAAGGTCGCGGACGAGGGGCCGTGGGACAGCATCTGGGTCTACGACCACTTCCACACCGTCCCAAAGCCGACCGACAACACCGTCTTCGAGGCCTGGACCGCGACGGCAACGCTGGCCCGTGACACCAAGCGGATCAACGTCGGTCAGATGGTGACCTGCAACGGCTACCGCAACCCCGCGCTCTGGGCCAAGATCGCCTCGACGGTCGATGTCGCCGCTCACGGCCGGCTCTACGCGGGCTACGGTGCCGGCTGGTATGAGCACGAGTGGAAGGCCTACGGCTACGGCTTCCCGGAGACGCGTGACCGGATGCGCGCCTTCCGCGAGGGGGTCGAGATCATCCACAAGATGTGGACCGAGGACAAGCCGACCTTCAAGGGCGAGTACTACTCGATCGACGAGCCGATCAACGAGCCGAAGGGCGTGCGCAAGCCGCACCCATCACTCTGGATCGGCGGCGGCGGCGAGCAGGTCACCCTCAAGCTGGTCGCCCGGTTCGCCAACGCCTGCAACCTTGGCGGCCCGCCGGAGCAGATCGCCCACAAGCTCGAAGTCCTGAAGGGCCACTGTGAGACGGTCGGCCGGAACTACGATGAGATCATCCGGAGCTCCTCGACCAACGTCTTCCTCCTCCAGGAGGGCGACAACGCCGAGTCGGCGACCGAGAAGGCCCGCGGCGCGATCGGCGCCACCTTCGAGGACTTCCAGAAGGACTTCGTTGTCGGCACCCCGGACAAGGTCGTCGCAGCACTCAAGGAGAAGAGCGATGTCGGAATCGACTACCAGCTGATCTACATGCCGCGGATCGCGTATGACCACAGCATGATCCAGCAGTTCGCCGAGCAGGTCATGCCGCAACTCGGCTAGACGCGACCTGTCGGACACGCCGATCGTTCCGGGACACTCCCGGCAGTGGTGCCCAGGCATCGCGGCCGGGAGTACCCGTTGTGGTCCAGTGCGCGACTGATACGGAATCCGCGTAAAGACTCCCCTCTCCGGGCCTGGTGAGTCGAGATCGCCTCCAGGTGATCGAGCGAACCGGGAGCCGGGGAGGGGCTGGGGGAGGGGTCGGTTCGCCGCCCGCACCTGGCGCTTGACACCCAGAGTGTTCAACCGGATTTCGTATGAATCCAGCGGAGAGACGTCATACTGCCAGGGACCAACGCATCCCCAGAGCCGGTCGGCCGGTCGGCCGGTCGGCCGGTTGCTCCCGACGTCGTCATCATCCTCGATCACGCTCTCACCGCTGGAGATTGGTTATGTCCGGTCCGAGCCCGCTCCCACGCCTGCTCCTCCTGTTCGTCGTCATGGCCCTGCCTGGCGGCCTCCTCGCGCCGGTCAGTCATGGATCCGCCTCAACCCTGACACCGGCCACCCAGTTCGCGGGCCGCGTCCAACGGGCGCTGTCGCAGAGCCAGACCGGCACCGGCGAGCCAGCGATCGGGCGGTCCAAGTATGAGAGCCCGCTCGGCTTCACCCTCGACTGGGGCCGCGGCTGGGATCTGGACCGGTCGACCGCTGTCTACGGAGTGGACCTGGCCGTCTTCCAGAACGACGCGGATCTTTCCCTCCAGGTCTGGGGCTTCATGAACTTCGGTGGGGACGCCGATGTCTGCCTCGATCAGATGACGGACTTCTACCCACAGGTCTTCGACATCGCGGACCTCTCCCCGCTCCGCAACGGGGTTGACGACCCGATCGGACCCGGTGAGGACATCGCGTTCCAGGCGTTCGAGTACACCGAATCCCCTCGTGACGAGTCGGGCCAGCGCCTCTACCTCGGCTGCCAGACACTGACGCCGGGCGAGTCGGTCATCGTCATCGGCCTGTCCAGCACGGAGGCGGACTTCGACGACAGCCTCGCGGCCGCCGATGACTTCCTGGACGACAGCCTCGCGGTCGAGCCGCAGTCGCTCGACGTCGACGGGTTCTCGGACCGGACAACAGCCGTCAGCAGGGACATCGACCGCTTCTACCGGCGGTCGCTCCGGATCGAGGGCAAGGACGACTACTCCAGGCCGGACTACGAGACCTTCACCGAACCGACCGAGTCGCCGTGCTTCTCGACGACGCTCGACGGCAGCCCACCCGACCGCAACGCCCTGCGGGACCCTGGAGTCGGACCGGCCTACTGCGGGGCCGACGAGCGGATTCTGGTCGATGCACCCTGGATGCTGACCTACATCATCCCACGGGCCGGCGACGTCGCCCTGGCGGCGATCCTCGCCCACGAGTCCGGCCACCATCTCCAGGGTCTGACCGGCTGGGACCGTGGGTTCGACTACGGCGATCCGAAGGACACCTTCATCGCCGAGCAGCAGGCCGACTGCCTGTCCGGCTCCTACATCCGCTCAACCGTCCTCCGCGGGATCTACCGGGAGAGCGATGTCGACTCGGTCCGCTCGCTCATGAACGACATCGGCGGTTTCGAGGCCGGGGTCGACCACGGCACGGGCGAAGAGCGCGTCGACGCGTTCAACCTCGGCTACGACGACGGCTTCGCCGCGTGTGGGTTGTACGACCGGCGCGCCTGAGCGCCGCCGAACGCGCTCGGACCCTCTACAGGTGACCGGTGCCGGCGCGGCACGATCGCGGAGCGGCTGACTCGGCCAGGCGCGCCAGCCGCTCCGTCGGATTGGGCAGGGCGGTCGTCGCCGGGCATAATTGGCGGGTTACTGTTCCTGACGGTCTCACCATCGCCGTGCTTCGACCGCCTGGCCGGCCGCCGTGCCGTCTCAAGTCGCGTCGATCTCTCGGGATCGCCGCCGCCGGAGTTCGCCGCCTCGTGACATCCGCCCCAGAGAAGACCGACTCCACCCGCGGCCAGCGCGCCAGCCGCTCCCGGTTCGTCAGCGGCGTCTTCCTCGTCCGGGTCCGTCGCGCCGAAGAAGACCAGTTCGCCCGGCTCCTCGTCCGGATCGCCGCCCGCCAGCGCCAGGCCGAGACCCTCGAAGAGGAGATCGTCGCCCTCCGTCAGCTCCTCAGTGCCTTCTCCAGCGCCGTCCTTGGCCGCGTCGACTCCCTGCTGACCGAAGTCCGGCAGGCCCGGATCGTCGTCTCCGACCTCGAGAACAGCCTGGCCCAGCAGGACGAGCTCTACGATCCCGAGCTGGCCGACGTCCTCGCGCGGCTGGCCGAGCAATGGACCGGTCTGCTGATGAGCGGGTCGCACCGGCTGCCGAACGATGGCGAGGCGCCCGAGGCGCCGAGCTACAACCGGACCGGAATCCCCATCGGCGGGCCGGCCGAGGAGCATGGCGGGGACGGCTCGGAGGACGAGGAGGCGCTGATGGGCCGCGGTGCCCGCCAGAGCACCCCGCAGCGCGAAGCCGCCCGTCGCGAGGCCCAGGCGCTCTACCGCGACCTCGCCCGCCGGTATCACCCTGACTGGGCGAGCAGCGAGGACGACCGCTCCCGCCGCGAGGCGATCATGCAGCGCGTGAATGTCGCCTACGCCGACCTCGACCTCGTTCAGCTCCGCCGGTTCGCGCGCGAGATCGACCCGACGAGCGTCGCCGAGCGGACGATCGAGGACAAGATCGTCTGGGCCGAGGCCGAGATCGACCGGCTGGCCCGACTGATCGACGGACAGCAGGACGAGCTAGCCCGCCTCCAGGACACGCGGGCCTACAAGCTCTGGCTGCAGCAACAGGCCGGCGAGGCGGTCTTCGCTCGAGTCGAGCGCGACCTGAGCCGCGAACGCTTCCGGCTTGCCCGTCGGCTCCGCGAGCTCCGCCGCCAGGCTGAGCGGAGCAAACCATCCAGTGCGCCGCCCAAGCCCGAACCACCTCGCCGCCGCCTGCTCAACGGCGTTCGCCGCCGAGCCTGACCGGCAGCGTCAATGGCACCGTAATACGGAATCCAAGGAATGCCCGTGCGGATCCGGACGTCCATGACCGGCCGACCCAGAGGCGATCCGCGATCGCCAGGTACTCATCCGAATTCAGAATAACGCTGAGCAAAATGGGCTGTTGTCCATCGCGCTCCGGGCAACATCCCGTCCAGCTGAGCTCCCGCGAACCGGTTGACGCGGACCGGACTGGCGCGGACGATCACCACCGGAAACCGGATGGCCGCGACGATCAGACCGAGAGGACCATCGTCCATGGAATGGATCACCCGAACCGGAGCCCGTCTCGACCGCGCCGCCATGATCTGGCTGATCCGCAACCGGATCGACCCGGACGCGACGATCACCTTCCTGCCGGAGGCCGACGTCATGGCAACGGCGGAGGAGCGCGGCGCGACCGCGTTCCACCACCCGCAGGCGGAGCTGCGGAACACCGGTCTCCGAACCGGCTTCGATGCCCTGCTCTACCGTTACGATCTGACCGATCCGGCGCTGACCACGATGTCTCTCGCCCTGCGGGGAGCCGAGACGAACGATCGGCAGCTCACGCCATGGTCGGTCGGGGTCCGGGCCGTCGGCCTCGGGCTCCGGGCACTCCACGAGGAAGACTCCGCGTTCGTCGCCGCCGTCGGCACCGTCCTCGATGGGCTCCATCAGTTCTGCGTCGAGCTGACAAACCCAGTGGCTGCTCCGAACAGGGGAAATTGAACGCGCTCCAACCCGCCCGGCCGCTACTCCCTTCCGGGCAATCGGCAATCAAAACGCCGCCCCTGGCACGCGAGGCGTCGAACGGCCGCAACCCGCAGATTGACAGGCTCCCCGCGGGTCGGTACGGTGCTGGGTGTTAACGTCCTCAATCGTGATCGGTGGTTCGAACGCGCCGTGGCCGGATCCGGTTATCCCGCTCGCGGAACGGGACCGTGGTCTCGCCGTGAGCGGCTCATCGAATCGACCGTGCCGAATACCGGCGGCGACCTCCGGCCTCACTACCGAAAGGGTCTCTCGTGACCAGACTGCAGGACATTGAAGGCGTCTCCCGCTGGCGTTCCGTCGGGCCGTTCCGGGGCGGACGCGTTGTCACCGTCGCCGGGAGTTACCACGACGAGAACACCTTCTACTTCGGCGGCGTCGCCGGGGGCGTCTGGAAGACGACCGACGCCGGGCTGTACTGGAAACCGGTCTCGGACGGATTCTTCCGGACGTCCTCCGTCGGGGCCGTGGCCGTCGCGCCGTCGGACTCCAACGTCATCTACGCCGGCACCGGCGAGACGACGATCCGGATCGACGTCTCCCATGGTGACGGGGTCTACAAGTCGACCGACGCTGGCACGACCTGGAGCCATGTCGGCCTGACGGAGACCCGCCACATCGGCAAGATCAGGGTCCACCCGACCAACCCGGACGTAGCCTGGGTCGCGGCCTTCGGGCACGCCTTCGGACCGAACCCGGAGCGCGGCGTCTTCAAGACCGAGGATGGCGGCAAGAGCTGGCGCCACGTCCTGTTCATCTCGGACAAGGCCGGCGCCGTCGACCTCTCCGTTGACGAGTCCAACCCACGCATCGTCTACGCGACGATCTGGGAGGCGTACCGGAACTTCTGGCAGATCAGCAGCGGTGGCCCGGAGAGCGGCCTCTGGCGCAGCCTCGACGGCGGCGAGACCTGGCAGGACATCACCCGCAACCGCGGGCTGCCGAAAGGGACACTCGGCAAGCTCGCCGTCGCGGCCTCCCCGGCCAGGACCGGCCGGGTCTGGGCACTGATCGAGCAGACGAAGGAAGGCGGTCTCTACCGCTCGGACGACTACGGTGTCACCTGGGAGCTGGTCAGCGACAACCAGAACCTGATCAGCCGGGCCTGGTACTACGTCCACCTCACCGCCGACCCGGTCGACCCGGAGACGGTCTACGTCAATAATCTCGACTTCTACCGCAGCACCGACGGTGGCCGCACGTTCAGCGACATCGTCACGCCCCACGGCGACAACCACGATCTCTGGATCGATCCGAAGAACCCGCTCCGGATGATCCAGGGCAACGACGGTGGGGCCAACGTTTCCGTCGATGGCGGCTACACCTTCAGCACGATCTACAACCAGCCGACGGCCCAGTTCTACCACCTCGGCGTCAGCAACGAGGAGCCGTACCACATCTACGGCACCCAGCAGGACAACAGTAGCCTGGCGGTTCCGGCCTGGACCAACACGTCGTCGATCACCTGGCAGCACGTCTACGACGCCGGCAGCGGCGAGAGCGGCTACGTCGTCGTCAAGCCGGACGATCCGGACATCATCTACGTCGGCGCGATCGGCTCGTCGCCGGGCGGCGGCAACGCCCTCCAGCGCTACGACCGCCGGACCGACCAGATTCGCCTGATCACCTCCTGGCCGGAGTCCAAGACCGGCCTCGGCTCGAAGGCGCTGAAGCAGCGCTTCGCCTGGACCTACCCGATCGTCGTCTCGCCGCACGATGTCAACACGATCTACATCGGTGGCGACCGGGTCTACCGCTCGACCAACGAGGGCCAGAGCTGGGAACCGATCAGCCCCGATCTGACCCGGGCCGAACCACACACGCTCGAACCGTCCGGTGGCCCGGTCAACAAGGACGCCCTCGGCGCCGAGACCTACGCGACGGTCTTCTCACTCATCGAGTCGCCGCACACGAAGGGCGTCCTCTGGGCCGGGTCGGACGACGGTCTGATCCACCTCAGCCCGGACGGCGGTGCCAGCTGGCGGAACGTCACCCCGCCCCAGTTCCAGGACTGGACGATGGTCAGCGGCATCGAGCCCTCACCGACCGACCCGGCGACCGTCTACGTCGCCGCTACCCGCTACAAGACCGACGACTACTCGCCGTACCTGTTCGTCACCCGCGACTCCGGCGCGAACTGGACCCGAATCGACGACGGCATCCCGGCCGGCGAGTTCACCCGCGTCATCCGGGCCGACCCGACAACGCCGGGGCTGCTCTACGCCGGGACCGAGCTCGGGGTCCACGTCTCGACCGACGACGGCTCGACCTGGTCACCCCTCCAGCTCAACCTGCCGGTCTCGCCGGTGCACGACCTGATCGTCAAGGGCACGGACCTGATCGCCGGCACCCACGGCCGCGCGATCTGGATCCTCGACGACCTGACGCCGATCCGGCAGCTCGCAACCGGCGTCCCGGCCGCGACGACCTACCTGATGCCGCCTCGCGACACGCTCCGGATCCTGCCGGGCATCGACTGGACCGGCAACGTCCTGACCACGACCAACTACATCGGCCGGACGCCGGGCGCCTTCACCGCCACCGTCGATGAGAACGGTACTCCGGTCCGGACGTACCTGGATGTCGGCGAGAACCCGCCGAAGGGCGCAATCATCACGTACTTCCTGGCCGCGGCGCCGGAGCAGCCGCTGACGCTGACGTTCGCCAACGCTGCCGAGACGGAGGTCCGCCGCTACACCAGCCGGACCGACGACGACCCGGCAATCGCGAAGGAACTGCGCGCCCCAGCCGTGGTGGGCTGGAACCGCTTCGTCTGGGACCTCCACTGGGCACCGGTTACGAAAGTCGAGGGCGACGACCCGGTAGCCAGCGAGGCGATCTCCGGCCCGTTCGTCGCTCCGGGTGACTTCACCGTCACCCTGAAGGTCGGCGGGACGGAGCTGACGCAAGGCTTCAAGGTGGTCAAACCGTCGAACCGGCCGGCGAGCCAGGCGGACCTCGATGCCCAGGAGGCGCTCCTCCTGAAGATCCACGCCCAGCTCGACCGGACCGCGAAGGCGCTCAATCGGATGCGCGACCTGCGCGGCCAGCTGTCGGACTGGAGCAAGCGCGCGAAGACCCGGGACGGCGCGGCCGACTTCGCCAGCGCCGCCGACCGACTGCGTGAGCAGATCCTCGAGATCGAGTCGACGATCGCCGTCCCGGACCTCCGGCCCGGCTGGGGCGACCGCAACAACGCCGGAACCAAGCTGATGGCGCAGCTGGCCGGGGTCGGCCCGGCCGTCCAGCTCGGCGACTACCGACCGACCGACCAGGCCGCCGAAGCCGTCACCGAACTGACCGCCGAGATCGAGGCGGAGATCTCTCGCTTCGAACAGGCGATCGCCGAAGCCATTCCGGCCCTCAACGCCCAGGCAGGTTCGGCGGGATTCGGCATCATCACCGACGCCAGCTGGCCGCACGCCGACCAGGCGCCAGCCACCCCTCCCGACCCGGCCATCACCGGCGGCACCGTCGAGGGCCACGAGACCACGCCACCGATCGCGTAACCTCGGCAAAGCATCCATCCCGGTCTCGGTTGTTCCGAACGAGATGATCGAGCCGCGACGGCCTGGCTCGTAAACGTCGCCCCTCCATTGCAGCACCTCAGCGGAGGGCGTTCCGCTACAGGGATATCATCGACAGCTCGTTACTCGCAGCGCTCCCTCAACCACCGCTGGATCGCGGCCGTCCGGGTCGCAACTCCGAATCAACGGACGATCCAGCGGCGGTGGGCACTGACCGAAGGTGCGGGCGCTGACAAGGTGCAGGCGCTGACGAAGAGCCGGTGGGCGATGTCGGCGTTGCTCAGGCCCTCCGACAGGAGAACGATGACCTCCCGTTCCCGCGGCGCCCCCACCGGCCAGTCCCGAAAAAAGAAATCGGGAAGGTTTCGCGGTCGCCTCACAACCGGATGGTCTGGACTTTGCATCGCTTCCGGCACACGATTCGCGGCTGCCAGGCCGCGACGCAACCTGGACAATCCGCCAAACCGGCAGGAGCAGACATGGCCAACCAGCGACATCCCGTGACGCTGACCGTCAACGGGTCCGATCATCACCTCCTGACCGAGCCCCGCCGCACCCTGCTCGACACCCTGCGCGAGGACCTTCGCCTGACCGGCACCAAGAAGGTCTGCAACATGGGTAACTGCGGCGCCTGCACCGTCCATATCGACGGTCGGACCGCCTACTCCTGCCTGACGCTGGCGGTCGAGTGCGACGGGCACGACATCCGCACGATCGAGGGTCTGGAGCAGCCGGAGGCGCTCGATCCGGTTCAGGAAGCCTTCATCCGGATGGACGCCTTCCAGTGTGGCTTCTGCACGCCCGGCCAGATCATGAGCCTCCGGGCGCTGCTGAACGACAACGTCAACCCGACCGAGGATGACGTCCAGGTGGCCGTCTCGGGCAATCTCTGCCGCTGCGGCGCCTACCGCAACATCATCCGGGCCGGGATGCTGGCCGCCGAGATCCAGAACGAGCGCCGCGAGAGCGAGGTGTCCCGGTGACCGCGACGATGGATGTCAGCATCCAGGATGGCAAGCTCGTCCTGACGGAGCATGAGGGCGTCGATGTCTGGCCCGTGGACCGTCAGATGTCGGCCGTCGGCCAGCCGGCGACCCGGCTGGAGGGGATCGAGAAGGTGACCGGCCGGGCGCAGTACAGCTACGATGTCCGGCTGCCGAACCAGCTCTACGCCGCCGTGCTACGCAGTCCGCACCCCCATGCCCGGATCGTCCGGATCGACACCAGCCGGGCCGAGGAGCTGCCTGGCGTGCACGCCGTGATCAGCTCGGCCAATACGCCGAAGATCCCATGGTTCACCGACAGCTTCGTCTTCGATACGACGGTCCGCTACGTCGGGGATGAGGTCGCCGCCGTCGCCGCCGAGACGGACGACATCGCGGCCTACGCTCTCCGGCTGATCGAGGTCGAGTACGAGCTCCTTCCGCACGTCATGAACGTCGAGGAGGCGATCAGGCCCGACGCCCCAAGGCTGCGCGATGAGGGCAACATCGCCGGTGACCCCAAGATCTACGACCGGGGCGATGCCGAGGCGGCGCTGGCCGGTGCCGACGTCATCGTCGAGGCGGTCTTCACCACGCAGGCCGCCCTGCACAACGCGCTGGAGTCACACGGCTGCACCGTCTCCTGGGACGGAGACGAGTTGACGGTCTGGGCATCGACGCAATCGGTCTTCACTGTCCGGCAGATGGTCTCGTCGTCTCTTGGCATCCCGGAGCACAAGGTCCGGGTGATCAAGCAGCACATGGGCGGCGGCTTCGGCGCCAAACAGGTTGCCTGGAAGAACGACATCATCGCGCCGCTGCTGGCGAAGCGCGCCGGCCGGCCGGTCCAGTTGATGCTGGACCGCCGGGGCGAGAACCTCGCCAGCGGCAACCGCAACCCGACCTGGCAGCACGTCCGGTTCGGCGCGACATCCGACGGCACGCTGGTCGGCATCTGGGCCGACATCCACGTCAACAATGGCGCCTATCAGGTCGGCGGCGAGGCAAGCAACGTCTCCGGGATGTACCAGACGCTGTACAAGTGTGACAACGTCCACACGGAGTCGCGAACGGTCCTGACCAACGCCGGTCCGGCCGTCGCGTTCCGGGCGCCCGGCCACGTCGAGTCGGCCTGGGCGATCGAGCAGGCGATGGACGAACTGGGCCGGCGACTGCACCTCGATCCGGTCGAGTTCCGTCGCCGCAACTACGCGGAGCGGGACCAGCTCGAGGGCCAGGACTACTCCCTGCCGGAGGGGTTGCGGCTCTGCTACGACACGGTGACGGCGCACTTCGGCTGGGATGACTACGAGCCCTCGGCGCCCTCGGCCACGAAGCGGCGTGGACGCGGGTTCGCCGCCCACGACTGGGTCGGAGGGGCTGGGCACCCGCCCGCCTATGCCTTCGCCAAGCTGAACCCAGACGGCGGGATCGACATCGTCACCGGGACGCAGGACATCGGGACCGGCACCCGGACCGGACTGGCTCAGGTCGCCGCCGAGGAACTGGGCGTCGGCATCGACCAGGTCCGGCTCCAGCTCGGCGACACAGCGACCGGGCCGTACTCGCCGGCCAGCTCCGGCTCCTCGACGATGGCAACGATCGGGCCCGCCGTCCGCGGCGCCGTCGCCGATGTCCGGGTGCAGCTCCTGCGGCTGGCCGCCGTCAAGATGGAGGTCGCCGCCGAGCGGCTGACGATCAGCGAAGGCCGGATCTCGGTCGCGGGGAACACCGATCAGTCCCTCACGATCGCGGAGGTGATGGAGGACGTGGCCCCGGCCAACCTGCTCGGCAAGGGCGTTCGCGGACCGAACCCGACTGGCCTGTCAGTCCGGACCTTCGGCGCCCAGTGCATCGAAGTCGAGATCGACACCGCGACCGGTGAGATCACGGTCCTGCGGGTCTCGACGGCCCACGACATCGGCCGAATCATCAACCCGGCCCTGGTCGACGGCCAGATCTACGGAGGGATCACCCAGGGGATCGGGTTCGCGCTGACCGAGGAGCGGGTCGTGGACGAGCAGCTCGGCCACGTGATGAACCCCAACCTCGAGGAGTACAGGATCCCGACGATGCTGGACGTCCCGCCGATCCACCACGCCCACGTCGGCGTTCCCGACCTCCAGGCGAACATCACCGGCGCCAAGGGCGTCGGCGAACCGCCGCTCGTCCCGACGGCGCCCGCAATCGCGAACGCGGTCTTCGATGCGGTCGGGATCCGGGTCAACGACGCGCCGATCAGCCGGCAGCGGATGCTCGCTCTGCTGGCCGAGCAGGCCAGCGCGACCAACGGGGAGATCACCCGATGAGACCCTTCGCCTATGAGCGGCCGGAGTCGATTGAGCAGGCCATGACCATGCTCGCCACCTCCGAAGCGACGAACCCGAAGATACGCCCACTGGCCGGAGGGACCGACCTGCTGACGCTGATGAAGTCCGACATCGTCATGCCGGACACCGTGATTGACCTCAAGCGAATCACCGAGCTGAACGACCGGATCGAGACGACCGCCGATGGAACGACGATCGGGGCGCTGACAACGCTATCCCAGCTGGCGCACGACCCGACGATCAGGTCGTCCTACGGGGCACTGGCTGGCAGCGCCGGCCAGGCGGCGACCCCGCAACTGCGGAACATGGCGACGCTCGGCGGCAACGTCCTCCAGCGGCCGCGCTGCTGGTACTTCCGCGACCCCGAGATCGACTGCTGGCTCAAGGGCGGCGAGAGCTGCCCGGCGCTGGACGGCGAGAACACCCACCACGCCATCTTCCAGGAGAGCCCATGCGCCGCCGTCCACCCGTCGGATTCCGCGTCCGCCCTGCTCGCGTTGGATGCAGAGGTCCGCGTCCGGGGTTCGGCCGGGGAGCGCACCATTCCGATCGGCGAGTTCTTCACGCTGCCGACCGATGACCACCGGCGGGAGAACCTCCTGGCACCGGGCGAGCTCATCCTCGGCTTTCGCCTGCCGACGCCAGCGCCCGGGACCCGAAGTGTCTACCTCAAGGCGATGGACCGGAAGGTCTGGGCCTTCGCGCTGGTCGGCGTCGCCGCCGCGGTGACGGTCACGGATGGCACGATCAGCGCCGCCCGGGTCGTCCTTGGCGGCGTCGCGCCGATCCCGCACCGGCTGACACGGGTCGAGGACGCCCTCCGTGGCCAGGCTCCGGTCGAGTCGCTATTCGCCCGCATCGCCGCCCTGGGTCTCGACGGGGCTGAGCCGCTCAGCCACAATGGCTACAAGGTCGACCTGTCGAAGGCGCTGATCCAGCGTGCCCTGGTCGAGGCCACCAGCTAGAGGTTCCGCGACACGAGCACGGACACAGCCCCCAGCCCCTCGACGAGGCTATGCGAGGGGGTTAGGGGAGGCGTATCGTCACCGGGGATGGCATGGTAGAGCGTGTGGCGCGGTCTCGCCGGATCGCGTGATCGGTTGTGGCGGACGGACAGGCTGTTCCGTCCTGATCAACTCGGCTTGCCGATCATCAGGACCAGAATCGCGATTCAGGTTAGGGAGAACAGCCCCGTCCCGACACGAAGGAGCGTGAGTCCTGCCGGACCAGCCCCTTCAGTTCCGATCGCCGCGAGGAGTCGACCCTGCTCCCGCTCCACAATGGCCACCTGAATCACGGCCGCGACGACGAACAGGCCGAGAGACCAACTCACCCAGGGTTGATCGAAGGCATCGATCCGGACCGCAAGGATGATCCCGAAGACCGCCACCAGGATCGACAGGAGGCCGTAGATTTTCGTCACCCGGTTCAGTACGCGGGCCACGGGAATATCACCCTGGGCGGCGTAACGGGGGAACATGCTCGCCGCTACCGTAACCGGACCGAGGAAGAGGATCGCGGTACCGATGTGGAGCGACAGCAGAATCGTGCGTTCGGTGAGCCACTCCGGCATCGACGGATCTCCTTCTCGCTACGTCCGACTGGCGAGCGGCGAGCGGCGAGCGGCGTCAAATGGCATCTTGGGCGTTCTCCTGAGCCAACAGCGCCGCCGCTCCCAGAATCATTACGGCCGCCGTCGCGCCGTGGACCCCGAATGCGACGTTGGCCGACCCGCCACAGCTCTTGACGATGCAGGCGTCGCCGATCGGAATGATGCTCGCGGCCAGCAATGCCAGCGCGGTAGCCCGGCGCTGACGATTGATCAAGAGGGTGGTCACGATCATGCCCGTGCCAATGTCCCGAACGCCTTTGACCAACAGGAACGGGTCGGTCGCGGGTGGTGGTACCGGGACGCCGTAGGAAGGCGCGACTCCACCTGGGTCACGCAGGTATCGGCTTCCGATCCACATGATGCCCAGCCCACCCAGCGAAGCGACCGAGTAGCCGAAGTAGCGTGCGTAGTTCAGGTATCGCATGGTGGCTCCTGTCGGTGATAGATATGCTATCTATGCTATTCGATTCCCACCCCGAAGTCTAGCACTGCTATAATCCGGACATGCCGAATCACAGCCGTCGTGAGCGACAACGCGAGCAGCGACGCCAACTGATTCTGGACACGGCGCGCGAGATCGCTGAATCCCGCGGGTGGGAGGCCGTCACGACTCGGCTGCTGGCCGAGCGAATCGAGTACAGCCAGCCGGTGCTGTACAGCCATTTCTCCGGTGTCGGCGCGATCATCAGTGCGGTCGCACTTCAAGGTTTCACAGAACTGGCCGGCTCCCTACGCGCCAGTGCTGCCGCTGCCAAAGATCATGCGTCGGCGCTTGAAGCTGTCGCCCGCGACTATCTCCGCTTTGCGGATCAACACCCGGCTGTCTACGCGGCGATGTTTGGCCTGCCGACCGACCTGGAGTTCGCCAGCGAGGATTCTCCCGAACCGCTCCGGGCAGCGTTCATGGTCATTCAGGATGCGCTGGCCGAAGTCACCGGCGAGTGCAACCTTGAATCACGCACCGAACTTGTCTGGAGCACGTTGCATGGGCTGGCTACATTGGGTGCCGCACAGCGACTACGTCCCGATCCTGACGACGAGCGGCTGAAGTTGCTTATCGACCAACTGCTGGCAAAAACGTAAGACCACGACCCGAATGATCTCTTACGGCTCGGTCGTGGCCCTCGCTCCCATGGCCAGGCTGTATCCGCTGGATAGAACCAGGCGCGGATACGGCTGATGGGCAACGAACCGTAGGGACTCCGGATTAGTCGGTCAATCGGCAAGTCGGTTCACATGTTCAGGACAGCGCCAGCGCGATGCGATCCGCGTTCTGGCGGACCATTCCCAGGTAGCGGCCCGGATAGGTGTTCCCCAGCCCGAGCCCGCTGCCGTAAAGGAGCCCGGCCAGCGGAATGACCGCGGCCGACGTCGCGGCGTGAAGGATCGCCGTCTGAATCGCGGTCGGCGACATGCTGGCGTCCGGGAAGACCGCGGATGCCTGGTTGGCGAGCAGCGCCGCCGCGAACCGGTCGACATCGGCCTCGACAGGAAACGGGACAGTGTCATCCAGCAGGGCGAGCGTCTCGAACCCGTAGCGCCGACCGAAGTAGGCGAACGTCGCGTTGGCCGTCGCCAGGATGCGCCGCTCTGCAGGGATGCGGTCGAGGCGGCGCTGGAGGTAGTCGTCGGCGAGCGCGATCTGGTTGAGATACACGACGCTGTTCCTGTCCCAGGCCGCCCGATGGACCTCGTTGTCGTCCTGATCGATCAGCGCCTGGAGAACCCGCGAGACCAGCCACGGCATCTGCGTCGGGTCCTGCCAGATATAAGGATCCGGATTTCCGCCGGCGGTCGCGATGATGGAGTCGGCCGGGATCGTCTCCGTCGCCATCACGACCGGGATGTCGCCAGCCGCGGCCAACAAACCTTCGAGTCCTGGTTCGAGCCCCAGACCATGCCGCACGATCACGTCGGCGTCGACGAAGACGTCGCCAGCGGTCGGGCCGGGGACGAAGCGGCGCGGGTCGGCCGACGGCGGCATCATCGCCCGGACCTCGACGCGTGAGCCGCCAACCGAGCGGATGATGTCCCCAAGGATCGGCGTCGTCGCGACGACCGTCAGCCACGGCGGCACGACCCCCGCCGCGTCGTCCTCACTCCTCCCACCGGACGGGACGCAGCCACTCAGCAGCGAAGCCGCACCGGCGGCCGACGCGGCGATGAGCACCCGGCGGTCGAACCGCCGTGCCTGGTCGGGACGCTGCTGGGCTGGCACGGCGGGGCTCTCCTGGACGAGGCTGGCCGGATCGATTCGCGTGGCTACTGGAGCGGCGGCAGATTCATCCCGCGAAGGGCCTTTGGCATCTTGCCCTTCTTCGTCATCTGGCCCATCTGCGTCATCATCTTCTGCATCTGCTCGAACTGGGTGACGAGCTGGTTGATGTCCTGCGTCGTCTTGCCGCAGCCCCGCGCGATCCGGACCTTGCGGCTGTGACTCCCCCGGCGGCTGGACCGGAGCAGGTCCGGCCGTTTGCGCTCCTCCGGCGTCATCGAGTAGATGATCGCCTCGATCTTCTTGTAGTCGTCGTCGGAGATCTCGGCCTTGGCCTGCCGCATCTGGGCGCCGAGGCCGGGGATCATCTCCATTAGCTGGCTGAGCGGACCCATCTGCTTGATCTTCTGGAGCTGGTCGAGGAAGTCCTCGAGGTTGAACTGCCCCTTCAGCATCCGGTCCTGGAGCCGCTCCGCGTCCTGCTCCGTCGTGAGCTCCTGCGCCCGCTCGACCAGCGAGACGACGTCGCCCATGCCAAGGATCCGGCCGGCGAGCCGCTCCGGGTAGAACGGCTCCATCGCGTCCGCCTTCTCGCCGGTACCGATGAACTTGATCGGCACCCCGGCGACCGCCCGGATCGAGAGGGCCGCGCCACCGCGGGCGTCGCCGTCCATCTTGGTCAGGATCAGGCCGGTGACATCCAGCTGGGTGTGGAACGCCTCGGCGACGCCGACGGCCTCCTGGCCGGTCATCGCGTCGGCGACCAGCAGGATCTCGGTCGGGTTGACGGCGGCCTTGACGTTGACGAGCTCCTGCATCAGTCGCTCGTCGATCTGGAGCCGGCCGGCGGTATCGATGATGACCGGATCCAGCCCCCGCTCGATGGCGAAGCGGACGCCGTTGCGGACGATGTCGACCGGGTTGTGGTCGACCCCCTCGTCGTAGACCGGGATGTTGAGCTGCTTGCCGAGCGACTGGAGCTGGTTGACGGCGGCTGGGCGGTAGACGTCGGCGGCGACGAGCAACGGCGCCCGGCCCTGCTTGCGCGTGAACAGTGCCAGCTTGGACGCGTGGGTCGTCTTGCCCGACCCCTGGAGGCCAACCAGCATGATGATCTGGGGACCGCCATCCGGGAGCCGGAGCGGTTCGCGCTCTCGGCCGAGGATGTTGATGAGCTCCTCGTGGACGATACCAATGACGGTCTGGGCAGGCGTCAGGCTTTGGAGGACTTCCTGCCCGATCGCCCGCTCCTTGACCGTCGCGACGAAGGTCTTGACGACCTTGAAGTTCACGTCGGCCTCGAGCAGCGCCCGCCGGACCTCGCGCATGGCCTCGTCGACGTCGGCCTCGCCGAGCCGGCCCTTCTTCGAGAGTCGGCCGAACGTCTCGTTCAGTCGATCGGTGAGTGCTTCGAACATCGTGGTGCTCCTGGGTGACCCGCGCGGCGGTCCCGGATGGCCGGAACGGGGGAACGGACCATGCCGGCGGGTGGGGAAGAATCATCGACAAGGATAACGCACCGGGCAATGCCGTCCGCGCCTGTCGTCCGGCACGATACCCCCGCACCGTCCCGCCCGGATCGCATCCCAGCACGCCGTCGATTCCTGGCGCATCGGGACATTCGTCCCAGGCCGTGGGTCAGCCGAGCCCCTCGCCCTCGCCGAAGAACAGGGCGTCGACGTAGGTATCCTCGCGGAACTCGGCCATGTCCGTCGCCCGCTCGCCGGTGCCGATGTAGGAGATCGGCGTGCCCAGCTCCCGGGCGACGGCGAAGGCGATGCCACCTTTGCTCGTCCCGTCCAGCTTGGCGATCATGATGTCGGTGATGTCGACCGACTTCGAGAACTCCTGCGCCTGGATCAGCCCGTTCTGGCCACTCGTCGCGTCAATCACCAGGAGCACTTCCTGCGGCGCGTTCTCGACCGTCCGTCGCATGACGTTCCGGACCTTATGCAGCTCCTGCATCAGGTTGGTCTTGGTGTGGAGCCGGCCGGCGGTGTCGACGATCAGGACGTCGACGTTGCGGTTGTGGGCAGCCTGCATCGCGTCGAAGACGACGGCGGCCGGGTCGGAGCCGGGTTTGTGGGCGATCACCGGGACGTCGAGCCGCTCGCCCCAGACCTGGAGCTGGTCGATCGCGGCGGCGCGGAACGTGTCCCCGGCGGCGACCATGACCTTGCGGCCGAAGCTCTGGTGGTAGTGGGCCAGCTTGGCGATGCTGGTCGTCTTGCCGACGCCATTGACGCCGACGACCATGATGACGAACGGCACGCCGCGCTGGAGGATCTTGACGGTCCGGTTGCGGGTCGCCCCTTCGAGCAGTTTGACCATCTCGTTGCGGAGGATCTCCCTGGCCTCGACCGGGTCGCGGATGCCCTGCTCCCGGACCTGCGACTGGAGCTCCTCGACCAGTTTCTGGCTGACGTCCCAGCCGATGTCGGCCTGGATCAGCAGCATCTCGAGCTCTTCGTAGAGGTCGTCGTCGAGCGTTCCGCGATCGAACAGCCGGGTGATCTCACTGAAGACGCCCCGGCGGGTCTTGGCCAGGCCCTGCTCGACCTGGATGTCCGGCTCGGCACGGCGCTTGAACATTCTGCGGAAGACCACGTTGAGGTTCCTTTCGGTCCGAACGACCGCGTTGCTGACGGATAGATGGAGAGCGGTCAGTCGGAATCGTCGCCGGATAGTCTAACGCAGCGCGATCGGCCGACCTCGGCCGGATGGAACAGGCATGTCATCGGACCGGAGACCGCGCCCCCCAGCGACCAGCGTAGCGGTGGTAGGATGTCAACCAGTTTCCGTCACTTCGGGCCGCTCGACCGGACGGGCGCCCCGGTCTGGCCGCACTCCCCGAAGGAGTCCCCAACGCTGCGCAACAGGGTCGCGATCGTCGTCTACCTCCCCACCCTCCTGCTCGCCTTCGGCCAGGGCATGCTCGTCACGACGATCCCGCTGTTCGCGGCGGACTTCGGCGTCACCAGCACACTGATCGCGCTGGCCGTCAGCGCCGCCGCTCTCGGCACGCTGTTCATGGACATCCCGGCCGGGGCGTTCCTCCAGCGGATCGGGCTGCGCCGGGCGATGCTCATCGGCTCCGGAACCGTCGCGATCTCGACCTGTCTGATCGCGTTTCCCTTCGTCAACTACGAGCTGACGATCGCCCTCCGGATCGTCGCTGGAATCGGGACGGCCCTCTGGGGAATCTCCCGTCACGCCTACATCGCCGAGAGCATCCCGGTCCGGGAGCGCGGCAAGGCGCTCTCGACCTTTGGCGGCCTGCAGCGGCTCGGCACGCTCGGTGGCCCGGCGGTCGGCGGCATCCTGATCGAGATTCTGGGCGCCCGGACGTCCTTCCTGGCCTCGGGGCTGATGGCCGCGATCGCCTTCGGTGTCGCCGTCGCCCTGATTCCGGAGACCGCGACGCTCCGCAACCTCTCCACTCGCCACCGCTGGCTGACGGTCCGCCGGACAGTCGTCGACAACCGCCGCGACCTCGCCGCCGCCGCCGCCGCCCAGACCTTCGCGATGATGATCCGGGCCGGCCGGATGCTGCTTGTGCCGCTCTACGGCTACTCCTACCTCGGGCTCAGCGGCGGGCAGGTCGGCGCGATCCTGACGGTGGCCTCGATCTTCGACGTCGCCATGTCGATCCCGGCCGGACTGACGATGGACCGGCTGGGCCGCAAGGCGTCGATGGTCCCGTCGTTCGCGATCATGGGCGTTGGCGTCGCGCTGATCCCGTTCGCGCACAGCTTCTGGACACTGATGGCCGCGGCGGCCGTGGTCGGCTTCGGGAACGGGTTCGGGGCCGGGTCGATGATGACCCTGGGCGCCGACCTCGCGCCACGCGGGGCCACCGGCGAGTTCCTCGGGCTCTGGCGCGTCATCGGCGATGTCGGACAGGTGACTGGTCCGCTGGTCGTCGGCATCCTTGCCGACACGCTGGACATCGCCGGGAGCGCCTACGCCCTCTCGGCGATCGGCTTCGGTGCCGCCCTGATCATCGTCTTCCTCGTTCGGGAGACGCGATCCCGGCCCGAGGAGGTGGCAACGGAAACCGTCGCCGAACCGATCGGCCGCGCCTCGGGCTGACCAGGGCTGTTTCGTGTCCGGCCGCTTTCCGGCACAATGGACCCCGATCTATCGCACGGGCCAGCGCAGCGCTGACCACCAGACGGGAGCATCACAGTGGGTATCGTCTTCGGCGCGGTCGCGCCGCACGGCTTCTCGATCATTCCCCGAATCGCCGAGGACGCGGACGGCGCCCTCGCGACGCGGGCGGCGATGGAAGAGCTCGGTCGCCGGTTCGACGCGGCCAACATCGACACGATCGTCCTGGCCGGACCACACGGCATCCGCGTCGCCGGTCACATCGCGATCAGCACCGCTCGGCGCGCGGCCGGCAAGCTGTCGCGCAACGAGAACACCGTCGAGCTGAACGTGCCGATCGACCTCGAGCTCGCTCGGGAGATCGCCTCATCGGCCGCCACCGCCGGCGTGCCGACCTCGGAGATCAGCTGGGGAGGCAACCGGATCTCGCAGGCCGGCTACCCGATCACCTGGGACGCGATCACCCCGCTCTGGTTCATGGGCCACGGCAACCACGTGCCCGGCCATGGCGACGTGCTGGCGCCCGACCCGGACGGGCCGGACGGGCCGCCAGTCGTGATCGTCGCGCCCTCCCGCGATCTGTCACGCCAGACGATGATCGACTTCGGCCGATCCGTCGCCGACACCGCCGAGCGGAGCGGCAAACGGGTCGCCTTCATCGCCTCCTGCGACTGGGCCCACACCCACATCGAGAGCGGCCCCTACGGAGCGCACCCGGACGCCGGGCCGGTCGACGCGAAGATCGTCGCTTCGATCCGGGACAACGACCTCAAGGCGCAGCTGAAGCTGACCGACGACGAGGTCAACAACGCCGCGATCGACGGGATGTGGCAGACGCTGATGCTGGCCGGGATTCAGGAGCGGGTCGAACTCGTCCCCGAGCTCCTGTCGTACGAGGCACCGAGTTACTTCGGGATGATCGTCGCGTCGTACACGCCGGAGTAGACGAACCGGTCGCTGGATCGAGAGGCTCTCACGAGACCGGGGCGCGACTATCCGGGTTTCGTGGGAGTCGCGATTCGGCCTTCCGAGGAATCCTCATTCCGGCTCGACGATGAACCAGAAAACGAGACAGTCCCGACGGACCATGGTTGCTGGCGAATCCCCCGTCCGAAGCTTTCCCCGTGCGACGCCCCGCAACGCGCACGCTTCCGTCTTCAGACCCGTTCGAGACCCCGGTCCCGCCGCCTGTCCCGCAACAGGCGACGCCGTTGACCCCGCCGGTGGTTCATCTCCGCTGGCCACTGCCCCTCGGAACTGTACGTACATAGTATACGAACACTATGAGCCTGTCAAGCGACCCCGCGGTCAGACGTCGAGCATCGATCAGTGGGCGGAGTGCCGACGGCGCGTCGCCGGAATCATGGCCACCACGACGAAAGGGCGACGGGGGCGTTGCACCACCCGGCATCCTGGACACGAGATCGGCACGGCGGGAACGGAGACGATGACAGACGACCTCACCCGGATCGACGCGGTCATCCGCATCACGCTGGCCGTCGTGATCGGCAGCGTGCTGGGCCTGGAGCGCCGCAACAAGCCAGCCGGCCTCCGCACCCATGCCCTCGTCAGCCTCGGCTCCGCGCTGTTCATGTTCGCGTCGCTCCTGCTCGGGCAGGAAGCGGCCAACGCCGGCAATCAATCGTACGATCCCTCCCGGATCGCCTCGACGATCGTCCAGGGCGTCGGGTTCATCGCCGCTGGGGTGATCTTCGGGGGTGGCGGCCGGGTCCGGGGCCTGACGACCGCCGCGAGTCTCTGGGTGACCGCCGCGCTCGGTCTCCTGATTGGGGCCGGCTTCTATGAGGTCGCGGTCATGGGTGCCATCGCCGCCTTCATCGTGCTGGACGTCTTCGCCCGCTTCGAGCCGAAGATCACCGCCGCATCGAAGAACAGCACCGATACCCCGCCGACGCCTGACGAGACCAGCTGAGCCCTTGGCGCCGTCCGCGCTACGACGCCGGAAGCGCCTGCCGGATCGAACCGGTCCCCTCGACCAGGTAGCCATCGCCGTCGCGTCGAACGCGGACGGTCGCGTCGGCATTCCCCGCCCGAAGTCCGGTGACCTCCACCCAGTCGACCGACGCCGGCAGGGTCGGCGCGACCGAGATCTCGCGGCCGTCGTCGGTGATCTTCAGGCCGAGCAGGCGCGTCAGCATGAACGGGATCGCCCCGGCGGCCCAGGCCTGTGGGATACAGCTGACCGGGTACGGGACCGGCGCGGCTTCGGCGATCCCGATCCGGGGGAAGCCGCAGAACAGCTCCGGCAGCCGCCCCACCGGGTCGGTTAGCGCGGCGGCCAGCAGCGATTCGAAGACGTCCACGGCGACCGCCGTCTGACCCATCGTCGCCAGTCCGCCGACGACCAGCGAGTTGTCGTGCGGCCAGATCGAACCGTTGTGGTAGCTCATCGGGTTGTAGGTCGCCGAGGTGGTCGCCAGCGTCCGAAGGCCCCAGCCGGAACTCATCGAGGGGTGAGCCAGTGTTCGAGCGATCGTCGCCGCCCGCTCCTGGGAAGGAAGACCGGTCAACAGGAGGTGGCCGGCGTTGGAACTGACCATCGCCGTCGGCCGCTTGTCGCCGTCGAGCGCCTGGGCATACGTCCCAATCTCGTCCACCCAGAACCGGTCCTCGACCAGCGTCCGGATCTGCTCGGCGTAGCCCTCCAGTTCGCTGGCCCATTCAGCGTCACCATAGAGCCGGGCGATGTCGGCCAGCCGGCGACAGGCGGCGAAGGCATAGCCCTGGACCTCGACCAGCGCGATGTTGCCGGTCGGGACGGAGCCATCGGCGTGGTGGAGCGAGTCCCAGCTGTCCTTCCAGCCCTGATTGGTGATGTGGACGCCATCCGGCTGGCGGGTCGGGTGCTCGATCAGACCATCGCCGTCGAGGTCGCCGAACTCGCGCATCCAGCGGACGGCCGCCCGGGCGTGCGCCTCGAGCTCCCGCCAGAGCGCCTCGTCGCCAGTCCAGGCGACGGTCTCGGCGACGAGCCAGGCGAACAGCGGTGTCGCGTCGACCGTCCCGTAGTACGGCGTGTGCGGGATCCCGCCGCTCCGGGCCAACTCGCCGTAGCGGACCTCGTGGAGGATCTTGCCCGGCTCGCGGTCGCGCCAGGCGTCGTGGGTTGTGGCCTGATGGGCGGCGAGGACACGGAGCGTCGCCGCAGTCCGCCAGGGGGAGAGCGGCAGCGTCTGGAAGGCGGCGATGAGGCTGTCCCGGCCGAACGGCGCGACGAACCAGGGGATTCCGGCCGCGACGATCGAGCCCTCGTCGAACGTCGTCTGGAGCATCGCCAGGTCGGCGGTGGCCCGGTCCAGCACGGCGTTGAGCCGCGGGTCGCTGGTCCGGATCGCCCCAGGCTGGAGCGGGCCGCGGGACGGCAGCCGTGCGACCGCCGAGAGGGGCCGATCCCCGAACGTCCGCAGCCGGATCGTCAACGTCGTCTGCCAGGTCTCGCCGGGGGCAACGATGGGCCGGAACGTCGCGACCGCCGCGACGCCAGGAATGGACGTCCCCGACGGCCCGAAGACCGGCGACGAACGCGACCGGCACGTATCCTGATCGCCGGCTCCCTCGCTGGCCTCGACGATCGAGACCGGCGGCTCGGCGAAGTCGACGGAGATCCCGACCTCCTCGCCAGCCGGCGTCCGGTAGCCGAGGTCGAACGTATCGGCAGTCGACGAGACTGGCAGGTAGGTGCCCGGCTCCGGCTGGGGGAAGCCGCGAATGGCGAAGAGGTCGCGGAAGTCCGAGCCGATCGTGACGCCGAGCGCCGGCGTCAGGGACTGAAGGCCGTGGTTGCGGACCGTCAGCCGAAGCGTGACCCGGTCGGTCAGCGTCAGCTGCTGCTCGATACCGAGGCTGTGGCCGTAGACCTCGCGGGCGTCGTCCTGATACCCCTCGTTGGTGGAGACGAACAGGGCGCGGTTGGCATCTGGCGTCCGGACGGCGAGGGTGCGGAGCGGATGGCCGTTGAGATCGATATCCAGGACGCTGATGAACCGGGTGTCCCGGGCGTAGATGCCGGTTGCGCGCTCGCCGCTGCCGTCGGTATTGACCGCTCCGGCGAGGTAGAGCTCGTCCGCCTTGAGCACGAGATTCGTATCGAGCATCGAAGTTGGTGTCCTCTGGTTGGGTGCGTCCCGAGATGGCGGAAGGAATTGCCGCGGAAAACACGACGCGAAATGAGCCGGAACCACCCGTCGATCCCAGACTGTCTCCGCGCAATCGTCCGCTTACGGCGCCAACACCGATCGCTGACTGGACAGCCTCGCCTGCCTCAGCCGGTTCATTCGGCGACCGACTGCCCACCGAGCGACAGGAGGAGCCGGTTGGCCCAGGCGAACATCGCCGAGGAATGGGCGATGTCGAAGATCTCGAGGTCGCTGTAGCCGGCATCCTGGAGCGGCTGAAGGTCTGCCGCCGAGACATCCCGCGGCGACTCGGCCAGCTTCGCGGAGAAGGCGACGAGTGCCCGTTCGCGCGCCGGCAACTCGGCGGCAGTGCCGTCCCGCAGGACCGCGTCGATCAGATCAGCGTTACCGGTCAGCTGGACATAGGCGCGGGCATGGACCGACGCGCAGTAGACGCAGCCGGTCGACCGGCTCGCGGCGACGGCGGACAGTTCCAGGTCCGACCGAGGCGAACCACCCTCGTCGGCCTTGTCCCGCAGCGTCTCCGGGAAGAGGTCATGCCGGTGACGGAGGACGTCGGCGTCGTGGGCGAGCGTCGCCCAGTAGGTCCGGCCGGTCTTTCGGTTGCCGACGATTTCCTCGACGATAGCGAGTTGATCACCGGTCGCGGCGCCGTCGTCGATCGTCTCGACCCAGGGGGTCCAGTCGACGACCTGATGGGTGAATTCGGGCAGGTGGCTCATGCGGTCTCTCCAAGGGCGCGCAGCGTCGCGAGCACGCGGACCTGGAAGGCGACGAAGGCGATCAACTGGGACAGCGTGACGATCTCGAGCGTCGAGAGGCCAGCCGCTCGCAGGGCGTCGATGTCCATTGGTCCGGCGTCGACCGGGCGCTGGGCGACGAGGTCGGACTGGCGGAGGATCGCAACCTCGCGGGGCGTAAGTTGCGGCGAGACGGCCGGAAACCCGGAGACGGCGCGGACGGTCGCCGCCGTCCCGCTGGCCGCCATGAGACGCTCGGTGTGCCAGACGGCCAACCGGTCGTCCGGCGTCAGGAGGGCCACCCGGAGTGCGACCATCTCGCGCTCCTTCCGGGAGAGACTATCCCCGATGGCCGGTTCGAGGAGCGACTCGTAGCTGGCCTGGCTGAAGCGTGTCAGGTCCGGCCGCCGGGCCCGGAGGTCGGCCAGTGGCGAACCGGGCTCGACCCCGGCCAGCGTGCCGAAGACATCGGATCGAGACGGTAAGGTCATCGAACGGCCCTCCGAAGGCAAACGAACTGGTGAATAGTGGACGACGGTTCGGGTGATGGGCCCTTCCCCGGCAAGGCGTCGGCCACCGGATCGCACCGCCCCTGCCCAGTCGCGTCCCCGGCCCGATCGGGGCGGGGTATAGTTGCGGCCATTCCGGCCCGGTGCGATGGCACCAGCGAACAGACTGAACGATGCCCGCGTCGCGGCGGGTGGACAAGGGTATCCGTGCGCGGTTTCAGCAATCTCTGGCGGGCGATCCGGGACACGTTCGATCAGATCCTGCCCTTCATGCTCGGCTCGATCCTCTGGTGGATCGCCGTCTTCATCCCGTTCATCGTCTTCGTCGCCCTCGGTGCGGCCCTGCCAACGCTCCTCGGGTACGCGCTGGTGATCGTCGGTCTCATCATCGGCGCCGGGCCGGCCACCACGCTGCTGGCGAAGTGGGTCGACCCCCGCCTGATCGTCGACCGGCCATCATGGCGCGATCTGGGTGACTGGGCGCGGGAGTATGCGGTCCGCGGCTGGATCGTCGCGGCCTTCGCCTTCACGGCGCTCGGCGTCCTGCTGCTGAACCTCGTCTTCTACGCCCAGTCGGGCAGCCTGTTCACCGTCCTCGTCCCGCTCTGGCTGTTCCTGATCGTGATTGGCGCGATCGTCGCCTTCATCTCGCTGGCAATCGTCTCGCTGACCGACGCGACGCCGCGGCAGGCCTTCCGACGGTCCGGCTACGTGATTGCCTCAGCGCCGGGCCAGTCCCTCATCCTCGCGCTCTGGATCCTCGTCACCGTCCTGGTCGGCGCGGCGCTGGTCGTGCCGCTGGTCCTGCTGACGCCGCCGCTGATCCTGGCGGCCACCAACCGGCTCGTTTTGAACCAGCTCCAGATCCCGATCCCGGACCCGAACGCCCCGACCGACGAGCGCGAGGTCGAGCGCACGACCGGCAACCGCAACCCGCAGAAGAGCCGGGGCGGCGGGTTCTTCAACCGGGGGTAGGCGTTAGCCAACGTGGCAACGCGCTCCGAGCATCCCGAGCGGGTAGCTGTAATAGAAAATCGGGACGCGGGCCCAAAAAGCGTGTGGTCCGAGCCTGAAGGGACCGGCTGAACGACATTAGTTGCGATTACTTCAACCGGGAGCACGACACCGCGATCGAGATGTCGCCCTCATCCTCCAGCGACGAATCCAGTTTCGTTCAGCCAGTCCCTTCAGGCCCGGACAGGAGAGACATCGGGGCGTGGTCGCGCAGGGCGGCAATGAGGCGGCCGTCACCGATGGCGGCAAGGGTCACGCCACGTTCCCGGCCTCCGAGGTCCGCCAGTTCGGTATTCGCGAGCCAGCCGAAGACGCCGGCCAGCTGCCGGACGAGCGCGAGTCCGTAGTCCCGTTCCAGTTGCATCCGGCTGTAGTCGCTCACCCCGGCGGCGAGCAGGCCGTCGTAGTAGCTGGCGAGCAGGCCGGCTTCGACATCGGTGCGGTTGGCAACGTCCAGTGCGCCAGACAGGCAGGCCGCAAGGTCGACGACCGCCGGCCCAACACCGACCGTCTGCCAGTCCGTGATGATCGGAGTCGCCGCCGTAGTGGCGTCCCGGAAGGCGATGTTGTCGAGGTGGAGGTCGCCGTGGATCAGCGTCCGCGGGGCGGCCGACAGGGCGTCGAGCACCCGCTGGTAGGCGCCGTCCGCCAGCCAGGCAAGGAGTGCCTGGATGTCCGCCGGGAAGGTCGCGACGACGTGATCCGGCAGGCGAACGACGTTGCGCCGGAGCCGGACCTGGGCGGCGGCGTGATCGCCGGTCCAGCCCGCCAGCCACGGCATCGGCATCTCCCGTCCCCACCACCGGCCGTGGAACCGGGAGATGCTGTCGATGAGCAGGGCGGCATCGGCGTTGGAGCAGCCGGTCAGCACGTCGCCGAAGCGGAATCCGGAAAGATCTTCCAGCAGGAGCACCATCCGATGGTCGGACAGGTCCATCGCGGCGAAGAAGGACCGCGGGACCGCGACGCCGCTCTGGGTCGCGAGCGCGTCGTAGAAGTGGAGCTCGCGGGCACTTCGGGTTAGATGGGCGTCGCGGGTCGCCTCGCTCTCCAGCGGCGCGACGGCGTCGTCGCCCTCTCCCGCACGGTTCGCGAGCGGGAGCTTGGCGATCAGCGTCTGACTCGCCAGGCGGCCGGACGCCGAGGACTGCCCGGTCCGGACGCGGATCACCCGGCCGGTGAAGCCGCGCTCGTCACCGATCTCCTTCTGATCGACCCAGTCGATCCGTACGTCAGGGGTCAGGGCGCCGGAGAGATGGAGGGCGTAGGTGAGCCACTGGGGCGTGATCTCGGACGGTTCCCGGGGGATGCGCACAGGCGGCGGTCCTCGCTCTCTGGCGTGACGGGAGGGGCAGTGGCGGGACCCGACCGGGCTCGGTCCGGTACCATTGTGCGCATATCCGGCGGGTGATAGGCTGGAACGTACGTACACCGCCCGCCAGACCCCGTACCGACGAGGCATCGATGACCCGTATTATCGCCTTCTTCAATCAGAAGGGCGGCACCGCCAAGACCACCAGCACCCTGAACGTGGCCGCGGCGCTCGTCGAGCGGGGCCGGCGCGTCCTCGCGATCGACCTCGACCCGCAGGCCAGCCTGACGATGGCGGTCGGCGTCGACATCGCCGCACTAACCGCGTCCGTCTACGATCTGCTCATCGACGAGACGGTCGAGATCCCGGACGTGATCGTCCCAACGACGCTGCCGGGGGTGGACCTCGTCCCGTCCCACCCGGACCTCGCCGCCGCCGAACTGGAGCTGCTCAGCGTCCTGGAGCGCGAGCGCCAGCTGGACTACCGGCTCCGGAGCGCCGACCTCTCCGCCTACGATTACGTTCTGATCGACTCCCCTCCGGCGCTGAACGTCCTCTCGATCAACATCCTGATCGCGTCGTCGGATCTGATCATCCCGATCGAGCCCCACCCGCTGTCGCTGATGGTACTCGGGCGCCTGTTCGAGACCGTCAACCGGATCCGGCGGCTGAACCCGCGCCTGCGCGTCCTCGGATTCCTGCCGACCAAGGTCCACCACTCCTCCCGGCTGGCGACGGACATGCTGGCGGCGCTGGCCGAGGAGTTCCCGCAGATCGGGCGGCTGCCGGCGATCCCGCTTTCGGTCCGGAGCGCCGAGTCGGCGGCCGAGCGGGTCAGTGTGCTCAACTACATGCCGCGATCGTCGGTCGCCGCCGCCTACCGCGACGTCGGCGCCTGGATCGACAGCGACGGCGCGATGTCCGGGACAGCCGAGCCCTCCGTCACGGCCGGCCAGACGTCGGACCACGGGCATGGCTGACCGGGGAGCGGCCCGTCGCCGCCGGTTCACCGTCGACAGCCTCTTCACGGACAGCCGGCCACAGGCGGTCGGCGTCGCGGATCTGGTCGAGGCCAAGCAGATCGACCTCGACCGGATCCGCTCCGACCCGTCCCAGCCCCGGCAGACCTTCGACGAGGAGAAGCTGGAGGAGCTCGCCGCCAGCATCCGGCTGGAAGGCGTCCTCCAGCCGATCGTCGTGCGGTATGAGTCCGGGCGCGACATCTACATCGTCGTTCAGGGCGAGCGCCGCTGGCGAGCGTCCCGGATGGCCGGGCTGGCCAGCATCCCGGCGATGGTCCGCGACGTCCCGATCGAGCGCCGGCTGATCCAGCAGTTGATGGAGAACATCGTCCGGGACGACCTCAACGCGCTCGACCGTGCCTCAGCACTCCGGGCGCTCAAGGTCCAGCTCCGGGACGCGCCGTGGGAGGCCGTCGCCGAGGCGGTCGGGATCCGGCGCAGCCGCCTGTTCCAGCTCCTCGGGACAGAGAAGCTGCCCGAGACGGCGCGGGAGGACATCCGGTCCGGACGGCTGAGCGAGAAGCAGAGCCGGGCCCTCCAGGGTCTGCCGGCGGCGGCTCAGGAAGCGCTGCGCGACGCGATCGTCAGCGAGAACATCCCGGCCGAGGAGGCCGCCCGACTGTCCCGCTCGCTCCGCGACGAGACGCTCCCGGAGGACCCGGCCGGCATCAGCGAGCGGGTCCGCCGGCTCCGGGCGGAACCAGCGCCCGAGCGGGTCGCGGCGAGACCGGCCGAGGCGGTCGACGGGGCAACCGCCTCGGCCAGCTCCGAACGGATACCGGACGGACCGACGCCATCGATCGATGTCGCCGCGGATGTTCCGCCCGGGCATTCCCCGTCCCGCTTCGCGCCGGCGGCCCCGAACCTGACCGATACTTGGCGCCTCGAACTCGACGGCCTGCTCGACGGGCAATTGGCGGCGACCGGTTTCGATCCCGAGCGGGTTCGAAACGCGGTCCGGCAGCTGGCATCCGAGCTTCGCAACGCCGAAGTGGACGACCTGCGGGACGGCGCGCTGACCCGGGACCTGATTGTGCTCCGCTCGGCGATCGACGGGGCGCTCGGGACCTGACATCGACCGTGGGCTGCGCTGGTTGAACCGTCCCCTCTTGCCCCGGCGGGCCGCCGCGCTCGTCTGCCGGTCGCCGTCCACAGGACGAACTGGAGGGACCTTCATGATCGACGGACCACGGACCCTGACAGGCATTGACGCGTTCCGTGCCGCTACTGACATCATGCTGCGAGTCCGGGAGATGGACCCCATGGCCGGCCTGCTCGAGGCCGGCGACCTGGCCTGGTGGTGGGCCACGGAGCCGAAGCGGGCGGCGCCGACGGTCATCACGGTCTGGGAGGGGCGGGACGGCCGTCCCCTGGTCGCCGTCGTCGAGGCGCGCGACGCGGGAACGGACGGGGAGCCCGACCGGATCAACATTGACCTGGTCGGGGACGTCGCGCCCGGCAGGCCCGGACACGAGCTCGTGATCCCGTGGCTACTCGACCGCCTGGCCGACCCGGCGTTCCATTCCGGCGCAACGGTCGCAGTCATGGTCGATGAGCGGGACGACGTTCTTGGCGCCGCCCTCGCCGACGGGGGGCTGGAGCGCGATCCCGGGGACGACATGGTCCAGTTCGCTCAGCGGCCGTCCCAGCCGCCCGTCAGTCCGCCCCTCCCGCATGGCTGGCGCTTCGCGGACGGGACGGAGCCGAGCGACGGCCCCCACCACCTCGCCCGGCGCAACGGCCCGGCCGTCCACGACCGGTTGCGGCAGACCACCCTCTACCGACCGGAGTTCGACCTGCGCGTCCTTACGGACGATGGGTCGCTGGCGGCCTACTGCCTGCTCTGGCACGACGGTGGCGACGGCCCCACGGCGGTCGGTCACTTCGAGCCAGTCCGTACGGAGGACGCCTTCCAGGGCCGCGGGGTCGGCACCGCGTTGATGGCCGAGGGCGTCCGGCGGCTGGTCGCGGCCGGCGTGGTCACCGTCAAGGTCGAGACGTACGTCCGGCTCGAACCCGCCCGGTCGCTCTACGCTCGCGTCGGGTTCGAACCGGTCTACCGGCGCCTCGCGTGGTCCCGGGCCTCGTTGACCGGTTGACCGCGGCCGCCCCGCCTCGCATCAGTACCGAAACGTAGAAGCCGGCCCAACCCAGGGGTCGTCTTCCAGCGCTGGAATGTCGCGCGGTCGTTGCAGCGGCCGCCGGCCCGACCCTGACGGGGCGATCCGGCCCCCGGATGGCTACTTTCGCAGCCACTCCGCCCGGAGCCGGGCCAGCTCATCTTCCGGGAGCTGCGGCTCATCGTAGAGACCGGCGGCACGGCGCTGGCGGAACGCCTCGAACAGCGTCACCGCCGTCGCGACCGAGATGTTCAGGCTCTCGACCATGCCGGACATCGGGATGCGGACCGTGACATCGGCACCGGCGATCGCCGCCGAGGTCAGCCCGCGGTGCTCATTGCCCATCACGATCGCGGTGGGCCGGGTGAAGTCGACGTCGTAGAGGTCGACGCTGTCGCTGGTCAGAGCCGTCGCCACGATCTGCATCCCCCGCCCCCGCAACACGGCGTAGCATCCGGCGATGTCGCCGTGGCGGACGACGGGGACCCACTTGGCCGCCGAGGACGAGGTCGCCCGCGACGGCCGTCTCGACGGGTCGGGCTCGTGCTCGTGGACCGTGTGGATCTCGAGCACGCCGGTCGCGTCGCAGGATCGCAGGACGGCCGCCGCGTTGTGCGGGTCGTGGACGTCCTCGAGCACGACGGTCAGACCCGGCTGCCGTCGACCGAGGACCTGGTCGATCCGGGCCTCGCGCTGCGTGGAGCGAGGCCAGGTCCGACGGAGTTCGCGGCGCCGATCGGTGCTGATCTCTGGCGCTGAATCCGGTCGCTGAGCGTCGGAGTTGTTCACTGTTCGTCACTGCCTCTGGCCGAGCGTTCACTTTCATGCGATCCGCGCTCGCGAAGGACTTCCTTTCGGCCCGGTTCCGGATGATACTAGCGTCCGGCAGACCAGCCGGGCACCGATGCGACCGGTTGGAACTCGAAGAGCGACGAGAACGGGTCGTGGCCACCCCATCGTCCGGCGACCAATCCGTCGGGAGCCGGACCGTACCAAGATGGATGTCCTCAGGACGCGCTCGCCAGGTCACTATCGCGTCGAGAGTGTACCGCTCGCCCGAAGCAGGGCGATCACAGGGAGTGAACATCGTGGGATATCAGCCGACCCGTACCTTCCACCGCCGGAACGCGCTCAAGGCCGCCGCTGGCGCCGCCGCCTTTGCCGCCGCCGCGCCTTACGTCTCCTACCCGACGCGGGCGTCCGCTCAGGGCTCAACCCAGTTGCGACTGAGCACGTTTGCCAACCCGGATGAGCAAGCAACGATCAACACCCAGTTGCGGGCCTTCGAGGCCGCAAATCCCGGGATCACCGTCACGTTGGAATCTGTTCCAACCGACTACCCAACCAAGATCACCACGGATCTGGCTGCGGGAACCGCACCGGACGTCTTCTGGGTTGACAGTATGCTGGCTCCTGACCTGACCACCCGGGGCCTGCTGCTCCCGCTGGACGACCTGCTGGCGAGCACACCGAACGGCAACGACTACTTCCCGAATCTGCTCGCCGCCTATCAGTACAACGGACAGACGCTTGGCCTCCCGAAGGACTGGTCGGCCCTGGCCATGTGGTACAGCACCGACGACTTCGCGACCGCTGGGCTTACGGCGGCACCGACCAATTGGGACGAGTTGAGGGCGACACTTCAGGCGTTGACCGATTCGCTGGGGACCCCGGGCGGAATCATCGTTCCTGACCCAGCGCGAATGCTGGCGTTTCTTTACCAGGCCGGGGGAGAGATTCTCAGTTCCGATTTCAGCCAGGTGCTGATCGGTGATCAGGCGACGGTCGACGCGCTCGAGTTCTACTACGGACTCTACCGTGACGGCCTCGCAACCACGCCAGCGGACGCGGGTTCGAATGATCAAGGCGCTGCCTTCGGAGACCGGCTCGGCTCACTCACCTTCGAGGGTAACTGGAACTTCGGCAACTATGACCTGAACTACCCGGACCTCAAGTATGGTGTCGCGCCACTTCCAGCCGGACCGACCGGTATCCAGGCGACGTTCGCATTCACGGTCGCCTACTCGATCTTCGCCGGCACCCCGGCCCCGGATGCGGCCTTCAGTCTGGTTCAGTTCCTGAACAACGACGAGACGATGCTGAACCTGACCACGTCCGCTGGTGTCATGCCATCCCGGAGCACGCTGACCCCGCAGTGGCTGGCCACCTTCCCCGAGCGGCAGTTGTTTGTCGACGCGGCGGCCTATGCCCGCCCGTGGCAGCTCGGCCCCGGTGGTCTCCTGTTCAATGGTGATGCCACCTCGATCCTCCAGAATCTGTTCGCCGGGCAGATCGAGGTTGCGGAGGCGGCCCAGCAGATGGCCGACCGCGCCAACGCCGACATCCAGCTCCAGTCGCCGGCCACGGCGACTCCGGCCAGCTAGATCACCAGGCTGGGTGATCGTGTCCAGTCCGGCGAAGCGGCCTCGTGATGTCCGAACCGTCTCAACGTTCAGCGTGGGTTACGGGATACGCCCGTCGCCCACGCTGATGCTTCGCGAGAAGTTGGGGGTACGAGATGGTATCGCTGTCGATGGGCCGCGCGCCGAAGGTCGGCCGGTCGAGCAAGGCTGCGGACCGTGAGGACCGGATCGCCGGCTGGCTGTTCATCGCCCCGGCCATGCTGGTCGTCGTCGTCTTCGTCGTCGCGCCGATCTTCTACGCTGCCTGGGTGAGCCTCCACGCGTGGGATACCATCGGCACGTTCGGCGAGGCGAACGTCCGGCCGTTCATCGGTCTCGACAACTACCGCGAACTGTTCGACAGTCCCGACTTCTACGTCGCCCTCCGCAACACCATCTGGTACACCCTCGGCGTGGTACCGATCCAGACTGCCCTGGGGCTCGTTCTGGCCGTCCTCGCCAACCGAAAGCTCCGCGGGATCGGCTTCTTCCGAACGGCCTTCTACTTCCCCTCGATCAGCTCGTCCGTCGTCATCGCCGTCATCTTCATCTGGCTGTACTCCGGCAACGGTCTGATCAACACCATCCTGCGCAACATCGGCATCACACCGCCCCGGCCCGTCTGGCTGGCCAACCCCAACGGGGTCTTCGAGCAGATCCTGGGCAGTTTCGGAGTCGACAACGTCAGCGTCTGGCTGGCCGGGCCAAGTATCGCCATGGCCTCCATCATGTTGCAGAACATCTGGACGTCCCTCGGTGGGACGATGGTCGTCTACCTCGCCGGCCTGCAGAACGTTCCCGCCGAGGTCTACGAGGCCGCCCAACTGGACGGCGCCTCGCGCTGGCGGGTCTTCCGTGACATCACCATTCCGCTTCTGAAACCGATCACCTACTTCGTGCTCACCATCGGCATGATTGGCTGCTTCCAGGTCTTCGACCAGATCTACATCATGTCCGAGGGCGGCCCGGCCAAGACGACTACGACCCTGGCTTACCTGGTCTACACCCAAGCCTTCCAGGGGCTCAGGCTCGGCTATGCCTCCGCGATCGCCATCGTCCTGTTCTTCATCATCCTGGCGGTCTATCTCGTCCAGCGCCGCTTCGCCGGGCAGAACGATGACGACTGATCCTCTCGTGACGTTGGACACGCGGAACGACCGCAGCGAGGAGGACGGCCATGATCGCTGAGAGCCATACCGATACCAACCGGTACGCCCGGACGAGCCAGGACAGTCGCGACGTTGCCTTTGACCGGGTGATCAGGGTGGTCGCCTACGTCGTCCTGATCCTGGTAACGATCCTGACGATCGGCCCGTTCTACTTCTCGGTGGCGCTCTCCTTCCTGCCGCAGCCCGAGACCGTACAGTTTACCCTCGGAAGCCTGATCCCCTCGAGCAGCTGGCAGATCGACGCCTACCGCGATGTCATCCAGACATCCGATCTGCCGCGCTGGTTCTTCAACAGCACGGTCGTCGCCCTGATCTGGGTGGTCTCACGCTGTCTGTTCGACACCATGGCGGGCTACGCGTTCGCCCGGATGAACTTCCCCGGCAAGGATTTTGCCTTCCTGGCCATCCTGAGTACCCTGATGATCCCCGGCATGGTGACCCTCATTCCGAAGTTCATCATCCTCAACAACCTCAACCTGCTCAACACCTACGGCGCCCTGACGATCCCGTTCCTCGCCGACGCCTTCGGCATCTTCCTGATGCGACAGTTCTTCCAGAACTTCCCGGTCGATCTCGAGGACGCCGCCCGGCTCGACGGCGCCAGCCGCTACCGGATGTTCTTTCAAATCGCGCTGCCCAACGCCGGGGCGGCGTTGACGACGCTCGTGATCTTCTCGTTCCAGGGGTCATGGAACTCGTTCCTCGAACCGCTGATCTTCATCAGCGATGCCAACCTCCGGACGCTGCCGATCGGCCTGGCGTTCTTCCGGCGGGAGAACGTGACCGACTATCCGATCCAGATGGCGGTGGCGGTCATCTCGATCATCCCGATCGTGATCATCTTCTTCGTCTTCCAGCGCTACTTCCTCCAGAGCCAGACGAGTTCCGGGATCAAGGGGTAGTTCCGACCGCTTCTCCCTCATCCCTGATGGCTTCAGCAGGACGCCCCGCCTGGGTTCATTCAAGGCGGGGCGTCCGTCTGCTCATGGAGGTGTCAAACGATCCGATCAGTCGAACGGTCGCACGAGGCCGAGGATGGTCGCGATCAGGCTGGTGTCCATCCCATGCATCGTCATCGTGTCGCTATCCGGATCGCCGATCGGACCGCCACCCGAACCCGGTTCGCCTGACCCAAACCGGACGATGCGCTCGGTGTCTCCGATCCGTGCGCTGAGGGTGATCGCGGGGGAGTCGCCGTTGCCTGGTCCCGCCCGGGCGGCCAGCCGGCCGATCGCCGCCACGGCGTCGTCGATCCCGGCGCTGGGCGCGAAGCGGAGGGGCAACGTCGCGGCACCCCGGACCTCGATCCGGGCATCGGAATCATGGCGTGAGAGGACGACGGCGAGGGTGGCGGCGACATCGAGGGGCGAGAGTTCCCCGGTCCGGTCCGGCCGCTGGGCAATGTCCGCAGGGATGCGCAGCCGGAGCTGATGACCGTCGGTCTCCACGCGCTGACAACTCAGATCGAAGACCCGACCGAGCGCCGACAGGATCCCGGAATCGACGGCCCACCGGTTGGCGGCGGAGTGACCGACTTCATAGGCACGGAGGGCGGCGATGACCGCGAGCGGTTCCACCCCGGCGCGAACGACGGCGCCCTGATCGGTGAGCCGTCCGCAGACGAGATCATGCTGGGGTGCGCCAGGCATGAGGCACCCCAGCGCGGCGATGTCCGGGAGCGCCGCCAGCACCGCCGCGAGCGGGAGGTGCGGCAGCAGCGCCCGCCAGACCAGCGGCTGACGCAGGAGATGGTCCGGGACGCTGGCGAGCGGGAGTCGGTGAGTCGCGATCAATGCCGCAACGACCGTCTCGTCGCGCAGGTCGGCGATCGCGCTGGCGGCGGCGAGCCGGGCGAGCAGCTGGCCCGACTGGGGTTCAGCGGGGTCGGTCCCGGCGACCGGTGGCCCGGCGCCGGTCACCAGCCAGCGGTAGATGGCGTCGTGGGTCAGGGTCGGTGCCTTCGGGTGGCCGAGCCGGAGGAGGTCGGCGTGGCGCCAGCCGGCGCGGGCCGGCGTCGTCAGCACGTCCTCGACCAGGTCGGATGGGGCGCGATCGTTGTACCAGGCACCGACGGCGCGGCGAAGCCCGCGTCCCCAGCCACGCAGGCTCTGGACGAAGGTCGCGAACAGGAACAGGTCACCAGCGGTCCGGGCGACGCGGGGTAGCGCCGTCAGCGCCGCCCGGCGGGTGAGGTCGTCGTCGGACGCGGCGGCCAGTGCGAGGGCAAGCAGCATCGGTTCCGGTCGTGACGGGCGACTGGCGGTCGCGGCGAGGATCTCGGCGACGACGCGCAGGCTGTCCTCCGCGAGCGCCGCCCGGACCGGGTGCGCGCCTTCGACGGTGATGGACAGCGGCGTAGCCGGAACCCGATCGACGTCGCCGACAAGCAGGTAACGACGCAGCGCCAGCCAGGTGTCGAGCCTGGCAGCAGAACTGGTACATCCACTCGGTATCGGTGGAGAGACCGCGAGCAGATCGGGATTGCTCGCCCAGACGGTAATGGGCCGGTTGAGGACGTGAGCCATTTGGTCTCTCCTGGTCAAGTGCCGGAAACAGTGGCGGCGAAGACACGCGCACTGACCGTGGGCCGGTCGACGGCGCTGTCGGGTGAAGTCAGGAAGCCGGTCCGGTGACGAGGGCGGAACGAGAGCCCTCCCCCAGCGAAGTTCGACCACGCTCCATCACGCTGGCGTCCTTCGCACATGCGGATGGAGCGGGACGTTTCCAAAGCGGGGTTGCGCCCTCGGGGCTCTCAGGCGACGGGATTGACCGTCTCCCGCTGTCCTCCGACCACCCCGCCGAGGCCGATCAGCCAGTGGCCGATCGCTCGCCGGACGGCCCGGACTGGACGCCAGCGAGGCGTGTCGGTGACGGCCGCGGGTGGCGCGCCGTCGGGGAGCGGGACGGTGCGGGGCCGGCCGAGCCGGGATACGACGGTGGCCAGTTCAATAGGTGACGGTGACATGGGTCGGTCTCCTGTATCGGGTGACGTCAGCGGGCCGGTCTCACCGGTCTGAGCCGCACATCGGAGACTGGAGGGGGCGGCTCACTGGCAATGGCGCGGCCGAGGCGGACGAGCGCGGCTCCGATCGCCTGGCGAAGCGCCGGACGCTCCTGACCGGAGTGGGCCAGCAGGAGACGGGACCGGCGAACGGCGGCCTCGTGGATCTGTCGCTCATGGACCACCCGGACCATCTCCGGGGACATCGGATTGCTGAACATGGGACACGCTTCTTTCTCTTCTGGAACGGTCGTTTCTGGGGCCAGATCAGGCTAGTTCGGTCAGGGGGTCGGCAACCGAAGGGACACGCTCGCAGGCGTTGCCGGTGATGGCGTTGCCAAGACGGACGAGCTGGCCGCCGACGGCGCGGCGGACGAGGACGATCGACCAGCCATCGCCCTGAGCGACGAGCCGGATGCGGCGGTGGGCGTCCGCGGCGGCGACCATCTCGTTGCGGTGAAGGTCGACGAGGTCACGGGACAGATCGTTGGGATACATCGCAGGGCTCCTTCTGGCGCAATCAAAACCGGGAAACGCACAAACGGGCTGGGATTCAGCGTGGCTACCGGTGGGTCATCTCAATCACGATCGACATGCTCCTGACCCTCCCTCGACCGACGGTCCAGTCGTTTCCAGCCGGTGGTCACTTGTCCCTTATCTGGCGGATTCCACCGATTTAGCCGAATCCAGGCTGGTTGCGGGCAACGACGGACCACGGCCCCGCCCGGGCGGCGGACCTGACGTCGTTTCTGGTGGGGCGATGCATTGCGAAGGGACCGTGGCCCAGGGCGCAGCGGCGCGTGCCGGTTGCGGGGACGCAAAGAACCCGGGTCGGCACTGGCCAACCCGGGCTTCCGGAGCATCTCGCAATGTGACGGGCGCGCTAGCTCAGCGCGACAGACGTCAGCATACGAGACCTCCCGGGCACACGGGGGCCAGATTGGGCGCAGTGATCCCGCGTCCTCGCAGCGTGGCAGTGGGGAAGGCAACCCCACGGGTAGCGCTTTGGGACAGCACGTGCGCGACAGTGACGTCGGCGACAACGGGAAGCTGGCTGGCTCGAATCATCGGGTTCCTCCTCTCTGCATCCGCGATACCGGACCACGTCCGGAAATCCGCCCAACGATGTGGCTGCTGGTTTGCCAGGCCGCGTGCCGCACCCGCGTTCGGGAGCTCGCGACCGTCTGGTTCGACAAACCTTCGTTTCCGAACCGACGCCACCTTATCATCGGCCCCGAAGGGTGTCAAGGGGTTTCGGCGGATATCGCCACACGGGGATGGCCCCACCCCAACCCCTCCCCATCTCGCTTCGTCGCTTCGGCTCCTCATCGGATGGAGAGGGGCTCATGCTGGTCGGGCTGTAGCGCTTCGTCCGATGCGCGAGTGGCCTATCCGCGGACCCGCCCTGGTCTGCCAGACCGCGATCAGCCACGCGCTCACGACCAGCACGAGGGTGGCGGCGGTGATGTACAGACCGAGGCGGGTGGCGGGGCTTTCGTAGCGGAGGGTGACGACGTGCTCGCCGGCCGGGACGACGACGGCCCGGAGCGCGTGGTCGGCGGTGAGGAGGTCGGCCCACTCGCCATCGACCTCGGCGACCCAGCCGGGGTAGGCGACCTCGCTGAGCACGACGAGCGTGTCGGTCGCCACGGCGGCGTCGAACCAGACGGTGTCGGGGTCGTCGGTCGGGCGGAGGGTCAGGGCCGGAGCGGTCGCGCCGGGGGCAGGCTGGGGCACCACCGGAGGAGAGGAACCGACACCCTCCTCGAACAGGGCCGTCGTCAGCGGGTTGACCCCTCCATCGGCCAGCAGCGTGAGCGCCTCCCCCGCGGGAACGGTAGGGGTCTCGCTCACAGCCCAGAGCCGGGGCGGGACGGCCGGGTTCTCGATCACGCGGACGGTGCCGTCGTCGTAGACCGTCGACCAGGTTGCGACGCGACCTTCCAGGCCGTTCCGCTCGTCGCCGAAGACGGACGGGACGATCAGGTAGCGGACGTTGAGCAGGTCGAGTAGCGGGGAGTTCAGTCCGCCGGGGTAGAGGTTGGCGCCGTGGTACTCCTGCTGGGCGCCGTTCACAGCCGCGATCAGGTCGACATAGCGCTGGACCTGGAGCGGGTTGTAGCCCTGGATGTCCTCCAGACCGAGGACCGTCGCCCGGTTGTTGACTGCCAGTTGCCGCGTGATCGCGTCGGGGAACTCGTAGCGATAGAGGACGCTCTGGCCGTTCTCTAACACGCCAACCGCCGGGTCGTAGCCGGCGAATCGGAATGGGCCGTCCGCCTCGTACCGTGCCTGGAGGAACGCCGCGGCCCCGGACGGCGCGTAGTAGGCGTCGAGGTCGCGCCGGTGGAAGCCGCCGAATGGGGCCTGCCCGGCCAGCGCCTGCGTCATCAGCATCAGGTCGGCGACGACGACGATCAGCAGCGACGCCGACAGCCAGCGGGACAGCCGACCCGCGCTGCGTCGCAAGCCGCCCCCGCCCGGTGCCCGCCCGGGGATTCGATCGCGGAACAGCAGTGCCGCCGCGATGACGGCGACGGCGATAACCGCGACGATGGCGATGACGGAGACGCCGCCGCCCAGCAAGCCAAACCCGGCCAGCGTGAGTCCGGGCAGCAGGACGGCCGCGCCACGCACGACGGCATTCCCGGCCGTGCGGGCGCCTTCGGCCAGCGCCTCCGCCCCGGCCCCGGCCAGCAGCGCCAGCCCAGGGAAGGCGATCAGGATGACTCGTTCCGGCCAGTGCTCGTGCAGGGCTCGGAACCGCGGCAGGAGATAGAGCAGCCAGTGAAGCGGGGTCTCGACCGGGACGGTGAGCACGATCGCGCCGAGGGCGACCAGCACCCAGAACGGTCCGCCGAACCGGCCCCGCGCCAGCAGCAGCCCGACGATGGCCAGCGCCAGCACAGCCGCGCCGGGGTAGTAGAGCGACGGCTGGAACAGCCGTCCGATGACGCTCTCCGAGGTCGAGCCGCCGATCACCGCGCCGACGTCGGTCGCGTACTCACCGCCGGAGGCGTTCGAAACGCCGTTGAACTCCAGCCGAGGCAGCAGTCCGGCCGCGCTCAGCCCGAGACCGATCGCCAGGATCGCGACGCCGTGGACCGCTAGCCGGCCAAGGGTTGGCCAGCTCACCGCCGGTCGCCAGCGGGGCGACGACGCCGCCGAACCGACCGGCGCCAGTATGGTGTCCCGGCGATCTCCCGGCGGGATGTCGCGACCGGTCCCGCCCCAGAGCACCCGGAAGACCAGCCACGCCCCGAGCAGCAGGAGGGTGTAGTAGCTAACCTGTCCGACCCACGCGGCGAGGGCCTGGCTGACGGCCAGCCCCGTCAGCCCCCAGCCCACGATCCGGACCGGCCATGTCCGGGCACCGAGCGCGACCTCGGCCCCAAGCAGGATCCATGGCAGCCAGGTGGCGACCTCGTACGACGCCGGACCGCTCGGGATCCGGCCGTAGAGGACGCCGGAGCCGGCCAGGGCGAGCCCGGCGACCAGCGCTCCGAGCTGACCGAGGCCGAGCCGCCGGGCCAGCAGCCACGTCCCGAGGTTGGCGAGCAGCAGGTGGCCGAAGATCTGCCCGACGACCGCCGCCGGGAGCGGAAGCAACGTGAAGAGGAGCATCGCCGGGAGGTATGCCCAGCCGGACTGCGGGTCGGCCGCCAGCGGGGCGCCGCCGAACTGGTGCGGGTTCCACTCCGGGACGCCGCCGGCCCGAAGGCGCCGGCCGAGGTTGTCGTACCACGGGTAGAACTGCGTCGCCGTGTCCTGCCCGAGCCGGACGCCGCCCCAGACCAGCGGCAGCGCCAGCGCGACCGAGCCGAGAACGATCACCGCGAGCGGCCACCATCGCCGCCAGCGACCGGGCGTGGTCCCCGCTGGCACGGTCGCGGGATCGGGTACGGGCGTGCTTTTCGAGGCGGTCGCTCCCGTCATCGGTCGATCGGCCAACATCATGCATCCCGCCTGGCGACCGGCGCGTTCGACACCGGCGTCGGTCGCAGCCCGCCGAGACTGGGACACGCCGCCAGCGAGGCCAGCAGCCGGTTCCAGCCAGCCGTCCACGGCAGCCGGTCTGGCAGCGCCCAGGCGATGGCGATGGCGACCCCGGCCATGAGCAGGCCGGCCAGGATGTCGAGGACGTAGTGATTGCCGGTGACCATGACGACGTAGCCCATCATCGTCAGGTGAGCGAGACCGAGCATCGCCCCGACCCCCCGGCGCCGGAACGTCACGGCCAGCCAGAGGGCGGCGATCGAAGACCAGCCCATGTGCATGCTCGGCATGGCGGCGTACTGGTTGGCGGCGGCGAAGCCTTCGGTGGCGTTGGGCGTGGTGCTCAGGGCGTTGAGGGTGTCGACGAACGGGTAGCCATAGGGCGCCATGAACCGAGGCGGCGCCAGCGGGAAGATGACGTACCACGGCAGGGCCAGCACGGTGACGAGGACGAAGGCGCGCCGGACCCGCCGGTAGGCGACGGGCGCCAGCAGGCACGCCAGCACGGCACAGAGATAGAGGATCGGCTTGAGATTGCGGTAATAACCGTTGACCAGGTCGATCACCCCGTCGTGCCGCAGCGCCCAGCCCTGCAGATCGAGTTCGATGTTGAGATGGACGGCGCCCTGCCAGCGGATCAGGTTGAGCGCGTTGGCGAAGGCCTCGTCCGGCGGCTGCTGGAAGACGGACCGGCGCAGGACGGTGTAGGCCTGGAGGATCGTCAGCAGGAGGACGACCTGCCCGGCCGCCCAGGCGACCCGCCACCCGCCCCGCGGCAGGACGGCCAGATCACGGCGCGCGACCTGATCGTCCCGGCGATCGGCCCTGGTCTCGGGACCGAGCCGCGGCAGCTGCTCCGGCCGGACGGTGCCTGTCGTCTGTTGTCGCTCCACGTCCACGCCGCGCCCTCCCGAACCATCGTTCCCTGTCACGTCGCGCATGGTCGGGACGATACACCAACGGGGGCTGCCGATGGAGGGTGGGGTGGGGCTCGGCAGTGGCCGGTTGGCGAGCGTCTGTCCCCTCCCCCAGCGATGCTCGACCCCTCCCCCGCTCCTGGTTCGCTCCATCACCTGCCGGCGATTCCGGCTCACCGGGCCCGGAGAGGGGCTTCATGCTGGTCGAGCTGAAGCTCTCCTGGAATCGCCAGCACTGCGGGACTACCAGCGTCTCGTGAGTCCGGCTCCCCCTCTCCGGGCGTCCCGCGGACGAACCGCGACGCAGTCGGGGTGAGCCGGGACGAGCCGGGGAGGGGGTCGGGGGGTGGGGACAGTTCGCCGCACCCCACGCCATCCGCCAGCCCAACCCCCGTCGCCATCCCGTAAACTGCCCACCGATCCCCATCGATCCCAGGCAGACCACCGCCAGCCAGAGGGCCGCCGCCGATGCCGTCCGTGATCGCGTTCCAGCAGAAGTGGCGGGCGGCGAAGGGGCTGACCGAGCGCTCCGCCTACCAGCAGCACTTCCTCGACCTGTGCGCCCTGTTCGACGTCCCCGGCCCGGCCGAGACCGACCCGACCGGCGAGCACTACGCCTTCGAGAACGGCGCGACCAAGAGCACCGGCGGCAAGGGCTTCGCCGATGTCTGGCGCCGCGGCTACTTCGCCGTCGAGTACAAGGGCGCCCACGCCAACCTGAGCGCCGCCTACGACCAGCTACTGCGTTACCTCGACGCACTGGAGAACCCGCCGGTTCTGATCACCTGCGACCTCGACCGCTTCGAGGTCCGGACCCACTTCACCAACACCCCGACCGTGACGTACGCCTTTGACCTGGAGGGGCTGTCCGACCCGGCCAACCTCGATGTCCTCCGGGCCGCCTTCACCGCGCCCGACCGCCTCCGGCCCCGGACCAGCACGGCCGCCGTGACCGAGGAGGCCGCCCGGCGGTTCGGCGCTCTCGCGCAGTCGCTCAACGGCCGCGGCTTCCCACCGGACACCGTCGCCCACTTCCTCATGCAGCTCCTGTTCTGCCTGTTCGCCGAGGACGCCGGGCTGCTGCCCCGCGGGCTGTTCACCGAGCTGCTGACCTACTGCGCCGGCTACCCGGACGACTTCCCCGCCCAGATCGACCAGCTCCTCGCCGCGATGCGCGCCGGTGGCGTCGTCAACTACAAGCGGATCGACCGGTTCAACGGCGGCCTGTTCGTCGACATAGCCACCCTGCCGCTGACCCGAGACGAGCTCAGGGGACTGCTGGCCGCCTCCCGGCTGGACTGGGGCGCGATCGAGCCGGCCATCTTCGGGACGCTGTTCGAGCGCGGCCTGGACCCCGCCCAGCGCTCTGCACTCGGCGCCCACTACACCGGCCGGGCCGATATCGAGCGCGTCATCGAGCCCGTCCTGATGGTCCCGCTCCGCCGCCGCTGGGAGACCGTCCGGGCGGAGGCCGACGCCCTCAAGCTCCGCTGGGACAACGCGAAGTCCCCCGGCGCGGCGACGACCGCACGCAACGCCTTCGCCGGGCGGCTCCAGGACGTCCAGGCCGAGCTGGCGGCGGTCCGGGTGCTGGACCCCGCCTGCGGCTCCGGCAACTTCCTCTACGTCGCGCTGGCCCGGCTGATGGACCTGGAGAAGGAGGTCATCACCTACGCCGCCGCGAACGGCCTGCCGGCGCCGTTCCCGACGGTCGGCCCCCGGCAGCTCCACGGGATCGAGGTCAACCCCTATGCCCACGCCCTGGCGCAGGTCGTGGTCTGGATCGGCTTCCTCCAGTGGCGGATCGCCAACGGCTTCACCGGCCGGCGCGACCCCGTCCTCGACCCGCTGGAGACGATCGAGCGCCGCGACGCGCTCTTGAGCCGGGACGCCGACGGGACCGCCAGCGAGGCAGCGTGGCCGGCGGCGGATGTGATCGTCGGCAACCCGCCGTTCCTCGGCGCCAAGAAGCTCCGCAGCCAACTCACTGACGCCTACGTAGAAGACCTGTACATGGTCTACGGCAAGCGCGTACCCGGCATGTCTGATTTCTGCTGCTACTGGTTCGAGAAGGCGCGTGAGCAGATCGCCGTCCTTCAGACACAGCGAGCCGGTCTCCTCGCCACGAACAGCATCCGAGGTGGGTTGAGTCGTCGCGTCCTCGATAGCATCAAGCGGTCCGGCGACATCTTCATGGCGTGGGAGGACGAGCCTTGGATCCTCGACGGTGCCGCCGTCCGTATCAGCATCGTCGGCTTCGACGACGGTTCCGAGACTGACAGATCACTTGATGGAGCTCCCGTGACGGAGATTCATTCGGATCTGACCGGCAAAACAAGTCTCACAGCGACGGTGCGTCTTCGGGAAAATGAGCGCATTGGGTTCGTGGGCGACGTCAAGGCTGGCAGATTCGACGTGACCGAAGACGTAGCGCGTCAATGGCTCCATGCACCAAGCAATCCCAACGGACGACCGAATAGCGATGTCGTCCGGCCTTACGCCAACTCGTTGGATGTGGTGAGGCGGCCGCAAGATGTCTGGGTGATCGACTTCGGCGTGGACATGCCGGTCGATGAAGCGGCCCTGTACGAAGCTCCATTCGAGCATGTGCTGCTCAATGTCAAACCGAAGCGTGATCTCGTCAAACGAGATTCCTACCGCCGGCGATGGTGGCTTCACGCGGAACCAGTGCAGGGAATGCGGCGCGGCATCGCTCCACTTGACCGATTTCTCGTGACGCCGTCGGTCGCAAAATACCGGGTCTTCGCCTGGTTATCTGGTAACGTCTTGCCGGATCACCAGTTGATCGTCTTCGCCCGGGATGACGACTACTTCTTCGGGGTGCTGCACTCCCGCGCCCACGAACTCTGGTCGCTGCGGATGGGGACGTCGCTGGAAGACCGGCCGCGCTACACCCCGACGACCTGCTTCGAGACCTTCCCCCTCCCCTGGGCGCCCGGCCACGAGCCGGCGGACGACCCCCGCCACACCGCCGTCGGCGACGCGGCGCGTCGGCTGGACGAGCTCCGGCGCGCCTGGCTCAACCCGCCGGACATCGCCGCGGCCGAGCTGAAGCGGCGGACCCTGACCAACCTCTACAACCTCCGCCCGACCTGGCTGGACATGGCCCACGCCGCCCTGGACCGCGCTGTCTGAGCGGCCTACGGCTGGCCGGCGGACGAGGTCCCGGCCGACGTCCCGGAGGACACGGTCCTGGCTCGGCTGCTGGCCCTGAACGGGGAGCGGTCCTGGGGTTCACGGACAACGCGGTCTTGTCTACGCCCGTTGGCCGCGGGTTATCGCCTTGGGGGGGGCGATGGCCGCTGCGGCGGCCGGACTCGCAAGCTTCGCCCCTACGACATGGCACCGCGGCGGAACCCGGAGCGCTTCAGCGCGACCAGGATGAAGCCCCTCTCCGGGCGATGAGGAGCTGCGGCGACGAGTCGAGCCGGGGAGGGGTTGGGGAGGGGTCTGCTCCGCCATCGACTCGCCCAACGAACACCGAACGCTTCCCGCACCCCGGCAAGTTCGGCCAAACCCGCTCAGTCGGCGGCCTGCGAGTCATCGACGACGGCTCCTGGCTTCCAGACGTGCCCCGGCGCGATCCGGTCGGCCAGCACCTCGGCGATGTGCTGCGGCGTCTGGTCGGCGAAGTGCTCGATCTGCTGGCGGCAGGAGACGCCGGCCACCGCGACGACCGTCTCGGGCGAGGCCGCCATCACCGCGGGCAGCAGCCGGTCCTCCATGATCTTCCGCGACACGTCGTAGTGCTCGGTCTCATAGCCGAACGACCCGGCCATCCCGCAGCAGCCGGCCCCGGTCTCCCGTGGGCGGCAGCCACTCTCCCGCAGGATGCCGAGCGACGGCGAGATCCCGATCAGCGCCTTCTGGTGGCAGTGGCCGTGGAAGAGAACTTCGGGCCCCTGCCGGGTCAGCCAGTCGATCCCGAGGTCGTCGGCGCCGGCCAGCTTCGCCAGGAACTCGTCGATCATGAAGCTGTTGTCGGCCAGCACCCCCACGTCCGGATCGTCGGGCAGCAGGTCGGCGTACTCGTCCCGCAGCGTCAGGATGCAGCTCGGCTCGGTCCCGATCACCGGGATGCCACGCTTCGCGTAGGGCGCCAGCAGCGCCACGTTGCGCCGCGCCATCCGACGGGCGTCCGTGACCAGCCCCTTGCTCAGCATCGGCCGGCCGCAGCAGACCCGGCGCTCCTCCAGGATCACCTCGAAACCGGCCGCATCAAGCAGCCGGACCGCCGCCAGCCCGATCTGCGGGTAGTTATAGGTCGCGAAGGTGTCGTGGAAGTAGACGACCTGCCCCCGGAACGCGCGTCCCGCCGTCGGGTGCTGCGCCCGCCAGTCCGCGAAGACCTGCGGGAACGTCCGGCGCTGGAAGGCCGGCAGCTTCCGGTTCGGGTGGACACCGAGCGCCCGCATCACCGGGCTCGCCAGCGGCGTCTTCAGGGCGAGGTTCGCCAGCGGCGCGAGCGGGGCTGAGACCTTCGACAGCGTGTGAATGTGGCCGAAGACGCGGGAGCGCAGCGGCGTCCCGTGGACGGCTTGGTACTGGGCCGTGAACTCGGTTTTGATCTTGGCCATGTCCACGCTGCTCGGGCACTCCGTCTTGCAGGCCTTGCAGGACATGCAGAGGTCCATCACGTCGTACGTCTTCTTCGACGTGAAGTCCTTCGGCTCGAAGACCTTGCCGGCGAGGGCGTTCCGGAGTGCGTTGGCCCGGCCGCGGGTCGAGTCCTCCTCGTCCTTCGTCGCCATGAACGACGGGCACATCGTCCCGGCCTTGAGCTTCCGGCAGACCGCCGCCCCGTTGCACATCTCGACAGCGCCAAGCAGCCCGCCCTCGGCCCGGAAGTCGAGGAACGTCTTCGGCTCCATCGGCCGGTAGTCGCGCCCGTAGCGCAGGTTCTCCGTCATCGGCGGGCTGTCGACGATCTTGCCGGGGTTGAACAAGCCGCGCGGGTCGAAGATGCCCTTGAGTTCCCGCATCGCGCCGTACAGCTCCGGCCCGAAGATGCGCTCGTTCAGCTCGCCGCGCTGGAGCCCGTCGCCGTGCTCGCCGGACATCACCCCACCGAACCGCGTCGTCAGCTCGCAGGCCGCGACGCCCAGCTCCCGCATCGCCGTGACGCCCGCGACCGACTTGAGGTTCAGCAGCGGACGGACGTGCAGGCAACCGGCCGAGGCATGGGCGTAGAAAGCGGCGGTCGTGCCATGCTCCTCGACGAGCGCGAGGATAGCGCGGACGTAGTCGGCCAGGTGCTCGACCGGGACTGAGACGTCCTCGATCACCGGCACCGGCTTGTAGTCGCCCTTGATGCTCATCAGCAGCCCGAGCCCGGCCTTGCGAACCGTCCAGACATCCCTCTGCGTCACCGGGTCGAGCACCCGGAGCGGCTCGGTCATCAGCCCGATCCCGCGGTCGCGGATCAGCTGCTCGACCCGCTGGCACCGCCGGGCGAGGTCCTCGTTGTCGTCGCCGTAGAACTCGACGACCAGCACCGCCGCCGGGTCGCCGTGAATGAGACCGATCTGCCGGGCGTAGCCGGGCTGCTTCCGGGTCAGGTCGATCAGCATCCGGTCCATCAGCTCGACGGCCGACGGCTCGGACTCCAGCAGGATCGGGACGGCCTCCATCGCGCGGACGAGGTCGTCGAACTGGAGCATGACCAGCGCGGTCCGCGTCGGCGTCGGGACGAGGCTGACCGTCGCCCGGAGCATCGCCCCGAGCGTGCCCTCCGCCGAGGCCAGCAGCCGGGCGACGTTCATCTCGCCGTCGGGCTTCGTCAGCTCGTTGAGGCTGTAGCCCGTCGCCCGGCGCCAGTGACGGGGAAAGTCCCGTTCGATCGCGTCATGGTGGGCCGCCCGGAAGGCGAGCAGCTTCGTCAGCAGCTGGCCGTAGGGGTCGTCGTGACCGGCCCGCGCCGCGTAGCCGCCGACCGGCGCCGGGCCGATGTCGACCGTCCCCAGCGCTCCGAGGGCGAGCCGGGCCGAAACGACGTGGTCGCCGGACATGCCGTACAGGATGCTGTGGGCGCCGGAGGCGTTGTTGCTGATCACCCCACCGACGGTCGCCCGGTCCAGCGACGACGGGTCTGGCCCGAACATCAGGCCGTTGGCCCGGAGCTGGTTGTTGAGCAGTTCCAGCGTGATGCCCGGCTCGACCGTAACGATCCGCTCCTCGACGTTCACCTCGACGATCCGGTTGAGGTACTTCGAGTAGTCGATCACGAGCGCCGCGCCGACGGCCTGCCCGGCCAGCGACGAGCCGCCGCCCCGGGCCAGGATCGGGACGCCGTGGCTGGTCGCCAGCTCGACCGTCGCGAGGACGTCCTCGGTCGTCTTCGGGATCACAACGCCGACCGGCTCGATCTGGTAGTTGCTGGCGTCGGTGGAATAGAGCATCCGCGAGGTGTCGTCGAACCGGACCTCGCCGCTGATCCGGGCCTGGAGTTCGGTCTGGAGCACCCGCTGGGTCTCCGACGCACCGATCCGGCGGCGCTGCTCCCGTCCGATCAGGTGGAGCGGAGCGCCATTGGCCGGCCGGCCCAGCGTCGCCGCGCCGCCGCCAGCAGCGCTGTCCGGGGCCGCGTCCAGGCGAGGGGTGGGGTCGGCGGCCGGGCGGGACGAGGGGGTCGGGTCAGCCATCGTACCGGCATCTCCTTGAGGGATCGTCGAGAACATACAAAGGGTGCCGCGACCACCCCGGACCACGGATCGAGCCGGCGGTACACAGGGTTGCGGAAGGTTCCGAAAGTGTAGCACTGGGTCAGAGGGTGGCCCCTCCCCAACCCCTCCCCATCTCGCATCTGCGGATGCGGATGGAGAGGGGCTCATGCTGGTCGCGCTGAAGCGCTCCGGAAATCAAGCGATGTTGCCAACCGTCTCCCCCTCTCCATCCGGTGAGGACCACAGGGACGAAACCGAGATGGGGAGGGGGCCGGGGGGTGGGGCCGGCTCGCCAACCAACCAAGCCCCACGCTGCCACACTTTCCGCACTCCATTCGTCTTATCGGTATGACGGGCAACCAGGAGGCCCGGCACCGTGGCCAGCCGATCATCCAGACGAGCAGTCACCGGAAGCAGAGATGGCGGCGGTGGCGAACGACGGACACGAGCACGAGCACGACCCGTGGAGACCGCCCCCTCCGGCGCCGGCCGGGGGCGACGAGCGCCTCATCGTCGCCCGGGCCCGGCACGACCGGTCCGCCTTCGCCCCGCTCTACGAGCGTTACGTCAACGACGTCTACCGCTACTGCCACTACCGGCTCGGCTCCCGCGAGGCCGCCGAGGACGTCACCAGCCTGACCTTCATCAAGGCCATGGCCAGCCTCGGGCAGTACCGCGGCGGCTCGTTCCGGGCCTGGCTGTTCACCATCGCCCACCGCACCGTGATTGACCACGTTCGCGCCCGCCGCCCCGATCTCCCGCTCGACCTCGCCGAGCGGGCCGTTTCGACCGAGCGGTCGCCCGAGACGGCGGCCCTCGCCAGCGAGGACCAGCGCCAGCTCGCCGCACTGCTCGCCCAGCTCCCCACCGAGCAGCGCCGCGTCGTGGAGCTCCGGCTGGCCGGCCTCAACGACCGGGAGATCGCCGACGTCCTCGGCGAGCGCCACACGGCCGTCCGGACCCGCCAGTCCCGCGCCCTCGCCCGGCTCCGCACCCTCGCCACCGAAAGTGGCTGGCTCGCCGCCCACAAGGATTCGCGATGAACCACCTCTTCGACGATGCCCTCAACGCCGCCTGGAACGATCTCGCCACGGGCAACGACTCCGGCGTGTCCGCCGGCATCGATCCCGCCGACGCCGCCCTGCTCCGGTCGATGCACAACACTGCCGCCGGTATCGAACCCGACCCGGCCTTCCGCGAGCAGCTCTGGGTGGACCTGTCCCGCCGCCCGGCGATTCCCGCGCCGTCGCCCATGGTCTCGCCGTCCCTGCCCGTCTCAGCCGCTCACCAGATGGAGGACGCCGCCATGACGCCCCGCCTCGGCACCACCAGCCGCCGCTGGAGCCCACCGATCGCCACGATCGCCGCCGCCCTCGTCATCATCCTGGTTGGCTACGGCGCCCTCTCCCTCTCCGGGGCCAGTCCCAGCGGCCTGCACCTCGATCTCAACGAGGTCCCCAACGCCTCGGCGCAGGGGCAGGGGCAGGAGCTGAGCGACAACCCGGTGATCGGGACATGGGTAGTCTGGGCCAATGTCTTCAGCAATACGAACTCGGTTTCGACGCTGATGCACTTCGAGTCTGACGGGACGCTGATCGCGGACATCGCGGGTCTTGCCCAAGGCAACGGCACTTGGTCGACTGATGAGCAGGGCCGGATCGCATTCCGCTACGCGACGTTTCCAGATTTCGATCAGTTCGATGATCGGTACGACGCCGAGGCGCCAGCGCTCCCCAATCTCTATCAAGTGGCTGGTAGCTTTCAAATCTCGGAGGATGGATCGACATGGATTGAACAGCAGTGGGGAGGCACGACTATTGGGATCGATCAGCATGGTCAACCAATAACGGCTTCCTACGACGATGTCGCGGAAGCGGGTCTCCAGCCGGGCATTGCATACCACAGTCCCGAACGCCTCGACGACTTGATTGGTCGGTCTCAAAACGCGACCGATGAGCAGCGTATATGGCTTGAGGGTAGCGGGCAGGCGCTGGACGAGAATGCAGACAGCAGCGCGGGACCCGACGTGACTGCTCCCCATCCCAGTACACAAGCCGTCCAGGTTACCGTCACGCCGGTTCCCACATCCTTACGTCCAACACCAACTGTCAATCCGGAGGCGCAGGCGACGGTCTACGTTCAGGCGACGATGAGGGCAGAATCAGCACTGCCCACAGAAACACCGGTGGCTCAGATCATCCCAATCGAGCAGGCCACCGTCACCCCAATCGCCACTATGGCGCCGTAGGAGGTGTGGGACCTTTTGACGTCGGGGGCTCCACTGACGGCTCCCGGCCGCCGCAGCGGCCATCGCCCCGCAGGGCGATAACTGACGACTTGACCCTTTCCATCCACATGTTGCTCAGGAACAGCCGATTCCTTGCCGGTATTGTCAGCTGATTTGTTGATGAAGCCACCTCTGGTGGCGTTGCACGGTCTCGCCTGACGGCGAAGGCCGCTGCGGCGGCCGGGAGCCGCAAGCGGACTCCCCTACGACAATGGCATCGCCGTGACGTCGCCCGGATGCTACTTCGCCCGGCGGACCGGCATCATCGTTGGGACCGGGTCGCGGGTGAGGAAGTCGAGGATCAGCCGGTCGATCAGCTCCGGCTTCTCGTCGATCAGGGCGTGCGAGGTGCCGGGGACGATCGCCAGCTCCGCGCCGGGGATGGCGTGGTACATCGCGATCGTGTGGTCGATGTCGATGACGTCGTCGTCGCCGACCATGACGAGGGTCGGAACGCTGATGGCGGAGAGGTCGCTGGCGACGAGGGTCGGTTCCTCCCGCCACATCCGCAGGATCTTCGCGCCGACGATCGGGAAGTGATCGCGTCCGTCCGGCGACATCCTGCCGTACTCCTCACCGATCCAGTGCTCCATGTCCTTGAGCGAGAAGTCCATCCCGGTGGTGGCTTCATGGTGGAACTGCCCACTGATCGGGACCAGTTTCCGGACGAGGTCCGGTCGCCTGAGCGCGACCAGCAGCGCGACGATGGCACCGTCACTGTGACCGACGAGAAAGGCCGGGCCACCGACGACCCGTTCCAGAAAGGCGATCGTGTCGTCGGCCATCAGATCGAAGGTGATGGGCCCGTCCACATCGGGGGTGTGGCCGTGGCCGCGCCGCTCCGGGATGTAGAGATGGAGCGCGTCGGTCAGTCCGGGCAGCATTCGGTCGAACGCCGCCGCGGTGGCGAACCCGCCGTGCAGCAGCACCAGCGGCTCACCCGCGCCATGCTCCTCGTACCACGTCAGGACGCCGTCGAGATCGATCTGGCTGGCCATCGAACCGCCTCCTTCATTCACACCACACCATCGTTCACGTCTTGCCGTCGTTGTATTGACTGATCGCCGTCACGATCGCTGAGAGACCGGTCAGTTACCCGTCCGCGCTCATCGATTCGACGGGCCGTTTCGCGACGGACTCCTGAGCGCCGGGCGACGTCGTCAGCCGGGTCGCGATGCCGTCCAGCAGGCACTCCAGTCCGAACCGGAAGTTCCGCTCCTCCAGCTCAGTGTCGTCAACCCAGCCCTCGAACTGCCCCATCATTCGCTGAAGGGCCGGGAACGAGCCCCGTCCCAGCGCCGCCTGAAACTGGCTCAGGACCAACTCCATCGGGGGGCTCTGCGAGCGGTCGGCCCGGGCTTCGGCGATCCGGGTCAGGAGGCTGCCGAAGACGAAGCTGTCGACAGCGCTGACAACCAGCGCCATCGTCTCCGGCGCGATCCCGGCCAGCGCCAGCGACCCAAACGAGAACTCGGCGTGCTGAAGGAAGTTCGGACCGTAGTGCGGCAGGCTGCCAACGGTCTGGAGCAGCCAGGGGTGCCGCGAGAAGATGGCCCGGCTCTCCAGGGCGACCAGCGTCAAGTCGGCCCGCCAGTCGCCCGTCGGCTCGTCAGGCAGGGTCATCTCACCGAAGATCGCGTCGCCGACCAGCTCCAGCAGGTCGTCCTTGCGGTCGACGTGCCAGTAGAGCGACATCACCCCGACGCCGAGCCGGGCGGCGAGCTTCCGCATGGAGAGGGCATCGATCCCTTCCTCGTCGATCAGGTCGATCGCCGCTCGGACGATCTGTCCCCGGCCGAGCGGCGACCCGTTCGCCCGCGCTGGCCGCTCCGGCTTAAGCCAGACCGACTCCGAAACGGGCAACCCACCCTGCTCAACCGACAGATCAGGTACCGCCTGGACTTCGTCAGTCATCCCGCTCTTCGACTCCAGATTGATTCGTCGGGACCGGTTGACACCGGTCGATCCAGCCATTATCGTACAACGTACGTCTGTCGTACAGTGTACCATAGACGTACACTGTACCAGATGCAATCGATCGGGTATCCTGCGAACGTACGCGAGTCGTTCCGAACGATCAATTCAATCGGGGCCGATAATGACCCCTTTCAATGCGAGACTGAGAAGGTCGTTCAGATCGTGACGGGAAGGATCGCAATGAGTATCACGCGTGTCCAGAGCCATGAGGGCCACCTCGCCATCGACGCCCATGGGCTGACCAAGCGCTACGGAAAGGCGCTCGCCGTCGATGGCGTCGACCTCTCCGTCCGGACCGGTTCCGTCCTCGGCCTGCTCGGACCGAACGGGGCTGGCAAGACGACGATCGTCCGGATGCTGACGACGCTGATCCGGCCCGACGCCGGAAGCGCGACCGTCGCCGGCTACGACCTCGCCACGCAGGGCAACGAGATTCGGCGTTCGGTCGGCCTGACCGGCCAGTACGCCGCGGTCGACGAGCTCCTGACGGGCGAGGAAAACCTGATGATGGTCGGGCGGCTCTACCACCTGCCCAGCGGCGAGGTCCGCCGCCGAAGCAGCGAGTTACTCGAGCAGTTCGACCTGACCGACGCCGCCCGCCGGCCGGTCAAGACCTACTCCGGTGGGATGCGCCGCCGCCTGGACCTCGCCGCCTCGCTGATCGCCGCGCCACCGGTCATCTTCCTCGATGAACCGACGACCGGCCTGGACCCGCGCAGCCGGCTCGGCATGTGGGAGGTGCTGGACGGGCTCGTTCGTGGCGGAACGACGATCCTGCTGACGACGCAGTACCTCGACGAGGCCGACCGGTTGGCCGACGACATCGTCGTGATCGACCACGGCCACATCGTCGCCTCCGGGACGCCCGACAGCCTCAAGCGCCAGGTCGGCGGCGAGGCGATCGACGTCGTCCTCGGCGAGGCGGCCAACGTGTCGGCCGCGGTCGAGCTGCTGCACGGCCGGCTGAACGTCACGGTCACCCCGTCCGAGGATCGCCACGCCGGCCTGTCACTCTCGGCGCCGGACGGCTCCGCGACGCTGGTCGCGGTGATCCGTGCCCTCGACGAGCAGGGCATCGCGATCGCCGACATTGGCCTGCGCCGGCCGACGCTGGACGATGTCTTCCTGCGCCTGACCGGTCAGACGACCGAACCCAACGAGGAGGCAGCCTGATGCAATCGACCCTGACCGCGTCCGCTCAGCCCCGGACGATCGAGCGTCCCGGCTTTCTGAGCGACCTGCGCTGGCTGGCCAGCGACTCGTTCACGATCATCCGCCGCAATCTGACCCAGATCCGGCGGGTACCGGAGAAGCTGCTCGACGTCACGATCCAGCCGATCATGTTCGTCGTCCTGTTCGGCTTCGTCTTCGGCGGCGCGATCAACGTGCCGGACGGGATCGACTACCGCTCCTTCCTGATGGCCGGCATCTTCACCCAGTCGATCGCCTTCCTCGCCGTCGGGACGGCGGTCGGCATGACCGAGGACATGAAGACCGGGGTGATGGACCGGTTCCGGTCGCTGCCGATCTCCCGGGCGGCCGTCCTGTTCGGGCGGACGTTCAGCGACCTGATCCAGAGCGCGCTCGGGGCGACGGTCCTCGGTGTGACCGGCGCGGTGGTCGGCTGGCGCATCCACGAGAGTTTCATATCGGCCGTCGCCGGCTTCGGCGTCCTGCTGCTGTTCGGGTTCGCGATGAGCTGGATCGGCATCCTGCTCGGTCTCGTCGTCCGGACGAGCGAGGGCGCTCAGGGCGTCGGCTTCATGGCGATCTTCCCGCTGACCTTCGCCTCGAACGCCTTCGTCCCGACCGACAGCATGCCGAAGTACCTGCGGATCTTCGCCGAATGGAACCCGATCAGCGCCACCACCGCCGCTCTGCGCAGCCTGTTCGGCAATAGTGGCCCGGCGCTCCAGTCGGGCGCCTGGCCGATGGAGAACCCGGTCGCGGCATCACTCTTGTGGAGTGTCGCGCTCCTGGTCATCTTCGTCCCGCTCGCAATCTGGAAGTACCGCCAGACCGTCAACCGCTAGGTAAGGGTCGGGCTAGGTAGTCTCCTAACCGCCCGGCCCGCCGCGGACGCCGGCACCATCCTGTCCAGACTGGCAGTAGCGAAGAGGCCCGGTTCTCGGCGTTCATATTCCTGTCACACCTGTCGGCTATACGGATGCGTGATCTGGCGCGGCGACCCGGAGCAGGGTCCGACCGCGCCGCGTTCAGGACCAACCGGTGGGTTGGCTGCGACGATGCAGATGCGCTGGCGGGAGTCCGCCATACCGCGTCCGAAATCGGACGAGGAGGACCAGAATGGCTGAACAGGCCGCATCGTCGGTTCAGGCGCCGGGGGGCACGAACCCCGATGACTCGCCGTCGTACCTTCCTCATGACCAGATCGTCCGGGTCATGATCGGCATCCTGGCCGGGGTCTTCCTCGGCGCCCTTGACCAGAGCGTCGTCGGCACCGCCCTCCCCCGGATCACGTCGGAACTCGGCGGTCTCAACCACCTGTCATGGGTCGTGACGGCCTACCTGCTGACCTCGACCGCCGTCACCCCGCTCTGGGGCAAGATCTCCGACCTCTACGGCCGGCGCCTGATCTTCCAGGTCTCGATCGGCATCTTCATCGTCGGCTCGATGCTCTGCGGCGTTGCGCAGGACATGCTGCAGCTGATCGCCTTCCGGGCGATCCAGGGCATCGGCGGCGGCGGTCTGTTCGCGCTCGGGCTCGCGATCATCGGCGACATCATTCCCCCGCGGGATCGGGGGCGGTACGGCGGCATGTTCGGCGCCGTCTTCGGCGTCTCCAGCATCGCTGGCCCATTGCTCGGTGGCTTCTTCACCGACGGTCCCGGCTGGCGCTGGATCTTCTTCATCAACGTCCCGGTCGGCATCGTCGCCTTCTACATCCTGACCCGGAACCTGAACATGCCTCGCGTCCGCCGGGAGGCATCGGTGGATTACGCCGGCGCGACCCTGATCGTCGGCGCGGTCACCGCCCTGCTGCTCTATCTCAACTGGGCCGGGGATTCCTACGGCTGGCTGTCGGTCCGGGCCCTGGCGCTGGTCGCGCTGGCCGTGATCCTCGCCGTCTCGTTCGTCCTCTCCGAGCTGCGGGTCCGGGAGCCGATCATCCCGATGCACCTGTTCCGCGGCAACGTCTTCACCGTCGGTAACATCTACGCGGCCGTCTCCGGTGTCGCGATGTTCAGCGCCCTGATCTTCCTGCCGGTCTACTTCCAGGCCGTGAAGGGCATGAGCGCCACCGAGTCGGGGCTGGCGCTGATCCCGGCGGTGCTCGGGATCATCCTGACGTCGATCGGCTCCGGCATCCTGATGGGCAACACCGGCCGCTACAAGATCTACCCGATCGCCGGCGCCATCATGCTGATCGCCGCCCTCGGGGCGATGTCGTTCATCACCCCAGACACCAACTACTGGCTGATCGCGGCCGAGATGCTGCTTTTCGGCGGCGGCCTCGGCATGTCCTTCCAGGTGATCAACACCGCCGTCCAGAACGCCGTCCCGCTGCGCGACATGGGCGCGGCGACCTCGGCCGTCACCTTCTTCCGGAGCCTCGGTGGCTCGGTCGGGACGGCGCTGTTCGGCGCGATCCTGACCAGCAAGCTGGCGAGTTATCTGGCCACGTCGATCGCTGAGAACCCACAGCCGGCCGACCCGGCCGCGACCGGCGCACCAGCGATCGACACCAACAACATCGCCGCGATCCAGGCCCTCCCGGAGCCGGTCAAGGGCTTCGTCCTCAACGCGTTCTCGGACGCCCTCGGCGATGTCTTCCTCTGGGCGCTGCCCTTCTGTCTGGTCGCCCTGGTCGTCGCCCTCTTCCTGCGCGAGATCCCGCTCAAGGAATCGCCAATGGAGCAGGGCGTCACCGAGGGTGAGGCAGCCCGGAGTGGCGAGGCGGCGAGGTCGGAGGGACCGCCCGTCTTCGCCGGCCACTAACCCGTATCTCGACCCGATACCAACTCCACCGCAGACGAGACCGCCGCGCGTAGCCGAGCGGCGGTCTCGTCCTGTCCATCCGACGACGTCCAGCGGCAGATTGTGGCGCCAATCCGTCGGGGACAGGGCTCCTCGCTTCGCTGTCCCCTCCCGGCCGCCACAGCGGCCATCGCCCCGCGGGGGGATACATGACCGGGGTTCGCTCTACAACGCCGCGACGGCCCGCGACGCTTCCGGCGCCGACTCACCGCTGTCGTAGCGATATGGCCACGGGTGACGCTCGTGAGTGGATGTCACGTCGCGAACCGCCCGTTGTCGCCCCTCGATGTCGAAGCACGCCAGCTGGTTGCCGCGAAGCAGCTGGGTTGCCCCGTCCATCGCCTGTCGCGTGGTCATCAGCCCATCGGCCACTTCTTCTTCGAGGGCCCTGGTGAGCCAGCGACGCATCTGGACCGCGTAGGCATAGGCCATCGAGGGCGTCGTCGTATCGTCGCCAAAGGCAAAGAGCTTGTTCATTGGGACAGCATGCAGGAAGCGCCGAATGAAATCCCTGGTTGCGAACGGATTGATCGCCCACGCCCAGCACAGATCCACGGAAACGTTGCCGAAGTGCTTGGCCAGGGCGATCAGCTCGTCACTGTAGGGGTAGGCGATGTGCATCAGCACGAAACGCGCGTCCGGATACTCCATCAGGAGTGGCGCGAGGTGACCCGCCCGCAACCGGTCGACCGGCATGGCCGCGCCGGATAGCCCGGTCCCCGCGAGGTAACCGGTATGGAGTTTGATCGGCAGATGGTACGCACTGGCCAGTTCCACCCCGCGGGCCAGGGCCCAGTCGCCGAGGCAGAGCCGAGCCTCCGATTGAGGGTCGTCGGTCCCCGGACCGCCCCCAAGCACCGTCTGTACCGCGCGCTCGGCTTCGGCGTCCGTTCGCTTCCGCCACGCCAGGGTGCGGACGTAGGCGTGCTGGGATTTCACCGCGATGGAGAGTGGAGCACACCGGGCGAACAGTGCCTCCATCGACTGCTCCAGGGTGGCGAGATTCCGGACCGTTACGCCGGTCGCTTCCTCGAGGACCGGATCGTCGATCAGGCCGGAGGCGAACCGGCGCAACGAGAGATCGCGGAGGAAGAACGCGGCGGACGTTCGGGGAAGGTCGATCACGTCGAGCCCCAGATCCGCCTGGACATGATCGAGCTTCGCACGGTCGCGCAGGAGCGCGACACACCCACCTTTGCGCTGCAACGCCTGGAGCCGCTGCTGCCCCGCTCGAATGGTTGCCGCGCTTACCACCTCGATCTCGTACAGATCACGAGCGGCGATGCGGACCGCCTCGCCGTACCCGGTGAACTGGGCCATGTCCCAGGCGGCCGCCACATCGGCGAAGCGGCCTTCGAGATCCTCGTTGCTGCTGTCCTTGAGGCGGGCAACGGCGTCGAGCGAGGCACCAGCGATGATCAGGTCCGACGAGCTATACCATCCGAAGAGGTCGCCAAGGATGTCAGGTGCGTTCGGTCCCTCCCAGGCATAGTCGCCCGGCAGATGGGTATGCGTATCGATCACTGAGACGTTGGCAATGTGGTCGGCAATCTCGCTCGGCATTGGTCCTCCGTTTCACCGCTACGTTGTCCCGTTGTCGTCGTCGCAGTTTGCAGCAGGAGTCCGACCATACGCTCGCCCGACAGGTGGCCGCCCGGCCCGCCAGGCAAGCTCACATAGTTCCGGCGTTCTCGAGGGCCGCGCGTCCGCGCCGGCCCACAGCTCGTCGGACAGGAGGAGACGGCTCATGGTCCAGATTCACCGCGACGTCAACCGGTTTCGACAGGCACTCCGAATGGTCCGGACTCAGGTCCGGCGCGGAGCGCAATCCGCCAGACATCCAATTCGACACGTCACTGGTTGGCCAACCAGGTCGATCCGCTTCGCAGGATCGCTACTCCCCGGTGTGGATCGCGTCGTCGCTCGCCAAACGCGAGACCATCTCCCGGTCGCTCATGGCGCCGTCGAGGAACAGCGAGACGACCGACTCGACGGCCTCGTCGATCGCCGGTGGTGGGCTCGACCGCCAGGGGCCGGCGGCCTGCGAGCGGGTCATGGAGAAGAACAGATCGACGAGGACGTCCGGGTCGGCCGGCCGGAACTCCCCCCGCTCGATCGCCGCGACGAAGAACGGCCGCATCGCCCCCCAGGGCAGTTCCCGCCCCGCGAAGAAGGCAGACCGGCGCTCGGGCGAGACTTCGTTCTTGAGGCTGATGATGAGCGACGGCATATGCCCGCCCGTCATCGCGATCGTATCCCGGGCGATCCGTCCCAGGATCTCGCGCGTCGTTCCGCCCGCAGCGATCAACACTTCGAGGCGCCGCCGGCCCTGATCCAGTTCGCGGCCGAGGACGGCGGTGAAGAGGTCGTCCTTGTCCCGAAAATGGTGATAGAGGGTAGCCTTGTTGAGCCCAACCGCGTCCGCGATCTGCTGCATCGAGATCACGGAGTAGCCCCGCTCCAGGAAGAGCACCCGGGCATGATCGAGAATCACCGTGCGCCTGTCCGACGGGGGTCTGCCGCAATCGCCAGTCTGAGTTGTCTGCATTGGCGTCTTCTCCTCGACCATCTGATCGTATCGCATCCAGGCAGGTTTTCAGGCAGAACGCCTGGTTCGGGAACTCCCCGGCAACCGGCGGCAACGGCTTTCGGGTCGTGACCAACGAGGCTTCACCCGGGACTTGACCTTCGTATGAATCGTAAGTATAGTCGTTCAGCGACACTCCACCAACCGGTCGGTTGGTAGCAATGAGGCAGGAAGTGCGCAACATGCCCGGACCGCCGCGACGGTTCACCATCAGGAGAAGTTCATGTCCGCGCAGACTGCCTCACACGACGGGACTGCGTCCGCCAGGACGGACGACACGCCGACCTATCTCCCACCCGATCAGATCATCCGGGTCATGATCGGCGTCCTCGCCGGCGTCTTCCTCGGCGCCCTCGATCAGAGCATTGTCGGCACCGCCCTCCCCCGGATCACGTCCGAGCTCGGCGGGCTGGATCAGCTCTCGTGGGTCGTGACGGCCTACCTGCTGACCTCGACCGCGGCCACGCCGCTCTGGGGCAAGATCTCCGACCTGTTCGGCCGCAAGCTGATCTTCCAGCTTTCGATCGGCATCTTCATCGCCGGCTCGCTGCTCTGCGGCGTCGCCCAGGGAATGCCGGAGCTCATCATCTTCCGGGCCATCCAGGGCATCGGCGGCGGCGGGCTGTTCGCGCTCGGACTGGCGATCATCGGCGACATCGTCCCGCCGCGTGAGCGGGGTCGCTACGGCGGACTGTTCGGGGCCGTCTTCGGTGTCTCCAGCATCGCCGGCCCGCTGCTTGGCGGCTTCTTCACCGATGGTCCGGGCTGGCGCTGGATCTTCTTCATCAATGTGCCGATCGGCCTCGTCGCCTTCCTCATTACCTCGCGGAATCTGACGATGCCCCGGATCCGGCGGCAGGCATCGGTCGATTACCTCGGCGCGGGCGTCATCGTCACATCGGTCGCCTCGCTGCTGCTCTACCTCAACTGGGCTGGCGGCGCGTACGGTTGGGCGTCGGCGCAGGGATTGGGGCTGGTCGCTCTTGCCGTCGCGCTGGGGGTCGCCTTCATCTTCGTCGAGTTGCGCGTCAGCGAGCCGATCATCCCGATGCGCCTGTTCCGCGGGAACGTCTTCTCGATCGGTAACATCTACATGACCGTCACCGGCGTGGCGATGTTCGGCGCCCTGATCTACCTGCCGGTCTACTTCCAGGCCGTCCGGGGAATGAGCGCGACCCAGTCGGGCCTGGCGCTGATACCGGCCGTCACCGGCATCCTGCTGACCTCGATCGGTTCCGGCTTCCTCATCACGAAGACCGGCCGTTACAAGATTTTCCCGATCATCGGCTCAGCCACCCTCTTGGTCGCGCTGTTCCTGATGACGTCCATCGACACGGCCACGCCCTATTGGAAGATCGCGATCTACATGCTGCTGTTTGGGTCCGGGCTCGGCTTCGCCATGCAGACCATCACGACGGCGATCCAGAACGCTGTCTCCCGGCGGGACATGGGCGCGGCGACCTCCTCGACGACCTTCTTCCGCAGCCTCGGTGGCGCAATCGGCGCGGCCCTGTTCGGCGCGATCCTGACAAGCGGGCTCGGTACCTACGTGGCTGAGGAGTTCGCCGCCAACCCGCAGCCGGTCGCTCCGAACAGTACGGGCGCCGTCGTGATCGACACCAACAACGTCTCGGCGATCCAGGCCCTGCCAGAGCCGGTCAAGGGCTTCGTCCTGAGCGCGTTCTCGCACGCGATCGATGACGTCTTCCTCTGGGCGCTTCCGTTCGTGGCGGTCGCCCTGCTCGTGAGCTTCTTCCTCCGCGAACTTCCGCTGCTGGGAGCGCAAGGCACCGAGGAGTCGTCAGAGGCCGTCGGCCAGACGGAAAAGGTGGAAGCGCCGCGGCCCCGTGAGCCGGTCTACGCCGGGGAGTAACTCCGGCCATCCCGACCTGACGGCAGTGTCCAGTCCCGACCGGAGCGGCCAGCCGGAACACAGCCCGCTGGCCGCTCTGGCGTCCGTTCGGACGACACCGCCGACGCACCGGTCGATGCGCTACAGTGCCCGCCATGCCAGACCCAGCCGACCAGCGGACCGCCCTCGCGGCTCTGCGTGATGACCTGACGACCCTAGGACCGCTGATCGAGGAGACGGTGCCGCTCCCCCGGAGTGGCCGCACGCTGACGATCACCCGGCCCACGGACATGGACGACCTGCTCGACCGGATCGCGAAGGACCCCGAGCAGAATCTGCCCTACTGGGCCGAACTCTGGCCAAGCGGGATCGCCGTGGCCGACGCCATCCTCGAGGAACCGGAGCTGGTCTGCGGACAGGCCGTCCTCGAGCTTGGCTGTGGCGCGGGAACCACGGCCGCGGCGGCGATCCTCGCCGGCGCCCGGCTGACCGTAACGGATTACGCCCCGGAAGCCCTGACGCTCTGCCGGTACAACGCGCTGGCGAACGCCGGCGCCGAACCGGACGCGGCGATCCAGCTCAACTGGCGCCGGCCAGACGCCGATTTCCTCCGGCTGGCCGGACGCGGCTACCCGGTCGTCCTGATCGCCGACGGGCTCTACGAGACCCGCGACATCGACCCCCTGCTTGCCCTCGCCGAGCGGCTCGTCGCGCCCGGCGGCCTGCTCTGGCTGGCCGAGCCGGGTCGACCGGTTGCGGCCCGATTCCTCGAAACCGCCCGGTCCGAGGGCTGGAACGGGCCCTCCGGGAAGCACACCGGCCCATGGCCCGATGTGGCCGATGAGGGCGTCGTCGTTGGTCTTCACCGACTGCGCCGGGGTTGAACTACACGGTCCGGTTCCCGGCTCCCCGATCCCATCAAAACTCATGGGATATGTCGCTCCCGACGCGTCCTATACCCACCAATCCTCCCACTCCGAACCGGTTTGGTCGGGTCATCAGCCCCGGAGTCGCGGTAGGATGGCCATCATTGGATGCCATTCCCCCGCGAGACGGAGACGACGATGCCAGCCAAACGCGCCACCGACCAGGAAGTGACCCGGGACGCCGTCGAGGCCGCCAATGAGGTGTCCGAGGCCCAGGCCAGCGCCAACCGCAACGTCCACCGGGCCGAGGACCGCCCGCCCGTCGATCCGGTCGTCGTCACGATCCAGTCCCACGTCGTCTACGGCCACGTCGGCAATGACGCCGCGATCTTCCCACTCCAGCTCAGCGGGATCGAGGTCGTCGACATCCCGACCACCCTGCTCAGCAACCACCCTGGCTACCCGACGATGCGGGGCGAGTTCGTCGAGCCGCGTCTGATCCGGGACCTGCTCCAGGGACTGCGCGAGCGCGACGTCCCCAGCTTCGCGACCGGGATCATCAGCGGCTACCTCGGCGATCCCGGCACGGCCGGCGCTGTCCTGGACTTCGTGCGCGACGCCAAGGCCGGGAACCCAGATCTCCGCTACCTCTGCGACCCGGTCATGGGTGACACACCCGGAATCTATGTCGACCCCGCCCTGCCCGACATTTTCCGGACCGACCTCGTCCCGCTGGCCGACGCGATCACGCCCAACCAGTTCGAGTTCGGCCTGCTGACGGGGACGACGGTCACGACCCAGACGGATCTGCTGGCGGCGGCCGACGCGCTGGTCGCCTCGGGGATCGGCGTCGTGGTCGTGACCGGGACGACCCTGGACGACACGCCGGCCGACAGCCTCGACATCTACGCCGTCACCGCCGACGGTGCCTGGCGGGTCCGGACGCCCCGGTTCAACTTCACCCCGGTCGGGACGGGCGACGTCTACACGGCCCTGTTCGCGGCGAGCTGGTTCCAGGACGGCGATGTCCCGGCGGCGATCTCGGCGGCGGCGAGTGGGGTCTACGCCGTCCTGACGATCACCCGCGACGCCAACGCTTCCGAGATGCGGCTGGTCGCCTCGGCGGCGAAGCTGCTCCACCCGGACATCGCCTTCCCGGCCGATCAGATCCGGTAGCCGATTGCTCCAACGGCTGGGAGGGAAGAGACAGTATCATCCAGGCTCGCCGCCACTTCTAGCGTTCAACGCGTCTAAATCAGGAGTAACTTTGGCCTCGACATCCGATCATGTGCCGGGCTGATGGGACGCGATCGAAAGGAGCATGCAGTGACCTTAGCTAGTGATCACCTGGTCGCGCTGGCGGCGAGCGTCGCAAATAAATACGTCGAACTGACTGGACCTCGCGCGATCCTTCTAACGGGATCGGCGGCTGAGCGGGTAAGCGATTACTACTCTGACCTCGACCTCATTCTTTATCACGATCTGCTGCCAGAAGACGACAGTCTTTCGGCCGCGCGTGACAAATTCCCGGTGACTGATATCCGTGTTTCTTCAGGTGAAGGTCCGGACGCGATGATCGTCGAGGAGTATGCGATTCACGATATAGAGTGCCAGGTAGCCCATTGCACGGTCGAGTCATGGGAGCGCAGCATGGACTCGGTTCTGGAGAGTTTGATCCCGGCAACTCACGTCGAGAAAGCCATCATTGGACTGCAAGAGGGAACAGCACTCCACGGGAACGCTCTGATCGGACTCTGGCAGGAACGCGCAGCGACCTACCCTGAGGCCCTCGCTCGCGCGACCATTGACCACTACTTGCGGTTCTTCCCGTTGTGGCTGGCGGCGGAGCGTTGGGACTCGCGTGATGCAATGATCTTCTACCATCAGATGCTGGTCGAAACGAGTTTGAATCTACTCGGAGTTTTGTCCGGGCTGAACCACCTATATTACTCACCGTTCCAGTTCAAGCGCTTGCATAGATTCATCGCCAAGATGCTCCTTGCGCCTGACCGCTTCGCAGATCGCCTCGACGAAGTGTTCGCGATGGATTCAGTTAACGCTGGGAACGCCTTGGAGCGGCTCGTGGATGAGACGCTTAGGTTGATCGAGGTGCATTTGCCGACGGTGGATACAACAACGGCCCGCCGTCACATTGGCGTGCGCCACACACCATGGACCCCTAGCAGCGGACCCACCGTCATCTAAATGTCTCGGCTACTGCGGTTGAAAGGCCCTCGACCGAAATTACATCCTGTAAAGAGCAAGACGTAAAGGCAACTCCTCCTCTGTCGTTGTGTCGTTGGAACCAGGAGCCCTCCGGTCTATTGGGCATCGCGACCTTTTTCGGTGTACATCAGAGGATTCTGAAGGCTCAGCGTCTAAACAGTGACCCGCTCCAGCAGCTCCGCCGTCCGGATCACGTCCTGGACGAACGGTTCGTTCATGGCCGACTCGTCGCTGTCCTCCACCGACCACCAGACGGACAGCAGCGCCTGGGCGATGGTCCATTGCCGCATCCGGTCGGCGTCAAGCCCGGTCACGTCAGCCACGATCCGGATGCGACGGGCCAGGATGTCGGTCGCACCGGCATCGTCCGCCATCGGCGGCAGCCGGTTCCGCATCAGGGCGCCGATCTCGTAGGCCGGCTCACCGACGATGCCCTTGGGGTCGATCGCCAGCCAGTGATCGCGGTCGCGCAGGATATTGTGGTGATGCAGGTCGCCGTGCAGGACGACCGGCTCAGCCGACGTCGCGACCAGATCGGCAAACAGGCGCTCGGCTCGGCCCGTCAGCTCCGGCGGGAGCGGCCCGGTCCCGCCACCGTACCGCTGCCGCATCCGCTCGAATCCCCGGCCCCAGTCGGCGACGGTCGGGAACGGGTGATCGGCGGGCGCCGGACGCCAGACGGCAACCATCACGCCGGCGGCGATCCGGGTCGCCTCCTCGTCGTCCGGGTGGTCGATCAGCATGTCGCCCGGCGCCGCCCGCTGGAGCAGCATCGCGTGGCCAGCCGGGTCCTCCTGGAGCAGCCGGACCATCCCCTCGCCATTGGCCAGCCGCAAGGCCGCCATCTCGGTCTCGACTTCCGGTCCTCCGTAGCAGATCTTCAGGACCGCCGGGACGCCATTCAGCCCGGAGGCCGACGCGACGTAGTTGTAGCTCAGGTTCGCGAACGGTTGCCCAACCCGCAGGTCCCAGCGCGCCTCATAGACCGCGATCCGGCGGGGCAGGTCGTCCAGCCAGCGCTGGCCGTCCTCGCCGTGCATGGCGACGATGGTCTTCTCGATCGCTCCGGGCAGGCTCATGGCTGGCTCATCCTTCCCATCCCTCCGATCGGAACCGTCTGGTTGTGCACCGCACAGTCCGACCGGGTATCGGCATCGCGGCCGACAGGGTAACGCGCCGGGGGACCAGATGGGGTCAACGGTAGGCTGACCGCAGGAACCCGATGACCGCCGGGCGATCGACCACCAGACCGGGATGATGGTCGACCGCGGCGGCATCGAGTTCGACGACGGCCGAGTCAAGCTCCCGTCGCCAGACGTCCTCCAGCTCGGCGGACAGGCCGTCGGTCCGGATCGCCATCAGCAGGTCCCGGTGCCGGGTAACGGTCGTCGGCAGAACGCCCGAGCGAAGCAGGTCCGCCCCCTGATCGGCGATCCGGAGGGCGGCCACCGCCGCCTTCGCTGCCCGCCGCTCATCGCCTCGTCGCCGGGCGTCCTCGATCAGCCGGCGCTGGCTCACGATGTAGCCGGTGTGAGCGCGATGAAGGGCGCCGGGGTCGAGCGTCGCCGGAGTCAGCCGCCGGAGCTCCTCCCAGCTCGGATCGACCGGACCCAATGTGAGGTCGCTGGCGAGGACCTCCAGCACCGTCGGGTTGCCCTTGACGAGCAGGCCGACGAAGTGCCGCAGCTCCCAGCCGTCCTCCTCCGGCGCCATCTCCGGCGCGTCCGGCGGCCACGGCGAAAGCATCTCGGCGACGTCGGTCACCCAGACCCGCCGGACATCGGTGTCGTTGTCCGGCAGCGCCAGGCCGTGGAGCCGGGACCCGACGATGACGCGGGCAATGGTCACTGGTTCGGTCATCGGATCGCTCCGTCCGGGTCAGGCAACTTGAGCGTCACGGGTTCGTTCCGCCATGACGGGCCTGGCTCGACCGGGATACCGGCCAGAGATGGCCCAGTTGAACGACAGTTGATTCGACGCGGCTTGCCGCTGCTCGCGGTTCATTTGCGGCGACGCAGTCATGGCCAGACGCGTGAGAACCAATGTCTCGTTCAGTCGGCTCGCTTCGCTGCCGTTCAGGGCCAGTCAGCGCATCAACCTCGGGCTGTTTCAAGGCGATCCAGCTGCTCGCTCGACAGCGTTACGTCAAGCGAGGCGAGATTCTCGGCGAGCTGCTCCGGGCGGCTGGCGGTGACGAGGGAGATGACCGGCGGGTCCTCCTGCCGCAGCCAGGCGAGGACGACCTGCGTTGCCGGGGCGCCGACCTCGCCCGCGACCTCGGAGAGGACATCGAGGCGAGCGTGGCTGTCGACGCTGGCATAATCGGCCGGGAACGGGGCGCGAGCGCGGCTGTAGGCGCCCTGAAGCAGCGGCGAGTGGGCCAGAAGCGTCACGTCGTCGCTCCGGCAGAAGTCGCGGAGCTGGTCGTCGACGGCGACCTGAACGCCGAGGTCGGCGCCGGGGTTGGGCCGGAGGTAGGTGTAGCGGAACTGGGCGGCGGCGTAGGCTGGCGTTCCGGCCGCTTCGGCCGCGGCTCGGCTCTCGGCGATCCGCCAGGTCGCGAAGTTGCTGCAGCCGATCGCCCGGACCTTGCCGGCCTCGATCAGCCGGGCGAACGCACCCATCGTCTCGGCGACGGGCGCCTGCCGGTCGTCGATGTGGGCGTAATAGAGGTCGACGTAGTCCGTGCCCAGCCGCCGCAGGCTGCCGTCGATCGCGCGGGTGATCGCCTCGGCCGACAGGCCTTCGGCGCTGGCGAACCCGGCCGATGCGATCTCGGACGCCGATCCCCTGACGCCGGCCGATCCGTCCGCGAGGTTCTTGGGCAGCGCGCCGCACTTGGTCGCGATGACTACCCGGTCCCGGTTGCCGCGCTCCCGGAGCCAGCCGCCGAGCAGGGACTCACTCTCGCCGCCGACACCACCCTCGTCCCAGAACGAGTAGTTGTTCGACGTGTCGATGAACGTCCCGCCGGCGTCGACGAACTGGTCGAGCAGGGCGTGGGCCTGGGCCGGTTCCATCCGCGTGCCGAGGTGCATGGCGCCGAGGCAGAGCTCACTCACCTCGACTGGGCTGATCCCGAGTTTTCGCATCCGCATGAGCTGTCTCCGATCTATTCTGGTCGGGACAACCACGAAACCCGTCGTCGGACGAGCGGGCAGGATCAACGTCGCTATCCGCGCCACAGTACGGAACTGGGCCTCTGGGCAGCCCCGACCCTATCCCTTTCGACAGCCGTCGCAATCACTGGTCCCGAGGGCACTGGTCACGCCAGACTGTAAGCCGCCATCTCGCCAAGTAACGTGGCACTGGTTCGGATGCCGGCGTAGAACCGCCCCTCGATCATGTTCTCGTTGGGACTGTGGTTCTGCTGGTCGGCGTTGCCGTAGGGGACGACGAGGGCCGGCACGCCAAGCTCCCGCGGCCAGACCGCCGACGGCAGGCTGCCGCCGACCATTGGGACATCGACCGGCGCGACCCCGAAGCCGGTCTCGACGGCCCGGCGGACCGGCGCGGCCAGCGGCGAATCGAGCGGGACGGCAACGGGATCCATCATGCCGTGGTGCATGATCTCGACGCCCGGCGCGTGAGTGGCGACGTGACGCTTGATCTGCTCGTAGATCAGGGCCGGGTCCTGGTCGGGCACGAGGCGGAGGTCCATCTTGACCCGCGCCTCGGCCGGGAGGACGGTCTTGCTGCCCGCGCCGCCGTAGCCGCTGGTGAAGCCGGCGATGTTCATCGTCGGCCGGACCATGAGGCGGTAATAGTACGGCAGTCCCTTCGGCTCCGCCTTGCCGTCGACGGTCAGGCCGATCTCGGCCAGCGCGGCCGCCTCGTCCAGCGGGATCGCGTCGAGCGCCGCCCGAAGTTCCGGACTGACGGGGCGGACGGCGTCGAGGACGCCGGGGACGAGGATCTCGCCCGCGGGGCTGAACATCGTCGCGAGCAGGTGAACCAGCGTCCAGGCCGGGTTCGGGGCGACTCCGCCGAAGTTGCCGGAGTGGAGATCGCGGGACGGGCCGTGGGCGACCAGCTCGATGTAAAGCATCCCCCGATTGCCGAACTCGACGATCGGCTGGTCGGTCTCGAAGACCTGCCCATCGGAGACGTAGACCAGGTCGGCCGCCAGCAGCTCGCGGTGGGCGGCGACGAAGGCCGGGAAGTTCGGACTGCCGGACTCCTCCTCACCCTCGACGACGACCTTGACGTTGATCGGCAGCTCGCCGGCCGTCTCCAGCCAGGCCCGGGCGCCGAGGACGTTGGCGACGAACTGGCCCTTGTTGTCGGCCACGCCCCGCGCCCAGATCCGGCCGTCGCGGATCGTCGGCTCGAACGGCGGCGAGTCCCACGCCGCCAGCGGGTCGGCCGGCTGGACGTCGTAGTGGCCGTAGATCAGCAGGGTCGGCTGCCCCGGCACGTTGCATCGCTCGCCGTAGACGACCGGCGCTCCCGGCGTCTCGATGATCCGGGCCGCGAAGCCGCTGGCCGTGAGGAGCTCCCGGACGAGCGCCGAGCACTCCGGGACGCCGATCCCCTGGGCGCTGATGCTCGGCTGGGCGAGCAGCCGGAACAGCTCGGCGAGGTCGCGCTGGCGGGTTCGGTCGCAGGCGGCGAGGACGGCGGCGAGCTGGTCGCCGTCCGGGCGTGGCGTGGTGCCATGGGACTGGGTCATCCGGCGAAACTCCTCACTTCTGACCGCTCCTCTCCTTGCGTAACTCCCGGTGGGCTTTTCTCCATGCCTCCATGTTGTGCGCGTATCCTAACCCCGGGTGGGTCGCCCGGAAGGCCTCCCCCGGCTCCGCCACGAGCCCCTCGGCCCGTAGTCTCACCCCGATCGCGTCGAGTAGCCGCGTCACGGCCGCTCTCCGCTGTGCGAGATTCTCCTGTGACTGCGCTTTGGTTGTCGTGATCGTCTGCACGCTGGCGTGGAAACCGTCGGGCAGCCAGGACAGCTTCCGAGCAGAGACCAGCCAGCGGTACCTCCAGGGCAGCCAGACGCGGTTATAGGCGTGCAGCAGCTTGAGGACTTCCTCGAAAGCGGCGGTGAGTTGGTCGTGGGCGCCACCGAGGCCACCACGCCCAATCCACTCGTGGACGCGCCACTCCTCCGAATAGTATCCCGCTCGACCGAAATGCTCGGCGATGCGGCACTGCCTGAGTGCATCGGGGTATTGAAGCCTTTCCTGCAGGAGCAAACTGGTCGTCCCTTCCCTATCGGCGATCACGATGGATGCCGCCAGGTCGTGCCTGAGCCCCTCGTCCCACTCACCGCTGCGAAAATCCTCAGTCGACACCCTCCAGGCATCGATCTGCACACCGGCCACGACGGACGCCTCGACCTCGAAGATGCTGTGATAGGAACCGGTCCGGGGAACCCACACGAACTCCGCTGGGACCATTCGCTCGTCCACCTGATCGAAAACGAAGATGCAATCGACGTCGGAGTCCCCTCTGTTCTCACCGTGAGCGATGCTGCCGACGATCATAGCGGCCCGGAATTCCGGCCAGACCTCAAGCTCGCGCTCGATGAAGAGGCGGGTGAGCCGTACGAGCTCCTCGCCGTTCCTGGAGGCTCTAAATTGGTCAAGCTCCTGGAGGTTCTTCATTCAACAGGTCCCCTTACTTGGTGGAACTCTCGAATACGCAGAATTCTCTCGGTTCTGGCATCGGGCGTCCGCAACCGCGGCTGATCGGCTGCGGCGCATCATGCCATGCCATCCGATATCCCCGCCCCGGAATGGGCCGCGGAACAGGAAGGATTGCGGATGCCCCGTGATTCGAGCCACTCAGAGGTGGTTGGTATAGTGATTGCGCAAATGGATTCGTCGCGGCTACGAAGCCACCGCCCCCCCCTCCCCGAGACGTCTCCGTTCCTGGCCCGTGCGCCAGACGGAGGCGTCTCCGTCTGTCTGCCCTGACAAGCCGCGCTGTGACGAGGTCCCTTCGATGGAATTCAGCCTGTTCGCCCCGCACACCGAGTCCGTCGACCTGCTTGGCTCATGGGAGGACGATGTCGCGACCCCGATGAGACGCGGCCGGGACGGCTGGTGGCGGGCTGCCATCGACCTGCCGGACGGCCGCTACACCTACCACTTCCGGCTGCCGTCGCGGTCGTCGTTCATGGCGGGCAAGGTCGTCGAGATCGCGGACCCACGGGCCCGGCTGGTCGACGACTGGCGCGGCGACGCCTCGGTGATCGTGATCGGCGGCGGCGCGGACATCACGACCGACCCGGCCTATGTCTGGGAGCACGACGACCAGGCCTTGCCGTCCAACGACCAGTTGGTCATCTACGAGCTCCACGTCGGCGAGTTCGGCGCCGCCGACGGCAAACAGGGCACCTTCCTGTCCGTGATCGACCGGCTGGAATACGTTCAGAGCATCGGGGTCAATGCTGTCGAGTTGATGCCGGTCATGGCCTTCCCCGGCAGCACGTCCTGGGGCTACAACGTCCGCTACCCCTTCTCGGTCGAGAGCGCCTACGGCACGCCCGAGGACTTCAAGCGCCTGGTCGACGCCTGCCACGGTCTCGGCATCCGGGTGCTCCTCGACGTGGTTCTCAACCACAGCGAGTCCGAGGCGCCGCTGACCCGGATCGACTTCGAGTACTGGTACCGGCCTGACCGCAAGGGCGTTCCGTCCTTCGGCCCACCGTTCGACTACGAGCGCTACGACGAATCGGTCGATGTGCGGCCGGCCTTCGCCTTCGCGCTGGAGACGGTGGAGTTCTGGATCAGGGAGTATCACGTCGACGGCTACCGGCTCGACGCGACCGCGCCAATCGACAACTTCGACATCGTCCGGGCCGTCCGCGATCACGCCCGGTCGGTCTCCGGGGGCAAGCCAATCTACATCGTCGCGGAGGAACTCCCGGAGAAGCCGTCGATCGCAGGGGCGGACGGCCCGGCCGACGGCGCCTGGCACCAGCGGTTCCAGCGAGCGGTCCTCGGCTGGATGACCGGTGGCGCCGGCGTGACGGTGGCCGAAGTGGCGGCAGTCCTTCAGCCAGCCAACAGCGGCTACAGCGCTCCCGAGCTGGTCGTCAACTACATCGAGTCGCACGACGAGCAACCGCTGCCGCGGCAACTTCAGTGGAAGCAGATCACGGGGGACGCCGCCTTCCGGCGCCACAAGCTCGCCTCGACACTGCTGTTCACGGCGGTCGGGATCCCGATGCTCTACCAGGGGCAGGAGTTCGGCAGCTCCCGTGAGCGCGACATGGAGATCCGACCGCTCCAGTGGGACCTGCTCGACGATGACTACGGCCTCTATCTCAAGGAACATGTCCGGTTCCTGGCTGGCCTCCGGCGCGGCTCGGCGGCGCTGACCAGCCGCGACTTCGAGCTGATCCACCAGGATGAGGCCGGCCAGACCATCGTCTACCGCCGCGGCCGGGGCGCCGGCGAGATCCTCGTCGCCGTCAACCTGCGCGACAACGCCCGCGGCCTGACGCTGCCCTTCCCCGACGGCGCCTGGCGGAAGCTGCACGGCGAGACGGACTGGGACACCAGCGGCGGCAGGCTAAAGGACCGATTCGCCGCCAGCGAGGCGAAACTGTTCGCCCGGCGCGGCTGATCCTTCGCCCAGGAACAGGCGGCACCGATCGTCACGGACCAGCGCGACGGCGGTCTGGCACAGGATATGAACCAGTCGGACGAGACCGGATGGTCTGGCGTTGAGACCGATCGAACTTCACAGGAGCGGACACCCGCATGACAGCGACCCAGATTCCCGACATCACCCTGAACAACGGCGTCACGATCCCCCAGCTCGGCTACGGGATCTGGCAGGTCGAGCGCGACGCGACCCAGCGCCTCGTTGAACACGCCCTCGAGGTCGGCTATCGCCACATCGACGGCGCCGCCGCCTACGGCAACGAGCGTGAGCTCGGCCAGGCGATCGCCGCGACCAGCATTGCGCGCGACGAGCAGTTCATCACGACCAAGCTCTGGAACACCGACCAGGGCTACGACTCGACCCTGAAAGCGTTCGAGACGTCGATGGGCAAGCTCGGCCTGACCTACCTCGACCTCTACCTGATCCACTGGCCGATGCCGACCGAGGGACGTTACGCCGAGACGTGGCGGGCCTTCGAGCAGATCCTCGGCGACGGCCGCGTCCGGGCGATCGGCGTCTCCAACTTCCGGATCGAGGACCTCCAGCACCTGCTCGACGAGTTCGACGTCGTCCCCACCGTCAACCAGATCGAGCTCCACCCCCGCCTCCAGCAGGCGGAGCTGCGCCAGTACCACGCCAACCACGGCATCGCGACCGAGGCCTGGAGCCCGCTCGGCCACGGCGGCCTGCTCAGCGACCCGACGATCCTGGCGATCGCCGACGCCCACGGCGTCTCTCCGGCCCAGGTCCTGATCCGCTGGCACCTCGATCTCGGCAACATCCTGTTCCCGAAGGCGTCGTCGGTGGAGCGGATCAGCCAGAACGTCGACGTCTTCGACTTCTCGCTGACACCTGACGAGGTCGCCCGGATCAACGGGCTCGAGACCGGCGAGCGCACCGGCCCCGACCCAGCGACCTTCACCGGTCTCTAGCCATCAGCCGGCGCAGATCGTCCGCTGACGATGGCGGCGTCATTCGCCCGTGCCCGTCTGAGCGAGACCCGGATGCTTCCTCGTGGCCGGGTCTCGCTCAGGCTGGAGGCCAGTCACCGGCGACGGCCTCCATGTAGACGAGATCGACGAGGTCCTGCCCGACCGCGCTACAGGCCCGGCGCCGTCCGAACTCCCGGAAGCCAGCTCGGCGATACGCGCCCTGACCGGCCAGGTTGTCGGCGTAGACGGTCAGCATCACGTTGCTGAGGCCGTAGATGTCGAAGGCGTAGGTCAGGAGCAGTCGCGTCGCCTCGGTGCCGTACCCCCGGCCGCGGGCGTCGGCCTCGCCGATCAGGATGCCGAATGTCGCCCGGCGGTGGCGCGGCTCGACCTCGAACAGGTAGACCAGCCCGACCGGCCGGAGCGTGGTGCCTTCGTGGATGGTGAACCAGATCGCGTCGATCGCCGCTGACCGCGCCTCGAACGTCGCCGCGACCTGATCCAGCGACACCGGCCATGACAGGCCGAGTGTGCGACTGGTCTCGCGGTCATTGGCCCAGCGGTGGTAGTCCGTCAGGTGGGCGCGGTCGAGCGGGCCCAGCCCGACGAGTTGGCCGGCCAGCGTGATGACCGGGGCGAATCTACCTGCCAGGGCCTTCGAATCAGCACGCTCGTTCACGCCGCGCGAACTCCCTCGGCTTCGACTGATCGCCCCCGTCCTGAACCGCGGCATTATCCCACGCCCGGACGCTACCCGAAGAAGGTCTGCCAGAGCAGCACGATGTTGAGCGTGATGATCACGGAGGCCACCGCCGTCGCGACGATGGTCGTCGCCCGCCGGTTCGTCAACGCGCCCATCAGGCGACGGTTGGTCGTGAAGATGATCAGGGGGACCAGGGCGAACGGGATGCCGAAGGACAGGATGACCTGGCTGATCACCAGCGTCTGGACCGGGTCGACGCCGATGTAGATGATGATGAGCGCCGGGAGCATCGTGATCAGCCGCCGGGCCCAGAGCGGGATCTGCCAGCCGAGGAAGCCGCGCATGATGACCTGACCGGCCATCGTCCCGACCGTTGACGAGGACAGGCCAGAAGCGATCAGGGCGACGGCGAAGAAGCCGCTGGCCGCCCCGCCGAGAAGCGGCGTCAGCGTCCGGTAGGCCTCGGTGATGACGTCCTCGCCGAGAACCGTACTTCCGCCGCCACCGGCCCAGAACGCGGCCGCGGCCGTCAGCAGCATCGCGGCGTTGATCAGGCCGGCCAGCGTCATCGCGACGCCGATGTCGATCAGCTCGAAGCGGAAGATCCGCTTGCGGTCCTGGTCGTTCCGGGCCGTGACGCGGTGCTGGGTGAGGGCCGAGTGCAGGTAGATCACATGCGGCATGACCGTCGCGCCGAGCATCCCGGTCGCGAGGACGACGCTGTCGGTACCGGCGAAGCGCGGGTTGACCAGCGCCGCGCCAGTCGCGCCGAGGTCGGGGCGGCCGAGGACGAGCTGGACGAGGTAGGAGATCCCGATTACGCCGATGAAGCCGGTGATGACCGCCTCCAGCGGCCGCACCCCCCGCCGCTGCAGGAGCAGGATCGCGAAGGTGATCCCGCCGGTCAGCAGTCCGGCCTCGAACAGCGGGATACTGAACAGCAGGTAGAGCCCGAGGGCGGCGCCGAGGAACTCGGCCAGGTCGGTCGCCATCGCGACGACCTCGGCGATCGCCCAGAGGGCGATCGAGACCGGCCGCGGGAAGCGCTCCCGGATCACCTCCGGCAGGTTCCGGCCGGAGGCGATCCCGAGCTTGGCCGACATCGCCTGGATCAGCATCGCCATCAGGTTGGAGGCGACGATCACCCAGATCAGCAGATAGCCGTACTCGGCGCCGGCGGTGATGTTGGTCGCGAAGTTGCCAGGGTCCATGTAGGCGATCGCGGCGACGAAGGCGGGACCCATGAAGGGGAGCACCCGGAGGATGCCCGTCCGCCCGCTCCGGCCCGAGAGCACGTCCGCGCCCGCCGTCGCCGTGGTGTCGCCGTGGCTGCCCCGGATGGTCTCCCCGGCGTACTGTCGCTCCCGCGTGGACGGCGTGGTTGCGGTCACCGTCGTGTCGGCCTCGGCTGAAGAGCTGGGCTGGTTGCGCTGATCGATCACATCGCTCGTCCTCGGAACACGTCTGGTGGAAGAGTCGTCGCCTCGTCCCGGACCCGACGCCGTCGGACAGCTTTGGCTGGCAGGAGAACGCACGGTTTAGACAAGACTAACACGCATCTTGCCGGTACTGTGCGCCGGACGTTTCTTCTCCCGACAGGATGACGGGCGACTCGAGTGACCAGCCGGTTACCGGCCGGCGCTCAACCGGCGAGCGGCGTCGCGACCACTGCCGGGGTCGCCGCACTGTCGGGCGTTCCGGCCGCGTTCGGCACGGCGGGCGTTGCCGCCGCCCCGTCGACATCGGCTCCGGGCATCCCACTGGCGGTGCCCATGTCGAGCGTCTGGCCAACCGTGACCGATTCAACCGGCGCGACGATGGCTGGGACCTGGCTGTACATGTCCCAGGTCGTGCGGCCGGAATAGTCGCCGGCGGTGAATTCGAGGGAGCACGGCAGCCCGGAGGAGTCGATGCTGACCATTCGGGTCATCGGGTCGCCGGTGTCGCTGGTGTCCACCCAGCGGTAGGCGGCGCACGACCGGCCACCGACGTCGATCGTCCCGGCGGCCGTCAGTTCCCGCTCGCGGGTATCGGGCTGGAGATCGGCGAGCGGCGCGCGGTAGGCAGCCGCGTCGCCGCCGGAGAAGGCCGACAGGAACCCGCCGATGGTGCTGTCCGGCGAGATGAACGCCGGGTCGAGGTTGACCCAGGTCGTCGCATCGAGGTCCGGCCGGATCGCGATCTGCGTGAAGCGGCCCCGCGCGTAGACCCGGCCCCCGATGGCCGAGAACTCGGAGATCGCGCCGCCGCTGGACTCGAGGTAGTGGCGCTGGTCCGGCAGGACGATCTCATCGACGACGGCTTCCCACGTAGCGTTCGGATCGGCCGGCGGCGCGGCGGCGTCCGGGGTGGTTGGCAGCGGGACGAGCGCCAGATCGCCACTCCCCTGCACCGTCGTCGCCCGGTAGCTCCGGACCGACGACCACGAGGCGTTGATCCGGTCGGCCAGCTCGCCGACGAGCCGAGGCGCGACTGTCCCGCCGGCCGTCCCTTGAACGGCGAGAGCGGTGGTGGTCGGCGCCGCCTCGTCGTTACCGCCGCCGATCGAGCAACCAGAGAGGACCAGCCCAAGAACGAGCAGGACGGGAACCAGCCAGGGCATCGACCGGTGGCCGAAAAGGATCAGCCGGGGCGATCCGGGCCGAATGTCCTCCATCAGGGCACTGTCTCTCATGGTTGAGTTGGCGAACGTGGGCGGTTCGGGACGACCGGACGGAATGGCCATGACGGTCGGCCCAACGACCGCCGGGAAGGGTAGCAGCGATGCGTCCACCAATCGGGCAACGATGCCGCGGTCCGGTCCGGCCCGGTCCGGCCCGAAAACGAAAGCGGGAGACAGATGGTCGGCGCGCCCCCCTCAGAACGGCAGCCATCTGTCTCCACACATGCTCTAACGCGCCCGTCGCCAGTTGGTTTCGCTGATCGGCACAATCCAGTCCCCGGACCCCGCGCCAGACGATCGGTCCCGCGGCGAGTCCCGACCGATCCGCCAGGGAGACGAGGGTCACCTTCACCTCGATTTCCCCGGAGCCCCGCCGGTCAGTGAGCTCATTGGTCATCGTGACGCTTTCTGGTCAGAGATTCGGCCAGGCGCCGGCGCCAGGCAGAGAGTATGCCGATCGAGCCATCGGGGAATCGGGACGGCGACAGGTATGTACTGAAAAACGAAGCGGGCCCGGTTATGGTGGAGGGGGGTTCCACCATAACCGGGCCCTTCTGGACTCGTGACCGGCGACTGTGGCTGGCAATCGCCGGTCGGAGATGTATCGCGCTGGCTGGCCGCGACGCATTCGTCGTCCGTACTTCATGGATGCTCTGACTGGACCACGGACGTGGCGTTCGTCAGACGTTTCGGCCAGATGACCCCGTCGCCCGAAAGCTCCGATCCATCCGACTGCCGCCAGGCGGCGACCCATGTCGCCGGCTGAAGGTCCGAGGCTGACGGCCGGGCTGAGAGGAGGGATCCAGCACCGTTGTCCGCACTCGTGTCCAAATAATACTGACTCACAGTCACCAGAACCGGTGCGAACGGATACCTTTTCCGGCCCGTTCGCGCCGGGATGAAGCGAATCTTGCCTGAGGACACGAGCGGTGGTGCGTTCCAGTCAAAGCCCGACGAATTCGCGGAGCACGATCGTGTCGATCCCACCGCTTCGATTGCCGGTCGTCCGACCATTCGGCAACGGTCGGACGACCGGCCGGGTGGCGGCCATCCGTCATCCCGTTCGCCGGATAGGGCACAATGATCGGGACATCCAGCGACCCGGCCGTCAGACCGGCCGGATGGTCCCGCCCGGCCGCTTCGCCGGGCCGGTGACCGCGAACACAGAGGTTTGGCATGGTCTCAGTACTGCTTGTCGACGACCATCCGGTCGTCATCGAAGGGCTCCGCAAGCTCCTCGCGACGACCGAGGACATCAAGGTCACCGGTGAGGCCCACGACGCCGCCGGCGCGATCGAGCAGGCCCGGGCACTGCGGCCTGACGTGATCCTGCTCGACCTGCGGATGCCCGGCGCCAGCGGCGTGCAGGCGATCCGTCGCCTCCGCGAACAGGAGTGGCCCGGCGCCGTCCTGATCCTGACGTCCTACGGCGACCAGGCCTACGTCCGACAGGCGATCGAGGCCGGCGCCGACGGCTACCTCCTCAAGAACGCCCCGACCGAGGACCTGATCGCCGCGATCCGGGCCGTCGCCCGCGGCCGACGCCAGCTCAGCCCGGAGCTGCTGGACGGCATCCTCGCCCAGTTCAGCGGCCTGGCCCGGGAGGCCACCCGGCGGGATGCCGACCTGAGCGACGACGACCGCGAGATCCTCCGACAGGCCAGCCAGGGCTCGACCAACCGCGAGATCGGCGTCGCGACCGGCCGCAGCGAGATCGCGGTCAAGAAGCGCCTCCAGGTCATCTTCCAGAAGCTGGGCGCCGTCGACCGGGCCCACGCCGTCGCCGAGTCGATCCGGCGTGGGCTGATCTAGCTCCGCATTCAGAGCGACGAGCGCATCGTCCGGCTGGTGATCCCGCTGCTGGGCTACCGCTTCGGCATCGCCCCGGCGATCTCGCTCTCGGTCGGCTGGTGCACCTATGGCCCGCGGCCGACCGTCGCCGCCTACCAGGACAGCGAGCGCTCCGGGCCGCCTGATTCCTCGAGTTCCTGCTCGTCCTCGCCCCCGGCTGGCTGATCTGGCAGCCCGTCCGGTCGCCCCGACGCCGGCATTGCTGCCGCAATACGTTGCCCTGTTCATCGTCGGCCTGGTCACCTAGCAACCGCACGCCACAGGCGCTCGCCTTCTCGCTCTGGGAGGCGATCTTCTCCGTCGTCATCGTCTCCGCCCTGGCGCCGCTGACGTTCTTCCGGAGCCGGTGCGACTGGCAGGGGCTGCGGCTGCGGTGGCTATCACACGAGAACTACTGGGTCTCCATCATCCACACCCAATTCATCGTCTCGATCAGACTCGTCCTGATGCCCCTCGACCTCTCGACGCTGACGAAATTCGTGCGGTCGGCCGGGGTGGTCATCCCGTTCTGCTACGTCGTCCCGTGGTCTCTGCGCCGGATCCCGATCGTCGCCTAGGTTCTTTAGCGCCCCGGCATCCGTCGGCGAAACACGACCTGTCGCGACGGGGTGGCGGAAACTGGCCGAATAAGGGTAGAATCGCTCGTTGCGATGAGCCAGTAAGCCGCACCAGTAGGTCCGGTCTGCTCCGCCAACCGTCCAGCACGACGAATTGTGAGGCAACCATGGCAAAGGCCAAGAAGGGCGACCGGATCGTCGTCAAGCTGCGCTCCACCGAGAGCTCGCACTTCTACACGACCGAGAAGAACAAGCGCAGCGACCCGGCCCGTCTTGAGATAATGAAGTACGACCCGACGCTCCGGCGGCACGTCCTCTTCCGCGAGACACGGTGATACCGGCGCGCCGTGGCGTGCCGCCTCGCGTAGGATGAGGGTTGAACCAACCAACTAAGGAGTAGACAGATCGATGGCTGATTCAACGCAGACAAGCGAGCAGGCCCGCCCGTCCGGCGAGCAGGGTGCCCGCTCCCGGTTCGGCGCCGGTGCCCAGCGTTCCGCCCCCGGGGACCGCGGGGGCGATCGGCCCGGTGGTGGTGGCGGCTACCGCGGCGGCGACCGTCCGGGTGGGGACCGCCCTGGGGGCGACGACCGTGGGGACCGTCCCGGTGGTGGCGACCGCCCGGAGCGCGGTGAGCGCCGTGGTGGCCGTGGCGGTGGCTTCGGCGGTCGCGGTCGTGGCCGCAAGGAGCCCATCTTCGCCCCTGGCGAGGTCGTCGACTACAAGGATATCCAGCGCCTGCGCCGTTGCCTCGACGAGCGCGGCAAGATCTCCAATCGGCGCAAGACCAACTGCAAGGCTGGCGAGCAGCGTGCCCTGACCGTGGCGGTCAAGCGTGCCCGGCACATGGCCCTGCTGCCGTTCGTCTCCGACGGCCGCCGCTGACCTTTTCCCGGTCGCCTTCGTCGCGCCTCGATGACCTGACCTGAGGACCGTCCGCTCGAACACGCTGAAGGCCAGCGCCCCTCCCCAACCTGGGCAGGGGCGTTGGCCGTCCCCGGAATACGGAATGTCGAATGCGGACCCCGGCTGCCCGGTTGCCATGAGAGTCTGGATTGCCGGGCGATAACCACCCGGATGACGTGCGAGGAGGGCGCGATGACGACAACGGAAGCGGATTCCGCGGCCCCGACCACGCCACCCTCCTACGCGGACGTGCTTGCCAGCCGGGACTTCCGCCGGCTCTGGGGCGCGACGATCTTCGCCAATCTCGGCGAGTCGATCGCCCAGGTCGCCCTGCCACTGCTGGTCTTCGCCGTGACCGAGTCGCTGTCAATGCTCGGGCTCGTCGCCGCCCTCTCGACGTTGCCCAAGGTCTTCCTCGCCCCGTTCGCCGGCGTTCTCGCGGACCGGGTCAATCGCCGCCTGATCATCCTGACCTGCGACCTCGCCCGGATGGTCGCGGTCGTCTTCCTCCCATTCGCCGCCACTACCTGGCAGATCACCGTGATCGCGGTCGTCATCGCGACCTTCACCGCCCTGGCGAAGCCGTCCGAGATGGCGGCCGTCCCGATGGTCGCAACCGAGCACCTGCTCCTCCGGGCGCTCTCCCTGATCCAGATCAGCGGCGCCGCGATCCGGGTGATCGGGCCGACGATCGGGGCGGCCCTCGTCACCGTCCTGGGCGCCGGCCCGACCTTCTTCGCCCAGGCGCTCTGCTTCGTCGCCTCGTCGGTCCTCATCTTCGGGCTCCGGCTGCCCAACGTGGCACGGAGGCCGGGAGCCGCGACGGCTCAGCCCCGCATGCGGGAGGAACTCACCGTTGGCTTCCGGGCGATGTGGCGTCACCGGGCGATCCGGGCCATCGTCGGTGCGGAGATGGTCTGGGGCGGTGCCGGAACCCTGATGGCCATCGGCCTCCTGGCCTACACCAAGATCACCCTCGATCTGGGCGATCGGGCCAACACCGTCTTCGCCCTGCTGATCGCCGCGTTCGCCGCTGGCACCGTCGCCGGTGGGCTGCTCGCTAGCCGGGTCGAGACCCGCCTCGGCCGCTCGTTCATGCTCGGCTTCGGCTACTTCGCGCCCCTGCTCCTGGTCGCGGTGCTCTTCGTCCCACCGCTCCCTATCGTCTTCCTCGCCCTCTTCCTGTTCGGCCTTTCGGACAGCTGGCTGGTGATCGCCTCCCAGCAATTGATCGTCGAGCGGATCGCGGACGCGGAGCGCGGCCGCTTCTACGCCGTCTGGACGGCCCTGATCACCCTCGCCTGGGCCGGCTGGAACGGTCTGATCGGGCCACTGACCGACCGGCTCGGCGCCCCGGTGGTCTTCCTGATTGTCGGTCTGGCCTGCGGGCTGGGCTGCCCTCTCGTGCTGCTGCTGACCGGCACGATCCAGGAACTGCTGACGAGCGACCAGCCGGGCAGAGGACAGGGATCGGCGAGGTCACCCGTCTCCACCGGTTGAAGGTGTCCCGTCCACCGCGTATCGGTGGTGGACGTCCCGCGCCAGTTCCGCCAGCTGCTGCCGGAGTTCGGGCGGGGCCAGCACCTCGGCCTCCATCCCGAACCGCAGCAACTCCATAGCCGCCTGGCGGAGCCCCTCGGTCGGCAACCGCGCCGTCACCCAGCCGGCGCCATCCGGTGGGCTCTGCGATGCCCGGACCGCCTGTGTCCGATAGGTGTCGAGAAAGAACGAGAGGAGGCGCTGCCCGGACGGCGACAGCCGGATTGTCGCCTCGCCGGCGTACATCCGGGCGTTGAACGCCTCCGACCACGTCCGCCAGTACGCGACGAGATCGAAGTCCGCCGGCCGCTCGAACCGGGTCGAGAGCAGGTCGGCCGAAATGATCCGCGAGACACGATAGGTCCGGGGCATGCCGTCGACCGCCGCGACGGCGTACCAGACGCCACCCTTGAGGACGAGCCCGAGTGGCGCGACCGTCCGGTCGACCTTTCCGGCCCAGCGCTGATACCGCCACGAGAGTTCGCGCTCCTGCCAGACCGCCTCGGCGACCAGCGGCAGGAACGCCAGGTCATCCTCGTCGTGATACCAGCCGGGCGCATCGAGATGGAACCGCGTCCGGACGCGCTCGGCCCGGTCCCGCAGCGCCTCGGGCAGCGATGCCAGCAACTTGAGCTGGGTCGTCGCCATCGCCTCGCTCAGGCCGAGGTCAGCGGCGATGTCCGGCGCCCCGGTCAGGAACAGCGCGCCGGCCTCGTCCGGCGTCAACCCGGTCAGCCGCGTCCGGTAGCCGTCGAGCAAGCGAAAACCGCCGTCCGGACCACGGTCGGCGATGACCGGGATACCGGACAGGCTAAGGGAATCGATGTCGCGGTAGATCGTCCGGACCGAGACCTCGAGCTCGGTAGCCAGCTCGGGACCGGTCAGCCGGCCCCGGTTCTGGAGCAGCAGCACGATCGACAGCAACCGGCTCGCCCGCATCCGTCGCTCCTCGCGTCATGTCGAGCACACCCGGCCCGTTCCTGACACATTCTGACAGGTACGGCCCGTATGTTGGAAGCGGCCCGAATCTCGGGGTCCGACGGTCAGACAGGTACAAGGAGCCAGCAATGAGTCATCACGTATCGACGGGTGCGTTCACGGTCTCGAAGTGGGAGGAGAACCCCTACCAAGAGATCGAGGGGGCGGCCAAGCTGAACATGGCCGAGATCGAGCAGGCGTATTCCGGCGGCCTGATCGGCCGGAGTGAGATCCGGTACCTGATGCTCTACCCCGGCGAGGGGATCACCACGACCTCACCGGCCTGGAGTACTTCACCGGTGTGCTCCACGGCCACGACGGGAGCTTCGGTATCCGCTGGAACGGCGAGGACGACGGCACCATCGTCGAGGGATCGGGCACCGGCGCCCTCGCCGGTCTAATCGGCGAGGCTTCGTACGAGGCAACCCGCGGCGGCGACGTCGCCTTCACGCTGCGGTACGACCTCGACTGAGGACGTGACAACCGACCGGAACGCACTACGGTTGGCTGGCCAGCCGCTCGTTGTGCCGGACGACGGCATCGGACAGCGTCAGCAGCGTCGGAACGATCACCGCGCCGTTGCCATCGGCATGACGGTGATAGCGGTCGACGAGGGCGGCCCGCATCCCGACGGCGATGGCTCCGATCACGTCCGACTTCGGCTGGTCGCCGATGTGGATCGCGTCCTCGGCCGCGACCTGGATGTCGGGATGCTCGAGAGCGGCGTGGAACGTTCGAGGGTCCGGCTTCTCCCAGCCGACGAGTGCTGAGGTAATGATCGCCTCCATCTCGTGGGCGAAGGCCAGCCGGGTGCAGAGCTCGGTCACATCGGCGTCGGCGTTCGAGATGATCGCCCGCTTGACGCCGGCCTCCCGCAGCCGGACGAGCGCCGGGACGACGTCCTCGAATGGGCGGTAGGCGCCGCCGAACGCGTGGGCGTCGAACTCGCCCCGGTAGACGTGGAACAGCCGCTCGAGCGTGTCGGCCTCCAGGACGATGTCGGCGGCCGCCAGCCAGCGGCGGAGGTGCTCCAGCCGGAAGAGGTGTTGCTCTTCCGGCGAGCGGTCCCGGATCGGCCAGCGACCGTTCTCGATCGTGAAATAGTCCTCGCCGGCGAGGTCTGCCCACATCAGGGCGTCGGAATCGGATGCGATGCCGACGCGCTCCAATGCGCCGTGAAGCCGTTCCCAGCGGCGGGGCCGCAGCTCGATCAGGGTGTCATAGAGATCGAAGGTCACCAGACGGATCGGCCGATGACCGAGGTCATCGAGGGAGATCGGGCGGCTTGTCTCGAATGTCGCGGACATGGGGTACAACAACTCCCTTGCTGAGGAATCGGACCGGCCGGGAATCGTCTGTCACTCCCGGAAGAATCCACCAAGGGTCAACACATCGTTGACCAGAACCGAGAAGTCGGGAATCAGATCCCCAGCCGTCAGGGTGTCGGTACCATCCAGGACCACTGGCACCTCGCCCGGCCGGTGGACCGTAACGATCCATCGCTGTGGATCGATCGCCCAGCCCAGCAGCGTTCCGGCGGTCAGATAGCGATGCATCTTCTGGTCCAGATCGGCGATCCGGTCGCTTGGCGAAAGGACTTCGACCGCCAGATCCGGTGGACCCTCGAACGGGTAGGTGAGATCTTCGCGTGACGAGATCCGTTCGGCCCGGACGAACGCTACGTCGGGGAGAAACATCGTGTCCGGGTCACGGACCAGCCGGAAACTGGCATCGGCCCCGAAGACGACTCCGAGGCGCCCTGGCCATATGGCGAGATTGAGGAGCGTACCGATGCGCAGCGCAATTGCGGAGACCTCTGGTGCGGCAGCCACTCCCTTGGGGACTCCTTCGTACAGCTCATGGTCATCCGGTAGTCCGATCAAGTCCTCAGCCCTCAGCAATCTCGTCTCGACCATCGCTGTCCCTCGCATCCCAAAGGCGGCTTCGTCTCGCGTTCGTTTGTCTCAACCTGGACGAGGACGGACCCGGAGGATGCGATCGATCGTGATCCGCAGACCCGGCAGCACGTCGCCGCCCGTCAGGATCTCGTCGTCACGCAGCACGTCGACGGGACTCTCCGGACGATAGACCGTGACCGTTCGCGCAACTGGATCGATCGCCCAGCCCAAGCGGGTGCCCGCGACCAGGTAGTCGCGCATCTTCCGCTCGAGTTCAGCCGCGGTGTCGCTGAGCGAGCGAACCTCGACGGCCAAATCCGGAGCGCCTTCGAACGGATAGTCCAGGTCATCGTCTGTCCGCACCCGATCCTCACGCACGAACGCGGCATCGGGCAGATAGACCACGTCCGGGTTCCGGGAGAGACGGAAGCTCGCATCGGCGCCGAAGACGACGCCCAGTTGCTGAACATCCACATGGTTCCACAGCAGGGACGCGACAGTGAGCGCAATCGCCGAGACATCTGGTGCGGCAGCCACTCGGTGAGGAACCCCTTCGTAGAGTTCGTACTCGTCGGGAAGACCGACCAGATCCTCAGCGGTCATCAGTCGTGTCTGCACCATGTCGCGATCCCTCGATGAACGCTCATCGTCTTGATACCCACAGTCTACGGTGCGATCGCCTGACAACGACGCAATGTCTTTCTCACCCGGAGGAGAATGAACACGAGTCAATCGAAACGGGAACTGTGCCTGGAAGGCGCGGATGGATACCAAGTCCGGCGCGTTCGGATACGTCCGGCGCGGACAATGACGACGACAATGAGAGGATATGATTCAATCCATTCAGATCTCCACTGACCCCGGACGGCGACGACGCCGTGCTCTCCCGGCAACTGTGCCTGAGGTGACGAGCGTCCCATGACAGGAACCTGGTCGCTGAGGACCCGCTTCGTCCTCGTCACGATCGTCTCGATCCTGCCGATCCTTGGGGTCGTCTCCTATATCGTCTATCAGAGTCTTCAGAACAACGTCGATCAATTGATCGACACCGAGACCTTCATCAGCGACTCGGTCTCCCAGGGGCTGGAGAACACGCTCGAGGACAACATCTCGGTCCTCGAGGGCGTCGCGACGAACGACTGGATCCGCGGTACAGCGGCCGAGACGAACGGCGCCGTCCCGGACCCGATGGCCGGTGGGCAGAACCAGATTCAGGCCACGCAGGTCTTCCAGGACGTACAGACCTACCGGCGGAACATCACCGCACTGTTCCTGACCGATCAGCTCGGCAACGTCATCCTCTGGAAGGGAAACCCGCAACAAGTCGACTTCCTTCCCCAGGTCTCGGAGACGATCTCGCGGACCGGGACGACCGGCGCCGCGGCGGTTTCCGGCTCCCTGAGCAGTCCGATCGACAGTAGTGCGGGGTTCATCGCCCTCACCTACCCGGTCTTTGGGCCAGATCGGACCAGCGGCGAGATCAGTGGCGTGGCCGGGGCGATCCTGTCCGTCGACCGCCTCCGTCAGACGTTCACGCCCTTCGCCCGGGGCAACACCATCATCATGGTCGTCGCCGACCGGCAGATCGTCACGACCAGCGCGCCAGATGCCGAGCGAAGTTCCTTCCTCAACGCTTTCCTGAACGCCGACGGGACCACTGGACAGGTCTTCGACTACGTGGGCGTCGGCGAGATCGACCGGGTCGCCGTCTCGACGACAGTCGACATCGGCGACTCCGCCGCCTGGACGGTCGTCGTCAGCAACCCCACCCCAACCACCTACGGCCCCACCCGGCAGGTCCTGCAGCGCGGAATCGCGGCGACGGCCCTCGCGGTGCTGCTGACGGTGCTGCTGACTTTCATCCTGGCAAGCCGGACGGCCCGGCCACTCGACCGGCTCACCCAGCATGTCATATCGATGTCGGCCGGTGACTTCCCGACCGGCAACCAGGTCCCGGTCGATTCGCACGGTGGGCGCGAGGTCCGCCAGCTCGGATCGGCCTTCCGCGAGATGGCCAGGCGCCTCGCCAGTCAGGTCGACGAGCTGGCTTCCTCCAAGCAGCTCCGAGAGGAGCAGGCCGACCGGCTCCGCGATCTCAACCGGCGCAACGTCCGCGCTCAGGAAGAGGAGCGCCGCCGGATCGCGGGCGACATCCACGATGCCGTCTCCCCGCTGATCACCGGGGCGCTCTACCAGACGCGGGCGCTCCTGCTCGACACGTCGGCGCCCGACCCCGAACGCCAGCGAAGCGGGTTTGAGGATATCGGCAACCTGCTGACGAGCGCCAGCGACGAGCTCCACGGCGTCATCTTCGACCTCCGCCCACCCGACCTCGACGATCTCGGCGTCGTCGCCGCGATCGAACGGTACATCACCAACTTCAGCCGCGGCGGGATGGGCACGCCGAACATCACCGTCGTCGGGCAGGAGCCGCCCGACCTCACCCCGGAGATCCGGGTTACGGTCTACCGGATCGTCCAGGAAGCGCTGCACAACGTCGTCCGCCATTCCGGGGCCAGCGAGGCGGTCGTCGCCCTTGAAACCTTCGACGGCCAGTTCCAGGTGATGATTCGGGACAACGGCGCCGGCTTCGACCCGGAGCAGGCCAGGCGTCCGACCTCGCTCGGGCTGTTGAGCATGCGGGAGCGGGCCTCGGCGATCGGCGCGACCCTCCACATCGAGTCGACCCCGGGCCTGGGAACCGCGGTCGTCCTTGACCGGCGCCTCGCCTCGCCAGCCGCGACCGGACGTCGCGCGCAGCGGCGACTCCGTCCGCTCCGGACGGAACCCCCACAGCGGCCGTCCGGCACCGCAATCCCGCCGGACCGCCGCGCCACCGAAGCCGATGTCCGGCCGATCCACGGCGGCGAACTTGCCCCAACCGGCACCGAGGGGACGCAGCTGGCCGGGGGGGCGCCGCTGGCCGCCCGACTGGCCGGACGGCTTGGCTTTGGCAAGTAGCCCGAAAGGCGATCAGAAGTTCAGTGAGACCGTTGCCGGCGGCCGCGGGCAACGGGTGCCGAGGTCATCGAGGGCCGGCTGGAACCCCGGTGCCTGAGTGACCGGAATCAGGTAGACGACCTCGCAGCCCGTCCCTGGCAGACTGGTCAATCGCGCCGAGCCTTCCGACCCGAAGCCGCCCGAGTAGACATCGATGCGCTCACCGACGCTGTCAGCCGGCCCTCGGGTGGCGCCCGCCGACGGGTCGATGAAGCGCGCCTCGCCATCCAGCATCAACCGGTAGGTCGAGACGTCGAGTCGCTCGAAGTTCGCATCGGTCGGGCCGGACAGGACGAGCGCGACGCTCGGCGTTCCCGCGGTTCGCTGGGCGCGGATCGCCGCGACGACTTCCGGCGTGTGCGACTGCGACGCCAGCGGCGTGACCAGGTCGGCCTCCCAGTCCTCGACGGCGACCGCGGCCACGACGACCAGCGCGAGAGCGATCCGGATCAGGCCGCGGAAGCTGGAGAGCTGCCTGGTGGCTGGGCCATGGTCATTGCGCAGGAGACGCAGGAGCAGATTCGGCAGGTGCACGATCAACACACCGGTCAGCCAGACCATGCCCAACGCCGCGATGATCAGGAGAAACGGGCTCGCGAAGACCAGCCGCCCGAGGTGGACCTGCGACGTCGCCAGCAGCGGCAACGTCACCCCCGCCAGACCGACGATCAGGAAGCGGGACTCGACGGACCGGCCGAGCTGCCCGAGGAGCAGCACCGCGCCGACCACAACGGGCGGGACCAGGAGGCTGCTGTAGAGCTGACCGTGAGGATTCCAGTAGTCGGTCAGCGGTGGGCGAGTGCCGCGGTTCGCCAGCAGGTCGAGGAGCGCGGTGGAGTTCGAACGGACCAGGGTCCAGACCTGCTCGCCGGTATCGCCGGTGACCGACTTGGGCGGCAGGAAGCTTTGGAACGATCCGGGATACGCGATGAATGAGACGAGCTGCTCGCCGCCCGCGTTGTAGTACGACGAGAGCGCCTGCCGAAGATCCCAGGTCGCCGCTGACGTGCCCAGGCCGAAGCCGAGCATCAGTGTCAGGAAGAGCGGCAGCGTCACCAGCGTCACCACCAGCGCCGGGAGCAGCCAGTTCCGGTTGTCGCGCTGGGCGATGAGTTCTACCACGAGCAGGGCCAGGGCGATCGCCCAGAAGAGGCGGATCGGAGAGTAGGCGTAGGGACCAAGGAGCAGCGTGACCTGCAGGCCGACGAGCGCCATGATTCGTCCGCTGAGCGATCTCCCATTGACCCGTACGACCCGCAGCAGCAGCAGCGCCGTCAGCAGCGCGAGCGGGACGGACAGTCCGACGACGGTCCCGGTTCGACCATAGACGAGGAACGCCGGCGAAAGGGCGACCAGCACCGCCGCGAGCACCCCGGTCGCTGGCCCGGCCACGGACCGGCCGAGCAGGAACGTCAGCGGAACGGCAAGCGCCGACAGCAGCGCCAGCGGAACCCGCAGCGCGGTCAGGCTGACCTCGTCGACGCTGAACGAGAGACTCGCCGGGATGACGACGAACGGCAACCGGCCGCTGTCGGTCATGAGCCCGTCGGTCAGGCGGAACGTATCGAGGACCGACCGCTGCCCATCGACCACGTCGAGGAGGTCGGCGGCCGTGTACTCCTCCCAGTTGAATGCATAGTCCGGAGCGTGGCGCATAGTGAGGAGCAGGAGAACGGCGGAGAGCGCAGACAGCAGGCAGAGCATGACCGCCGTCGTCGTGCGCCGGGCGAACAGGAGCGTCAGCCAACTGGCGGAATCCGCCGCTGGCAGAACGCTACCGAGCGGCTCGCGGTGCCAGGGAGCCGACGCGACCCGGTCGCGGACAGATGCGTGATCCGGCATGCGTTTCCTCGACACGGAATGAGGGGGATTCTGTCGATGGACTGTACCGTATCGGCCCGGCCGGATCGAGCCAACGATTGACGGATGCGTACCGGTTCTGACCCCATCCGGACAGAGACCGACCGGGACCAAATCCAGCCGAAACGGTCGAGTCCCCATTCATCTGGACAGGTCATATCCTCAGTGGACGGAGACCCTGAGCGGTTCGTCCCGAGTGAGCGGGCGTTGTTCCGCGCCCGACTGCGCAACCCGGGGGCCCCGGGTCGAGTCACGCCAGGCGGGATCGAAGCGGGAAGCGGCGGACCGGACGTTGTATCGTTATGGCCTACCGACCCATCGAACGTGGCCAGCAGGAGTTCCCGTTGCCGTCCCATCGTCGAATCCGGGATGCCCGCCGCGCCGAGCGTCGGGACGCCCGCGAGCAACAGACCGTCGCCCGCAACGTCCGCCGCGCCGACGTGCTGGCGTCGACGCCCACGCCCACGCCGAACGAGCGCAACCCGTTCACCTGCGGCCACTGCGGCACGCGGGTGGCCCCGACCGTCTCGGGAGGCCATCACCGCAACCACTGCCCGGAATGCCTGTACAGCCTCCACATCGACGACCGCCGGATGGGCGATCGAGCCAGCGACTGCGGTGGCCTGATGGCGCCGGTCGCCACCTTTCGCCGGCCAAAGGGCGAAGAGGTGATCATCCACCGGTGCGAGCGCTGCGGGCTGGAGCGTCACAACCGGCTCGCCGCCGACGATAGCCTGCTCGTCCTCCATGGACTCCCAAAGGTCGAGCCACGGCAGACGGTCCGCGGCTCCCGGGCTGACGCCCTGACGCCCTGACGCCCTGACGCCCTGACGCCCTGACGCCCTGACGCCCTGACGCCCTGACGCCCTGACGCCCTGACGCCCTGACGCCCTGACGAAGGATGGCGTCTGATACAGCGTTGGGGCAACACCCGGTGCGCGGCAAGCAGGGACATGACTTGGTCACGGGTTAACCCTTGGTCCGCATCGGTTGCGGATGATCTGGGAACGTCATGGGACGATCGACACCGGCCGGACTTCTCCAGCCCGCTCTACGGGGCCACCCCAGCCCCGGCCGGCCGCTTCAACGACACCTCCTTCAGCCTCGGCGTCGCCTCAGGCGACCCGCTCCAAATGGCATCGTCCTCTGGATACGACTCGCCGTCACGCCGCTCGATGGCGGTGGCATGGACTGTCTACCCTACGAGGTCCGCTGGGAACTCGCCAGTGACGACCAGTTCGGTCAGGTCGTCCAGACGGGCACGGGGGTCGCCTCGCCGGTCCTCGCCCACAGCGTCCACGTCGACGTGACCGGCCTGACGCCCGCGACCGAGTACTTCTACCGGTTCATGGTCGGCGGCGAGATCAGCCCGGTCGGCCGGACCGCCCCGGCCGCCGGCTCGGCCGTCGACAACATCCGCTTCGCCTTCACGAGCTGCGCTCACTGGGAGCACGGCTACTTCAAGCCGTACGGCCACATCGCCGAGCAGCGCTTCGACGTCATCTTCAACCTCGGCGACTACATCTACGAGATGGGTTCCGGCGACTACCGCGTCTACGACGACGATACGCCCCCTCGCTTCACCGGCGGCGAGATCGTCGACCTCTCGCTCTACCGCAACCGGCACGCCCTCTACAAGACGGACGCCGACCTCCAGGCTGCCCATCGCTCGGCACCGTGGGTCGTGACGTGGGACGACCACGAGGTCGAGAACGACTACGCCGGCCTCGTCCGCGAGGACCCGCGCGATCAGAACGGCTTCCCCGCGCTCGTCGCCGCATCGTACAGGCCCACTTCGAGCACATGCCGCTTCCGGCCTTCCAGCATCCCAACCGGCCCGGACATGCAGCTCTACCGCGACTTCCGCTACGGCACGCTGCTTGATGTCGCGATGCTCGACGGACGGCAGTACCGCAGCGACCTGCCCTGCGGCGATGGTGCCCAGGTCCGCTGCCCCCAGGCCCTCGACCCGGCCATGACGATGCTTGGCCCGGCGCAGGAGCAGTGGGTCCTCGCGACGCTGGATGCCAGCGCGGCGACCTGGAAGTCGATTGGCCAGCAGACCATGATGGCGCAGCTCAACGTTAGCACCAGTGAGCCGACCTTCAACCTCGACCAGTGGCACGGCTACCCGGACGCCCGCAACCGCCTCCTCCGGGACATCGACAGCCGCTCGATCGCCAACACCGTCGTCCTGAGCGGCGACATCCACTGCGCCAAGGTCAACGACTTCAAGATGGACTTCAAGGACGCAACCTCGACCACCGTCGCGACCGAGTTCGTCTGCACCTCGCTCAACGCCGATAACCCGCTCGTCCCGCAGCTCCAGCAGGCGCTGCGCATCAACCCGCACATCAGGTTCGTCGACGGCCTCCACGGCTTCAACCTAAACACGTTGACGATGGACAGCTGGAGGTCTGACTTCCGGACCGTCCCGAACGTGACCGACAAAGCGGCCGAGGTGTCGACGCTGATGAGCTGGGTGATCTCGGCCGGGCGGGCTGGCGCCAAAGAGGCGTGACGCACGGCACGCTCAACGCCCGATCCCGACGGACGGCCCAGTCGACGAGGGTGTGAGGACGACATTCCGCGCTCCCTCGCCGTTCCAGCCGTCCGATGCCACCGGCGCCTGTTCGGTGACGCGGATAATCGCGACGGTGATGCGCGGCAAGTCGAGATCCGTCTGATAGACCAGGTAGCGGGGCTCCCAGCGCGGACCGAACTTGTCCTTCCAGGCGTACAGACCTCCGACGGAGAAGAACCGTTCCATCTGGCTGTTCAAATGGCGCAGCGCCCGCTCGACCGCCGGCGCGTTCGGTTCATCGCCGACCGCAACCCACGGCACCATCCCAAGGGAGAACGAGTCGAAGCCAGCGGTCCGGCTGGCGAGGAACATCCCGACGAACAGCACGTCCATCGACGCGTTCGGCGCATCGCGGCGCCGTCGCATCAGGTCCAGCGTCGCCTCCCCGGGCGCGCCGTCGCCGATCAGGTTGGCGAAGGCGACGATCCCGCCGCGCTCGTCCTCGGTCGCGACGACGACGCACTGGGCGAGGTAGCGATCGTCCCACTGCCCGAGGGTGAAACCGCGCTCGCGCCGCCCATCGAGCCGCAGCCAGTCGTCCGAGACCTCCCGTAACCGGACGAGTAGCTCAGGACTGTGAGGCGGCTGATGCGTGACGGTGTGAAAACCGTCACGCTCCATTCGCCGGACCGCTGATCGCAATCCCTTCATGGAATGACCATCGAGTGTGAACGCCCGGAGATCGACGACCGCTTCCGCACCGATCGTCACGACCCGTAGCCCGGCATGCCGGTACGCGGCGACCCGGATGGGCGTGGCCTGATGGAAGGCGAATCGCCAGCCGTTGGTATCGCACCACTCCGCGAACTCGGCCAGCGTCCGGTCGAACGCACTGGCATCCGGGACGACCGGATCGCCGAGGACCAGCGCACAGCCGTTGGACAGGCGGAACGAGACCAGCCCGGACCCGTCACTCGTGAAGAAGAACAGCTTGTCGTCCCACCCCTTGAAGGTATCCAGCGACGAGTCGCCGTACCGGGCGATGAAGGCGCGGGCCCGTCGTCGCTCCCGCGGAAGGGTGTGCCGCCGCCAGATCACGGGCCGCCAGAGGGAGAAGGCCGCCATCCCAATCGAGAGGATCCCGACCAGAGTGATGGAATTTAGAAACCAGGCGGCGTAGTGCGTCCGGGGGACGAGGTCCGCCCGCCCCATCCCGACGTAGAGCCGGATGGTTTCCCGCAACGCATCGGTGAGCCCGAAGCTGTCGCCGAAGTCGCGCCGGTCGAGCAGGTAGAAGCCCAGTGTGCCGTATGCCAGGGCACCAGCGAGGGAGCCGACCACGCCCATCAGGACGCCGCCGGCGGTCGGGATATCAGTCCGGACGCGGAAGTCCGCCCGCCGCATGACCAGAATGAGCAGGGTCACCGCTGTGACGATAACGACCCCGATGTCGTGCTCCTTGAGCGGGTGGGCGACGGTCACGGCGACGAGCAGACCGACGGCGATCAGCCACGCCAGCCGCTTGCGCCGCCAGAGCCCCCAGGCGAGGGCGAGCAGGAGCAATCCGGAGACCAGCGCCACCGATCGGGCGAGGGACGGGATCGAGAGGATCCAGTCGCTGCTGGCTTCGCGCAGACGGTGCTCGCCGGTGTGCGGGCCAAGGACCGACCAGACCGTCAGCACCCCGACGAGCGCCGTCGCGATCGCCGGCAGCCGGGGCAGGAGCCCGCCGCTGCCGCTCCGGACCAACACGGCCGACCCACGCTGGACCAGCGGCTCGCAAGCAACTCCCAGTCCGAGTGGCAACCAGAGCTCGAACGCCCGGTAGACCAGCACCCCACCCAGCGCGGCCGCCACTGGCAGTCCACGCGCGGTGAGCGCCGTTGCCATCGAGAGCTCGACGATCCCGAGCCCCCCGAAGATCGGGGTAATGAACAGGAAGGCCGATCCGACCGTGTAGCCGACCAGCACATCGAGCAGAGTGAGATCGAAGTGGATCGAGCGGATGGAGAAAAAGAGGACCAGGACTCCCAGCAGATCGATGACGAACGCGTTGGCGAAGATAGGCAAAGCCTTCGGCAAGCTTATGTGCTGAGCGCGTGCCTCCCCGAGCGCGACCTGGACGCGGGACGGCAACCAACGCACCAGCCAGGCCGGCGGGCCAGGCTTTCGCAGGCCCAGCATGAAGAGGATGAGTATGACCGTGCAGAGGATGACCAACACGACGGTAGCGATGATCGTCGCGGTGTTCGCGCCACCGGTCAGCATGAGCGCGACCGCGACCGGAAGGAGCAACGAGACGAACGAAATCGTACCGACCGAGGCCGAAAACAACTCACCGAACAAGCCAAGACTCGTGGGAACGCCGAAATCAGCCAGCCGCCGGACCTGGACTGCGAGAGAGAGTGGGGCTCCACCAGGGACCACGATCCCAATCATCTGCCGGCGCAGGAAGAGCGGCAGGATCATTCGGTAAGGGAGACGCTGGCCCAACAGCAGATAGACCAGCTTTTGCTGGAACCCCATGAGCGAGACAATGGTCAGTTGCGCGCAGAGGGCCAGGATCAGCCAGCCTGGCTGAGCGGTGCGCAACTCCCGCTCAAGTCCCAGAAGCTCGCCCCGTTGCCGGACGATGAAGAAGACGATTCCGCCGACGAGAAGCAGCGCCCATAACACCAGACCGATCCGCCGCAGCCGCTTCCCGCCGCGTCCACCAAGCCCTCGCCTGATGCGCTTCACCCAGTCCGGATCAGAACCAGCGTCAAGGGTCAGTTCCGAATCAGTCATGTCGAGGACCTCGACTCAGTCGATGCCCGGGCGGGCGAACCAACCGTCTCGCGAGGACGAGCGGCCCGCTGAAGAAGCCGCGCGACCGTCATCCCCGTCGCCATCCCGAGCGGGTGGGCCATGTCCGAGACCGAGTGCTGGACGATCAGTACTTGACCCAGATAGAGCAATCCCCCAAGAGGCAAGAGGAAGCCAGCTGCCCTCCAGAAGCGTCCTCGCTGGAGCAGATAGATGCTGAGGGCACCCGCCACTCCCCAGGCACCGACTGACGCTCCAACGTCGGCATTCCGAACCAGATCCGGGACCTCGTCCCAGTCGGTCGACCAGATGAGCACGAGGGAGAGCAGGGCCGCCGTGCCCGACGCGATGATCGTGCTGGTCCAGTAGACGAGCAAGGTTCGCCAGGTGCCGATCAGGAACTCCAACGGGACCAGCCAGGCCAGCAGCATGAAGACACTGTTACGAACATGATCGGGATAGAGTGTGAGAACTTCCGAACTAAGGACCACCCAGACATGTCCGGCGCCCAGGTTCTCGAGGTCATAGCCCCAGCGCTCCCGGATGCCAGAGGGCAGGTCGCCACTGATCGATCCCGTCCAGAAGGCGAGTCCGACGATCAGGCCGATCATGACGAGACTGAACGGCAGCCGGCGGACCACGGTAAGCGAGGATCGGACCGCGCGGACTGCCCACCGGCTGGACGAGCCCGGACGGGGAATGAATGCGGTCGATTGGTTGTCCGGAAGCGGATGATCCATTGACGTGACCCCGCGGCGAGGACAACGCGACGTGCCAGATGACTGCTGGTTCGGCCGTCTCGCCGCCGACCGGTGGACGGCTGGGAGGTAAGATGCGAGTTTAACGATACGTCCAGCTCCTGAACGCGGGCTGAAGCGAAGCTGAAGCAATTGCCGGACCGGGCCGGGCATTCCCAGCCACCGCTCTGTCCGTCTCACTATCGGGTGAGTGCAAAGCGCGATGATCGAGGCACCACGGGATGGACTCGCCAGGGCCGAACCTGACAACCGGGGTCACTCTGAACTGGCCAGGCAAGCCAATCGACAATGGGATGAGTCCGGTCACCAGCGTCCGTCTCGGATCGCTCGAACGGTGGGAGCTGCCGACCACACCTGACGCTCCACCGCGAGCATCATCGATGCTGGTCGCCGCCGATGCCGTCAGGGTGCTCGATGCCTGGCGCGGTCGGGACCCGGTCCTGCCCACCGATCCGGTCCGGCTGATCTACCTCGACCCGCCGTTCGCGACCGGAACGACTTTCGCCGCCGAGATTCCGGTCGGCGAGCGCCGGGCGGCTCGGCCGAACCTGCGCCTCCCGGCCTACCGCGACGTCTGGGCAGGAGGGCTGCCGGGCTACCTCACGTTCATGCACGGATTGCTCTCGCGGCTCCGGGACATGCTGGCTGACGACGGCTGGTTGTGCCTGCACTGCGACCACCGGGCCAGCGCGCACCTCCGGCTGATCCTGGACGAGCTGTTCGGCCCCGGCGCCTTCCGCAACGAGATCGTCTGGAGCTACGGGCTGGGCAACGGGACGTCCCGCCGCGGTTTCCCCCGCAAGCACGATACGCTGCTGCTCTACGCGAAGTCCGACGCGGCGATCTTCAGGCCAGTTCGGGGCGCGGTCAGCCCGGCGATGGCGAGCAAGTACCGCCACGTCCGCGCCGACGGCACCCGGTTCATGCGCAGCTACGGCCGCGAGTACGACCTCCGGGGCGGCAAGCCGGTCGGGTCGGTCTGGGAGATTCCCTCCGTGGCGCCGACGAGTCGGGAGCGGACCGGCTACCCGACGCAGAAGCCGGTCGCCCTGCTGGAACGCCTCATCGCCGCCACGACCGCTCCCGGCGACCTCGTGCTCGACCCGTGCTGCGGCTCCGGCACGACCCTTCTGGCCGCCAGCGGGCTGGGCCGGGTCTCCGTCGGGATCGACGCCTCGCCGCTGGCCGTCGCCGCGTCCCGACAGCGCCTAGTCCGATCGGGTGTCCCGTTCTCGGTCGTTGCGCCTCAACCCACCGAAACTGATGTCACTGGTGTTCCGGCCGGTGGGCATCTCGCCGGACCGCCACGTCGATACGAGATCGTCGCGAGGGCCGTCTGCGAATCCAATGCGCTGCCCGGTGACGCGCTGCTCACCGTGACCCTCGAAGATCTCAGGGTCATCCCGATTGGCGAACCCCACCCGTCCCGGTCTGCGCTCACCGTCGAGAACGGTCGACTGGTTCGAAGCGACCGCCAGGACATTCCGATTACCGATCACTGGACCGACTGGCTGACCGGCTGGGCGGTCCACCTGAGTGTCGACGGCTGGGCAGCCGCCAGACCATTCATTCCAACCGCGTCGTGCATCCGGACCGGGCGAGACTGGACGCTCGCGACGACCCTCACGGTCGCGTTGTCCGGAGCCGGTGCGCCGGTCAGCGTCAGCCTTCGGCTCTACGATGTCTTCGGGGCGTGGTTCGGCGTCACGATCCCGACGACCTGCGGTTGACCGGTTTCGCGCGATCGATGGCGACTGGCTTGCGGGCAGGCTGACATTCAGGACTCGGCCAGCGGCACCGTTGACGCGCCGGCCCTTGACCCACTGGAGGGCAGCGCATGGGCACGACACCGCCACGATCTGAACGCGCCGCGCCCGACCGCGCCCGGCAGCGCCGCCCGCCACCAGTGAGCATTGACCCGTCAGCGTTCCACTTCCGGCCACTGACCGAGCCCGACGCCCGCCGGATCACCCGGTGGCGCTACCCCGAACCGTACGACTTCTACGATCTGCCTGAGGAGGCCTGGTCCGACCTGCTTGGGCTCGGGCACGAATTCCAGGCGGTCGACCTCGCGCCGGGAACGGTCCTGCCGGCCAGAGCGCGGTCGCGGGTCGGCCAGTCTAGGTGGGCGGAGCTCGCCCGCCGCGCCCTGCGCCGGACCCAATCCGCCGCTGTCACTCCCGCGACGCGCGATTCCGGTGCGGCCGGCTTCGTCTGCTTCGGCAAGGAAGCGCAAATCTCGGGCGCCCGCGACTCCGGCCTCTACGCCCATGATGCGCTCGACATCGGGCTTGGCCTCCGGCCCGACCTGACCGGCCAAGGCCTCGGCGGCGCCTTCCTTGCGGCCTGCCTCGGCCACGCGGTCCGGACTCGCGACCCCGGCGCACTCCGGCTGGCCGTCGCCGACTTCAACACCCGGGCGATCGCCGTCTACCGCCACGCCGGATTCCATACCGTCGCCCAATGCCAGAGCCCGGTCCGGGGTCGGTCAGTCGGGTTCGTCATCATGGTCCGGAACTGACCGGGAACCGCGGGCTCACAGCCCGACACCGACCCCGTCAGGCCTCGACCTGGTGATCCACTCCGTCGCCCCCGCGGCGCGTGGTGACGGTGATCTCCACCATGAGTCTGCTATCCCGCTGGAGGACTGTGCCAGTCAAAGCCTCCCTCACCATCGGGAGATCGATCCTTTACGGCAGGCGATTGTTCTCGGCGACCCGGGCGAAGTACCGTCCGCTGTCCTTGATCGTCCGTTCCTGGGTCGCGTAGTCGGTGTAGACGATGCCGAAGCGCTTGCTGTAGCCCTCGGCCCACTCGAAGTTGTCCAGCATCGACCAAGCGAAGTAGCCCCGGACCGGCGCCCCGGCCCCCAGCGCCGCCGAGACCGCCCCGAGATGCCCCTCGAAGTAGGCCGTGCGCCTCGGGTCGGAGACCTGACCGTCGATGACATGGTCGCCATCGTAGGCGGCGCCATTCTCGGTGATGTAGAGGCCGTCCGGACCGTAGTCGTTGGTCACCCGGAGGAGCAGGTCCGTAAGGGACGCGGGCTCGACCGGCCAGCCCATCGCGGTCCGCTCGACGTTGGGGTCCGGGTGGAGCATCTGACCGGGGGCGGACTGGATCGTGGCCGAGGCGTAGGATGGCATGTAGAAGTTGATCCCGAGGAAGTCGGTCGAGACCGAGATCGCCGCCAGGTCGCCGTCCAGGACCGTCGGTTCGGTCGCGCCGAGGATGCCCGGCAGCTCATCCGGGTAGCCAGTGCCGTAGACCGGATCGAGGAACCAGCGGTTCGAGACGATGTCGGCGTGGTGGGCCGCCTGCTGGTCGGCCTCACGGTCGGGGTCCATCGGGTAGGCCGGGCTGAGGTTGAGGGTGATCCCCGCCCGGACATCGCCGACGTTGGACCGGATGACGTCCATCGCCCGGCCGTGTGCCAGAAGGACATGGTGACCGGCCTGGAGGGCCTCGGTCATGTTCCGGTGGCCCGGCGCGTGAATGCCGATGCCGTAACCGAGGAAGGCGACCACCCAGGGCTCGTTGATCGTGATCCAGTTCTTGACGCGGTCGCCCAGCCGCCGGGTGAGGACGTCGGTATAGGCGGCGAACGCTTCGGCCGTCCGGCGGTTCAGCCAGCCGCCACGGTCGTCGAGGACCTGGGGCAGGTCCCAGTGGTAGAGCGTCAGGTACGGGTCCAGCCTGGCCTCCAGCACCTCCTCAACCAGCCGCTCGTAGAAGTCCAGACCGGCCTCGTTGACTGCTCCGGTCCCGCTCGGCAGGATCCGTGGCCACGCGACCGAGAACCGGTAGGCACCAAGGTTCAGCTCCCGCATCAGTTGGACGTCGTCCCGGTAACGATGGTAGTGGTCACAGGCGATGTCGCCGGTGTCTCCGTTGGCGACCCGGCCTGGCGTGTGGCTGAAGCGGTCCCAGATCGACTCGCCCCGGCCATCCTCCCGGACGGCTCCCTCGATCTGATACGCGGACGTCGCCACCCCCCAGGTGAAGCCGTCGGGGAACGCGGCGTCACCGGTCTCGGACATACGGGTCACCTTCCATGGAAATGTGGGAAGCGTGGACTGGCTAGGCCGGACGACCGATCGGAGTGGTCGGCCGCTCGCGGTCCGGGCAGCAGGGTCGAGGCACCATGCCTCAGGAGCCGCTGACGATCACGCTGAGGTTGCTGAAGCTGGTCGTGATGTCCGCGATCGGGTCTTTCGGGTTGTCCTGCTCAACGACGAGCCAGCGGGAGCCGCCGACCTGCTCGCCGGCCTCGAGGACGGGCTGCCACGACAGCTTGCCGGTGCCGACCGGGGCGTCCTCTCCGTCGTCGTCCATGTCCTTGATGTGGAGACTGGGAAAGCGGTTCGGGTGGGCCCGGATCAGGCGATGCCCCGTCTGCCCGGCGACCTCGGCCCAGAAGACGTCGAGCTCGAAGCCGACCGTGGCCGGGTCGGTCAGGCTGAGGAGCAGCTCGTACGGCGACAGCGTCTCGCTGCCATCCGCGAACGGGGTGAACTCGAAGTTGTGGTTGTGGTAGAGGAAGGACAGCCCGGCGGCCCGGACCTTCGGCCCGATCTCGTTGAACGTCGCGGCCAGCCGCCGGACCTGGTCCGGCGTCGTGAAGTAGTCGGCGTGGGCAAGGTACGGAATGATTGCGTACTCGCCGCCGAGGGTCTGGACGTCATCGATCGCGGCGGCGAGATCGTTCATCACGCGTGGTGCCTGGACGTGAGCGCCCATCGCCCGCATCCCGAGCCCGTCGATCCGGGTCCGGACCTCAGCGGTCGTGTGGTCGCCGTACCCGGCGAACTCGACCGCCTTGTACCCGGCGTCGGCGACGGTGCCGAGGGCGCCCATGAAGTCCGCCTTCATCGCGTCACGGACGGTGTAGAGCTGGAGGGCGATCTGGTCGGTGCTGAACATCATCTCTCCTCTGGGAACGACCGCGCGACAGCCGACCGGCTACGCGGCGACCATGCTCATAGCGTCCCACTCTGGCCCGGTTCTGTCGAGACATGGCGTCCGAGACAACCACCGTCGGTGCCGATTCGTCGGGGCGATCCCAGACTCCACCACCAGCGAATTACATCAAAGCCCATTGAACCGAAATATCCGTGCTGCTACGCGGTATGGCGCCTCACGGCGCGGCACCGAAGCCTGGCCAGCGCACTAAGGGACGCGGGAGGCGGGAGCAACGCCATGTCCTTGCCGGGAAGCCTTCCCTGACCATCTGTTGTCAGAGCAACGGCAGAGATGACGCACAACGAGCCTGCTCGGAGGGAGAAGACGTACCCAAGCATTCACTTAACCTACGACAGAAAGAGACAGTTCCGACGAACCACAGCCGAGTCCGCGATCGCGCCTGATCGTTCCAACCGGTCGCGTCCCGCAACGCTCCCGCCTTCCCGACCCGACCCACCGTCTACCCCGGTTCGCGCCTCGCCCCGCAACGCGACGCGCCGTTGATAGGAGTGGTGATCGCTTCCTCGGTGCCTGGGGCCCCTCGGAACTGTACGTACACTGTATACGAACACTCTCGCGATGTCAAGCGGTCCGCGTCGTCATGTCTGACGAACCTCGCGCCATCCTCGTGATCCTGTTCAATCCAGCCACGAAGTAGATCGTATGTTCTCCGCTCGGGGGTGTCAACGTCTTCCAGATTGTCACAGCGAACATGTGTCCGCTTCGTATGGTGAGGGGGACCGATGGCCAGAATCCGAGCTCAAAACGACCCGGAGGGGTCTGTCCTGTTACCCAACCGACCCTGGCCGATGCCAGACACCCAATCGCGGCAGGGGCCAGGCGATTCTGGTATCGTCGCCGAAGCCGTCCGTTCTGGGCCGCGATGAGGGCCGGTTACTGGGTCACTCATGTCGCGGCCGGACCCAGCGAGGAGCGCCCGCCGTGGAAACCAAAACCGCAACCCTGCACGACGCCATCGACGAGATCCTGCCCGGCCTGGTCGCCGACCGGCGCCACCTGCATGAGCATCCCGAGCTCGGCATGCAGGAGTACGAGACCGCGAAGTTCGTCGCCGCCCGCCTCCGGCAGCTCGGTCTCCACGACATCCGCACCGGCATCGCCAACACCGGCGTCACCGCCCTGATCCACGGCACCGGCTCCGGCCCCAACGCCGACCGGGTCCTGATGCTGCGGGCCGACATGGACGCCCTGCCGATCGCGGAGGAGAACGACGTCGAGTACCGCAGCCAGAATCCCGGCGTGATGCATGCCTGTGGGCACGACGCCCACACGGCGATCCTCCTGGCAATCTCCCGCCTGTTGATGGAACGGCGCGACCAGTTCGCCGGCACGGTCAAGGTCCTGTTCCAGCCGGCGGAGGAGGCCCAGCCCGGTGGCGCGAAGCCGATGATCGAGGCCGGTGTCCTCGACGACCCGCGCGTCGACGCCTCGTTCGGGCTGCACATGGGTCAGGGGCTGGACCTCGGCAAGGTCGAGGCGCGACCGGGCGCCTCCAGCGCCAACTCCGACCGGTTCTACATCACCGTCCAGGGCCGGGGCGGCCACGGCGCCGCCCCGCACACGACCGTCGACCCGATCGTCGTCGCCTCCCAGATCGTCCTGGCGATCCAGACGCTCGTCTCCCGCGAGACCGATCCCCTCGGCTCGGCCGTCCTCACGGTCGGCGCCTTCAACGCCGGTTCAGCCCCGAACGTCATCCCGGACACCGCCGAGCTGGTCGGCTCGATGCGAACCTTCGACACCGGGTTCCGCGACCATCTCGCCGAGCGGCTCGAGACGCTGGTGACGAAGATCGCCGCCGCGCTGGGCGCGACTGGCAAGCTCCGCTTCGTCCGCGGCTACCCGTCGGTCGTCAATGACGAGAGCATGTTCGAGATCGTCCGCGCCGCCGCCTCAGATGTCGTCGGCGCCGAGAACTTCGTCCTCAAGGAAGCGAGCATGGGCGGCGAGGACATGAGCTACTTCCTCCAGCAAGTGCCGGGCTGCTTCTTCCACGTCGGCTCGAAGAACGAGGGACGGGGACTGATCTGGGGCCACCACCACCCGAAGTTCGACATCGACGAGGCCTCGCTCGGGATCGGCGCCGAGGTCATGGTGACGACCGTCCTGCGCTACTTCGCCACCGACGGTGCCCCGGCGCGAGGATAGGTCGGTACGAGCAGTCCACCGCCTGATCACGCCACCTCGATCGCGCCGAATGGTGACCGGATGGTGAGGGCGATCCCTTGTGGTCGCCTACGCCGGAATGGGCTAGGTCATTCCCGGTTCCCGGGACATGCCAGCGGGTGCGCCGCGACCGATCGCCCCGCGGCGACGGCCCTGTAGGGCCGGGCGACCACAAGCGATCGCCTCGACGATTCGCGCCCCCCTTGCCTTGCCCCAGCTATGGATCACCATAACGTCGAAGGAGACCCGCCCCCATGGTTACCAACGCCACCGACCTCCGGACCGCCGTCGACGAGATCATGCCGGGCGTCGTCGCCGATCGGCGCCACCTGCATGAGCATCCCGAGCTCGGCATGCAGGAGTACGAGACCGCGAAGTTCGTCGCCGCCCGCCTCCGGCAGCTCGGCCTCGACGACATCCGCACCGGCATCGCCAACACCGGCGTCACCGCCCTGATCCACGGCACCGGCTCCGGCCCCAACGCCGACCGGGTCCTGATGCTGCGGGCCGACATGGACGCCCTGCCGATCGCGGAGGAGAACGACGTCGAGTACCGCAGCCAGAATCCCGGCGTGATGCACGCCTGCGGGCATGACGGCCACACCGCCATGCTGCTCGGCGCCGCCCGGATCCTGCTCAGCCGCCGGGACGAGTTCGCCGGGACGGTCAAGGTCCTGTTCCAGCCGGCCGAGGAGGGACCGGGCGGCGCGAAGCCGATGATCGCCGCGGGAGCGCTCGAGGACCCGCACGTCGACGCCTGCTTCGGGCTCCACCTCGCCCAGGAGATGCCGCTCGGGCAGGTCGCGTCCAAGGCCGGCCCATCGATGGCGTCGGCCGACGGCTTCACGGTCCGGATCCAGGGCCGGGGTGGCCACGGCGCCCGGCCGCAGGGGACGGTCGACCCGATCATGGTCGGCGCCCAGATCATCACCGCCCTTCAGGCGCTCGTCTCGCGGGAGATCGACCCCACCAAGGCGGCCGTCGTCACGGTCGGCGCGCTGAACGCGGGCAAGGCCGGCAACGTCATCCCCGACACGGCCGAGATGCGGGGCACGGTCCGTTCGTTCGAGCCGGGCGTTCGCGATCACCTCCAGCGCCGCGTCCCGGAAGTCATTCAGGGCGTCGCGGAAGCGATGCGGGCGACGGTCGAGATCACCTACCGGCTCGGCCCACCCGCCGTGAACAGTGACGCCGCGATGGCCGCCATCGTCCGGGAAGCGGCGACCGCGGTCGTCGGGACCGGCAACGCGATCGAGATGACACCGATCATGGGCGCCGAGGACATGTCGTACTTCCTCAACGCGGTGCCGGGCTGCTATTTCCACGTCGGCTCGAACAACGCGGACCGCGGCCTGGTCTGGGGGCATCACCATCCCCGGTTCGACTTCGACGAGGACGCGCTTGGTGTCGGCATCAGCGTCACCGTCGAGTCGGTCCTGCGCTACTTCGCCGACGAGAATCCGCCCAAGGCGTGACCGCTGGTCGGGACGGTCCGGCCGGACATGACCGGGCCAGAACCGTTGTCAGGAAGCGGGGATGGTCAGGACGGCCTTGCCGCGAACGTTGCGCTGGCGCAGCCCGTCGAGGACGGCTTGCGTCTCGTGCCAGTCCCGGACCTCGCCGAGGACCGGGGCGAGCCGGCCGTCGGCGATGAAGCCGGCCAGCACCCCAAGGTCGACCCCACGCTCGTCCTCTGGCTGGGAACCGATGATGCCCATGATGCGGGCGTTCGGGGCGCCGAGCAGCTCGGCTGGACCCAGCTTCGCCTCGCCACCGACCGCGCCGTAGACGATCGCCATCCCGCCCGGCGCCAGCTTCCGGACCGCCGCGGCGAGCGTGTCCCCGACCACCCCGGCGCAGATGAGCTGGAACGGGCCGATGCTGTCGCCGGCGAGGTCGACGGTGACCTGGCTGGCTCCGAGCCGGCGCACCTCGTCGTATCGCTCCGGGCCGCTGACCTGCGCCGTGACGCGGGCGCCAGAAGCGACCGCCAACTGGACGGCGAACTGGCCGACGCCACCGGTCGCGCCGAGGACCAGCACGTTTCTGCCCAGCACTGACCCGCCGTTCAGCAACGCCCGGTAGGCCGTCAGACCGGCCACAGGCAGCGACGCCGCCTGCTCGAAACTGACCGCGTCCGAAATCGCGGCGGCCCAGGCCGTCGGCACGGCGACCCGCTCCGACCAGGCCGCCGCGTCGACGACGCCGACGACCCGAGTCCCGACCGCCGGGCCGCTGCCGTCCGCCGCCCCGGCGATCACGACCCCCGACAGATCCTGCCCCGGTCGCCAGTCGTTGGCCCGCTCCTGGAGAAGCGACAGCTCGCCCCGGTTGACCCCGAAGGCCCGCACCGCGACGAGGACCTCGCTTCCCTGCACAGTCGGCTCCGGCAGATCGGTCGCGAGCCGCAGCCCGCCGCTCGCGGTCGAGTCGGTGATGTAACCTCGCATCGCTGTTCTCCCATGATGGTTCGAGGACCGGTTCATCGCATCGCCCCACGCAGGTTCCGGCCCATGTGACTCGCTGGACTTCCTCCGCGCCGGCACGATCGATCCGCCACGTCACGCCGGCAAGGGCTGGTTTCGATTTCGCTGGACTACGGCCGTCTCTCGGGAACATGGTTCAATACGGAACCGGAACCGGAACCGGAACCGGAACCGGAACCGGCCAGGTGGCCGGTGCGGTGCCGACACGAGGCGCACTGACGCTCCGGCCGGATCGTTGCGCTCGACTCGCCCGACGATCCGGTGGCTCAACCGTCCGGACGCCGGGCCCCGTGTGGCTCGACAAGCGCCCGGTCGTGGCTCTGGAACCGAACAGACGGGCTGGCGCGTCTTCGGACTGGTGGATGCGGCGGACCTCGACGCAGGAGTGACGATGCCCTGGTTCCGATCGAAACGCATCTGGCGGCGAGTCGGAATCGTCGCGGGCGTCATCTACGCCATCGCCCTCCTCGGGCTGCTGACCTCGACCATCGTCCGGTTCGTCGAATCCGACGGCCCGGTGATCGTGAACCGGCTCCAGATCGACTTCATCGACTGCCCGGCCGACGCCGCCAGCCAGCCCGGAGTCAGTCTCCTCCGGGTCTGTGGTGGCCTCTCCAGCGACCTGACCCTCAGGGTGACAGCCGACGGGACGAACTTTACCCGCGAGCCCGAGGCCAACCGAATCTCGATGGCCAATCTGCCCATGGGTTCGCTCCGGATGCGGGTCGACGGAGCTCCCGACGGCACGATCGGCCTGCTGTCCTGCCGCGGCTACGCGCAGAACGATGGGGCGGACGAGGTGGTCCTGATGGACGTGCCCCAGATCGCCTACGGAACCGAACCAATGACGGCATCGCTCTTCGCCTATCCCTACGTCGTCTCGGACTGGCCAGACAACCGCTGGGTGGCCGACGCCGCCGACCCGACCGACGAGCAGCTCGATGCGCGCCACGATCTCTACGGCGGACAGTATCTCTGCGACTGGTTCCTCTTCCCGCCGGGCGCACTCACCGATCGTCCCGGTCTCGTCCGCACCAACACGGCGACGGACTCCGCCGGCGAACCGCTCATCCACGTCCTGGGGCCCGGCGGCGGGGTCGACGGTAGCGCCCCCAACGTGCCGATCGGGGTCTCGGCGCCCGTGGATACCTTCGACTTCCGCTCGACGGCCGACGGGGCGACCGCGACGACGAGCGACACCTGGTATGAACCATTCGCGTTCCCGGCCGGGACCTGGGTCGTGACCGACCGGACGACCGGCCACTCGGCAACCGTTGACATCGCGTCCGGCCAGACGACCCGCGTCGTCTCGATCACGGCGATCGCTCCACCCGAGAGCGCGACTCCGGCCGTGACCCCGTTGCCCTAAGGTAGCCCGGCGTGTCCCCACGCCCGTCATGGTGCTCCCGCTTCGCGGACGCGTCCGCTTCCCGCTTCGATGCTTGTAGCCCGGCGTGTCCCCACGCCCGTCATGGTGCTCCCCCTCTCCATCCGATGAGGACCGAAGGGACGAATTCGGGTGCCCCCTGGACGTGAGAGGGGGCTGGGGGAGGGGGCCGTCGCCCTAGGTGTTCAGGCGGGGATCGAGCGCATCCCGGACGCCGTTACCGAGCAGGTTGAACGACAGGGCCGTGATGAAGATCGTCACGCCGGGGATGAAGACGTAGGTCCACGAGATCAGGTAGAACTCCTTGGCCTCGTCCAGCATGTTGCCCCACGACGGAGTCGGGATGCTGACGCCGAAGCCGAGGTAGCTCAGGGCCGCCTCGGTCAGGATCAGGGTCGGGATCGCCAGCGATACCCAGACGACCATGACCGAGAGCACGTTGGGCATGATGTGCCGGGCGATGATCCGCCCGTTGGTCGCACCGATTACCCGGGCGGCGTCGACGTAGTCCCGGGAACGCAGCGACAGGACCTGCCCACGAACCAGGCGAGCCAGTCCGGGCCAGCCGGTCGCGGCGATGATGAAGGCCAGGCCGATCGGCCCTGGCCGCAGCCAGACCGAGAGCAGGAGCAGCAGCGTGATGCCGGGGATGGAGATGATGACATCGACGAAGCGCATGAGCACGTTGTCGACGATCCCGCCGTAGAAGCCGGCGACGGCTCCGACGAGCCCGCCAATGGTCAGGGCCGTGATGGCCGCCAGGATCGCGACCGTCAGGGAGACGCGACCACCGTAGACGAGGCGGGTCAGGATGTCCCGACCGTTGGAATCAGTCCCGAACACATGCCCGTCGGTGAAGGGTGGGTAGAGAGTGGACCGCAGATCGACCTGCGAGTAGGAGTAGCCGGTCAGCCATGCCGAGACCAGCGGCGCGCCGAACGAGAGCAGGGTGATGACCGCGACGAGGACCAGGGCGACCATGGCGACCTTGTCCCGCCGGAGCGAATCCCAGGCACGCCGGTAGAACCCCTTGGCGGCCCGGAGATGCGCACGGGCGAGGGTCCGTTCCTCCGCCGTGGTTATCTGGTTGCGATCCTCGTTCGGTGCCGCCAGTGTCAGATCGGTCTGCTGTGCCATAGCTGGGATGCCTCGGTGGATGGCGAATCACGGGAACGCGGGCCGGCGAGGTGGACGCTTAGTCGAACCGGACCCTCGGATCGAAGACGGCGTAGAGGACGTCGGCGATCAGGTTGCCAAGCACGGTCAGGATCGCCAGCATCATGACGGCGGCCATCGCGACGGAGTAGTTGTTGGTCTGGAGCGCGTTGACCGTCAGCCGGCCAACACCGTTCCAGCCGAAGACGTTCTCGACGATCAGCGCCCCGGCGAAGAGGTCGGGGATGTTCAGACCCACCAGCGTGATCAGCGGCAGGACGGCGTTGCGGAAGGCGTGGCGCATCAGGACGACGCGACCGGCGAGCCCCTTGGCCTGCGCGGTCCGCACGAAGTCGAGCCGGATGACCTCGAGCATCTCGGAGCGGATGTACCGTGTCCAGCCGGCGAGCTGAACCAGACCAAGGGTCAGCATCGGCAGGATCAGGTGCTGAGCCCGATCCAGGAACCCACTCTCGCCGCGGAGCGTGCGCTCGCCGCTGACGGGCAGCGACGGCAGCTCCCAGCGCTGGAACAGCACGGCGAAGACGATGATGAACATTAACCCCAGCCAGAGCGACGGGATCGAGTAGAAGGCGGTCGAGAGGACCGTCACGATGTTGTCGAACAGCGACCCCCGCCGGATCGCGCAGAAAATGCCGAGCGGGATCGCCAGGGCCAGCGAGAAGACGATCGCCGACCCCGTCAGCAACAGGGTGTTGGGGATGGTATCGGCGAGCAGGCCCGAGACCGGCGAGAAGTTCGTGAACGAGAAGCCGAAGTCGCCCCGGAGGGCATTGCCCAGCCAGGTGAAGTAGCGCAGGTACCAGGGCTGATCGAGGCCCAGGGTCGCCGCGATCCGCTCCATATCCGTCCGCCGGACGCCGGGCGTGTTCTGATACCGGTCCAGCGGGCTGCCCGGCACGAGGTTGATCATGGCGAAGACGAGAAAGGAGATCCCCAGCAGCAGGGGAATCATCTGAAGGAGCCGGCGGCTGATGTACCGTGTCACGGACGCGTTCTCGCTTTCGTCGACGATTTCCGCGGCCAGGCGCCACCGGCCAAACCGAACCCGGCACAATTCGTGGCGGTCGACCGGTCACCCAGAGGACGAGTGACCGGTCGACCGTAAATGCTCACCGGAGGCATCGGCCGGCATCGACCGGATCGTTCGTTACTCGGCCGGGTCGACCCAGGCGTACGGGATGCTCCAGACGTAGCCATACCCGTTCGGGAAGTAGTTGTGCAGTCGCGTCTGCGAACCGACGATCTCCGACCGGAAGACGATGATGCCGGCCGCCTGCTCGTCGTTGACGATGTTGGACTGCTCGATCAGGAGCTCGACCCGGGCGTCCGGATCGAGTTCGCGCTGCTGCGCCGCGTCCAGCTCATCGTAGCGGGCGTTGCTGTAGTGCATCGTATTGAAGCCGGCCGGACGGACTGCGTCGGTCCGGAACATGTCGCCCTGACCGCCGTCGAAGCCCCAGCTGAAGCCCCAAAGGCACATCTGGATGTCCCCCGCATCCGCCGCGTCGCTCAGGGTCTGGAACGGGACGGCCGCGGGCAACATTTCGATCCCGACATCCTTCCAATACTGCTGCATCGCCGGCACCTGCTGCTCATAGACGGCGGCACCCTCGCTGAACAGCATTTCAAAGGAGAACCGGACGCCGTCCTTCGCCCGGACGCCGTCATCGCCCGCTACCCAGCCAGCGTCGTCCAGGAGCTGGTTGGCCATGTCCGGATCATACGTGTAGACCGTGGTGATCCGCTCCGGCGCGTAGGCGGGGGAGAGGGTGGGCTGCGTCCCGTCGGCTCGCTCGGCGTAGCCCTGGTAGACGGACGAGGCGATCAGGTCGCGGTCGAGCGCATACATCATCGCCTGCCGGACCGGGACCTCGGTGAAGAAGGGGCTGCGCTCCATGTCGTCCACGCGGCAGGTGTAGTAGTTGAACGCCGCGGTCGGGTAGTCGACCACGCTGAGCTGGGGGTTGGCTTCCTTGATCTGCGTCGCCTGGGCGAACGGGATCCCGGCGAGATCGACCTGCCCGGTCTGGAGCGCCTGGACGTTGGCCGATGACTCCGGGGTGACCTGGAACGTGAACGAATCGATCACCGGGATGCTGGTCGGGTCCCAGTAGTTGTCGTTGCGGACGAGCGTCACGAAGGACGACTCGACGCGCTCCTGGAACAGGAACGGACCGGAACCGATCACACGGGAAGGATCGGCGCCGGTGCTGCCGCCGTCGGTGCCCCATGCCTCGTTGAAGGGAACATTCTCCCAGAGGTGCTTCGGCACGATGCCGACCAGACCAACGGAGTTCTCCAGGAAGACCGCGTTGGGCTCCTTGGACACGATCTCGAACGTCTTGTCGTCGACTGCCCGGTAGGAGTCGGTCACGAGATCCACCGACGAGCGGCGGGGGCTGAGGGAGCCCTCGGCCAGCGTGGCGTCGAAGCTGAAGACGACGTCCTCGGCCGTCAGCGGCGTCCCGTCGGTCCAGGCTGCATCGGCATTGATGTAGAACGTATACGTGATCCCGTCGGCGCCGATCTCCCAGTAGTCGGCCAGGCCAGGCGCGTTGGTTCCGTCGATAACGCTGGTCCCCACGAGGAACTCGTAGATGAACCCGGACACACGGCCCGAGTAGACATCGGAGACCAGGATCGGGTTGAGGGTGTCGATGTCGCTGGTCTCGCCGTAGATGACCTGACCGCCGGTGTTGGCCGGTGCCTCGAACGGGAAGGAGGACATCAACAGGGTGTTGTACTCGTCACGGGTGATCGACTTGACGACCTCGCCGGTCCCACCTGGCGTGGCGCCGGGTGTGCCGCCCGGCGTCCCGAGCGGCGTCGCATCGGGAGTCGCGTCCTGCGCACTAGCGGGCGCCGCCCGGAGCGCGGAAGCAATCAGGCCGGCGCTCAGGCCGGCCCCGGCGGCTCGCCCGATGAACTCGCGACGGCCGATCCGGGCGTGGAACAGATCGCGGAGCAACTGACGGGCCTGATCCTGGTTCGCAGACGTCATCTGGTTCACCTTTCCTGATCAACGGGAGTCGTTGACTCCCGGGCTGATCGCTGTCGTGAGATACAGGTGGCGTTCGGACCGAATGACGACGCGTGGCCGTCGACCGAATCACCATCGTTCGGTTGGCGGAAACCGGTGCTCGCTCACCCCGCGGCTGGCAGGGCATCTTCGTCGTCGCTAGTCGTTTTTCGATCGAGTGACAGGGGCGGCTCCTTCGCCGTAGTCCCTCCTGACTGATTGAGCCACCTCGCATCCGCGATCGGGCCCCCGAGGCTCGCTCCCGAATCGGTCGAACACAGCTGTCGATCTCACTCGCGGGATGCGAGTCGATATCGATCGGAACCGCGTCGGAAGGTTAGACTGTATCCTACCCGCCACGACGCTCTCCACCGACCCTCTGTGCGACGTGCACCAACGACTGGTGGTCTGGCTCTTCTGAACCGATTCGTACCGTACCACGAGTCAAACCGACCGCTCGCCTCGTTGCCCAGGTTTAACCCGAATCCGGACGGGAGTGAAGCGGAATCCGTCATTCGTCCCGGTGGGTGGGAGCCGATGGTCCCGGCGATGCCCGGGACCGTCGGCTCCCACCCTGCTGCCAACGGGGTTCGGGCCAGCCAGACCTAACTCATCGGGTCGACCCAGGCGTACGGCAGACTCCAGATTAAGGCGTATCCATTCGGGAGGAAGTTGCGTACCCAGGTCTGGATCCCGTTGATGAACTGGTCGAACAGCATGATGCCGACCGCCTGCTCCTCGTTGATGATGTTGGACTGCTCGATGATGATTCGAATCCGCATGCATAGCATCTGACGATGCGGATTTGCGGCGGTTCGCCCAAACTGGTTGTCCGCGATCCGCCAACCGGATTGCTCATCGAGCACGAGCCACACAAATCGCCACGCGGAAGGTCATTAGACCGAACGATGAGTGGTCCCTACGTTGTCGTCGGGCCCGTCGCGCTTGGATCACGCTCACGGGGCCGGTGCTCGCCAGACGGAGCGCTAGCCGGCGCGAACGGGTCGCCGCTCCCCGGCGACCCGCTCAACCAGCGTCAGAGCGTGGTCGACGCCGGGTAGCGCGGCGATGTCGTTCCGGATTCGCCCGGCGGCGCGCCGGTAGGCCGGGTCGGCCAGCATCGCCTCGACGGCCCTCCGCGCCCGCTCCCCTGTGATCTCCGGCGTGCCGATGATCCGGCCAACACCGAGTGCCTCGCAGCGAGCGGCGTTCGCCGGCTGGTCGGCCCCGCGGGGGATCAGCGCCAGCGGGACGCCGTAGCTCAGTGCTCCCATGACGCTTCCCGATCCGGCGTGGGAGACGAACAGATCGACCAGCGGCAGCAGCAGCGTCTGCGAGATATACCGCTCGACGTGGACGTTGTCCGGCTGCGCGCCCAGCTCGGCCTGGTCGATCCTGCGCCCGACCGTGACGATCAGGGAGATCGGCATCCCGGCCAGCGCCGGGATCACGCGCCGGAAGATCGCCACCGCCAGGTCACGGTCGAACGCCGTGCCAAGCGACAGGTAGACCACCGGACGCTCCGGCAGCTCGTTCGCCCACTCCGGAAGCGTCTCGCCTGGAACCGGCCCGCGCAGGAGGGGTCGAACGGTCCGCGCCGTCGGTGGGAGCGGGAACGCCGGATCGCGGAACCCGTCCGGAAACGGTGACAGGACGAGGGAGCGGCTCAGCATGGCGAGATCCGGGTCGGGCGGCAACCCGTGCTCGCTTCGGATCGCGTTGAGCCCCGCGGCGATGAGGTCATGCCGCAGGAGCGACCCGGCGGCGAGGACCAGCACGCAGGCGTTCGGGACGCCCAGCACGTCGGCGGCGATCGGCGTCCCAAGGTTCGCCTCGTCCCAGACGATGACGTCCGGCCGCCACGCCCGGCAGAGGGAGACCATGTCGGTCGCCTTGGCCCGCGGGTAGACGCCGGCGAACCCATCCCGGATCAGAGCATCTTCCCGCTCCCGGCCCGGCGGCGCCGCGTTGTAGCATTCCTCGATGACGATCGACTCAGGAGATCCGTACGGGTCGATCCCGGTCGGGAAGGCGGTGAAGCCGTCGGCCTCCGGCAGCCCGACCCGCTTCGGGTCGGCCGAGAACGCGACGGTGTGGCCGGCGGCGGCGGCCCTGGCGATTGGGACGAGCGGGTTGTAGTGGCCCGGTCCCTCGTGGAAGCTGAACAGAATTCTCAAAACGATAGTTTCAGTACCGGCAACTGTGCTCTGAAAACCGCTAGTATGCTCATATCAACTCTCTCCTAATCTGTCGTTCAACACCACAAGGGAGCGGCTCGCAAGTGCTTGACCTCTCGCCATTGAGCCAATAACGACCTCCATTGCGTGAATAGCCGCTATGGCTGATCTACCTAACTCACGACTCAGACGACCAAGATCGGCTTCAACAACCGACTCGCGTGTCGATTCTATAGATTGACTTGTCGATTCGATCACTGCATCAAACTGCTCAAGGACTGCCTTGAAGGCTACCATGGCTTGTTGATCTTCCTCGTTCTGAGGATGAGCATGTGCAATGAGATCTTCAACAATGCGTTCTACTTTTGACCAGTCAAGTTGAGTACTCTCGGCAGTCGAAGCAGTTTGCGCAGACCACTCATTGAACAAGCGTGCTAACGATGTCGACAAGGACTTCTTCTGCTGCAGAGGCATGCTCTTCAATTTGGGGCCGGTATTGATTGACTCAATACGCGCGTTCAGGTTTCGAGAAAAGTCATTAGCGAACTCTGCAATATCTGACATGGACTGAACGAGTGGCTCTATGGCCTTCGGAAACTGCTCTTCAATATCGATGAGGCCAAATCTCTCAGACTGTTGATTGTGAATAGTCCGGGGACGTGAATAAGAGGGGATGGGAAGAGAGTTTGTTGTTCCAGATCGCATGCCGAAGTCTGACATCGGATTGCTAAACGAAATCTCACCTCTGAGGTGCGCCGCTGCTACCTTTGACAAGTCATCCCGCGTCCCGTTCATCTCTCGAAAATCGGTCCCGTAACGAATCAACCGGTAGGACCGAAGATCAAACGGAACCTCAGAGATGTCCTGTGTAAGAAGAATGACGGGCTGATTAACTCCATGAGCGAGACCCACCTCATACATGACATTAGCATTCAGTCCTGTAAGATCCGCTACGATCAGGCTTGCACTTTGAATGCCCAGCACTACGTCTTTCATGATCGCCTGCTGATTTAATCTAGTATCAGCGCGTATCGCTTCATAGCCTATCCCTTCAAGAACCGGACGATAGATTTGCTCGAACATCCAGTCAATAGTCTCGTCAAACGGCATCATGACAAAGGCGGAAGGCTTTCCTGCGACGGTCATAATCTACTCCTCGACGATTTTCACCTTCCGTTACATCATGCGCTTGTCGGCCAGGGTCTCAAAGCTGTAGTTCCGCCAGACCGGGATGCCGCAGAAGCGCTCGCCCTCGGGGCAGATCGGCGTCGAGCCGGCCCGCGACCGCTGAACACACGGCGGGCCGTCGACGTAGCGGCCGATCACCGGAAACAGCTCCCGGACCTGCTTCACCTCGTCGCGAGCCGTGTCGAAGATCTCGCGCTGGGCGTCGAAGCAGAGCCGCTTGACCCACTTCCAGTAGTAGCTCTGGAGCGTCCCGGTCTCGTACTCCCGGATCCGATGGCTGTTCGGCAGCAGGTAGAGCACGACCTCGGGCGCTACCCCGGCGTCCAGGAGCGCGTTCTTCGCGTCCCAGAGCGCCTGGACCGTCGCCTCGTACTCGGCCAGCGCCTCCGGGTTCCGCGCGATCTGGAGCGGCGTGATCACGTCTGGCTCGCGGCGGAGGTGGGCGGTCAGCAGCGGGGCTGAGGCGACGGTGCTCCGGTGGCGCTGGCTCTGAGCAGCCTCGGCGCCGCTGATCCGCTTCGCGAACGTGAACGGGACGTGGGCCATCGTCTGCATCAGCTTGCTGTGCATCCCGAGGTAGAGCGGGTGGCCGAGATACGTGTTGTGGACGGCGTCCAGAACCTGGGCGATCGCGTCCTCATCGGACACGTCGTCCCGCGTCGCGCCGATCACCGTCCGGATCGCGTCGGCGAAGATCCGCTCGGTGTCCGGGTGGGCGCCGACAAGCCGGCTCTCGACCCCGGCCTCGGCCAGCTCCCCATCGAACTGTTGGCAGAACCGCTCGACCGCCTCCGGGTCCTGGTCGACGCTGGCCCGCCAGTGCGCCATCGCCCGAGACTCCTCCGTCTCCTCGGTCAGGAGCGGGTGAATCTGGAGCGGGTATTCCGGCGCGCCGAGGAACAGCGGGTCGACCGCGAGGACGGCCTCGACCATCTTCGTCACGATCAGGCGGACCTCGGCCGGGGCGTCGGGCTGGCTGGCGAGCGCGAAGTAGCGCAGCAGCGTCAGGCCGTTGACTGTGTGGTAGAAGTGGGCCGGCGTCGCCAGCGGCAGGACGTAGCGGGCGACCTCCTGGGCCTTCTTCTGGACGGCCCCGTCGAGCGCGACGCGGGCCGCGTCGTCCCGCGCCGCCGCCCTGACCCGGCCGGGAAAGACCCCCGTGTAGCCGGCGACCATGTCCGGTGTCAGGATCTCGACCAGCCGCCGGTACCCCTCCAGGCTGCGCTCGATCGCGCCGCGGTAGATCGCCGCCTCGCGCTCCGGCAACACGGGCGTGATCATGGTGTCGCCGGTGACCTCGCGGTAGCGCTGCGAGACCTGCTCCGAGTTGTAGTACGGGTGGCTGTGAAAGAACGACCAGATCGCCAGCCGGCTGACGTTGTCCAGCACGAAGACGAAGTTGGCGTGCTGGAACGTCGTGTGATGCCCGGCGGCGAACAGCGACGCGTAGAGGGCCAGCGCCCGGTCTCGCCGCCGCGCCCGGTCGGCGACCTCGGCCGGGGTGGCGGTCGCCTTCGCCGGCTCGTTGAGCAGCCGCCGGACGTTCTCAGCTTTGGCCGGTCGGCCCCCGTAGCAGGACCACGCCGCCGCGATCGTCACAGCGACCGGGTGGGCTGTCGACTCCTCGGTGAGCAGCGTGACGGTCGGCTCGGGCGACGCGAAGCCGCCGGTTGCTGTGGATGGCGCATCGACGGGCCGGAGCAATGGGGGAATCAGGTCGCGCTGGCTGTCTGGCATGGTCATGGGGTGGCCCGCTCCCGCCGCGGCCGGAGAATCCGGCTCGGTCGCTGACCCGTCGCGGAGAGGGCCAGGATGCAGATGGAGTCGGCGGGAACGACACGATGACCGAAGTATACGTACGGCGTGCCACGGGGTCGATCCCGACGCGACACTCGTCCGTCCCGGCTGCTCGTTCCGGGTTGCATCTCCCGTCTCTGCCACGCTGCCTCGGATCAGACGAGCGGCCCTGCCCGGTTCGGGCAGGGCCGCTCGTCTGATTCAACCGGGCTGGAGTGGCTACTTCGCGAGGAACGCCATCAAGGCCTGGTTGACCTCCTCAGCGTGCGTCCAGCCGATATTGTGAGGGCCGCCAGCGATGCTGACATGCTCGCCGTTGGCGATCAGCGCCGGGAGCAGATCGCCGGTCGAGGCCGGCGGGAGGATCCGGTCGGCGTCACCCTGCACGACGAGCGTCGGGACGTCGAAGCGGGGCAGGTCGCCGCGGAAGTCCGTCAGCCAGGTGTCGACGCAGGCCAGGGTGCCGGCGGCAGACGCCTGAGAGGCGATGACGAAGTCCGACTGAATCTTGTCGGCACTGATCCGGGTGCCGAGCAGATCGTCGGTGTTGTAGAAGCTGTCGAAGAAGCCGGTCAGGAAGGCCGGCCGGTCGGCCTGGATCTGATCCCTAAAGCCGTCGAACACTTCCTGCGGCACGCCGGTCGGGTTATCGCCGGTCTTGAGCAGGTACGGCGGGATCGGACCGAGAAGCGCGGCCTTGCTGATCCGCTCCGTCCCGTACGTGCCGATGTAGCGGGTGACCTCGCCGGTGCCCATCGAGAAGCCGACCAGGATGACGTCGGAGAGGTCGAGCTTGTCGAGCACGATCTTGAGGTCGGCGGCGAAGGTATCGTAGTCGTAGCCTGTCGTCGGCTGACTGGACTGGCCGAACCCGCGCCGGTCGTAGGCGATCACCCGGTAGCCGGCCGCGAGCAGACCCGGCATCTGCTTCTCCCACGACCGCCCGTTGAGCGGGTATCCATGGATCAGAACGATCGGCTGGCCGCTGCCATGATCCTCGTAGTACAGGTCGATGTTGCCGGTGTTCTCCTGGCCGACGGTGATGAATGGCATTGTCTGATCCTTTGGTCTGGCGAGATGCAGGAAGCACGTCGGCGGCGACGTCCCCCTGACGTCGCAAGAATCGGGCAAGGGAGCGACTCTTCACCGAAAGGTCGTGCCCGATGGGACGACCTGACCGGCACCTCTCATCGGCGCCTCAGCCACCCGTCCAATGGGACGACGCAGCGAGTTGGCACATTGGCTGCATGGTCGAGATCGGCCGTTCGTCGTTGGCTTTTCACGCCCTACCACGGCGCAGGGTTCATCAGGGTGTCTCTCATGTCCACGGAAGAACGACAACTCATCGCGATGGCCGACGCGAAGTCGGCCGGCCTCCACTACACCACGGACACCGACCCCGGGATCACGCGCAAACGAGCGGGCAAGGGCTGGAGCTACCGCGATCCCGATCGAGACCTCGTCCGGGACAAGCCGACGCTGGAGCGAATCCGGCTCATCGTGATCCCGCCGGCCTGGCGGGACGTCTGGATTAGTCCGGACCCGCGGGGGCACATCCAGGCGACCGGGCGCGACGAGCGCGGCCGCAAGCAATACCGCTACCACACTCGCTGGAGCGAGGCGCGCGGCGAGACGAAGTACGAGCGGACGGTCGCCTTCGCCGAGTCGCTTCCCCGGCTCCGGGCTCGCGTCGCGGCGGACCTCGCCGCCCCCGGTCTGTCCCGGGACAAGGTCATCGCCACGATCGTCAGCCTGCTGGAGGCGACGCTGATCCGGATCGGCAATCAGACCTACGCGAAGGAGAACAAGAGCTACGGTCTGACGACCCTGCGCGACCGCCATGTCGAGGTCAAGGGCGAACGGGTGATGTTCGCGTTCCGGGGCAAGAGCGGCGTCGAACACGAGATCGAGCTGCGCGACCGGCGGCTGGCGAAGATCGTCCGCCGCTGCCAGGACCTTCCCGGTCAGACACTGTTCCAGTGGGTCGACGGCGACGGCTCCCGGCACCGGATCGGCAGCGACGAGGTCAACACCTACCTGCGTGAGGCGACTGGGGCGGACTTCACCGCCAAGGACGTCCGGACGTGGGCCGGGACGGTCCTGGCCGCCCACGAGCTCGCCGCCTTCGAGCACCCATGGCGGAGCGAGACCGAGGCGAAGCGCAACGTCGTCGCGGCGATCAAGGCCGTCTCCGAGCGCCTCGGCAACACCCAGGCGGTCTGCCGGAAGTGCTACATCCACCCGTCGGTCATCACGTCCTACGAGCACGGCACGGTGATCGAGTTCCCCGACGACGTGCTGGCGGAGACCGGGACCGGCATCGTGACCGGCGACCTGACGCCAATCGAAGCCGCGGTCCTGGCCTTCCTCAAATCCGATACGGCCTCGACCATCAGGGCGGCCTGACATCCCGGAACCGGCCGATGGCCCGGGCGAGACCCGTTACCGGCCGGCCATGGTCGCTTGACGATCTGTCCGAGGCTGCCGGCGCCCGCGGTCGCGCCCGTCACGATCTCAGAAAAGGTGACATGATCCCCTGCGCACAAGCACCGGCCGCGACGCGCGCGGCCGACCACGCGTCCGCGCTCTGAGGCAAACCAATGCAACCAACTCTTAGTGATTCCGAAGGAACGAGAACCAACCTCGTCCGTGCCGCGGGTGCTGAATTGATCGGTACCTTCTTCCTCGTCCTGATTGGAACGGCCGTGGCGACCGCCGCCATCCTCAACCGGGAGACGGCCGGCGCCGCCTACGATTCGCTCGCCATCGCGTTGTCCTTCGGCCTGGTGCTGGCGGCGATCGTCGGCGCCCTGGGTCAGGTCAGCGGCGCCCACGTCAACCCGGCCGTCACGATCGGACTGGCGAGTGCGGGCAAGTTTCCCTGGTCGAGCGTGCCGGCCTACGTCGTTGGCCAGATCGCCGGCGGACTCCTTGCCGCATTGGCGGTCTGGGCGGCCTATGGCCAGCCGGCACTGGACCGGGCGAATCTCGGTGCACCGGCTCCTGTCCCGGAGACGACGACGATCCAGGGCATCCTGGTGGAAGGGCTGATTGCCTTCCTGCTGGTCTTCGTCGTCATGGCGGTCGCGACGGACGACCGCGCGCCGGCCGGCATCGCGCCGCTGTGCATCGGGTTCGCCCTGGCCGCCGGCGTCCTGCTCGGTGGGCCGGTCAGCGGCGGGGCCGGCAACCCGGCCCGGGCGCTGGGCCCGATGATCGTTTCCGGGACCTGGGACACCTGGGCGATCTACCTTATCGGCCCGGTCGTCGGCGGAATAGTCGGTGCCCTGCTGTATGCCCATGTCGTCGGTCAGGCGTCACCGCCAGCGATGCCCGTCGCCGATCAGGCCAGTGGCACAGGCGGTCCGGAGGGCGGCGACGATCAGTAACATCCGTCCGCGCGGGAGGGCAGGGTGATCGGATACGAAGGCATCATGCCTGCCGGCGGCGCAGTTGCCAGCCGAGCAGAAGGAACCCGGCCAGCGCCCAGGCGATCATGATGGCGAAGTTCAGCACGGCGCCACCGTAGATCGTCTCGCCGGTCAGGCCGTTGGTGATCTCCTTGGCGGCGGCGCCGGTCGGAAAGGCGGAGACGAGGGCGTGGGCCCAGTCCGGCAGCGGCAGCGCGACGAGGAACGCCGGCGTGATCAACGGGAACAGCAGCAGGCTGCCCCAGGTGTTGAGCTGATTGGCGCTCCGGAACAGGCCACCGATGAACAGACCGAAGCCAAGCAGGGCGAGCGACAGCGCCGAGACCGCGAGGGCGAACAACGCGACGTTGCCCGGATCGGCGTTCGCCAGCACGACGGTGATCAGCGTCGCGACGGCAATGTAGGCCAGACCGACCAGTGCCTTGCCGATCATCACGTCGCCGTAGGACGCGATCATCACCAGTGCGTCGAGCGTCTTCTTCTCGATCTCCTCGGTCAGGATGATCGGGATGGCGAAGACGGCGATCATCCCGACCAGGAAGATCATCGAGAAGGTCAGCATGTAGGTGCGCAGGCCGATCCGGTCGAAGAGCGACGGCTCCCCGGCCGCCGTCGCGGTGACTGTGATCTGCGCCGGCGACCCCTGCCCGGCCAGCGTCCGGAGGGCCGGGTCGAGCGCCGTCAGCAGGAACGTCGTTCCGGCGGTCGGTTCCGGCGGCGTCAGCACCGTCATCCCGGGCTGCTGCCCAGCCGCGAGGGCCGCGTCGAACCCGGCCGGGACGACGAGGCCGAGATCGTCGCCGCCGTCCTGGACCGCCGCCCGGACCTCACCCTCTGTCCCGTACGTGTGAACGGTCAGGTCGATGCCCGTCCCGGCCAGCGTCGACAGCTGGTCCGTGATCGTCGTGGCGTCCGACGAGGAGACCGCGACCGAATACCCCGGCGTCGGGTTGGTCGTGTCGTCATTGAACAGGTACGCGTACGAGACGCCGATCAGGATCGGGACGATCAGCGCGATCGCAACCCGACCGTCGCGGATGGCATCGATCAGGTCCTTGCGGAAGATCGTCAGGATGATTCTCGGGTGAAATCTCATGGGTACTCCAGCCGGCTGTCCAGCCATCGGACAGACCGGATCAGGGTGCGATTTAGAGCGACCGACCAGCCAGCGCGATGAAGACGTCCTCGAGGGTGCCTTCGCGCGAGTGCATCGTCAGGACCTGGTCGTCCCGCATCCATCCGGCGAACCGCTCGGCATCGGCGGGCTCGTCGAGGCTGATCGTCTGCTCCTCGCGGTTGCGGAGCAGCACCGAGGCGGTCCGGCTGCCGTAGCGCAGCTTGAGCTCCTGTGGGGTGTCCAGCGCGACGATCCGCCCGGCGCTGAGGAAGGCGACGCGGTCGGAGAGCTCGTCGGCCTCCTCCATGTAGTGCGTTGTCAGGAAGACGGTCGTACCCCGGTCGCTCAGCTGGCGGATCAGATCGCGCAACTCGCGGGCGGACGCCGGGTCCAGCCCGCGGGTGGGCTCGTCGAGGAACAGCACCTTTGGGGAGTTGATCAGGGATCGGGCGATTAGGAGGCGCTGCTTCATTCCGGAGGAGTAGGTCTTGACCTTCCGCTTCGCCGCGTCGGTCAGCCGGACCAGTTCCAGCAACTCGCCGGCCCGCCTGCGGGGAACGCCGTAGAGGTCGGCGAAGATCTCGAGGTTCTGGATGCCAGTGAACCGCTCATAGAGGTTCGGGTCCTCGAAGACGAGGTTGATGATCGGTTTGATCGCGTCACGGTCCCGGACGATGTCGTGGCCGGCAATCGTCGCGGAGCCGCTCGTTGGGCGGGTCCGGCCGGTCAGCATCCGGATCGTCGTCGTCTTCCCAGCGCCATTGTGGCCGAGGAAGCCGAAGACCTCGCCCGGCATGACGTCGAAGGAGATGCCATCGACGGCGTGGACGTCGCCGTAGGTCTTGACCAGGTCGCGCACCTGGATGAACGGCGGGTCGCCGGTGCCAGAGGATGAGGCCATCGTGGGTCGGTCCGGCGACGGGGACAGGGCTGCGGACATCTGCGTACTCCTGACGAGCGGCGTCCCGGCACGGGACGATCGCAACCGATCGCTCCACGGTGCGGTCGCGGAACGGTCCGGCAGTGAATCGCCGACCATCGTACCGGCCCGATGTCACATTTGTGTCCAGGCCGGTCGCAGTCGGTTCCAGGGACCGTTCGCAAGTAGTCCCCATGATCGAGCGGCACCGATCGCGTGAAACACCGTATCAGGCACGGTATGCTTGGGAGACCTGTCCGCTTTCAGGAGTCTCGTTGCCCCGTGCCACATGCAAGGGACGAGCCCGCTTCCATCGACGCACCGAGCAAAGGAGTAGCCGCGTTCATGGCGATCCCATCCCGGCCCTCACGACAGCCGATCACCCAAAGCGGACTGACTCCGCGGCCGGCCGATCGGCTTCCGCTCGTCATCGCCGGTATCGTCGTCGTGGTGGCGCTGGCCTTCGCTGGGACCCTGCTCGTCTCGGTCCTTCGGGGATTCGGCTCCGGCGATCAGCCCGGCACGCAACTGACCGCCCAGCAGCCAGCCGCCTCGAACACCGGCCCGGCCGCCGTGGCGCCTCCCGCCGTGGTCGCGGCTGGGACAGCGTCGGCCGCGGCGCCGACACCGGCGTCAACAAATTCGTCGGTGGCCGTGTCCGACCAGGGCGCCAGCACGCTCGGACAGCCCTACGTCGTCTGCCTCGACGTCGGGCACGGCGGGATCGACTGGGGCTATACCCGGACTGACCCGGACAGTGGCGAACTCATCGCCAAAGAGAGCGATATCAACCTCGAGATCGCCAATGCGATCAAGGATCGGCTTGAGACGCAGGGCGTCGAGGTCGTCCTCACCCGGACCGACGACGAATTGGTCAACCCAACCGGCCTGGATGTCAATGGTGACGGCGAGAAAGCGACCGACGGCGACGGGGACGGGTTGATCGATACGATGGGACAGGATGGTCCCGACAACCTCGACGAGCTCCAGGCTCGGGTCAACGTCTGCAATGACGCCAATGCCGACCTGCTGATCTCGATCCACATCAACGGCGCCGAGAACACGTCGCTGCAGGGGTACGAGTCGTGGTGGGCCGAGGGGCGGCCGGATTCCGACAAGAGCAAGTGGTTCGCGCAGGAGGTCGTCAGCCAGTTCGGCGAGCAGTTCGACGCGGCCGGCTTCGATGTCCAGTCACGCGGCGCTCAGGACGACAATGAGACCGACATCCCGGCCAAGGACTTGCCCACCAACGAGTTCAGTCATTATGTCGTCTTGAGTCCCGACGTGCCGGACCGGGACTTCATTGGGAGCACGATGCCTGGCGCCGTCGTCGAGTCCCTGTTCCTCTCGAACGACAACGACTGGGCGGTCCTGTCCGATCCGACCGGGCTCGACGCGATCGTCAACGCGTATGTCTCCTCGATCAACGGCTTCTTCACGGAGTTTCCGATCGAGGGCAAGCGGCTCTCGACCGGGGAGAGCCACAGCGGACATAGCGCCGGAACGCCCCTCGGGACGCCGGGGGCCGTCGCCGGGGCTCCGACCGAAATCTCCATGGCGACGCCGGCAGCCTATCCTCGACTGCCGCCGCCGCCCCAGACCGACGCCGAGTCCAGCTACCTGGTCGAGACAGCCGACACGACGCGGGACGAAGTCGCCCTCACGTTCGACTGCGGTGCCGACCGCGGCAACACCGAGGCGATCCTTGACACCCTTGACAGGTACGGCCTCAAGGGCTCGTTCGGCATGACCGGCCTCTGGGCCGAGGACAACCCCGACCTCGTCCTGCGGATGGCGCGGGAGGGTCACATGATCTTCAACCACACCTACTCGCATCAGTCCTTCACCGGATTCTCGACCGACTCCGGTGACCCCGGCACGGACTTCCGGATCAACGAGATCGAACAGACCGAACAGGTCGTCTCCGAGATCACCGGCGGCTACGACATGGCCCCGTACTGGCGCCCGCCCTACGGCGACGTCGGCCCCCAGACGCTGAAGGACATGGCCTCGATCGGCTACGGAATCACGGTGATGTGGACCGTCGACACACTGGGCTGGAACGGCATGAGCGGCCCAAATGTGCTGGAGCGGTGCATGGACTCGCTGCAACCCGGCGAGATCGTACTGATGCATGTCGGCGTCCAGGCACCGGGCGACTTCGCGGCGCTGGAACCGTTCATCGAGCAGGCGGAGGCCCAGGGCTATTCGTTCGTAACCGTCGATCAGCTCATGCAACCGTAGGGGAGGTCCCACGACGATAGCGGTCAGGTCCATGCATCTCTGCGTCACTGCCCGTCTTCGTCTCGACGACGACCCCGATATCCGGTAGCCTGCGGGCAGTGACGCGAACTAGGCACATGATTGCGACCGACCCCGATGCGGCGGCCGACGAGACGATGGCGAGACGAGGAGAACGGGAATGAGCGAGCTCTCGAAGCACTGGCGGATCTACCTGATCGGCATTGGGTCCGTCGCCACCTGGAGCGGCGTCACGTTCTACGGCATGGGCATCTCCTACCGGGAGCCGCGCTCGCTGGACGCCAACCTTGGGCTCGGGCTCGCCATCGCCGGGCTGATCGTCCTCCTCCTCGGGATCTTCTTCTATATGCGCCGCCCCGAGAGCGAACGGTAGCTCCCCACCGGCGATGATTGACCAGACACGCGGCAATGCCCCGGCACCTGATCGTGCCGGGGCATTCGCCGTCCGGGCCGGCTCACGTCTCGGCGGAGCGCTACCGGCTACCGAGCAGCTGGCTGATCCGCTCGACCGACGTCTGGAGCGAGGCGTCGTCGGTCGCGAACGACAGCCGAAAATGCCCTTCTCCGGCCTGGCCGAAGGCGACACCGGGGACCACGGCGACGTAGACCTCCCGCAGAATCCGGTCGCTCAGTTCCATTGACGACAGCCCGGTCTCGCGAGCATCGACCATCGCGTAGAACGCGCCCTCCGGCAGCGGGCAGCTCAGGCCCCTGACCGCGTTGAGCCCCTCGCTGACCATCCGGCGACGGCGGTCCCAGGCCGTGACCATCTCACCGATGAAGGCCTGGTCGCCGGACAGCGCCGCCACGCCTCCGGCCTGGGCGAACGAGGTCGCGCAGGTGACGGAGTGACTGTGAACCTTCGCGATCTGCTCGACGAACCCGGCCGGCCCGGCGACGTAGCCGAGCCGCCAACCGGTCATCGCGTAAGCCTTGGACAGTCCGTTGAAAGTCAGCGTCCGCTCGAACATCCCCGGCAGCGTCGCGATGCTGATGTGGCGGTGACCGTCGTAGACGATCTTCTCGTACATCTCGTCGGCGAAGACGAGCAGGTCGTGCGCAATCGCGACCGCCGCGATCACCTCGTACTCGGCCCGGGTCGTTACCCGTCCGGTCGGGTTGTTCGGGGAGTTGAGCAGGATCGCCCGCGTCTTCGGTGAGATCGCCGCCTCGAGTTTCTCGCGGGTGATCGCGAAGTTGTCGTCCGCGTCAAGCGCGACCGAAACCGGTGTCCCGCCGGCCAGTTCGATCATCGGGACGTAGCTCACCCAGGCCGGTTCAAGGACGAGCATCTCGACACCCGGCTCGATCAGCGTCAGCGCCGCCTGGAACAGGGCCGCCTTGGCACCCGGGGTGACGATGATCTCGTTTTGCCAATCGTAATCGAGCCCGTTCTCAACCCTGAGCTTGGCCGCAATGGCCCTGCGGAAGGCCGGCGTCCCGGGCGAGGCAACGTAGTGGGTGTCGCCGCCGTTCATGGCGTCGATCGCGGCCTGCCGGATGGGCATCGGCGTGATGAAGTCCGGGTCACCGCCACCGAGGTCGATCACGTCCAGCCCCTCGGCCCTGAGCTGGCGAGCCCGGTCCGAAACGGCGAGCGTCGGCGATGGCGCCAGCTCTCGAACGCGATCGGCGAGGAAGCTGGCGGGGGTACGCTGGGTCTGCACGGGATCACTCCATGACGACGACGGTCCCGACCGCGCCGGTTCGCGCCGGGAATATAGGGATTGTAGGCCGATCCGACCCACCACGCGGGGTCGTTGAGAGGGCATCCCCGGCTGGACCAACCCCCGATTACCGCTGCACGACCGGCCGATTCGGGGACCGGCGATCTACACCGGGAAGCCGGTGTCTCTCACGGAGAGATCAACGGCTGTCCAATTCGACCCTGTGCTGTGCGCTCGAGTGGACCGCCGACGATTACCGGAGCGGCGTCGTGTTCGTCGGCCGGGCCGGGGCAACCACCCTAACCGGCGGCGTGGACGAAGCAACCGGAGCGGACGAGCCGGTCTTCTGGCTCATCTGCTCGTCGAAGCCCGGCACCCGCTGGCGCATCAGCTCGGCGGCGTGGGTATTGGCGGACTTCATCAGCCGGTCCGCCGACTGCGTCACGATCTCCAGGAGACCGGTCTGCTGGATGATGCCGAGCAGCCCACCGGGCGCCTGCTGGCCACTCGAGGACTTCGACGACTCCGATTGGGTGCTGCCGGATGCATGCTGATCCGAGCCGCTGTCGCCGTGGTAGTGATGATGATGCTGGCTGCCTCCGCCTCCCGACCCGCCGAGCACCATTCCGCCGATCAGACCGGCGCCGACCGCCACCAGGGGGTGAGCCGCAACCCAGTCCTTCGCCCGGGAGAGCGTCTCCGGCGCCGCCGACTTCACCTTTTCGGCGATGTCTTGGGCGGCACCTGATGGGTCCGACACCGCATCCTGGACCGTGCTCTTCGCGTCAGCGACGGCGCTCTGCACGTTGCTCGAGGCATCGGCCGCGACGCTCTTCGCCTTGTCCGCTGCGCCGGAAGCGGAGTCCGACGCCTTCCCAGCGGCGTCGGCGCTCGCGCCCTGACCGCCCCGGGTCTCGGCATCGGGGCCCGGCGTCGAGCCGAGCTCCATCTCGGTCGCGAACGTGTCGGCGACAGGCATCGGCGGGGCGTCCATCGAGCCGCCGAGCGGCGCAGCGAGGAACTCGCTGCCGGGCAACGGGTTGCGACCGCTACCTCCGGACTGATTTCGTTGGCCAGAATCCATGACGGGAACTCCTTCTGAGGCGATGTGAGAGCCGGTCGAACGCCGATGAGGAGCGGGCATCGATCAACGCCGGACTCCCTGGCGCGTGAGCGTTACTTCTGACCGACCGCGCCCTTGACCGACTTCGTCAATTCCGATACCAGGGCGCTTCCGGCCGAGGACAGGGTGTCACTCAGACCGGACGACTTCGCCGACTGCCTCAGCGACGCCTGGAGATGTCCGCCGACACTGGACGACGACCGCTGGCCGGATTGACGACTCCCACCGCCGCCGCCACTCGACAACCCGCCGCCGAGGAGAAAGCCGGCCACGATCCCGGCGCCCGCCGCGATCAGCGGGTTCTCCCTGAGCTGGTACTTGATGTCAAACGTCTGCTTGATCTGATCCCTGGCGTCCTCGACCTGTGAGCGAATCTGGTCGGTCGTCTCTTCGACCTCGGACCGCGCGGTCTGCGTGACAGCCTGGACACGGTTCTCGAGCTCAGCGAGGCGACCAGCCGCGTCGTCGCGATGCTGATCTAGCTCTTCACGGAGTTCGCTTGCTGTTGGGCCCATTCCTTGTCCTCCTGCAGTGAGTCGATCGTCTCAGTCGGCTTCAGCTTGTCCGCGCTCAGTTGCGACTTGCCGACGAGCGCGAGGATGACGGCGATGACGACAAGACCGAGCGCGACGATCAGGGCCGCCGCCCAGCGAGGCATCGTGTGGTCAAGCAGTTCCATCACCATATACATCAGGAACACGAAGCCGATCAGCCCAAGAAGTGCCCCGGCTGCCAGCATCCCGATGCCCCTGGCCGCGCCGCTGGCGCTCTCGGACAGTTCCGTCCTGGCAAGTTGAATCTCGCCGCGAACCAGCCCCTGGACGTCACTGACCATCCCGCCGATCAGTTCGCTGACCGACTCGTTCTCGTGTCCGGTCCGCGGTCCGGTCGACGACCCGGTATTGGCCGCTTCTTTGATCCGTTCCATAGGTCGCTCCTGCACGGTGAGTCCGGGTCGCCGACCCGAACGGCGACGCTACCGGACGATCTTCGCCAGGATGAACCCGATCGCGACCGCGCCGATAACCGACTCGACCGGCTTGTTCCGGATGAAGGCCTCGAGGTCACTGATGATCTCGTTGGTGTCCTTGCCCTCGAAGTAGCTCGACGCCTTTTCGAGTTGATCAGCGACGACCGATACCTGCGCCGGGAGCGGGCCGTCCTCTCCGGACTGCTCGCGCAGCTTGTCGGCGGCGGTACTCAGGCCCGCGGACGCCTTGTCGAGCCCCTGATCGGTCTTCTCCAGTGCCTGGTCCTTGACTTCACCGGCCTTGTCGGTGGCTTGCCCGCGAATCTCGCCGGCCTTCTCCTTCGCCTGGCCAAGCTTCTCCTCGGCCTGGTCGGCAGCCTTGTTCATCTGATCGCTGGTCGAGGAGCTGGAACTGCCTGTAGACATGAGAGACCTCCGGGGCGCGGTCTTCGAGCGGAGGCACATCCTCCGCGAATACGTCAGTGGACGCAGGGCAAGTGCCAGCGTTCAAGGTTCTTGAATATGTCTTCGTTCATCTCTCAAGGCAGTCGGTCCTGGATGTCCCTTTGTCGAGTTGGACTTCCGTCTGTCCACCCAGCTCCGGTGGACCCACGCCGCCATGCGGCGTAGCATCACGGCGACCCGCATCCCGAACACTTCTGCCCGGTTTTGGCGCAGTCACGATCCGAAAAATCGTCTCATTCCCATGCAACTGCGATTGGCACTCCTACTTGAAGAGTGCCAATCGCTGTGCTAGAGTCTCCTCTTGGTATGGGCGTTCCGCGGACACGATTCAAGGAAACCCAGGCACCACCGGTCGTCCGGGGGCGTCGCACGAGCGCGCCCAATCGTCGTGCTTCACACCGTATGCAGGAGGTTTCAGGATGTCTGAGACAACAGTGGATGTTTCGAGCAAGCTGCGCCCGCTCGCGGACAAGCTGGTCATTCGACCGGCCGGCCGCGAGGAGACCACCCGGGGCGGGATCATCGTCCCCGACACCGCCAAGGAGAAGCCGCAGCGCGGCACGATCGTCGCCGCCGGCGAAGGCCGCAAGGACGACGATGGCGAGCGGATCACCCTTGACGTCAAGGTCGGCGACCACGTCCTGTTCGCCAAGTACGCCGGCACCGAGTTCAAGCTCGAGGACGACGATCTGATCATCCTCTCCGAGAAGGACATCCTCGCCGTCATCACCGAGTAGACCGCCCGGACGCCGTCCGCATCCGGGCTGCTCTCTGGCTCCCTGATACTCGACCGCGCGCCGGCCTCATCTCTCCCCCCCGATACCGACCCGACATTCCGCCCGATAGCCAACAGGAGCATCCACATGGCGAAGGTTCTGGAGTTCAACGAGACAGCGCGTCATTCCCTCAAGGAGGGCGTCGACGTCCTCGCGAACGCAGTCAAGACCACTCTCGGCCCCAAGGGCCGCAACGTCGCCCTCGACAAGAAGTTCGGCGCCCCGACCGTCACCCACGACGGCGTGACCGTGGCGAAGGAGATCGAGCTCGAGGACAACTTCGCGAACATGGGCGCCCAGCTTCTCAAGGAAGCCGCGACCAAGACCAACGACGTCGCCGGTGACGGCACGACGACCGCGACCGTGCTCGCCCAGGCGATCGTGACTGAGGGCATGCGCAACATCGCCGCCGGCGCCAACGCCATGCTCCTCAAGCAGGGCATCGACCTCGCGTCCGCCGCTGTGGTCTCCTACATTCAGGAGCTCGCCACCGAGGTCAATGGCCGGGACGAAATCGCCCAGGTCGCCTCGATCTCCTCGCAGGACAAGCTCATCGGCAGCCTGATCGCTGACGTAATGGAGAAGGTCGGCAAGGATGGCGTCATCACCGTCGAGGAGAGCCGCGGCCTCGAGTTCGAGACCGAGTTCACCGAAGGCATGCAGATCGACCGGGGCTACATCTCCCCGTACTTCGCTACCAATACCGAGCGCATGGAAGCCGAGCTGGACGACCCGTTCGTCCTGATCACCGACAAGAAGATCAGCGCCATCGCTGACATCCTGCCGGCCCTCGAGAAGATCGCCTCCCAGCGCGCTCCGCTCGTCATCATCGCCGAGGACGTCGACGGGGAAGCCCTCGCCACCCTCGTCGTCAACAAGATCCGCGGCACCATCAATGTCCTCGCCGTCAAGGCGCCGGGCTTCGGTGATCGCCGCAAGGAGATGCTGCGCGACATCGCCATTCTGACCGGTGGCCAGGTCATCAGCGAAGAGATCGGGCGCAAGCTCGACAGCGTCGATATCTCCGACCTGGGCCGCGCCCGCCGCGTCGTCGCCAACAAGGACGACACCACCTTCATCGAGGGTGGCGGTGAGGCCGGGGCGATCAGCGGCCGGATCGACCAGATCCGGGCCCAGATCGAGACCACGACCAGCGACTTCGACCGCGAGAAGCTCCAGGAGCGCCTCGCGAAGCTCGCCGGTGGCGTTGCTGTCATCAAGGTTGGCGCCGCGACCGAGACCGAGCTCAAGGAGAAGAAGCACCGGGTCGAGGACGCGCTCAGCGCCACTCGGGCCGCGGTCGAAGAGGGCATCGTGCCGGGCGGTGGGGTCACCCTCGTCAACGCGATCTCCGTCCTCCAGGGCATCCAGGCCGAGGGCGACATCAAGACCGGCGTCAACATCCTGCGCCGCGCCCTCGAGGAGCCCCTCCGCGCCATCTCGACCAACGCCGGCCTCGACGGGGCCGTCGTGATCGAGAAGGTCCGCCGCGCTCAGGACGAGCAGGGCAACAAGAACATCGGCTACGACGTCATGGGCGAAACCTACGTCGACATGATCACGGCCGGGATCACCGACCCGGCGAAGGTCACCCGCTCCGCGGTTGCCAACGCCTCTTCGATCGCCGGGATGATCCTGACGACCGAGGCCCTGATCTCCGACAAGCCGGAGCCGGCCTCGGCCGCCCCGGCCATGCCGGGCGGCATGGACTACTAGGGCGACAGGGACCACCGGTCCACACGCCTCGCCCCGGGTTGCTCCCCGGCGACGGAGTTCGCGCTCCGTTCCCCGGGAGTCGCCCCACTGGAGGGCCACGCCGATCGGCGTGGCCCTCCAGTGTCTTTTTCGAATCCCACGGGATCGCGGACAGGCTCTGGTATCGGTAGTGCGTCACGCTGGCCAGGCGATCGAACGATCGGCAGAGGAGGCACCAGTGAGCGACCGAAATGTTCGTCCGGACCTGCGGGACCACATCGACTCGAGCGCACCGATGGATCGGGAGGACGTGACGGAACTGACCGAGGAACTCGACCCCGGCGTCACCACCGACGCGACGGAGATGAACGAGACGACGGTGCGGGATCTCCCCCAGGCGGCGATCGACGGCGGGTGGCAGTACGCTCAGCACGACGGGAACGCCGAGCAGCTGAGCGAACACGATACCCAGGTCGTTGCCGATATCGAGGTGGCCTACGAGAACGTCGACTCGGGCGTGGTGATCGTCGGCCGCGGCCACTCCTACACCGAGGCCTATCGCGACGCGCTCCGGCAGATGGACATCCCACCGCGATAGGGAAGGCCGCCGAGCAGGAGTAACCTGGCCACTCGCGGGCGGCGGTATCGCCTGTCCGCGGGTTGTCTCACCGGCACCGGCAGGCAACAGTCATGCTCTGGACGCTGAATTTCGCCAATGCGCGTGGGCCACGACATCTGTCGTGGCCCACGGATCTTCCTGAACCGGAATCGAACGATTCGCCGTTCGACCTCGGGCAGCTTTCAGTCCATGTGCTAGAGCAGCTGTCCAAAGAGGAAGGCGATGCCGAAGAAGAGGATGAACGCGACGATGATGATCAGAAACACCCGATAGAATCCACCGCCCATTGTGAGTCTCCTTTCGCTCTCCGCCGTTCGCTACTCAATCCACACGCCAGCATGGAAGCCCGGTCATTCCTGAACTGGCACTCCGGCCCAACCACGGCAAGCACAGCTCGGGGTCGCAATCACGACTCGAACAATATCCATAAGGACGGCTCACCTGGTTGAAGGGCCGGCCCTGAGGAAGCGGGGCGAGAGCGTGCCGATTCATCAGACCGATGAAAGACTTAGCCCGGTCCGGCTGGGGCAACGTCTCGACTGGCGCGCGAAAATGGTGGCCGCGATCTCGCTACCGGAACCAGTGCCACCGCTCATCCGTCGTATCGGCCAGGAACCGCAGGATGACCAGCAGCCGGGCCATAGCCGGGCCAGGTGGACGTAGCGCGCCGGACTCCGGGACGCGCCGGCCGATCGCCGCGACGGCCCAGTGGAGGTGATACCGCAAGGCCCGGGCCTGCCAGGAACTAAGGTCGTTCCCCGACCAGTCATCCTGCCCGAGATAGCCCTCCAGTGTGGCCGGGAGCATCGCCAGCGGGAGCTTGGCGAAGTCCATGGCGGGCTCGGCGAAGGCGGCGTCGCCCCAGTCGATGATGGCCCGGAACTCGCCGGACACAGGATCTACCATCAGATTGCGTGGAGCGATATCGCCATGGATGAGGACGACCGGCGGGTCGATCGGGACGAACGGGGCCAGCCGGTCGAACCAGCCACGCAGCCACGTCGCCGTCTCCCCGTCGAGCGCGGCATCCCGAACGAGCGGCGAGAGCAGCTTCCGAGGGTCACCGCCACCGGCATCGACCGGGATGAGGGGCGAGGCGACCGCTCCGTTTGCCGTCGCACCGTGGAGCAAGCCGAGTTGCCGGCCCACCTCCCGGTAGATCGTCTGCGATGCTGTAGCTGGCAATGCCAGGCGCTCGATGTCCACGCCCGGAACGCGCCGGAGCACCATGTATGGCACGCCGAGCGTTGCCGATCGCTCCTCGAAGGCGATGATCTCGGGCGTCCAGACCCCTGTGCCACGAACGATCGGGACGACCTCGCACTCCTTCCGCAGGTCGTCGGCGAGTGGACCGCTGTTCCGCGGGATGCGCAGGACCAGATCGTCGCCGAGCAACCAGGCGTGATTGGCCTCTCCCGCCGGGAGCGGTCGGATAGCGGACACGTCGACCTGGAACCGCCTGGCGATCCTGGCCAGAACCTCCATCTCAGGGACCGCTCGATCCGTCAGCGCCCACCTCTCGTTCGTCGTCGCGGCACCTCCTGAGCACCTCACCCACGGGCAACACCCTCCGCCATCAGCGGAAGGGTTCCGCTTTGTCCCGGTTACTGGGACCGGGCATCACCGTTCAGCCAGGTCCGGGCCGCGTCGACCTCGGCCCTCGTGATCTGATGACCACCGGCCTCCCAGTGCAGGCTGACTTCGGCGTTCGCCGCCTCATAGAGCGAGGCCAGCGCCTCGACCTGGTCGACCGGGACCAGTGGATCGGCCTGGCCGGCGCCGATGAAGACGCGGGTGCCCGCCAGGTCCGGCAATGCCTCCGGCTCGAACGGCAGCATCGGACTGAGCAGCGCGGCGCCATGCAGGGTGCCGGGGTTCCGGAACAGCAGCGAGGCGGCGATGTTGGCGCCATTCGAGAAGCCAACGGCGACCACCCGACCGGCATCGAACCCGTACTCAGTCGCCGCCGAAGCGACGAACCGGGCCAGCTCCGCGGTCCGGAACGCGAGGTCCTCCTGATCGAGGATACCCTCGGCCAGCCGGCGGAAGAACCGGGGTGCGCCTCCTTCGGAGACTTTGCCGCGTGGACTGAGCAGCCCGGCATTCGGCGCCAGTGTCTGACCCAGCGACCGCAGGCTGGTCTCATCCCCGCCGGTACTGTGGAGCAGGAGCAGTGTTGGACCGCCAACGGCCCGGTCGGCTGGCGGATCATAGCGGTGAATGAACCCTTCGATGTTGGCCACGGTGGTCTCCTGTTCGCGTCACAGTCCGGGTAAGCTGCGCTGCGACTACGCCTTCGGGAAACTATGCGCTCTGGCATGATGGCCGAATCGCGACCTTCCTGCCCATCACGAAACGAGAATGACGAAACGGAGACCACCCGATGGCCGAGATTCCCGCCAGCTTCCATGACCTGCTGATGTCCCCCGGCATCGCCACGCTGACCACGAACGGCGCCGACGGTTACCCGCAGTCGACCGCGCTCTGGTATCACTTCGACGGCGACATGATTCGGATCGTCATGCAGGCCGGGACCCGCAAGGCGAAGAACCTCCAGCGGGACCCGCGCTGCACCTTCATCCTGATCGACCCCCGAAACAGCCACCGCGTCATCGAGGTCCGCGCCGACGCCGACCTGACCGTCGAGCAGGGGGACGACCGTCCCCTCTCGACGATGATCCTCGCCCGCTACGGCACGAGCCCGGAGCGGATGAGCAACGTCGACGCTCCTCGTGTCATCGCCACGCTCCAGCCGGTCCGGGTCAATACGGTCGGCTGACCGGTCCGCGTCGCGATCAAAGGATGAAGCACCGTGCCAGACCTGCGAATTGGCGTGATCGGCTTCGGGCTGCGGGGCAGCCTTGCCGCGCATGCCCACAGGCCGGGCCGGGGCTCGGCAATCGTCGCGCTCTGCGACCCGTCCCCCGCCGCCGGCGAGCGGTTCCGGAACCGCTTCGGCGCCGATGCCACGGTCGATTCCGATCTCGACCGGTTCGTCGCGCGCGAGCTGGACGCGGTCTTCGTCCTCTCGCCGGACGACCTGCACTACGAACACGCCCGCGCCGTCCTCGAGCACGACATCGCCGTCTACCTCGAGAAGCCGATGGCGATCACGACGGCCGATTGCGACGCGCTGCTCGCCCTGGCGCGACGGCGGTCCGGCCGGCTCTACGTCGGCCACAACATGCGGCATATGCCGTTCGTCCGGGAGATGAAGCGGCTGATCGACGGCGGCGCGATTGGCACGCCGAAGGCGGCCTGGTGCCGGCACTTCGTCTCGACCGGTGGCGACTTCTACTTCAGCGACTGGCACGCCGAGCGCCGCCACACGACGTCACTCCTGCTCCAGAAGGGCGCCCACGACATCGATGTCCTCCACTGGCTGATGGGCTCCTACACTCACGGCGCGACGGCGGTCGGCGGCCTGATGGTCTACGGCGACAACCCTCACCGGGCCAGCACCGAACGGCCGGCCGTCCCATGGCGCGAGCGCGAGACCCTGCTGGACCGCTGGCCGCCAACGGAGCAGACCGGTCTCAACCCGGTGATCGACGTCGAGGACGTCTCGATGATGCTGATGACGCTCCGGAACGGGACGTTCGCCTCGTACCAGCAGTGTCACTTCGCGCCCGACTACTGGAGAAATTACACCGTCATCGGCGACGCCGGCCGGATCGAGAACGTCGGCAACGGCGGCGAGGGAACGACCGTCCACGTCTACGACCGCCGGACCGACCGCTGGGCGCCGGACGAGGCGACGATCATCTCGATCGAGCCCAGCGCCGGCGGCCACGGCGGCGCCGACCCGACCATCGTCGCCGAATTCCTCCGCTACGTCCGCGAGGGCGGCGCGACCGAGACCTCGTCCGTCGCGGCCCGCTACGCCGTCGCGGCTGGCTGCGCGGCGACCGAGTCGATCCGCTCTGGCGGCGGCATGATCGACGTTCCGCCCGTGCCGGACGACCTCGACGACCCCGCTCGCTGATGCTTGCTCGGTGATACAACGGTGACGGGTGGGTTGCGGAGCAGTCCTCTCCCCCGACCCCTCTCCGGCTCACCTGCTTGCTCACCCGCTGAAGCGGCTTCGGCTCCGCAGGCGCCCGGAGAGGGGAGCAAATCGTGCCATCGGGAGCGGATCGTTCTTCGAAAAAACGCCCTACCCCTTCAGACCAGAGAAGGTGATCCCGGCGATGATCTGGCGCTGGAAGATCAGGAACGCGATCAGCGGCGGCAGGCTGGCGATCGCGAGCGCGGCGACGATCAGGTTGAGCGACTCCGACTCGCTCAGCCGGTAGAGCGCCACCGAGATCGGCTGGATGTTCGGGTCGTTCAGGACCAGCAGCGGCCAGAAGAAGTCCTTCCAGGAGTTGATGAAGGCGAAGATCGAGACGACCGCGATCACGGGCTTCGAGAGCGGCAGCACGATCTGGACGAAGACTTGCCAGGCGTTGGCGCCGTCGAGCGTCGCGGCGTCGGTCAGGTCCGGCGGGATCTGGTCGAAGAAGCTCTTGAGCAGGAAGATGTTGAAGGCGCTGACCGCCGACGGCAGCCAGACCGCCCACCACGAATCGGCCAGGCTGACCCCGAACAGCGGGACGTCCAGCACGACCAGGTAGCGGGGGATCAGGTAGGCGTCGGCCGGCACCATCAGCGTCCCGATGAACAGCAATAGGATCGCGGCGCCGAACATCGGCCGCAGTCGGGACAGCGAGTAGGCCGCGGTCGAGGCGACGACGATCTGAATCAACCAGGAGCCCAGCGCGATCAGGGCCGTGTTCCGGAAGTAGAGCGCGTAGCGGAGGCTGTCCCACGATTCCTGGAAGTTGTTCCAGCGCCAGGTCTGCGGCAGGAACGTCGGCGGCGACCGGAAGATTTCGGTCGAGGTCTTGAGCCCACCGAGAAACATCCAGACCAGCGGTACGACGGTCGCCAGCGTCGCGAAGAGGAGCACGCCGAGCAGGACCGCATAGGCCCAGCGGCCCGCCGGCTGGTGGCGGGACAGCGGCGACGTCAGTGTCCGCTCGGGCGAATCGTCGGCGGCGCGACGGGGCAGACGGAAGCGGCGGGTCGTGGGTGCGGCGATGCTCATCGGAGCTCCTGTGGCGTGGGCCGAACGACGATCAGGTGGCAAAGCGCCGGGTGGCCCAGAGGTAGACCAGCGAGAGCGCCACGAGCGCCCCGAACAGCATCAGCCCGAGCGCGCTGGCCGCCCCGTAGTTGCCGTACTGGAAGGCGTAGCGGTAGAGCAGCAGCATCACCGTCAGCGTGGCGTTGGCTGGCCCGCCGTCGGTCAGCACGAACGGCTCGGTGAAGACCTGCATCGTGCCAATGATCTGCAGGATCAGGGTGATGAGCATGATGAAGCGCATCTGGGGCAGCGTGATGTCCAGGAACCGGCGCCAGAGCGAGGCGCCGTCGACCTCGGCGGCGTCGTAGAGCGACGACGGGATCCCCTGCAGTGCCGCCAGGTAGATCAGCATCGTCGCCCCGGCTCCGCCCCACGTCGCGAGGATAACGAGCGAGAGCATCGCGGTATCGGGCGACTGCAACCACGGCTGTGGGCCGATCCCGACCCAGCCGAGGGCGGTGTTGGCGAGCCCGGCGCCGGGGTCGTAGATCCACTGCCAGAGGAAGACGGTCACGATCGGCGGCAGCACGACGGGCAGGTAGAACGCCAGCCGGAAGTAGCTCTGGAGGTGGCGGGCCTCGTTGATCGCCACGGCCAGCACGAACGGAACGAGGTAGCCGAGCAGCAGGCCGTAGAGGGCGAACTGGCCGGTGTTCCGCCAGGCCCGGTAGAACAGTGGGTCATCCAGGAGCAGCCGGAAGTTGGCGAGGCCGACCCACTCGGCCGGCCGGACGAGGTCGACTCGCTGGAAGCTCAGGATCATGCCATTGACGATGGGATACCAGGAGAACAGCAGGAACAGCAGCAGCGCCGGGAGCAGGAAGCCGAAGGCGACCAGCTGATGCCGGAGGGCTCCGCGCATCACACTGCCCCGGGTGATCGGCGCCGGTCCGGTGACCGACCCCGGTACGACTCCTTCGCGCACGGACACATCTCCTCGATGGCGCCAGCGGCGACGCGATCCCGGTCTGCCCGAACGGGCGGCCGGCCGCGCCTGACCCTGGCCCGCGAAGCCGCGGCGGCGGGCCGGCGGTGACTCGCGCCATCACCCGGCCAGCCGTCCCCCGGCGGACGCACCCAGCGTTACCCGTTGATCGGATCGAGGACCTGGGTCTGGAACTGCTGGGCGGCCTGATCGAGCAGCGTCCGCGGGTCGGCGCTGTCATCGGTCAGGATGGCCTGAACGGCGGCGTCGATCGCCGCGTAGAGCTGCTGGGTCTCGATCGGCGGCTCGGCCCGGAGCGCGATACCCGCCGCGCCCTCCACGAACGGACGGTAGTTGTCGATCGGCGCGTTGGCATATTTGGCGTAGACGGCGTCGCGCTGCGCCTGGAAGTCGCCGGTGAAGATCGGCAGTTGCGGCCAGCCGACGAGCGCACCGCGAGCCTGATCGGCCGCGACCGACGCCTCAAGGTTCTGCAGGTCGAATTCCCGGAACAGGCTGAAATCGACCGCCGCCGCCAGGACCTCCGGCGTCGCGTTCGGGTTGAACATCCAGACCGAGCCACCGGCCAGCGTCGCGCTGCCGCCGTTCTGCGGCAGGAAGCTCAGACCGAACTGGTTGATGTCGGCGTCGGAGAACGTCTCGACGATGTAGGGCAGGGCGTCGGCGGCCTGGATCGACATCGAGACCTGTCCGGTCGCCATCAACTGGCGGGTGTCGTTCTGGTCCAGCAGCTGCCGCTCCGGCATGGACTTGTCGGTGTAGCGCATGTCCTTGAGGAACTGCAGGACCTGGACGCCAACGTCGTTGTTGAAGATGGCCGTGTAGCGGCCGTCCTTCTCGCTGAGGATCTCGCCGCCGGCGGAATACATCCAGGCCACGAAGTGCCAGCCACCCTGGTTGTTGGAGCTGGTCTCGACGAAGCCGGCCCGGCCGTTGGTCGTCAGTGTCTGCGCCGCCGACCGCAGCTCGTCCCAGGTCGCCGGCGGCATGTCGGGGTTCAGGCCAACCTCCGTGAAGTGATCGCGGTTGTACATCAGGCCGAGGAGATAGCCGCCAATCGTGAAGCCGAACAGTTCCCCGGCACCATTCCGGACGATGGCGAGCGACTCCGGCGTGAAGCTGGAGAAGTACGGCCACTGCTCCAGGTAGGTGGTGACGTTGGCGGCCTGGCCGCGGCCAATGATGCCCTGCGGCTCGGTGTAGGCGGCGATGAAGGCGTCCGAGAGCGTCCCGGCCGCGAGCCGCGCGGGGAAGGTCTGCGGGTCCCAGGTATCCTGCGACGCCTCGACAGTGATGTTCGGGTGCGCCTCCTCATAGCGGACGATAGTCTGCTGGAACGCCTGGGCGGCCTCCGGCTGGTTCTCCGGCGGGGCGTTGTTGGTCGTGATCGTCACCTCAGCATCCTGAGCGGCGGCACCGGGCCGAATCGACGGAGCCATCGCCGCGCCGAGGCCGATCGTCGCGCCGTAACCAAGGACGTCCCGGCGCGAGAGCCGGGTCGAGGCAGGGGCCGGGGTGATTGGGACGGGACGGGAACGCTCGTCGCTCATCGACGTGTCTCCTCCGTGGTATGGCTCCCGCTCGACGCCGAGCGGGCGGACAACCGGCGGCGGTGTCCATACGCCACTCCTATTATAGGGGAACCTCTGCGTGAGCGGAATCGATCGTCAGGCAAGACCGTTCGGGATGTCGGGTGTTCTTCCTGGCGGACATCGCGATCTCGCTGACATGCAGCCTGGAGCCAGGCAAGCGACCGATCGCTAGACCCCGTCCATGCCGAGCCAGGCCGGTTTCAGCAGCGATGAGAGCACCCGGAACGGGTCCCGGGCGAACTCGCCGGGGCTGCCCGGACCGCCCGGATCGGTCATGGCGACCAGTTGCCAGGTCAGCGCCCGCCCGATCCGGCCCATCCGGCAGGCGAGTTCCAGATCCCGGACCAGATCAGGCAGCGGTGCGAGATCGGTGAACGGCTCGAGGTAGGTGTCACGGACGGCCAGCGGGCGCGGGTCATCGCTCGCGACATCGACGTAGTCGACCAGACCTCGTCCCCGCTCCCATCGGCTCATGACACTCCCCTGACGCGACGACCCCGGCAGCGCGAAGAATATCATCGCCGCCGCGGGCAACCGTGGGAATCGATGGAGTTCATGACGCTAATCAATCGGCTTCAGGGCCGCGACGATCTCCGCCCGGCGCGGCTCGAGGAAGGGCGCGAGGACGACCTTCTCGCCCAGTGTCGCCTCGTCTTCGTCGACTCCGAAGCCAGGGCCGTCGGTCGCCAGCTCGAACAGCACGCCGTTGGGCTCGCGGAAGTACAGGCTGCGGAACCAGTAGCGGTCGATCTGACCGCTACTCGCGATCCGGAACTCCCGCAGACGGGCGGTCCAGGCGTCGTAGGCGTCGTCCGGAACGCGAAAGGCGACGTGGTGGACGGCACCAGCCCCCTGCTGGGCCAGCGCCAGACCCGGCTCGACGGCGACGTGCAGCTCGGCACCCGGTCCACCCGGACCCATCTCGTAGACGTGGACCGTCGTCCCTTCGTTGGCGGGGTTGGCATACTCCCTGACCAGCCGCATGCTCATCGCACCCTGGAGGACGGCATCGGTCGGCGCGAGGGTTGGCACGCTGATCGTGATCGGGCCGAGACCGCGGATCTGGCGCTCGGCCGGGACCGGGCTGCGGTCCCAGGGGAACCCCTCACCCGCGCCGCCGTCATCGATCAGCGCCAGCCGCTGACCCTCCGGGTCCTCGAAATCGAGCACCCAGCGACCGTCCCGCTCGACGACCTTGCCGGCCTCGACGCCGTGCTCGGCGAGATGGCGCTTCCACCAGTCGAGCGTCTCCCGCCCGGTGGCCCGCAGCGCCGTCCGGACGATGGAGCTCGTGCCGCGGCGCTCGGGCGGGACGGGCCAGTCGAAGAAGGTCAGGTCGCTGCCGGGGCTGCCCTTGGCGTCGGCGTAGAACAGGTGATAGGCGCTGACGTCGTCCTGGTTGACGCTCCGCTTGACGAGCCGCATGCCGAGCGTCTGCGTGTAGAACCGATGATTCTCACGGATCGCCGCCGAGACCGCTGTCAGATGATGGATGCCGGTTAGTTCCATATGTGCTCTCCCAATAGTCTTTTCGTCGTCTGCGAACGAGAAGGAGCGTTCACAGCCACGCCTCGCAGGTTCAGATTTACACTTACGATATGTTAGCACATGCCAGGTATATTGATGGATCCGGATCGGGGAACGATCAGACGATCGACATCGGACCGCATGCGCATCGCCGTTCCGCGATGGGCTCCGCTCGTCTATGATCGGTTCCATTGCGATCGCCCGATGGCCGGACCGTGCCGGTTGTCCGGTCCCGACTCTACCCGTCCGAGGGACATAGCCATGAACGTCTTCATCTCAGTCGACATCGAGGGGATCTCCGGCGTCGTCCACGCCGACATGATGATGCCTGGCCAGACCGAGTACGGCCGTGGTCGCCGGCTGATGACCGAGGACGCCAACGCGGCGATCGAGGGGGCGGTCCGGGCCGGGGCCGACTACATCCTCGTCGCTGACGGCCATGGGCCGATGCGCAACGTGCTGGTCGAGGAGCTCCACTCCGCCGCCCACCTGATGACCGGGAGCGCCGACGCCCGGCCCTACTGCCAGCTGGAGGGCGCGGACGAGCGCCCGTTCGACGCGGCGCTATTCGTCGGCTACCACGCGATGGCGAAGACGTTCCGCGCGATCCACCCGCACACGATTGCCGGAGCGGTCGTCCATGAACTCCGGCTCAACGGCGTGCCGCACGGCGAGACCGGGCTCAACGCCGCGATCCTGGCCTCGCTCGGCATTCCGACGGTACTGGTCACCGGCGACGAGACGACCTGCGGCGAGGCGACCACGATGCTCGGCGACGCCGTCGCGACGGTCGCGGTCAAGCGGGCGACCGGTCGCAACGCCGCCGTCTACCGGCCGCTCGACGCGGCGCGGGCCGAGATCGCGGCGGCGGCCGAGCGGGCGCTGGGCACGATCGACGCCGTCCCACCCTACCGACCGGAGCAGCCGTTCCGGATCGAGGTCGACTTCCTCACCATGCCGCAGTGCGACCGGGCGTCCCGGACCGCCGGCGTCGAGCAGCTCAGCCCGGTCACGATCGCCATTGCGGGTGGACCGTCGCCGTGGGCGCAGTACCGGACGCTCTGGGCGGCGCTGCGCTCAGCTCTCTACGAGCCGGCCTCGTTCCTCGCCTGACGGATAGCCGATCTGACAGGAGCCCGACTGATGGCGGACGTGCGCACGACCCGGATCCCGGGCCGTCCAACGGCCGGTCTAATCTCAAACAGGTCCCCGTTCTTGTTCGCACCAGTATGTTCTGACTACATGGAAAGCTCGTCCACCCGATGCCGCATCAGCCCATCGCCTTCTCGACCGACCCCGACTACTTCGCCGCGGCTCATCGGGAGCTCGCCATGGCCTTCCCCGGCTCGACGGTCGAGCGGCTCGGGCCAGACCTCGGTCGCCTGACGGGTGGTCCCGACGAACTCCCGGCCCTGCTCGACCGGCTCCGCGAGCTACCGGTGGTCTTCGTCCGCCACCTGATGCGGGAGGTGACGACGCTGCCACTGAACAGCGTTCGTCGGGACAAGCAGTCGGTCAGCAAGGCGGTGATCGACCTCGTCCCGGCCGGCACACCGCTGGCCGTCCAGATCTGGTCCAGTGGTGAGTCGCCGCTGGCCTATGGTGCCGAGGAGCTCTGGCACCATCTGTTCGACGAGTTCGGGCGGCGGGGCAGCGCCGTAACCCGTTCTGGTGCCGACTCGACGCTCGGACTCGCCATCACCGGTGGGGGGATCGTCGTCGGCCTGACGCCGCCGCTGGACGGGTACGCGGACTGGCCGGGCGGCCGGATCCGGCTGCGGCGGGACGAGGGGCAGATCTCCCGGGCGGAGTTCAAGCTGGAGGAACTGCTCGCCCTCGGCGTCGTCAGCCTGCCGGACCACGGGGTCGCGGTCGATCTCGGCGCGGCGCCCGGCGGCTGGACGCGGATCCTGCGCCGGTCCGGGCTTCGGGTGATCGCAGTTGACCCCGGCACTCTGGACGAGCGACTCGATGCCGACGACGGGATCACGCACATCCCGCGGACGGCGGCGCCGTTCCTCGCCCGAAACGCTGATCCGATCGACCTCGTCGTCAACGACATGCGGATGGTTCCGGCCATGTCGGTCGACCTGATGCTGGCCGCCTCACGTCACCTCGCGCGTGGCAACCTCGGGATCATGTCGCTCAAGCTGACGCCCCACTTCGCCGTGGAGACCGTCGACCGCGCTCTCGCCGCCCTGAGCCAGGCCTACGAGGTCGTCTTCGCGCGGCAGCTCTATCACAACCGCAACGAGGCCACGGTCGTGGTTCGGAGACGCTGATTCGAATCGCCTGAACCGGGTTTCGGGCAATCGACATCCATGTCCGAAAACCGCCAGACGTCAAAGGTCGGGCGGCGTATCCTGACGGCATGGACCAGACCACAGACACCCTCTACCGCGCCTACACCACCCGCGACGCCCGCTTCGACGGGCGGGTCTTCGCCGGGGTCCGGACGACCGGCATCTACTGCCGCCCGGTCTGCCCGGCCCGAATGCCGAAGCGGGAGAACATGACGTTCTTCCCGACAGCGGCCGCGGCCCAGGCGGCCGGGTTTCGACCCTGCCTGCGCTGCCGGCCAGAGTCGGCCCCGGACTTCGCCGGCTGGCGCGGGACGTCGCCCGTCGTCCACCGGGCCCTCGCGCTGATCGAGGACGGCTGGCTGGAGGACCGCGACATCGATGAGCTGGCCGGGCAGATCGGCGTCAGTGGCCGTCAGCTCCGGCGACTGTTCCGGGAGCACCTCGGCGCCACCCCGGTCGCCGTCGCCCAGACCCGGCGGGTCCTGCTGGCCAAGCAGCTCATCCACGAGACTGATCTGTCGATGGCGGAGGTCGCGATGGCGTCCGGCTTCGGCAGCGTCCGGCGCTTCAATGAGACCTTCCAGCGGCTGTTCGACCGGCCGCCGGGGGAGCTCCGCCGGCAGCGCCCCCGGGAACGCACGGCCGATTCCGGGATCACGATCCTCCTCCCCTACCGGCCGCCCTACGACTGGACGGCGCTGCTCGCCAGCCTCGCCCGGACGGCGATCCCCGGCGTCGAGCGGATCGACGGAGACCGCTACGCCCGGTCCGTCCGGTTCGGCGAGCACAACGGCTGGGTCGATGTCCAGCCAGCGACTCGCGACCGGTTGCGACTGACGGTGCGCTTCCCGGACCTGGAGGCCCTGCCGCGCATCATCGGGCGCGTCCGGCGGCGGCTCGACCTGCCGGCCGACCCGATCGCGATCAACGTCCAGCTGGCCGAGGACCCGCTGCTTGGCCCGCTGATCGCCGCCCGGCCCGGCCTTCGCGTGCCGGGGATCTGGGACGGCTTCGAGGAGGCGATCCGGACGGTCCTCGCCTCAGACCGGACTCGCCTGAATCAGCTTGTCTCGCTGAGCGGCCACTCTCTCGACGACGCGGTGGCCGAGACGGCTGGCCTCACCCGGACATTCCCGTTGCCAGCCGATCTGCCTGGGTCGATTCCAGGCGACGGGGCCGGTCCCTCGCCACCGGGGGCGGCGGCCATCGCGTCGCTGGCGGCAGCCGTCAGCGCGGAGCCGACGTTCCTGGACCAGCACCGCGACCCGGCCCAGACCCAGAGACGACTTCGGGATCTGGACGGGATCGACGATGCACTCGCGGCGGCAATCGTCTCGAGGGTCCTGGAGGGCTACGACACGATCCCGTCCAGCGCCGACAGCCTGATTTCCGGACCGGACGCGCCGTTCACCTCGGCGGCGGACCTTCGGCAACGAACCGGACCCTGGAGTCCATGGCGAGCCTACGGGATCGCCCACCTGCTCGCCGCCCGTCACCGCATCGCCGAACCTGAATCCACCGGGACGTTCAGCAAGGAGCCACGCCATGACCAGTGATCACACGCCCGCCCAGCTCACCCTCGACCGCTTCGCCTCGCCCATCGGCGACCTTCTGATCGCGACCGATGAGACCGGCGCGCTCCGGGCACTGGCCTTCGACGACCACGGCGCGAAGATGACCGTTCAGCTCCGCCGCTTCTATGGCGACATCCCAATGACGCCGGGATGCGCCCCAGCGTCCATCCATGATGCGCTCACGAGGTATTTCGGCGACGACCATTCGGCCCTGGCCGCCATCCCGACGGCCACCGCCGGGACCGCGTTCCAGCGGGCCGTCTGGTCGGCACTTGGCGAGATCCCGGTCGGCGAGACCGCGAGCTATCTCGACATTGCGACCCGGATTGGTGACCCGAAGTCCGTCCGGGCCGTCGGGATGGCGAACGGCGCCAACCCGATCAGCATCGTCGTTCCCTGCCACCGGGTGATCGGGGCCAACGGATCGATGACGGGTTACGGCGGCGGGATCGAGCGCAAACAGTGGCTGCTCGCCCATGAAGGGGTGTCGATGCCATCGCCAACCATGACCACGCCATCGCTGATCCCGTGATGGATCAGCGCCCGGCGCGTTCCGTCCTCGTCCAGTTCGTGACGCTGACGATGGCTGGGTTCTCTTGCGCCGGCGCCGCGCCGGGAACGCCGGGAATGACCCGGAGGAGCATCGTCCAATGCCGTCCGCTGACCTGAACACGAAGGCCATCGCCTTCCGCGATCTCAATCTGGCTGGTGGACTGATCCTGCCCAACGCCTGGGACGCCGCCAGCGCCCGTATCCTGGAACTGGCCGGGTTTCCCGCCATCGCGACGGCGAGTGCCGCGATCGCCTTTGCCCGTGGCTTCGCCGACGGCGAGCGGATCGGCCGTGACCGGATGCTATCGGAGATCCGTCTCGTCGCCAGCCGCGTCGCCATCCCGGTCTCGGCCGACATCGAGGCGGGTTATGGTCCGACGACAGCCGATATCGAAGCGACCATCGAGGGCGTCATCGCGGCCGGTGCCGTCGGGGTCAACCTCGAGGATGCCCGGCCGGAAGGCGGGGCCGAGCCCCTGTTCTCGTTGATGGACGCGTCGAGCCGGGTCGCTGCCGCTCGGACAGTCGCCGGCCGGCGCGGCCTGGCCTTGACGATCAACGCCCGGACCGACGTGTTCCTGCTCGGTCTCGGTGACAGCAACGCCGACCGGCTGGCGATCGCCGTCGAGCGTGGCCGAGCCTACCTCGCCGCCGGCGCTGACATCGTCTTCGTGCCGGGCCTGCTCGATCCGACCATGGTGCGTCAGATCGCGGACGGCATCGGCGGTCCCGTCAGCCTGCTAGCCGGACCCGGCGCTTCGCCGGCCGCCGAGCTGTTCGCGGCCGGCGCCCACCGGATCAGCCTCGGTCCGCACCTGATGCTCTCGACGCTTGGCCATCTGCGCACGGTCGGGGGCGGAATCCGGGATCACGGCCGGTTCGACGCCTTCTCGAGCGACCACGTCCCCTTCGACGAAGCCAACGCGATGTTCGCGGTTGGGACAGACGGCTGACCCTCGTTCCACCCGGTGAAGGGCGGTCTGATCGCTGTTCATCGTGCCCCAAAACGCACAATTGGCTACGGTCGACGCTTCTGGTTGAAGGCGTGGAACTCAACGAGGCGCTCGCACGACGCTGACCTGCACTGGAACGACGCCGGTTCCATTACACCCTGGGATCGTCCGGCATTGACGAGTAACGGCAAACCAAGCGCGACATCCCCTCGATCCCAGCGCTGGGCGAGCGGGTTCCGGCTGACGCTGTGACCGCCAACGTTGAGGGCCGGGAGCGTTCATGCTCCCGGCCCTCTGTGTGCGTCTCGATCACTCGTCCAGGCTACGCGGTCTCGGCGTAGTTGATCGGCTGTTCGTTGACCGTCATCAGCAGCGGCCGCGAACGACGCCGTATGACATCGGCGTTGACGATGCACTTGCGGACGTTGTCCAGCGACGGGATCTCGAACATGACATCGAGGAGGACTTCCTCGATCGTCGTCCGGAGGCCACGGGCACCGGTCTTCCGCTCCTCGGCCTGGCGGGCGGCTTCCTCGAGAGCGTCGTCGGTGAAGATCAGCTCGACGTTGTCGAGGTTGAAGAACTTCTGGTACTGCTTGACGATCGCGTTCTTCGGCTCGACGAGGATCTGCATCAGGTTCTCGCGGGTCAGGTGGTCCAGCGAGACTGAGACCGGGAGCCGGCCGACGAACTCCGGGATCAACCCGTACTGTAGCAGGTCGTCGTGGTTGAGCTGGGCCAGCGGGTTCGGGTCGGCGACGGCGGTCGTCGCGGTCGAGCCGAAGCCCATCAGCGGCTGCTTGCCGATCCGCTTCGAGACGATCTCCTCCAGCCCTTCGAACGCCCCGCCGCAGATGAACAGGATGTTGCGGGTGTCGATCTGGATGTATTCCTGGTGGGGATGCTTGCGACCGCTCTGGGGGGGCACATTCGCAACGGTGCCCTCGATGATCTTGAGCAGCGCCTGCTGGACACCCTCACCGGAGACGTCGCGGGTGATGCTCGGGTTGTCGGACTTGCGGGCGATCTTGTCGATCTCATCGATATAGATGATGCCCGTCTGCGCCCGGGTCACATCGCCGGCGTTCTGGATCAGCCGAAGGAGGATGTTCTCGACGTCCTCACCGACGTAGCCCGCCTCGGTCAGCGCCGTCGCGTCGGCGATGCTGAACGGGACGTCGAGCAGCTTGGCGAGCGTCTGCGCGAGCAGGGTCTTGCCGGAGCCGGTCGGGCCGACGAGCAGGATGTTGGACTTCTGGAGCTCGATGTCGTCGTCGCTCTCCAGCCCGGCCATGATCCGCTTGTAATGGTTGTAGACCGCCACGGAGAGGATGCGCTTGGCGCGGTCCTGCCCGACGACATACTGGTTGAGCTGTTCGAGGAGCTTGCGCGGGGTCGGTATTCGGGTCAGGGGCTGGTCGGTGCGCTGGGTCGTGGGCTCATCTTCTTCGATGATCTCGCGGCACAGCTGCACGCATTCATCACAGATATAGACCTGATTCGGACCGGCGATCAGTCGCCGAACTTCTTCCTGGCCCTTGTTGCAGAAGGAACACCGGTAATGCACCCGCCCACCTCGCGTCCGTGGTGTCGTCTGGCCGGCGGCCCTGACTGGATCCCTGGATCCCAGATCAGGGCCGCCGTTGGTCCGTGCTCTCGCCGGAACATCCGGAAGAGCGCACCGCTCGCTGCACGCGTCGCCCGGTCGGGTTCCGCGGTGCCTCAGCGGTGGCTGGCCGAACAAAGCCTCCGGTACGCCCGCGCTGGGCGCCCGAAGGAACGTCATGATCGCGTCTGGTTACGAAGCCGTGATGCCGGCCGGGGCCGTAGAGGCCATGGCGGCGGCGACCGAGGCCGGACCGCTCTCGGGCATCAGCACTTCGTCGATCAAGCCGTACCCCTTCGCCTCTTCCGGGTTGAGGTAGTAGTCCCGCTCCGTGTCCCGCTTGACCCGGTCGAACGGCTGTCCGGTATGGGCGGCCAGGATCTGGGTCAGCTTGGTCGTGAGCGTCAGGGTCTCGCGGGCCGCCACCTCGATATCGGGGACGTTGCCGCGGAACCCGCCGGACCCCTGATGGATCATGATGCGGGCGTTAGGCAGCGCGAATCGTTTGCCGGGCGCGCCGGCAGCCAGCAGAACGGCGGCCATGCTGGCACCCATCCCCATGCAGAAGGTCGAGACATCGGGCTTGATCATCTGCATCGTATCATAGATGGCCAGGCCGGAATACACGACGCCGCCCGGCGAGTTGATGTAGAGGCGGATGTCCTGCTCGGAATCCTCATGGGCGAGGAAGAGCATCTGGGCGACGATCAGGTTGGCGATCTGGTCGTCGACCGGGGTGCCGAGGAAGATGATGCGGTCCTTGAGCAGCCGGGAATAGATATCGAAGGCACGCTCACCGCGATTGGTGCTCTCGACGACCATCGGTACGAGATTTTCGATCTTCGGGATTTCCATGAACCTGTTGTCCTCTTGGTACGGCACCCCGGTGCGGGCGACCACGCCGGAACGATCCTCACCGTCCCACGGGCACTCCGCCGAGACGCCGCCGGTCGGCCGGGCGAGACGTCATTCCCACCGGCCCCGGTCCGCCAGCTCATCACCAGCGGGACCGTCTGTGTTCACACACCCCTAATCATACCGTCCGCGTCGAGGTCGGCCACCCGCCAGAACGGGTGGGCTGACCGCCCCCAGCTCCCGACAATTCCGAATGACCGGCTTTTCAGCGGTCGTACCGCCCGATACGCACGGGAAAGATCGGTGAAACAGCGAGCAGGCGCGCGAACTCACTGGGATGAATCGATGGCCCGGCACGAACGAGTCAAAGCATGCGTACCGGGGCCGCCCGGTCCAGACCAGTCTGGCAACGATCCTGCTTTGTTCGCGTCAGGCACGTCTCAGGTTGTCGCGTCACTACCCGCCGAGAGTCCCCGCCATGAGCACGACAAGCATCTTCGCCGTCATTGGCTGTCACCGCGACCGAACCGAAGAACTCCTGCTCCAGGGAGGGGATGGCCGCCGGTACGCCTGGCCGTCCCCCACCAGCGAGCCCTCGCCCGTCGACGACGACGAGCTGGAGACGGAATGGCGCATCGACGGTCGCACGGACGAGCGCGACAAGCTTCCTGGTGCGCCGAACGCCTGATCCCAGCGCTCGGTTCACGACACCGGTCCGTCAAGACGACGGCCCAGGACGACCCAGTGACCCAGCCCCTCGGAGAAGACGAAGTCGCTGATAAGCGGCTGGAACCCTTCCTCGTCGTAGAGGCGCACCGCCGGACTCTCGGCGACGATCGTCGTCAGCACCGCCCAGCGGTGCGGCTTGCCCGCCAGCGACGCCTCCAGGAGCCGGCGCCCGTAGCCGCGGCGACGGGTATCCGGGTCGACCGCCAGCTCGACGATCACCCAGGCATCGTCGAACGCCCCGATCCTGACCTTTGGCCGGAGCGACGGCGCGATCTGCCGGTACCACCACTGGTCGGGCCGGTTGGTGTGACCGTAGACGAAACCAACCAGTCGCTCGCCGTCAAGCAGCAAGATGGCCTCGAAGTCGGGATAGGTCCGGTGGGCTGAGAGGGCCTCCCGGAAGCCATGGGCAGCGGCGGCACCGTGGTTGTACGGAGGCTCGCGAAACGCCCGATCGTAGACCGCAACGATCCGGTCAATATACGGGTCGAGGTCGGCGGCTCGCCGGATAACGATCGTCTCGACTGCCACTGCCTCCGCCTCGTCCCCATTGATCGACTACGACCAGGGTGCGGCACCATTGCCGTCCGTCCAGAACCCGTTAGCGCTGTCGCATTGTTCACAGAACGAACCTGCCCGCAACCACCGACGGCTGCGGGCACGCTCGTTCTGGTTTGAATACGCCGGGATTCTACCGGGAGTCCTTGTCGACGATCTGCGCCTCGACCGTCTCGGCTTCGGGGTTACTGCCGGCAGCCGTCGAGCCGGCCGCGGCCGCCGCCGATGCGAGTTCGGCGTCGGCGGACGAACTCGTCGCTTCGAGCGTCTCCGGATCCGCCGCCACGGCGTCGGTGAAGTCGGCGTCGATGATGTCCTCGTCGGACTCACCCTCCGCCGTCGCCTCGACCAGCGTCGGCTCCGGCGCGACCCAGCCATTGAGGACGGCGCCGCGGCCCTCGGTGACGATCTCGACCAGCCGGTCGGTCAGGTTGCGCTCGAACAGGTCGCCACGGAGCATGCTGCGGAACTGATCCTGCTGATACAGTCCGCGGATCGCCTCGCCGTTCTCGGAGCCGGCCGCGACCTTCTCGATCTCGGCGAGGACGTCCTGATCGGTGACGACGATGTTCTCGCGCCGGGCGATCTCCTGGACGACCAGGGTGTTGCGCAGTCGCCGGGCCGCGTCCGGGCGAATCTCCTCGCGGAGCTCCTCCAGCGACTGGCCGTTGGCACGGAGATAGTTCTCCAGCGTGTCCCGGTTCTGCGACAGCCGCGTGCGAAGCTGGCCGATCTCGTCGTCCAGTGCCTCATTGACCATGACCGGCGGCAGCTCGATCGCGGCCTGCTCGGCGACCTTGTTGAGGGCGTCGTTGACGACCGTCGTCCGGGCGCCGGCTGTCTTCTCGCGGTGGAGGTCGTCCTCGATCTCGGTCCGGAGCTCGGCGACGTTCTCGGCGTCGCCAGCCTTCTTCGCGAACTCGTCGTCCAGGTCGACCAGCTCGATCTGCTTGATGCCCTTCAGCGTCGCGGTGTAGTTGAGCGTCTTCCCGCGAATGGCCGGGCTCACCGTCTCGTCGTCATCGGCGAACGTGAGGTCGAAGCCGCGAGTCTCGCCCGTGGTCATGTCGAGGAGCTGCTCGCGCAGGCCGTCGAAGATATTGCTCTCGCCGAGGGTGAACGTCGCGCCTTCGACCGGCTCCTGAAACTGCTCGCCGTTTTCGGTGACGGCGAGGTCGATCACGACCTGCTCACCCTCGACCGGCTTGCGCTCGTCAGTGACATCGACCCACTCGCTGGCGTTGCGGCGCAGACGCTCGATCGTCTCCTCGACATCGCTCTCGGTGATGGACGCGTCGATCGGCTCGACGCGGACGCTGGCGTAGTCGCCCGGCTCGATCGTCGGGTAGACCGGGACGACGACGCGGAAGGCAAGCGGCTCGAACTCGGTGATGTCCGCGACCGGGTCGCCGATCGGCTGGACGTCCTCCTGCTTGAGGGCGTCGCGGTACATCCGGTCCATCAGGACGCGGTTGGCCTCCTCGACGATCGTCTCGCGGCCGATCCGCTGCTCAACGAGCTGGCGCGGAGCCTTGCCCGGCCGGAAGCCGGGGACCTGGACGGTCTTGGAGACCTGACGGAAAGCCCGGTCCATCGCCTGGGCGAATTCCGCCTCGTCGGCCGCGATATCGAGCTGGACCTGGCTCTCGGGCAGACGCTCAACAGTAACCTTCACGCGTAGTGCGCCTCTCTTCCCGGCCGGGCGGGAACCCGAGCGCCGACCCGAATCGGGGGCGCCACGGGAACAGACGGCTCAGGGACGTATCTTCCATATTCCGGCACCGGATGGGCTCGTAGGCGGCGCGCAACCATGCCGGATCTGCACGACGCGCTTCGGCGGACCATCCGGGAACAATCCGGATCATCGACACAGGAGTATACCAGAGCGAACCTAACGGGCTGTCGGCGCGGCAACCGGACATCGCCGGACCTGTGCCAATCTGGCCGTTGGAGAGATCAGCCTGAGATGCTACTGTCCGGCGAGAGGCGGATGACTGCCTTCAAGGTGACCCGGAATCCTGGTGTCATCCGTCGCACCGTCGATGTTTTGGGCATTCCCGTGCGGTAAACCAGTCCGTCCGATCCGATCCAACCGAGCTGAGGTCCGGGTGTCGAGCCACCTGGCGTCCTCGTCGGAATGGATAAAGATTTAGCCTGCGGGAAATCCACGCATGGCTTGCGTCGGTTGGAGTCGAATCGAGAGGATCGGCCCGTTGTTCTGTGACGGATCTGTCACACGTTGCGGCATCAGTAGGTCGTCCCTGGGTCCCCGAGCGGGGCGGCCGGGGAGCGTCACAGGAAGGAACCTCGGCATGTCGAGACGTCTCAACGCCGCCGCCACAGCACGCCACCCCGGAGTCCGGTTCGGCACGATGCGCACGGCTCGCGCGGTGATGGTCACCCTGCTCAGCCTCTCGCTGATCGGTGGGTCGCTGTCGGTGGATGCCGCGCGACCGGTCGCGGTCAGCCTGTCGGGGATGTCGGCGGTCATCACCGGCAGCGGTGACGGCGTCAATGTCCGGGCCGAGCCTGCGTCCGACGCCGAGGTCCTGATCGAGATCGCCGAGGGGACCACGGTCACGCTCCGGATCGATCGGGTCGACACGGTGCTGGATCCGGACGGCACCACGCGCTGGTGGCCGATCGCCGTCTACGGGATCGACGGCTGGGTGACCGGCACCTACCTCAACGACGGCGATGCGACGAGTGGGGCCGGGCTGGTGGCGGAGTCCACCGCGGCGGCGGCGAGCGAGCCCCCGGCGACCGATGCCGCGGCGACCGAGACGTCCGCGTCCAGTGACGGAGTGATGACGACTTCGGCCGACTCTTCGGCGCCGACAGCCCGCGTCGCTGATCCGGAGGGCGTCAACATCCGGGTCGAGCCGAACGTCACGGCGGACGTGATCACGCTCGCCGCGGCCGGCTCGGTCGTCGTCCTCCGGACCGACACAGTCGACATCGTCACGGATAGCGACGATCAGGCCTGGTGGCCGGTCGATGTCGACGGCCAGCTCGGCTGGGTCGTCGGCTCCTTTCTGAGCAGTGGCGCCGACGAGACAGTGCCGGCCGCCGCGGCCAGCACCACGGACACCGCCAGTGGCACCGTCTCCGGCGGCGGCTTCGCGTCCGGCGATCGGGTCAGCGTCAACACTGGCACGGCGGACGGACTGAGTATCCGGGCCGAACCCGCTCCCGCGGCATACGTCGTCGGCTACGTCCGGCCCGGGGATGTCGTCCAGGTGATGGGCGGCCCGGACGGCTTCGAGGCCAGCTCGGCAGGCTGGTATCTGATCACCAATGGTGACGTCACTGGCTACGTCGACGGCGACCTGCTCGTTCTCGTCAGTTCAGCCTCCGCCGAGGAAACCCCGACCGCTACCGCGCCCGCGACATCGGCGGAGACGACGACTCCCGAACCCACCGACTCGTCGCCGCTGGTCGGCGCGTCCGCCCTGCTCGGCGTCGGCGACGGCGACGACGTCAACATCCGCTCCACCGTTGGAATCTCCGGTGACATCACGGTGACGGTCCCCGACGGGACGGCGGCCGACGTGCTGGACGGCCCGTTCATCGACACCGACGGCGGCGAGTGGCTCTACGTCACGACCACACTCGGCGAAGGCTTCGTCAGCTCCGCCCTGGTCGGCGCTGGCGATGGCACGACGCCAGCGACCGAAGCTCCGAGCGTGACGGTCACTCCGGAGGCGTCGGCTGCGCCGTCCGCGACCGCGACCGCGACCGCAACCGCAACCGCGACGAGTCCCGCCACGGCCCCAACTCCGACCGCCACGGCCCCAACTCCGACCGCCACGGCCCCAACTCCGACCGCCACGGAGCCCGCCGCCACCAAGCCGGCCGCACCGGCAGCCGGAGTCGGTTCGGGGACATTCATCTTCCCTGCCGCCGGCATGATCTCTCAGGAGTACGGTTGTACGGGTGTCCCCTTCGAGCCGATCGATCCCAACCTGGGTTGTCCGTTCCACAACGCGCTGGACATCGCCGCGCCGCAGGGTACGCCGATCCTTGCCTCCGACGGCGGCACCGTCACCTTCGCCGGCTGGTGCGATTGCGGCCTCGGCTTCTACGTCGAGATCGACCACGGCAATGGTTACTCGACGGTCTACGGGCATATGGCTGCGCAGCCATTCGTTGCCACGGGCCAGAAGGTCACGCAAGGGGAGACGATCGGACCGATGGGCTCGACCGGTTTCTCGACCGGCCCGCACACGCACTTCGAGGTCCTGCTCAACGGCGTGACGATCGATCCGCGGACCGTGCTCTCGTCGGTAGAGTTCTCCAACTGACCTGATCGGCGAGAGCAACGGCAACGGCAACGCAGACGGGACCGCTGATTGGGCGGTCCCGTCTGCGTTGCGGACGCTGGTCCAACCGGGATCCAACCCCGCCGCACCCGGATGCTGGTCCTGGGTTACCGGTATGAATGCATTGATTCACGTACCCTTTGCCGGTCCGTTCCGGCCATCCGCTCGCAAAAGGGGTTCACTCAATGTCCGAGACTGATGGAGTTGACTACGACGCCCAAGCCGAGCGGCTGTTCCGGCACGTCCGCGAGTCCGGGCCGCTGATCCATCACATCACGAACCTCGTCGTGACCAACGACACGGCGAATCTGACGATCGGGCTGGGGGCGTCGCCGGTGATGGCCTACGCGCCCGAGGAGGTCGGCGAGATGGCCCGCCTTGCCCAGGCACTGCTTCTCAACATCGGGACGCTCTCGGTCATGGAGGTCGAGGCGATGCTGATCGCCGGTCGGGCCGCCAACGCCGCGGCGGTCCCGGTCGTCCTCGACCCAGTCGGCGCCGGCGCGACCCGGTTCCGGACCGAGACGGCGCTCCGGCTGCTCGACGAGCTGGACATCGCGGTCCTGCGCGGCAACCGGGGCGAGATCGGTGCCCTCGTCGGCGGCGGGACGATGCGCGGCGTCGACGCCGTTGGTATCGAGGACCCGGAGTCGGTGGCGCGAGCGGCGTTCGCGCGGTTCGGCGTGACGACCGCCGTGACCGGACCCATCGACGTCATCATCGGGCCGGACGCGATCTTCCGCGTCGCCAACGGGACACCGCTCCTCAGCCGGATCACCGGCTCGGGCTGCATGGCGACGACCGCCATCGCGGTTGCCGTCGCCGGCGCGGCGGCCTCGACGATTGCCGGGTATGCGCTGCCGGTCGCCCTCGGCCTGGCGACCTACGGGCTCGCGGCCGAACGCGCCGCCGTGGGCGACTCGGCCCCCGGAACCTTCCGGATGCGGCTGCTGGACGAGGCGGCCAGCCTCGCCGACACCGGCGTCCGTGGTCTGCGGGTGACGGCCGGCTGATCCCGACTCCGGTCGGCCCGGCATCGTGGGGATCGCGACCGGTCGGGTCGTTCTATGATTGCGTAGGGTTCCCAATGGGGAACAAGCGATCGGAGGAAGAGACACGATGGCACGCATCTTTGCGGGCAACTGGCACCGGATCGAGCCCCACATCCTCGAAGCCGTTCAGGATCTGGACGATGACTACTGGGTGCTGCTGGAATTTCCGGTCAGCGGACGGGACGTGGATTGCCTCATCATTCACCCGAACTTTGAGCCGGACAGGACGGCGACGATCATCCTCACCGAACTGAAGTCGATCAACGACCCGATCTGGGGCGGCTGGAACGGCCCGTGGATCGTTGACCGCGGCGGGCAGCAGGAAACCCTGTTCATGTCCAATCCCAATGACGTTAATCCTATTCAGCAAGCCATCAACGCCTCGAACGGGCTGAACAACTGGCTTGCGAACAATTACACCTCGTACAAGGCATTTGGCAACAATCTCACCAACGGCCAGCGGACCAAGTGCTATCCCTTTCTCCTCATCACCACGCGGGATTCGAACATCCAGCACACGATCGATCGCCCGCTCGGCGCCTACGGGAGCATTGCCTACAACGTCGAGTCCTGGCTCCAGAAGGTGCGGAACTGGAGCACCGACAAATCCTTCCCGCTCGACCACGACGAGATCGCGAAGATCGTCGCCCTGCTTCCGGTCACGCCGATGGCATCGTCCAACGCGTCGCTCAGGCCGGACGACCTCGCCGCGATTCCGTTCCCCGACGCCGGGGTGCTCCCGGCGCCCGCGAACACGAGGGATGACCCGACGGCGCGTCCGGTCGACGAGCTGGCCTGGTTGAACGGGTTCCAGCAATGGGCCCAGCGCCTGGAAGCTCGCGTTGCCAGCCTCGAAGCGCAACTCGCCGTGGCGCCGGCCGGAGCCGCAGCGTCGCGGCCGGTCGCGAGGGACCTGACGCAGGACGAGGTCACGGCCATGACGTCGGCCGTGACCGACATCGCCCGGGTCGGCGGGCGGCGCGACTTCCCCACGGTTATCAAGAGCATCAACCACTATCTTGGCTATGAGCTGTCGGAGACGCGCTACAACGGATTCGAGAAGGCCAGGTTCTTCTTCGATCAGGCCGTCCGGCAGAATCTGATCCGGTACGGACCGCTCGCCGGGCCGGCACCGACGGTCTATCTGTCGCACGAGCGCCTGCCCGTTGACCGCTTCAGCCCGGCGGTGGTCAGGTAGCACGCCCCGCACTCGACCGGCCAGGGTTTCGCGATCCGGGGCTACCTGGCCGCGGCTGGTGCCCGTCGGGACGCGTCATCCCGCCGGTGCCGCATCGTCCTCTGGTCGTCCCTCCGCGACCTGCGCCAGGGCGGACTGGAAGACATCGACCGATTGCGCGCCGCTGACCGCAAGCCGGTTGTCGAAGATGAACAGCGGGACGCCGGTGATGCCGAGCGTGGCTGCCTGCTGGACCTCGCTCAGGATGGCGGACTGGAGTTCGGGCCGCTCCAGCGCTGGCCCGGCCGGTTCCGGCTCGACGCCGCCCTCGGCCGCGATCGCCTTGAGGGTCTCGAGGTCGCCAATGTCGCGGCCCTGCTCGAAGTACGCCACGCCGATCCGCTCGATCATCGCGGTCCGGCGCTCCTCGGGCAGGATGGCATAGAGCAGGTGCGACCTGATCGTGTTCGGCGTGCGCTCGATCGCCGCCCAGTCGAACCCGAGTCCGACCGCGGCGCCGGCCTCGGAGACGCGTTCCAGCATCGGCCCCGGGTCCTGCCCCATCTTCCCGGCCAGCGACGCCAGGAACGGCTCGCCCTCAGGCGGAGTGTCCGGGTTGAGCAGGAACGGGTGCCAGTGCAGTTCGACCGACGGCCCGTCCCATCCGGCCAGCGCCCGCTGAAGCGAGGCGACGCCGATCCGGCACCAGGGGCAGATCGTGTCATGGAAGATGTCGACCGTCATCGGCGCTGAGGCCGTGCCAGCGGTCGACCGGTCGGTGGTCGTAGAGAATGATGCGGACATGATGCGTCTCTCCTGTTCCGGTCACGACGTGTGGTCAGTCTGTGCCGGTTTACGCCGTCGGTCGCGAGAACCATGCCCATGACCCGCTTGCGTGATTCCGCTCCCCGACGCGGTGAATTGACTATGCTCCATCCAACACTGACCAGAATGACGCATCGGGGCGGGAGCAACGATCATGACCCTGAAGGCGAAACGGTTCTCGAGCGAGTCGAACGCGTTCCAGGAGGTGCCGACAGGGCGAATCAGCGATGAACTGAACGGTGAGGCGCTGATTTGGGTGGATGTCCTGCGGCCGGACAACGACGACATCGCGATGCTCCGGAACGAGCTCCAGCTTCCGCCGCTGGTCCTGGAGGACATCGGCCAGTCCAACCGGACCCCGACCTTCCGTCAGTACGGCGATAACCTCTTCGTCGTCTTCTACGCCCTGACCTGTCCGGACCGGGGCATCGACCATCAGCCCCTGTCGCTGTTCGTGATGGCCAATGTGATCGTCAGCATCCGGCAGGGGGAGATCACGGCGCTGGAGGACGTCCCCGACCGGTTTCGGCAGGACGTCGCGGAGACTGGTCACAGTACACCCGTGACCCTGCTCTACTCCGTGCTGGACGCGATCGTGGACGGCTATTTCCCAGTGCTGGACGAGATCGCCGACCGGGTCGAGGGCATCGAGGACCGGATCCTCGACGGCGAGGAGAGCGGCATCCAGCGGGAGATCGTCGACCTGCGCCGGACACTCCTCGTCACGCGCCGCGTCCTGGCCAACGAACGTGAGTCGCTGATCCACGTCTTCCGCAAGGACCACCCGACGATCGACGCCACGATGCTGCCGTACTTCCAGGACGTCTACGACCACGTCAACCGGGCGACGGAGGCACTGGACGGCGCCCGCGAGATGCTGGCCTCGACGATGGACGCCTACCTGTCGCAGGTGAACAACGAGCTCAATATCGTCGTGCGTCGCCTGACGGGCTGGACGATCATCCTGGCAACCAGCACACTGATCGCGGGAATCTATGGCATGAACTTCGACCACATGCCGGAACTGCACTGGCGCCTCGGCTATCCGTTCTCGCTGGGGTTGATGGCGCTCGTCACCGGGCTGATGGTCGTTCTCTTCCGCCGGATCAGGTGGCTGTAGCGACCGGCTCCCCAGCGGGCGACTCCGTCGAACCGGAGCCGGACCGGACAACGGACAGCCGATCCTGGATAGTCTCCTCGTCGACTCGGTAGACGGGCACGCCGGGCAGCGCGATCGTGGCGGCGGCGCCGACCGGAACGAGCACCACTCGCCTCCCGCGCCCGATTAGCTGAGCGATCGCCGCCCGGGTCGCGTCCGCGATCCGCGGGGTGACGATCACGATCATGCCGCCGCGGTCCCCCGTCCGCTCCAGCCGGACCAGCGCCCGCGAGAACGGCGTCGTCGACATCAGGCTCAGCCGGGCCAGCCCATCGAGGCAGCGGGCGAGCTGCCCCGGACCATGGGCCGGCGGGTAGACGAGCGTCGCGGTCGTCCCCGGCTCCAGCCCGTTGGCCATCACGCCGATCGCGTACCCGTTGGCGTCCGCCCAGGACAGGATCGAGGCGGCGGCGGAGATGGTCGACTCCGCCAGGGCCGAATCGACGCCCTCCCAGACCCGTTCGTGGGTGTCGAGGTTGACACAGACCATCACCTGCCGCGATGTCGCCGGCTCCTCCAGACGCGTCTGGAGCGACCCGATCCGGGCCGTCGCCTTCCACGAGATACCGCGAAACGGATCGCCCGGCTGGTAGTCCCGTACCCCAGCGATCCGGGTCGGATCGGTGTAGAGGTGCCGGTCGACCCGGACGTCGCCGAGCCGCTCCCGCGCGTTCGCCAGGGGCAGAACCGGGACGACCACGGGGAAGACGACGACCGGCTCCGGGCCGGGGCCTTCCATCCGGACAGTGAAGAAACCGAACGGGTCGCCGGCCCGGATCCCGACCGGCCCGATCCGCTGGATGCCCCGGACCGGACAGGTCAGGCTGGAGCGCCAGGTCAGCCGGCCGAACGGCGCCAGCGCGGTCGAGAGCCGCAGGACCTGGTCGCCGCTCAGCCGGCGGCGGGACGACTCGCCGACCCGGAGCCCCTTCGGCAACTCCACCTCCAGCGTCGCCCACGGCAGCGGCAGCAGCTTGCGGTTGACGACCGTCACGGTTAGTCCGACGGTGTCCCCGGGGATGGCGTGGTCGTGGTCGAACCGGGCCGAGACAGTAACGCCGTTCAGGGCAAGCCGTGCCCAGCCCCAGGCCAGCCCGGCACTGATCAAGCCGAGCAGGCCGATGATCGCCAACCCGCCGCGGTCGGTCGCGGCGCCGACGGCGAGGACGACCCCGGCGACCGCGAACCAGGCGCCGCCGAAGAAGCCGCCCCGGACGCGGGACAGCCCGGCCTCCGCCTCGATCGGTCGGACGGCGTCCAGACTCCGGACGATCTGTCCCCGGCGCCGGTCGGTGGCCGCCCGGTCGGTCAGCTCACGCATCAGCGCCTCGCGGTGGCGGGAGCCGGTTGATCGACCAGTCCCGCCCGGCCCTCGACCGGAACCGAACCGGCCTCGATTGCGGCCTGGACGACGGCGCTGGCGTCGTCGCCCCGAAGCCGGGCCTCGGGCGTGACGATGATTCGGTGACCGAGGACCGCTCCGACGAGGCGCTGCACGTCATCCGGCTCGACGCTGGATCGGCCCAGCATCGCCGCCCGGGCCTGCGACGCCCGGAACAGGGCCAGCGACGCCCGTGGGCTGGCACCGAGCAGCACGGACGGATGGTCACGCGTCGCCCGGACGAGTCCAGTCAGGTAATGACGGACCTCATCGGCGACGTGGACGGTACGGGCGACCGCGACGGCCCGCCGCAGGTCGGCGATGCCGGCGACCACCTGGAGGTCGGTCATCGGCGTCCCAAGCTGGAAACGGCGGAGGATGTCGTCCTCCTGCGCGTGATCGGGGTAGCCGACCGAGAGCCGCATCAGGAACCGGTCGAGCTGCGCTTCCGGCAACGGGAAGGTGCCCTCCAGTTCGATCGGGTTCTGGGTCGCCAGCACGACGAACGGCGCCGGCAGCGGCCTGGTCTCGCCCTCGATCGTCGCGGTCCGCTCCTCCATCGCCTCGAGCAGGGCTGACTGCGTCCGGGGGGTGGCCCGGTTGATCTCGTCGGCGAGGACGACGTTGGCGAAGACGGGGCCCGGCCGGAAGCGGAAGTCGCTCAGCTTCTGGTCGAAGAAGACGATCCCACCGACATCGCTCGGCAGGAGGTCCGGGGTGAACTGGATCCGGCGGAACTCGCCGCCGATCGAGCGGGCGAGCGCCCGGGCCAGCGTCGTCTTGCCGGTGCCGGGCACGTCCTCCAGCAGGATGTGCCCCTCCGCCAGCAGGGTCATGATCGCGAGGTCGATCACGTCGCGCTTGCCGACCAGCACCCGCTCGACGTTGTCGGCCAGGTCGCTGGCGAAGCGCTGGACGTCGGCGACCGTCGTGATCGTCGATTCATCGGTCGTGCGCTGGAGGGTCGGGGAAGGGGCTGTCGACACAGGGCAACCTGTCCTGATAGGGCGTCCGTTGGGCAGACTGGCAGTCTATCAGCCCAACCAAGGGCGCTCGTTCGGCGCAAGCGCTCTGGTTGACGGGCAGTCCTGACCCCCGACCTCCTCCACGGCTCGACCCGACTCACCGCGACGGCGTCGCGGTCTCGCTGTGCTGCGTCCTCGGGACGCCCGGAGAGGGGGAGACAGCTCACTCGACGCTGGCTGGTCCTGGAGGACTTCCGTTCGACCAGTATGAAGTCCCTCCCTGGGCGGTGAGGCACCGCGGTGCCGAAGCCGGGCCGAGGAGGGGTCGCGCTTCGCCAGGGAGGGGACCGTTCGCGACCGGAGCGTCACGGAGAACGATTCAGAGCAGCCGCTTGAGCGTCGTCAGGTCGATGTTGCCACCGCTGAGGACCGCCGCGACGCGGGCGCCGGTGGCGATCCCGGCCGACCGGGCCAGGATCGCCGCCACCCCGGCCACGCCGGCCGGCTCGCAGACCAGCTTGGTCCGCTGCAACACGAGGATCAGGGCTTCGCGGATCTGCTCCTCGGAGACGAGCACGACGTCATCGACCAGACGGCGGATGACCTGGTACGTCAGCGGAGCCGTTCGGGCCGCCGCCAGACCGTCGGCCAGGGTCGCGATCCGGGGCAGCGGGACCGGACCGCCAGCCCTGAGCGCGGCGTAGACCGTCGGCGCGCTCTCCGGCTCGACGCCAATCACCCGGGTCGTGGGGCGAAGCGCCCTGGCGGCCACGGCGATCCCCGCGAGCAGCCCGCCACCACCGACGCCGGTCACGATCGCGTCCAGCTCGGGCTGGTCCTCGAACAGCTCCAGTGCGAGCGTCCCCTGCCCGGCGATCGTCGCGAGATCGCCAAACGGGTGGACGTAGTGGAGGCCGTGCTCGACCCGGTAGGCGTCCATCCGGGCTTCGATCTCGGCCATCGACGGGGCGAATCGAACCTCGGCGCCGTAGCCGCGCATCGCCGCGACCTTGAGCGCCGGGGCCGTCTCCGGGGAGAAGATCACGCAGCGGGCTCCGACCAATGCCGCCGCCTGGGCGACGCCCTGGCCGTGGTTGCCCGCCGAGAAGGCGATGATCCCGCGAGCCCGCTGCTCCGGGGTGAGCTGAAGGACGCTGTTGAGCGCCCCCCGGATCTTGAAGGAGCCGGTCCGCTGGAGGTTCTCCGCCTTGAGCCAGAGCTCGGTCCCCGAGCTCCCACCCAGCATCCTGGACGACAAAAGCGGCGTCCGGTGGATGTACGGCGCGATCCGCTCCTGCGCGGCCAGGATATCGTCGAGCGTGATCGCGAGCGGCAGGTCTTCCGGTGTTGGCGCCGTCCGCCTGGCGCGGACATCATCCACCCGGGTGGACACCTTGCGGACATCCGAACCATCGGTCACGGCACTGATTCGCGGACCACGGGAAGGGATGGAGCCGTCGGACATGGGCTGCGCAATCTCCTTCCTGGCTGACGAGCGGTCGGCCGGCGCCCGCGAACGACGCCGTAGACCTCGGGGCATTGAGGGTGGTTCTGGTTCGCGACCTACCATCCAACTGTCCGGGAGTATAAATGACGCCACGGGCGTGCCCGGTCGCCGCGTCAGCCTGCCGTGCCCAGTGCCTGGTCGCTTCGCAAGAATCGCTGCTATCCGACTCCGGGGAAAGGCGCACGAGTCGATGCCATCAACCACGGGTCCCACCAGCATCCAGTCGCTTCCGGCCATCCCGAAGAACAGCTCCGTCCGCCGGATCGCCTTCGACGACGACGCACTCGTGGCCATCGCCAGCGAGCTCGGCCAGCCACTCGGCGTGGCACCGTTTCAGATCAGGGGGAAGGCCGTCCACCGGATCGCGATCCCGGTGCTGGCTGGCGCCGTCGTCCCGACCGCGATGCCTGCCGGACATGCCGCCGGGGACGACCAGCCGGTCACGACGCTGACGCTCTGGACAGCGATGCGGCGCGTCGACGTCATCAACCCCTGGGTGACGGTGGTGGCGTCCGGGGTGATCGCCATCGATCTGGTGGCTGGCGTCGAGGTCATCTTCCGATACCCGGGCGGCAGCGTCACCGTCGCCCGGAACGGCCGGGTCATGGTCCGGACCGGGGCCATGACCGACGACCATGATGAGCCGTAGAGCGGGTCTCATCAACCTTGTCCGTGGCGAGCCCGCAGCCCCACCCCCCGACCCCCTCCCCATCTCGCTCCGGCTCCTTCGCCCGCGGGCGACTCCGCCTGGACCGGATGGAGAGGGGGGGTCACCGTCTCCGCCAATACCCGTGAGCCGCGCCGTAGACGCTGGACGAGCCATCATGCCGGGGTTGCGGCGCCCTGGTAGGCCGGGAGCAGTTCCCGCTCGGCGAAGTCGATGAAGCTGGTCTGGTCCTGACCGATCTGAAGGATGTAGAGGTGGGTGAAGCCGGCGTCGACGAACTTCCGGATCTCCGCGTGATATCGCTCCGGGTCCGGCCCGCAGACGACCGATTCCCCGATCTGGTCGGTCGTGACCAGCTGGGCGGCCTGCTCGAAGTAGCGCGGCAGGGCCAGTTCCTGCTTCAGTTGCCCCGGCACGCCCGAGAAGCCCCACTGCTTCAGCGCCAGTTCCTTCGCGGCCTGCTCGTCCGGCCCGTAGCAGACCGCCATCTGGCCGTAGCGCGGGCCCTTGCCGCCGTGCCGCTCGAACACTTGGATGACATCCGGCGTCGGGGACGTGGTGTCGATGCCGTCCCCGATCTCGGCCGCCACGACGGCGGCTTCCGGCCCGGCGGCCGCCACGATGATCTCGGGCAATGTCTCCGGGAGCGTGTAGATCCGGGCGTTCTCGACGGTGTAGAAGCGGCCGTGCTCGGTCGTGTACTCACCCTGCCAGAGTTTGCGGATCAGCGCGACCGCCTCCTGCATCATGTCCTGCCGGACCGAGATCGGCGGCCAGTGCTGTCCGGTGATGTGCTCATTGAGATTCTCACCGGAACCGATCCCGAAGTAGAAGCGGCCCTCGAACATGTCGGCGATCGAGGCGACCGCCTGCGCGATGACCGCTGGGTGGACCCGGATCGTCGGGCAGGTCACGCCGGTTCCGACCCGGATCGTGCTCGTCGCCTGGGCGAGGCCGCCGAGTGTGCTCCAGACGAACGGCGCCTGGCCCTGGGCGTCCATCCACGGATGGAAGTGGTCCGAGATCGAGAGGAACTCGAAGCCGGCCGCCTCGGCCCGCTGGCCGTCGGTGATCAGCGTATTGGGCCGGTGCTGCTCGCTGGACAGGGTGTAACCGAGGTTGATCATTGACGTCTCCTGCTGCAAAGGGTGTCGTCCTATAGATGTCGGGTACGGGCTGGCGCTACGTCGCGCTTACCGCCACGTCCCGGCATTCAATTCGTGTGCCGCGTCTGGCGCAGCGCGGGAACGCCCGGGCCGGCGCCGGAGGAGCTGGAACGAAGTCATCGCCGCCCCGCCAGGAAACCCGTTCAGTCAGCCAAGCGACAGCTTATCGGGGACTGTCGCTTGGCTGACTGAACGGGTTTCCTGCAGGAACGTCGTTCTTATGGACCTTGTCGTTATTCGTCGGTTTTGCTATTTTGACGTAGGCTCGAGCCGAATGTTGCCCACGAGCGGCCCGGAAAGGGATTTGGAGCGTATGGACTCATCGACCTTTGAACGCGTCGCCCGGACGCTCGGCGGTTCCCGCCGGGCCGTCATCAGGACGGGAGCGGCCGGTCTGGCCGGCGGTGCGCTCGGGATGCTCGGGACAATTGGCCGGACCCCGCCAACCGTCGCCCAGGACGCGACGGCCGCCGCGTCGCCCGGCGTCACGACCGAGGACGCCTCCTTCCTCTTCGTCCAGACGGCCTCCAGTGGAACCTTCACCGCCAATCCGAACGCGGGGGCCACGCCCGGCGCGGCCAGTGCGCCGGGAGCAGCCGGGACGCCCTTCGCGGGAGTGGGCGGCGACGCCCAGTACCTCCTGACCCTGTCCGGTCATCCCGGTGAAACGATCTTCTTCTCGGACCGCCCAGAGCGCATCTTCGGGGAGGCTCCCACCGAGACGTTCCTCGCCAACCTTGGTTTCGGTGCCGGCAATCCGCCCAATGCCGCCATCAGCACCGAGACGGCCGATGGTCCGGACGATGTCCTGGTCGTCGAGCTGGTCTCGCCGGAGTATGACGAGGCGAGCGGAACGCTGACGTACGGCGTCAACATCCAGTCAGACTACGCGGGCGAGAGTCTCTCCCACCTGGCGCGGCTGCAGGTGGACGACCAGTTGACGGAGACGCTGGGTCGGACGAGCCTGTTCATCGATGACTGCCCAGACACGCTCGTCTATTGCGCGACGCCGGCTCAGGTGCTTGCCTGCGCGGCCGGCGGAGTCGTCCAGAACGTGGGGGCCTGCTGGGAGTGGGCCTCGCTTTCCTGTGTCATGTGCCAGCCCGACTACCCGTACTGTGCCGACAATTACCCGAGTTGGTGCTCCAACGACAGCTGCATCCAGTTGTCGGTCTCCGACTGGTCGACCGACTGCGGCCCGAGCGAGGGGTAGCGCCCGTCGGCCTGTTTCTCACCCGCGTTTGCTGGACCCGTTCCCGGAGAACGCGCTATCTTCAGACGTTCGGGCGTGGCAACACCGTCGTCCATTGCCGGACCAGTTCCCAGGACGGTGATCCGGGAGTCGCTAGCGGGCGGCGAGGCGGTCGGTCGAGCGCCAGAAGCGGTCCATCAGCGCGGACTGCTCGGCGGCGGCCATCGGGCGGGGCTGGCAGAAGTCCATGATCTCGACGCCGCCGAGGCGGAGGCCGACGAGGACCGGTCCGTCGAAGGTCAGGTCGAGGATGAAACCCTGGCGGGTGTCGACGCTGAACATCTGGTCGAAGATGAAGTTGCCGAGCGAGTAGACGATCGGCCGGCCCGCGTAGACCTCCATCCCCTGGATGACGTGTGGGTGATTGGTCACGACAAGGGTCGCGCCGGCGTCGATCGCTCCCCGCGCAGCCTCCTGGAGCCAGTCCGGCACGACCCACTGGAACTCGGCCCCGCCGTGCAGGTACGGGATCACGATGTCGTGATCGGCGACGGCCGCTTCGACGTCGGCGAGGAACTGGTCCAGCCCGAACGGGTTCGTCCCGGGTGAGCTGTCGTCGGCACCCCACGTCTGGGCGACGACACCCAACTGCTTGCTCTGCTCGATGTCCAGGTTGGCGGTGACGGCGTCGTGACCGAGAACGGCGATCGAGACGCCCCCGATCTCGGTCGTGAACGCGCTCCGTGCCTCCGTTATGTCGTATCCCGCGCCGAAGTACGGCAATTCCGCCGCCGTCAGGGCAGCCATGGTGTCCTCGAGCCCCTGCGTCCCCCAGTCGGTCTGTGGAGAGTTCCAGCAGGAGTGGTTGTTGCCAAGCGTCACCGCGTCGATCCCAGCCAGCCTGAACCCGTCGAGGAAGGCGCTACCGGTCAGGAAATCGATGGTATTTGGATCGCGGTCGACCGGATTGGGCAGCGTATCGGAAACGTTGCCCTCGAGGTTGGCGATCGTCAGATCGAAGCTGGCCAACCGGTCAGCGACCCGGCGGAACGGATACTGGAAGTCGCCGTAGCGCTCCATCGTGAGATGGATGTTGCGGCCGGGGACGATGTCGCCGACCATGCCGACCCGGATGATCGGGCCGTGCTCACCCTCGGTCCGGTCGCGCAGGGCGTCGCGGCCGTCGGTCGATAGCACGTTGACGCGGAAGTCGACGGCGGCGAGCGGGACCGACGCGACCCGGCCGACCGGCGCGTCGAGGTCCTCCAGCCCGGCGTCGAGCTGCACGACGGCGTCGTCGTAGCCATCGGCGCCGACCTCCCCCAGCGCTTCGACCGGCAGGCTGACCGGTGACCCGACATCCACCCAGTCGGTCAGCGTGCCGTCCAGCAGCCCAGCCTGCTGCCCGGAGCCGATCCCGGCCAGCGGTAGCCTCGGCGAGACGACCAGGACGGCGTCGCCCGGCGGCGACTGCGCGGCGAGCGGCTGAGCGGGCTCGCCGGTGGGTTCCGCCGCGGTGGCTGGGGCAGCCGTGGTGGCGGTCGGAGCGCCAACGACCCCGAGCTCGGGCGCGTCGGTTGGCGGAACCGTGGATGGCGCCGACCCGGAGCCGGAGTCGCCGCAGCCAGTCACGACCGCCGCCACACCCAGCCCGGTCATCCCGGTGATCACGCGCCGCCGGGACAGCGGCCGCCTGGTCCAAGGCTGGATGATCCGGCAGGGCAGGTTGGGGAGGTCGGTGGGTCGGTCCGGCACAGGGCGCTCCTGGGAATGGCGGTGCTGCAGGCAACGGGAGGTCACGAACAGCGATGCGTGGCCACAACGGTGGGATGGAGCGTACCACGCGCCAGTCGGCCCACCGCCAGAGACGACGATACGCATCCCGCCGGGGGTGATGGCAGGGGTTGACACGAGGCGGGACAGGCTTATACTTCACCATACGGTTAAATGACCGGAAGGTGAAATGCATGGCTACCGACGACCCGCTCAGTATCACCTTCGGCGCTCTCGCCGACCCGACTCGTCGGGCGATCCTCGCCCGGCTCGCCAATGGAGAGGCGACCGTCAACGAGATCGCCGCGCCGTTCGCGATGACCCTGCCGGCCGTCTCCAAGCACCTCAAGGTGCTGGAGCGGGCCGGGCTGATCTCCCGCGGACGAGACAGGCAATGGCGACCATGCCGGCTGGAGGCGGCACCACTGAAGAAGGCGACGGACTGGCTGGAGGAGTACCGCCAGTTCTGGGAGGACCGGTTCAGCCGCCTCGACGAGCATCTCCAAGCGATCCAGACGCAGACCACGCAGACCACGCAGACGCAGGGCACTCAGAAGGGACAGGACCATGACTGAACTGACCGTCCACTCCGCCGGCAGGCAACTGACGATGACCCGTGGCTTCCAGGCGCCAAAAGCCCTCGTCTACGACTCCTTCACCCAGCCGGAGCAGCTCGCCCAGTGGTGGGGACCGAAGGGGTTCACCACCACCGTCAAGCAGATGGACGTCCGGCCCGGCGGCATCTGGCACTACTGCATGTCGTCGCCGGAATGGGGCGACGCCTGGGGACTCGCGACCTACCAGGAAGTCAGCCCACCGGACCGGCTCGTCTACCGCGATGCCTTCTCGAACCCCGAGGGAACGGTGAACCAGGACCTGCCGGTCTCGGTCAACAACGTCTCGTTCACCGAGGACGACGGCCGGACGACCCTGACGATCGTGACCGACTTCGCGTCCGAAGAGGACCTCCAGAAGGTCCTGGAGATGGGCGTCGTCGAGGGCGTGACCAGCCAGTTCGAGCGGCTCGACGAGCTGCTCGCCGAGGGCGCCACAGACACGAACTAGCTGGGGCTGGGCAGCGTAGCCGCACGTTTCGCGACGCGCGTCGTCAGACAGGTAACCTTGGATCGAGGTTACGGGAGGTCGAGATGTCTACATCCGTGCTCTACATGTCGATGTCACTCGACGGGTACATCGCGGGTCCGAACGACAAACCGGGCAAGCCAGGGGGCGACGGCTTCATGCGGCTGCACGACTGGTACGGGTTCGGCCCGGACGGGGAATCCACCCAGTCGTCCGGGGTGGCCGGACAGTTTCTGGACGAAGGCAAGGCGACCGGAGCGGTCGTCGTGGGCCGGCGGACCGTGGAGCAGGTCGATCACTGGGGGGGCGATCACCACGGTGTCCCGATCTTCGTGCCCAGTCACCGGTCGCCCGGACCGTCCGTCGCGAACTATCCGTTGGTGACCTATGTCACCGATGGGATTGCCAGCGCGATGGCACAGGCGAAGGCCGCCGCTGGGGATCGGAACGTGATGGTGCATGGCGCCTACACAGCACAATCGGCGCTCGAGGCCGGGGTGCTGGACGAGATCCAGATCCATCAGATCCCGGTGCTGTTCGGCAGCGGCCGGCGGCTGTTCGAGGTGTTGCCGTCGCGCGTCGAGCTGGCGATCGTTCGGGTGATCGACACATCGGACGCCACCCACATCCGCTACCGCGTCCAGCGCTGAGCCGCCTTGTCCGCAGACTCCTGGTCGTGCGTACGGTCGGGGCGTTGACGGAACGGAAATGGATGCGATTGGTCCACTGGCGCGATAGCCTTGCTCGTGGCAAAGCGCAAGAGTTCGGCCGCCCGTCGGCACGGACCGCGACTCGGCAACAGGGTTTCCCCGGCAACGGAAGGGTACGTTCATGGCAGCGTTCATGGCGACGGTCGAGCTGGGCGGAAAGACGGCGACCGGGATCGAAATCCCGGCTGCGATCGTCAACGCGCTGGGCGCTGGTCAGCGGCCGGCCGTTCGCGTCAACATCAACGGTTACACCTACCGGAGTACGGTCGCGTCGATGGGCGGACGGTTCATGTTGCCGATCAGTGCCGAGCACCGCTCGGCCGCCGGAGTAGCCGCCGGGGAAACGGTTGACGTCGATCTGGAACTCGATACCGAACCCCGCGAGGTCACCGTCCCGTCCGATCTCACCGCGGCGCTGGACCAGGAACCGGACGTCCGCCGGTTCTTCGATGGCTTGTCCTACAGCAACAAACGCCGGCACGTCCTCGCGATCGACGGTGCGAAGACACCTGAGACCCGTCAGCGGCGAATCGAAAAGGCCGTCGCCATGTTCCGCGACGGTCGGAGCTGATGTGGCGCCCCGAGAGCGTCGCTCCTCCGACTGGGTCCTCTGTCGTCCCGGCAACTCCGCAATATCGAAGAAGCCAACGTGTACGTATAAAACATACGATCCTTGGGCCAGGCCCCGCTCCATGCGTCGCTCAGGATCCGCTGGCGCGACACCTGTCACTTCACGACCGTCGGTGATCTCTCGCCTCGTTCGCAACCGCCAGGAGAGCCCTATGCGCAACGTCGTCGTTTCCGAGTTCATGTCCCTCGATGGCGTCATGGAGGCGCTGAACGTCTGGCGCTTCCCCGTTCATGTCCCTCGATGGCGTCATGGAGGCGCTGAACGTCTGGCGCTTCCCCTTCTGGCATGAGGGCATGGGCGCCTACAACTACAACGAGCGCTTCCACAACGAGCCAACGAGCGCTTCGAAAGCGACGCCCTGCTGCTCAGCTGGGTGACACCAGGAAGCGTTGAGCGGTAGCCGATTCACGGACCCACCAGGAAAGGACGCCGGAGCATGAGCGCAATCACCTCCAGAGACACGACTGACACTATCGGTACCAGGACGCGCGGACGGTTCGCGCTCGTCGGGCTGGCGACCACGCTGACCGCCGTCGTCGCGAACGCGCTGGTCTACTTCGCGGGCAGCGCCGTGGTCTCGTACGACCCGGACTTCATCATCTTCCAGAACGTGTCGCCGACGATCATCTTCACCGTCTTCCCGGCGATCATTGCGGTCCTGCTCTATGGGCTCCTGCGGCGCTTCACGGCCCAACCGGAGCGACTCTTTACGATCATCGCGCTGTTCGTCCTGCTGGCCTCGTTCATCCCCGACCTGACCTATATCCCGTCCGTCGAGGGAGCCTCGGTAGGGCAGACGACGATCCTGCTCCTGATGCATGTCGTCGCGGCCGTCGTGATCGTCGGGATGCTGACCAGACTCGCGCCAGGAACCAGTCGTCGCCGGACACGATCGTCCTCGCAACTGGTTCCGACGCGGTAACACGGTCATTTCGGGGCTGCACGCTACGTCAGCGACGGCAAGACCGGCCGAAGCCGGTTCCAGCTCCGCGCGTGCGCGTGCGGCCACGGCCGACCCGACGCAGTGACATGGGCGCCGCACTCAGCGAGAAGCGCCAGTCCGACAGCGAAGAGTCTCGCGGTGGTCCCCAGTCCGTACCCGCCCCAATCATCCGCACTTGAGGAGAGCAACATGACCGCTACCTACACCTTCGACGTCTTCTCCAGTCTCGACGGCTTTGGCTCCACCAACGGCGACTGGACCGGTTACTGGGGCAAGCAGGGACCTGAGCTGCTTGGCCACCGCCTCGCCTTGTACAGTGCGGAGCAGCGGATGGTCTTCGGGGCCACCACCTTTCGTCAATTCGTGGACATGCTGGCCACGAGCACCGAGGAGTCCGAGGTCCGTGACCCGTGGGTCTCCAGGATGAGGAGCCTGCCGGCAACGGTGGTGTCGACGACACTGGAAGGTCCCCTCGACTGGCCGGACGCGACCGTCGTGCGCGGCGACGCCATCGACATCGTCGCCCGACTCAAGGAGGAGTCCGCGGTGCCGTTGCGCTCGCACGGCAGCCTGTCGCTGAACCGGGCGCTGATGGCTGCCGGTCTGGTCGACCGTGTCCAGGTAACGGTCTTCCCGGTGATCACCGGGAAGACCGGAGAGGCCCCGATCTTCCACGGCGCGGCCGACTTCGACCTTGAGCTGGTCGAGAACCGGACGCTCGACGGCCACATCCAGCAACTCATCTACCGGCCGACCCTGCATTGATCGGTACGGATCCGAAGAGGATCCGTCATGCCTTGAACGCCGGCACTGCTGCCTGTCATGACCGCGAAGACGCCGGAGACGCGCCAGCGACGGGTCGCCAGGACCGTCAGTTTCCTCCTGACCGGCTAACGGGCCCTTTTGGATAAATCTCGAACGATCGGTCTTACCGATCGTTCGAGACTCGACTGCGGGCGCCGCCGGTCACACTCCGCAATATCGAAGAAGCGCCAGTGTACGTATAGAACATATGATCCTTGTAAGGCCCGCCAACCCACGTCGTGGACACCTCAGAGACACTGGCTCGGTGGGCTCAGCCGCCCTGCCGAACAGACACCTGTCCCTCTCAGGCCGAGCACGCACAAACTTCGACCACGGCACCTAACGACGCACGCCATCCGGAGGAAAGCACGATGTCCCGACCGATGACCGAGCAGGAACGCGACCGCTTCCTGGCCGAGCCCCACGTCGCCTTCCTGGACGATCCAGATGGCGCTCACCCCACTCACGCCGTCCCGCTCTTCTACGACTACGCGCCGGGCAGCCCGCTGTCGCTCTTCACATGGAACCGGCACCGGCCGGCACGGAACGCCATCGTCATCGAGCCGGAGCGATACATCTGTATCACCGTGCGTCGAGAGGAGAGCCCGACCAGCTACGTGGCGGTTCGGGGGACGATTGTCCGCCGTAGTCAGCAGCCATCGGCCGAAGAGGTCTTCGCGATCGCCCGCCGCTACTCCGGGGAGGACGAGGCACGAGGCTTCACCGAGATGGTGCTGGCGAGCAACGAGACGGACCTGATCGTCTTCACGGTCCAGCCCGAACGATGGGTAACCGGTGACGCCGGCGGGATCGAGGCATCAACCGGTTGACCTACCCAGCAACCGACGAACCAGGACATGCCGCCTGGCCAGAAACGTACCGACGCCTCTCCGACCCACCGAATGAGTCGAAAGGACAGGACATGCCCGAGCGGGTAATCCATGCTGACGGCGTCGAGCTCGCCACGGAGGCATTCGGCGACGCCGCGGACGAACCGGTACTCCTGATCATGGGCATGATGTCGTCGATGCTCTGGTGGCCGGACGAGTTTTGCAAGCGCCTGGCGCAGCGGGGTCGCTTCGTGATCCGGTTTGACCACCGCGATACGGGGCTCTCCACGACCTGGCCCGTCGGTTCGCCGGGCTACACCGGTGAGGAGATGGCCGACGATGCCATCCGGGTGCTGGACGGCTTCCACCTGCCAAGCGCGCATCTCGTCGGCATATCAATGGGCGGGGCACTCGCCCAGCTCGCCACGTTGCGGCACCCGGACCGTGTCGCGACTCTGACGACGATCAGCACGTCGCCCCTTGGCGAGGACACATCCACCCTACCCGGATCGAAGCCGGACTACCTGGAACGGTCAGAGCGTCTCGGCGAACCGGACTGGTACGATCGGGTTCTAGCGATCGACCATCTGGTCGAGGACTCACGACTGACCGCCGGCTCCGCCCACCCGTTCGATGAACCGCGCCTGCGGCGGCTGATCGAGCAGGACTACGACCGGGCGAACAGCTTCCCGAGCGTGACCAACCACACGCGACTTTCCGGCGGCGAGGTCGCCAGCGGCAGTCTGCGAACGGTCTCGGTGCCCGTCCTCGTCATTCACGGGACCGAGGACCCGCTGTTTCCGATCGAGCATGGGATTGCCCTGTCCCAAGCGGTGCGCGTGTCAACGCTCGTGCGACTCGAAGGTTCCGGTCACGAGCTCGCCGAAGGCGACTGGGACCAGATCGTCACGGCGATCATTGCCCACACCGGGAACCGTGGCCGGAAACCCGAGTCCAGTTGATCGGGCTGCGGCGGACGCGGCCCTGACCTGGACAATCGACCCGGGTGGACTCCGCCACCTTCCAAGGCGACCTCCATTCTCAAGGTCAATCGACACCTCACAGCGCGCAGCCACGAGTGGCTAGGCGCTCCCGAAGATCAGTCCCACCGCGAAGACGACGACACCCGCTCCCGTAACCTGGATCACGGAGCTCCGCACGGACGTATCGGGGAAGTAGCGCCACCTCACCCACGCGATCGCCATCAACTCGACGACCACGACGACGATCGCCAGAACGAAGGCCGTCTGGAAATGAGAGATCAGGAACGGCAGCGAGTGACCGCCAGCCCCGATCAGCGTGCCCACGCCGGTCACGAACCCTCGCCGCCACGGTCCACCCCGACCGGTCAGCGTCCCATCGTCGGAGAGCGCCTCGGCAATGCCCATGCTGATCGCCGCGCCGAGAGCCGCCGAGAGGCCAACGAGGAGGGCGACGTGCGACTGGCCCGTGGCGACGGCGGCAGCGAAGAGCGGTGCCAGCGTTGAGATCGAGCCGTCGGCCAGTCCCAGCAGTCCGGGCTGGACGGTCATGAGAACGAAGTGATGTTCGCTGTCCGTCCGTTGAACGCCATCGCGCCCGACCGAGCCGCTCCGATTACGCTCGACCACGCCGCTCTCTCCCCGCATTGTCCGACCGAACCCCATTGTCGCCCAGGCGCTAACAGGACTCATTCTCGATTATGGAGAACGACAATGCAAGGGCGCGAATGGCGCTGGCAAGGTCCCGCTTGTCGACCTTTCGGTGAACCCCGGTAGTCAACCAGTGCCAGCAAGAGACACGGGGACGAGGCAAACGCCCCGTCCCCGCTTCCACTCTTCTGGACCGACGCACCGATCGCTACAGCTCGGTCACGACTGGCAGGATCATTGGCCACTTCTTGTCGGTCGAGCGGCGGTAGAGCACCCGCCCGACTGATTCCTTCGTTCGCTGGATCAGATGGCCGATCTGGACCTCGCCGCGCTGGCGGCGCTGGAGCGTCCGGCGGAGCTCGAGCTCGGCCTCACGGAGCGCGCCGTTGGCCAGTTCGGGCTTGAGGTCGCGGGCAACCAGTTCCGGGCCGGCGATCAGCTCGCCGGTCTCCCGATTGACGACCATCGTCACGACCACGACCCCGTCATCGAACAGGTGGTCCCGCTCGCGGAGTCGGTAGATCCCGCCACGATCGCCAAGACGGTCGAGCAGGAGCGAGCCGGCCGGAATCCGGGAGCGCTGGTTGGCCGAGTCCTTCGTGAACTCGATCACGCCGCCGATCTCCGGCAGCAGCACGCGCTCGGCAGGAATCCCCGCCTCGCTCGCCAGGTCCCGGTAGAGGACCATGTGGCGATACTCGCCGTGGATCGGAACCACGTAGCGCGGCTTGAGCAGGTCGATCATCTTGCGGAGCTCGTCCCGCCCGGCGTGGCCCGAGACGTGGACGCCCCGCTCCATCGTCGAATAGACGACCCGCGCCCCCCGGCGGAACAGGTTGTTGATCGTCCGCGAGACCGTCTCCTCGTTGCCGGGGATCGGTGATGCCGAGAGCATCGCCACGTCGCCCTTGGAGATCCGGATCTTGGGATGCTCGCCGGATGCAATCCGGGCCAGCGCCGCGGACGCCTCGCCCTGTGAGCCGGTGATGACGAGGACCCGCTGCTGCCGCGGGAGGCGGAGAACCTCGTCCAGCGGCATCAGGAGGCCTTCAGGCGGATCGAGGTAGCCGAGGTCGCGGGCGACCTGAGCGTTCTGCTCCATGCTCCGCCCAGCGACCGCCACCTTGCGGCCGTGGCGGTGAGCCGCCCGGAGCGCCATGTGGATCCGGCTGATGTTGGAGGCGAAGGTCGCGATCAGGACCATGCCTCTGGCGTCCCCGATCACCTCATCCATCGTGTCCATCACGACCCGCTCGGACGGCGTCGACCCCTCGTTCTCGACCCGGACGGTGTCGGAGAACAGGGCCAGGACGCCCTCCTGCCCGAGCTGGCGCAGGCGGCGCTCGTCGGTCGGTGGGCCCATGACGGGAGTCGGGTCGAACTTGAAGTCGGCCGTGTCGACGATCGTGCCGACCGGCGAATGGACCGCGATCGCGTTCGTGTCCGGGATCGAGTGCGTGACGTGAATGAACTCGGCCTCGAGCGCCCCGAACTGATAGCGCTGATTCGGGACGACCGGGATCAGCTTGACCAGCTTCTCGAGGCGGTGCTCCTCCAGCTTGCGCTCGATCAGACCGATCGACAGCGGCGAGCCGTAGATCGGGATCGGGGCCACGTCGGCGAACTGCGGGATGATGTACGGCAGAGCTCCGATGTGATCCTCGTGGGCGTGGGTGATCAGAATGCCACGGAGGTTGCCGAGGTGGTTCCGGACGTAGGAGGCGTCCGGCACGATCAGGTCGATCCCGCGCTGCTCCTCTTCCGGGAACTTGCCGCCGCAGTCGAGCAGGATGATGTCCCGCTCGTACTCGACCATCGTCATGTTCTTGCCGACCTCGCCAACGCCGCCGAGCGGGACGACGCGGAGCTTGCCGGCTGGAGCAACCTGTGAGGTCTCAAGGGAGAGTGCCTGGCCGCGACGGTCGCTGCCACTTCGACGCGGGCCGGGCTGCGAGCCATCGGGCGCGTGCTGCGGGTTGGCATGGTGCCCCGTCGGACGGCGCGTCTCCGATCCAGAACCGTCTGGCTGACGGTTCCGCCCGCTGGCGTTGCCGCCGCCGCGCTGACCGGACCGCTGGCCGGTCTGACTGCTCTGCCCCTGTCGTTGCCGCGGCTGGTTACCCGGAGCGGTACTCACCCCCGTCGCGTCGGTCACGGCATCGGCAACCGGCCGTTGTCCACCCATGATCCGTTGCTGGCCGGGCCGCCGCTGACCACCCTTGGGCGGGCGTTGACCGCGCTGCTGACGCTGTCCGCTCCCGTCCTGGGAGTCGACCGCATTGCCTGGCTCCGGGCGGCTGCCCCGACCGCCGGCGTTTCCCGACGACTGCCGGGGGCGGTTCGGCTCGTAGCGGGGCTCGGCCTCCTCGTCCCGCTGGGGCCGGCGGTGCCCACTGGGCGGCGTCGGACGCCGTCCGCCACCTCCACGGTTGCCGCCGGCGTTCCTACCCTGACCGTTGCCACCCTGCTCGCGGGGCTGACGATTGCCGCGCTGGCCGGAATCGTCGCCTCGTTGGGCCGCTGGCGCGGTAGTCTCGCTGACATCGGCGTTCTGGCCGCCCTGAGGCTGACCCTCGGGGCGCGATCCCCGGTTGGAAGGCCGGCGCCGGCGCCGGTTGCCGCCGCTGGAACGCGGCTCGGAGCCGCCTTCGCCGCGGGCGGCATCGGCGGTACCCTGCGGGTCGCCCGAAGACGCCCGACGCTCCTGGTCGTACTGATTGTCTGTCACATTGTGTCCCTGTATATAGCCTGCCACGGCTCATGCGCCGTTCGGCGGCTGCTCGTGAATTGGACCGGCAAGGCCTTTTGGCCGGTGTATGCCGGGATGTCTCGAATCCGGTCTTGTGGTCTGGCACGGCGAGCAGCCCGAACGCAGGGTGTTGCGCTTCCATGTCGGAAGAGCAGGCACCCAAACGCCGGTGAATCGCAAAGCACTGTGTTTCGATGGGGCCGCTAATGCGCCTGAGCGGATCGGGCGGCTTCCAGTACGGAATCGTTGGCCCGTCGTGTCGGAATGACGCATCAGGTGGGACGCCACCTGACCGGTGGGACGGCGCGACGAATGCGGTTGCAATCCGCCAAAGGCCGTGCCGGGTTCGAGACGGTGGTGAAAGGGTGCGGACAGAACTCGACGATGTCCGAGCCGTGGCCATGCACCTGTAATCCTCTGCATTATACCGCGTCCGGACCTTAAGCGTCATCGGAGATCGTCGGTGGCGCCAATCCGGCGTTCCATTTGCTCAAACGGCAGCTGCGGCAGCTGCGGCCAGCAGCCATGGTGGCATACGGAGAACGTATCACGTGAAACAATCGGGCAACCTGCCTAAAGCATTCGCGCTGCCGAGCAGGCGAGGGAAACCATGAGCGAGATGAATCGGGTAGTCGTCGTCGGGTCGGGGCCGAACGGGTTGTCGGCGGCGATCGCACTGGCGCAGGCCGGGCGGAGCGTCACCGTCTATGAGGCCGCTCCGACGCCAGGCGGGGGGGCGAGAACGGCGCATCTGACCCTGCCGGGGTTCCGCCACGATGTCTGCAGCACGATCCACGCGCTGGCGCCGTCGTCACCGTTCCTCTCGACACTGGATCTGGAGCGATTCGGTCTCGAATGGGTGCGACCTGTTCTACCCCTGGCGCACCCACTCGACGATGGGACAGCGGTCGTCCTGCACCGCTCGGTCGAAGAGACCGCCGACCAGTTCGGCGCGATCGACGCCGACGCCTACCGCCGCCTGATCGGCCCCTTGGCGGCCAGGACAGGGACGCTCTGGGAGATGTTCCTCGGCCCGATCCAGGGCTCGTTCCGGCATCCCGTCCTTGCGGCCCAGTTCGGTGCGCGCGGTCTCTGGCCCGCCCCGACGCTGGCTCGGGCGCGGTTCCACTCCCCTCGGGCCCAGGCGCTGCTGGCAGGCAACGCCGCCCACTCGGTCCTCGACCTCCGCGAACCGGCAACCAGTTCGGTCGCGTTGATGCTTATGCTCGCGGGTCACGCCGACGGCTGGCCCTTCGCTCGAGGCGGCTCGCAGGCACTGATCGACGCGATGGCGGCACTGCTTCGGGAGCTGGGCGGAACGATCGTGACGGATCACCCGGTTCGGTCGCTGCGGGAGTTCCCCGACGACGCGACGGTTGTCTTCGATCTAACGCCACGCCAGATCGTCGAGATCGCGGGAGACGACCTTCCAGCCCGCTACCGGCGCCAGCTCGGCCGGTTCCGTTACGGCGCCTCGGCCTTCAAGCTGGACTGGGCCCTGGACGATCCGATCCCGTGGACCGCACCGGATGTCCGCCGGGCCGGAACCGTCCACCTGGGTGGAGCGCTGGAGGAGATCGTCGCCTCCGAAGCCATCATGGCCCGCGGCGGTGAGTCGCGGCGTCCGTTCGTTCTGCTCACACAATCGACGATCGCCGACCCGAGCCGGGCCCCGGCTGGGAAGCACATCGCCTGGGCGTACTGCCACGTCCCGTCCGGTTCGACGGTGGACATGACCGACCGGATCGAGGCGCAGGTCGAGCGGTTCGCGCCCGGCTTCCGGGACCTGATCATCGGTCGCAGCGTCACGCGGCCGGATGACTGGTCCCGCTACAACGAGAACTATGTCGGCGGAGACATCAACGGTGGACGGCAGGATCTGCGGCAGCAATTCACCCGGCCGGTCCCGCGGCTCAACCCCTATTCCACCCCGAATCCACGCCTGTTCATCTGCTCAGCCTCGACCCCACCCGGCGGCGGGATCCACGGGATGAGCGGGTTTCACGGGGCACAGGCGGCCCTCCGGCGGCGCTGACCGCGAGAGCGAACAGGGGCGCCGGTTATCGTTCCAGCCGGAAGGCCACGATGTCGGCACCCGGCTTGATGAATGGCGCAAAGGCAGGCGTCCCGGCGCCAAGCACGACGAGATCACCGGCGACCGCCACGCCGCCGTTGGCCGATGTCCTCAGGTCGAAGCTCACCAGCTGCCGCCCGTCGCGGACGGTGACGGCGTGGAGGACGCCATCGAGCGTCGCGAAAAGGGCGATGTCGTTGACGATCGTGGCCGCCGCCGCCGCCGGCCGCTCCAGATCGATGGTCCAGCGGACCGTGCCATCAGCCGAGTCGACACCGGAGACCAGCCCGGAGGCCGGGGCGCCCCAGGCCGCCCAGCGCGTGGCCGGGACGACGATCCCGTCAGGGCTGATCGCGGCCGTGCCCTCCATCCCGCCGAGCGGCCCCGGCGGCGAGATTATGGACTGCCAGACGAGCTCGCCGGTGTCCCGGTCCAGCGCCCAGAGCACGCCGCTCTTCTGGCCCTCGACGACGAGGTCGCGGGGTCGCCCGTCGATCTCGACCGTGATGAGCCCGGGCGAGGCGCTGATCCCGACATCGGCCATCGGCGAGGTCTGGCCGTCGTTCGGCGGAGCGGCGAAGGACCAGCGGATCGCGCCGGTATCCGTGTCCAGCGCGACGATGCTGATGACATGGCCATAGGGCGCGGGACGGGCCGAGTAGGCGTTCTGGGTCGCGGCGTAGAGGGTCCGGCGGGCGGTATCGATTGCGGGAACGGCGAAGACGCCGGCGCCATCGACGCCCTCGGGGGTCATCCAGGTCTGCCACTGAATCTTGCCGGTCGCCCGGTCGAGCGCGACGACACTGCCCCGGAAACCCTCCTCCTTCGCCACCGACGCGACGCCGACGAAGACCGCCTCACCCGAGCCGACCGGCGACGACCAGATCGAACCGTTGGGCGCAACCTCGACCGAGGTTTGCCAGACCGCCTCGCCGGTGTCGCGATTCACCCCGTGGAGGACGGCATCGGCGTCGCCGACGATGACGAGATCGTCGCCGATGAGCGCCGAGCCACTGATCCCGAGCGGGACCTTCATGTCGCGCTCGAATGCTCTGGCGCCGGTCGCGTAGGCCCAGCGACGTTCCCCGGACTCCGCGTCGAGGGCATAGAGCGAGCCGTCGTAGGACCCGATGTAGACGACCCCGTTGGCGATGGCCGGCGTCCCGGTCACCGGTCCGCCGGCGGTGAACCGCCAGAGCGGCCGCAGCCGCCCAATCGTCGCGGCGGTGATCGGCGACGGGCCAGCCGTACGGGTCCCATCGAGCGAGTTGCCATACCGTGGCCAACACGCATCAGTCTTTCCGGTGCCCTCGTTCGACGTCATGCCCCGTGCCTTCTGCTTCGCAACGTCCCGGCCCGGTCGGCCGCTCGTCGATCCGTCCCAATCACCCGGCCGACATGATGCCACGGTCCCGTCGCGGCCTGGATGCCGTGGGACGATCGGGCGACCGTGGCATCATGTCCCGATCGAGAGCAAGCTGGCACGGAGGGAACGATGGTCACGAGCCGGATCGCAACAGATCAGTCGGCGGCGGAACGTCTGATCGGTCTCTGGCGGAGCGCGCGGATCACGATCGGGGTCGCGGTCGCCGAGGCAGCGGTCGTCTGGGTCATGATCGAAGACCTGTCCAACCGGTCAGTCGGGTCGATCGCGTTCGCCCCGATCATCATCGCGATGCTCCTGCTCGGCGTCGGCCCAATCCTTTTGAGTCGCCTGTCAGGAGTAGCCGCCCGGCTGGCAAACCTGGCGCTGGCAATCGTCGCCGGCGGGGTCCTGATCAAGGGGCTGGCCTTCCCGGATGTCGTCTGGCTGGGTCGAGCCTGGATCGACGGATCCGGCAGCTCCCTGATCTTCCGGGAATCCCGCGCGGTCATGCCGGTCTGGGTGCCGATCCTCGTCACCGTCGTGGCCTGGTGGTGGCGGCAGCGCCGGGGAGAGAACACGACCGACGACGTCCAGGTCTCCTTCCGGCTCGGCGCGGTCCTGCTGGTCGCTGCGGCGACGATCGGCGCGTTCACCGGACTTGAGAGCCAGGGACCCATCACCACCGCGGCGACCGTATTCTTCGCGGCGATCCTGCTGGCCATGAGCTGGGCCCGGCAGGCCGCAGTCCACCCGGGTGAACTGAGCGGCGGAACAACCGTCGCCGCCGCGACCAGCATCGCCGGGGTCGTCGTGATCCTGCTCGTGGCGACGGCCCTGGTCGCGATCACGAACCCAACTGCCTTCGACACGCTGCTCTGGCTGCTCTCCCCGGTCTTCTGGCTGATCCGGAACGCCGTGCTCGGCCTGTCGTTCCTGTTCCTGATCGTCCTCTACCCGCTCTTCTGGCTGGTGGGATCGCTGCTGTCCCTTCGCTCCAACACCGCGCGGCCCGAGGTCACCCCACCGGTCTACAACGACCCATCCGCCTCGCCGTCGACGATGCCTTCCGACAGCACGGCGTCCCTTCCGGACGAGTTTCGGATCGTGCTGGCGTCGCTGGCCCTGCTCGTCCTGCTCGCCATCGTCGCCCGGCAGGTGCTCCGCCGCGCGATCGCCGCGACGACCCCAACGGACGTCGAGCAGCACGTCGAGTTCGACCTCCGGTCGCTGCTCCGCCGCCGGCGACCCACCCCCGTCGAACCTGACAGCGACCCGCTCGCCGCCCTGCGGAACGACCCGCTATTCCGGAACTCGGTCGCGATCCGGGAGATCTACGCCACGTTCCTCAGGGCGGCGGCCACCGCCGGCCTGGCCCGCACCCGCCCGGAGACTGCCCGCCATCACGCCCAGCGAATCGCCGCGTCACTCGGCACGTCCATCGATGACATCCGGACGCTGACCGCCGCCTATGGTCCGACCCGTTACGGCGAGGTTCCGGCGACGGACGAGCAGCTTCGCGCGGTCGTCACGGCCTGGGATCGCGTCGCCCCACGGCTGAACGCCGCGGCGGGAGCGCCGTCCAGCGGCAGGAACCCCCCTTCGTCACTACTATCCTAACATTATGTCTCATTACGTTGATCACTGGCGTATGATTGCGGGAGCGCATAACCCCTCTCGAAGCCCAGGACCGCCGCCCTAGCCAATTCCGGAAAGAACACACGCCTTGACCTCAACACTCACAACGTCCATCGCCCGCCCATCGATCGACGCGGTCATTTCCCCGGCCCAACCTGGCGACCCGATCGGGCTCTATCTCCACATCCCGTTCTGCGGCCACATCTGCTCCTACTGCGACTTCAACACCTATGCCGGCCAGGAATCACTCATTCCACGTTATGTCGATGCGATGGAGCGCGAGATTGTCCGGCAGGCGGCCGTCCTTGGCGGAACGCCCGTGGCGACGGTCTACATCGGTGGCGGTACGCCATCGCTCCTGTCGCCGGACCAGATCGGTCGGCTCGTCGCCGCCTCCCGGGCCGGTTTCGCCGTCCTGCCCAACGCCGAGATCTCCATGGAGGCCAACCCGAACAGCTTCGACGAGTGGCGGGCCGCGGGCTACCTCGCGGCTGGCATCAATCGGCTCAGCATGGGTGTTCAGACGCAGCACCGGCGCGGACTGCGCACCCTCGGGCGGCAGCACGAAGCCGGCGACGCGGCCAGCGCCTTCGCGGCCGCTCGTCGGGCCGGTTTCGCGAACATCAACGCTGACCTGATCTTCGGCTGGCCGGGCCAGACGCTTGAAATCTGGCGCGACGACCTCGAGACGCTGTTGGGCTGGCCGGGCGGCCGGTCCGGGGACGGACCCGACCATTTCTCGCTCTACAGCCTGATCGTCGAGCCCGGCACGCCGATGGCGGAGGCCGTCACCCGGGGCGTCTTCACGGTCCCGGACGACGACGCCAGCGCGGACCTCTACGAGGCGGCGATCGAGCGCCTGGCGGCCGCGGGGTTCGTCCATTACGAAGTGGCGAACTGGTCCCGCGATGCCGAGCATGCATCTCGACATAACGTGATCTACTGGCAGAACGGCGACTTCGCCGGGATCGGAGCTGGCGCCTTCGGCACGCTCCGGGGCGAGCGGATCATGCAGCACCTCCGGCCGATCGCCTTCATAGAGGCCGTCGAGCAGGGCCGGCCGCCGGTCAGCAACACCGAGGCGATCGACCCGGCGACGGCGATGAGCGAGACGATGCTGCTCGGCCTGCGTCTGCTCAGAGCTGGCGTCGACGCGGCCGCCTTCGCCCGGCGCCACGGCCGGTCACTCCACGATGCCTATGGCGACGTGATCGACCTGGCGGAGAGCCGGAAGCTGATCGAGCGGACGTCCGCCGGCATCCGGCTGACGCATCAGGGGCTCATGCTCTCGAACGACGTCACGGCGGAGTTCGTTCGGACGTAGCGAACCGGGTGGCGATCTCATGGCGAAACCTCGCTCCCGGAGTCGCGGTCATGGCGGCGGGACGGTAAGCTAAGGGCCAGACAGTAGGTGACGGCTGAACAACCGCTCGCCATGATGAACGCGCCGCCCGGTGGCGGCGCGACGAAGGGATCCGTGCCGCCAGCCAGCCAGCCGACGCTCGACCGGTTCCACGCGGCTGTTGCCCGCGTCGATGCCCTGATCGAACGGGACAACACGCCGCACGGCAAGACGCCGGGTGAGATCCGGGCCCGAGCCGAGATGCGTCTGGCCCGGATGCGGGACTTCCTCCGCTTTCTTGGCGATCCGCACGGGCGCTACCCGGTCATCCACGTCACCGGGACGTCGGGCAAGGGCTCGACCAGCACCGCCATCGCCCGCATCCTCGAGGCCGCCGGGCTGCGGGTCGGTCTGCACACCTCCCCGTATCTCCAGACACCGACCGAGAAGCTCCAGCTCAACGGCCAGTTGATCGGTCCGGAAGCCTTCGCCGACCTTGTCGACCACATCATGGCTGAGCATGACCGCTGGGTGGGGGAGGGCAACGGGACACTGACCTATGGCGAGATCTGGGTCGCGATGGTGACGACGGCCTTTGCGGAGGCGCGCCTCGATGTTGGCGTCATCGAGGTCGGCGCGGGCGGGCGCTTCGACCTGACCAACGTCGTCCGGCCAGCCGTCAGCGTCATCACGTCGGTCGGAATCGATCACGTCGTCACCCTCGGCGACTCGATCGAGGAGATCGCCTGGCACAAGGCCGGGATCATCAAGCCCGGTGCTCCCGTCGTGACGGCCGTGACCGACCCAAGGGCGCTGACGGCCATTGACCGGGAGGCGGCTATCGCCGACATCCCGGTGATCCGGGTTATCGAAGGCGAGACCTGGCAGCGACTGCCACGGGGATCGGCGGAAACATGGTGGCAGGATCTGACCGACGGCGGGATCGTCGAGCCGCTACCCGCGCCCCCGGGTGGATATCAGGCCGGCAATGCGGCAATCGCTGTCGCAACAGTCCGGGCCTTTGCCAATCAGAGCGGTATCGTTGTCTCGTCACAAGCGATCACGACTGGCCTCACGGCCTCCCGGATACCAGGTCGCTACGAGGTCATTCGCCGGGCAGGCGAGCCGACGACGATCCTGGACGGTGCCCACAACCCACAGAAGGTCGCCGCCCTGATGGCGGACATCGGACCAGCCGTCCGGTCGGCGGGCGGGCGACTCGTCGTGGTGCTCGGCGCACTGGAGGCCAAGCAGATAGACGAAATGACCAGGCTGATCATTCCGTGGGCCGACGCGATCGTCGCGACGTCCCCGATGGTGCTGGCGAAGGCGAGCGCGGAGACCACCGCCCTCGGCCGGCAGATCGCCGACGCTGGTTTCAAGGGACGACTCAGCTCCGTCCCGCAGCCAATCGAGGCAATCGCCAGGGCCATCGACATCGCCGACGAGTTCGAAGACGCCACGGTCCTGGTGACCGGCTCGCTCTACCTGATCGGCAACATCCGGAACCGCTGGTTCCCGGACGACGCCGTCACCCTCGCCCAATCCTCATGGCCCGATGTGACACCATAAAGCGGCTATCCCGCTCGACATTTGGCCAGGCCCCTGCGGCGCGGGGACACGGCCCGCCTTGGCCGCGCCGCAGGCGCAGCGCACTTCGTCGACGCGATGCCGCGAGGCAGCACATGGTCGGAGGTGCTAAGCCTCACCCGGTCCCAGCCGGAACCTGAGCGCCGAGACAAGGGCGTAGGCATAGTCGCGGGCGGGGTCGGGATCGGCCGACTCCCGGGCAGGGGTCGATCGCGGGAAGCGACGCCGTTCCGCCGGGTGATCCTCGTCCTCGATCAGGAGATGATGCTCGGGCAGGTTGACCAGCCACTCGTTACCGAGGGCAACCGCGGCGATGTAGGCGTCGGCCACCTCGGCAACGTCCATCTCGGAGAGATGCTCACAGGCGGCCATCTCGGCCGAAAGCCACTCGTTGCGAAGCGCGTGGCAGACCACCATTCCGACCCACGCCGGCAGGTGCCAGGCAGCCCGATGCTCGGCGACGTCCAGCAAGCGAGCGACGGTGGCGAGCTCGCGAAAGCGGTGCTCGGCCTCGTCGACCCGGCCGACGACGAGAAGCCGGACGGCGAAGGCGACGGCCTGTTCCAGATTGCGGTCGCTTGGCTGGCGAACGGCCCGTTGACGGAATGGAAGGACGACCGCTGGGCCGGCCATCCGCGGCGTTGTGAAATCGTTGGGGCCGGATCCGACAGCGGATGTCCTGCCGGGGATCGCCACCGGTGCAGACGATTCCGGAAGCGCCATCGGGGTTGGCCGGGCAGGATTGACGGCGGATGTGATAGTCATGGGAATCGGGTCCTCCCGCCTCGGTGCAGGTGGTGTACGGTCACTCGGAGAAGCGTACCCACACGACAGCGGGATGTCCATGGGCCGATCTACGCAGATCGCCCAATCGTTCGGTTGCGTCACACAATGCGGGCAGCACGGAGCATGGTTGGCAGGGACGTTCAGGGGGCCATGCTGAGTTCGGTGGAGCAATTCCCATGCCCTCCATACAAACCCGCGCGAGTGTCCGTACACGTTTTCGGCGCTCATTCCCGGCGACAGTACGGGAAGGAATGAGAACACATGTTCTCATCATCGGGAGCAGGCGTCAAGGCTCTGAACGACCAAGCGGCCGTTCGTCGTAGCGGCGACCGATGACGCACGGGCACCTGCTCTCGCTACACCGGTGGCGACCGGCCGCTGCCGCGGCCTTCATCACACGGCGAGACCGGTTCCACTCGACAAGCAGGGGACCCACTCGGTAGCGCCTTCGCGTCGATCGTCGGATGCAAACGGGGGACCATGGCCCTGGCGGAGGAACCGGGGGTGGGAGCTGGTTATCGTGCCGCGGGGCGATGGCCGCGGCGGCGGCGATCACCCCAAGGGGATGACTCTACGTCGCGAGCCACAAACCCGCACTCCGATGAGCGGGTTGTCATTCAGTTTTGCGGAAGTGCCACCGAAAAGCGGGACGGACTCCGGATCCGCCAGCGACATCGCCAGCGAATCCGGAGCCCGTCAGGTCCGAAAGCTACAGACCGGCCGCGGCGCGGAGGGCAGCGGCCTTGTCCGTCTTCTCCCAGGGGACGTCCAGATCATCGCGGCCGAAGTGCCCGTAGGCGGCGGTCTGGCGGTAGATCGGCCGCTGGAGATCCAGCATGTCGATGATCGCGGCCGGGCGCAGGTCGAAGTGCTCCCGGACGAGGCACTCGATCACCTCGTCGCTGACCTTGCCGGTCCCGAATGTCTCGCAGAACAGCGAGACCGGGTGGGCGACGCCGATCGCGTAGCTGACCTGGAGCTCGAAGCGGTCGGCCAGTCCGGCCGCGACGATGTTCTTCGCGACGTAGCGGGCGGCGTAGGCGGCCGACCGGTCGACCTTCGTCGGGTCCTTTCCGGAGAAGGCGCCACCGCCGTGCCGGGCCATCCCGCCGTAGGTGTCGACGATGATCTTCCGGCCCGTCAGACCGGCGTCGCCCATTGGGCCACCGCGAACGAACCGGCCACTCGGATTGACGAAGAACTTCGTCTCGCCGTCCAGCAGCGCGGCCGGGACGACGGCCCGGATGACCTGCGTCTCGACATCGGCCCGGATCTGCTCGTTAGTCGCCTCGTCAGCGTGCTGCGTCGAGACGACGATCGCGTCGATCCGCGTCGGGACGCCGTGGGCGTACTCGACCGTGACCTGGCTCTTGCCGTCCGGCCGGAGGTAGGCGATCTCGCCGCTGCGGCGGGCCTCGGTCAGCCGCCGGGTGATCCGGTGGGCCAGCGCGATCGGCATCGGCATCAGCTCGGGCGTCTCGTTGCAGGCGAAGCCGATCATCATGCCCTGGTCGCCGGCGCCGGTCAGGTCGTACCGGTCCTGGTCGCTCGCGTCGTCGCGGACCTCCAGCGCCTTGTCGACGCCGGCGGCGATCTCCGGGCTCTGCTCGTTGATCGACGTCGTCACGCCGCAGGTGGCGTAGTCGAAGCCGGTCTCGGAGCCGGTGTAGCCGATCTCCCGGACCACCTCGCGAACCAGCTTCGGGATATCGACGTAGGTGCTGGTCGTGATCTCGCCGAAGACGAAGATGATTCCGGTCGTCGTCGCCGTCTCGCAGGCGACGCGGCCGTCGGGATCATCCTTCAGGACGGCGTCGAGGACGGCGTCGGAGATCTGGTCGCACAGCTTGTCCGGATGGCCCTCGGTGACCGACTCAGATGTAAAGAAACTTCTGGGGGAGGACTGAAAGGTCCCTCCAGCTTGGGCGGTCATGGGTTTGCTCCGTCGTGATTCCGCATCGGATCGGGATGATGGTTGAAGGGGCGACCACAAGGGATTGCCCCTACGACGAACGCCGCCTGTGGACCGGAAGGCAACCACTTCCGGTCGTCCACACATTCGGCCTAGGTACCGGCTTCCCACGACGAGAGGTAGTGCTCCTGCTCGGGGGAGAGGGAGTCGATCTCGACCTTCATCGCCGCAAGCTTGAGCCGGGCGATCTCCTGGTCGAGCTCCTTGGGCACGGTGTAGACCTTGTTCTCCAGGAACGTGGCGTGCTTGGCGAGGTACTCGACGGAGAGCGCCTGGTTGGCGAAGCTCATGTCCATCACGCTGGCCGGGTGGCCCTCGGCGGCGGCCAGGTTGATCAGGCGGCCCTCGCCGAGGACGATGATCCGCTGGTCCTCGGCGAGCATGAACTCCTCGACCATCGGGCGGAGGGTGCGGCGGCCCTCGCCGGTCATCTGCTCGAGCGCCTTGAGGTTGATCTCGCTGTTGAAGTGACCGGAGTTGGCCAGGATCGCGCCGTCCTTCATCTGCTCGAAGTGGACCCGGTCAATCACGTTGATGTTGCCGGAGGCGGTGATGAAGATGTCGCCCAGCGCCGCGGCCCGGTTCATTGACATAACGGTGAAGCCATCCATGACGGCCTCGAGGGCGCGAACGGGATCGACCTCCGTCACGACGACGTGGGCGCCCATCCCGCGGGAGCGGGTCGCGATGCCCTTGCCGCACCAGCCGTAGCCGCCGACGACGATCGTCCGGCCGGCGAGCAGGATGTTGGTCGCCCGGAGGATGCCGTCCAGCGTGCTCTGACCCGTGCCATAACGATTGTCGAAGAAGTGCTTGGTGTCGGCGTCGTTGACGGCGATGACCGGGAACTGGAGGACGCCCTCGCGCTCCATCGCCTGGTCACGGATGACGCCGGTCGTGGTCTCCTCGGTCGCGCCGATGACCTCGGCGGCCTGGTCCTTCCGCTCCTTGTGGAGGGAGGAGACGACGTCGGCGCCGTCATCGACGACGATCTGGGGCCGGTGGTCCATCGCCGCGCTCATGTGGCGATAGTAGGTGTCGTTGTCCTCGCCCTTGATCGCGAAGACCGGGATGCCGGCCTCGACCAGGGCAGCGGCGACGTCATCCTGCGTCGAGAGCGGGTTGGAAGCGCAGAGGACGGCGTCGGCGCCACCTGCCTGCAGCGTCAGAGCCAGGTTGGCCGTCTCGGTCGTGATGTGGGCGCAGGCGAGGATGCGGATCCCGGCCAGCGGACGCTCGCTCCGGAAGCGCTCCCGGATCTGCCGCAGGACCGGCATCTCCCGCTCGGCCCATTCGATGCGACGCCGGCCGTCGGCGGCGAGGGACGGGTCCTTGATGTCGAAGTTGCGTGAACTCGGCGCGGCTGCTGCCATTCGATAGAACTCCTCAGGAGAACCCCGTCCCGGGACGGCCGTCTCTGATGCGCATGCGGAACTGACGACGCGGACGCAGGCCGATCAGACCCTGGCACCGACTGGCGCCGAGAGCTGCTCGACCGTGACTGCGTCAGCATACTCCGGGAACGTGCGGTTGAACCGGCCGACGAACGCGGCCGGGGTGTACTCGTGCTCCTGCGGACCCTGCTGCTCCACCGCGTAGACGGCCGAGAGCGAGCCCATCCGACCGGCGACCGGCCACGGCAGCCCGAGCAGGTAGCCCTTGAGCAGCCCGGCCCGGTAGGCGTCGCCACCGCCGGTGACCTCGATCAGCGGGTCGGCCGGAGCGACCGGGATCTCGTGCGTCTCGCCGTCCGCGTGGATCCGAGACCCCTCGGCGCCGAAGGTGACCACGACGACCGGGACGCGACCGACGAGATCGTCGGTCGTCAGGCCGGTCTTGTTGGTGATGATGCCGTGCTCGTAGTCGCTGCCGACGACCATCCAGGCCAGGTCGATCCCGCGGACGATGTCCTCGCCGGGCATCGCGATCACCTGCTGGGCCGGGTCGAAGACCAGGCGGGCGCCGCTCTGGTTGATCTCGGCGGCGTGCTGGTTCATCACGTTGAGGGCCGTCGCGCTGACGATCCCGATCGACGCGCCGCGGGCGATCTCACGCAGGCTGATCTGCCCGGCCCGGTCGGAGGCGCCGGGGTAGAAGCCGGCGATCTGGTTGCCGGTCCGGTCCGACATCATGAAGGAGGAGCCGGTCAGCAGGTCGGGCACGTCCAGCACGAGGCTGGTATCGACCCCGATCGCCTCGATCGCGGCACGGTACTCGGCGAAGTCCGCCCCGCCGGCCCCGACCAGCAGCGGCCGCTCGCCGAGCAGGGCCAGGCTCCAGGCGATGTTGCCGCCGATCCCGCCCCGCTTCCGGACGAGCGAGTCGAACAGGAAGCTGATCGACAGGACGTGGGCCTTGTCGGTCAGGATGTAGTCCTGGAACGACCCGGGGAACGTCATGATCAGGTCATAGGCGATCGACGCGCTGACGATGATCGAAGGCCGCCCAGCGACGACACCGCCAACCTGACCGGACCCGCCAACTTCCTGCACCAAACCCCGTTCCTCTCTCGTCCTTGTACGGTCGGTCGCCGCTCTCCCTACCGACGAGGCGCTGGCATCCCGATTCCACATGACCCCTCGCACCGACATCCGCTAACATCGGGAGCCGCCTGGCTGACACGGGAGCGTAGCACGCGACGCGATACCGCTGCTCCAACAGCTCAACTCCTGATTCCGGCGGACAGCGTGGGGGGAGGTCGAACTCCAGCAATGGCGAGCAGGACCGGCCACATCGGACGGTCGTCCCGACCGCCGTCTTGCCCAGCGTCGATTGCGTAATCTCATCTCATGAAGAGATCGTTATCTCACCCAATGCGGCACGGACGACACTGTTTGGCACGTCCGATCGAATCTCGACTCCCCCGCCTGCAACTGGCAGGACCCACCGCTGGACTCCGGCCGTCCGCTTCTTGTCGCCCCGCATCAGCTGCAGCACCTCGTCGGGGTCCGCCGCCGACCGGGAGAGTAGCCCGAATCGGTCGAGCGTCGCGTCCAGCCGGTCGACCAGGGCCTGATTACAGGTGCCAACCGCGAGGCCGATCCGGGCGGCGGCCCGCATCCCGAGGGCGACCGCCTCACCGTGGAGGTACCGGTAGCCCGCCGCCTCGATCCCGTGACCGATGGTGTGGCCGAAGTTCAGGATTTGGCGCAGGTCGGCCTCGCGCTCGTCGGCCTCGACGACGGCCGCCTTGAGCGCGACGTTCCGTGCGATCAGGTAACTCAGGGCCGGCTCCCGCCGGGCCATGAGCGCCGCCGCATTACGGTCCAGATAGGCCCAGAGGTCACCGCGCTCACCGCCGGGAGTGCCGCGCTGGATGACGGCGTGCTTGACGATCTCCGCCCAACCCGAAGTGAACTCACGCTGGGGAAGGGTGTCGAGCAGGTGCGGGTCGACCAGGACCAGGGGCGGCTGGTAGAAGGCGCCGATCAGGTTCTTGCCGGTCGGGTGGTTGACCGCCGTCTTGCCGCCGACGCTGCTGTCGACCATCGCCAGCAGGCTGGTCGGGATCTGGACCAGCCCGATCCCGCGCAGCGTCGTCGCCGCGACGAAGCCGGCCAGGTCGCCGATGACGCCGCCGCCAAGCGCGACGACGACATCGCCCCGCTCGACCCCGCCGCCGAGCAGCCAGCCGTACAGGTCGTCCGCCCCGGCCAGGCTCTTGCTGCCCTCACCGGACGCGACGTTCCGGACATCGACACGATAGCCAGCCGCCTCGAGGTGACTGGTCAACGACCCGGCGTGCAGTCGTCCGACGTGCTCGTCCGTAACCAGCCAGAGACGGTCGGCCCTGGGGAACGCGAACCGGATCCTTGCGGCGGCATCGGCCAGGACACCCTGTCCGACGACGATCCGCGAGACCATCGGACCAACCCGGAGTGCGATCTCCTGAGACGCACCCCCTGCGACAGCATGCGCGCGAAGGACATCGGCAACCACCTCGTCCGGTGTGGCCGCGTCCGTCACAACCGTAATTCCGGCCCGGTCGTAAGCCGCCTGTCGGGCCGCCTTCAGGCCGACGATCCGGGACAGCGGGTCGTCGCCGGCGATCATCGGCCGGGCGACACTGGCTCCCGAGGCCACCTGCTGGTCCGTCAGCCGCCCGAGCGTCACCTCGGGCTGGACATCGAGCGCGACGACCAGCACCGCCGGGTTCCCGAGCAGCTCGTCGGACCAGACCTCCTCACTGGCGACCGCACCACCACCGGTCACGATCACCCGCTCCCCTCGGCCGAGCGCTTCGGTCAGCAGGCGCCGCTCGCTTGCCCGGAAGTCCGCCTCGCCGTGGCGCTCGAACACCGCTGGGATGTCGAGCCCGTAGTACGCCGCGATCCCCTCATCGAGATCGATTAGTTCCCAGCCGAGCCGACCGGCGAGCGAGCGGCCAGCGGTGGTCTTGCCGGCGCCGCTGAACCCGATCAGAACCAGCCGCGTCGGAGCGACTGGCGCCACTCCGGCAACGTCGTCCGCATCGTTCGCGACCGGTTCGATGATCGGCTGGACCACGAAAAACCTCGATCTCTCTCGTCACGGCGATCGCGACGCGATCGCCGTGAATGCGGACCAAATACGGGGGAATGAACGGGTTCCACGCCGGCTACGGCCTGCGCCATGGTCTGAAAAGGCCGGAATTGCGGGTGTATACTGGGGCTTCGATGGAAACATACCCAGATCGAGTCTAGCAACTCCGGCGGTCGGGAGGACAGGGCATGCAGCGTATTCTGGTCGCAGACGACGACGCCGCGATCCGTGGTGTCCTCCGCGACCTGCTCGAGGACGAGGGGTACGACGTCGCCGAGGCGGAGAACGGTACCCGCGTCATCACGGCGATGGCGGCGCCCGCCGGCGAGCGGCCCGATCTCATCCTGATGGACGTCCGGATGCCGGACAAGAGCGGGCTCGACGTCCTGCGGGACACCGGCAACGCGCTCAAGTCCGGCGAGACGCTGCACCTGCCGTTCATCATCATGACGGCATTCGGCTCGTCCAACACGGCGATCGAGGCAATCCAGCTCGGTGCCTACGACTACATCACCAAGCCGTTCGACCTCGACCACGTCCTGCTGACGGTCCAGCGGTTCTTCGAGCGGCAGCAGCTCTCCGATCAGGTTCAGACGCTCCAGGTCCGGCTCGGAGAGCGCGACCCGAACGAGATCATGATCGGCAACAGCCCGTCGATGCAGGAGGTCTACAAGACCATCGGCCGGATCGCCCGCAGCGAGGCGACCGTCCTGATCACCGGCGAGACGGGGACCGGCAAGGAGCTCGTCGCGAGCATCCTGCACAACATGTCGACCTACGCCCACGGGCCGCTGGTCAAGGTGAACTGCGCCGCCCTGCCGGAGACGCTCCTGGAGAGCGAGCTGTTCGGCCACGAGAAGGGCTCGTTCACCGGCGCCGTCAACCAGCGCAAGGGCCGCTTCGAGATGGCCAACAAGGGCACGATCTTCCTCGACGAGGTTGGCGAGACAAGCCTCTCGACGCAGAAGAAGCTGCTCCGCGTCCTCCAGGAGCGGGAGTTCGAGCGGGTCGGCGGCAGCATCCCGATCAGGATCGACACCCGGGTCGTCTCGGCGACGAACAAGATCCTGCCCCAGGAGATCGAGGAGGGCCGGTTCCGCGAGGACCTTTACTACCGGCTCAACATCATCTCGATCTACCTGCCGCCCCTCCGCGACCGCCGCGACGACGTCCCGCTGCTGGTCGAGCACTTCCTCGACAAGCACCGCTACCAGCCGCAGGCCGGCCCGTCACGGATCAGCCAGTCGGCCCTGCGCGACCTGATGGACTATGACTGGCCCGGCAACGTCCGCCAGCTAGAGAACGTCGTCGAGCGAGCCACCGTCCTGTCCCGTGGCGGGGTGATCACCGACGAGCATCTGGCGCTGACCGACGCCGACAACCGCCGGTTCATCGATGTCGGCCAGCGGGTCCGCAAGGGCGCGACGCTGGAGTCCCTCGTCCACGACGTCGAGCGCCAGGCCCTGAATGAGGCACTCAGCCACGCCGAGGGCGACCGGATGGCCGCGGCGGCGCTGCTTGGCCTGAAGTTGCCGGAGTTCCAGGAGAAGCTGGACGCCTATGGCATTCGCGACTGACCCGGATGAGTCGGCTTGCTGACAGCATCCATGGCGTCGCCCCAGACTGGGCCGGCCCGGACACCGCTCTGTGAGAATCGCTGAGAATCCATGAAGGCCTTCACGCTCGACGGCGACCGCTTCGATGACCTCGAATCCTTCTATGACGAGGTTCAGCGACAGTTCTGTCCCGATTTCGAGGGGTTTGGACGAAACCTAGATGCACTCAACGACGTCCTCCGAGGCGGCTTCGGCACGTTCGACGTCGAAGCGCCGATCGAGATTGTCTGGTCGAATTCGGCCAGGAGTCGCCGGCTCCTTGGTCATGTCGCCCTTGCCCGCTACCTGCAGGCTGTCAGGGAAGTGGCCCACGCATCGAATCACGTCCGCCTGGACGAGCGGATCGCGGACGCTGAGCGTGATCGAGAACAGACTCTGTTCGAGGTGATCGCCAAGCTGTTCCGGACGCAGTCGCATATCACCTTGACTCTGCGCTGACTGGCGAGCGTCTCGCACCCGCCCCCACGTGAAGAGGATCACCCATGAGCCGACACGTTTACCCGACGCTGATTCCGCTGCCCACTGACCTCGTCGGGGATCGGATCACGCTGCGCCCGCTCCGGCCGGGTGACGGGCCGGGGATGCTGGAGGCGATCGACGAGTCCCGGGCCGAGATCGACGTCTGGATGGACTGGCCGCCGATGATGCGGACGCAGGACGACGCCGTCGATTACTGCATCCGGATGGCGGCCGAGTGGCTCCGGCGCGACTCGCTCAATGTCGGCGTGTTCGAGACAGCCAGCGGCCGCTATCTGGGCGGGACCGGCTTTCACTCGATCAGCTGGCGGCTGCGCGCCTTCGAGATCGGCTACTGGCTGCGGACCTCGGCCAGCGGCCACGGCTACATGACCGAGGCCGTCCGGCTGTTGCTCGGCCTCGCCTTCGGACAGCTCGATGCCCGCCGGGTGACCATCCTGTGCGACACCCAGAACGCGAAGAGCCGCGCCATTCCCGATCGGCTCGGCTTCGTCCACGAGGGAACGCACCGCAAGGACTCGCTCACCCCGTCCGGCGAACCCCGCGACACGCTCGTCTTCGCCCTGACCGACGACGACTACCGGATGCTCCGCGAACATGGCGCCCCGACCGGCCAGTTTCCGAACGGCCGGGGCTGACCGGTTGCGACCGTGTGATCAAGGTCGAGCCCCCGGGCAATCAGGCAAGGAACCCGAATGCTGTATCACATCGTCCTCTTCGAAGCGCTGCCGGACAGCACGCTGGATCAGTGGGATCGGCTTCGCGAGGCGATCCTGGATCTGCCGACCCATATCGCCGGAATTCACTCAGTGAACTGGGGGCCGAACGCGAGCCCGGAAGGCATCGGGCAGGGCTATGATCACGGCTTCGTGATGGTCTTCGTGGACGCGGCCGCCCGGGACGCCTACCTGCCGCACCCGGCGCACCTTGGCGTCATCCCGGCAATCCGGGCGATCTCCGCGAGGACACTCGTTTATGATCTGGCCATGACGGCAAAAGCCCGACCATGAATGGATCGGGCTCAGGGACGATAGCCGGGGGAGAACCAGGGCTCCAGGGACAGTAGCCGGGGAGACACGTGCGTCAGGGCGAATCCGGATCGTTCCGGGACGATCCGTAGACCGCCAACACTCAACGTCACAACATCGTCTCGAGCCCGATCCATTCATGGTCGGGTCCACGAGCTGCTCATTGCGAAGAGGGGCGGGTCGGGCTCTCGGTGCTGGCCCCGGCCGATTCGCTCGTGAAGCCGTCGACCCCCTCGGAGGCCGTTGCGTCGGGCGCCATTGGCGGGACCGGGTCGCTTCCGGACGCGGAGACCTCGGTGATGCTGACCCCATTGGTGGCGGCGTCGGACTTTCCCGTCGGCTTGACGAGGTCCGGGTTGCGCTCGTGCAGATCCTCATGGCCCTGCTGATAGAACTCGCGGCGCTGGTCCCGGGTCGGCTTGTGCCCAAATCGGTAGTAGTAGTCGGCGGCCCGGCCGACGGCGAAGGTGCCGGCGTAGGCGATCGCGACCTTGGGAATCGTCCCGGCCAGCAGCGGCAGGAACGAGACCGCCTCGCGCGCCAGCGTCCGCCAGAGCAGCCCGGACCCGACGACGGGAACGATCTCGCGCAGGATGCCGGTCGTGTCGCGCAGGTCGCGGCCGTGGATGGCGGCGACCTTGAACAGCAGCAGCACCTGATTCTTGGTCAGGACCAGCAGGTCCGCCCCGGCCGAGAACAGTGAGCCGACGATCGGGATCACGGACGGGATGTTGGCGATCAGGGCGAACTGCGCGTTGGCCCGGGCGGTCGACTGGACGATCGAGCCAATCGCGGCCGACCGGAAGGGCGGGAAGGCCCGGCCGAAGGCGACGGCCCGCTCCGGGAGCAGCTCGACGATCCGCCGTCGGGTCGCCTCCAGCGCCTTGTCGTCGTTCAGCTCGGCTGCGTCGTGGCGGACGACGACCGCCAGTGTCCCGAGCCGCTCGGCCTTGACCCGCAGGTCGGCCACCCGACCGACCTCATCCGGATCGTAGGCGACGATCAGGTCGAACCGGTTGAGGTCGCCCATCGACTCGTCGAACGTCTTGACGGAGACGGCCCGGTCCTCGGACCAGCCGACCAGCCGGTGGCCAAGGTCGGCCGCGCTGGCCCGGTCGGGTCCGACGACCAGCATGACCGGCCGCATATCGGCGTCGCGCCGGACCTCTTCGACCCGCATCTCGCGGACGATGGCGATCAGCTGATTGAACAGCGCCAGGCGGCCCATGATGCCGCCCGACTTGCCCCTGGGGAGTGGTAATCCTGGCATGTGTCTCGACCTGTCTCGTTTCTGTCCACTACTCGTTGCCGGCTCGGCGTCTCGATCGAATCGGATCTCCACGCCACAGCGCAAACATGGCGCCACACCCAAATTCTCGCTAGTACCTGTGACGTTCGGATAGCGGACGTGTGACAGGTATGTGCGAGCTGTCCGGGCCGCCAGGCCCTCTTCCGCCGGTCAGGTCGAGGCGATCCGGGCCATTGTGTCGACCAGATCACGGACCGCGGCGGCGGACCGGTTCAGGGCGGCCCGCTCGCCGTCGGTCAGGGTGAGCGGGATGATCTGCTCCAGCCCGGCGGCGCCGAGCTTGGTCAGCACGCCGACGTAGAGCCCGTCGATCCCGTACTCGCCCCGGAGCAGCACACTCGCCGGCAGGACGCGCTTCTTGTCGAGCAGGATGCTGTCGACCATCTGGACGATCGAGGCGCCGGGGGCATACCAGGCGCTGCCGGTCTTGAGTAGCCCGACGATCTCGGCCCCGCCGTTGGCCGTCCGCTCCTCGATCGCCCGGACCCGATTGGCCGGCATCAGCTCGGTGATCGGGACGCCGGCGACCGTCGAGTAGCGCGACAGCGGCACCATCGTGTCGCCGTGGCCACCGAGGACGAAGCCGGTCACGTCCTCGACCGAGACGTCGAGCTCACGGGCGATGAAGGTCCGGAAGCGGGCCGAGTCCAGCACCCCGGCCATCCCGATCACGCGCTCGCGGGGGAAGCCGGCCGCGTCGAAGGCGACGTGGCACATCGCGTCGAGCGGGTTGGAGACGACGATGATGATCGCATCCGGCGACTGCGCGACGACCTGTCCGGTGACGGAGCGGACGATGCCCATGTTGGTCTTGAGGAGGTCGTCACGGCTCATCCCCGGCTTGCGGGCGATCCCGGAGGTGATCACGACGACGTCGGAGTTCGCGGTGTCCTCGTAGCCGTTGGCGCCGGTGAGTGCCGTGTCGTAACCCAGCACCGGGCCAGCCTCCGCGAGGTCGAGCGCCTTGCCCTGGGGCAGGCCATCGACGATGTCGACCAGAACCACATCGGCATAGTCCCGCTGGGCGAGCAGCTGAGCGGCTGTCCCGCCCACCATTCCCGCTCCGACGACGGTCACTCTTGGTCGTCCCGCATATCGTCCGGCCGTCATGCGTCTGCTCCTCGTTGTGCGGTCGAATGGTCGTGCCAGGTCATGACCGGCCGGGAACGCTCGCGGCGGTGATGATGGCACCCGGCTGCCGGTGGCTGGCGGGCACGGCCCGCGCCGCCGAAATCGCCCGATCTTAGCACGCCCCGGAATCCGACTGGCCCGCCGCCTCAGGCGTCGACCCGGACCGCGACCCGCCCTCCGGCCCGCAGCATCGTGAAGCGACCCGCGCCGTCGGGCAGGAACTGAAGCGACGTGCCCTTCCGGACGCCTTCGCTGACGATGAACGTGTCGTCCCCGACCGGCGTGATCGGCGCGGTCAGCGGCGCCCCCCGCTCGTGGGTGAACGGGTTGATCCCGATGGTCGTGACGGTCAGCCCGTCGTCGTCCCCGGCGACGGTCAGCTCGGCCAGCATCGCGTGGTACTGGCCAACGACCGTCCTGGCGACGCCCGGCGTCAGCGCAATCGGCTCCGGGTCGGTGTCCTCGATCCCGAACCGCTTCGACAGGATCGCCCGCTCGATGTCCCGCTCGGTGTAGACGCCGTTCTCCCCATTGGTCAGCATCGCGATCGCGAAGCCGCGCTCCGGCAGCAGGAGCAGCGACGCCTTGAAGCCGTTGGTCGCGCCGCCGTGCCCGACGGCCGGCTCGTCGGCCCGTTGCTCCAGCGACCACGTCAGCCCGCGCCCGGTCGTCGGCGTGATCTCGACCTGGCGCTCCCGCATCGCCAGCCGGGTCGACATGGACGGGAACGGGGCCGGGACGTCGATCAGGCCGAGGTGGGCGGCGGCGAACCGGAGCAGATCGGCGACGTCGGTGATGATCCCGCCGGCCGGGTTCGCGTTCCGGGCCAGCGGGTACGGGCGAGCGACGGTGTCCTCGCCGGTCGGCGGCGTCAGGTGGCCGGCAGCGTTGTGCTGGAGGATCGCCTCGTCGGCGAAGAAGGTCGCCCGCGTCAGGCCGAGCGGCTCGAAGACGCGCTCCCGCATCGCCTGCTCGTAGGGTTGACCGAGCAGGACCTCGACGACGCGGCCAACCAGGTTGAAGCCGGTGTTGCAGTAGCTGAACGTCGTCGCCGGCGGCAGCTGCTGGGCAAGCGTCGCGTAGCCGGCGACGCAGCGGGCGAGGGCGTCGTCGCCCCGGCCGTGGTCGTCGAAGCGGTCGCCCTCGAACCCGGTCAGGTGCGTCAGGCAGTGCCGGACGGTGATGAGCGGCGTCGCCGCATCGTCGGCCAGCCGGAAGCCAGGCAGGGTCTCGACGATCGGGCGGTCGAGGTCGAGCCGGCCCTCTTCGACCAGCCCCATGACGAGGGTGCCGAGGAACACCTTCGAGATGGAGCCGATCTGCATGACCGTCTCCGGGACGACCGGCACCCCGGTCTCCTGGTTGGTCACCCCGTAGGCGGCGAACGAGGTCTCGTCCCCGTCCAGGATGCCGATCGTCAGACCCGGCACGCGGTCCCGCGCCATCAGGTCCGCGACCAGCCCGTCCAGTCCCATCTCCGCCAGTGTCATCACCACGGGTTCACCCCCATCCATCTGTGTGTCGCCCACCATCGCATCTGGAGGGATCGTCCGGCCAGACGGAGAGCAGGTCAAGGGGCCAGGCGCCCAATCGCTAGGGCAGGAGAGCAAGCAGCTCGACGTGGTTGCCGAACGGATCGTGGACCTTGAAGCGGCGGTAGCCGTCGAGGGGGATGTCGTCGGTCGTCTCGTAGCCGGCCCCGTTCAGTCGCACCCGCAATCCGTCGAGGTCGTCGACCTGCCAGGCGACGTGCGCCTTCGCGGCCGCCCGGAAGTCCGGATCGACCCCGAGGTGGAAGTCGAGGTTGCCGGTCCGGTACCAGACGCCGCCCCGGTGCCGCATGTCGGCCTGCTTCGGGACTTCCGTCAGCCCGAGCAGGTCGCCGTAGAACCGCCGCGCCGTCTCCTCCCCACCGACGGGAATGGCGACCATGACGTGATGGATGCCGAGGACCGTCATCGTGCTTCGCCCTCGCGTGTCTCGTTCGTTAAGCCAGCCATTTCCGGGTCAGAACGGCGCCGTTCGGCGGTCACGCCAGTGCCGTCATGATGGTGGCTGCCAGATCGGCGTCGTTCGGATCGAGCACCGGCAACTGGTCGACAGTGATCAGCTCCGTGTGCTTCATCCCGCTACCGGTCGAGAAGATCACCACCTCATCGGCCTGGCGCAGGAAGCCGCTCTCCCGCAGTCTGCGCGTGGCGACGAAGGCGGCGCCCGCTTCGGGTGAGACGAAGAGTCCCTCGTGGGTCGCGGCCAGCCGCACTCCCTCCATCAACTCCGCCTCGGAGACCGTCAGGGCGGTCCCGCCGCTCTCCCGCACCGCGTCGAGGATCAGGTAATCCCCGATCGCGACCGGCACCCGCAGGCCGGCGGCGACGGTGGATGCCTGCCGCCACGGCTCGGCGTGCCGCTCTCCGGCCTCGAACGCGCGGACGATGGGCGCGCAGCCCTCCGCCTGGACGACGATCATCCTGGGACGTTTCGGCCCGATCAGGCCCATCGTCTCCAGCTCGGCGAACGCCTTCCACATCCCGACGATGCCGGTCCCGCCGCCGGTGGGGTAGACGATCGCATCGGGGACGCGCCAGCCAAGCTGTTCGGCCAGCTCCAGCCCCATCGTCTTCTTGCCTTCCGCCCGGTACGGCTCCTTGAGCGTCGACACATCGAACCAGCCATGGGCCGGGCCGGCCTCCCGGACGACCCGGCCGGCGTCGTTGATCAGCCCGTCGACCAGGAAGACGTTCGCCCCGTAGGCGACGCACTCGGCCTTCATCACCACCGGCGCATCGGCCGGCATGAAGACCCAGGCCGGCAGCCCGGCGCGGGCGGCGTAGGCGGCCATCGCCGATCCAGCGTTGCCCGCCGACGGGATCGCAACTGACACCGCGCCAAGTTCCTTCGCCCGGGAGACGGCCATGCCGAGCCCGCGCGCCTTGAAGCTGCCGGTGGGGTTCAGCCCCTCGTCCTTGATCAGCAGCCGATCCAGCCCGACGGCGCGGCCGAACGCCGGCGCACGGAGCAACGGCGTACCGGCCTCACCGAGGGTGAGGGCGTTGGCCGGATCCTGAACGGGCAGGATCTCGTGATAGCGCCACAGATTCCATGGCCGCCCGGCCAGTGCCGCCGGCGTCATCTCATTGGCCGCGACGGCCAGGTCGTAGCGGGCGTAGAGGACCTTGCCACAGACGGGGCAGACCGTCCGCAGGTGATCGGCCGGACAGGTAGCGCCACAGTCGGTGCATTCTAGGTGCGTGAGGTAGCTGTACATCGGACCTCCGAGGACTGGCCACCGGGATGCATCCGTCCGGCGCCATCGAACGCGACATGACTCCCGCCGTGTGACGACCGGCGTCATCGTACCCGGAACGGGCCTGTCCGTTCCCGAGCAACGGCCGGGCAGTGGTGACGCCAGCTTTTTGCCGCGTCGCTCCGGGTCGTCAGCCCGGCAATCACCGGACTCAGGGGAGCACGGCTCGCTTGACGGCGCTCATCCGACAAACCTATACTCTCGCGCGCCGTACAAACACCTGCCCAGGTGGCGGAATCGGCAGACGCGCTAGCTTGAGGGGCTAGTGCCCGCAAGGGCGTGGAGGTTCAAGTCCTCTCCTGGGCACCGGACGCATCCCCAGACCACGGCGGTCGGGCCCACCTGAGCGACAGGCTCAGCCTGGGCGATTAGCTCAGTCGGTAGAGCGCCACGTTTACACCGTGGATGTCAGAGGTTCGAGCCCTCTATCGCCCACCGGGCCGCGGTCACGTCCTGAACCGGGAATCTCGCCAAGGTAGCTCAGTTGGTAGAGCTCACGACTGAAAATCGTGCGGTCGCCGGTTCGAGTCCGGCCCTTGGCACCCACCCTCGAGCGCGTCCCGGAGCCAGTCCGGGGCGCGCTCGACACTATCTGGCGTGTTCACGATCGGTCATTCGTGGTCACCGGCTGTCATCCGGCGCGACGATCACCGTTGGCTCGTGCAGAACCGGAAAGGCCATCGAGGCGGCCAGTGGGCACATCCGGTTGGCGTCGGCGTGGAGGGCGGCGGCCCGGTCCGCGTCGGACGAGGCCGAGATCGTCACCCGCGGCCGGAGCGTGATCGCGGTGAAGCGCCCGCTGCCGTCGGCGTTCTCGGCCAGGCTGCCGTCGCACTCGTCGACATAATTCACGACGATCACCCCGGCGTCGGCGCAGAGGTGCAGGTACCACAGCATGTGGCAGGCGGCGATGGACGCGACGAGCAGGTCCTCCGGGTTGTGCCGCGCCGGGTCGCCCCGGAACAGCGGGTCCGACGACCCGGCGATCGCCGGCTTGCCCTCGACCAGCACGTCGTAGAGCCGGTCATAGTCCCGGTAGCCGGACGTCCCGCTGCCCCGGTCGCCGGTCCAGCGGATCGTCGAACGGTAGGTGTGCATCCGCTTCGTCGCCGTCTCGGTCGCGGGTTCGCCGCTCATGGGTTGCTCCCTCGTTGCTGAGTCAGACGGGATGTGATGGAACGAATCGGCGGCGGAGCAGACCTCTCCCCCGACCCCTCTCCGGCTCACCTGCTCGCTCAGCCGCTGAAGCGGCTTCGTCTCCGCGGGTGCCCGGAGAGGGGAGCAGCCGCCTTGATCGAGGTCGGAACTTACGTCTGAAACCGTCAGTGATCAGCGACCGCCCGGCTCCGGACCACTGACGACCGGAACGTCGTCGCGCTCGCCCCACTCGTTCCAGGAGCCGTCGTAGTTGGCGTAGTTGGTGTGGCCGGTCCGATCGAGGGCGAACAGGACGGCCGTCGCCGTCACGCCCCCGTTGCAGTAGGCGACCACCGGCGTCTCGGCGGTGATCCCGGCCTCCGCGAAGATCGCGGCCTGCTCGTCGACGGACTTCTGCGTGCCATCGGGTCGCATCAGCGACTTCGCCGGGATGTTGATCGCGCCGGGGATATGGCCACCCCGTGAGCCGCGCTGGACCGACCCGTCGTACTGGCCGGCGTCGCGGGCGTCGATGATCGCCGTCTGCCCGTGCTCGGTCGCCAGCAACACGCCCTCGATCGACGAGACGAGTTCGGGCCGATAGCGCGGCGTGAAGGTCGCCCGGTCCGGCGTCACGGCATCCGTGCTGAGCGGCTTGCCGGCCGCTCGCCAAGCGGCGTAGCCGCCATCGAGGATCGCGACCTTTTCGTGCCCGTAGGCCCGCAGCGCCCACCAGAGCCGGGTCGCCATGTGGCCACCAGTGTGATCGACGCTGACGATGAAGGTGTCGTCGCCGATTCCGCGCGATCCCATCGCTTCGGCGAACCGCTCAGACCCGGCCAGCTGGGCCTTGACCGGGTTGCCCGGGTCGGTGATGTCGCTGGTCCAGTCGATGAAGATCGCCCCGGGGATGTGCCCGGCCGCGTACTCCTCCGGCGCCCCGGCGTAGGTTGCCTCCTGCCGGCCGCCGCCGAGGTCCGTCGTCCGGACGTATCCCCGGATGTCGACGACCCGGACGCCGGGGTGATCGAGGTGGTCCGCCAGCCAGTCGACAGAGACGAGCTGCTCGGTGGGGGAGGGGATGGTCATTAGGGTGCTCCCGGTTGGACGATGGCGCGAGCGGTCGCCAGTCGGACCCGCGTGTCCCTTACAGCGTAGCGCACCGACGTGGCGTTGTTCCCGGTCCGATCAGCCGAACAGCTCCAGGGGTTGACTCTGCATCAGGCCATGTTATAAGTATATGTATACGTATATTGGAAAGGCAGTATGATGGTGCCATGCCAAACAAGACGATCTACGTGGCCGACGGCGACCTTCCCCTCTACCAGCGAGCGCAGGAGCTCGCGGGGGGTAGCCTCTCGGCCGCGATCACCACCGCTCTGCGGCGCTACGTCGATCAGAAGGATGGTCAGGACGAGGGGTTCGAGGAGATCACTGTCAAGGTGGGGATCAAGGGCGCCCAGCGCAAGCAACGCTTCGTCGGCCTCCGCCTGGGCGAGTGGAACCAAAACGTCGGTAACCGAGTGGAGATGTTCCGGATCTACCGGGCACGCTCGGGCCGCTTCGTCCTCCACGTCGAGCGGTCGGAGGACTGGCACTACGGCTCGGAGTACAGCGACAAACGCGGCGGACGACAGGACTGGCGGACCGTCCTCGGGATCGGCATCGGTGACACACGCTGGGGCGTCATTCCGGCCGAGTCCCGCCTCGAGGTGTTCGACACCCTCGACGAGATGCGGGACAAGATCCCGACCGAGTACTTCGAGCTGGTCACCGCCGCCGCCGCCATGCCCCCGGTCGAGGACCTCGACATCTAAGCATCGTGAACTGACGCGGCCCGGCCGGAGGCGAGACTGATCCCCCTAACCGACTCTCCGGCTGCCGGAGCGCTCATCTGGCCAGCGGACCGCCGTTCGCCTTGCTGGCCCCGGAGAAGGGAAACAGCGGCACCCGGCGACGACAGCACGCTTGTCACCACCGATCCCGTATTGCCTAGACGACCCATGACGCCAGCGCGTCCGCGCCAGGCCAGGGGCACCGCGCCCCGAAGAGGAGAAATTACCCGTGACCACAGCCACCGATCGCCTCGCGATCTCGGTGACCGGACTCCGCAAGTCCTTTGGCGACCACGTCGTCCTCGACGGCATCGACATCCGCATCCCGGCCGGGACGGTCTTCGCGCTACTTGGACCGAACGGAGCCGGCAAGACGGTGATGGTCCAGATCCTCTCGACCCTGATCTCGCCCGACGCCGGCGAAATCCGAATCGCCGGACATGACCTCGCCCGCGAGCCCGACTCCGTCCGGGCCGCTATCGGCGTCACGGGTCAGTTCTCCGCCGTCGATGACCTGCTCAACGGCGAGGAGAACCTCCAGTTGATGGCGGACCTGCACCATCTTGGCCGCGTGGAGGGACGCCAGCGGATCAACGACCTGGTCCGGCGATTCGACATGAGCGACTTCGCCCGCAGGCCGGTCCCCACCTACTCGGGCGGGATGCGCCGCCGGCTGGACCTGGCCATGAGTCTGATCGGCGACCCGAAGATCGTCTTCCTTGACGAGCCGACCACCGGGCTCGACCCCCGCAGCCGCCAGGTCATGTGGCAGCTGATCCGCGAGCTCGTCACCGGTGGCGTCACGATCTTCCTGACCACGCAGTACCTGGAGGAGGCCGACGAGCTCGCCGACCGGATCGCCGTCCTCCATGACGGCCGGCTGGTCGCCGAGGGCACGGCCACCCACCTTAAGCGCCTCGTCCCGGGCGGCCAGGTCCGATTGGGCTTCACCGATGAGGGATCGCTCGATGCGGCCAGCCGGCTGCTCGGCCCGACGGTACCGACGACCCGAGACGATACCGCACTGACCTTGGCCGTACCCGGCGACGGCAGCGCCGACGAGGTTCGGGCGCTACTCAACCGGCTGGCCGACAGCTCGGTCCCGGTCGAGCGGGTCACCGTCGAGACGCCCGACCTTGACGACGTCTTCTTCGCCCTCACCGGCGCCCCGACCGGTGCCGCCCAGGAGAATGCCCGATGACTGCCCTGACCCACACCGTCGCCGACTCGGCCACGATGTCGCGCCGCAACCTGCGCCGGCTGATCCGCTACCCGTCGCTGACCCTCATGCTGGTCGCCATACCGGTCGTGTTCCTGCTGTTGTTCTCGTTCGTCTTTGGCGGCACGATGGGCGCTGGGCTCGGGGACGGGACCGGCGGGCGCGACGCCTACGTCTCCTACATTACACCCGTCTTCCTGATCATCGCCGTCACTTCCGCCGTCCAGGGCACGGCCATCGTCGTGGCCATGGACATGACCCAGGGCATCGTCGCCCGATTCCGGACGATGGCGATCAGCCGGGCCTCCGTACTGGTCGGCCATGTGGTCGGCAGTCTGGTCCAGTCGATGGTCTGCGTCGCGGTCGTCCTCGGAGTCACGCTGCTGATTGGTTACCGTCCCGATGCCGGTCCGGCCGGGTGGGCCGGGGCAGTTGGGTTCCTGCTCCTCCTGGCGCTGGCCCTGTGCTGGCTGTGCGTGGCGCTGGGGCTGAGCGCGTCGAGCGTCGAGACCGCGAGCAACTCGCCGATGCTGCTGACGTTCCTGCCCTTCCTCGGCAGCGGCTTCGTCCCGACCGACTCGATGCCGACCGGGCTACGCTGGTTCGCGGAATATCAGCCCTTCACCCCCATCACGGACACGCTTCGCGATCTCCTGAGCGGCTCCGGGGACGCCATTGGCACCACCGCCGCGCTCGCCGTGGCCTGGTGCCTGGCAATCGGTCTGGTGGGCTACATTTGGGCGATGCGGCTGTACAGGCGCGACTCCGCCCGCCGCAACGCCGCGTAGCCAGAGGCCGTTGATCCGGGCGACCATCATCGCCCGGATCAACGGCGGAGCGTCGAAGGACGCTCAGTGCTCGACGCCACCGATCAGGGCAAGATCGCCGACCGTCCGGAGGCTCGTCGTGATGATGATCTCCAGGGCATCGGCGATAGTCGCGATTGGGAGCGACGGCTGGTCGTCGGGGGCATCTTCGGTCGCGAGGGGAACGTGAACGAAGCCGCCGCGGGTGTCGGGGTAGGATCGGGTGATCTCATCCATGAGCACGTAGAAGACGTCGTTGCAGAGGAACGTCCCGGCCGAGTTCGAGACCGACGCCGGGATCTCCCGTTCACGTAGCGCCGCGATGATCGCCTTGATCGGCAGGCTGCTGAAGTACCCCGCCGGGCCGCCGGCAACGATCGGCCGGTCGATCACCCGCCGGCCGGTGTTGTCCGGGATCCGGGCGTCGTCGATGTTGATCGCGACCCGCTCCGGCGTGATCTGGCCGCGGCCATTGGCCAGCCCGGCCGCGACGACGAGGTCCGGCCGGTGCTCGGCCAGCAGCGCCCGCATGGCGTCCCCGGTCGCGCCGAAGGCGACGGGGAGCTCGGCCGTGATCAGTGTCTCGGGCCGATCCCAGTGAGCGGCAATCCGGCTGACGGCCTGCCACGAGGGGTTGGTCGCCGCGCCGTTGAAGGGCTCGAAGCCGGTCAGCAGGATCGTCGTCATCGCATGCATCTCCCTGTCAACGGATACCAACTGAGCGCGCAAGGGTGTTGCCAACCGGTCACCCGCGTTCCCCGGAATGGTCCTGAGCCCGGCCATTCATGGCCGGGCGACGCTCCGCCCGTGACCGGCTACCCCTCGGCGAAGTACCGTAGCGTGACGGCGGTCATGACTTCGACGCCGATCGCGAGCGCCGCCTCATCCATCTCGAAGCGCGGGTTGTGGACACCCGTGCCGATCCCGCGCTCCGCGTTGCCGACACCGAGGTTCCAGAAGCAGCCCGGTACCCGCTGGAAGTAGTAAGCCATGTCCTCGACGCCCATCATCGGCGTCCCGCGCAGGACCTGCTCCGCGCCCAGCACATCGGTCGCCGCCCGCCGGACCAGATCCGCCATCGCGGCGTCATTGACCATCGACGGGTAACCCGGCTGGTACTCAATGGTCGCCGACGCCCGCATCGCCGCGGCGATCCCGGTGATGACCTCGGGGATCCGCCGGGCGAACCGCTCCCGCGTTGCCTCGCTGAAGGTCCGGACGGTGCCGGTCAGGGTCGCCGTGTCCGGGATGACGTTGTCGGCCTCGCCGGCGTGGAGCGAGCCGACCGTGATGACGGCGCGTTCGAGCGGGTCGGTCTCGCGGGAGACCAGCGCCTGGAGCGCGCTGATGATCCGGGCGCCAGCCATGATCGGGTCGATCCCACGGTGCGGGTAGGCACCGTGGCCGCCGTGACCCTGGATCTCGACGAAGAACGTGTCCGACGCGGCGCTGACCGGCCCCTCCAGCACCTTGACGAGCCCGACCTCGGTGTCCGGCGCGACGTGCAACCCGAAGGCCGCGTCGACGTGCGGGTCCTCCAGGGCGCCCTGCTCGATCATGAACCTGGCCCCGCCGGGCGGCTGCTCCTCGCAGGGCTGGAACAGGACCTTAACCGTGCCAGCGAACTGGTCTCTTCGCTCCATCAGGATCCGCGCCGTCCCGAGCAGGACCGTCGTGTGGGCGTCATGCCCGCAGGCGTGCATCACGCCGGGGTTCTGGCTCCGGTATTCGACGTCGTTCTCCTCCTCGATCGGAAGGGCATCCATGTCCGCCCGCAGCATCACGACCCTGCCGGCGCCGGGACCATCCGGGTTCGTTCCCCGGATCAGCGCCGTCACGCCGGTGTTGGCGATCCCGGTCCGGATGTCCTCCAGACCAAGTTGCCGGAGCCGGGCGGCGACGAACTTCGCGGTTTCGTATTCCCGCATCCCGAGTTCCGGGTGCTCATGGAGATGGCGGCGGTCCGCGACCATCCCCGGCAGGATCTCGTCGATGGCGTCGTGGAGGGATGGGATGGTCGCGGACATACGGGTGCTCGCCTCCGATGTGGTGTGATCGATGTCTCTGGCACCCCGGACGGGGCGTGCCGCATTGTCGGTCATCCGGCCGGGAACTGGAGATGGCCGTTCCCACTCCCGCGGCCGGCGAGTGAGCGGGAGCGGGAGCAGCCATGCGGGTGCGGTAGACGGATGGCCCGGTGTGGGCTACCCGAAGAAGGTGTCGAACAGGAGATACAGGTTCAGCGCGATGATCACCGCGGCGATGATCCAGGCGACGACGGTCGTGACCCGGTGGTTGACGAGGTCGCCCATCAGATCGCGGCGGCTCGTGAAGATCAGCAGCGGGACCAGCGCGAACGGGATACCGAATGACAGCACGACCTGGCTCAGGACCAGCGTCTGGGTGGCTGGCACCGCGAGGAGGATGACAACGAAGGCCGGAATCATCGTGACCAGCCGCCGGATATAGAGGGGGATGTTCCAGCCGAGGAACCCGCGCATGATGACCTGCCCGGACATCGTGCCGACCGCCGAGGAGGACAAGCCCGCGGCGACGAGCGAGATGCCGAAGTAGACGCTGGCCGAGCCGCCCAGCAGCGGCGTCAGTGTCTCGTAGGCCTGGAAAATCAGGTCGCCCTCGATGTCGACGATCCCGGTGGTGTGGAAGGTCACCGCCGCCATCAGCAGCATCGAGGCGTTGACGAACCCGGCGATGCCCATCGCGATCACGATGTCGATGAGCTCGAACCGGAAGATCTTCCGCTTCTGAACCGGGTTCGTGCCCTCGATCCGGCCCTGTGTCAGGGCCGAATGCAGATAGATCACATGCGGCATCACCGTGGCGCCAAGGATGCCCGTCGCCAGCAGCACGCTCTCGGTGCCGGAGAACTTCGGCGGCAGGAACGCGCCGAGCGTGAGACCCGCGTCAGGCTTGCCGAGGAAGGTCTCGATGACGTAGCAGCCACCGATCACGAACACGAGCACGGCGATGATCGCTTCGAGGGGGCGGAAGCCCCAGTTCTGCAGGGCGAGGATGCCGAAGGTAGCGAAGCCAGTGATGACCGCCGACCAGAACAGCGGGATACCGAAAAGCAGGTTGAAGCCGATCGCGGCCCCGAGGAACTCGGCCAGGTCGGTCGCCATGGCGATCAGCTCGGCCTGGCCCCAGAAGAACCAGACGACCGGTTTGGGGAACCGCTGGCCGATCGTCTCCGGAAGGTTCTGTCCGGTCGCGATTCCGAGCTTGGCCGAGAGCGCCTGAATGAGCATCGCCATCAGGTTGGCGGCGACGATGACCCAGACCAGGAGATAGCCGTACTGGGCGCCACCCTGGATGTTGGTCGCGAAGTTGCCAGGGTCGATATAGGCGATGCAGGCAATGAATGCCGGCCCGAGGAACGGCAGGATGCGCCGAAGTGGACCTTTCGTGCTGGTGCCAGCCAGGACCGCGGTCGCTGTCGCAAGCGTTCCCGCGTCCGCGGCCCCACCGATCTCTTCACCGGCGTAGCGCCGTCGCTTTGGCGCTGTGGTCAATCCTTCAGCCATTGCGATACGTCCTCATGGTTACTCCAGCATGTGGCAGATGATGCGACGAGAGACTGGCCGGCGACAGGAAGCGCCTGCCCCACGCTGGCGATCATTTGGTGGCCGGTCGTAGTACAGCGATCCCGGGCACCGAATGATCACGGACCGTGCGTCGTTGTCCTTTCGCGAATCCGCGAATCCGGATGGCACCCCAGCGGAAGGACAATGGGCGCTATCCCGATTTCTGCCGTAGCCTCACAGAATATTTAGCGTCGGCTAAACCATACGACCAGATCACCGCCTTGTCCAGTGCCGTCTGGACTCCTCTGAAGACGGAGGGGAGCCATTGGCTCCGCTGCTCCGTGACGGTTCTCGTGAACGTCAGTCAGCTACCGGTTGATGCACGGACGGTCGGTTAGTCACCGCCAGACCGATCACCCGGAACGGGGTGTCGGAAAACGCGCGACGGCGGCCCGAATGACCCGCCGTCGCATGCTGTCGTCCTGCTCGTAGCGCCTGGAGCGAGTCGCCGTCCGTGACGACATGACTACCCTTCGGCGAAGTACCGCATGACGACGCTTGTCATCACCTTGACACCGACGCCAAGCGAATCCTCGTCCAGATCGAACTTCGGGTGGTGCGCTCCCCAGACGATGCCGCGGGCCTCATTGCGGACCCCGACGTTGTAGAAGCAGCCAGGCACCAGGTTGAGGAAATAGGCCATGTCCTCGGCCCCCATCCCCGGCGTCGCCTCATGGACGTTCTCCGCGCCCAGCACGTCGGTCGCGGCCCGCTTGACGAGCCCGGCCATCTCGACATTGTTGACCAGCGGCGGGTAGCCGAACCGGTAGGTGACCGTGACGCTGCCACCCATCGCCTCGGCGATGCCCTCGCAGACCTCCGGGATGCGCTTCGCGAGCAGGTCGCGAACCTCCGGGGTGAACGAGCGAATCGTCGCCCGCAGCTCGGCCGTGTCCGGGATGACGTTCGGCGCGATCCCGGCGTGGAGGGCGCCGACGGTGATCACGGCCCGCTCCAGCGGATCGACGTTCCGGGAGACGATGGTCTGGAGCGCGGTGATGATCTCGGCACCGATCACGATCGGGTCGATGCCCTTGTGCGGCGCCGCGCCGTGAGCGCCCTTGCCCTGGATGATCAGGTGGAGCGAGTCCGCGGCGCCGCTGCGCGGCCCGGACGCGACCTTGACCTGCCCGACCGGCAGATCGCCGGCGACGTGGATGCCGAAGGCGGCGTCGACGTGCGGGTTCTCCATAACCCCCTCGGCGATCATCGGCTCGGCGCCGCCCGGCCCCTCCTCGGCTGGCTGGAACAGGACCTTGACGGTCCCAGCGAACTGGTCCCGGCGGCCCATCAGGATGCGCGCCGTGCCCATCAGCATCGTCGTGTGGGCATCGTGCCCGCAGGCATGCATGACGCCAGGATTCTGGCTGCGGTACTCGACGTCGTTCTCTTCAAGGATCGGGAGGGCGTCCATGTCGGCACGGAGGAGGACGGTCTTGCCGGCGCCCGGCCCTTCGGAGTTCGTTCCCCGGATCAGGGCGGTGATCCCGGTGTTGGCGATCCCGGTCCGGATGTCCTCCAGCCCAAGCTGCCGGAGCCGGGCGGCGACGAACTTCGCCGTCTCGGTCTCCTGCATCCCGAGTTCCGGGTGCTCGTGGAGATGACGGCGGTCGGCGACGAGACCGGGCAGGATCTCGTCGACGGCGGCATCGAGGGTCGAGAGGTCGGCGACGGACATTGGGGGGTCTCCTTCATTTCAGCGTGCGAGGCTACCGGGATCCAGAGACGGCGACAGTGTCCCTTTCCGTATGGGCGAAGCTTGCGAGCCCGGCCGCCGCAGCGGCCATCGCCCCGCCGGGAGATAACAGTACCGCGACGATCAATCGATTCAACGGGAACAGGTTGGCGGGGCAGATGGCGCCTCTCGCTCCGCTGGAGGCGCGGCAGCAAAGCGAGCAAGGCCAGCGCAGCAGCGCGAGAGCGAGAGCCATGTCCCTACGACGATGGCCGCCCGCGGGCGCCGATCAGTGACAGCCCCACTTCTACGATCGAACGGGATGGGCCCGACCCTACCCCCGCTCGAAATAGTTCATCACGACGCTGGTCATCATCTCGACGCCGATCGCCATCGAGCTTTCGTCGATGTCGAAGCGGGGGTGGTGGTGGCCCCAGACCAGGCCCTTGTCCTCGTTCATCGAGCCGACGACGAACATGCAGCCCGGCACCTCGTTGAGGAAGTAGCTCATGTCCTCGCCCGGCATCGACGGCGGGATCACGACGACGTTCTCCCGGCCGACCACCTCGGCACCCGTCTCCAGGACCAGCTGGGCCATGTCGGTGTCGTTGACGAGGGCCGGATAGCCCCACCGGTAGTCGAGGGTCGCGCTCGCGCCCATCGCCTTCGCGACGCCCTCGACGAGGGTTCCCATCCGCTCGGCCGTGTGCTCGCGGATCGCCTGGTCCAGTGTCCGGACCGTCCCCGTCAACACGGCGGTGTCCGGGATGACGTTCGGGGCCGAACCCGCGTTGAACGTCCCGACGGTGACCACGACGGAGGCCAGCGGGTCGGTCTCGCGGGAGACGAGCGTCTGGAGCGCCACCACGATCTGGGAGCCGACGACGATCGGGTCGATCGTGGTGTGCGGGGCGGCGCCGTGGCCACCCCAGCCCTGGACGGTGATCGTGAACAGGTCGGCGGCGGCCTGCTGGGCGCCGGCCCGCGTCCCGACCTTGCCGACCGGCATCGAGTTGGCCATGTGGATCGCGAAGGCGGCGGTCACGTCGGGGTCCTGGAGAACGCCCTGCTCGATCATGAACCGCGCTCCGCCGGGAGGAGCTTCCTCGCAGGGCTGAAAGAGGACCTTGACCGTTCCGGCGAACTGGTCGCGGCGGCCCATCAGCATCCGGGCGACGCCCATCTGGATGGCGGTGTGGGCGTCGTGCCCGCAGGCATGCATGACGCCGGGATTCTGGCTGCGGTAGTCGATATCGTTGGCCTCCTCGATTGGGAGGGCGTCCATGTCGGCCCGGAGCATGACGACCTTGCCGGCGCCGGGGCCGTCCGGGTTCGTTCCCCGGATCAGGGCGGTGACGCCGGTGTTGGCGATCCCGGTTTGGATGTCGTCCAGACCGAGCTGCTGGAGGCGGGCGGCGACGAACTTCGCCGTCTCGGTCTCCTGCATGCCGAGTTCCGGGTGCTCATGGAGGTGGCGGCGGTCGGCGACGAGACCGGGCAGGATCTCGTCGACGGCGTCATGGAGTGTCGGGGGGGCAGCGACCATCAGGAACGTCCTCCGGCGGCGCGGTCGTGGCCACGATCCCGAGCGATGGCATTGTCAGCGACATCGTCAGCGGTATCGTCAGTCGCACCGGCCGGCCGCCTGTATGCTTGCGGCGGAAACACTCGGGACGATACCAGAGCCGGCGACCAGGGCGATAGGGGGGAGCCCACCTGTGGCCAGCCACTCCCAGGCGATCCGGCGCAAACGGTGAAGGCGAAACCGGGCAAGCTGCCCGACGAACCAGCCGACGAGAGGTGAGCGACGATGGCGGGAGCGGACGAGCCCATGGATGAGGAGACGGCCCAGCGCGTCGCGATGGCGGCGGTCGAGGAGGTCGGCGGCACCCGGAAGGTCTACCGCAACCCGCGCCACCCGTTCAGCATCGAGCCGTCCCGCGACCTGACCATCGAGGGCCATCGGGTCGAGATCCGCTGGGGCGAGGTCAGCTCACCGGCGATCGTCTCGGTCGCGGGCTACGTCTTCCAGATCAACGACGACGACCTCGACCTGCTCATCCGGCCCAGCCGTCGGGGCTGATGCGGCTGATAGGACGGTCGTCGAGCTATTTTGACAATCTTGATCTACTAACTTAGTGTATGTCGCAGGAACCAGAGCCAGTGGCTCTCGCTTGCGTCAAGTGGCACCCGGTATCCGGGTCAGGAGCGATCTGTTGCCCGGCCTCGACCGAGCGTGGAAAAGGCCGGATCGGCCCGGCATCCCCCATGCTTGGCTGTGGAGACAACGAGCTGGGTGATCGTTTCCACCCCCGGATCGGCGGGCAAACCTGGCCCGGCGTCCATTTCTCATCCATAGAAAGTAGCGTTGCGTGAGCCAGACCCCTAGCGACCTCTCGCCCGGCGGCAGCCGGGTCAGCGAACTGTTCAGCCAGCTCCTCCACGGCGAGACCAGCCGGCGCGACTTCATCGCCCGTGGCACGGCCCTCGGCGCCAGCCTCGCGATGCTCCAGTGGCTCGTCCGCGGCGCCCAGACCGTCGGCGCCGCCCCGCACCCGCAGGACGCGACGCCCGCACCATCGGCGACGTCCGTCGCAGTCGCGCCGGCCGTCGGGACCGAGGGCAAGACCCGCGGCCAGGACGGCGAACTCAAACTGTTGTTCTGGCAGGCCATCAACGAGCTCAGTCCCCACGTCGCGAACGGCACGACGAACGTCGTCGCCTCGCAGCTCGTCGTCGAGCCGCTGCTGCGGATCTTCGAGGACGGCAGCATCCAGCCGAACCTGCTGTCCGAGGTGCCGAGCATCGCCAATGGCGGGCTCAACCCCGAACTGACCCAGCTCACGCTCAGGCTGCTGCCGGGTGTCGTCTGGTCGGACGGGACTCCGCTCACGGCAGATGACGTCGTCTTCACCCACGACTGGGTCGTCGATCCGGCGAATGGAGCGCTGTCGATCCAGCCGTGGGCCCGCATCACCGAGATTACGGCCCTCGACGACCTGACGGTTCAGGTCCGGTTCGAACAGCAGAACTTTAACTGGTACGAGTCCTTCGCCACCCAGCAGCTTGGCACGGTCTACCCGCGCCACTACATCGAGGCCGGCGGCGACATGCGGACCGCCCCGATCGGGACCGGGCCGTTCGTCGTCGAGAGCTTCGCCCCGAACGACCAGGTCATCTTCACGGCCAACCCGATGTACCGGGACCCCGCCAAGCCATACTTCGCCCGCGTCAACCTGCGCGGCGGCGGCGATGTCGCGACCGCGGTCCAGTCCGTCGTCCAGACCGGCGACTGGGACTACGTCTGGAACGTCCAGCTCGAGCCGGAGCTGATCACGCAGTACCTCGACGGCGGCCAGGGCCAGATCCGCGCCGTCGCCCGGACGACGGAGGAGCGGCTGAACTTCAACTTCTCCGACCCCCGGGCAGCCGGCCCGGACGGTCAGATGTCCTATTGGGAGATCCCGCACACGATCCTCAGCGATCCGGCCGTTCGCCAGGCGATCAGCCTCGGCGTCGACCGCGAGCTGATCCTCAACCGGCTCTACAACCCCAACGGCGAGCGCATCACGCCGAACATCATCACCGGCAACCCGGGTTGGGAGTCGCCGAACACGACCCTGGCCTACGACGTCGACCAGGCCAACCAGATCCTCGACGACGCTGGCTGGGCCCGCAACGGCGAGACGCGGGAGAAGAACGGGATCCGGCTGGAGCTGAACCTGTCGACGTCGATCAACTCGGTCCGTCAGAAGACCCAGATCATCGTCCAGCAGAACCTGCGGGAGATTGGCGTGACGATCCAGCTCGAGCAGGTCGACGCCGGAATCTTCTTCGACAGCGCACCCGGCAATACCCAGAACCTCAACCACATGTACTCTGACATCAACATGTTCTCGAGCGGCGCCCCGCTCAGCCTCCCGATCACCTACGTCGGAAACTGGACGACCGGCGGCGCGGGAGCGCCCAACATCGCACAGGCCTCGAACGGGTGGGCCGGGACGAACACCCAGCGCTACCAGAACCCGGACTACGACGCCGAGTGGGCGAAGCTCAACGGCGGCGCCTACGCGACGCTCGAGGAGGCGGCACAGTCGATCATCCGCCTCAACGACATCCTGATGGGGGACAACGTCGTCGTGCCGCTGGTCAACCGCGCGGCCGGCAGCGGGTCCTATGCGATCCACGACTCGCTGATTCACGGCGAGGACAAGGCCACCGGCGAGGACAACTACGGCAGCCAGGCCTTCGACGATGGTTTCTGGAACATCGCTAACTGGAACCGCAGCGAACCAGTCGACCGGTAGCGGACGACGGCGGTGCAGCTCATCAATGAACCGGCCGCACCATCACCGATGAAACCCGAAGACACCGTGGGGCCGCCATCTCGGCCGGCCCCACGGTGTCTTCGGGTCGACGACCGTCGATGCGCCCTACCGGACGCTCATCGACCTGGACAGTGCCGGTTCATCGACCAGCATGCGGTCGTCCGACCAGGCATCCACGGTCCCATCCGACTCGGGCTTCAGCCAGGACTCACCCCAGACCGAGATCGCCTCGACGACATCGGACAGGGCGCGCCCCTTCTCGGTCAGCCGGTACTCGATCCGGACCGGGGTCTGGGGAATGACCGTCCGGGTCACGATGCCGTGCAGTTCGAGTTCCTTGAGGCGCTCGCTCAGGAGCCGGTCGCTCAGACTTGGGATCGACGCGGTGATATCACTGAAGCGGGTGGCGCCATACAGCATCGAGCGCAGGATGGCGCCCGTCCAGCGCCGGCCGATCAGCTCGACGGCCTGGTGATAGAGAGGGCAGAACGATGACTGAATACCGTGCGACGCCATACGGCCGCTCCTTCCATGGACCCACGCCTTCGTGGTCGCCCGAAGCAGGTTCTGCGGCTACCGGACGTGTGGGCTTGTTCTGGTCTCTATTATTACCGATCGTAAGCGAATGCGCAAACCATGCGGATCGTCTGGCACCATCGCGTCCGACCCGGGCGCGAGATCAGGGGGTTCAGGCGTCTGCCTCGACGTCGGCGTGTCGTGACCAGCGCAGGTTCACCGCCGGTTCTTTCCCGTCCCCGGACACCGGAGCACCAGGACATTCCGTGCCGTTGGCGCGAAGCAGTTGCCGCATTGACAGATCTACTTACCCGCTATACATTGAATTACGATACATTAGTCACTCGAGCCGGACGCGGCGGCGCGACCGGCGAACCAGAACGGGCCAGCGGGCGGGAGCGCCGTGGCCAGGGAGTTGAACACATGTCCGCCACCCAGACATCGACGTGGGCGATCGATCAGGCCCATTCCGTCGTCGGCTTCTCCGTCCGCCACATGATGGTGACGAAGGTGACTGGCCAGTTCGAGCGCTTCAGCGGGACGATCGCGTTCGATCCGGCCAACGTCGCCGCCGCAGCGGTCGACGTCGAGATCGAGACCGCGAGCATCACGACGCGCTCGGCCGACCGCGACGCCCATCTCCGCAGCGCCGATTTCTTCGACGCCGAGACCTACCCGACGATCAGCTTCAAGAGCACCAGCGTCGAGCCAAAGGGCGACAGGTTCCGCGTCCATGGCGAGCTCTCCATGCATGGCGTCACCCGCCCGGTCGTCCTCGACGCCGAGTTCGGCGGCTCCGGCGCCTCGCCGTTCGGCCACACCGTCGCCGGCTTCGAGGCCTCGACGACGTTCAAGCGGAGCGACTTCGGCCTGAACTGGAACGCGGCGCTGGAGACCGGCGGCGTCATGGTCAGCGATGAGATCAGGATCAGCCTGGACATCGAGGCGATGCAGTAGCTGAGTCGGCGACACGGCGAAGCTGGCCACTGGCTTGCGACGACGCGACTGACGACCCGACACCCGACGCAGGTGGAGCGGCAACCGTCCCACCAGACTGTCCATGAATCGTATGGAGGAGCAATTCCCATGGCCCAGATCCCGTCCGAGTTCAACGACCTGTTCGAGAAGCCGATCCTGTTCGCCCTCGCGACCGTCATGTCGGACGGCCAGCCGCAGGTGACACCCGTCTGGGGCGACATCGCCGACGGCAAGCCCAGGATCAACACCGCCGAGGGCCGGCAGAAGGACAAGAACCTTAAGGAGCGCCCACAGGCGACGGTCATGCTGGTCGATCCCGAGAATCCGCAGCGCTGGATCGAGGTCCGTGGAACCGTCACCGGGTCGACCGACGGCGCCGACGCCCACATCGACAGCCTGGCGAAGAAGTACCTCGGCGTCGACAGCTACCCATATCGCAGCTCGGACGAGACGCGCATCACCTTCGTCCTCACCCCGACCAGGGTGACGCACAGCTAACACCGACCGGGCGCCGACGGGTTCAATCAGCCGACAGGGACGGCCGGAGTTCCGCGCTCCGGCCGTCCCTGTGTCGTTCGCACGACTTGTCGACATGGCCTCGTCAGCAGGCCCGGACCGTCTGCCCTGACGACGGTCAGGTCCCGGGTCCAGCCCGGCTGGCCGCGAGGAACCGGTCGGCGGTCCGGAGCGAGAGGGCCATGATGGTCAGGGACGGGTTGACGCTCAGCGAGCTCGGGAAGGTCGAGTTGTCGCTCAGGTAGAGGTTCGGGACGTCGTGGCTGCGGCCGTCGGCGGCGACGACGCTTGTCGCCGCGTCGTCGCCCATCCGGCAGGTCCCGACGGTGTGGGCGAAGCGGGGGAACGACCAGAGGTCCCGTCCGCCGGCCGCCTCCCAGATCCGCCGCATGAGCCGCTCGCCGTGGTCCGCCATCCGCAGCTCGTTCGCGCCGGCCGTGAAGTGGATGCGGGGCTTGGGCAGGCCCCGGTCGTCCAGCTCATCGGACAATTCGAGGAAGTTGTTCTCCGACGGCAGACACTCGCCGTGCATGTTGATCCCGGCGATGTGGTTGTACTCCCGCATGTGCGCCCGCAGCGCCGTGCCCCAGAGCCCGCGCCCCCGGGCGACGTTCCCGGCGTAGGTCACCGGCATCGTGCCGATGCTCTGGAGCAGGTAGCCGCCGGTGAAGTCGGCATCGGCCGGCCGGTGGGTGTCCTCGGAGATGAGTCCACCGGGGATGCCCTTGTTCGGCCGCACCTCGCCGTCGAACGTGCCCCAGACCTGCATCCCGACGTGCGCCGTGAAGTTCCGGCCGACCTGCCCACTGCTGTTGGCGATCCCGTTCAGCAGCAGCAGGCGGGGCGTCTCGATCGCCCCCGCGCAGAGGAAGACGGCTCTCGTTCGCTGGCGGAACTCCCGGTCGCCCTGCCGGTAGATCACGCCAGTGATCCGGCCATCGCCAGCCACTTCGAACAGGGTCGCGTGGACCTCGGTCCGGATCTCGGCCCCGGCCCGGACGGCCAGCGGGATGTACGTGACGTCCATGCTGCTCTTGGCGGAGTTGCTGCAGCCGGCCTGGCAGAACCCCCGGTTCGTGCAGGCCATCCGCCGGCCGATGCCGTCCTGCTCATAGGCGCGGGACAACGCCGCGTTGGCCGCCGGCGACGTCCGGATGCCCAGCGACGCGGCGCCGGTCTGCATGAGTTCCGCCGCGGCGTTGAGCGGCAGCGGCGGCAGGGGGTACGGCTCGCGCTCCGGCCCCCACGGGTACGGGCTCGGGCCGGAGACGCCGATCGTTCGCTCGACTTCTCTCAGATATGGCGTCAGCTCGTCGTACGCGATCGGCCAGTCCATCCCGACGCCGAAGTCACGGTGAGTCGTCAGGTCGTCCGGATGCGGCCGGGGGACGTAGGCGGTGTAGTGCAGGCTACCGCCCCCGACGCCGTAGCCGGAGTTGTTGCGCCCGAAGGCGATCGGATCCTCGCCGGCGCTGAGCCGCTCGTCGGACCAGAAAAGCTTGTCCTGCTCGCGCTCGTCGGTCGCGAACTCCTCGAACGGGTCCCAGAGCCGGCCGGCCTCGAGCGCGACCACCCGCAGACCGGCTCGCGCCAGCCGGGCCAGCAACGGCCCGCCGCCCGGCCCCGTGCCGATCACCACCGCGTCGACGACCTCGTCCAGATCATGGCGCCGCATGTCCGTCAGGAGGCGTGGTCCGGCGACGAACCGGTCCGGCCGGCTGGGCGCGGGCGGTGGAGTAACGAACTGGTCGGACTCGGACAGGTGTTCAGGCATTGGCGGACCCTCCGGGCGATCGTGGCTCACTGCCCCCGGCGACGATCTCCCGGGCGTCGCGCTGGTCGAGTCCGATCGCCTGCCAGGCCGGCAGGTCGGCGTAGCCCACGTAGCCGATCTCATCCTGGGCGATGGGATCGGCGTAGTAGACCTCGCAGGATTCGGCCAGAACCTCCTCGAACCAGCGGCTGGCTGACAGGGTCCGCCAGGTCTCGCCCGGCGGGGTCCCGGCCTGAACGAGCCGGAGGATGTCGTCCCGCTGGGCGTCGGAGAGGCCGGCGAAGGGGAGGGCGTGGCGCTCCCGTGCCGCCTCGTCCAGCCCGATCAGTCCCCGCCGAAGCGCGTCGGCGTCCGGCGGCAGGTCGTCGTACCGCCAGCCATCGGTTCGGCCAGCGGTGAGCCGCGCGTCGATCGCCGTCACGATGTCCACCGGCCGCTGCCGCTGGTCCTGGACAATGAGGCGATCGGTGACGGCCCGCAGCGCCACGACTTCGTCGGCGGAAAGATGCTCACCGACGGCGATCGCCGGTTCATCCAGCGCATCGAGCCGGGCGGTCAGCACACGGCGCGTCACGGGAGACACAGCGTCCGAGGCGATCAGCGCCCGGACCCGCACGCCGGCGTCGGCCGGGAAGACGTGAGCCGCGGGCGACGACCTCGCGATGTCGTTGCCAGCGACCGCTTCCGATGCGTTCGCCCCTACCACGCTATCGGGACTCACGGAAGGGCCAGCCCTCTGGTCTCGGGAGGGATCGGCATCCCGGTTCCGTCGTCCGGATCGTAGCCATCGTCGCAGCACGTCTGTCGGTCCTTGGGTGCGCCGTCGTCGGCCCGTCCTCGAGCGGACCGTCCGCCCTTCGGTCAGCGGTACTTGATTGTCGCGGAGACAGGCGATCTCTGCTACCGGCGATCCCACCCGGGCCGATCGAATCACGAACGAGCCGACGGACGCTCCGGAGTTCCGGAGCGTCCGTCGGCTCGTGGTGCGGGAGACCTCACTTCCGGGGCTCACCCCATCGCATCAGGTCGGACCGTGGGAATCAGACAGTGCGTCGCCGGAGACTGAGTCCCGCGGCGGCGACACCAGCGATGGCCATGAGGGCGATGATTGCCCAGGTCATCGTGGCGTCCGACTCAGTCGCGCCGGCGCCTGTGTTAGGGAGACGGGTGGCACTGCCGCCCGCCGTCGAGCTCCCGCCACCGGACGTGGCCGAGGTGCGACCGCCACCGGTGGTGGCCGTGTTCCCACTGCCCGTTCCGTTGCCGGTCCCGGCTCCATTCCCGTTGCCACCACCCGGTGCGGTGCTGGCGGGCGCCGAGGGATTGAACGACGCAGAGGGGCTGGCGGACGCGTTGATGTCCTCGACGTACTCGATGGCGAGAACGTTCGCCTCAGTGCCCGCCGCGATGGTGTCCGAACCATCGCCGGTGTCGGTCACCTCGATGACGAAGTAATCCTCGTCAGCCGGGATATCGAGCACGACCATCCCGTTCGCGTCGGTGAAGCCGGAATCGACCAGAGATCCGCCGACCGTGAAGACCTGGTACTCCTGCTCGCCAGCGCCGGCCAGCCGGAGGTCGCCCTGCTCGGCAGCCTGAACCGTATCGACGAAGTATTCGAATGTTCCGGCGCGGTTCTGGTCCTCCTGGATCGACCCGGTGATGCTGACCCCGTCCTCGATAACGTCACCCTCGAAGGATGGCGCGGGCGAGGCGGAGGCGCCGGGTGCGATGGTGATGAGCTGGCAGACCGTCAGTACGACCCCGCCGACATTGACCGTGACGCCGATGAAGAACGAACCCGAGGCGTCGGGATTGAAGGTGACAGTCGACAGTCCGGTCTGGGGATCGACGGTCACCGTTCCAACGAGCAGTGGATCGCCGGTGCAGTCCTCGTTGTCGAAGATGCCCGACTCGACATCCGAGGCGGGAACCGGGATGACATCTCCCGTGATGGGATCGGTGACGCCGACCGTGCCGGTGATTGGCTCACCGACCGTTCCGGTCGTCGGCAGGTTCGTATCCAGGACGGGATCTCCCGCCTGCCCCGGCGTGATAGTGATGGGCAGACACTGGGTCAGCGGGACCCCGCCGACGTTGACCGTGACGCCGACGAAGAACGGGCCTTCGGCCTCCGGGGTCACGGTGCCGCTGATCGCGCCGGTGTCATCGACCGTCGCCGTGCCATCGACCAGAGCGACGGTGCAGGCGGCGTCAGCGAAGATCCCGGCGGTGCTGTCGCCGACTGGCTGCCCGGACGGGTTGTTGAGCTGGCCGCCGATGGTGATCGGCTCCCCGACCGTCCCCGTCGCCGGTGCCGTGACATCCAGGGTCGGGTCCACGGGATCGACCGGCGCCGCGTCGACGGCGATGGGCAGACACTGGGTCAGCGGGACCCCGCCGACGTTGACCGTGACGCCGACGAAGAACGGGCCTTCGGCCTCCGGGGTCACGGTGCCGCTGATCGCGCCGGTGTCATCGACCGTCGCCGTGCCATCGACCAGAGCGACGGTGCAGGCGGCGTCAGCGAAGATCCCAGCGGTGCTGTCGCCGACTGGCTGCCCGGACGGGTTGTTGAGCTGGCCGCCGATGGTGATCGGCTCCCCGACCGTCCCCGTCGCCGGTGCCGTGACATCCAGGGTCGGAGCGACCCCACGAGCCGCAGCCCCCGACACGTTACCGAGAACACCGAGTCCCAGTACAGGTATCACGAACGTTAGAATCAGGACGAGCGCTCCCAATGAACGCCAGATCGCTTGAGATTTTCGCATGCCGTACCTTTCCCGTGGACGACAAACTCACAATGGACCCCAACTAGCCCATTGAGGACAGTGTACGTCCGTTCATTGCTCCATATTTGCGGTAAATAAGTATTCGCATAGACCAAAGGTCCTGATGGCTCGCGCACCTTCGGCGTTCGGTCCGACTCCACGTCTGGAGGACGACGATCGAAGATGACGCCACCACAGACTTCAGATCGCTCGGATGCATGGTGGATCGTATCCTGTCGCCCGAACCGTCGAAGCCGGAACCCACTCCTGAACGGCGAGACCGATGCCGATCCGTCGGATGGTTCGATCGATCAGGGCGCCACGAGCGGTCCATTCGTGCCAGTGACGTCGTTCGTTCCAGCCCATGGACCAGCGCAGCGCCGCCTGAAGGCGGCACCTACCCCATCGGAGCACAGTGGCCGAAATTGGGTCCCCGCGAACGACCCATCACTCGCCGACAACGCCGGTAACGGAACCGGGGACGGGAGCAGCGGCACGGAGAACGACCTCGTTCTCCGGATCTTCGCCATGCTGGAGCGGGAGGCTCTGTTGACTATCGAATTGGAAGGAGGAGAGTGGACGGTCCCGGCGACGCATCAGGTCAGGAGTTGGACGTCTTGCCGCCGGTGATCTCAAGGATCGTGCCGGTCGTGAAGGTGCTGTCGTTCGAGGCGAAGTAGACGTAGGCTGGCGCGATCTCCTCAGGTTGGCCCGGGCGACCCATTGGCGTCTCGCCGCCGAAGACGCGGACCTCATCCTCGGACATCGTCCCCGGGATGTTCGGTGTCCAGACCGGACCGGGCGCGACGACGTTGACCCGGATGTTCTTTGGGCCGAGCTGGGCCGCCATCGACTTCGTGAAGGCGTGGATGGCGCCCTTCGAGGCGGTGTAGTCGACCAGGCCGGGGTGGCCGACCTCGCCGACGATGCTGCCAGTGTTGATGATCGAGGCGCCGCTGTTCAGGTGCGGCAGCGCGGCCCGCGTCATCCGGAAGACGCCGCCGATGTTCGTCATCAGCGTCCGCTCGAACTGCTCGTCGGTGACATCCATCAGCGACGGCTGCTCCATCTGGTAGGCGGCGTTGTTGACGAGCACGTCCAGCCCACCGAACTCGCCGACGACCCGTTCGATCGCCGCCTCGCACTCGGCCGTCTGGCGGACATCGGCCTTGATAACGAGGCAGCGGGCTCCACGAGCCTCGACCAGCCGCCGCGTCTCTTCGGCGTCTTCGTCGTTCGCGTTGTAGAGGATGGCGACGCTGGCTCCCTCCATGGCGAAGGCGACCGCGACGGCCCGCCCGATCCCGGAATCGCCTCCCGTAATCAGCGTCGAGCGGCCCCGCAGCTTGCCGGCGGCGAGGTAGTTGGAGAGGTCGCTGTCCGGCTGCGGGTCCATCTCCGACTGCCGGCCGGGGTAAGGGATGTTCAGCTTCGCGTCGGCCATGTCTTCAGCGGTCGGCCGGAACTCGGCCTCACTCGATGTCACAGCGGGTGTCCTTCCATGGAGGGCGGCGGCTCGGGACCAGACGATGCCCCGATCTTATACGCTCCACGGACGCAGGACGCCTGCCTTGTCTCCCGGCCTCGCGTCCTGAAATATCTCGGGCTTGGCGATTGAAGCGATCCATCCCATACGAACCGGAGCCCAACGCTCGTCCGCTTCACGACTGGCCACGTCCGGCGGGACGATCAGAACGAGTCCGCCATCCACGGCGACGGGCCGGCGAAGACGGTCGAGAGCAGCGCCAGGTCGGCGTCGGAGGCGACCAGGAGACCGGGCTCCGCGACGACTGCGGCGGAGAGGTAGCCCGTGTAGACCGGGGCGAGGCCGCGGGAGGTCGCCACGATCCGCCCATCGCCGCCCGGCTCGACCGTCGCCCGGCCATCCGCCACCCGGACCAGCCAGCGGCCGGTGTTCTCCGGCAGGATGTCGTCGTGATAGTCCAGATGCACCTCGGCCGTGACGCCCGCCGGGTACCCACGGGCCACGAGCGCCGCCGGCAGGTCGATGATCCGGATCATCCACGGTTCGGTGACGAGCACCTTCTGGCCGCGGTGGGGGAGGTCGGCCAGCCGGTGGTCGGCCGCGCTGCCCCAGAGCCGGACGGCGCTAACCGTGCCAGTGTGCCCGGCCATGAACCCCCAGAGCGCCCTGGTCGCGGCCCGCTCGGTCGAGACGAAGTCGCGGACCTCGATGTAGCGGTCGGCGTCGTACTGGCCGCTCTGGGTGAAGGCGAGATAGCCGACCGGGGAGCCGTCACGCTCGGCGACGAACGCGTGGACCGCCCGTTGGCCCTCGTCCAGTACGCCGCGCCAGAAGGTCGGCGGCCGGTCGAGTTGACCGGCGGTCCGGGCGGCTTCCTGGTCGTAGAGCGGCTTCAACGGCTCGATGCCGTCGCGCCAGGCCCGGACGGTGATGCCGTCGACCAGCCTTCGGGGCGGGGCAGTGATGCCGATCGGGATCTCGTAGTGGTAGCTGGCGCCGGCCAGCTCGTAGCCGACCTTGCGGTAGAGCGGCAGCGAGGCCGGAAACAGCGTCGAGATCGCGTAGCCGTGCTGGCGGGCGACCCGGATGAAGTCGGTCGCGACGGCCGTCCCGACGCCGCCGGAGCGGTGCTCGGCGGCGACGGCGACCCCGCCGATCCCGGCCATCGGCACGACCCGCCCGCTGAACCACTGGCCCATCGGGATCACCCGTGACCGTCCGACGATCTCGCCGGTGCGGCGACCGACCCGCATCAGCGGCTGGTCGGGCTCGTCCTCCTCGATCCGCGCCAGCCGCGGCGTCGCCGGCGGGGCCGTCGAGAAGGCGTACTCGCCCAGTTCGAGGTAGCGGGTGATGTCGTCCGCGCTGAGTGGCGGACCAAACGTGATGTCGTCGGACACGGCAGGCTCCCTCGGGCCGGACAGGATCAGACTGCCCGGCCGGCTTCAGTCGTTGACGTCAGCGTGTCGGACCATCATCGTCCGCCGTCGGGACGGCTTCCCTCCTCAGACCAACCGCGGACCGCTAGAAATGATCGTCCATCCAGGGGGAGGGACCGGCAAAAGCCAGGCTGAGCGAGGCGAGGTCGGCGTCGGAGGCGACGAGATCCGTTGGGTAGGCCATGGTCTCGGCTGGGTAGGCGCCGGAGAAGATCCCGGACAGTCCACGAACCGACGCGACGATCCGGCCGTCGCCGCCGGGCTCCACCGTCGCTCTTCCCGCCGCGATCCGCACCACCCAGCGACCGGTGTTCTCCGGCAGCAGGTCGTCGTGATAGTCCAGGTGCCACTCAGCGGTGACGCCCGACGGGTAGCCGCGGGCGGTCAGGGCGCCGGGCAAGTCGAGGATACGGATCATCCATGGATCGACGGCGACCGGCCGCAACCCCCGGCTGGGCAGCGCCAGCAGCCGGTGATCGTTGGCGCCACCCCAGAACCGGATCGTCTCGACGTTGGCCCAGTGCGTCCCGAGGAAGCCGAGCAGCGCCCGTGACGCCGGCCGGCCGGTCGAGACGAAGTCCCGGATCTCGATCAGCCGGACGCCATCGCGTGACGTTCGCTGCGTGAAGATGAGGTAACCGACGGTCTCACCGTCCCGCTCCGTCACGTAGCGATGGAGCGCCCGATGCTCCTCCGTCAGGCGACCACCCCAGAAGCCCTCCGGACGCTGGATCTGTCCGGGAACCCGCCGGGCCTGCCGATCGTAGGCAGCGCGCAGGGGCGCATCGTCGTCCCCGTACTCCCGGACGGCGGGGCCGTCGTCGGATGGACGGATCATGGCCAGCGTCGTCAGCGGCAACTCGTAGTGAAGATTCACCCCGGCGTGCTCGTAGCCGGCCCAGTGGTAGAGCCCGAACGAGGCCGGGTAGAGGGTCGAGATCGCCAGCCCGGCGTCCCGTGCCGCCCGGAGGTAGTCCGCGACCAGCCGCTTGCCGATGCCGCCCCGGCGGTGCTCCGGGGCGACGGAGACCGCGCCAATCAGCGCCGCCGGGACCGATCGCCCGCCGAACCACTGTCCGGCCGGGATGACGATCGCGCCGCCAATGACCGTCTCACCCCGGCGGACCAGCCTGACGATCGACCCGCCACCGTCGTTCAACCAGGCGATGTCCGGGTTGACGGACGGCTCGTCCCAGAAGGCGTACTCGCTCAGCCGGGCGAACCGGCGCCGGTCCTCGTCGTTCCGGGGCGGGCCGAAGGTGATAGCGTCAGTCATGGGCATGGTCCTCGGTTCAGATCGCGAACGAGACGATTCAACGATGGGGTGGAACCCGAAGACGGCAGGCGTTTCGTAGGGTCACGGGCTAGCCCTGACCGGCGCCCACAGGCGCCATCCCCGCAATGCGAGACGGTGGTTTGGGTTCAACCGTGTCCAAATGCGTCGCACCCGTAGGCAACAGTGATGGTCGTGATGACCCGTTGGAATCGACCGTCAGGCGGCAAACGACCCGATACCAATGGAAGCGATTGAACCCGGAGCGCCGGTTATCGCCCTACAGGGCGATGGCCGCTGCGGCGGCCGGTCGGGGCAAGCCCACGACCCTACGTCATGGGCCGCAGCGATCCGCAATGGGCCACCGGCCCTGTCGCGCCATCGGGAAAACGATCTACAGGTAGCGGTCGAACCAGCCGACGAGGTGGTGGAGGCGGGCCAGCCGGCGGCTCGGGGTGCCGGTCCGGCTGAGGTCGTGGCTCTCGCCCGGAATGCGGACGAACTCCGTCTCCCGGCCGAGCCGCTTCAGGAACGTGAACATCTGCTCGCCCTGCTCGATCGGGCAGCGCAGATCCTGCTCGTTGTGGATGATCAGCAGCGGCGTGCGGATACTGTCGACGTAGCTGATCGGTGAGTACCGGAGAAGCTTCTCGGCGTCGGCCCAGGGCGTGCCGCCGGACTCGTGCTCGCCGAACGTCCAGCCAATGTCGCTCGTCCCGTAGAACGAGTAGAAGTTGCTGACGCAGCGCTGGGTGACTGCCGCCTTGAACCGGTCGGTGTGGCCGACCAGCCAGTTCGTCAGGTACCCACCGTACGATCCGCCGGTGACGCCGACCCGGGCCGGGTCGACGTCGCCCCGGGCCAGGAGAGCGTCGAGGCCGCCGATGATGTCGGGCATGTCGCTCTCGCCCCAGCGGCCACGGGTCGTCGTGGTGAAGTCCTCGCCGTAGCCGGCCGAGCCGCGCGGGTTGGTGTAGAGCACGACGTAGCCGCGGGCGACCATCAGTTGCATTTCATGGAACATCCCGAGCCCGTACATGGCGTGCGGGCCGCCGTGGATCTGGATGATCGCCGGGTGCTTCACGCCGCCGCCGGCCCGGAAACCGGCCGGCGTCAGGATCCAGCCCTGGATTTCGCGGTCGCCGGCGGCGCTCGGGAAGTGGATCTCCTCGGCCGGGCTGAGGTAGACCTCGTCGACGAACGCCTGGTTGTGGGCGGTCAGCTCACTGTCCGTCCCGGCGCCGACGACGCGGAGCTCGAACGGGCGGTGGGGCTCGCCGGAGAGCAGCACCATCCGGACGGGGTCGTTGCCGAGAACACCGAAGGCCGCGATCCGCCGGTCCCCAGAGGTCACGGCCGTGACGGTCGCCTCGCCTTCCGCGCCGTCGCCGAGGTCGGCCCGGTAGACATCGGTCGCGCCAGAATCCGAGGCCAGCATCAGGACCGAGCGGCCGTCGGGCGTCCAGACCGGCCGGACATCGCTGCCGACGTAGACGTCGCTCATCCCGGAATCGCCGAACGAGCGATCCCAGGAACGTGTGTGATTGGTTGGCGTCCCGCCGCCGGCCGGGATCGTCCAGATCTGGTCATTGACGGCGGTACCTGGCCGGTCGCTGCCGATGACCGCGATCCGGCTTCCGTCCGGAGAGAAGGCGGGCGAGCCGAAGGCGTAGTCGATCCCGTCGCCGGTCAGGGAGCGGACATCGCCGCCGCCGATCGGGACGCTGTAGACCAGCGACCGGCGGACGAGGGAGCGGTCTGGCTGGCGGTTGCCGGTGAAGACGATCCGGGTGCCGTCCGGGGACCAGGTCGGCTCACCGAACTGGTAGAGACCGTGGGTGAGTTGCTTCGGGGTGCCACCCGCGGCCGGGACGGTCCAGACGTGGGAGTAGGTCTCGATGAAGCCACGGCCGTCGAACCGGTAGGCGATGTCGGTGAGGACACGCTCGTCGGCGACGGCGGGGGAGCGGTACTCGCCGCCCTGGGCGGTGACGTCCTCCTCCTCGCTGGTGCCGGCCGTGAAGGCGATGGTCCGGCCATCGGGTGACCAGACCGGTCCGGATACCCCGCGGGGGAGCTCGGTGAGCTGGGTCGCCTCGCCACCTCCCGGCTGGATCACCCAGATCTGGTTGACCGGCTTCGCATCCTTTTCCGCATTCGCCTTGCCCTTGGCACTGCCGTCCTTCGCCCCCTCCGCGACGGTTCCGGGGCGGTTGGAGACGAAGGCGAGCCGGGTGCCGTCGGGCGACCAGCGCGGGTTGGTGTCGCGGGCAGTGCCGACGGTGAGCTGGCGTGGCGCTCCCTCGGCCGGGTCGGTCGACGCCAGCCAGATCGCGGCGCGGTAGGCGTCCGCCTCCTCGTCGAGCCGGGTCACGACGTAGGCGACCTGACGCCCGTCCGGAGACGGCCGGGGGTCGCTGACGAGGGCGATCCGGAACAGGTCGGCCGGGGTAAGGGGACGGCCCGTGGTCGGGGTGGCGGACATCGGTTGGACTCCTGGGGTCGCGGCGCCGGGGACGGGCACCTCGCGGGTACGCTGCCCCGCAGCATACCGAACCCGGAGCGGGCATCGCTACCGGGCTCCGCCGCGATCCGTCTCGATCCGTCTCGATCTGGGTGACCAATCGTATCGGGGGCCGTCGCTGCTGCCCATGCGGAGCCGGGAAAGATACTATTGAAGAAGGAACGTGAAGAAAGAAGGCCCCAGTGGCATGGCAACGGCTGCCCAATCGGCCATTCTCCCGTTCCTGGTATCGAACGTCACGCGGCGCGAGGAGATCGAAGATGAGTTCGCGGAACCCGAACGACATCGTTGTGGGGACACTGCTCGGCCTCGCCCTGCTGATCGGCGCCATGACGGCCATCGTCAGCGCGGGGACCGGCTCGATCCTGGCGCGGCAGGATGCCGCCACGCCAGCCGCCGGCACTCCATCGGCCACCGGGCTGCCGCTGACTCCGACGGCGGCCGACTGCACCGTCGCGCCGGTCGCGTTCCCCGAGTTGCCGGTCGTCTCGATTCCGGAACTCTCGATGACACCGCCACCGTCGCAGTCGACGGGCGGGACGCCGGCCGACGCCGCCCGGGTCGCCGCCGTCGTCGACACACTGCGAATCCAGATCGGCTGCGTCAACGCCGGGGACATCCCACGAGCGCTGGCGCTGGCCGGCGGCGACTACTACACCGGCCTGTTCGCCACTCTCCAGGGTCTGACCGAGGGGGAGTACGCGACACTCGCCACGCCGCTGCCGCGCGTGGAGGCCGACCGGATCACCATCGTCGCCGTCGAGCAGGTGATGAGCTACCCGGACAACACGCTGACCGCCCAGGTCACCACCGAGGCCAGCGCGACGACCATCAACGCCTTGCGGCTGGAACCGAACCCGAACACCCCGACCGGCTACATGATCGTCCAGCAGGAACAGATCTCTCGGGTCGAGCCGTCGCCGTCGTAGCGTCGTGATCGGCGCTGACAAAGAGGGTGCCGGCCATCACCCCGGTCTGGGCCAGCGCTGGGCCGGAACCGAGCCACGCCGAAGCATGTCCGTCACAAGCGCCAACGGTCGTGGTTCCGAACTCGGAACGGCATTCATCAGATGGCCCAGTGAGGACCGGGAATGACGATCCCGTGCGGGACCAGCGGTCCCGCTGGCTCAGTGTTTCCAATCAGTGGCTATCGCTTCACCAGAATCGACCGGTAGTCGAGCGTAGGGCGCGGCATGGACCGCTCCGGGCGTGATTTCACCAATAGGCACAATTTTGCGGGTCCGTCCAGTGTAACAACCCGTTATCTGGCACGGCCGTTGCGGGGGTGATTCGTATCAAATCGGGGTGGGCCTTGTCTTCTCCCATCTCCCCCAAGTTCTGCAGAGCGACGGGATCGATGCGAGGAACCCGTGGTGACCGGTCCCGTGCAAACCGGGCGGGGACGAAGATCAAAGTAGAGGAGTTTCCGCATGCGTCCATCGGACAGGAACGACGGCGACATGGTCCAACCCATCGACGGCAAGCGAGGAGCGTCCATTCTTGGACCATCGAATCTCCCACGGCAGGCGCAGGGTCCCGATCTCATCGCCTCGCCGGCGACCGATCATGGCGACGTCCCGAACCTGAGATGGTCCTACGCCGACAGCCACAATCACCTGGAGCCTGGCGGATGGGGACGGCAGACCACGATCCGCGAGTTGCCCATCGCGAAGACGCTGGCTGGCGTCAACATGCGTCTCACCCCGGGCGGCGTCCGGGAGATGCACTGGCACACCACCGCCGAGTGGTCCTACATGATCGCCGGCAAGGCGCGCATCTCCACGGTCGACACGCAGGGCCGCACGTTCGTGCAGGATGTCTCCCCAGGCGACCTCTGGAACTTCCCGGCTGGCATCCCGCACTCGATCCAGGGACTGGATCCTGAAGGCTGCGAGTTCCTGCTGGTCTTCGACGACGGCGCCTTCTCCGAGGAGGAGACCTTCCTCCTCAGCGACTGGTTCATCCATACGCCGCGCGACATCCTGGCGAAGAACTTCGGCGTGCCCGAGAGCGCCTTCGACAACCTGCCGTCCAAGCCGTGGTGGATCTTCCAGGCGGACGTGCCGGGCCCTCTGGCGGATGATAAGGTCGAGGGAGCCGGACCGTCTCCGGTGGACTTCGTCTACCACATGATGCAACAGAAGCCGATCGCGACCGCTAGCGGAACGGTTCGGATCGTCGACTCCAGCGTCTTCCCGGCAGCCAGCACCATCGCCGCCGCACTCGTCGAGGTCGAACCAGGTGGGATGCGGGAGATGCACTGGCATCCCGACGCCGACGAGTGGCAGTTCTATATCTCCGGAAAGGCCCGGATGTCGGTCTTCGCCTCCGGTGGGAAAGCCCGGACGTTCGATTATCAGGCCGGCGACGTCGGCTCGATCCCTCAGGTCATGGGTCATTACATCGAGAACGTCGGCACCGACACGCTGCGCTTCCTCGAGATCTTCCGGAGCGATCACTATTCGGACGTGTCGCTCGCGAAATGGCTGGCCTTCACTCCATTCGAACTGGTTCACGCCCACCTCGGCATCGACCGCTCGGTGCTGGAAAAGGTTCAGTCGCGGCAGACTCCGGTCGTGCCCGCCTAGTGGTTGTCTCGCATGACCTGCCGGAGCCGGAGCAGACCCCTCCCCCAGCCCCGCTCCGGATCCCCGTCGCGCTCACCCCGACGGCGTCGGCGCTCGGCTGCGACGGGTCCCGGAGCGGGGAGCACATGCGGGTCGCGAACACTCCGTCCTGGGTGGCGAACGAGGCGTGACAGACCACTAGACCGGTCGTCGGGTCGAAGCCAACGGTCAGCGGGCGGCCGCCGGACAACCGCCCCCGCTGATCGCCCCGGAGCACGATCGGGGTCGATTCACCGTGAAGGGAGTGAGAGGTGGACGCTGTTCCGGACATCTTCGGGCGGGCGGGACGAACCGCCACGGTTCTGGCTCTGGTGGCCGGCTACGTCGATGCCTACGCCACCGTCAACCACGAGGTCTTCGTGTCGTTCATGAGCGGGAACACGACCCGTACCGGTCAGCATCTCGGCGATGCGGCCTTCCTCCTGGCCTGGCACAGCTTTCTGCCGATCATCATGTTCGTCGTCGGAGCCTTCGTCGGAACCCTCACCCTCCACGCCAGTATCAACATGCCGGCGAGGTGGGTTCTCCTGCTGGTGGCGGCCCTGATCGCGCTATCCCTGATCCTGTCCGTGCCCGAGGTCCTGCCGAGCTGGCTCGAGGTGACGTTCCTGGCATTCGCCATGGGTGCCATGAACCCGACCGTCACCCATGTCAACGGTGAGTCGGTCGGGCTTGCCTACGTGACTGGAACCCTGAACAAGATGGGTCAGCACCTTGCCCTGGCCCTTCGGCGCGTTGCCGTGCCGGGGGCCAAGGGACCCTGGGACACCAACATTCGGCGTTTCCTCGTGTTGCTGGGTGTCTGGTTCAGCTTCGTGTTCGGCGCCTTCCTCGGCGCGGTTGGGGCGTATCAGATCGACGAGTGGGCGCTGGCAGTGCCCGCGGCGGTCGTCCTAACTATCGCGGTCCTCTTCCCGCCTCCGGCGCCAGGCGCCAGCACGAACCGGAGCTAGGCCAGCGGCGGCGACCGGCACGCCTTGACACCCGGTCGCCGCCTCGGTACTATCCTTTGCACGCGAGAGCGTGACTGCGGAAGTGGCTCAGTGGTAGAGCATCTCCTTGCCAAGGAGAAGGTCGCGGGTTCGAATCCCGTCTTCCGCTCCAGTAAAGCGCGATCGTCCAAAGCAAACCGCCCGGGCAATGTGCCCCGGCGGTTCGTCGTTTTCGTTCCGAGAATGGGTCTCAAGCCGTTGAATCGACCTGGGAAGACGAAGCTAGCTGGTGTCCCCGGCCGGTTCGCCGACCAGCTACTCGGCAAGCGCGGCGACCGGGGATGTCCGGACGGCGCTCCGGGCTGGGAGAACGGAGGCCAGCAGCCCGGCCAGGATGGCGATGACGACGATCAGGGCCAGGCGGCCCGTCGGGATGGCGAAGGCGACACTCCAGGCGTTCCCGAGCAGCGTCAACGCGCCGATCATCCCGTAGACCGTGCCGAGGACGATCCCGATCGCGGCGCCGACGAGGGCGATCAGCACGCCCTCGATCGCCAGCATCCCGCGGAGCTGCCTCCGCGTCAGACCGATCGCCCGCAGGATGGCCGACTCACGGGTCCGCTCGATCACCGACAGGGAGAGCGTGTTGCCGACGCCGACCAGCGCGATCACGACCGCGACGCCGAGGAGCGCGGTGACGACGAGCAGGACCGAGCCGAGGATTCGGTCGTTGCTCTGCTTCTCCTCTGCGCCACCCTGAAAGGTGATCCCGCTGACACCGGCCAGGGCGTCCTGCACGACGCCGACGGCCTTCCCGGCGTCGGCACCATCCACGAACCGAACCCACAGGCGGCCCGCCGGCGCCGCCGGGTCGAGGGAGAGCAGATCGGCATCCGTCACGACGAGGTCGTCGTCCGGCAGGGCCGCGACGCGGGCAATGAGTTCGCGCTGACTGGCACCCGCGCCGACCTGGAGCCGGTCGCCGTCGGAGACGCCACGGGACAGGGCGAACTCGTCAGAGACCAGGATGGTTCCGCTCGCCAACCCGTCGAGCTGGGATGGCGCCCGGGAGATCCGGCGGGCCACGTCCGGGTCGACGCCGATCAGGCGACCCGGTGCCCCGTCGACCGTCGTCTGCGTCTCGCGGACCGGCGTGCTCGATGAGATGTCCTGGTTCGCGGCGAGCGTCTGCGCGACGGCGGGCGGCAGGCTCGGGACGACATAATCGCCGGTGCCGTCGTCCGCTGTCTGGCCCTCGGACGCGACGACCAGATCGATCGGGCTGCGCTCGTCGATCGCCCGGCTCAGCGTCGTCCTGGTGCTCTCGGCACCGACCGACATCATCGTGACGAGGGTGACGGCGATCAGCAGCGCCGTCGCCGTCGCGGCGGTCCGCTTCGGGTTTCGAGAGCTGTTGGACGCGGCGATCCGGGCGGGTGCCCCGCCGACTCGGCCGACGACGGTGCCCATCGCCTGGACGGCGCGGGGGACGATCAGGACCGACCCGACGACGACCCCGAGGAAGGAAAGCAGCCCGCCACCGACGCCGATCAGCACCGTGAACGCGGACGGTGAGCCGAGCGAGAGGACGACACCGGCCAGCAGCCCAAGCGCGCCAGTCCCGATCAGGAACAGGGCGAGGGCGACCCGCCGCTTCGAGGCCGGGGAGCTGGTTGCTTCCAGTGCGGCGGGGCGAAGCGCGGCCAGCGGGGCGACGCGGGTCGCGCCACGAGCCGGGCCCCACGCCGCGACCAGCGTCGCCACGATCCCAAGCGCGAACGGCACGAGGACCGCCGTCAACGGGATCGGCGTGTCGACCGCCACGACCGATGTCGAGTCAATCGCGCTGAAGATCCATACACCGGCCGTCATCACGACGACACCGAACAGGACGCCGGCGGCCGACGCCAGCACCCCGAGGATGGTCGCCTCGGTCAGGACCGAGCGCCGGATCTGGCCGCTCGTGGCGCCGACGCAGCGGAGCAGGGCGAGGTTGCGGGTCCGCTGGGCGACGAGGATGGTGAAGGTGTTGGCGATGACGATCCCCGCGACGAACAGGGCGATTACCGCGAAAGCGAGCAGGCCAACCGTCAGGACATCGGTGTCGCCGCTGATGTCCGCGACCAGGAATTGGGCCTGCTCGTCCCTGGTCCGGGCGATCGCCTTCCCGTCCAGCGACACGTTCAGGTCGGCGACGAGTTGCTCGGGACTCGTGCCGGGCGCGGCCGTCAGCAGGATCGATGCGTACTCCGGGGTGGCGGTCAGGTCCGTGAGGTCGGACGGCCAGGCGTAGACATCCGGAGCCGCCGTCCCGCCGATGGCATTGGACCCCGCGATGATCCCGACGATGGTGGTCTCGCTGGTCGAGCCGCTGTCGAAAGCGTTCAGCGCGATCGTATCCCCGGCGCCGACCTGGAGTTGATCGGCCACACCGGCCAGCACCGCAACCTCGCCGGCCCCTGCTGGCAGGCGTCCAGAGGACAGGTTCAACGCGGCACGAATGGCCGGAGCAGCGGGCAGCGACCCGACGACCGGGTAGGTACTCCGACTGCCGGCGGTCGCCTCGACAACGGTAACCAGCCGGCCCTCGGCACTGGCAACCCCCTCGAGCGCGCCGAGCTGGGCGACGGTCCGGTCGGTAATCGGCTCGTCGAGGGGGGTGACGATGGCATCGGCGCCGTCGTACTGGGCGGCGACGGAGTTCCAGGCCGAGCGCTCGAAGACGGCGCCGGCAATCAGCGTGCAGCTGACGAAGGCGACCCCGAGGACGATCGCGAGCGAGACACCGAGCAGGTGCCGGGCCGAGTGACGCATCTGCGTGAGGATCAGTCCCATGCTCAGTCCCCCAGCGCGCGCAGGGCGTCGAGGACGCGGTCCTGGGTAGGATCGATCAGTTCCCCGGCAAGCTGGCCGTCCGACATCAGCACGACGCGATCGGCGAACGAGGCGGCGTGCGGATCGTGCGTCACCATCACGACCGTCTGGCCGAGGTCGTGGACGCTGCCGCGGAGGAAGGAGAGCACCTGACCGCCAGACGCCGAGTCGAGGTTGCCGGTCGGTTCGTCGGCGAAGACCACGTCGGGTTGCGTGAGGAGGGCGCGGGCGATGGCGACGCGCTGCTGCTGGCCACCGGAGAGTTCGCTGGGGCGGTGTCGGAGCCGGTCCTGGAGGCCGAGCGTCCGGGTCAGGGTGTCGAACCACTCGCCGTCGGGTCGTCGCTTTCCCGCCAGCGTCAGCGGCATGGTGATGTTCTGCTCGGCGGTGAAGGCCGGCAGCAGGTTGAAGGACTGGAAGACGAAGCCGACCCGCTCCCGCCGCAGGATCGTCAGGGCCGTGTCGTCGAGTGCGGTCAGCTCGGTCTCCCCAAGGAAGATCCGGCCACTCGTCACCGAATCGAGCCCGGCGAGGCAGTGCATCAGCGTCGACTTGCCCGATCCGGACGGTCCCATGATCGCGGTGAACTGGCCGGCCCCGAAGGCAACGTCGACGTCGCGGAGGGCCAGCACCCGGGTGTCTCCCTCGCCGTACGTCTTGCGGAGCTGCTCCGCCCGGATCGCGACGGTGGTGGATCGGGACGCATCGGTGGACCGGTCGGTCGGATGACGTCTCACGATACTCGGTCCGGCATCCTGAACCTGTCCTCCCTGCCGGACTGAAGGTCCTGCGTCAGCCCACTCGACCCGCTCTTCGCCGCTGCGATTCACCGCGCACTCCCCTGTCACCGTGGACTCTTCGGCTGCCGCACGGCGCGGCACCCGTTCCCTGGGCAAGCCTGCGGGAGAGGCGCGACGGTTGTCCTGCGAACTCGTTGCGAATGTATGAAGCACCTATCGCCGGCAAGCCCGAAAAGCGAACCACCGCGACCGTGCGTCAACGTCCCGCCGGCGGTGGCGACCCGATAGCCCCAGACACAACGACGCCCCGGTGCTGACACAGGCGGTGTCGGCATCGGGACGTCGCTTGGAAGACAGGGCAATGACTGACTCCGGCGCCAGTCATCGTCGGTCAGCGGAAGTGAGCGAAGACTGGGACAGGACTAGCTGACGATGAACGGTCCGGCGATCGCGAGGACCTCGTCCGGCGTCCGCGGGGCGTCGACGGCATCGGGGAACGGCTGGTTGTCCGCATCGTTGATCAGGGCGGCGATGAAGCTCGCGTGGCGGGCCTCGACGCTGTGGATGCCGAGCGCCGTCGCGACCAGGCTCGGGGCCAGCACCGCGACCGACGGAGCGGCCCCGGCGTAGGCCGAGACACCGACGTTCTCGATCGCGGACGCCGTCGCCAGGAACGAGGCGGCGTCGGAGTAGCCAAAGTCGTAGTTGGCCTCCTCGACCGGGGTTCCACCGAGGTCATTGATGGTAGAGGTGAGCGCCTCGACGTGGGCGGCCTCGTGGTCGCCGATCTGGGTGAGCAGATCGTAGACGACCTGGCCGCCGTCGAAGTCGTCGGCGGTGAACATGTCGAAGGCGTCACGGTAGAAGGTGGCCTCGAGGTGCTCGAGGGTCAGGGCGTAGTTGAGGATGGCGATGCCGTCGTCCTCGAAGTAGGGGTCGGCCTCGAGGCTGTCCGACTGGGCGGACGCGCGGAGGGCCGGGACCGCGGTCAGGGCGAGGGCGGCGCCGCCGCCGAGGAGGGCGGACTTGCCGAGCAGGGCGCGGCGGGAGGTCGCGGCGCGCTCGTCGCGAATGGCGGCCATGAAGCGATCGGCGATTTCCTGGGACATGGGCTGAACTCCTTCAACGGATGTAGCGACCGCGATCCACTGGTGACGAAAACATTCACTCAAACAGGTGCCGGAGCGTTTCTGTCGGAACGTCGTCGTCGGGTGGTCGCGTTGCCAGGAGACCCCGTTGGTCTCATGCAAGTAATACGGGGCCGATCACGGCCCGGATCACCGCCTGCCCAAGCGGGTTTCGGTTTGCCTACATTTTCGGCTCCCGGTTCATCGGCTCCCGGTCAATTTGGGTGGATGAGACGCGGACCATGCGACGCGCGACTCCAGGGGGACGGCCGGCCTCCAGGGTCCTGTCGGACAGCGTTCAGGTATGCTTCACCGGCGCCGGGGCGGGAGTCGCCGGCGCCGCGCGGGCGTGGCGGAACGGCAGACGCTGCGGTCTTAAACATCGCTGGGGCAACCCGTGTGGGTTCGAATCCCACCGCCCGCACCATCCCATTGTCGCGACTCTAATGGTCTTTTCCTGATCTCTGTTGTCGATCCGTTGGGAGTTATTTGGAGTGCCAGCAAAAGTGACAGCAAAACGATCTCGAGTGCGGTCTAGTGGACCACCACGGTGATCATTATGGGGTCGCGTCGGGATAGAGGCGATGCAGTTTGGTCCGGGCCGTCGCGGTGGTGAACTGCCAGTGGACAGTCGCGCTGGCTGCGTTGCGCGCTGTTTCCCACGCCGCCACCTCCTCGGCAACCCGCGCCAGCGTCGGCAACCGGCGGTCCAGGCACTGGCTGGTCAGGACCGACAACGCGAGTTCGACCATGTTCAGCCAGCTGCCGTGCTTGGGGGTGTGATGCCATTCGATCTTCCGGGCCAACCGTCGCGCCTCATCGGCGGGGAAGGCGTCGTACAGGACGCCGGCATGATGAGTATTGCGGTTGGCGACGACCAGCCGCACCACCTCGGCCTGCGGGTAATGCTCGTCGAGCAGGTCGCGCAGCCAACCGGCGACGTCCCGGCCCGTGCGCCGCGCTCCCACCCATGCATGTCGCCAGCACCGATGGGGGTCGAAGGCCAGCGCCAGACAGCCCGTTCCGCCGCGCCGGTACTCGTAGTCCTCGCGGGCCGGTCGGCCCGGTGCTGGCGGCAGCGGCGGCCGGACGTCGTCATGCAGCACCAGCGGACGCTCGTTCAGACAGACGACCGGACGCAGCGGGTCCGGCGTGGCCGCATACCGGTCCAGAACATCCTCCATGCCGGCGACGAACGCGCCGCTCAACTCCGGCAGGCACCACTGCTGCTTCTGCCAGGGCTTGAGTGCGTTTTTTTGAGCGTGCGGCGCACGGTCTCATCGGAGACGGCATCGACCTGGCCCAGCTCGACCAGCCGGTCGGCGAGCAGCTGCAGGGTCCAGGTCGCACGACCAGCGGGCGGGTCGGTGCAGGCCAGGCCGATCAGGGTCGCCTGGGCCGTCGGACTGAGCCTGGGGGCCGCGCCGGGCCGGGGGCGCTCGTCCAGCATGCCCAGCCGCTCGGTGGCGAAGCGGCGGCGCAGGTTGGCGACGGTGGTGACGCAGCAGCCGGCCGCGGCCGCCACCTGCGGGTCGGGCAGGCCGTCGGCGCTCAGCAGCAGGACGCGAGCGCGGCGGATGCGACGAGCCGAGGACACGCCCCGCCGAACAAGGGTCTGGAGCCGGGTGCGTTCATCGTCGGTCAGGACGATGGGTGACAGCTGTCGGACCATGGCGGGACTCCTCGCGGGGACGGCGGCACATCACCCGCAAGGTTATCCGCTACTCTTTACCGTGACGACCCACTAGGTGCTCCATCCGTCCATCATCGTTGCGGCCTGATAATGTAGAGCGAGTACGAAGTAGCTGCAGACGTCAAGGGGCAGCATGACGGTCGAATGACTAAGCATCTCGCTCACGAACTTGGGATGAATGCCGCTGCCGAGTATCAGGATTGCCGCGGTATGATGAAGGTCATGGAATCGCATCGGTGGCAGTTGCACCTTCGTGACGCCCGTCTTGAAGACCGTGGTCTGCTGGCTGGGATCGAACGGGCGCTGGCCAAGGAGAAGGGCCAGCCAACGGCTGCGGCGATGAGAAGCCGAATGTACTCACTGTCGAGACGGCTCATGCCTGGCCCTCCGGAGCCTGTTCAACGCAAGTGGCACGGTATGGCCAGGCACCCCTGACTCGGCGCTCCTATTCAGCGTTCGTGGGTCGCCAGGTTTGACGAGGGGCGTGCCCCGACCGGCGTAGCCACTGTTCTGTGTAGAGAATGCGAGCGGGGGTGATGATCGTCAGGGGATCGTCCGGCGGAGCGTCCAGGGAGCGACCGCGTTCCACATGATCCGATTGCCATCGGAATGCTTCCCAATACCGGTCGGCGTCCGGGTCGTCACGCTCGATCGTCCGGGCCGTGCCGAAGAGCTGGATCCCTCGACTACTGGCCTGACCCACCAGGGGGGCAACGATGCCGGCCGAAACCCGTTGGTCACGCCGGAGGTTGCGGGACTTCACTGATGCATTCCAGCTGCTGAACATGATCTCGAAGCTGAGATGGAAGTAACGGACCGGAGTGGCGACCGGGGCCCCGTCAGTGTTGACCGTCGCGATCACGGCCACGTTCTGAGAGGACAGTAAGTTGAGGATGCGATCCTCGAGTTCATCCCGAGGCAGGGTCGCTTCGGGAGCTGGTCCGGCCAGCCATGGATTGGTGACAGAGATTATCGTCGTGCTCCCATTCAAGCAAATTCGATCAGCGGCCGGACCTCGACCATGCCGTAGGTCGGCAGATCATTCGCCCAGCGCAGCGCCGTCTCCAGATTCTCGCACTCCATGATGTAGAACGCCTCGATCTGGGTGGAGCCAGCGGAATAGGGGCGGCGGTCGACGGCACCATCGAGGGCGTGACCGGCGAGCTTCGTCCTGACGAGGCGAGCCTCGGTCGCGGCTGGCTGCAGCGCGCCATTGTCGACGTAGACGCCGGCAGCTTTCGCCTTCTCGTCGAATGCCGTCCAGGCATCGATGTCGCTCTGATCCCCACCGGCGGCGTTCGTCTCGGTCCACATCAGCAAGAGAAAGCGCATCGTTGGTCTCCATGTTCTCCACTGCCGGTTCATCCCGGATCGGTCAGAAGAGTCGCCACGACGGATCGGATTACACCATCGCTGGATTCGACACATGACCGGGATCGTCCGCTACGCCGCACCGATCGCCATCACGAGCCCGTCGTTGGGCATGGCGGGGGACGAGGTGACGAAGAGGACGACGCCACCGTGCGGCGTCGTGATCTCGGCCAGGGGCTCGCCGAAGAGGTCGTGGATCCGGCCAATGACCTGGCCGTCCGTCACATCGTCGCCCGCGGCGACCATCGGGTACCAGAGCCCCTCGGCCGGGGAGCGCAGCCAGGTGAACTGCGTGACCTCGGTGACATCCTTCGCCTCCGGTGGCCCGCCGGCGACCATCCCGAGGTGGCGCAGCACCCGGCCGACGCCATCGACCAGCAGCTGCGTCTCCGGCTCGGTCAGCAGGCCGCGACCGCCGGCCTCGGCCAGGACGCCCGGCACACCGGCCTCGGCGGCGGCCGAGGTCGTCGTGCCGCCCATTCCGGGCCGCGGGGTCGAGGCGACGAGGTAGGGGAGGCCGAAGGCGCGGCCGAGGTCGGCCGACGCCCGGTCGGTCGCCGCGTCGCCGGAGACGGAGTAGATCGAGAACGGGATCAGGTCCTCGACCATGTCGCCGCCGTGGAGGTCGACGAGGAAGTCGCTCGGCGCGATGACGGCCCGGAAGATGGCGTCGGTCAGGATCTCGGTGAAGGACCCGTCCGGGTCGCCGGGGAAGGCCCGGTTCGGGTTCTTCTGGTCGATCGGGGAGACGAAGGGGGTGCGCGACAGGAAGGACGGGACGTTGATCAGCGGCAGCGAGATGACCGTCCCGCTGATCGCGGCCAGGTCGAGCGCTCGCGTCACGCGGATGTTGGCCTCGATCGCCGGGTACTCGGTCGGGTGGACGCCTGAGATGACGGCCAGTCGAGGTCCGTCCGCCGCGCCGCGGGTGACGGTGTAGGGCCACGACCAGTCGGCCAGGGTCGGGTGCGAGAACCGCAACTGGCCGCGCCGGACGGTGCCGGGCTCGGGCAGCTCGATAGTGTCGAGGGCGTCGACGGTCGTCACGTTCTGCTCATCGGTGGACATGCGTCAGTCTCCATGGGTGGACGGCAACGAGCGAGGCCGGAATGGGGCGCTATAGTGCCACGAACCGGCCGTGACCGAGCGACGGGCGAATTTGTTCGTGGGCAGGACACGGGACCGACGGTGGCACGGTCGGGCGGAGGGCGAGCACGAGCCATGGGACGACCGATCGACGAGAGAGGGACATCGGACATAACGAGTGCAGCATCGGCCCCGCCAGCACTCATCCGTGATGCGACGGACGCCGACATGGCGGCGATCGGTCGCCTGCACATCGACAGCTGGCGGTCCACCTACGTCGGGCTCATGCCGCGGCCGTTCCTGGACCGGCTGACCTACGAGGAGCGGGAGCGGCGCTGGCGCGGCTGGCTCCAGGACGACGATGGACGGCGGCTTCTGCTGATCGCGGTCGACGGCGACGACCTCGTCGGCTTCGTCGCCGGCTGGCCCGAGCCGGACGGAGCGCCAACGATCATCGAGGTCGCGGCGCTTCACGTCGCCCGCTCGCGGCACGGCCGCGGTCTCGGGAAGCGCCTGCTCGCCCACGTCGCCGGCCGCGGTGAGCGGATGGGCTACACCGCCCTGTCGCTGGAGATGCTCGAGGGTAACCCGACCGGCGGGTTCTATGACCACCTGGGTGGACGGATCACCGATCGCTCCACCAGCATCCTGGACGGCGAGGCGGTGGCCGATCTCCGCTACCGCTGGGATGACATCGCGACGCTGAGCCGGTTCGACCAGCGGGACGAGGATTAGCTACCGGTCGATTCAGGCACCGGCGGGAGCGGGGGCGTGGGCGGGGCCCGGTAGGCCGGGAAGAACCCCACCGGGGGCGAGACGAACCCACCGTTCCGCTCTGCCCAATCGGTATTGAACGCATCATAGGCGGCCTGATCGATGATGATCCGGGCCGTCTGGAACAGGTGCCGCTCTCGGGAGAAGCCCGCCTTGAAGTTGAACAGCGCGTCCTCCGCGCCGCCAAGCCCTCCGCCGAGGTGCAGGACCCGATTGCCCCGCGCCTTGGCCCAGGAGGCGGTCGCCGAGAAGATCCCCTTGATCGGACTGAACTTGATGAACGACTCGTGGGTCCCGCCGAGGTGGTACTGGACGATCCCGTCGACCTCGCCGAACAGGGCGGCGGCGGCGACTTCGTCACCCTGCCGGATCAGCACGAGCGTCGTCCGCCCATCCAGTGCGGCATGGAGGTCATTGAGATAGGCGGCATCGAAGTAGTAGGACGACGTCGCACCCAACCGGTCCATCGTCTCCGTGTAGACCTTGAGGAACCCGGCGACGGATTCCGGCGAGCAGGCTGGATCGATCAGGTAGGTGAAGCCAAGGCGATCCAGCCGGGCGATGTTGCGCCGGTGGTCGGTCCGCATGTTCTGGAACAGGTCGTCCTCATCCCGCAGCAGGTCGATCGAGACGGTGTGGCCATGGCTGACCAGCCGGCCAACGTCCCCGAGGACCTCATAGTCCACCGGCAGCAGCGCATTCAGCCGGAGGAACAGGCTGATCACTCCGGCCTCGCGCAGCGCCTCGATCGCGACCCCGACAGCTTCACGAGTGAACGCCCGATCGGTTGGCACGGCGGGATCCTGGGACGAGACGGTCATCCCGGGATAACCATACGGGCTGGTCGCATCAAGCCGGGGAGGTCCGTTCCGCGTCGCCGGAACATCACGCAGCAGCAGCGGCATCAACAGTTGGCGCGGACCGTCCTCGACGAGAACGGCGATGGGCTCACCGCCGTCGAACCGCGCGGCCAACGCGACATAGCCGGGCAGCAGATAGAAGTCATGGGGCGCCGTGCGAAGCATCAAGTTCCAGCGCGGATCGGCTGGCGCGAGCATGGCGACCTGCATGTCGCAAACCGGACCTTTCGGATAGACCCATTCTGGCGTTTCACGCTGATACTACACGTATCAGTCCAGATCGCGGACAGGTCCCACGATGACGCGGATTCGCGGAACCGTGGGCCTCCCTTGCGGCGAGACCGCGGCGCCAGATGATCGATGGAGGAGGATTCGCGTGGCCAAGGTCGTATTGTTCGGAAACGGTCAGATCGCGAGTGTCATTCACACCTACCTGACCCACGCCTCGCCACACGAGGTCGTCGCCTTCACCGTCGACCGGGAGCACCTCGTCGAGACCGAACTGCTGGGGCTGCCGATCGTGCCGTTCGAGGACGTCGAGCAGCTCTACCCGCCGGACGAGCACGAGATGTTCGTCTCGATCAGCTATCGCGAGATCAACAAGCTTCGCGAGCGAAAGTATCACGAGGCCAGGGCCAAGGGATACCGATTACTGACGTACGTCAGCCCGAACGCAATCACCTGGCCGAATGTGACGCTGGGTGACAACGTCTTCATCATGGAGAACAATGTCATCCAGCCGTTCGTCGAGATCGGCAATGATGTGATCATCTGGAGCGGCAACCACATCGGCCATCACACCTCTATCCGGGACCATTGTTTCTTCGCCAGCCACGTCGTGATCGCCGGCTTCGTCAACATCGAACCGAACTGCTTCTTCGGAATCAACGCAACCGTCCGCGACGGGATCACAATCGCCCGCGAATGCGTGATCGGCGCCGGCGCCCTGATCCTGAAGAACACCACGGAGCGGGGAGTCTATGTTGGACAGACCGCGACCCTCCTGCCGCGGACCAGCGACCAGCTCCGCGGCATCTGAGACGATGCGAGGCTCGTCAACGCCGTCCGTCCGGCTGGGCCACGGACGACTCCACGACCGGGAACGGGGCTCGGTAGGCCGGGAAGTACCCATCCGGCCGTGCCGCGGGCACCGCGGCGCGGCCCTCCCAACTCATGTTCAGTTCGTCGTAGGCGGCCTGGTCGATCACGATCCGGGCCGTCTGGAACAGGTGCCGCTCCCGGGAGAAGCCCGCCTTGAAGTAGAACAGGGCGTCCTCCGCGCCGCCGAGCCCTCCACCGAGGTGCAGGAGCCGGTTGCCGCGCGCCCTGGCCCAGTACGCGGATTCACGGACCTTGAGCTTGGACGGCGCGAGCTTGACGTATTCGTCGCGGGTGCCACTGATGTGGCTCTGGACGATCCCGTCCATCTCGGTCACGATCCCGGCCGCGGCGGAAACGTCGCCATCGCGGATCAGAAAGATGGCGAGTCGGCCGTCGAGCGCCGAGGCCAGCTCGCGGATGTAATCGGCTCCGACGTAGTACGAGTCGCTGGCACCGTGCCGATCCATGGTCTGGCGATAGATCTCGACGAACTGGGCAATCGATTCGGGCCGGCACGTCTCGTCGATCTCGGTGGTGAAGCCGAGCCGGTCCAGCTTGCGCAGGTTCCTGGCGTGGTCATGGCGGATGTTCGGAAAGAGGTCCGCCTGATCCGACCGCAGGTCGATCGAAACCGTGTGGCCATGGTCAACCACGGTGCCATGACGGGCCAGTGCGATCGTGTCGATCTGAAACAGCGGGTGAAGCCGCACGAACAGGCTGACGACGCCCCGCTCGCGGAGGGCGGCGATGGCTGCGGAGATCGCGCCATCGAAGAATGGCTTGGTCAAGGGGTCGGCTGGGCCGCTGGCCGACAGCACGATCCCTGGATAGCCATAGGGGCTCCTGGCATCCACCAGGTCCGAATCGGCAAACGCTCCCGGAAGTCCACGGAGGACGAGTGGCAGCAGCAGCTGGCGGTCGCCATCCATGACCCGGACGCCGACTGGACGTCCGCCCTCTCGCCGGGCAGACATCGCTACATAACCAGGAAGGACGTAGAAATCGTGCGGAGTCGTCCGGAGCAGAGCGTTCCAGCGCGGGTCGTCTGAATCAAGGAAGTCGACCTGCATGGTGCGACATGCGTCCTTTCTTTGTACGTCATTCCGGGCCGCTGGGTAGCTGGGTAGCTGGGTAGCTGGGTAGCTGGGTAGCTGGGTAGCTGGGTAGCTGGGTAGCTGGGTAGTAGATGGACTCATAGACTCCGGCAGCCGGTGGGTTCAATCCCGCGGCCCGTGAGGCAACGAAGGTGGCGGTGGCGCAGGGTGCGCCGAGCGGAGCCGGGCCAGGTCGCCTTCACCAGTCGGATCGCGCGCGACGCTGGACGACCGCAGGAGCATCCCGACAGTCCGAGCGGCGACCCGCGCATCAAGGACGAGGCTCCACTCCTCGACGTACCGCACGTCGAGAGCCAGCTTGTCGTCCCAGGTCAGGGAATTTCGGCCGCTCACCTGAGCCAGACCAGTGATCCCCGGCCTGACCGAATGCCGAACCCGCTCGGCCGCGGTGTAGGCGGGAAGGTAATGCGGCAACAGCGGCCGCGGGCCGATCAGGCTCAGGTCGCCCTTCAAGACGTTGTAGAACTGGGGAAGCTCGTCGAGGCTCCAGCGGCGCAGGAACCAGCCCAGCCTGGTTACCCGCTCGCGGGGCGGAAGCAAAATCCCGTTGGCATCGACGGCCTCGCTAAGCGAGCGGAACTTGCAGACCGAGAACGGGACCTCATCGAGACCGATCCTCTGCTGCCGGAAGAGGATCGGGCGGCCCATCGTCGCTCCGATACCGATCGCGATACCAGCCAGCACTGGGGAGAGCAGAACCAGCGCTGTGCTGGATGCAATGATATCGACCAGACGTTTGACACGCCGGGCAGCCGGTGAGGACAACGGCCTGATCAAAACCATTCGAGTCCGTCCATGGGCGCGACCACGTCATCGCCGGATGTCAAAAGTCAAACGATATTTGGCCGACGTCAAGAACGCCCGTCTGCGCAATACTAGCGCAGTTCCTGGCACAGCTCTGTGGGATGCTGATGCGAACGCTGCCCGGAGCGGCATCGCGGTCAACACGGGACGCAGCGGGGAGACTTGATTGGACAACAGCGTCAATAGGCGGCGAATCGCCGTCTCGGCCGCCGCGCTGTTGGCGGCGGCCGCTTCGTCGCGACCAGATCCAGCCTCCGGCCAGTCGACCGGGTCCAGTCAGCAACCGTTCATCCTCGCCAGTGACTTTGGTGCGACTGGAGACGGCACCACCGACGACTCGTCATCCATCCAGCAGGCCCTGGATATCGCTGAAATGCAGGGCGGCGGGCTGGTCATGCTGGGCGCCGGAACCTTCCGTTGCAATGTCACGATCGGCTCACGCACAACCCTCCACGGGGTGGGGCCGCGGGCGACGACACTGATCGCGGTGGCGGGAGCCAACCGTGATGTCGTCGAAGGCCGCGGCTTCTCCGAACTGACTGGCACCGACAAGGCGACTCCCGAGAACCGGGGAGCCAACTACGTCGGGATCGCCAATCTCTGCGTCGACGGCGACCGTGCCACCAACACGCAAGGCTGCGGTATCCGGATCTGGGGACGCGCCCAGATCTTTCAGGATTTGATCGTCCAGAACTGTGCCGAGGACGGCATCCTCCTGGAGTTCACCACCCACGACGCTGGCGAGATCGCCGACGACCTCGAGGGCTTCTTCACCAACATCAAGACGATCAGGAACGGTGGCAACGGCTGGACCCACCGCGGTCCACATGACTCGATCCTCGCCCAGTTCGTGACGTTCTCCAACGACGGTTGGGGGTTCAAGTCCGAGCAACGCGACAATTCCTACTTCGGCGGCATCAGTGGCTCGGGCTGGAACAGCTGGCTGAACGGACTCGGTTCGTTCCATTTCGGTGCGACGCCCGGGTATCTGACTGACTCGGCGGCGACCGGCGAGCGCGGAATCGGAATCGAGCTCCTGGAGGAGAGCGGCTCGGTCCGGATGAACAGCATCCTCATCAGCGGACATGAGATCGGAATCTACCTGCGGGGAAAGAACCATACGTTCAACGGCATCGTGCTCGGCTCGGTCGCCCGGACGGAAGGTGAGACCGGCATGGGCATCGTCATCGATCACGCCGGGCTCTGCCTGATCGACGCCGCCGGCGAGGGCAACCAGGTCGCGATCGCGTTCGTCAACGAATTCGGTCCCAACATCGTCCGGGGCCGCTTCAGCGTGCCCCAGACTGGTCAGCTGCTCCTCGGTTCCGTCACACCGGGCACGTCGGTGGATCTGGCGCAGATCGGACCGGACGGCACGACCAACGTCATCCAGATTCCGAACGTCACCAATGGGCTGGTCCGGAGCTGAGCCAGTCGGGAAGCGGGGCCCGACTAACGGGGAACTGCCCTACCAGCTAACGGTTGCGGCCCAGAGGCGTGATTGGCGGGTGCAGGCCCCGCCCAAGCAGCGCCCGGTCATAGAGCTCGGCCGTCGCCAGACGGATCCCGGCCGGGTCGAAATCACGCTGGACCCGGATCCGCCCCGCGGCGCCGTGGCGATCGCGGAGCTCTGGGTCATCGAAGTACCGGCCGATCGCGGCGGCAAGGTCGTCTGGCGCGTGCGGCGGGACGAGGAAGCCGGTCTCGCCCGCGAGGATCGCGTCGGCACAACCGGTCACATCGGTGGCGACGACCGGCGTCCCCATCCCGTTGGCCTCGATCAACACCGTCGGCAGACCCTCCCGATAGGTCGGCAGCGCCAGGACGTCCATCGCCAGCATCGCCAACTCCGGGTCCGGGCGCCGGCCGGTGAAGTGGACCCGCTCGTCCGCCCGCAGCGGTGCAAGGCTCTCGTCGGAAACCGGGAAGCTGGGATCGACCGCACCGACGATCAACAGGTGGGCGGTCGGGTAGGTGGCCCGCAACCGACGCCAGGCCGTCGCGAGATCACTGATCCCCTTGTCAACGGCCAGCCGCCCGACATACCCGACGATCGGGGCATCGATCGGCAGGCCCAGCCGATCGCGAGCGGTCGCCCGTGGGTTCGGTCCGAACCGATCAGGATCGAAACGGCCGGCGGTGTCGACGCCATTAGCGCTCCCATTGGCGAGCACGACCGTCTTGCTCCGAGGCACGATGCCCTCGCGGATGGCCACCTCGCGGACCGAGGGGCCAACGCAGATCACTTCGTTCGCCAGCAGACAGGTCAACTGGGTGGCACGGCGGATGATCGCCCGCCGGATGCCGGTCCGGCTCTCGTGCGGCAGTCCGTGGAGATGAAATATCCGGACCGGTCGCCGGGTCAGACGGGCGGCGAACATGCTGAGCAGCCCACACTTCAGCGTCGACGCGTGGACGATCGCCGGGCGCAGGCGGCCGAACAGCGCGACGAACCGACCGAAGGCGACGACATCATGGAACGGGGTCGTTAGCCGGCTCATCGGGATTGGATGAGCAGCAATCCCTTCGGCCGCGGCGAAGTCGTCCAGTTCGGAGCCGGGTGACGCGATCGCGTGGACTTCGTAGCCACGCTCCCGCAACGCCGTCGGTTGCCCCTGAAAGAACACGAGCGTCGCGGGGACCGTCGTGACCAGCGCGACACGTTCTGGATGCGCCATGATGAGTCCTTTGGCCGGCGGCGCATGACGCGCTCGCCGACCGTGTGCCGTACCCGTTCGCCAGGATCACCGACCGCTTCAGCCGGTCCAGATCGCCGATGCGCCATCCCGGGCGTTCGATCTCAGGGCCGCGTGATGTCGAGACCGGCCAGCACATCATCCCAACGGCGTCGCTCGGTGTCGGAGATCGGTTGGGCCCGGTGCCGGAGCATGCCATAGTTCACCCGCAGCCCGATCGCGGCCGTGTCCCAGGTCGCCCGGACGACCTGCGCGGCTGCGGCCCGGGCCGCCAACGCTGGCTGGCCCTGACGCAGATGCTCCTGGCCGAAGCCGATGGCCATGTGCCGGCGGGCCCGGAGGATCTTGCCAAGCCGGAGCCGTGGTTCCCGATACCCAAGGAGCGGCTCCGGCACGTTGGCGAAGCGACTCTCTCGGTGGGCCCGGAGGAGCAGGTCCTGATCCTCCATCGAGATCGCGCTGGCGCGGTAATGCCACCGCCGGAAGAAGGTCATTCGCCCCATGAACGTCGGATGCACCATCCCGAAACCGGATGCCGGCCGGGCGGTGATCGCGGCGTGACCCGCTCCCGGCCGGCGCATCCCAATCGCCGCGAAGTCGTCCTGGAAGACGACGACCCAGGCGCCGAGCAGATCGATGGTGGCGTCGCTTTGGAGCATCTCGACCTGCCGGGCGAACCGGTTGGGGAAGGCGATGTCATCGCCGTCCATTCGGGCGAACAGCTCGCCCGAAGATGCCGCGATCGCCTGATTGAGCCGGGTGGGCAGACCGAGACTGCCTCCGTCGTACAACACGCGGACACGCGAATCGTCGATCCCGTAGAGGATGTCCAGTGTCTCATCCGTCGACCCGTCATCGATCAGGAACAGCTCGAATTCCCCGTACGTCTGCGCGAGCAGCGACCGGACGGCGAGCTCGACGGTCCCGGCATTGTTCCGGACAGGCATCCCGACGCTGATGAGCGGCTGGCGGGAGAGGTCGCTCACCGGATGACCTCTCGATAGTACCGGTCGGCCCGCGCATCGATCCGCGGCCACGAGAAGATTTCGGCGTTGGCGCGGGCGCGGGCGGACATGGCGTCGTACGCAGCACGGTCGAGCGCGAGCAGACCTTCGATCTGGTCGGCGAGAGCGTCGGAATCGCCGACGGGGAACCGCCCACCGCAGTCGAGCGGAACGACTTCCTTGAGACCTCCGTGGTCGCTGGCGATCGTCGGCCGGCCACAGGCCTGGGCTTCGACGGCGGCCATGCCGAACATCTCGAAGTCGACGGTCGGCATCACGAAGATGTCGGCCATGTTATAGACCGGCGCGAGTCGTTCCTCCTCGACCGCTCCCAGATAGATCCCGCCAACCGCCTCGATCCGCTCACGCCAGTTGTCCGGATTCAGCGCACCGGCACCGAACTGCCCGACCGGACCCGCGACGACGAGCTGGGCATTCGAGCCACGCGCTTTGAGTGTGGCCATCGCCTCCAGCAGGATGTGCGATCCCTTCTGCCGGTTGACCCGCCCGACGTAGAGCACAACGGGGGTGGTAATGCCGGCCCGCTCACGCTCACGTTGGCCACCCACCGGGTCCGGGGCGAACTGATCGGTATTGACCCCGTTCCAGAGTATTCGGAGGCGGGCGTTCCGCAGATCCCAGAACTGGTCCGATTCGTCGCGGCAATACGCTGAGACAGGCAGGAGCGAGTCGTAGGACAGCAGCATCCAGCGGTAGAGCCAGTGGAACGGCCCGCGCAGACCACGCCGGAAATAGAAATAGTCGTAGGAGAGCACCTTGGGCGCCCGGATCAGCCGGGTGATGAACGCCCCCTCGGCCTGATTGTGGAAATGGATCACGTCGGCGGTGACGCGCATCAGGTCGATCGCCGCCCGGACCTGAATCTCGATCCAGCTGGCACGCTGGCCAGTCCGGCAGCGGAAGAATCGGACCTCGTACCCGTCGTGCCTGATCCGTTCGGTTCGGTCGCCGGGAGAATAGACGATCACGTCGTGACCGCTGGCGGCCTGGTCCTTCGCCATCTCCACGACCCGGCGCTGGACGGCGCCACCGAACGGATGCAGGACCGGTACGCCCCCGACGCTGACATGGACGATACGCATGGTCTTCCCTTCGAATGAGATGAGACGGATGGTCGAAAACGACCGATCAGGAGAGCAACCCCCGACCAACCATCAGCGGTTCGGCCCGGGCGAGGACGAATGAGATCCCGGAATCGACCAGCCGGGTCGCGCGCCGTTTGCGCCGGGGTCGACCGGACTGAGCCAGGAGTTCCCGGTAGAGCGCCTCGTGGGCGGCGACCATCGCGGCCGGGCTGTACCGGGCGATCGTATCGGTGCTGGTGGCGGCGCGCTCCGCCGCCGCGACCGGGTTGGCCAGCCGCGCCCGGAGGGCAGCAGCCAGTGTGTCGATATCACCGGGCGGGACCAACTGCTGGCGGCCCGCCAGGATACCGGACACTCCGCCGACATCGGTCGCGATCACAGGGGTGCCGCACATCATCGCCTCGATGATCACGCTCGGCAGTGCCTCGGCGAATGACGCCGATACCAGCACGCTGGCGGCCCGGTAGCGGTCAGCGAGCTCCGCCGACGACTGCATGCCGAGGAAGCGGACCCGGTCGGCGATCCCGAGCGCCGCGGCCTGGTCCCGGTAGACCGCTTCCAGCGCCGGATTCTGATAGGCGAGGGAGAGGTCAACGTCCAGATCGGCCTTCGCGAACGCCTGGAGCAGGACGTCCACGCCCTTCTGCGGGATGAGCTGGCCGACGAACAGGATCGTCGGCCGCACCGGCGGGTTCGCCGGCGGGGCATGGAAGTAGGTCTCGGCTGGGAACCCGTTCGGGATCACCACCCCAGGGGGCAGCGCGGTGCCAAATCGCCAGACGTCGGTCTGACGTTCGGAATCACTGAGGGCGACCGTCGCGTCAGCCCGTTCCACGACCAGGCGGGTCAGGTGGTAACGCCGGCGCGAGATGGCATAGTTGCTGGCCAGCATCGGGTCATGGCTGGTGTAGACGAAGGACGCATCCGATCCCGACAGCGCCATCCGGAGAGCGCCACGCGCCAGGTGATGGACATGGACCAGATCGTAGGGAGCGTCGGGCTCCAGGCCATGATGTCCCAGGCCAACGACATCCCAGCCTTTGGCCCGCAGCCCATCCACGAGCACGGTTTCCGGAGTGAACTTCCGCTGGACGCGATACGCCTCCGGCTGGTCGAAGATACCGCCAACGATGGCGATCCGCGGTGAGGTCAATTGGGGATTCCTTTCGTAACGGGCATGGACTGGCGTGAGGCGTTTCGTTCGGAACGCCAGCCGATCATGTTCAGCGCCAGATAGAAATAGATCGGCCAGAAGAAATAGATGTAGATCTGTGAGGTGGCGGCAATGCTCCCTGGAATCAGAAACGCGAGCCAGACCGCGGCGTACTGGGTCATGAACGCCTGAACGGTATTCGGGGACCGCTGGAAGCCACGCTCGAGCTGGCTGAAGATCAGGCCCAGAAGCCCGTAGGCGACGATGACGGCCACGATCCCGTAATTGACGTAGAGCTCGGCCTGGAACGGCATCACCTGGTCGTAGAATTGTGGATGGACCCCATAGACCAGCCGGTTGAACAGGACATGACCACTGACATCCCGAACCGACGCGCCCAGGATGGGCACCGAGGACAGCACAGAACCGATCAGGGAGTGCCCGCCAAGGAACTCCGGTGGGATGAACCGCTCATTGTCGAGCACGTAGCCAGTGAGTTGCGGCGCTCCGCCATAGACTTCGAGTGTTTCGACCGGAGAGAGATCCTGCGAGATCGCGGCGCGCGACTCCGGCCGGGTGACGATATCCGAGAGGCTGCCGTACGAACTCGTCCGGTACAGTCCCCAGACGAGCAGCAGCAGCAGCCCCACCGCGCCGCCGACAACGATGATCCGCCACGGGATCCGGCGTACCCGGAGGGAATAGGCGGCGACGAGGGCAAGCAGCGGTGCGGCAAAGGCGCCGCGGTTGTAGCTGAAGCTGGCGTAGATCACGATCAGGGCAAGCCCCGACCCGACGGTGATCAGGATCCTGGCCCGGCGGCTGGCCGTCGGCGCCCGGCGGTCCGCCCAGGAGCTCCAGGCGAGAATGACCGCGAAGCCGAGGAACGGGCGCAGGAAGGTACTGGCGGCTCCGGACAATGAGGCGGGCGCGGTATCCGGTGTCAGCGCACCCTGTTCGGGCGACAGATAATAGGCAAGCAGCCCACCGATACTGCCGAACGCGAGGAGCAGCCCCACCCCACCGAGCGCCCCGCAGAAGATCGCGAGCGGGATATGCGGCGGGCGGCGTTCGCGCTGTGGGATATCGGCGTACGTCCGGTTCGGCCCTGTCCGCCGGTTACCCCACTGGAAGGCGACGCAGTAGGCGACAAAAGCCACGAAGCTGATCACGATCGCCCAATTGATGCCACCCGTGGTCGCCGGGACCGGCAATGACCCTAGACTCGCGCCCTGGGCATTGATCAGCAGCGGCAGGATCAGCCCCTGCAGGATGAAGACGAAGAGCACCCAGTTGTGCGGACAGAGCGGGGTTCGGAGCGTCGGCCGGCAGGCCGGGAGGAAGGCCAGCACCAGCGGCATCCCGAGAGCGGGGACCAGCACCGCCAGGTAGCGCGGCTCCGGCATCGACACGCAGAACCACAGCACCGCCGCCCAGGCCAGCAGCAGGCAACCGACGAGGCCACGGTCGAGGATCGGCGCTGGCGCCGGGTACTGGACGGTCGGCCGCCAGGGTAGGGACGCCGGCGGTACCGGCCGCCACACGCTCGACATCCGTCCAGACGGGACTGCCGTGGCCACCGCCATGGCCCCCGCCATTGCGCCCGTCGGGGCAGACGCCGGACCCGGTCCCGCCGGACCGGTGCGCCGCAGCCGAAACGCGACGATGACCGAAAGCACCAGGCTGAGCGTACCGTAGGCTAAGAACTGGGTCGCGGCCAGACCAGCCGCCTCCCAGCGAGGGACGAGCACGAACGCCAGAGCGATCAGCAGGGCGGCCAGGCCGATGTCGAGCGCCAGCCGCCAGCCAATCGCCCCCGTGCTGACGAGGACCTGTCCGACGACATCGTTCAGGGTGATCGGCAGGGTGGACAGCAGCAGGATCACCAGGACGGTGCCACCGACGCGGTACTCGGCGCCGAGCAGGCCCATCAGCGGATTGGCGAGCAGGATCAGGGCGATAGCCGGGACGGCGACGACGGCGGTGGATGCGACGAGATTGGTCAGGAAGACCCTGCGGAAATCGGCCCGGTTGCTAAGCCCATCGAAGTTGGCGAGCATCGGCAGGACGATCCGGGAGACGGCGGTGGGAAGGAACAGGACGGCAAAGCTCCAGCGCGAGGCGGCCGCGTAGAGGCCCACCTCCGCCAGGCCGTCGGGCTGCCGCGTCAGGAGAACCGTCCCGATCAGCGTGGCCGGCACCGTCAGACTGCTGCTGACGACGGCCGGGATACTGAACCGGAGCAGGCGGTGCCAGTGGTGCCGCTCGGCTCGCGCCGCCCTCTTCTGCCCCGGAGCCGCGGCGATCCCGGCGGTGCGGCTGGCCCGGCGGACGGCCAGCCGGAGCACGCCGGCGCTGAGGGCCTCGGCGACGGCCAGTGCGACAACGGCGCCCGTGACGCCGCCGGTGGTGGCACCGAAGATCAGCAGGGCCGAGGTACCCAGTCCCTGCGCGACGCCGGCCAGCGCCAGAGCGCGCCAGGCCTCCAGTCCGGCCAGGATGCCCATCTGAGCGCTGTTGATGGCGGCGAAGATCACGATCGGCGCCGCCAGCTGCAGGGGAAGGGTCAGCGCGCCGTCGCCGAACATGGCCCGGGCCAGCACGGGCGCCGCCAGGAACGTGATGATGGCCAGGAAGCCGCCGGCGCCGAGGGTGATTCGCATCGCCAGCCGGGCGTAGATGCCCGCCACGACGGGATCGGTTGACCGGTTGGCGGCGACGAACCGGGTGGCGCTCAGGCCCAGGCCGAGCCCGGACAGCACGGTGAACAGGTTGAGCGTGTTCTGAACCACGCCGAGCTGGCCGTACGCCTCGCGGCCAAGCATACCCGCGACGACCAGCGCCGCGATGACCGGCAGGCCGCGGGCCGCCAGCGATGCGACGACCGACCAGACGGCCCCACGCAGGAAGCGCTTCAGCAGGGGAGCCAGCGATCGCCCACCGGCGGTTGGTTGCTCTGCCGATGTCCTCTCCCGCTCGACGATGTGCTCCATGCGCCTTCCTGCGTGGCCGGTGATGCTTCGTCTCGAGGGCTCGCGGGACTTCGGCCGCGCTGGTCGCCGGGTGACGACCGGCGTTAGCGGGTCGTCGCCGAGCGGAGCAGGCTCTGCTCCAGCCGGGTGCCGACGAGGTCGACCTGCTCCCGCGTCATGTCCGTGAAGAACGGCAACGCGATCGTCCGGCACGCCACCTCCTCCGTGACGGGGAAGTCGCCCGGCTTGTACCCGAACGTGGTGCGGTAGAACGGCTGGAGGTGGATCGGGACGAAGTACGGGCGGCTCGGGATGCCATGGGCCGCCAGCTCGGTGACGAGCCGGTCGCGGTCGATCCCGTCCTGGGTCTGGATGACGTAGACGAACCAGCTCATCCGGGTCGTCTCGGGCGCGAGGTGGGGCGTCCGGATACCGGAGAGGCCGGCGAGGCGCTCGTCGTACCAGGTGGCGACCCGCGAGCGGCGGTCGAGGATGGAATCGATCCGGGACAGCTGCGAGCGGCCGAGGGCGGCGCTCATCTCGTCGAGGCGGTAGTTGAAGCCGAGCCGGACGTGGTTCATCCACGTCCCCTCGTCGTCCCGACCCTGGTTGGCCTGGCTGCGCATCACCCGCGCGAGGTCGGAATTGCTGGTGACGATCATGCCGCCCTCGCCGGTCGTCATCTGCTTGTTCGGGTAGAAGGCGAAGATGGCGGCGTCAGCCCCGGCGCCGATCCGGACGCCGTTGCGCTCGGCCCCGATCGCCTCGCAGGAGTCCTGGACGATACCCAGACCGTGGCGCCCCGCAAGGGTCGAGAGCGCGTCCAGTTCGCACGGCTGGCCGAAGACGTCGACCGGCACCAGGACGCGGGTCCGGGGGGTGATCGCGTCGGCGACCCGCTGCGGATCGATGTTCAGCGTGTCGCGGTCGATGTCGGCGAAGACCGGCTTCGCGCCGACGTAGAGGGCGCAGTTGGCCGAAGCGACGAAGCTGAACGGGCTGGTGATGACCTCGTCGCCGGCGCCGACCTCCAGCGCCGACAGGCAGAGGTGCAGACCGCTGGTGCCGCTGTTGACGCCGATCCCCTCCCGGGCGCCGATGTACCGGGCCATCTCTCGCTCGAAGGCGGCAATCTGCGGCCCCATGCTCAGGGAGGAGCCCCTGAGGACCGCGATAACGGCCTCGATGTCGCTCGCGTCGAGCGACGGCTGCGACATCGGAACGTCGAACGTCCGGGCCGGTGGGGCAGGGGAAATCGTCCCGGCGGGGGCAATGAGCTCGACAGCGTCCAGGGTCTGCATCGGAACGGCTCCTGACACGAGACGCATGTCCATGGGGTGAGCGTTGGAAGGGATACGACGGTATTACGTCATTATGATGGTTCGCGGCCTATCCGGCAGTGCGTAATACGTCCTGATCGTCGTGGACACCGATCTCTTTGCGCCCGGCGGCGATCAGCGACACGAGCGGTGGCAACGTGTCGATCCGGACTGGCGCCGACACGGTACGCGGGAGCCGGTCGGCGTCCTCGACCAGCCGGAACAGCCCGGCCCGGATCGACGCGACATCCTCGGTCATGGCCAGATCGCCGAGCCGGTCCAGCTGGGCCGACAGCGCCCGCAGGGCCTCGACGTCCCGGAGCGGCTCTTCGAGGATCGAGATCTTGGTGTGCGGGGTCGGGATCGACACCTCACTGGAGAGGGCCAGCTCTTCCCGGAGCTTCTCGCCCGGCCGCAACCCGGTGTAGACGATGTCGATGTCGCGGCCGAGGACCAGCCCCCGGAGCTCGATCATCCGCTTGGCGAGCTCGAGAATATAGACCTCCTCGCCCATGTCCAGCATGTAGACGGCCTCGCGCTCGCCGAATGCGCCGGCCTGGATCGTCAGGCTGGCCGCCTCGGGAATCGTCATGAAGAACCGACGCATGTTCGGATCGGTCACGGTGACCGGGCCGCCCATGTCGATCTGCTTCTCGAACGTGGGGATCACGCTGCCCCGGCTGCCGAGGACATTGCCGAACCGGACGCAGCAACCGGACATCCCGGTCTCGCGGACGACGGTCTTGACGGCCAGCTCGGCGGCCCGCTTGGTCGCCCCCATCACGCTGGACGGGCGGACGGCCTTGTCAGTCGAGATCAGAACGAACCGCTCGACGCCGGCCGCCGCCGCGGCCTCCGCGACCCGCCGGGTACCGATCGCGTTGACGAAGACGGCCTCCTGCGGGTGCTTCTCCATCATGGGAACGTGCTTGTAGGCGGCGGCATGGAAGACGATCTGGGGCTGGTAGGTCGCGAGGATGGAGGCCAGCCGCCGGGTGTTGGTCACGGAGGCGACGATGGAATGGAACGGGACGTCGTTACTGCCGAGGACGAGTTCCTGGTTGAGATCGAACAGACCAGTCTCGTTGATGTCGAGGGCGATCACGGCCGCCGGCCCGAACCGCGCCACCTGCCGGGTCAGTTCCTGCCCGATCGAGCCGGCCGCGCCGGTGATCAGGACGCGCTTGCCGCTGATGAAGGCTTCCGACATGCCGTCCAGCGCCTGGACCGGTGGCCGGCCGAGGACCTCGTGGAGATCGACCCGGCGCAACTCCATCGGCGCCGACTCGGCTCGCAGGAGGGACCCGATGTCCGGCATCGAGAGGACGCGGACACTGGAGGTCCGGGCGTGGGCGACGACGCGGGCATGATCCCGCGGCCGGGCGGAAGGCATCGCGATGACGACCACCTCGATGTCGTGCGCCTTGACGAGTTCCGGGATGTCCGCGGTGACGCCGAGGACCGGCTGGCCCTCGATGTACCGGCCGGTGAGCCGGACCTGATCGTCGACGAAGCCGACGGGGAGCAGGCCGATATCCTGCCGGCGGGGCAGCGCGACGGCGAGCAGCTGACCGGCGTTCCCAGCACCGACGATCAAGGCCCGGGCGAGTGCCGGGCTGGCTGGAACGGCGGGCTCCACCGTCGGATCGACGGCCTCGTTCTGGCCCACCGTCAACGGGGAGGTCGGATCTCGGCGCCAAAGCTCGCGGATCGACGCCGGCAGGCTGACGAGGAAGGCCGCGACGACCTGACCGTCGCGGCGCGGGGTGGCGTGGCGGACGTAGAACTGGTCGAAGCTCTGCTGGACGGGGCGGCGCTCGTTCAGCCCGCGGCCGGCAACGAGTTCCCAGCTCAGGACACCGGGCCGGACTGGCCGGCCGCCAGCCACCGCTTCCATCGTCGCGGCCCGGCCAGCACCGGAGACGAGGGACGGGCCGACCAGGGCGGCACGGCCGGTCAGCACGTCGATCAGTGCGGGAAGCCGCCCGATCATGCCGGCGCCGATCCGTCCGGAAAGGGTATGCCCACCGCGATCCGATGGCTGGAGGGCAACCTGACGAAACTGGAGCAGGCCGGAACGCGGGCCGATACTGCCGGCGGCGGACCGCTCGAAGGGCGCCGCGCGCGAGGTGACCGAGAGCAGCGCCGCGGTGACGAGCAGCACCGGCAGCGTGACGATCAGCAGCAGGATCGCGACGCCGAGATCCAGGACGCGCTTGCCGGTGCTGCCAGGCCATGGCGACGTCAGCGCCGGGGCATCGGCGGGCATCAGCTCCGGGATCGTGCGGCCGAGGATGCCTTCGATGACGTCGGCGGCGGAGTAGACCGGAACCGCGCCGTCCAGCGCCGGATCGTCACCCCGCTCGTGGTCCGCCGCCCGCACGACGATGGTGCCGGCCGGCAGCGTCCCCAGCAGCGCGACGGCCTGGGCGGCAGTCTCGACGCGGTGCGTCCGGCGGACGGTCGGGAAGGTCGACGAGCGGGTCTGACGGCCGGGGCGGACGCTGGCGGTCAGGAGGCTGGCGGCGAGCGCCATCCCGGCGCCGGAGCCGACGATCACCGCGTCGACCGGCCCCCGCGAGACGGGGCGGTGGAAGCAACGGGCCAGACGCCTACCGACGGCCCACGTGGCGGGGGGATCGACGGGGCGGTCGGTATCGGCTGTGGTCGGAGCGATTTGGGCAGGTTCAGAGGAAGCATGGCTGGACATCTTCTCGGACTCCCGATGCGTCGCGATCCATTGACGGTCGGGCTGGTCGTTCGGACCGGCGAGCGTCGTGATACACGGCGATTGATGACTGCGAATGACCGGACTCCGGACGATGTACCGTCCGGATGCGCCGGTCGCTGCTCGCCACGGCGCATCGCGGTACTGGCTGCCCAGGCCGGGGATGCTCGAATCCCGGCCTGGCGCCGCCGCTGCCAATGGACGACGCATCCGCTCCCGTCGACGACCAGTCACCGTGAGGGACCGGTGATCGAGCGGATCGTTCGCTGCTGTCTCGCTTCGGATACTGAGATGACAACGAAAAACCGAACCCATCGGGGGTTCGGTTTCACCACTCGCTCCATCTCGCCCAGGTGACCACATACAGGCGAGAGTTCTTCGCTCCCATAGGATTCACTTATCGCTGACTGCCATTCCGGCCAGACAACCTAGGACCATAGTAATGACCCGATCGGGTATTGTCAACACACGAGGAGCCGAAGATAAGGTAGTATGGCGGTGAGCATGAATGGCCGAACCAAACCCGGCATTTGATCCGTCCATCAAAGCACTCGGAGACCATCGTCCTCATAGTACTATCGTCCTGGTGGGTCCTGAAAGCCGGTCGCGTTGAACGCCGGAGGGATTGCTCGTTCCGCCGGCCGTCGCAAAGATGCCGCCCGGTAAGAAACTCGGAGACAGCGTATCGTTCGTATGAGTGTCGCACCGACAGCGACCAGCACCGGGATGTCCGTCCGGTCCGATGGCAACGAGGGAAGTCCATGGAACTCGACCTCGACCAGATCATCCGGATCGCGCGGCGGTGGGGCATCTGGCTCGTCGTCCTGACGATCCTCGGCGTCCTGTCCGGCGCCTTGCTCTCCTTTACACGGCCAGTCGAGTACGCCTCGACGACGACGCTGCTCCTGCTGCCGGTCAGCGGCGCGGAGCCCCGGTTCGGTACGGACGTCAACGAGGCCCTCCAGAGCCAGACCGAGACCTACCGGTACTGGGCCGGCACGGCGCCCTTCCTTTCCGAGGTCGCGACTCAGCTCGGCCTCGATCCGGCGACGGGCGTTCAGCAGTTGCGGGCCGTGACGTCGACGGTCGGCAGCCAGGCTGTCCCGACGATCGACGTGACGGTGTCATCGACCGACGCGGCGCGGACGACGCTCTGGGCCAATACCATTGCCCAGACCCTGATCTCCTATATCGGGCGCCAGGAAGCGGTCGCGACGGGTGCCGGCGGCAACTGGGTCACGCTGACGATCGCCGAACCGGCGGCCCTCCCGACGGCGCCGGTCTCACCGAGTCGGCCGCTCTGGACGGTCCTTGGCGGGGTCTTCGGCTTCCTGATCGCCGCGTCATTGATCCTCCTGATCGATCGCCTCCGCTCCTCGCTCCCGGCGATCGCCCGGCGGCCCAACGCGCTGCCGGTCCTGTCGGTCATCGACGCGATCCAGCCGCAGTCCGGCGGCGACGTGCTGGTCGACGCCAACGACGGAACCGAGGCGGGGCGAGGAGTCGGCCAGTTGCGATCGGCCGTCCAGATCCTGACCGCCACGCAGGGAATCCGCACGCTCGCCATCGGCAGTCTCCGGCCAGGAGAGGGCAAGTCGACCGTCGCCGCCAACCTGGCGGTCGCGCTGGCCGAAGCCGGGGACCGGGTCATCCTGGTCGACGCCAACATGGTCGCCTCATCGCTGGGCGAGACGTTCGGCGGGCGGACCGGGCGTGGCCTGACCAGCCTGATGGCCGACCCGAACCTGGACCTGGCCGAGGTCGTCACCTCGACCAACTGGGCGAACCTGATGTTCATCCCGGCCGGTCCGCGTGTCGAGGAAAGCGCGATCGACCGGGCCGCGTTCCGTCGCGCCATCGCCGGGATCGTCCCGCACGCCGACCTCGTCATCTACGAGACATCGACCCTGATCAGCACCCCGGACCGAATCCGCCTTGGCAGTCTGGCCGACGGGATGCTGCTGGTCGTCGGTGGGGACCGGACGCGGATCGAGGCGCTCCGGGCGATCTCCAGCGAGAAGGGGCTCTCCGGCGGCAACGTCGTCGGGGTCGTGATCGACCGGGGAGTCGGCGGCGCGCTGGTCCCGATCCTGGGCGGTCCGGCGCCGACGGGACTGACCCTCGTCGCATCCCCGCAGAACCCGACCACGGCGCCACCTCCCGAGCCGGCGCCGCGACTCCAGCCGTCGCTGGCGACGCATGCCGAGGCCAACGGGATGGTTCGAACGCAGCGAGCCGTTCCCGTGGCCGACCCGGACAGTGCAACACCGTCCGGGTCGTCCCGGCCGGAAGCGACCGCCTGACCGTTCCCTTCCCCGACCTCGACCGGGTAGGAGGATGGTTCTCACCTTCCGCGATGAATGCCCGCCCACCGACAATCGTGTGGGCAGGCATTTCTCTGTCCGGAACCGGACGACCAGGGATCCCGCGCAATCGATTGGGCGACACGTTCGTCTGCCGTGCACTTCCCGAAGCGACGGACCATGGAGAGCAGGGGAGGACGGGGACGAGATGGCGGCCTACCGGATGATCGCGACGGCGGGGGAGCACCGGGCGGAGATCGAGGTCAGACGGTCGCGCTTCATCGCGACGGTCGCTCGCGCCGCGACCGAGGCGGACGCCCGGGCGGCGATCGACCGGCTCCGGACCGAGCACTGGCAGGCCAACCACCATTGCAGTGCCTGGCGGATCGGGGAGGGCGGCCGCTCCCAGCGGAGCAGCGACGACGGCGAGCCTTCGGGAACGGCCGGCGTCCCGATCCTCGAGGTGCTGAAGCGGCGGGACGTGACCGACGTCGTCGCGATCGTGACGCGCTACTTCGGCGGGACGCTGCTCGGCGCCGGCGGGCTGATCCGCGCCTACGGGCAGGCCGTCACGGCGGTGCTGGACGAAGTTGGGATCGTCGAGCGCCGGCCGCTGTCGGTCGTCGCCGTCCGGGCCAGCCACCAGGACGCCGGCCGGCTCGACAACGCCCTCCGCACGACCGACTTCGTCCTCGGCGACGTCTCCTACGCCGAGCGGGTGACGTTCGAGCTCTACCTGTCGGCGGAGGAGCTGCCCGACTTCACCGCCTGGCTGGCCGAGACGACCGGCGGCCGCGGTGTGCCGGACGTCGTCGGCACTCGCTTCGTCGAAGTTCCGGTGGACAGGTAGGCCGGGCCATCCCGTCACTGACGAGCTACAGCTGAACGAGCAGTGGGGGCAGCGTGACCCGATCGACGGTGCCGTCCGCCCAGCCAACGGTCACCGTCGCTCCGGCGATCTCGATGGATGGCGCGGCACCCGGGTCGGCCCCGGTCAGCAGGACGAGCGCCGCATGGATCCGGCCAGCCTCGGCAGGTCCATCCGTCCCGACCCAGCCGGTAACCGAGTCGTCACCGAACGGATTGACCCCGCTTCGTACGATGTCTCCGGAGCGGGGCAGCCCACCGGCGTCCCGGATCTCGGCCCGGACAGCTCCAGACGAGACCACGGTGTAGCCGTCGATCCGCAGCGAGAACGGTCCGGTCGCCCGCGGCAGGACCCGCCCCGGCTCGAGCCCGTCGCCCTCCGGTTCGACCCGCGCCAGCCGGACCTCCCACGCCCCCAGACTGACCGACGCCACCGTCAGCCACGGCCCGACGCTGAACTCCTCGCTCATGACCCAATGGGCCCGGTGCCGGGAGATACCGACCCGTTCCCGGATCTCCAGCGACTGCCAGGCGGTCCGGAGCGAGACCGCTCCCCGCGATGTCACGAGCGCCACCTGCGACCCGTGGGGATTGGTCCAGGCGTCGTGCGGGTAGTCCGGCGCGGCATGGGTCGACAGGCCGACCTTTGCGTAGTGCGGCACGTCCTGGGCCAGACTGCCCGGCGCGGCGTGCGGACCACCGTGATTGGTGAGGCGGACGATGCCGTCGGCCTTCGTCCCCGTCAGGACCCAGCCGGCGGGTCGGACGGTGACGGACGTGTCGGCGAGCTCGACGGGCAGGGGCTGCTCAGGCTCGGTCCAGACCGGATGGTCGGGCGGGAGGAGCAGGCCGGCGAAGGCCTTGCTGGCCCAGTACGGTGAGCCTGGCCCGGAGTAGGGCTGCCGCATCGGGACGAACGGGCGGTACCAGCCGAGGCTGAGCAGCCCGTCCGGCTCCAGGACGCCGTGGTCGAGGAAGTGGCGGACCACGCCGCTGCCGATCCGCCGGGTCAGCCCGGGCGACAGTGGAGAGCATCCGTTCAGGGCACCGAGCCAGAACGGCATCGTCATCGCGAACCGGTACGTCAGCGAGCGGCCCTGAAAGATCGGGGCGCCGTCGGCGGCGACCATGTGCTGGGCGTCCAGCAGGAAGCGGCCGAGCCGCTCCCGCGAGCGAGCCGTGAAGTCCGGGTAGGCCTCCTCGCCGAGGACGCGGGCCAGCCAGAGCGGGTAGTAGTGCATCGCCCAGTGGTTGTAGTAGTCGAAGTTGGCGAAGACGCCCGGCGCCGGCACCCCGTCCGAGAACCAGCCGTCGCCGGCGTACCAGGCATCGGTCAGCTCGATCGCCGTGGCGATGTCCCGCTCGTCCGACGGGCCGCCGAGCGACCGCAGGACGGCGTTGCTGATCGCCCGGAACCAGACCCAGTTGTTGACGGGCGTCTCGACGCCGATCATGCCCGCCAGCCAGGCGGTGACGCGCTCCCGCACCGCCGGATCGAGCCGATCCCAGATCCACGGCCGGGTCTCGTGGAGCGCGATCGCGACCGAGGCGGCCTCGACCCGGGCCTGCCCGACCGCGGCAACCGACGGCCACGCGTCGCTCGAGGCCGGGTCGGTCCCGGCCGTCAGGCCATCGGCGTACCACGCGGCGAGGCCGTGCGGGTCGTCACCGTTGGCGCCACGGAGGCGAAAGGCCGCCAGCAGGAAGCTGCGGGTGAACCCCTCCAGCCCGTCGCTCATTCGGCCGGCGCGGCTGGCCGGCCCCGGCAGATCGAACCGGGCCCGCCCCGGCGTGGCGAACGGCCGCAGCGCCAGCAGCATCCGGTCGGCCGTCGCCTCCCAGTGGGCCCGCGTCCAGCCGGTGTGGGGCGACAGCTCATGGTCGAGGGGGATGTCGGCGCTCATTCGGGTCTCCACGCGTCATCGCGGGTCGGGACGAAGCCAGTAGCGATTCTACCCGTCGATCGGCGTCAAGGCTGGAACGCCGCTGACGGATGACTCACACCACGACTCAGGTAGACTGAACGCGGCTGACGTGACGACGGGTCTCCACGTTCGTGGAGGTGAACCGAGTGGGTCGTCACATAAGGCAATGGTCCCCACTCCGTGGGGGAGAACAAGCGAAACGCCACGTCTCACCGGAGGGTGGATCGGGTTCGGTCAGAGAAAAATGATCGTTTCGCCACGTAACCAAGCGCAGATTTTCAAGAGTGGATCGTCACGTAAAGCAGGGATCCGTGCTACTCTTTAGCTCCCGCCTTCGGCTCGCACCACCAATCCATCTAGCCAGAAGGAGGTGCTGGCCATGTTTGGCTGAGGAGGCAATGCGGGGAGGCGTGCCGATCGGCACGCCTCCCCGCATTGCCTCCTCAGCCAGAGCTCCTCGCCTACACCTCTCGTGAGTCGCCAATGCTGTCGGATTCCCAGCGACATAGCGGAATGGTCGGCCAGACGACCAATGGAGGAACAACTGATGACATCAACTGGAACAGTGGTTGAAGCAGACCGCCGCTTTACGCAACTCTGGGCCAAGACCAACCGCGACGACCCGTCACCCGACGACTACCACGCGCTGGCGCTGCATCTGGTCGATGTCGCCGCCGTCGCGTACCAACTCTGGCTCACTGCTACATCGCCCTATCGCCGTCAGCAGTGGGGGGTCGATCTAGGAGCCGATGAGGACATGGCTGGCCGCTGGCTCGCGTTCTTGGCAGGATGCCACGATCTCGGGAAGGCCAGCGTCACGTTCCAACGGCTCGATCCGATCCAGATGCGTCGGGTGGTCGGTGCGTCAAGGGGGACGATCAGCGACTATCCTCCGGCAACGAAGATCCCACACGGACAGGTAACAGCCGCTGAACTTCGGGCCATCCTGCAGCGACGTTTCGGCATGAGCCGTGGCGCGGCCCGCCGCATGGCGGTGATTGCCGGGGGGCATCACGGACGCTTTCCGTCGGCCATCCATGTTCGCGACGGATCGATCGAGCACGATCCTAAGAGTGTGGGCCAGGGGGCCTGGGAGTCCTGGCGCGAATCGCTGATCGACTACCTTGCTAAAGCCATCGGCCTTCCTCAGACGTTGCCGGAATCGCTACGCATTCGAACCCTGAAGTATCCCGCAGCCATTCGCCTCGGTGGCTTCATCTCTCTGTCCGATTGGATCGGATCAGATGAGGATTTCTTTCCCTTGACGACGATGGTGCCGCTCGACGCGGTCGAGGCTTTCGTCAACTCCACTGCCCAGGCACAGCGAGCGCTCCAGCACCATGGTTGGCTCGCACCCTCGGTTGCCATCCCGTCAGGGACCATAACGGACACTTTTCCATGGCTCACCGAGCCATTTGGGGGGCAACTCGCGGCGATGAGGCTCTTCGACAAGATTGATGGGCCGGGCATCGCAGTGGTCGAGTATCCGATGGGGTGGGGCAAGACTGAGATCGCACTCTGGGCTGCCGCTCGCTGGGCGGAACGGGACGGCATCGATGGATTCTACGTTGCGATGCCAACGCGCACGACGAGCGACCAGTTGTTCTCGCGAGCCAGTGATCTCTTCGGGCTCCATCATGGACCAGACGCCGTGAGACCAAATCTGCGTCGCATCTCCGGTCTCACGCCACTCAGTACATCGCAGAAGTCAGACCGGACCGAGCCAGCCGGTGATCCCTCCCTCGGCGACACGGTCGCCTGGGACATGGTGCCGGCCAGCTGGAAGACCCGAGAGACGGCCAGCGATTTTGAGCGTCTCCGTCGTTCGACGTGGTTCGAGCAGCGCAATCGAGGGCTCCTCGCCCGGTACGGGGTCGGGACGGTCGATCAGGCCATGTTGGGGGTGCTCAAGGCACGCCACCACTTCGTTCGGCTCGAGGGGCTTGCCGGCAAGACCGTGATCTTCGATGAAGTCCACTCGTACGACGTGTTTATGGCAACCATCGTCGATGAACTGATCAGGTGGCTTGGTACTCTCGGCTCACCAGTCGTCATCCTGACTGCGACCCTGCCGTGGAATCGAACCCTAGAACTCATCGAAGCCTACCGGCGCGGAGCAGGATGGCCGGAGCGGCAAATCGAGCACCAACCTTACCCACGCCTAACGATCCGGGACGAGCGAGACCTTTGCTCGCAACACATTGACGTGGCGGACGAAGACCGCCGAACGGTGGCCCTGCGACGCCTTACGTCCCCTCTGGGAGACGACTTGGTGATGTGGCAAGACGTCGCAACACGGCTGGGTGAGCGTCTGGCGAACGGCGGCACTGCCGCCGTGGTCTGCAATACGGTCAGCCAATCGCAGGATGCGTATCGGGCTCTTTGCACCGTCTTCCCCAAGGACGAGTTGACACTGTTCCATGCACGGTTCCGCCGCCGAGAGCGGCGCGGGATCCAGGAGAAGGTTCTCTCGACGTTTGGCCGATCGGCACATGATGACCATTCTGGATCCCCGGACCGAATCTGCCCACGACGGCATGTCGTCGTGGCAACACAGGTCATCGAACAGAGTCTGGACCTCGACTTTGATCTCATGGTGTCGATGTTTTGTCCAACCGACCTGCTGCTTCAACGAAGTGGACGACTGCATCGACACAAACGCACTCGGTGCAAACGACCGAGATCCGTTGCCGCTCCCGAGCTATGGGTGACCGGCTTCACGGACGGCCCAAATGGAGCCGGTCCCTACTTTCATCGAGGGTCGGAAGCGGTCTACGGGCGCTATCCCTTACTCCGATCCTGGTGGGCACTACGTGACCATGACCAGATCGTAGTGCCGAACGATATTGAGCCGTTGATCGAGGCGACCTACGCTCCAGACCATGACGCCCCCACTGATCCGGTACTTCTTGAGGATTGGGAGCAGAGCCGGTCTGCGTTCGAGAAGCGATCCGTGGCTGATGAGATCGAAGGACGGAAATCGCTGATTCCAGAACTCGATCACGACGACCCGGACGCCGATCGGGATGTGTTTCGAGCAGCACAGGCAATGGCGACGAGCGCGGAGGATCTCCCGCCCGACGTGCGACAGGCGGGGATTCACACGCGGCTCGGTCCACCAAGCATCGATGTTGTGATCCTGACGCATGACGAGCCGGAGTCACTTCGGATATCGGCCACGGCTACGACGATCAGACGGCCGACAGACGCGACCATCGAAGAGTTGGTCGAACGTATCGTGGGCATCTCACTCCGTGGCGCCGTTCGCATTCTGAGCGAACTCAAGACACCGCCAAGCTGGGACCGGATTCCGACTCTACGACACGCCCGCTCGATCATCCTTGACGAGCATGCATCGCGTTCGCTGGCTGACGGCTACACGATCGGGCTGCATCCGCAACTGGGGATCACACTGGAACGCGACAGCGATCGGCCGACCACGAACCCTGTTAGTTGGGGAATACCCCCCGCACAGGACGATGAGGAGGAATGATGATGCATAGTACGAACACTCCCCACCACGACCTCACGACCGACTCTTGGCTTCCGGTCAGCCTCCTTCAGGCTGACGCAACGGGACAGACCACTGCGACCTGGAGCCTCCGTGAACTCCTGATTCATGCTCACGAGGCAAGGGGCCTGAGCGAGCCGTCTCCGCTCACCTTCACGGCGCTGATACGATATCTGCTGGCGATCCTCCACCGCGCCACAGAGGGTCCTACCGACGAGGCTGCGTGGGTAGCGATGTGGGACCGCGGCTGTTTCGATGAGGTTAGTGTCAACGATTACCTCGATCGCTGGCGGCACCGGTTCAACTTGTTCGACGCCGAGCTGCCCTTCGCTCAGGCAGTCATTCCCACGCAGGGAACCGATATCAGCCCAATAACACGGCTTCTACCAGAGCGGTCCAGCGGCAATAATGCGACGCTCTTCGACCATTCCTGGGATGCTGACCCTTTGGTGCTGGATTCCGGAGCAGCTGCGCGGGCACTGCTGACCGCGCAGTCCTATGCCTTTGCTGGGACTGGGGGAATGTTCAAGGACAGCACGATGGTCGCCGGATACTGCCTGTTCCTAGAGGGGCAGAATCTGTTCCAAACCCTAATGTTGAACCTGCAACGCTACGACCCTCACGGTCTGCTCGATACGTCAGCGTCACTGGATCAACCCTGGTGGGAGAGTGAGCAGGACCCGACGATCCAAACGACCGGCAACCGCCCGCTCGGTCTGACGGACCTGTTGACTTGGCGGGCGCGACAGATCCATCTGCTTCCCGACGATGATGGGTCCGTCCGCCACTGCCGCTATCGACAGTGGTATGCACTTCGGCCCGGCTCAGCGCTGGATCCGTACAAGCGGTACGCCCCCGTTCAGAGCGGTGAGAACGTCGGCAATCTCGTGCCCCAAAACTTCCAGCCAGACAGGGCTCTCTGGCGCGACAGCTACGGTTTCTTTCCGCCCGAATATCACAACCAAAAGCTGGGCATCGATGTCCTTCGCCCAGGCATCATCGACTGGACCGCCCAAATCGAGTTCTGGCTGGGGGACCGTGATCGCTCCCTCGTCAACCCCGATGGGACAGCAGTTAAGCCGACCCTCCTCGCCACTGGACTCGTCAATAACCAAGCCAAGATCTTCCTCTGGCGAATGGACCGGATGCCCCTCCCACTTGAAGTCCTCGAGAATGTTGGACTGGCTCGATTGGCCGAGCGTGCTGTCCGCCGGGCCGAGGAGGCACGGTCGTGCCTGGCAAAGGCGGCGAAGACCTATGCCGAGACGCTCCTGACCCGCGACGACCGCGAGCGCAAACCTAACCCGGACGACGTGCGCCGGGAGATCTCAACCTTGCGTTTCCTCGACCGCTACTGGGCGGCGCTCGATCTTCTCTATCCGAACTTCATCAGGGCACTCGGCACGACTGGTGATTCTAAGGCGTCGGAACATGCTTTCAGCGATTGGGAGGTCTGGCTCCGCCAGACCGCTGCGGAGGTGTTCTTCGACGCGACTGAGTCAACCAACACTGACAGCAATCGATGGCGAGCACGCGCTGTCGGAATTCGCGCTCTGAACCGGGAACTAAAGGTCACCTTCGGTTGACCACTGATGTGCGGACGCCCGGCCGACCCGGGCAGGAAAGAGAGCAGCCAATGGTTTCGGAGAGGTCGAAGGATGGGAATGAACGCCGTGAACGGCGATTCGCGCTCGCACTGTATGCACTCAAGCAGGCTGATGATCGCGCAACCCTTGCGCGGCTACGGCGGGGAGTTGGCAAGCCACTCGGTGTCACGATGGACGTCTACCCGTTCCTTGGTGAGCATCTCGAATCGGCGAGGTTCGACAACTCATCCTCAAACCCTTGGGTAGCCCGCTACGACGAAACTCTGCATCTGATCGCTGGACTGTTTGCGCTCCATCCCATCTATCCTCGAGGCGCAGAGCGCAAGGCCGGCACGACTGGGACGACGGGAACGTCGAGCGAGAGCACGGAACCCGGTGAACCTGATCCATTGCAACCACGGGAAGCCAAGACATCGGACAACGCTTCTGGTAAGTCATTCCTGTGGTCCCTACGACAGCTTCCCAACGCCGAGGAACTGCCCGGACTAGAACGACGAGTCGTCGCGATACTCAATGCCGACTATCCACAACTCGAGGTCTTCCTCCGGCATGCAGTCGGACTGCTTCGGAATGCTGATGCGCCCATTCCGGTCGACTGGGAACGGCTCGTCCGCGACCTCACGTTCTGGGATCTTGAGGATCGTTCAGTTCAGAAGCAATGGGCCAGCGCATGGTGGAGACACTACAGCCTGTCCACTGTGGTCGGCGACTCACCCCTTTCATCCTCCGACGAATCAGAGAGTGAGGGGTATTCATTCAGTTCGCCTGCTCGTTGAAACGAAGTCAATCTTGGAAGGACCAGCACCATGTTGATCGACCTGCACGTCATCCAGAACATCGCCCCGGCCAACCTCAACCGCGACGACACCGGCTCGCCAAAGGATGCGATCTTCGGGGGCTACCGACGGGCCCGCGTCTCCAGCCAGGCCTGGAAGCGCGCCATCCGCACCGCCTTCACCAGCGACGGCCTGCTGCCGGTCGACCAGCTCGCCGTCCGAACCAAGCGCGTTGTCAACGAGCTCGTGACGAAGATGGACGCTCCGGGCCGATCCGAGGCGCAGCGGGTCGCCGTCGCCGTCGCCATGCTCGGTGGGATCGGCCTGACCGCCGACCCAGACAGCGATGGAGAGTACCTCACCCAGTACCTCCTCTACATCGGCCGTGACGAGATCGCGAAGCTCGCCGGCGTCGCCGACCAGCACTGGGACGAACTCGCCAAGGACAACCCCGCCGCCGGCGCCGAGACCGGCAAGAATCGCAAGAAGGCCGGCAAGATCGCCGTCACCAAGGATGTCCAGGACAAGGTCATGCAGGCGCTGGACGGGAGCCGCGCCGTCGACCTCGCCCTGTTCGGCCGGATGCTGGCCGACCTGCCGGTTAGGAACGTGGACGGCGCCGTTCAAGTGGCCCACGCGATCTCCACCCACGCCGTCGAGTTCGAGTTCGACTACTACACCGCCGTCGACGATCTCAACACCCGCGACGAGACCGGCGCCGGGATGATCGGCACGGTCGAGTTCAACTCGGCCACCTTCTACCGCTACACCAGCATCGACGTCGCCGACCTCGCGAAGAACCTCGGCGGCGACGCCGAACTGGCCGTCAAGGCCGCGCTGGCCTACATCCGCGGCTTCCTCCTTGCCATCCCAAGTGGCAAGCAGAACAGCTTCGCCGCGCAGAATCTACCCTCGGCTGCCCTTGCGGTCGTCCGCGAGCACGGCCGCTGGTCGCTCGCCAACGCCTTTGTCCGCCCCATTCCGCCGCGCGTCGCGGACGGGCTGGTCGCGGAGTCCATCGCCCGGATGGCGAAGCACTATGGCAATCTGACGACGATGTATGGCGCCGACGGGATCGTCGCCACGCCGGTCCTCGTCGACCCGGAGTACGCTGAACAGGTGGTCGCCCTGGAGCCAAGCGGCACGCTGACGCGGTGGCTGGCCGACATCGAGCAGGCCATCGGCACCGGCCCGTCGCCAGTCCGTGCGGACGGGGTCGCGGCGGGGGTGGCCGAATGACCGATGACGCGACCATCACCACCCCTGGATCGATCGCAGTGGACGAGAACGGGAAGGCCACGCTGCTGCTGCGGCTGGCCGGGCCGCTCCAGAGCTGGGGCATCTCCAGCCGCTACGCCTCCCGCGACACCGGCTCCGAGCCGAGCAAGTCCGGCGTGATTGGCATCCTGGCTGCCGCTCTCGGGCTGCCCCGAGAGACCGACCTGTCGCGCGTCCCACTTCCCAACGTGGCGGCGCCCGTCGATCTGACGCGGCTCCGGATGGGGGTCCGGGTCGACAACGAGGGCGTCCCTGGCTACGACTTCCAGACCGTCGGCGGGGGCAACGACGATCCCGGCATCGCCCAGGCCCGCGACACCCCGAAGGCCATCGCCCGGCGCCTGTCCGATCGCGCCGCCGGGCGCCTTGGCAACAAGGGCGCCATCTCGATCTCCAACCGCTACTTCCTCCAGGACGCCGTGTTTCTGGTCGGCCTGGAGGGCGATGATGTCACGGCGCTGCGGGCCCTGGACCGTGCCCTCCGCCGGCCGGTCTTCCCAATCGGGCTCGGACGCCGCAGCTACGTGCCGTCCTGCCCGGTCGCCCTGCCAGACGACATCGGTGGCGGCGTGCGGCCGATGCCGCTGGAACAGGCGATTGGGTCCGAACCGTGGCCGGTCGACGGGCGTCGTATCCGCCCGGACTGGCGTTCGTCCGGACCGCGCCAGTTGCGAACCGTCATCGAGGCAACGGCGGGGGAGGACGGCATCATCCGGAACGATCAGCCGGTCGGGGCCGCCTTCCACACTCGCGTCTTCGGTCCGCGCGCGGTCATCTACGGCACCGTCCCGGAACCGCCCCGCGCTGAGCGGCTCGACGGCGGCGATCACACTGGCCGGATGGAGGGGGTCGCATGAGCACCGGGACCAAGACCACCCCAATGACCGCCGGTGCCGCTGACGCGTCCGGATCGGTGTTTCTGTCCCGCCTCCGGCTCAACCTGCGGCACCCGCGCATCCAGCGGACGATCGGCGACGCTCAGGCGCTGCACCGGCTGGTAATGGCGCTGTTTCCGACCGTCGAGACGGATAGCGCCCGGGCCGCGATGTCGGTCCTCTACCGGGTCGACGAGGCCCGACCGGAGCCAGGAGTCGCGGTCACGGCGGGATGGCCGGCCGAAGAACTGGTGCTGATCGTCCAGTCGGCCGTCCCGCCGCGGCTTGTGGAGCGGGACTCGGGCTGGTCGGCTGGGATGCTGGCCGACGGAGCGGACGGCGAGCCGGTCGCAAGCCGTGACGTCGGCCCGACCTTCGCCGGCATCGTGGACGGGCAGCGGCTCGGCTTCCGCCTGCGGGCCAACCCGACGAAGCGCCTGTCGCTGCAACGTCCGGACGATCCGGACCACTGGGACGGTCCGACTGACGCCCTCCTGACCCGGCACCGCGTCGCTGGCAAGGGGACAGGTCCGCGGGTCGCCCTTCTGCGGGAGGCCGAGCAGATCGACTGGCTGGTTCGTCAGGGGGAGCGGCACGGCTTCCGGCTTCTGCCCAGGGAGCGAACCTGGACACCGGGCGTTCCCAACGGCGATGCGCCCGCGGAAGACGCGCCCGAGCCGGGACCGCTCTACGCCGTCCGGACCGCGAAGCAGACGATGAACGGCCGGCGCGGCAAAGCGGCCCTGACCCACCTCGCCGTGACGTTCGACGGCGAGCTGGCGGTCACCGACGCGGACCGGTTCCGCGCGGCCCTGCGGGATGGGATCGGCCCCGCCAAGGCGTACGGCTTCGGCCTGCTCTCCGTCCGCCGTCCGCGCTAGCCCCGATCACCGCCCGAACCGTTTCACATTTCCAGGGTCCCGGCTCGAGCCGGGACCTCGGGGCACCGTTGCCCAACGTCGCTCGGCGGCGAAACCCGCCGCCTGTTCCTCCCCTTCGCTCCTCCGTTCCGATCGACCATTCGGCGCCGAAGCCAACGCCACCCGCCGAGAAGGAGTCCCGCCATGCCCCTCGACCTCCAGACCCTGCCCAAGGTGCGCGACTCGTGGTCCCACCTCTACGTCGAGCACGCGAAGATCGACCAGGACGGCAAGGCGATCGCCTTCCACGATGCCGACGGGATGACACCCGTCCCGTGCGCTTCGCTGACGCTGCTGTTGCTCGGTCCGGGGACCTCGATCTCTCACGCCGCCATCCGCACCCTGGCCGAGAACGGCTGTATGGTCGGCTGGACGGGCGAGGAGAGCGTGCGGTTCTACGCCCTGGGCAGCGGGGAGACGCGCTCCGCCCGCAACCTGATGCACCAGGCGCGGGTCTGGGCGCACCCGACGACCCGGCTGGCCGTCGTCTTCCGGATGTACCGTCACCGCTTCAACGAGGACCTCTCGCCGAATCTGACGCTCCGGCAGCTGCGCGGCTGGGAGGGGGTACGGGTGCGGGAGGCCTACGCGCGGGCGAGCCGGGCGACGGGCGTCGAGTGGCACGGCCGGCAGGTCAACCGGAGCGACTGGGGCGCCCAGGATCCAATCAACAAGGCCCTGAGTTCGGCCAACGCCTGCCTCTATGGTATCTGCCACGCGGCGATCGTCGCGGCCGGGTACAGCCCCGGTATGGGCTTCATCCACACCGGCAAGATGCTGAGCTTCGTCTACGACATCGCCGACCTGTACAAGGCGGACTTCGCCATCCCGGCGGCCTTCGACGCGACGGCGGCCGGCACCGAGGGCCTGGAGTCACGCGTTCGCAAGGCCTGCCGGGACGCGTTCCGTCGGGGTCGGCTGCTGGGCCGGATCGTGGACGACATTCAGCACCTGCTGGACATCCCGGCGGCGCCGGACCTGGGAGTGTTCGACGACGACGCGGCCCTGCCCGGCGGGCTCTGGGACCCCGTCGACGGGGTGGTCAAGGGTGGGGTGAACTGGGCGGCGGCCTGGGAGCAGTCTGGCGCGGCCAGCCCGGTTGCCGAGGGCGCGGCGGTCGAACCGGCGGCAACCGTGGCGCCAGGGGGCGGGCCGGTGCCCGGCCCGGAGACGGAATTGGCCGAAGGCGTCGTCGACCCGGACGCCGGCCTGTTGCCCGGCGAGGTATCGGCGGCGTCCGCACTCCGTTCCGGGGCGAACGCCGTGGATCCCGACGGGCGAGGAGCTGAGGGAGGGACGGGATGATCGTCTTTGTGCTTGAGCGGGTCCCGGCGTCGCTGCGCGGCGAACTCACGCGTTGGATGCTGGAGGCACGGGCTGGAGTTTTCATCGGCGACGTGACGGCGATGGTCCGCGACAAGCTCTGGGAGAGGGCCTGCGCGGCGGCGAAGGGTGGGTCGGTGCTGCTGGTCTACTCGGCGGACACGGAGCAGGGGTTCGCAATCCGGAGCTACGGCGAGCCAGACCGGACGCTGGTGGACTATGAGGGTTTGCTGCTGTTTCGTCGCCCCAGGCGGGAGAAATCGCCGACGAGGGATCGCCCCTCCGAGCCTACCGCCGCCACCTGATATCCGCCGTGATCACGTTGCCGGTGCACGTCCAGTCACCGTCCGAGCCGGATATCCTGCGGCGACGGCGGACACGGGCCGACTCGTGCGACACTTCGATGGGCTTACAGGCTACGTCATCCCACCGCTGCGGGGTTTTCGGAAGTGTGGTCCCCACGGGCGTGGGGGTGAACCGTGGCATCGACCGTCGCCATGGCTACTCATCCTGTGGTCCCCACGGGCGTGGGGGTGAACCGCAGCTGCTCGGCCTCGGCCTTGTCAGCAAGCCGTGGTCCCCACGGGCGTGGGGGTGAACCGGACCGGGCCGGTGTTGTCCGGGTGCTCCCGGAGTGGTCCCCACGGGCGTGGGGGTGAACCGCAGACCGCCGAGACCCGCGAGATGTTCGCCGGGTGGTCCCCACGGGCGTGGGGGTGAACCGGGCGGCGGTGGCGGCGTCCCGGACGGCGTACCGTGGTCCCCACGGGCGTGGGGGTGAACCGATCGCCCTTCGTCAGGACCGGTGTATTGATCGGTGGTCCCCACGGGCGTGGGGGTGAACCGTCGGGGACGGGCCAGCCGGTCTCGTCGGACCAGTGGTCCCCACGGGCGTGGGGGTGAACCGCACCCGCTGACCCCGCTATTTTAGCACGAATCGTGGTCCCCACGGGCGTGGGGGTGAACCGCTTCGGGATGGTCGCTAATAACCGCGTCTCTCGTGGTCCCCACGGGCGTGGGGGTGAACCGGCGACGGCGCGCCCGCTGGTGACAGCGACGCCGTGGTCCCCACGGGCGTGGGGGTGAACCGCGTGGCGAGTACCGATCGGACGGCGAGTCTCGGTGGTCCCCACGGGCGTGGGGGTGAACCGGGAGATGGTGCCGATGGGCGGAACGGCGAGGGGTGGTCCCCACGGGCGTGGGGGTGAACCGACGACGATGACCGAGCGCCGCCGCGGTCATCCGTGGTCCCCACGGGCGTGGGGGTGAACCGAGAGGCGTCGCAGCACCAGCGTGAATGGCGGCGTGGTCCCCACGGGCGTGGGGGTGAACCGGATGACACGGGGAACGCGACCGCCAACCTCTAGTGGTCCCCACGGGCGTGGGGGTGAACCGGCGGGTGTTCATGCGGCTTGATCCTCGTCGTCGTGGTCCCCACGGGCGTGGGGGTGAACCGATTGGGTTGTACGCTTTGGCGTTCATGTCGTGGTGGTCCCCACGGGCGTGGGGGTGAACCGCGATCATCGTCATCCTCCGGGAAATGGCCGTCGTGGTCCCCACGGGCGTGGGGGTGAACCGGAAGTCTTTCGCCTCGCACCCGCTGGCCTCGCGTGGTCCCCACGGGCGTGGGGGTGAACCGTAGTCATCGCGGCTGTCGGCCAGCGGTCGGCGTGGTCCCCACGGGCGTGGGGGTGAACCGATGGAGGTGCCCGTGACCATCGAGTTCTGCGGTGGTCCCCACGGGCGTGGGGGTGAACCGCATCCAGCTCGGGATCAGCTCCGGGTCGCTTAGTGGTCCCCACGGGCGTGGGGGTGAACCGCGAGGGCTGCCCCGTGAACCGCGTCACCTCCGGTGGTCCCCACGGGCGTGGGGGTGAACCGACCCTTCACCGATCCTCGGGCCGCCATCTTCGTGGTCCCCACGGGCGTGGGGGTGAACCGTCGATGTACGGATTGGTCGCCGCCGCGCCGCCGTGGTCCCCACGGGCGTGGGGGTGAACCGGTCCCCGATGCAACCTCGGCGATAACGACCATGTGGTCCCCACGGGCGTGGGGGTGAACCGGTGTTCTCGATGTCGCGCGACGGCGAGCGCATGTGGTCCCCACGGGCGTGGGGGTGAACCGGTAATCGTCGCGATAGTGGGGATCGCGCCTGCGTGGTCCCCACGGGCGTGGGGGTGAACCGGCGCGTCGGGCGGAGCGGGTGCTGAGCGGGGAGTGGTCCCCACGGGCGTGGGGGTGAACCGACAATGTCTCAATACCGGCTCGTCGTCCCTAGTGGTCCCCACGGGCGTGGGGGTGAACCGACCAGTCCACGTGTGAGTGATGATCGGATTGCGTGGTCCCCACGGGCGTGGGGGTGAACCGCCGTATCTGTATCTCGACATCTCCCAGACATCGTGGTCCCCACGGGCGTGGGGGTGAACCGATGGTCGAGCGGCTCGATGACTGAGCGCACGAGTGGTCCCCACGGGCGTGGGGGTGAACCGTGCGGACGCTGCGGGCGAACACGCCCGGCGTCGTGGTCCCCACGGGCGTGGGGGTGAACCGTCCGCAAGACGTTCAAAGGTGGGGAGAAGGTCGTGGTCCCCACGGGCGTGGGGGTGAACCGAAGGGATTGCGTATGTGTCTTTCGCCATCATGGTGGTCCCCACGGGCGTGGGGGTGAACCGCCGCCTCGCCGTCCAGATTCAGGGCACCTTCCGTGGTCCCCACGGGCGTGGGGGTGAACCGGTAGACACCCTGTTTGAGGGTGACATTGCAGAGTGGTCCCCACGGGCGTGGGGGTGAACCGATTCCGCCCGAGGTCGTGACCACCCTGATCGCGTGGTCCCCACGGGCGTGGGGGTGAACCGACAGCCCTCGATCACCAACGAGCCGAACATCGTGGTCCCCACGGGCGTGGGGGTGAACCGGAGGAAGGACCACGTGAACAGGCCGCGACCGTGTGGTCCCCACGGGCGTGGGGGTGAACCGAAGGCCACGGAGCTGATGAACGCCGTCAAGGGGTGGTCCCCACGGGCGTGGGGGTGAACCGATCGTCGATCCGCCCGGAGGAACCGGCGATCCGTGGTCCCCACGGGCGTGGGGGTGAACCGAGTCCTGCATCAGAGACCGGACATCCTGCGTGGTGGTCCCCACGGGCGTGGGGGTGAACCGGCGGCGGTCCGGTCGGCCATCGAATCCGTCGGGTGGTCCCCACGGGCGTGGGGGTGAACCGAGTGGTACCGCGCCGAACCGCTAGGAGTTCCCGTGGTCCCCACGGGCGTGGGGGTGAACCGTACGAGGAGCGCACCCGGCGGGCGGAGGAGCGGTGGTCCCCACGGGCGTGGGGGTGAACCGTAACGTCTTGCAGGCGGAGTCCGACACCGTCCGTGGTCCCCACGGGCGTGGGGGTGAACCAGGCCAGCGGGATCTGTGGGGTTAGCTCGCGACCGTGGTCCCCACGGGCGTGGGGGTGAACCGATGTAGCCCCGGACGTTGATGTTCCCGCCGCCGTGGTCCCCACGGGCGTGGGGGTGAACCGTTGCCAAAGGTGTTGCACTAACACTAAGTATTGTGGTCCCCACGGGCGTGGGGGTGAACCGAATGACGGGTTCAGACGGGAACACCACGATTGGTGGTCCCCACGGGCGTGGGGGTGAACCGGAGCGTAGGAGCAGAAGAATCATCGAACGTGCGTGGTCCCCACGGGCGTGGGGGTGAACCGGACGATGATATCAAGACGCCTGATGGTATCGGGTGGTCCCCACGGGCGTGGGGGTGAACCGACGGCGGGATCGAAGTTCGTGTAGTAGTGCGCGTGGTCCCCACGGGCGTGGGGGTGAACCGACGATCCTGCCCCCGGCGGGCCGGGCGGGAACGTGGTCCCCACGGGCGTGGGGGTGAACCGCTGCTGTAGATGCGGGAACTGAACAGGTCGTCGTGGTCCCCACGGGCGTGGGGGTGAACCGCTGCTGTAGATGCGGGAACTGAACAGGTCGTCGTGGTCCCCACGGGCGTGGGGGTGAACCGGAGGCGCAGTACCGCCGGCTGCTGGCGCGGGCGTGGTCCCCACGGGCGTGGGGGTGAACCGCCGAGATTCAGGAAGACCACCCCGGCGGCAATGTGGTCCCCACGGGCGTGGGGGTGAACCGGAGGCCGTGACCGAGACGGTGACGCCACGACCGTGGTCCCCACGGGCGTGGGGGTGAACCGTCGTCCCCGCCGCCGCTGTCGTCCGCGTCGTCGTGGTCCCCACGGGCGTGGGGGTGAACCGCTCGTCGAGGAAGATCGGCGGCCGCTGCCGCGTGGTCCCCACGGGCGTGGGGGTGAACCGTCCAGCCCGGCGGCCGCCTGAGGCAGGACACGGTGGTCCCCACGGGCGTGGGGGTGAACCGATCGCGCGGAACCAGCGCGACGAGGAGATGACGCGATGACTATGTGGTCCCCACGGGCGTGGGGGTGAACCTACCGCGTGGTAATCAGCTTCATCGCCACCGTCGTGGTCCCCACGGGCGTGGGGGTGAACCGTTTAGTGGTAGCGGCTGCTTTACAACACCTGAGTGGTCCCCACGGGCGTGGGGGTGAACCGAACCGGGACGACATGATCGCGGACCTGCAAACGTGGTCCCCACGGGCGTGGGGGTGAACCGTCGCCGTTGCTGCGCGACGAGGAGGCGCTCCAGTGGTCCCCACGGGCGTGGGGGTGAACCGTCGGCGCTGACGAATCGCCCGGTCGCGGCGTCGTGGTCCCCACGGGCGTGGGGGTGAACCGGATCGGCTGGTAGCGGGCGGCGAGCGCGGCGCGTGGTCCCCACGGGCGTGGGGGTGAACCGGCTGCGAGCCGTCGCCCGGCGCGGCCCAACCCGTGGTCCCCACGGGCGTGGGGGTGAACCGAACATCGCCGAGGTGCCGGACTACGCCCTTTAGTGGTCCCCACGGGCGTGGGGGTGAACCGGGAGGACCGCCTTCTCTGGTCTTGATTGATCCGTGGTCCCCACGGGCGTGGGGGTGAACCGGACCTGGCCCGGAACAGTGAGCGGTGGCTGGCGTGGTCCCCACGGGCGTGGGGGTGAACCGACTGGCACCGTCGCTGGTCGGTTGGCGCGGATGTGGTCCCCACGGGCGTGGGGGTGAACCGGATGTTTCCCTTGCCGTGAGCGCCGTAGATCCGTGGTCCCCACGGGCGTGGGGGTGAACCGAAACACCCTTGAACTTCGACCCTCCCGGCCTGGTGGTCCCCACGGGCGTGGGGGTGAACCGGGTTACGTCCGCGTAGGCCAGGCCGTTTCCCGGTGGTCCCCACGGGCGTGGGGGTGAACCGGCCGCGTGGGACATCCTGGATGCGCCCGCCGCGTGGTCCCCACGGGCGTGGGGGTGAACCGAGCCGCCAGAGCTCGGTGACGTAGGCCTCGACGTGGTCCCCACGGGCGTGGGGGTGAACCGAATCTCCATCGCCTTGACGTCGAACCGTCCGTGTGGTCCCCACGGGCGTGGGGGTGAACCGGGCTCGGCCATCGAGCAACAACGGGCCCTCTAGTGGTCCCCACGGGCGTGGGGGTGAACCGGCTCGCGTCGATGACCTCATGGGCTCCATTGGGTGGTCCCCACGGGCGTGGGGGTGAACCGGAGGCGCTCCGCTCGGTCTTCCGGACCAAGTAGCGGTCCCCACGGGCGTGGGGGTGAACCGCGCGCCGCCGCCACAGTTCCCGCGCCGGACAAGCGGTCCCCTCGGGCGTGGGGTGACGCATCGCCTCATTTCTCTCTCGAACCCCAGCTCCCCGACGGCAGCGACGCCTGGATTGGAGCCAGCCCCGCGGGCGGCAGCGAGACGACATAATAATTGCCAATGCCGGGGATCGCTCCCAGTTCGGCCATCGTCTCCGGGTCGATCGGGTCGTCGACGTTGATGACGGTGATCGCCTCCGCCCGTGGACTGTGCCGGCCGAGCTGCATCCCGGCGATATTGACCCCGTGCCGCCCAAGGATCGTCCCGATCATGCCGATCATGCCGGGCTGGTCGGTGTGGTGGGTGATCAGCACGTAGCCGTTCAGGCCGCGCTCGAACGGGAACCGGTCGACCTCGACAATCTCGGCGTTGGAGCGGTCCCAGCGGACGGTGACGTGGTGCGGTGGGTCGGAGGCCGCCGTCAGCGTGAACTCCGGCAGCCGGTTGGTCCGGTTGTCGCCCTGGACGATCCGCAGGCTCATCCCGATCCCGGCCGCGATCAGCCGGGCGTTGACCGGCGTGACCCGCTGCTTCGCCCAGACCTGAAGCACCTCGGCCAGCGCCACCCCAAGCGTGTGCTCGGCGATGTCCATCGGCACATTGCCGTGAACGGTCAGCCGGAAGCCGCTCGCGCCCTCCGGCTGTAGCACGGTCAGCAGCCGCCCGGCGGCGGCGGCGATCTCGGACAACCGCCGCAGAGCCGGTCCCTCCAGCGACGCGGCCGGGAGGTTGACGGCGTTCGGGACGGCCTCGCCCCGCAGCGCGGCCAGCGTCGTCGTACTGATCACCTCGCCGATCGCCGCCAGGGCCTCGGCGCTCGACCCGCCGATGTGCGGCGTGACGACGACGTTCGGCAGACCGAACAGCGGGCTCGTGGTCGTCGGCTCGATCGGGAAGACGTCGACCGCCGCCGCCGCGACCTGACCGGACCGCAGCGCGGCGGCCAGCGCCTCCTGGTCGACGATCTCGCCCCGCGCCACGTTCAGCACGATCGCGCCCGGCCTGAGCTTCGCGATCGTCTCCGCGTTCAGCATCCGGGCGGTGTCGGGCGTGACGGGGACGTGGAAGGTGACGATGTCGCTGGTCGCGAACAGTTCGTCCAGCCCGACCGGCCGGACGCCGAGTTCGTCGAACCGGGCCGGCGAGATCAGCGGGTCGTAGGCGATGACATGCATGTCGAACGCGACCAGCCGCCGGGCGACGACCGACCCGACGTGGCCCAGCCCGACGATGCCGATCGTCCGGCCAGCGAGATCGACCGGCTTGTAGCGCTTCCGGTCCCACGTCCCCGAATGCAGCGTCGCGTTGGCGTCGGTGATCTTCCGGGTCAGGGCCAGCAGCAACCCGATCGTGTGCTCACCGGCCGAGGTCGCGTTGGCGCCCGGTGCGTTCAGGACGAGGACACCGGCCGCCGTCGCCGCCGGGATGTCGATGTTGTCGACCCCGACCCCGGCCCGCGCCACGACCCGCAGTTGTCGGGCAGCGGCGAAGACATCGGCGGTCACCTGTGTCTCGCTGCGAACGACCAGCGCGTCGGCGTCCACCACGGCCGCGAGGAGAGCCGCGACATCGGTCCCGTCGATATCGACGATCTCGGCCGCGGCCCCAAGCCGCTCCCGGGCCAGCGGGTGCAGTTGATCACTCACGACCACTCGTGGCCGATCATGGGTAGTCGCAATCCCGGCCCGAGTAGCATCGCCGCTCTGTGCGGCAACCAGGGTCTCGGCCCGCTCCCGCACCCAGCCGCTGATCTGCACCAGATCGGGAGCGTCGATGATGTGCGCCGACGACTCCGGCGTGACCTCAGCCATCGGCCCGATCGGCTGGCCGCCGACATCGGACGGCAGGAGGTAGCAGTCGATCCCGGCCGCGGCGTAGTTCCGGGCGTGACGCTCGCTGTCCTCGACCGCCGCCGCGCAACCCTGCCGCTGGGCGACCGTGACCTTGTCGTCGGCGAAGAAGATCTCGACCGGTGGGAAGCCGTGACCGCTCAGCCAGTCGGAGGTCATCCGGGCTGATCCCGCCGGCCGGGCGGTGATGATGACGACGTTGGCCGCGCCGAGGACGGCCTGGACGTCGCGGATGAACGCGACCGCGCCTGGCGCCGCGGCGAGGCGGCTGGCCGGGCCGTCGGGACCGTAGACCCAGTCCCGCACGCCGTCCGGGACGTTCAGCCCAGCGCTGTCGACGAAGGCCCGCTCCGGCAGATCGATCCCGAACTGCTCGGAGGCAGCGTGGGCAAGGGGCCGCGGGTGCTCGGTCAGCACACCATCGAGGTCCACCCCGAGACGGAACGGGACGACGGCCCGGGCGGGAGTCGCGACCGGTGTGATGGGCTCGGGAGCGTTCAGCACGGTCGACGGTCCTCGTGGCGCCGGCCGACCCACGGACGGGTCAGACCGGGTCGCTGTGACGCCCGCCGGTCGCCTCGCTGCGACCCGGCCAGACAGGAATATCCCATGGCCCCGGCGCTCGCGGGAATGCGTTCAACGGTCTTAAGAGTGTAGCACCGCGCCGCCCGTTGGCTCGGTGCCGGCACCCCAAGCGACCCCATTGACCATAGCTGTACCTTATCCGCCGGGTTGCCGTCGTTCCGGATAGGAGCACCGCTGGACGATCTCCGGTCGCTCATGGGTGAGGATAGCGACAAAGCGCATCACTACCTCTGGACTGTCGTGACCTCTGCCGCCGATCTTGCCATGGCTGTGAAGGTAGGGCCATCAATCAGGCAGACCGGCACACGCGACTGTTTGGCAAGCAGAAGAGCCTCCCCGGTAAACGCTGATGTGGTGACGAAAATGCCGGCTGCTGCCCCTTCTATCACTATTGCCCCGATAAAGGATTGGACAGAACGCGAAGCAACCTTGTTGTCTGGGCCGTATCGCTTGCATTGCACAATGACTAGCGAACCATCGGGGGCCGTTCCGCGCAGGTCTACGCCGCGGTCACCGGCGCCTCCAGTTCGGTCGAGAGAGTACCCTTGACTAGCGAGCACTGAGCCTACGCTTTGCTCGAAATCCGCACCACTTCCGACCAGTAGCCGTCCAAGATCTTCAGCATGACGGACTCGCTCCCGCTCTGCTTCAGCGGCCTTTTGAGCACGGACTCGTTCCCGCTCTGCTTCAGCGCGACGGACTCGTTCCCGCTCTGCTTCAGCGCGACGGACTCGTTCCCGCTCTGCTTCAGCGCGACGGACTCGTTCCCGCTCTGCTTCGGCGGCCTTTTCAGCCTGACGGACTTCTTCCCGTTCTATTTCGGCGATGTTTTTCATGTAGCGGATTTGTTCTCGTTCTATGTCGGCGGCCTTGTCAAGGCGACGGACTCGTTCTCGCTCTGCTTCTTCCGCCACCCTTTGCGCATGACGGACTCGTTCCCGTTCAGCTTTCGCGACCACTTCTTTTCGCTTATTGCGCCAATCCACTAAACCCCAAATAATCAACACGACGCACGCGCCGAAAAAGATGATTACAAGACCATCTAACAGACCGCTTAAGCTTCCGCCGCTGTCTGCAGTGGGGATCAATCCGTCCGGATCGATGTCAAGCGCCAGCCACGGGGCCAGATTGAGTTCGTTGACTTGGTCATTGATAGAGGTATCGAAGTTTAAGACAAAGGTGTTCAGATCGGGCGAGACACGCCAGCCAAGGATAAAATCCTCGCTCTCTGCCGGCTGTAGCTCGGTGCCTTTGCGCTCGCCCATCGCTCGAATCTCCAGCGGATCCGGACGCTTGGACAAGTCGTCATCGGCGATCACAAAGTCCTCGCCATCGATCATACTGAACTGACTTGACTTGATTACCTGATTGGTGCTGGACAGATTCTTGACTCGCAAGGTGACGAGGACGAACTGGCGTCCGTCCTCATTTGGCCCCCAGTCGAGCGGTTCACCGAACTGAGCCCCCACGATAGCGGCGTGGATGGTCATCTCCCAAACGTTCGTCTTGAAGTGCGGTCCCTCGGGTAGCTCGTTAGCCGCCCGGACTTGCGGAGCCGGCGCACTCAGGGTCGTGAGTAACAGCAGCGTCACCAGACCGACGCATCGCATGGCCACCATCCTCGTTCTTTACATCCACATCGACATCTTTATGATCGTGGTCTGAGGCACCCTGCACTAGTGCCTTGGCACGATGCCACGAATGATACATTTCCCGACGGGTCGAAAGAACGTAAAAACGAGCAAGGCGCCGAGGGAGCAGCGTAGTCGTCCGAATTACTTTATCGTTGGTAGTGACCTATTAATCCGGAAACAGTGAGAGGCGGCTAACATCTCGATTGTGGCCGCACCAGCCAACACGGCGCTCATTGGCCTGCGTATGTTAGAGGAGGACTGCGCCGTGACGCCCGCCGGTCGCCTCGCTGCGACCCGGCCAGACAGGGACATTCTCCGGGCCCCGACGCGCGGCGGAATGCGTTCTCTTCGGTACCGTGAGCGTAGCACTGCGCCGTCCGGTGGAGCAACACGAACGACTTGGAGCTCATCGGACTGACCAAGGCTCACGGTCTGACAACGCCGGCATCATCCAACACGAGAAGTGGGCGGAGCAACCCCCTCTGGAATCTCAGATCCGCGCAGACGGTGAATTCGCGATTCGCCACGCCACGGCACGGCACGGCAATCGAGCGTCATCCCAGATCTGGCGGTCGGAACATCCATCTGAATCGGGCGATCAGGGATGACATGTCGCACCCCTCACTTCCCTACTACAGATCGGCCGGCCAAGGGACCAGAGTGGAGAGGCAGCGGATAATACGTGCTATCAGCATCGTGACAGATATGCTCGTTCCAATGGCGACATCGTAGCGAAATCCCGATATCCCAGTCCTGATGAAGACTATTGGGGCGTCCCTGCTCTCGCACTGCCTGTCGAGAGCAGGGAGCGACCGGCTCAGAGCCATGGGGCAGTCGCACTCGTACGTACGCTGTGTTCTTGACACATTCAATCATGTTGGGATAGTGTACGTACACCCAAAGGGGGAGCTTGATCGAGATCTGGTGCTGCAACACGACACGTCGACAAGGAGGATCCAGCGATGACACGGTCACCCGGATTGCGGTGGTTTCATGCGGCGAGGACCATGCTCACCCTGGTCCTGGGCATTGCACTGGCCGGCAACCTTGCCCCAACGATTTCCGATGCCCAGAGTCTCGAGGTGTCGTCGACCGTGTCGATCGGCGAGAGCAATGACGAGGCTCAGCGAGCCGAACTGCTCGATTACTTCGGCGTTGACGACGTGAGTGATGTGGTCGACGTCACGGTTCAGGAGACGCTCCAGACGTGGGAGGGCATCTTCGACCTCTCGGGGGTCGACTCCGCCTATTCGTCGACGTCGCTCATCTGCAGCCCTGCCGGATCGGGAGTCGACGTCGCCACCCGAAACATCGAGATGGTCCCGCCGGAGTTGTATGCGTTGACGCTCGTCACCGCGGGAATCTCCGACGCCCAACTCGTCGTCGCGGCTCCCGACGATGCCGTTGCGCTGGGGATGACGGCGCTGACGGGTGTCTTCAAGACATGGGACCTGGCGCCCTGCGTTGGGATGGTCAACGACCCGGCACGCCGCAACCTCGCGCTTCGGCAACTCGCACTCGTCGCCAGCATCGGTCAGCGGCAAGGTGGCGCCGAGGCGATGGGTCAGGCGACTCAACTCATGCTCGCGCTCCAGCAATCGGTCGTCGAGGGAACAGTCGCCCCGGATGACCTCGATGAGACGGTGACGGCCCAGGCGGAGGAGCTTGGCGTTCCTCTCGATGCTGATGAACAGGCGAGCATGGTCGAATTCCTCGGTCAACTCTCAGGGGCTCAGGTGGAGTGGGGTGCGTTCGGAGACGGTTGGACCGTCGACTACCCAGACGACGACACACGCGTGCTGATGCGACCGGGCAGCGGGCCGGACGGGGCGTCTGGGGTCGAGGCTGTTCCGGCGGGTGTCGGCGGACAGATTGGAGACATGCCATCAGCGGTTCCGACCGCAACGTCAACGGCAACGGCGACCGCGACCGCGACCCCGCCTCTCCCAACGGCCACACCACGAGTGGTTACCGTTCCGTCGCCCACCGCGACCCCACCCGGGGCGGCGGCCGGTGTCACCGGACCAACGGACGTCGGCGGGTCTCCGGGAAGCAGTCAGGACGACCGTCCGTTCCCCTGGTGGCTCCTGCTCGGCCTGATCCCCCTCGCGCTGCTCATCCTGCTGGTCGCTCGACGCCGGCGGAGCCGAGGACCGGCGCTGATCGCCAGTCGGGTTTCACCCGCCCGGGCAGCCGCGGCCGTGGGACGGCGGCGAGCGGGAGCGCCGGTCGACGTGGGGGCAGCCATCGTTCACCAGACATCGTCCACTCCCGTGCTCCGCCACGGTCGTGGGTGGATACATGGTCTGCGCCGACCGTGACGGTGTCGCCGCCCTCCTCCGGGAACAGTCGAGCGCGGCATCACCGGGCGCTGGCCGCGGAGCCACGATGTCCAGGACTCGTCACGGATCACCGGGATCGAGGACAGGGCCGTTGAGTGGGAACAGGATGTGCGGCCTGTCGCCGGGCCGGACGGGATTCGTTCCGGCGACAGCGCGAGTTTCCGGCCGACGCCGCGCGAATCACACGGATGGAGTGATCCCATGGAACGGTCGACAGCACCGCTCTCGATGATCGGGCGCCTCGCCCGCGGCGCGGCGATCGTTGCGCTCGCCCTGAGCCTCGCACCGCTCACCGGTGCTCAGGAAACGACCCCGGACACGGCGACGCCGACGCCCGGAGGCGACCTGATCGTCGCCAGCACGGACCCGGCTCCGATCATCCCGGAGGATGCCGTTGATGGTGAGATCAGCGTCGTCGCCCATGGACCGCTCGATGCCTTCAACATCCCGGTCATCGTCGTCAACCGCACCGATGAGGCCGTCGAGGATGTCGAGATCACCGTCTCCGTCGTGGGCGCCGCCGGCACGCCCGTCGCCGGGGCGGTCGCCACGCCCGCCACGGACGATTCGACTCCGGTCGCCGCCGACGGCGTCCCGGATGGCAGCGTCGCGGTCGATGACGCCTCGGCCATCACTGGCCGCGGGCTGAACCTGACCCCGGACACCCTCGAACCGGGCGATGTCGCGATCGGCGCGATCACCTTCGACGGCGCCGATGTCCCGCCGGGCGCCGAACTGAGCTTCACGGTCACGGCGCTGCCGGTTCGGAACAGCAACCTCGACGAGGTCGATCTCGATCTGTCCGACGTGGCACTCACGGGCGGGACCTTCACCGGGACCGCGACCAACGCCTCTGGTCAGGACATTCCCGGTGCGGTCAACGTCCGGGCCGTCTGCCAGGATGCCGACGGCAATCTGACGGGTTACGCGTCGGGCTACCTCGATGTCGAGGGGCTGGCCGACGGCGACTCGGCCCCGTTCGAGCTCCGCGTCCCGCCGACCATCGAGAGCTGCGATGCCTGGCTGATCGCCGCGGGTGGTCGCAACTTCTAGTCATTCAGCGGACATGACGTGGCGCCAGCGATCTCGCTGGCGCCACCAGTGTTGCCCGCATGCAGGTTCTCGAAACGGTTCAGCCGGGCAGATCGAGCGGGGCGCCGAGAAAGCCGGGGGTATGGTCGTCGGCGGCCGAGGTCCGGGCCTCACGGTCCGCCATCTCGAGACTGATGCCATAGTTGAACGCGCCGAGGCAGACCATGTCGACCACCAGCCCGCCAGTCGCGAAGATCTCGCTGGTGTAGAAGGCCAGTGGCTGCCCGACCAGCAGGGAGACGAGGATGGCGAGCCGGAACCACTGGTAGGCCGTCAGACGGCGGGCCAGCGAGACGATTCCGAGCACGGCCAGCACGGCCGAGATCAGCACGACCGCGATCCGGACCGAGTCGACGATGCCGATCGCGGGGTGGGTGATCGAGTAGTTGGGATCAGCGACGATCCCGGCGACGAGAACGCCCGCCGAGCCGATCGTGAAGATCGACCAGAGCGTGACGACGAGGGCACGGAAGCGACGACTGCGGGTGACGCCGTGGTACCAGTCGCGGATCTGGTTCTGGGTTCGACGGAGGATCCCCGGCCGCCGCGCGGTAGCGAGCGGCATCTCGGCGATGGACGTCCGGAGGACGCCGGTCAACGGAGAATCGGGATCGCCGTCGTCGAGCAGGCGCAGGATCACCTCGCGGTCGTTCCGGCTCAGCCCGAACAGCACGGCGTTCTGGATCATGTCCAGTGCCGTCGCGAGGGCGGCGCGGCCGGTCGGGTGCCGGCGGCGGGTCAGGGCGGTGAAGGTGGAGAACATCAGGATGAAGATGACGTAGATGATGATCCAGGCCGGGCGGTAGAAATAGTCGTTGTCGGACGTGATGAACTTGCCCAGCTCGTCGATGAACGTCCCGAAGCCGAGCCCACCGAGGATCGCGACCCAGCTGTGGATGTGCCGGCCGAGGAAGGTCAGCGACAGGATCACCGCGACCAGCATCAGCAGCCCGCCCCAGAGCAGGTGGGCGATGTGCAGCTCGCCGCCGCCGACCTGCGGGAAGCCCGTCGCCTGCAGGTAGATGCGGATTCCGAGGACGGCGACGACAGCCGCGACGAAGAACTGCTCCAGGAGATCACCGGCGAGTCGGACCTGGGCTGGCTGCCGGTCCCGTTTCGCCGGCTTCGATCCCGCGTCCTTGACGGCCATCGGCGCTTCCTCTCATCCCAATCGTCGCGTGGGATCAGCGTCGCACAGCCAGGGCCAGACCGGAACCTCCCGAAGGGACGAATACGATCGCGATCAGGGATGGCGTGGCGACCATCCAGCCCCTAACGGGACCGACTGAGTGACACTGGTTTCGGCGTTGATCACCACCAGGTCCAGGCTATTGGTAACGCATCTCAACCTGACATGTCCGGACATGTCAGGTTGAGATCAACGTCGTTCAGCCATTCCGTCTCCGGCCAGGACCGCCATCCATCAGCTCTCCCCGGCCCTCGTCCGCTGGCTGGCAGAGTGGGCGTCGGTCTCTTCCCGCGGCAGCGCGAAGGTGAACATCCTCGTTGGGTCGATCCGGGCGTACTGGTTCGGCGGACCCCACTCCCGCCAGCCCGGCCCATAGACCTCGAGGCAGTAGTCCCGGAACCCGCGCATCGCGTCGTCGTTGATGTCGATCAGCGTGCAGGCCCCGTGGACGATCACGGCGAACGACTCGCTGGGCAGGTGCGTCGCCGAGACCGCCGGCCGCGCCCGGACGTGTTGGAATCGAACCGAATCGTTGGACGAGCCGAACCAGAACCGCCCCTGGAAGAAGAGCCCATCGACCGGAGCCGTCCGCGGTTCTCCGGCGGCGGTCACGGTCGCGAGGGTGAGGAGGCGCATCCCCGGTAGCCGCTCGACGAGCTGCTCGGCGGTCAGACGGCGCTCCGGGCTGAAGATGCTGGTCAGGTGGGGTCCGGCGCCGACGATGCTCCGCTCGAGCAGGGCCTGGAGGTCGGCGAGGTCGGACGGGCGCTCGTACATGCATACTCCACAGTGACGATGGGCCAGCGGGCGCCGCCGGCCAGAACCGTCAGCATGTCACCGCAACCGGACAGCCTCGTTCCGCATTTCAGCGGGCCAGACGACTCCGGCATGAGGTCTGCCCGATCAGTCCGGTCAGGACAGAGGACGGCTCAATCGGATCGCGACGAGAGGTGACGTTGATGGGACTGGACGGCGATCGACGATGATGGCCTGGCTGACGGGGATGCGCCGGCGGCTCGGCAACTCCGACACCGCACCGCTGAGCGGGCGATCGCCGCGGAACCAGAAGATCGTCCGGATCACGACGGCGCCCAATGAGCCGCTGGCCCGGCTGACCCAGCAGGTGCTGGAAGGCGAAGGCATTGGCGTCCTGCTCAAGCCGATTGGGCCGGGCTATGGGGGCTGGGGCAATGCCAACAACCTCATGCACGATGTCTACGTGCTGGAGGGAGACGCCGAGCGGGCCCGCGAGATCCTCAACACCGTCGGCCACGGCGGCGGCGTCGTGCTGCCCGGCGACGGGTAGATCGGGATGAGATCACGGCGAGATCGATACTGACTCAGGCGGGACGACGCCGGGGCCGGACCCAGCACTGGTTGCCGATCGGGAAGGTCAGCTCATAGCCGTCGCCCCGGCGGGGAAGATCGACCCAGACTGGCTGCCCGGACCGGTCGCTGGCGACCTCGACGGTGACCGGGACGCTCCGCAGCAGACTGCCGGGCGCATCTTCCAGATCGAGATACCAGGGTTCGCCCCCCGCCGGATCGTCCCCGACCTCCAGCCCCAGCAAACGGCCGGCCTCGCCCACGTCGAGGATCGCCGCGCGGGGGCGGACAGCTGGCGCTCCGGCGGCCCCAGCGGTCCCGGTGGGCGCCACGGCGTCATCGCGCGGGATCAGCAGCCGGAGCATGTTGCGGCCGGTGTCGACGACGACCCGCAGCCCGTCGCCATGTTCCGCCATGTTCAGGACCGGACCAGGCGAACGTCCACCGTCGTCTGGCCATCAGCCGTCTGGGTCACCGCTGGCGTCCCCGCGATGGACAGAATGACCGGCGGGCGATCGCCACTGGCCTCACCGAGGACGCTGCCCCAGGCGGTGTAGCCGCCGTCATCGGTCGTCAGGACGCCATCGAGCCGGGCCGTCGTCAGGCCGGACCCATTGGCGTCGAGCTGGGCCAGCAGGTCATTGGCAAGCTCGTAGAGGGCCTCGCCGTAGCCGTCGCCCTGCCCCCGGATTGGTGCCGAGATCGACTCGGCGTCGGCCGAGGCTGGCCCGGCGTCGATGCCGGCCCCACGGGCGACGTTGAGGACCGCCTGCAGGGAACGACCGATTGCCGCGTCGATCGATGGCGCGGTAATCGTCAGGTGGGCGGACGAGTCAGCCGCCCAATCGCTCAGGGTCTGGGTCGCGGGCTGGGTCTGCATGGGTCGGCTCTCTTCCTGCGCGTCCCGGGGAGGTCTGGCCGCTGGGTCCGGGCGGCGTAACCGGGCTGGTTCCGGGTACGCATGGGCCACGCCAGCCGGACTGTCACCGTCGAATGATCGGTTGCTGGTACGGTGCCTGCAACGGTTGCCCCATCAGGAGGCGATCTTCGCCCGCGTTTCGAGACAGGCATCCGTGAGGGTACGGCTCATCGGTCTATCTCGACGAGCTTCGGCCGATCGGCAAGCGACGGTCGGCCGAGGCTGGTCGGCAAGGGGGGACGATGAGCGCGACCAGTGATGTCCGGCAGCACCAGGAGGAGCCACGACCGGCCGAGGGAACGACGCCGGCCGATGCCCTCGACACCAGTTCAGCACCGGCGGCCGGGCGCGACGTCTTCGCGATCCTCAAGCGGGTTTTCAGGAGTATCGGGCAGGACAAGCTGACCCTGCAGGCGTCAGCCGTCGCCTACAACTTCATCTTCGCCGTTGCGCCGCTCCTGATCTTCGTGATGTCCCTGGCCGCCGCCGTCAGCCGAACCGTCAACCCCAACACGGACGAGACCGTCCAGAACATCGTCAACTGGTTGGTCGAGCGGCTTCCGAGGACGACGGCAGAGGCGCTCGCGCCCGTGATCAGGGGCGCCCTTGAGCAGTCCGGCGGGGGCATCATCACGGTCGGCGCCCTCCTGGCGCTGTTCGGTGCCCGCGGGGCCATGGGCGCGTTGATCGTCGCGCTGAATGCCTCATACCGGGTCGAGGAGACCCGAGGGTTCATCCACAGGCAATTGCTCGCCATCGGGTTGACCTTCGCGACCGGACTCGGGATCATCCTCGCGATCGCGCTGTTCCTGCTTGGAGGCCAGGTCGGCACCTGGGTGGCCGACGCCGCCGGCATCGGCGACACCTGGGCGACGGTCTGGAACATCGCCCGCTTCCCACTGATCCTGGTCATCCTGGTCATCGCCCTTGCCGTGCTCTACAAGGCTGGCCCCAACACAGACATCCCGATCCGCTGGCTTAGCCCAGGAGCGGTCTTCGCCGTGATCGGATGGGTTATAATCACGCTGTTTGTCAACATTTACTTCCAGTATGCCGGGTCTTACGCCGAATCCTACGGCGTGCTGGGTGGTGTGCTTGCCTTCATCTTCTACCTCTACCTGATGAGCCTGGTCCTGCTGATCGGCGGCGAGCTCAACGCCGCCCTGGCCCGTCGTGTCCCGCAGGAGGACCAGGCGGCGCTGGATCGGGAACCGGCGTCGGAGCCAGACCGCGTCGACGCGTCGGTCCGGACGGCGATCCACGACGCCCGGGCCGCGATCTCCCGCCCCATTGCGCCGACGCCGATCGCCTCCGTGCAACCGACGGCCGCGGGTGCCGTTCGCAACCGCGGTCTGGTCATTCGCGGCCTCGCCGTCAGCGCCGGAGCCACGACCGCCGGCCTGATCGCGGCGGTGATCCGGCGCCGTTGAGGCGCTCGATCAGCGCTCGAACAAGCCGTCTGGTCGGCGGCGATGCGTCCGGCCGCTGCCCAAAACGCGCATCTGCTACCCTGTCCCGGCCACGGTTGCTCCCGCATCTCACGACTCGTTCGGCCGAATGCGAAACAGCATTCACCGCTCGCGCGTTGTGGTGTGCGAGGGGAAGGCAGCCGATCGATGGATGTGGCACTCGGGACCTGGACGGACAGCCCGCTGGCGGACCGTTCCGCCGGCAGATACAGGGGAAGCGGCGTGACGGTGGCTGATGGCGATCTCGTCGGGCGTGCCCGGGCGGGCGACCAGGCCGCGTTCTCCGCGCTCTTCGAGCAGTACCACGCCCAGATCCTCAACTACATCCACCGGATGGTGAACGACCGCTCGCTGGCGGAGGACCTCACCCAGGACACCTTCATCAAGGCCTGGAACGCCCTCGGCGGAACGCGGCCGGACCTGGCCTTCAAGCCCTGGCTCTACCGGATCGCCACCAACACCGCCATCAGCCACCTCCGCCGGCGCAAGCTGATCCAGTGGATCCCGTTCGTCGGCGGGGACGAGGACCTGCACCCCTCGGGCGAATCGGTCGAGGGCAACGTGACCCGTTCGCTCGACATCGATCAGGCCCTCAAACAGCTGCCCAAGCACTACGTCGCCGTCCTCCTCCTCCGTCACTATCAGGGACTGTCCCTCGCCGAGACCGCAAACGCATTGAAGATCACCGAGAACGCCGCCAAACTGCGGCTCTTTCGCGCGCGCAAGGCGTTCGCGGAGGTCTATGACGTCGAGCAGCCAGGCGCCCTCAAGCCGAGCCGGACAGAGGGTGGCCGTTGATCTCCCACGATGAAGCCAAGGCGCTGATCTCAGCCCGTCTGGACCGCCAGCTCGATCCGGCGTCCGAGCAACAGCTTGCCCAGCACCTCCAGGGATGCGAGAGCTGCCGGCGGTTTGCCGTACGGATGGCCGCGATGCAGACCGGCATCCGCGAGCTGCCGTACCTGCCGCCCTCCCCAACGGTCCGGCAGGCCGTCATGGCCGAAGTGCGGAACGGGCGCACCGTCACGGGCCGCCTGGCCGCCTGGCTGGGGCAGTTCAGCCTGTCACCCGGGCCGCTGGCCACGATCGGCGCCACCGCTGTCCTCGTGCTGGTCGTCGTCGCGACCCTGCTGACCAGCACCGTCCTCAACCAGGGTTCGGACGGCAACGACCCCTCCGGCACCCAGGTCGCGCTCCAGGGCGCTTCCGAGAACACCCGCGCCGCCGCGACTGTCACCCAGGCCGAGAGCGAGCGAACCGGCACGCGGGCGCCAGCGGTGGCTCCGCCCGTCGCCACGGTCCCGAACGTCCCGGGCGATGGCAACGTCGCGACCGAGACGCCGATCAGCGCCCAAATCACGACCGCCACCGACGTTCCGGCCACCGACGTTCCGGCCACCGACGTTCCGGCCACCGACGTTCCGGCCACCGACGTTCCGGCCACCGACGTTCCGGCCACCGACGTTCCGGCCACCGACGTTCCGGCCACCGACGTTCCGGCCACCGACGTTCCGGCCACCGACGTTCCGGCCACCGACGTTCCGGCCACCGACGTTCCGGCCACGGCTCCATCGATGCCGACGGCAACGCCGGATGACTCGGTCCAGGCTGCGTTGCTCCCACCGACCGAGACGACCGGTGCATCGACCGCGCCCGATACCAGCCAGGCTCGATCTGGACCGACCACGACGCCGGACGTTGGCTCAACCGAACCCGCGCCGACGGAATCGGCCGAGCCAACGGCGACCGAAACGTCCAATGGGATCTCGGCCGCCCTGACGCGGCCAGCGACGCCCACGGCGACCGCCGAGCCCTCCGCCACGCCGGCCGAGATCCCAGCCACCACGCCGACTGGCGAACCCACCGCGAACGCTACCGCGGTTCCAACGTACGCGCCCACAGCCACTGCGACAGACGCGCCGACCGTGACAGCCGAACCAACGGCCACGCCGACCGACGACCTAGCCCAGGCACCGATCGCGACGGCCGAACCAACGAACACCCCGACGGAGGAACCGGCCGCGACCTCGACCGCGACGCCGACCGAGGCGCCGACTCGGACACCAACTGAGGTCCCGACAGCGACGAACGAACCAACTGCGTCACCGACCGACGAACCTACGGCGACGGCGTCGGCGACATCAACCGCGGAGCCAACCGCGACGCCGACCGACGAACCCACGGCGATGGCGACGGCGACCTCAACCGCGGAGCCAACCGCAACGCCGACCGAAGAGCCGACGGCGACGGCGACGGCGACGGCGGAGCCAACCGCAACGCCGACTGAAGAGCCGACGGCGATGGCGATGGCGACGGCGACGGCGACGGCGACGGCGACCGAGGAGCCAACCGCGACCCAAACCGAGGAACCAACCGCAATCCCAACCGAAGAGCCCACGTTGACAGCTGAGCCGTCCGCCACAGCGACCGGGGAGAGCGGTCGTCGCGGCAACCCCGGGATCAACCCGACGGACAACAACACGCCCATCCCGGCCGGTGAGACCGAACCCGCCACGTCGCCAGCCGACGGGACAGAACCAACCGTGGCGTCGGACGAAGGTCAGGCTCCGGATCAGACCGCCCCTGACGGCCAGGCGACCGAGACGCCCGCCGTAGTCCAGCCGGAGGACACCCCGACGCCCGCGCCGACCGCGACCGAGATAGCGGCCAAGGCCCAGACGCCCACCCCGGCAACGACCACGACGCCGGGACGCCGCGGCATCAACCCGACTGACGGCAACACGCCGATTCCGGCCGGCGATCCCAACCAGCCGACCATCGAGCCGACGATCCCGGCGGTCGAGTCAGCGACTGAACCGGTCGAGCCAACCGCGACGGTACCAACCAGCGGCGACGACCAGGTCATCCAGCCGCGGGGTTCCGACAACAGCGGCTCCGGCAACAGTGGTGATGACAACAGCGGCAACGGCGGCAACGGCGGCAACGGCGGCTCCGGCAACGGCGGCAACGGCGGTGACGGCGGTGACGGCACGGACACGACCGGCGGCGGAGTGGGTGCTGGTGACTTCAGCATCGATTCCGCACCGGTCACGACCGGCGTCTCGCTCGGGGCGGCGCCACCGGGCCCGCTCCGGGTCTCGCCCGACGGCGGCCTGTTCCTCTTCAGCGATGGCGGGAACACGATCGGCGTCGCCAGCTTCAATGGCGGCGAGACGGTACTCGGGACCTTCTACTACCCGGTCTGGACCAGCCAGGGTCAGGTCCTCGCCACCTACTACCCGGACAACAGCGGCAGCTCGGCGATCGGGCTGATCAGCCTGGAGGGCGGCCTCACCGCCGTCACCACGCCCGATCCGGACGATGCCGGCCGGCGGGACATCGCGGCCGGCGAGATCGGCGGCTCGCTCTACTACCAGCGCAACTGGCCCAATGAGCCGGACCGCGGGATCGAGCTCCACCGCGTCTCCGGCGGCAACGACGAGGTGATCTGGGAGGACACGGGGCTGGTCCCCGTCAGCAAGCATCCGAGCCTGAGTCCGAACGGCACGTTCCTGATCGCGACGAACGATGGCTGGTATCAGGTCGATGGGAATGGCGGTGCCTCTGCCCTCGGCGGGTCGGTCGGCGTTGAACCGGTCGGGATCGCCTTCGGACCGGGCGGCGCGGTGGCCGTTCTCGGCGGTGGCCAACTCGCCCTCGGCACGGTCGGCAACCCCGGCGGCGGCACGGTGATCGGTGGCGTCGGCGACGGGGCCGGAGTGGCATGGTCCCCGGACGGCAGCCGGATCGCCGTCGCGTCCGGGCCGGTCGTCAGCATCTACGACACCGGCGGCAATCTGCTCCGGACGTTCACGTCCGACGCCGGCGCCCTGCTGAGCGGTCTGCTCTGGAGTGGCGACCTGCTCGTCGTGCGGGGGGGTGGCCAGCCCGGAGTGATCAGCATCCCGGCCAGCGCATTACCCTGACGCCTTCGGGATGACCAATGTATTACCCTTTCGGCGACCGGGGTCAGGGTCCAATCGTGCTGGCCGGAACTGCCGAGTTGGCCCCAGGCCATCTGCTAGACTGACCGGAATCCGCGAGGTGGGCGCCAATGACCGCGGACGAACGGGTGCAGTCGGGTGTGCGCTTCGGGCGGACGGTCCTGCTGACGGCCGAGGGAGAACTCTCCCGGCAGGCAGTCGACGTGCTGATGATCGCGGCCAACGTGCGCGGGGTCATGGGGACGGGTGGAGTCCGGCTGGCCGGTGGCGCCGATATCGAGCGAGCGGCGATGGCCCAGGCCCCGCTCACCCTGGGCACAGCGATCTTCACCCTCCCCGGTCTGCTCGGCGAACGCGGGGTGCGGGCGGTCGCGCACTGCGTGATCAACGAGCAACTCGGTGGTCCGGTCCGGGCCGGGATCGTCCGCCGGACGATCCCGTTCGCGCTCAGGGGCGTCGAGGAACGCCGGTACCACTCACTGGCAGTGCCACTGCTCGGCGGCGGCAGTGCCCCGGGACAGCTGGCGCCGACGCTCGTCGCGACGACGATCGTCGAGGAGATCGTCGCCCACCTGCGCCGGGTCACCAGCCGGATCGAGCGGATCACGCTGGTGTCACGCTCGGCGGAGGACATTCGCATCCTGGACGACGTACTTCGAGTCGCGCGTGACCACGCCTGGGGGCTGCCCCGATGAGACCGGCGAGACCCGGCAACGATCCGTACCGCCGCGATGACGCCCGACGCGACCGCCGGGCCAATCCGCCCGACGACCGCAATCGGGAGCGCGAGGGGTACGCCCCGGCGCCGGACAGCTACGAGCCGGACAACTACGGGACGGCCTCGCGCGACGCCGATCCTCGCGGGTCTCGCCGTCGCGACCCGCGAGACCGGGACGCGGGTGCCGCTGATGCTCCGCCTCGAGATCGCTTTCGCCAGCCCGGACCGGCCAGACCGGTCGACGACCGGCGCGTCCGCCGCTCCAGCGAAGGGGCCGGCGATCCATACCTTTCCCGCGATCAGGACCGGCAGACCCGCCCGGCGCCACGAATGGACCGTTCCGGGTTCGGCCGTGCGCGCGATGACCGTTCCAGAGACTACCCGCCAGCGGACCCGCCACCCCGGCCGCGCTACGGAACCATCTCTCCCTCGGACGACCTCGCGTGGCCCGACGCCGAGCCGGCCGAGGCCGACTGGCAGCCCGCCGATCCCCGAGCGCGGGGGTCGGGCAGCCGGAACGCGCCACCGCCTCGCGAAGAGCCATACCCCCGGCAGACCTATGGTGCCGTTCCGGAGAACCGATTCGAGCCGCCCACGCGCCAGCCAGCCTGGTCCACCTACGAGGCGAACCCACGACCGATCATTGACGACGACCTCGCCTATGACGTCTCCCGTGAGGACGACGAGCCCGCCCGCCGCACCGATGGTGATCCGACCGGCGACGATTTGTCCGGCACCTGGCCCGCGCCGAGGACCAACATCGGCGCGGAACCCGATTCGGTCGACGGGGAATGGTATCGGACGGAGCAGGATCTGGCGCAAGGGGACGAGCTGGCCGAAGACGTCGACAGAACCGAGCCCCTTCGTGACGATGACCCGCGAGCCGCCGTCTTCGACGACCCCGACCGCCCGTCGCGGCGATCGTCCAGCCACGGCGATGGCGTCCGTCCGCCTGTCTGGGGCATGTCCGGCTACGCCTGGCGCTTCGCCCGCCGACTGACCATCCCCCGGACCAATCGTCTGCTGCGATTCGGCGCGAGCCGCGTCCTGCCGGCCTCGACCCAGGCCCGCTTCGAGGCGATGGGTCTGCCGCCAACCGAGGTCGACGAGACCCTCAGGCAGGTCCGGTCGCTCGACGACTGGGCCGAGGCCTGGACCGGGACCGCGCAGCGCTTCCTCGGCGAGACGCGGCGTGGGGGCGACATGACACCGGTCGAGGCCGCCCGCTCCCGCCAGCTCGCCGCTCTCTGCTACCACGTCGCCGCGTTCTTTGCCTTCGGTGACGACCGGCTGGCCCGAACGTCCCGTAGCGCCGCGACGACGCTGTTTGGCCAGTCGCTCGGGTTGCTCATGCCGGAGACACGCCAGGTCAACGTCCGCTGGCGCTCGAAGACCATGCCCGGCTACCTGACCGTGCCGTCGTGGGCGACCGGACGGCGGCCGCTGGCGGTCCTGCTCAACGGCGCGACGACGAGCCGGGAGGAGTTGATCCTCTGGTCCGACGAGTTCCTCGCCCAGGGGATCGCCGTGCTGGCCCTCGATACGCCTGGCTTCGGCGAAGGGACCGCGCTCGGGACGGTCTCGCTCGACAATGACGACATCATGGACGGCATCTTCGAGCTGGCCGAATCCGACCCCGGGCTGGACCCGACCAAGGTCTCGCTGATCGGCATCAGCCTCGGCGGCACGATGGCATTCCGGGCCGCGGCCGGCGAGCGGCGCGTCTCGGCCGTCGTCGCCGTCACTCCGGTCTTCGAGCCCGCCCGCTGGCTGGGCGCCTCCAGCAAGGTGTCACTGGCCCAGATGGTGCCGCTGTTCGGCGGTTACGATCAACTGGCCGACTTCGTCCTCGGGCTCGATATGCCGGCCACGCTGGCCGAGACCCAGGCGCAGGTCCTCGTCTTCGGAGCGGGGAAGGACCTCGTCGTCCCGCCTCCGGAGGCCAGTCGCCTGGCGGCGGCTCTCGGGGAGCAGTCGACCCTCGTCTGGTTCGACGACGCCGGCCACGCCCTGTTCGATGTCGTCCCGGAGTGGACCCGTGAGGCGGCCGAATGGCTCGCCGTCGTGATGGACGTCTCCGACGCGCCGATCTTCACCGAGCCGGCTGACGACGACCACGAGGAGCCCTATCCGTCGGACGACGAATCTCAGGGCGGCGGCAAACTGAACGCGGACGCCCACCAGCTGGGGTCGCCCGTGCTGGACGTCCCGGAGGTCGACCAGCCGGTCGAGCCGGAAACGTCATTCCTCCCCGACCACCGGCCGTCGCCGCGACGTCGCGGTCCGGCCCCATCGCCTCAGCCGGACCGGCCGCGGATGACTCAGGCGCCCGCCCCGCCCGTACCGGAGCCCGAGCCCTACGGCGCAGGTGTCTTCGACGCCAGTGAGGGGCCAGAGCGACGAAGCGAGGAGCAGCGTGGCTACGAGACGGGCGTCTTCGGACCGCTCGGTCCGGCCGCGGCACGGATCCTTGCCGACGAGCCGACTCCTCAGCCTGGCAGCCCGGAGTGGGGCGACTGGGACAGTCATCCGTGGACCAGCGGCGAGACGCCCAGTTCGCCATGGGACGAACCGGGCGATCGATCGACCACATCGACTGCCCGCCTCTGGGAATCGCCAGAGCCTGGTACCCGTCCGGCCCCGGAGTTTCATCCGACGATGGCCAGCTCGGTCGAGCGACCGGCCGAGCGACCGGCCGAGCGACCGGCCGAGCGACCGGCCGAGCAGACGCCGATCATGACGCCAGCGACCGAACCCAGCCCCACCGCGCCCTCCCGGCAAGCCACCCCAACCGGGGACTACCTGACGGCGAGCGGCCCCTCAGTCGGCCGCGGCCGCACCTCCGGACCATTCGTGACCGTCCCGGCCAGCGACGCCGACCAGACGACCGGGAGCGAAACGGGTGGGACCGCCCCCAGGGAGTCGGAGTCCGAGGACGCCAGGGTCTCCGGGGTGGGCTGGATCGATCCAGCCGGCTCTCCCGGAGAGAAAACCCCCGAGGAGGAGAAGCCGGACGGCGTCATCGAGACGAACCCGGACGACGACACCCACGCTCCGTTCCGTCCGCCATCCAGCCAGACGGAGTAGTGGCGGTCCGGCCCGGAGAACGGATCGGCACCAGCGCGGACCAGTTCATGCGACCACGTCGGAACCAGGCGACGGGCCCGCCGACCTACCCGCCGTATCCATCTGGCCCGCCCATCGTCTTCCCGATCCCGGGAGTCAAGGAAGTCCAGACAAGGCATGACGTCTCCTGACCGCACCTCAATTGAGGATGATCTGACCGCACTCAGCGTCACGAGCCTGCTCCGGCTCCGCGAGCGCGCGTTCCAGTCCGCGGGAAGCGGCATCGTCATTACCGACTCCAGTCAGCCCGACAACCCCGTCATCGACGTCAACCCGGCCTTCGAGCGCATCACCGGCCATCGCCGGGCCGACATCCTGGGCCGGAACCCCAGGATGCTCCAGTCGTCACTCACCGACCCGGCGGCCATCGAGGAGATCCGGGCCGGTATCGCCGCCCAGCGGGAGGTCAATGTCACGATCCTCAATCGCCATCGGGACGGGACGCCTTTCTGGAACGACCTGCTGATCGCCCCGGTCTTCGCGTCGGATGGGCAACTCACCCATTTCGTTGGGATCCAGACGGATATCACCGCCCGAAAGCTCGCCGAAGAGCGGACCAGGTTCCTCGCCAGCGTCAGCGACCAGCTCGGTGTCTCGCTGGACTACCGGGCCGCGCTCGCCGGCGCCGTGGAGCTGGCCGTCCCGCTGATCGCCGACCTGTTCCTTGTCGATCTCATCGCCGAGGGCGAAGGCGTCGACCGGGTGGCAGCGACGTTCGCCGGTCTCGAGGATAGGGGCCGTGCCGGCCTCCTGCTGGACTGGACCGTGCAACCGGAGGACAGCCATGGAGCCGCGCTGGCGCTCCGGACCGGACAATCCCAGTTCATTCCGTCCGTGGCTGGTGAGGACCTGCCCTCACTCTCCCGTGATGCCGATGCCCTTCGCCGCCGAACCGGTGCCGAGGTACTGTCGTACCTGACCGTCCCGCTGATCGCCCGCCGGCGGATCCTCGGGGCGCTGACGATCGCGACGACCAGCATTTCCGGCCGCGGCCTCGAGACCGCCGACCTGGATCTCATGCGGGAGTTTGCCCGCCGCGCCGCCATGGCGATCGACAACGCCCTCCTGTACCGGGAGGCCAGGCTGGCAGTCCGGGCCCGGGATCAGTTCCTGTCGATTGCTGCCCATGAGCTCCGGACTCCGGTCTCCAGCATCAAGGGCTACGCCCAGATGCTGCTCCGGGCCCAGCGCAAGGGCGAGGTGCCGGTCGAACGACTCAAGCGCTCCCTGGAAACCATCGACAGCTCGACCGACCGTCTCACGCTGCTGACGAGCGACCTGCTCGATGTCTCCCGAATCCGGCTCGGCCAGTTGCCGCTCCGCTCCGGCGAGATCGACTTCGCCGCGAAAGTCTGCTCGGTCGTCCAGCGCTTCGAGGAGTCGGCCGCCGATACGCACCGTATCGACGTGACCGTCGCGCCGGGCAATTATCTCGTGCGGGCGGACAGCGACCGGATGGATCAGGTGCTGACCAATCTGCTGGAGAACGCGGCCAAGTACTCGCCGGACAGCGACCGGATCGCCCTCAGTCTCTGGGCTGGGGACGAACAGGTCCGACTCGCTGTCAACGATTTCGGGATCGGCCTTCCGCCCGGCGGCGAGCGGGGAATCTTCGAACCCTTCGAGCGGGCCGCGAACGCCCTGAAGCATGAGCTGCCAGGCCTCGGACTCGGGCTCTACATCTGCCGCGGGCTGATCGAGCGCCATGGCGGGGAGATCTGGGCCGAGAGCGCCGGCGAGGGCCTCGGCACCACCTTCCACGTCGCGATCCCGACCCTCGGCCACGGTCCGGACCTCAATGCCGACCACGCCATCCCGCTCACGTTCGAATAGGAGCGACCCGTGAGGAGGCGCTCTGGGACGCCGCCGACCGCCTGACCGACATTGGAACGCCGGTCCCGGGCTCCCAACCATCGCTACGGGAACCAGCAGCATCGGTGTGATTCACCCGGCGGTCAGGCGAACCGCTGGGCCGACCGCGCCTTCGCCCGGGCCGCCTCGTCCTCACGGTTCTTTGGCGCGGCAGACGTGTCGAGCGATTCCAGCAGGTGCGCGGCGACCCTGGTAATCTCAGCGACGGCCTCGTCGAAGGCGGTCTGGTTGACTTTCGAGGGCTGGTTGAAGCCGCTGATCTTGCGGACGAACTGGAGCGCCGCCGCCTGGATCTCGTCGTCGGTGGCGGGCGGCTCGAAGTTGTAGAGCGTCCGGATGTTCCTGCACATCGCCTCATGCCTCCGGAACAAGGGTCCAGAGGTGCGAGCCCTCTCTGGCATACCATGTTCCCGTCAATCCTCGCTCGCGCGACGTCAGTCTGGCTCATGAGCGACGGATCTCGACCCTTTCCTCGTACAGGATGACGATTGCCCGATCGAGATTGATTCCCGCGGCGTGGTGCTCGAGGAACGTACCAAGCGCATGCTGGATGTCGGAGATGTACCGACGGCTGTTCGGCAGGTCGAGGTAGATGATCCCCTGAGTGACCTGGCCGGTCCCCGAGTAGGGCTGGACAAAGTCCTCGTCCAGGGTAACGATGACTCGCCCGGACGATCTGGCCCGTCGCAGGACCTCCCGATCGGAGATCCCCCCCAGACCGAGCGTCAGCAGGGAAACGACATCCAGGCCGAAGCGCATCGCGAGGTAACGCCCGATCTTTGGCGACAGGTTGGCGTCAAGGAGAAGCCTCGGCCCACCGGGCGTTACCAGGAACGCACCTCGGTCCTCGCCTGCTCCAGCTGGGTGTAGGCGACAGCGGCTTCGATGTCGTCACGAGTAAGATTCGGATAGTCAAGGACGATCTGCTCGATCGGCACGCCGGCCGCGATCCATCCGCTGATGAGCGAGACGGCGATCCGCGTCCCGCGAATGATCGGCTTGCCGCCGAGCACCGCCGGATTGCGAGTGACGCGCGCTTCGACGTTTCGCTGGTCCAGCATGAATTACTCCTCCTCAAGACCCTCATGGCACCACTCGCGCCCGTTCAATCAACTCAACCCTGCCGCCGTTCAGTCAACGCTGGCACCGGGCAGGGGCAGATTGATCCAACGCACCCAGAGTTTAACCGATAGAGCGCTTGCCTCCGAAACGGAGATGTCGGTCCGGAACGAACCGAACGGAAGCGAATGCCGGGGGCATTGCTCCCGCCCGGTGTGACGCCTAGCCCATCTCGATCAGGTCGCGGGTCGCGCCGTTGATCCGGTCGCCACCATCCTCGACGCAGATCACGGTGTCCTCGATCCGGACGCCGAAGCGCCCGTCAAGATAGATCCCCGGCTCGTCGCTGAAGACCATCCCGGCCGCCAGCGGCAACTCGTTGCCGCCGACCATGTACGGCTCCTCATGGATGTCCAGGCCAAGCCCGTGACCGACGCGGTGGATGAAGGCGTCGCCGTAGCCGGCGGCGGTGATCACGTCCCGCGCCGCCCGGTCGATGTCCTGACAGGCGACGCCCGGCCGGACCGCCTCATAGGCCGCCTGGTTGGCCGCCCGGACGGTGTCGTAGACCGTGCGGTACTCGCCCGAGGGCGGGCCGATGTGGACCGTCCGGGTCACGTCGGAGTGGTAGCCCTCGATCGTGCCACCCCAGTCGAAGATGACGGAGTCGCCCGGCTCGATGACGCGGTCGCTGGTGTGGTGGTGCGGCGAGGCCGAGTTCGGGCCGCTGGCGCAGATCCCGCCGTGGATCGTCAGGCCGCGGGCGGCGGTCCGGTCCCGCAGCAGCGTCATCGCCTGCCGCTCCGTCAGCCCGGCGATGCGGTCGCTGGCGATGAACTCCTCCCACGCCTCGTCCGTCCGCCGGCTGACCTCACGGAGCAGCTCGCGCTCGCGCTCGTCCTTGTGCATCCGGAGCGGCCGCATGGTTGGCGTGGCCGAGACCCAGCTCGCCGTCGGGATCGACGTCTGGAGCCGGAGCAGGAAGATGCTCCAGAGCTGGTCGCTGACGGCGATCGTCGTGCCACGGCCGCCGTCCCGAAGTTCCATCAGCGAGGCCGCTCGATCCCACGGCGCCTCGGTCTCGGTCCAGGCCGAGATGTCGAACAGCTCCCGGCGGGACAGGATCAGCGGTGCCTCCAGCATCGGCACCACGACGCTGACCGGGCCGGTGCGCGGCACGATCAGGAGCGTCATGCGCTCGCTCAGGTGCGCGTCGAAGCCGGTCAGGTAGCGGAAGTCGGACGACGGTCCAACCAGGGTAACGTCGATCCCGGTCCGGTCCATCTCCGCTTGCAACCGCCCCAGACGCTCCCCGTAGACTGAGAGATCCTCCGGAGTCGTCTGGGTGGTATTTGTGCTCGTCATGTTCTGGCCCTCCCGATGGTGATCGACCGCCCGGTTCGTCAGGATGTCATCCTAGCACCGAGGAAGGACGTCGAAAGCCGGCGAAAACGGCTACCCCTTGACCGCCCCCGCGGTCAGGCCGGACACGATTCGGCGCTGGAAGATCAGTACGAGAACGACCAGCGGCAGGGTCACGAGCACGGACGCGGCTGCCTGCGCACCATAGTCGGTCGAGTACTGCGTCGCGTAGTTCGGGATGACGACGGTCACGGGACGCACCGAATCGTCGTAGGAGAAGGTGTTGGCAAAGAGATACTCGTTCCAGGCGAAGATGAACGTAAGCAGCGCGGCCGTGAATACCCCCGGGGCGGCCAAGGGGACGATGACATCGCGGAGCGCCCGCAGCGGCGTAGCGCCGTCGACCTTCGCGGCATCCTCGAGCTCAACGGGCAGGTCGCGAAAGAAGGCGACCAGGAGCCACGTTGTCAGTGGAAGCGCGAAGACCGTATTGGGGATGATGAGCGCCCAGTAGGTATTGATGATATCCAGCGTCCGGAACTGCAGAAACAGCGGAGCGATGATCGCCACGCCGGGGAAGAATGTCAGAGCGAGGATCAGGGTCAGCGCGCCGCCCCGCCACCGGAAATGGAGCCGGGCAATGGCGTAGGCCGCGAGCGCGGCCAACATCAGGCAGAATCCCGTCGTCGCCCCGCTCACCACCAGACTGTTCAGCACGGCCCGGCCGAAATGACCGGTCGTGAAGATGGTGCGGTAGGACTCGAGCGTCCAGTTACCCGGCAACACCTGCGGCGGCGACGCGAACAGGTCGATGGGCCGCAGCAGGCTCATCCGGATCACCCAGAGCAGCGGTGCGATGCTGACGAAGCAGAACGCGACAATGGTGACGGTCAGTCCGGACCGGCTGGCCCATTGACGAATCGACAGGGCGGTCATCGGTCTCCTCCCGCCGGACGCAGGCCGAAGAATCGGACGAAGACCAACGCGATCAGCATCGAACTGAAGAACATGACGACCGCCGCCGCGTTGCCGAGCGCGAATCGAAGCTCGCTCACCCGGACCGCCTCGTAGATGTACGTCGCGAACGACTCCAGCCGGTTGTCGCTGAACACGGCGAACAGCTCGTAAACGCGCCAGGCATCGAGCGTTCGAAACAGCACGGCGACGACGATCGCCGGCCGCAGCAACGGCAACGTGATCGACCGGAACCGCTCCCAGGCGTCGGCGCCGTCAACGCGCGCGCTCTCGTAAAGCTCGCCGGGAATGGTCTGAAGTCCAGCCAGCAACAGGAGCGCCATGAATGGCGTCGTCTTCCAGACGCTGACGAAGATCGCCGCGATCATCGTCAACGTCTCGTCCGTCAGGATCGGGCGGTGAATCAGTCCGGTTTGCCGGATGAGATAGTCCATGATGCCGATCTGATCCTGAAACATGAGCCGCCACATGATGGCCGAGACGACGGCCGGGAACGCCCAGGGAATCAGGATGGCCGCCCGAACCAGCGCCCGGCCGACGAAGGCCCGGTTGATAAGCAACGCGATAGCGAGCCCCAGCACGAATTCCAGGCTAACCGTCGAAAGCGTAAAGACGATGGTGTTGCGGAATGCGTCGAACAGTCGGGGATCGTCCACGAGGCGGCGATAGTTATCCAGGCCAACCCAGTCGCCCGGTACCCCGAACCGGACCTTTCGAAAACTCAGCGAAACGGCGTAGACCAGCGGGTAGACCGCGACTGCCAAGATGACGATGACGACCGGCAGGACAAGCGCGACCGCCAGCCGTCCCTCCGTCCCGAGCAGGCCGACCCGCCCCGGTGTGCGGATCGCGTCGATGGCCATCTGCGGGGTGTCTGCCAGCCGCCGGGCGCCACCGGACGTTGTTCCGTGCGTGTCAGTCATGCTGCCCCTTCTCCGGCCGGTCCGATCGGCCCTGCCCAACCCCAGCGCCCGTGCGCAGCCACGGGCGCTGACGCCAAAATGCTCCAGACCAGTCGCGGCGTCTCGTTCCTAGACGCCGCCCAGGTCGATGATCTCCTGCAGGTCGCTCTGGACGGCGGAAGCAGTTTCCTCTGGTGTCGCCCCACCAGAGAGCATCGTCGTGAAGCGCTCCGCCATCAGATTGGACATCTCGAAGATGTAGGGTGTTACCGGACGCGGGAGCGAATTCGTCAGTGCCTGCTGACCCAGTGCCATGATGGGCAACTGGGACGTCAACTCTGGGTCATCGTAGAGACTCGCGACGGCCGGCAGCTGTCCACCCGTGAGGGCATGGGCCTTCTGCTGCTCAGCGGAGCTCAGATAGTCGATCAGCAACCAGGCTTCCTCGGGATGGCGGGAGTTGGCATTCATCGCCAGCTGGATCCCGGACTGGATCGCGCGGCTGGTCATGCCGGCCTCGGCGACCGGCAACTGGCCGACACCAACCTGATCCAGCGTGAGCGCCGAGCGATTGGGATCGGCGACGCTCTCGTAACTTCCCGGCCAGTTGCGCATGAAGATGGCGTCCCCACGCAGGAAGGCCGCCTCGCATTCCTGCTCACCATAGGTCGTTACCGCCTGAGGGGCGATGCCGCTGTCGACCAGACCACGCTCGATCTGCAGTCCCCGCATCGCTTCCGGCTGATCGACCACGACGCGTTCCGGGTCGGACGGGTCGAGAATGTAACCGCCGGATGAATAGATGAACTCGATGGCGTTGATGGCGCCCGCTGGCGTCTCCGCGCCCTGCAACAGGTAACCGGCCTGGATCCCGGTGGCCGACTGAATGGCCGTCGCCATCCCGGACAGCTCGTCCCAGGTCGTTGGCGGCGCGGCATAGCCGGCATCGGCGAGCAGGTCCTTCCGGTAGTAGAGCAAGCCACAGTCGGTGTACCAGGGTGCGCCATAGATGGCGTCCTTGTACGTATTGATCGCGATAGTGCTCGGGAGGAACTTCGATGTATCCAGCCGGTCACTCAGATCGGCTATCAGTCCGGGGACGCCGAGCGGGGCGGGCCAGATTCCACCGATACCAATGACGTCGAGATCCTCGCTCCCGGCCTGGAGCTCAGTCCGGACCTGAGTGAAGTATTCGCCATAGTTGGCGGGCATTTCTCTCCAACTCACCGCGATCTGCCCGGCGTGAAGTTGATTGAACCCGTCCAGTAGCGCCTGGGTCGAGCCAGATGCGTCGGGAGGAAAGGCAAACGTGAGCTGTAGCGGAGCATCCTGCGCCTGCGCCCGCCCGGCGAGATTGGCCGCCAGCAATGCACTTCCGCCCATGCCAGCCGCCCGCAGGACCGATCGTCGGGAAACCGGGGTGCGTGTCAGCGAGGGTGTCGTCGTCAGTCCAGTCACGGTCATATCCTCCACATCGAAGTCAGGACTCTTCGAACGCCGCCTTGGCGCCCGACCCAATCAGGGCAAGTTTTTTGGCCGGCTTCGGGCGGCTTGCCCGGAGCATCGAACGTCCGCGACCGCTAGAGCGTGCCGAGCTGGAAGGCATCGTCGGTATCCCGAATCCAGTCGCCGAGCCGGTCGTGCAATCGTCGGCGCTGGTCGCGGTAGCGGGTGTTGTGGGCTAGATCGACCAGTTCATACGGGTCGTCGTTGAGATCGAACATCAACCAGGGCACTCCTTCGAGGGCGACGTACTTCCATCCGTCCGTCGTGATTACCGCCCGCCAGGCGCGATCGACGCTGTCGGGATGTCCAGTCGGGACCACGATCTGGGCGAACGCCGAATCCGGGAGGGCTGCCCGGTTCACCGCGTGGGCCGCTGCCGCGAAGACCGTCGGCGCGCTCTCCGCGGGGTCGATCAGCCGGAGGCTCGAGTAGTCGGTGCCATCCATCCAGGACGGAACGGGGATGCCGCAGAGCCCGAGGCTTGTCGGGCCGAGGTCGACCTGGTTGACCGGCGCGGTGACCCGACCGAACCGATGAACATAGCGGGGCGCCGCGCCTCCGATGACGAGCGGCACCCGGACGGCCTCTTCCCAGGGAGCCGTCTTGAGGAACTGCCCATGAGAGCCATGGAGGTCGCCGTGGTCGGAGAAGAAGACAATGTGGGTGTCATCCGCATGCCCACACGCGGCGAGCGCCTCGCGGATCCGGCCAAGGTTCCAGTCGAGGTTCTCGATCTGGGCGTAGTAGCCGGCCAACTCGCGACGTGCCCGTTCAACTACATGGGGCACGTCCGGAACATTGGGACAAAGCTGGACACGACCGGGAGTGTGGCGCGACATCCACTCCGATGGCGCGACATAGGGGTCATGGGGCGGTTGGGGCGCCAGCACGGCGAAGAACGGCACATCGTCGTCGTCCGGTGTCGCAAGGTAGTCGATGAGCAGGTCGGTCAGCGCATCAGTTTCATAGCCGGGCAAACGGTGATGGAAAGCTTCGTCGTGCGTTCCGCCATGGACCCAGCTATCCCACGGGCTGTTGTTGTTCTCGTATCCGACCCACGTATCGAAACCGCCACGCCGCTCCGGTGGGACGATATGCATCGCGCCACGTCCGTCCCGCTCATGAAAACCATCGAGGTGCCATTTGCCGAAATAGGCGGTTCGGTAGCCGGCATCGCGAAAGGGCATCGCGATGGTCGAACGGTCCGATGGGAGCCGGTCTTCATGCGCGGCCGCACCGCGGTGCGGGTAGCATCCGGTCAGGATGGCGCTGCGAGCCGGCGTGCAGAGCGGCGAACCCGCCACGGCGGAGGTGAATGCCACGCCTTCCGCAGCGAGCCGATCGATGTTGGGGGTCGTTACGTTCGGATCACCCATGTAGCCGGTGGCTTGGGCGCGATGCTGATCACCGAACATCCATAGAACGTTGGGTCTCTTGGCCGTTGCGGTCATGTCCACCTCGCCGTGGCGTCATCGACTCTTCAATACTGAATGCCATACTAAATCCATTGGATTGATCTTGGCAAGCGGCATAGCGCTGGTGCGAGAAGATCGTGACGGCCCATCATCGGCACGTCATCGGTCAACCCGGCTACGCTGGGTCATCACAAACCATCATCCGATTGCGAGGACGTCATGCGGGACGGAGCAAACCTGTCGGTCGTCAAGAATCACAACCAGAGCCTGGTGCTCCAGGTCATCCGCGAAGAAGAGGGTATTAGCCGGGTGGAAATCGCCCAGACGACCGGCCTAACGCCGCAAACCGTGACCAATGTGGTCAACCGGTTGATCCGGCAGGGTCTCGTCGTCGAGGCGGGAAAACACGCTGGCGCGGCGGGCAAGCCACGGACCAGGGTTCGGATGAACCCGACCGGCGGTTACGCGATCGGCGCGCGGATCGGGCGTGCCGAGATCGCCGTCGTCGTGGTCGATCTCGACGGCCGGGTGATGACCGAGGTCACTCGCCCCAATCCGCCGGCGACTCCTCCTGTCACCATCGTCGAGATGGTCGCCACGGATGTCACCCGATTGATCGCCGAGACCGGGGTGGCACCCGACCGCATCTTTGGTCTCGGCGTTGCCGCTCCCGGACCACTGGATCACGAGCAGGGGGTCGTCCTGGGGCCACCCCACTTCCCCGGCTGGGAGAACGTCCCGCTCCGACAGATGCTGGCGGAGCGTACAGGTCTGCCGGTCATCATCGACTACAACGCCAAGGCTGCCGCGACATGGGAACGATGGTCCGGAGCTGGACGACGCATAGAGAATTTTGCGTTCGTGTACGCGAGTACCGGCGTCGGCGCAGGTGTCTTCCTGGATGGCGAGCTCCGCCGGGGTCCGTCCGGAGCAGCGGGAGCCCTTGGACACGTCGGCGTGGATCCCAACGGGCCAATCTGCCCGTGCGGCGCGCGCGGATGTCTGGAGATGTATTGCGCCGTGCCCGCCATCGTCGCCCGGGCGCAGCGGGAGATCGGCGAATGGGAATCCAGTGGTGACCCGATGACCTTCGGGGCAATAGAACGGATGATCCGGGAGGGCGACCCCGTCGCGATCAGGATCGTCACCGACGCGGCCCGGACCCTCGGGTATGGCATCAAGAATCTGATCAACGCAACGGATATCGACCTCGTCATTCTCGGCGGTCGATTGTTTTCAAGCGCCGGCGATCTCTTCGTCGCAACCATCCAGCCCATGTTGCTTCACCAGACCTACGGCCATGAACGGCATACTGTCCGGGTCGTGCTGTCGTCGGCGCCCGGCGACCCAGGAGCGGTGGGTGCGGCAACGCTCGTTCTGCACACCAACCTCGCCACCAGACGGAACGGTCTCGCTCCGCGATGAATCGGGACAGACCGCTCCGTGCTACGGCGCCAGTATTGCGAGCGATGAAGGAATTGCCAACGAAGCCGTCCTCGTGCTCCAACCCCGGTAGACTGGACCGAACGACCCCCAATCCGGAGATGACCCCATGCCGCACACCCCGCATCCGGACTTCCCCCGCCACCATCCCCGACGGCCCCTCGGGCTGGTCCTCCCGTTCCTGACGCTCGGCCTGGCCCTCCTTGCGCTGCTCCGCCGGGTCGTCCTGGCCCGCAAACACGTCAGCGAGACCGAGGATGAGTACCGGGATGCCCGCCACCGGGTCCTGCTCCTCGGTGGCGGCTTCGGCGGCACGATGATCGCCCGCGAGCTCGGCAAGCACTACCCCAACAGCCATGACGTCAGCATCCTGGTCGTCGACCGTTCGACCAACCTGCTCTACACGCCGCTGCTCTGGACCGTGGCCGACGGCCGGGTCAATCCCAACCACGTCTCGGTCTCGCTTCGCGGTCTGCAGAGTGGCAGCCCGTTCCACTTCCTCCAGGCCGACATCCAGCACATCGATCTGGATCGGCGCGAGGTCGAGACCAGCGCCGGCATCCGACCCTACGACACCCTGGTGATCGGGCTCGGAAGTGTCACGAGCATCCCGGACCTGCCAGGGCTGAAGGAGCACGCCCGCCGGTTCGCCTCGCCCGGTGACGCGCTCGAACTCCGCAACCATCTGATCGACGCGGTCGAGGCCGCGCACCGCGCCCGGACGCCGGCCGAGCGGGCCGAATGGCTGACCTTCGTCGTCGGCGGCGGCGGCGACACCGGGGTCGAGCTGGCCGCGACGATCCATGAGTACCTGACCAGCGGGCTGCTGGCCGCCTACCCGTGGCTGGCCGACGAGCGCCCCCGCGTCATCGTCGCCGGCCGGAACGACCGGCTGATCCCGATGAGCACTCCCGCAACGTCGGAGAGCGTCCGCGAGATCCTCGCGAAGCAGGGGATCGAGGTGATGACCAGCACCTCGATCCTCGCGGCGACGGAGTCCACGGTCGTGACCAACCACAGCGTGATCCCGGCGCGGACGCTGTTCTGGGCGGCCGGCATCTCAGCCGTCCCGGTCGTGAAACACCTGCCGATCGAGCACGCCCGCAACGGCTCCATCGTCGTCGACGACCATCTCCGCGTGAAGGGATACCCGGAGGTCTTCGCGATCGGCGACAGCGCCTGGGTCTTCAGCGCCGACAACGGCAACGGCGTCCCGCCGACCGCGCAGGCGTCGCAGAGCCAGGGCCGCTACGTCGCCGATCTGATCCGCCGCCGGATCGAGGTCGACCTCTCGCCGACCGTCCCCTACAGCTTCAGGACCCGAGGCCGGCTGGCCCTGCTCGGCCGGCAAACCGGCGTCGCCGAAGTCGGTGGCCGCGTCGTGACCGGCTTCCCGGCCTGGGCGCTCTGGCACGGCTACTACATCATCTCGATCCCGAGTTGGCGCAACCGGATCCGCCTCATCGGCGACCTGATCATCTCCGGGCTTTCGGGTCGGGAGACGACCCAGCTCCAGCTCAACCCGCGGCCGGTGCCCGATTCCTACTCCGGCACGACCCCAGGCGACGGCCACGGCGAGCGAATTGCCGACAACCATGACGCGACGACCGACGTCAGGACGCCGGAGATGGCCCCCACGGAGACCCCGGGCCGGATATCCTGAGCGTCGCTCAGGCGTCCGGCCCCATTTGGGCACCGACTTGAGCACCGACATCTCCGGGAGGCTCCGTGACCATCACCGCCGTCATCGCTTCGCCCCTCTCCGCCGCCGTCGCGGAGCGTATCGCCGCCGAGGCCGCAAAGGGCGTCCGGATCGTCTACCGGCCCGATCTCGTCCCGCCGCCCCGCTACACCTGCGACCATGTCGGCGATCCGGCCTTCCGGCGGACAGCCGCGCAGGAGGCCGAATGGCGCGGGATCCTGCGTGACGCCGAGATCACCTGGGACTTCCCGGAATCCGGCGGCGACGGACCAGCCGAGCTGACGCCGAACCTCAAGTGGGTTCAGGGCACGTCGGCCGGCGTCGGCGCTCGGGTCAGGCGGCTCGGCCTGTTCGAGCGGCCCGATGTCATCGTCACGACGGCGAGCGGAACCCACGCCCGTCCGCTGGCCGAGTACGTCTTCGGCGCCCTGCTGGCCCATGCCAAGCATATCCCGCATCTGGCCGATCAGCAGCGGGCCCACCACTGGGAGCGCTTCACCCCGGACACACTCGACGGCAAGACGATGGTCCTCGTCGGTCCGGGCCGGATCGGCCGGGAGGTCGCCCGGCTGGCCCACGCCTTCGACATGACGGTCCTTGCCCTCGCCCGGGACAGCGACCCCAGCCGCGCCGCCGAGCTCGGCGTCGACGAGGTCTTCACCCGCAACCAGTTCCACGAGATGCTCGGTCGGGCCGACGTGGTCGTCCTGTCGGCCCCGCAGACGCCCGAGACGGACAACATCATGGACGAGGCCGCCTTCGCCTCCCTGCGGCCCGGCACGGTCTTCGTCAACATCGGCCGTGGGACGCTGGTCGACGAGGACGCCCTGCTGGCGGTACTGCATGACGGCCGGGTCGGCTACGCCGTCCTGGATGTCTTCCGAACCGAGCCGCTCCCGGCCGACTCGCCGTTCTGGGACGAGCCCAACGTCCGGATCAGTCCGCACTCCGTCGCCAACTCGACCAACGAGTACGACCGGATCGCCGATCTGTTCATCGCCAACCTCACTCGCTACGCCGCCGGCCGCGCCAGCGAGATGACCCCGCGGTACAGCCGCGAGAAGGGGTACTGACCCGGATCAGCTACCAGCCGGGAAACCGTTCTGGCGCTGAAGCGTCTGAGTGAGCAGAGCCGGGACGCTCCGGCTCTGCTCAGGGGCGGTCTACCGCTGCCCACGAAGGAGAGCCACTGATGTCGCAGCGCACACTCGCCGCCCTGTCACTCTCGCTGCTGCTCGCCCTGACGCTGATCGGAATTGGGCCAGCGGTGACTCGGGCCGCGCAGCAACCGGACGAGAACATTCCGTCCAGCTTCCAGGTTTACGCCTGCCCCGACGGGTATTCGGGCAACGACTATCTGGACGACTGCTCACCCACGGGCGCCGGAGACTTCTTGATCACCGCGACCGACACGTCCCCGACCGAACCGTCGGCAACGACCGCCACCGGCGCGGACGGGTACGTAGAGTTCGCCACGTTCCCCGGCCCGACGAGCTGGTCGCTCAATGCCGGCGGCGCGTTCGACTACTACTTCAGCTGCTTCGACGGCAACGGCGTCTATCTGTTCGACGGGTCGTCGGACCTGATCCAGGCATCGCTCAACGAAGGCGACGCGCTGGCCTGCCGCTGGTACGTCACGCCGAACAGGAACGGTCCACCGACCGGCGGCGATGAGGGCGTGCCGCCGGACCCCGAGGACGCATCGGTCGGCGTCCAGATCTTCGACTGTCCCGAGGGGTACGACAGCGCCCAGTACGCCGACGACTGCGCACCGACCACGCGGCCGGTCGGCGTGTCGATCAACGACGGCTATGAGTATGACGACGCAACGGTGATCCACGATCAGGCCGGCGATGACGGCCGGGCCGGGTTCGTCGATCTCCAGCGCGGCCAGTACTACCTCGCCGTCAAGGACCTGTCCGGGACGACGACCATCTACTGGACGTGCTTCGACCTCGACGGGAGCAAGGAACGGTTCGACCGGGACGGCTACCACAATCGCGTCCGCTTCTATCTGGACGTGAGTGCCGGCTATTCCTGCCGGATCTACCTGACCCCCAACGGCCCGGAGACGCCGGCGCCCGGCACGGCTGGGACGGTCACCGTCGATGTCCTCGGCTGCCCGGAGAGCTACGACGGGCCGGACTGGTCCGCGGAATGTACAGGCCGGATCGACAGCAACCGGGTCGCCATCACTGGGTATCCGTCCCAGGCGGAGGGTGCCCCGAACGGGTTGGAGATCTTTCAGGGAAGCGTGACCTTTGAAGATGTCGAGCCGGGAACGTATGCCCCATCGACGGACATTCCCGGCCACGCGACCGTGCAGCGGTCCGCCTGCGTGATCGGCGCCGGTCCGATCGACGACGCGCGCATCGGCGATCCGTCGACCAACGGCGGGGTGACGCTCGCCGATGGTGAAGGCGCGACCTGCGTGATCTACATCACGCCGATCTCGCTCCGCGCCTGACCAGTCCTGAGCCCATCAATAGCCTGGTGTGCCCGCAACCCGCTGGCTTAATCCGTATCGCCATTCCGCTCTCCCGCCCGTCCACTGGTCGGACGAGATGTCGTACCCACCGCAACCGCTCGGGCCGATCGTGGTCCGGGCGACCGGATTCCGTTCGGTTCGGCCAACGACGGCGGTCAATTAACGGAGGCCCTACTCGTTTCCTCCATCGACCAATCAGACATCGAAAACATCGCCCACGAAACCAGTCGTAGTTCCCTCGAAGGACAGGACCCAAGCCACCGGGGGCGACCTGGTGATAGGATGATGTAGCCCCGCATACACAAAGAGCCCGCGCGCTGACTCAACTGTCGCGTCCTTTCTGGAAAGGAGAGGCTCGGACGTGGCACCACCTGATCGCACAGACGTGGCCAGCCGGATGACCGGCTGGTTCAGGAGGGGACGCAACCTCATGTCCACGATCCATGCACCAAATCACCTGCTGCGCCTGCTCGGCATCTTCGTGCTGCCGCTGGCGCTGTTCGCGGCCCTGCTGCCGGCGCCCGCCCAGGCCGGTCTCACGCAGGACGCGCCCCGGATCCCGTCCGAGTTCCAGGTCTACACATGCCCCACGGACTACGCCGGCACCGACTACCTGACCGACTGCACGCCGGGTGGCGCCGGCGACTACTCGATCACCGTGACCGATACCGAGGCGGGCAACCCGACGGCGACGACGCCGACGGACGCGGATGGCTTCATCCTGTTCGGCACCGTTCCCGGCCCGGCCACCTTCGCGCTGGACGTTCCCGGCGACTTCGCCAGCTTCTACTACGCGTGCTTCGATGACGCTGGCGTCTTCCAGTTCGACGGGACCGGCAACGTCATCGAGACCGAGCTGGCCGCGGGTGACGCCCGGTCCTGCCGCTGGTACGTGATCCCGGAGGACGCGAGCGGCGCGAGTTTCTCTGCGTCCGCGTCCGCCTCCCCGTCGGCCCCGATCGAGGGCACCGCGACTGTCGACATCCAGGTCTTCGATTGCCCGGTGGCCTACTCCGGTGACGAGTACCTGAGCGACTGCGCCCCGATCGTCGACCCGGTAGACGTGCTCCTCAGTCCAACGGTCCCATTCGACGAGAACGATTTCGAGCGCGCACCGACCGGCGATAAGGGCCGGGCGGCCTTCGTCGATCTCCCGGCCAGCGACTACAGCGTCGCGGTCGACATTCCGGGTGAGTTCGCGAACTTCTACGTCGCCTGCTTCGACGTGACCTCCGGCTCCGAGGTGTTCCTGTTCGACGGCGACACCAACACCGTCTCGTTCGACCTGTCGGACGGCTCCGGCATCTCGTGCCGCTTCTATGTGATCCCGGAGGATCTCTCCGGTCAGAGCGCCTCGCCGAGCGCATCGGCCCCGGTTGCCCCGAGCGTCGCCCCGACGGTGCCGCCCCGGTCCTCGACCAGCCCGGGAGCGATCAACGTCCTGCCGAGCACCGGCACGGGGTCCGGCACGGGCGGTACGTCCATGAGCCTCCTGGCTGGCCTGGCGATCCTCGCGGCCGCGGCCGTCGCCGTGGCGGCTCGCCGGCTGAGCGGCGCCGGTCGGTAGCGGCGCTGGAAAGCGACGCGGCCCAATGCAAAGTCCCGCCGGATGGAGTCCGTCCGACCCACGCAATCCCACCCCACCGAAACGCCGAAACCGAGGCAGGGCCACCGAACTCCTTCGGTGGCCCTGCCTGTTGACATCAGTCTCGTGAGACGCCGCGTCGCTCTCGCCGCCGAACGCCCGCGTCAACGTGTCAGGCGACCCAGACGGTGCACTGGTTGGTTTCCTCTATCCCACGAGGGCCGAGGGCAGTGCAAGCGTCCCCGTAGGTGGTATTGCACAGGTCGTCGTAGGAGTCAGTCGAGTTGCCGTTGCAGGGCTGACAGCTGACGTCGCTCCACTTCCAGCAGGTGTCGATCGGACCGCCGGGAACCGGCCCAACACTTTCGACCCCGTTATAGCAATTCGCGATCGTCGGGCAGTCGTCAATGAACAGGCTCGCCGTCCCAAAGCTCGGCGCGAGATCTTCGTCCTGCTGCCGACTCGCGACAAAGTCCAACCCGCCCTCGTAGTCGCTAAGCAGGTTCACCCCGTACGTCACCATTCCGGACCCGTGGTCATACGTGGGATTCAACAACTCCACGACGAGGATGTCCTCGTCACCGTTCTCGTCGTTGGTAACCAGGGCGGCGTTGGGCGGATTATCCGGGGAGAAGTGCAGGCCTTCGAGGAACTGGTCGGTCGGCGCCTCACCGAAGATCCGCTCGGGTCGGTCGGAGAAGTAGACGGTGTTCCCGGCGTGGCCCTCCAGAGTGAGGAGGTAATCGGCCCCACCGCCTGGCGTTGGGGTGCCACCGGTTGACGCCGGCCCAGCGTCGGGGTTGGCGGCGAAGGTGCCGGAGGTCGCCGACTGGACGAACAGGAAGCTGGCGTCGTCAGACACGGCATCCGGGGTGGCAGGCCCAACCTGGGCACCGGCGTGCCGTCCGGTGGCGGCTACCAGCCCAGCGACACCGGCCAGTCCGGTGGTCTGAATAGCTGTTCGACGGGAGAGCCGGGACGTAAGGGAGCGAGTTAGAGCATCGAAGCGTCGTGGTTCCAATTTGTTTCCTGCCCATGTGCGCGAGGAACGACCGGAGCACCAAGTGAGCCCTTCATCAGTCTAGATCGCGCATATTCCGAATGGCATCCGTATTCCTACGGATGCCATCCAGGGGAGTTCAGAGGCGACCTGGACAGCGGGTCTCACAAGGATCGTCTAATGTCCGCCTGAGTCGGTCGCCACGGTGCATCGCGACACTCCGCGCCGTGTCTGAGCCTGATCCGTTCACGGCCGGGACTCGCCACCGGGCATGCACTGGCTGCCATCCATGATCGTGACAACGCCTCGAACTCTTGGCGCGCTCCCACGGGATCCTTCGGTTGCGTTTCCGGGCAGGTCGGTCTATCGGTCGCCAGGGCCGATCGCCGGCCGGTTCGCTGGCGCTGGCGGGTCGTCGTGCTCGATATCGGAGGGGCTGGATTCCGGCGAGGCCGAACGGCGAAGCTGCTCCGGGGTCCATCTCGGCCCCTGCGCCGGACGGCTGCCGCCAGGAATTCCCGGTCCGGGCGCCGGTCGGGACATGGTGCTGGTCGATCGGTTGGCCGGAGACGCGGGTCGCCCCGAAGCCGTCGCCGCGGTCGGGCGGTGACTCGACGGGGCGGAGGCCGAGGCGGGCTGAGGCGAAGCGGGCGGCGGTGCGCGGCGGTCGCCGCGAGCATTCGCTGGAGCGAAGCTGGCGGCATGCGATGGTTGGGATCCCGGCGTCGACGTCGCCAGCGAGGGGCCGGGCACGGGAGCCGGACCGTCGGTTCCGTTGCCGTCCCGCGGGTCGCCGTCACGGGACGAGACGCGCATCCAGCGCCAGGCCGGGATCGCCCCCCGGGGGCGCGACTGCTTGGAATCGCGGCGCTCGTCGAGGAACGTCGTGACGATGACCTGGACGAAGGCCGCGATCGGGATCGCCAGTAACGTGCCGATGATGCCATAGAACGCGGCCCCGACCGTGATGGCGATGAAGACCGTCAGGGGCGTCAGTCCAACGGCACCACGCATGACGCGCGGGACCAGCACCCAGTTCTCTGACAATTGAATGCCGATGGCGATCGCGGCGGTGATCAGGGCCAGCTCGTTCGAGACGGTCAACGCGAGTACGACCGCCGGGATGCCGCCCAGCCACGGACCGAGGACCGGGATGATCTCGGTGATCCCGGCCCACAGTCCCAGCACCGGCCAGAACGGAACGCCGATGATGCCGTACCCGACGGCGGCGGCAAGGCCGATGATCAGACAGAGCGTCAGTTGTCCGCGCAGCCAGCCACCGACCTTGGCCTCGGCGTCATCCCAGATCCGGGCCACCCGGTGCCGCATCCGGGGCGACATCTCGTTCAGGATGACGGAGCGAATGAATGACCGCTCCATCAGGTAATAGAAGGTGATGACGAGGGTCGCGAAGAGCCCAACGACGCCCGTGACCACCGACGACAGAACATTCACCGCGGTTTCCTGCTGCGGCGGCGGCGGATTGTCAAGGGCGGTAATGGCACTGCCAAGGAGTTGCTGACCGGTACCGTTCAGCAGACCGTTACTACTCGATTGCCAGCTCGCCCGGAGATCCGTCAGCCGGAGCGGAGCGTCGGCGATGAAGATGTCGACCTGCTCACGAACGCTCGGGGCGATCAGGACACCACCGAGAATCAGGATCCCGAAGAACGCCAGGTACAGCCCGAGGATGGCCAGTCCCCGGGGGATCAGGAACCTTTTCTCCAGCAACGTGACCGGCCGGTCAAGCGTCGTGGCGAGAACCAGCGACACCAGCACGAGAATGAAGACGAACTGCACCTTGACCAGCACGAAACCGATCAGCAACACGACGAACAGCGACACCGGGGTGATCCCGCCGCGCCGGTCCTGGTCGTCCGGCCGGGGCTCGTGGGCGTTGCCGGGCTCGACGCTCTGCGAATCGGTCGCGGTGGCCATCGTGGACTATCGCGCTTTCTGCCGGGCGCCCGGCTGACTGGCCGCGAGGGCGGACCGCTTGCTGACACGCCAGTACTGGGGATCGAACAAATCGACCCGGTTCCGCTTCTCCGACCCCGGCAGGTCGTTCCAGACCGTCGGGAAGGAGAAGGTCTCCTCGCCATCGACGATCAGGCGACGGGCCGCGCCGAACGGCCGGGTGACGCCAAAGATCTCGCGGGGGGGCCGGGAGACGATCTCCGCCTGGAACCAGCCGTGCTCCGGGCAGGTGCCGGCATGGACCTGCCAGACGATGTCGCTGGTCACGCCGCCGATGTCGCGGATCGCCACCCGATCCAGCGCTCGCTCACAGATCGGGCAGCGCAGGGGAGTCGTCGGCTTGGCTGGAACGCTCATCTCTTCACCCAGGGTCCGCGCTACGGCGATTCGTCTTCCAGGAGATCGATCCGGTCAGGATCGGTATGGTTCGCGGATTGCCGGGCTTCGGGCCGCACCCGAACCGCCGGCCCGGACGCTTCACTGGATATGGTACTCGGATCGGCACGACGGCGGCGGCGGCCACGACGCGGGCCGGTGGGCCGCCCCGGTGGGACCCACCGCACCGATCGGACAGAGCGGAGCCCACGATGACGACGCTGACGCTGACGCTGACGCTGCGCGGCGTGATCGCCGGCCCCCGATCACGACGCCCGGCGGGGCCGGTGTGCCGTACAATCGCGCGAAGCAGACATCCGATCTTGCCTATCACACCCAGGAGGATCTCCCGAGATGGCGCACGAAGACCTCATCAACCGCATGATCGCCACCTATCGCGATCTCAACCTTCTCATCCGGCCGATCCCGGAGGACGTCCTCAACCGCCGGACCAGCGGCGAGGCATCGATCCGCGACATCATGCAGCGTCTGCGGGACGGCGAGCTCCGTTTCACCCAGTCGACGAAGGAGATCCTGACCGGCCAGATGATCCCCGACGACTTCGAGGACGAGTCACCGATCATCGGCCTGGAGCATGAGGGTGACTCCAGCCGCGTGCTGCTGTCACAGTTCGGCACGGCCCGCGAGTCACTCCTCGCCATGCTCCGTGAGATGACCGAGGAGCAGTGGACGGCGACCGGGCAGGGTGGCCGGACGATGCTGGACCGGATCAACGAGCTCCTCGAAAACGACCAGAAGGTGCTGGGAAGCGTACAGTCTCTCGTAGGGGCACCGACGGCGGGCGCACCCGCCTGATCGGCACCATGTCACGCGTCCAACGGCCCGAACGATCGCCGTCCGGGTCACCAAGGAGTCTGCGTTGTCGGCCAGCAACTCACCCCGACACTCCGATCGGCCCGGCTACCAGGACCCCCACGCCATCGACCTGAGCTGGGCGATGGGTCGCGCCCGGGACTGGCTACTGGGGCCGGCGCCACTCATCGCCAATCTGTCGCTGTTCCTCTTCGCCGGCCTCGGAGCGGCTCTCTGGCGGCTCAGCCAGAATCCGGACGGGTTCAGCCTGCCGGCCTGGGTCGTGGTCTGGGGGGTTCTCGTCGCGGTCCACGCCGGGGGCGTCGTCGCCTACGGCACGCTGCGCGCCCGGCGCTCGCCGCGGCGCGGACCGGTCTATTACCACGCGATTCCGCCGGCCGAGCGGACGATCTCCCGCCGGTCGGCGTCAGCGCTCCGCCCCACACCGGTCGCGGTCGAGCGGCCGACCTGGCAGGGAGTCCTGGCACCGGTGACGCCATTCCCAACCCTGCGGGAAACGGACCGTTCCAGGACCAGCCTCCCAGCGGCGCCGGATCACGCCGATGTCACCGCCGTTCACCAACCCGCTCCGGACCATGCCGACAGCACGGATGCGTTCAACGGAGAGCGTTCGGTCGCCGCGCATCGCGATTCCGCGCTGGCTGACGTCCGCGATGTGCTCGCCAGCGACCAGCCGCTCTGGCGGCGCTGGCGCCGGCGCACGAGCGATCGGAGCGCACCGGCCGATCTGCCAATCCATTCCGACCAATCCTGGCTGAGTCCGTTCCCGGGCGCACCGCCGGTCACACGGCCAGCGCCAGCCGCGTCGCTCTTCCCGACCGCGACCGACGAATCTCGAACGGTCTCGCCGCCAGCCACCGACCGCCGCTGGCCATCATCCGTCGCCACGAGTGGCGTCGCGTCCCCGCCGGCCAGCCGCACCGTGGATGCCGAGCAGATCCCGTCGCTGGCGGCGATGCTCCGATCCAGCAACATGACGTCGCTGTCGGATGCGCCGCTTCAGCCACGATCGGCGCGACCCACGACTGATGCCAGCGAGCCGGTGCCCCTGCCAGCCGCACCGATCCCGTTCGCCCGATCCTCGGCGTCTCGTCCAACCAGGCAGGGTACGGCGGCCCTCTTCGCGGCCTTCGGAATCGACGGTGACAGCCAGCCGGTTCGGCCGGTCAACCCCCATGAAGCGTCCGAGACAGAGACGGCTGAGAAGGCTCGGCCGACTGGACGGGCCGCGCGACCCATGGATCCCAACCAGGGATGAGCAATTCGACGTCAGCCGCCACATCCGGATTCACCCGTGACTTCACGGTCGCCGTCTTCGTGGTCGATCGAGGCTGCGTCCTGCTCCACTGGCACCGCAAGCTGGCCCGCTGGCTCCCGCCCGGCGGCCACATCGAGCCCGGCGAGCTCCCCGACGACGCGGCGGTGCGTGAGGTCGCCGAGGAGACCAACCAGACGGTTCGCCTGATCGGCTCCTCCGGGCTGTCGCTGACGGACCCCGGCCTGCCCCGCCAGCTCACCCAGCCGATCGGCATCCAGCTGGAGGACATCGGCCCCGGCCATCAGCACGTCGACCTGATCTATGTCGCGGAGCTCGTCACGCCGGGCCAGGCCGCGCCGCTGCCCGAGCAGGCTGGCTGGTACGGTCCGGATGACTGGCCCGCCCTCGGGTTGACCGCCGAGGTCACCGGCTGGTGCGAGCGCGCCGTCGCGCACCGAGCCAAGAGTTGATGTCAGCCGGCTTTACCGAGGACCGGAGCGGCAGTCGCCCGTAGGGGCGTGGGCTTGCCCCGCCCGGCCGCCGCAGCGGCCATCGCCCCGCAGGGCGATAACCCTGCCCGGAAACGACCTGTTCACCTTGGACGGCTGCCCCCGGCCACCGGGACCACTTTGCGGCATGGCGCCTGGCGGCGCGGACAAGGCCAGCGGAGCGTGAGCCATGTCCCTACGATGACGTGACGCCTTGCGATGGGGTCGGAGGGGACAACGCAAGCGTACGTTCAGTCGCTGTAGCGGTCCTGCAGCCAGCGCTGGATGTCGAACCGCTCCTCGCCGTCGCGCGACCGCGGGCGCCAGGAACCGTCCGGCCGCAATTCGTGCGTGTTGACGGTGTCCCGCAGGTAGGCCGGCAGGAGTTCGCCCCAGAGGTCGTCCCGGATGGACGGGTCCTCGACCGGGAACAGCACCTCGACCCGTCGGTCCAGATTCCGCTCCATCAGGTCGGCGCTGCCAAGGTAGACCCGCGGCTCGCCCTCGCCGCCGCCGTTGAACGCGTAGATCCGGCTGTGTTCCAGGAAGCGGCCGACGATGCTGAAGACTCGGATGTTCTCGCTCCAGCCAGGAACGCCGGGTCGGAGCGAGCAGATCCCGCGGATGATCAGATCGACCCGGACGCCGGCCCGGCTGGCCGCGTAGAGCGCCCGGATCGAATCCCGATCGACGAGCTGGTTCATCTTGAAGACGAGATGGCCGTTGCCGGTCCGCCCATGGACGGCGATCTCGTTGGCGATCGCTTCGAGGAGGTGCATCCGCAGGCTGCGCGGCGCCGTCCAGATCTTCCGGTAGTCGTGCTGCTCGCTGAAGCCGGTCAGGGCGTTGAACAACTCGGCGACGTCGGCGCCCAGCGCCTCATCGGCGGAGAACAGCCCGAGGTCCTCGTAGGTGCGGGCCGTCGAGGCGTTGTAGTTGCCGGTCCCGAGGTGGACGTAGCGCCGCATCCCGTCCCGCTCCCGCCGGACGACCATCGTCGCCTTGCAGTGCGTCTTCAGCCCGGCCAGACCGTAGGCGACGTGGACGCCGCGCCGCTCCAGCGCCTCAGCCCACTGGATGTTGCTCTCCTCGTCGAACCTGGCCCGGAGCTCGACCAGCACGGCGATCTGGGTGTCGTCGTCCCGCGCGTCGATCAGGGCCGGGATCAGCGGCGAGTTCCGGCCCAGACGGTAGAGCGTCTGCTTGATCGCGACGACGTCCGGGTCGGTCGAGGCCGCCCGGATGAAATCGACGAAGGCATCGAAGCTCTGGTAGGGGTGATGGACCAGGAGATCCCGCTCCCGGATCGCCGCGAAGATGTCGGCCGCCTCCTCCCGGTCGCGGCCATTGACGAGGAAGCGGAACCGCTCCGGGGTAAACGGTGGGTCCTTGAGATCGGGCCGGTCCAGCCGGAGCAGCTCGAAGAAGCTGTCCGGCGTCAGTGGGCCGTCGACGACGTAGACGTCCTCCGGGAGGGCGCTGAGCTGGTTGCGGAGCCAATCCCGGACGGGTTCCGGCATGGCGGGCTTGACCATGATCCGGACGACGGGGCCGAAAGGGCGCTGGTTGAGCGTCTCCCGCATGACCGCCATCAGGTTGTGGCGATCGTCGTCGTCTTCTTCCGGCTCGATGTCGGCATCCCGGAGGACATGGAAGGGGTGGACCGAGAGCACTGGCACGCCGGGGAACAGCCGCTGGATGTTGGCGATGATGACGTCCTGGAGCCAGACCAGTTGATTCCGCTCGTCGGGTGGCGGTGGGGCGCCGGGCTCCGTCTGGGCGTCTCGCCGGACAGGCAGGAAGCTGGGCAGCGTCGCCGGGATCTTGATCCGGGCGTAGCGCTCGCTGCCGTCGGCGTGGAGGACGACGAGCAGGTTGAGGCTGCCGCCGGAGACATGGGGAAACGGCCGGCCCCCGTCGATGCCCTGCGGCGTCAGGACCGGGAAGACGTCCCGGTCGAACAGCTGGCCGATCGTCCCCCGCTCCGCGACCGAGAGCCGGTCCGGCTGGGTGATCTCGATGCCATGGGCGGCGAGCTCCGGCAGGAGCTGCTCCCCAATCACCGCCGCCTGCTGGTCCAGCGACTCCTGCACGCGCTGCCGGATCACCGCGAACTGGGCGGGCGGCGTCCGACCGTCAGGGCCGACGGTCATGATGCCGTTGACGACCTTGCGCTTGACCCCGGCCATCCGGATCATGAACCAGCCGTCGAGGTTGTCGCTGCAGATCGCCGCGAACTTGGCCCGCTCAAGGATGGGCGTCGTTGCCTCTGTCGCCTCCTTGAGGACGCGCCGGTTGAACTCCAGCCAGCTGAGTTCCCGGTTGATGAACATGTCCGGCGGCAGCGGCGGCAGCGGCAGGGGCGGCTCCTCGAACGGAACCTCCCGGTGGAAGACGCTCGCCGAGGACGCGGCCGGCGGAACACTGGCCAGCGTGGTGTAGCCCGCGCCCTCCTCGGCATCGTCGTGGTCGATGATCAACCCGCTACCGTCGCCGAGATCCCAGCGCGTCGCCGTCGCGGCACTTCCCGCCGGGACGGGCGCACTGCCAGCTGGCACCGGGGCCGATGAGCCGGCGGTCTCTCCGCGAGACTCACTGGACCCGGCCACTCCGGTCACCGCCGCGGGCTGGGACTGGACAAGATCGGCATCCTGCTGGCTGTCTGTCACACACTTCCCCCGTATCGACGATGCATCGTGCGATCGTCCTGCCCCGACCACGGCGCCAATCATACGCAATCGGTCGTCGGGGAGGGGCGGACAACGCCGCCTGAACGTGCCAGGACGATGCGTTGGAGGGTACGCGGCGTTAACCTGGCGGACCGACCATGCACCGGGCGACGGCCGCTTGAGCGGATAATTCAGAATTGCTCATCGAGAAGCGATCGGTCGGCTTGGCACCGGCTCTGAAGGGCAGCGAAGCGTGCCGGCTGAACGACATGAGTTCCCAACCGGGCGACCAATAGCACCGCACGGTCATCGGTGCGGGCCGCCTGACGCTCGACTCCGAATCCAGGGTCGTTCAGCCGGTCCTTGAGGGCCGGTCTGTTGCCGGTTCTACAACGCGCTCTTACCCATACAGCATGGCCGCCTCGGCCAGACGCTGGACACGCTCGTCGCGCGGCTGGTTCGGGCAGCCGGGGCAGGTGCCACGGCCAGGGAGCCGGAAGCGCAGACAGCAGGTCGACAGCTCGACGCTCGCCGCCCGTCCGCCACGACCAGTGGGGTATTCGCGGATCACCGGCAGGCTCCGGAGCAGGAGCGGGTTGCCGGCGTCTCCCGCCCGGAAGATCGCCTCCACCTCGGCTGGCAACTGTGCGAGACCGTCCAGCTTCGCCGCGGCCGAGCAGAGCGCTGACAGGCAGGCCTCCCGCGCCGTCCGGCGGATCGTCCCCATCCCGACCCGGGCCCGCCGGGCGCGCATCACCCGCAACGGATCCTCGAGGTGCCCACCGAGCTCACGGCGCAGAGCGGCCAGCAGCGCCTCATCGTCCGCGACGATCGTCGCGTCGGGGTGCCCCGCGGCGGGGTCGTTGGGGAGGGCCGTGAAACGCGGGCTCCGGAGCGTGATATCGAGCGGGTAGCCGTAATCGGCGAAGGTGTAGCTGATCATCGCCGGCGAGAGATCGGGGATCCGTCGCGCGGAGAGGTACGACGCGAAGGCGACGCTGGCGACCAGCCACGGGAAGGCCATCGCCCCGAGCGCGACCGCGATGTCACCGTCGTCCGTCTCGTGATACGCCTTGAGGATCTCAAGTTGCTCGTTCAGCCCGGCTCCATCGCCGGCACAGAGGTCGGCCAGCGTCGGTAGGGCACTCGTCGAGTCGAACATGACGCGGTTGTAGGGCGTGATCGGCGCGATCGCGGCCAGCGTCCCGGCAAGGGGCGACCCGTCCAGCCCCTGTTCCGGCACGACGATCCGCTGCGTTCGCATATTCATTCCTGATCCGCCCACGTCCATCGGGTCGTGTATACCTGATCGCGTCAGTCGGATATGAACTCTAGGGATCGCCGGACGCCCTGTCAACATCGAATCGGGCAGACCGAACCTGGATTGGTCAACCAGCTGGAGCGCAATAACGGGCCGACCAGGCAGTCAGATCTCGTTGCCCAGGCCGGCCGAGACGCCGGCCTCCCGCAGACGCTCGACCCGGTCGAGGGTCGTTGGCTCCGGCTGCGCCACCTCGCCGCGGTCCGCCCGGTCGAGCGCCTGATGGGCCGAGGAGAGCACGACCGCCGCCACGATCGCGGTGAACGTCGCCAGGATGAACGGGACGTGTTCGTTGAATCGCTCCACGAGCTGCCCCGCCGCGAACGGCGCCAGGCCGCCGCCGATGAAGCGGACGAAGCCGTAGGTCGCGGAGGCGACGGGCCGCTCGACCGGCGCGATGCTCATCACCGCCGTCGTCACCAGGGTATTGTTCACGCCGCTGAAGATGCCGGAGATGATGACCGCGACGATGACCACCGTCGGGTTACCGGGAAACAGCCCGATGGCGAGCAGGGTGAGAGCCAGCAGCACGAAATTGCCGTACAGCGCCCGGGCGGTTCCGAACCGGTCCTTCAGCAGGGGAGCGCCGAAGATCGCGAAGATGGCGACCAGAACGCCCCAGGCGCAGAAGACGAGACCCAGCTTGAGCGGGCTGGAGATGTTCATCAGGAACGGCGAATAGCCGAGCAACGTGAAGAACGTCCAGTTGTAGAGCAGGCCGACGACCCCCGTCGCGGCCAGGGAGCGGTGTCGCAGCGCCTTGATCGGCTCCAGCAGACCCTGCCGGCGCGCGGGCCGGGGCGTGGCTGGCAGCAGGATGAGCGTCGCGATGAGGGCGATGAACATCAGCACCGACACGCCGTAGAAAAGGCCGCGCCAGCTGACTTCCCCGAGCAGACCGCCGAGCAGCGGACCGAGGGCGATCCCGATGCCCAGGGCCGTCTCATACAGCACGATCGCGCCGGCGAAGCCGCCGGACGCCGAACTGACGATCACCGCCAGCGAGGTGGCGATGAAGAGCGCGTTGCCGAGTCCCCAGCCAGCCCGGAAGCCGATGATGCCGTCAATGGTGTTCGTCGACCCGGCCAGCCCCGCGAAGACCACGATGATGACCAGGCCGGCGATCAGCGTGTTCTTGGCGCCGATCCGGCTCGACACGAAGCCGGTGAACAGCATCGCGATCGCGGTCACGACCAGATAGCTGGTGAAGAGCAGCTCGACCTGGGCTGGCGTGGCGTGGAGCTTGTCGCGGAGCGAGGCCAGGATCGGGTCGACCAGACCGATCCCCATGAACGAGATGACACAGGCGAAGGCGACCGCCCAGACGGCCTTCGGTTGCTGAAACGTCGACCGAAACGATCCATGTGACGCCATGCCGTGCTGTTCTCCCTGGTCGCGGTCCGGCATACGAACGACCGTGCCCTATCGGTGCGGCTCCTCCGTGATACGCCCCACGAATGATATGGCAACCAATGCATGTTTGCCAGAGGGATCGGCGACCGCCCTTCGTGGATCGAGAAAACTGGGGATCGACCCGGGTGTCGTCCTGCACCACCGGTCGGTGATCGACGGTCTGGTCGTCTGGGACTCGTCAGTCGCCGGTCTGACTGAGCCGGTCGAGCCATTCCGCCAGCAGGGCCCACTCCCCGGACGACAGCGCATCCCGCTGCTCAGGAAGCACGGCCTTCAGCGCAACGGCCCGGTTCGCGACTCGAGTGGGACCGGATTGCTCCGGTGCGGTCGGTCCGGCGACATTCATCGTGACCGCGGCGAGCACCGCCTCGCGCGTACTCACCGACAGGGTCGGATCGCGATCGTTCACGGGGGTGGCAAGCAGGGTCAGCGTCACGCCGACCCCGGCCGCATGGCTCATCGCGGCGGCGCGGTCGACGCTGACCCGCAAGCGACCCGCTTCGGCGACGCGCTTCACCATTTCGTGGAGGATCACCGCGGCCTCGCGTACGGCGGACGGCTCGGCGCCGGGTCGGGGATTGCCGTACATGAGGGCGTAGATGGCTGGGTTGGCCAGACCGAACGCGATATGCAGATCCCAGCCGGCACGCAGGTCCTCGACCGGGTCGTCCGCGCGGACACGGGTGATCTTGTTCTCGATATAGCCGGAGAATCCGCGGCTCGCCACGGCGTCGAGCAGCCCCTGCATGTCGCCGAACTGGCGATAGATCGTCGGCGGCTGGACGTCCGCGGCGGCGCTGACCGCGCGCGTCGTCACGGCCTCGCGACCACCACTTGCCAAAAGCTCCATCGCTGCCCGGATGATCCGCTCACGTGTGCTTACCGGCATGTCGATCATGGCAGGCACCATACCATTTTACCGATGGTAACGCTTATATGTTGACATTGGAATCATGCCCGGTTACCGTTGGTCTCCCGGTGTGCGTCAAGACCGGTCACGGTCGCCGCGACTATTGAGCCACAGCGACGGCTCGGCAGGACAAACCATCTGGCTCCCGGGCCGCAGGGCCATGGAGACCAGCATCACGAAGGGCTCAGCCTCTTGGAACCGAACAGGAAGATCGCGATCATCACCGGAGCCAACCGGGGGCTGGGCCGGAGCATTGCGCTCCACCTTGCCGCGCAGGGCGTTGGTATCGTCGGGACGTACCGCACCCATGAGAACGAAGCAACAGAGGTAGCCCGGCTGATCGAGGAGCAGGGACCCCGCGCCGCCATGCTGCAGCTCGATACGGGCGACAGCTCCAGCTTCGATGCCTTCACGAGCAACGTGGCATCCACTCTTCAGGAGACGTTCGACCGGTCCGACTTCGACTTCCTGGTCAATAACGCCGGCATCGGGATCAACGCCTCCTTCACCGAGACGACCGAGGAGCAGTTCGACGAGGTCGTCCGAATCCAGTTCAAGGGCCCGTACTTCCTGACCCAGAAGCTTCTGCCTCTGATCGTCGATGGCGGGCGAATCCTCAATGTGTCGACCGGGCTCACCCGGTTCACGTCGCCGGGGCGCTCGGCCTACGCCGCGACCAAGGGCGCGATCGAGGTCCTGACCCTCTACCAGGCGAAGGAACTCGGGCTGCGGAGAATTACCGTCAACGCGATCGCTCCCGGAGCCACGGCGACCGACTTCTCGGGCGGCGTGGTACGGGACAACCCGGAGGTCAACCGGCACATCGCCGACGCGGTCGCCCTCGACCGAGTGGGTCAGGCCGATGACATCGGCGCGGCCGCGGCCGCCATCCTGTCCGACGGGTTCGGCTGGATCACCGGTCAGCGCATCGAGGCATCTGGCGGCCAGGGCCTGTAGCACATCCAGATGGTCGTTGCACTGTCATGCCGGTGCCATGCAGACGGAACGGGCCAGGCTCTTTCAAGCCCGGCCCGTTCCGTCTGTCGCATAATCCGAAACGCCGGGCTGCGCTCGAGCAGCCCGGCGACGGGACCTACCGGTCGACCGGGGCGCTCCGGTTCCAGTTGGCGACGTTCCAGAGATTGAGCTCGAACGCGCTGAGGGCGACGTTGTCCTCGGCGGTGTCCGGGTCATCGCCGTGCAGCAGCGACTTGTGCATGCAGTACTTGTCCGCCGCGCGACGGACGAGCGGCACGACCGCATAGTTATCGATGACGATGTCGTTGAGCTGGATCAGCATGTTCTGCACTTCGGTGATGTCGGTGATCTCACCGGAGCGTAGCTTCTCGAAGATGCCGTCGTACTCGTCGTTGATGAACCGCCCGCTGTTCTGGCCATTCCAGCCGTTGCTTGCCTGGGCGATGTTGGACCGGTCCGCGCCCGCGTAGTAGCCGATCATGTAGTCGATCGGGGTCGGGTTGGACGGGTTGTTCGTGTACATGTGGAAGTCGGTGTAGAAGTGGTTGAGATTCTGCTCGTTGCCAGCCGCGCCATCGAAGAAGATGCCGGAGTCGGTCTGCGTGAGGTTGATCGAGAAGCCGATCGCCTCGAGGTTCTGCTTGACGACCTGCTGCGTCTTCTGGCGGACGGAGTTGATCGTCGTCTGGTACTGGAGCTCCAGCTTGACGCCGTCCTTCTCGCGGGTATCCCCGTTCAACGTCCAGCCAGCGTCCTCGAGCATCTGAGCCGCCGCATCGGGGTCGAGCTTGCTCGTCGTGTTGGGGGACTCGACGGGCGGGATACCCGTCAGGATGTTTAGGCCCGGCGCCTCGACCCCGGTCGGATCGTAGAACCGCGTCGCGACCAGCTCCCGGTCGACGGTCATCGCGATCGCCTGGCGGACCGCCATGTCGCTCAGGATCGGGTGCGGGTTCTCGTACCACGACCGCTGCCCGTCCGGGCCTTCCATACGCGGGTCGGAGAAGTTGAAGGCAAGGCGCTCGACGGAGGTGCCGGCGATGATGCGGAACACACCCTGGCCACCCTCGAGGGCCGCCTGGATGATCTCCGGCTCGACCTGGATGTTCCAGGCGTGGTCCCAGTCGCCGGTCTCGAGGACGGCCTGGGCCGCCGTGGCCGCTTCGCCGCCGCCCTTGAGATTGAGGGTCGCGAAGGCCGGCTTGTTCTCCTCACGGTAATTGGGGTTGGCGGTGTAGATGACCTGGTCGTTCGGCGAGAAGCTGTCGAGCATGAACGGACCCGTGCCGAGCGGCGCCGTGTCATAGTCGCCGCCAGCCTCGACGTAGTGGCGCGCGTGGATATGGCCAAACTGGCCATTGGTGAAGGGCACGTACCAGGTCAGGTTCGGCGCGGTGTAGGTCACCTTGACGGTCGTGTCGTCGACGGCCTCGCAGGCCGAGATGACCTCCCAGGTCCCGAGATCGACTGCGTTGTTCTCGGGGTTGGTGACCCACTCCCAGGTGAAGACCACGTCGTCAGCGGTGAACGGCTCGCCGTCGGACCACGTGACGCCCTCCACGAGCTTGAAGGTAGCTGAGGTGAGATCCTCGGCCAGCATCCCGTTCTCGATGGTCGGGACGTCGGTCACCAGGTTAGCGTAGATCGAACCGTCCGGCATGTATCGCATCAACGGCTCGGCAATGACATCGGACGCGATGAAGTCCTTGGTGCCGGAAGCGATATGCGCGTTGAGCTGCGTCACGGCCTGCCAGAGCAGGACCTTGAGCTCGCCGTCCTGACCGCGCGTCTTGCCATCCATGCCGGCGGATGGTGGGCCCTCGGTCGCGACATCCTGCGGGTGCGGGGCGTAGGCGCTGGTCGTCTGGGCATGGCGAACGAAGAACCCCAGCATCGAAATGCCAACGCCGAGGGCGGCGCCCTGAACGAGGAACTGGCGGCGGGAGATCTCGCCCCGGTTGAGTTGATCGACCAGGGTGGCGAGCCGGTTCTGATCCTGGGACTGCGTCATTGGAAACCCTTTCATCAAGGCGAATGCGGCCCGCTCATCGGAGCGGAACGACGGCGCCGGGCAGCCGGACCGGTTCAGGGTCCATCTGGGCCAGCAGCAGGACGACGACTGAGACGACGGGCCGGTGGCGACACTGGTCTGCGCGATCGCGAGCCACGGCCAGGACGGAGCGAACGATAGACCCCTCTCAGCGCAATGACCGGTGTCCGATCCTGACCGGACGCCGGACGCGATCCGGGGCTTCCTGACTGACTGGGTCACCTCATCGTCCGACCCGGACCAGTTCCCTGTGGTGGCGGTCTCCCCTTACGCTTCCAGGACCGCCCGGTCGCCCCGCCATCGCCGCCGTGGGACGGCCTGCCTACGGGGCGGCTCCGGATTTGCCATGCCAATCGACCTCCACTGCGCTCGATTCGACATCCGCGACGCATCCGCCAGCCCGATCGGTCGGATCCAGGACAGGGCAGGCGTATCGAGAAGTGGTTCTCGCCGAATCGCAGTGTGCTGGGGAGTTTCCAACGGGGCGCCGCATTTATCAATATGCCTGGTCCGGATTTGCGCACCGTCTGGCGTACAAATCGGCCCGATCCATCGATTTGCACAGAAATGCAGCATGATGGACGGCGCATCCTGTGCTGCTGGCCCAAACAGGAATCGACCACTCACGTCTGAGGTGGCCCTGCCGGGACGAACGGACGTCCCGGCACGGCGCGCGGCGTCGCGTCCCCATGGCGTGTCGGCGATCGGGGTGACGATGGTTGCTAGCGGTCGACCGGGGCGCTCCGGTTCCAGTTGGCGATGTTCCAGAGGTTGTACTCGAACGCGCTGACGGCGGCGTTGTCCTCGCCGTCCGCATGGACGAGCGACTTGTGCATGCAGTACTTGTCCGCCGCCCGGTTGACCAGCGGGACGTTGACATAGTTGTCGATGACCAGGTCATTGAGCTGGATCATCGCGCTCTGGATCTCGGCCAGGTCCGTGACGGTGCCGCTGATCAGCTTCTCGTAGAGCGTGTCGTAATCGGCGTTCACCCAGCGCTGCGCGTTCTGGCCGCTCCAGCCGTTGGCGGCCTGGGCGATGTTGGCTCCGTCCGTCCCGGAGTACCAGACGACCATGTAGTCGACCGGCGTCGGGTTGACCGCGCCGCTGGTGTACATGTTGACGTCGCAGAACATGTGGGCGAGGTTCTGCTCGTTGCCGGCGGCCCCATCGAAGAAGATCCCGGAGTCGGTCTGGATCAGATTGATCGAGAAGCCGATCGCCTCGAGGTTGGCCTTGACGACCTGCTGCGTCTTCTGCCGGACGGAGTTGATCGTGGTGACGTAGGTCAGGTCGAGCTGGACGCCGTCCTTCTCCCGCGTGTCCCCGTTGAGGAGCCAGCCGGCGTCCTCGAGGACCTGCGCCGCGCCGTCCGGGTCGTGGGTGAAGGAGGTGTTCGGCGACTCGACCGAAGGGATTCCGGTCAGGACGTTGACGGCGAACGGCTCGCCCTCGCCGGACGGGTCGTAGAACCGCGTGGCGACCAGTTCCCGGTCGACGGCCATGAAGATCGCCTTGCGGACCGCGACGTCGCTCAGGACCGGGTGCGGGTTCAGGTACCAGGACCGCTGGCCATCAGGGCCGGTGGCGTCCGGGTCGGAGAAGTTGAAGTTCAGCCGCTCGACGTTGGTGCCCTGGACGATCCGGAAGATGCCCTGACCACCCCGCTCGTACTCGGCGATGATCTCCGGCTCGACCTGGATGTTCCAGGCGTGGTCCCAGTCGCCGGTCTCGAGGACGGCCTGGGCCGCCGTGGCCGCCTCGCCGCCGCCCTTGATGTTGACGCGGGCGAAGTAGGGTTTGGCCGGGTCGCGGTACAGCGGGTTGGCGGCGTAGATGACCTGGTCGTTCGGGGCGAAGCTCTCGAGGACGAACGGACCGGTTCCGATCGGCTTCGAGTCCATGACGTCGCTGCTGGTGGCTTCGATGTAGTGCTTCGGGTAGATCGAGCCGTTGTTGCCATTGGTGAAGGGCACGTACCAGGTCAGGTTCGGCTGAGTGAACGTGACGGTGACGGTGGCCGGATCGGTCGCGACCATGTCGGAGATGACGTCCCAGAGCTCGAGGTGAACGGAGTTGTTCTCCGGGTTGGTGATCCACTCCCAGGTGTAGACGACGTCGGCGGCGGTGAACGGCTCGCCGTCCGACCAGACGATGTCCGTGTTCAGCCGGAAGGTGACCTCCGTCAGGTCGTCGTTCAGGCCGCCGTTGGCGATCGTCGGCACCTCAGTGAGGAGGTTGGGGATGATCGAGCCGTCCGGCAGGTAGCGCATCAGGGGCTCGTTGATGATGTCGGACGCGATGAAGTCCTTGGTGCCGCTCGCGACGTGGGGACTGAGCACCGTCACCGCCTGCCAGAGCAGCACCTTGAGTTCGCCGTCCTGACCGCGGGTCTTGCCCTCGGTGCCGAAGGCGGGCGCGGTGCCGGCTTCGGGCGTCGCATCCTGCGGGTGCGGAGCGAAGGCGCTGGTGGTCTGGACGTGGCGGACGAACCAGCTCAGCATCGTCAGGCCGACGCCGAGGGCAGCGCCCTGGGCGAGGAACTGGCGGCGGGAGATCTCGCCCCGGTTGAGCTGATCGACCAGGGCGGCAAACCGGTTCTGATCGTGATCCTGGGATGGGGACGGTGTCATTGGCGACCCTCTCTTGATGGTGAACGGCGGACAACGGCCAAAGCGAGACGAACGGACCGTGCAGGGTGGGGTGGGTCATGGCTGGTGGTGACGGACCGAGTGCCGACGCCTCGACGGAGCGCGACCGGTACTGAGTGACACGAACGCAGGACTCCTCGGGCCAGCGTTTCCCATTGCGCTCCCGGAACTGCCCGGTCGCCTTGTCCGTGCCTCCGTGGACGCGACCGGCTGAGGCTGATTCCACGGGTGCGACGCCACTCGATGCCCACCGCGCCCGAGAAGGCACCGACGCCCGACCCTGGATTGCTCGAGCGACGCAGGGTCGGGGTTTCCCGTAACGGGCGTCGCTGCTGTCAGGACGCGGTGTGCTGCGGAGTTTCCGCTGCGTTGCGGCATTTAGCAATGGGTTCGTCCCGCTTTCCGTACCACGGCCGCAGCGAGAGCACGGAATCAGCCACTTTCGATGGTTTTCTCTGGTTGGTCTGGGCGAATTGCCCAACGAGAGCAGCCCTGGCTTCGCTGGCGGAGACCGGCCGCCGCAGCGGCCTTTGCCACCTGGGGAGACCGAGTGCACGACCGGGTGTCTTCGGGAACCGGCCTGTTCCACGAGATGGCACCAGACCGTCCGGACGAGGCACGCCATGTCCCTGCGGCTCAGGACGTGGTCGGCCATCCTCGGCTCGTGAACACGGAAAGGCCCTGCCTGGCGAACCAGACAGGGCCTTCCGGGAACCGGATGTGGAGACAACCGATTCCGTGTTTCACGATGGGTCGATCGCTAGATCTCGACCGTAACCGCCTCGGTCACGGAGAAGTTCGTGATCGAGCCGTCCGTGGTGTCGACGAGGAGGTAGTTGCCCACCGCCGCGTTGACCAGGGCGATGTCGCCCGTCTCACCGGCGGCCAGGCTGACCTGACCGACCAGCGTCGCGCCGACCGGGACCTCCATCGACGCGACGATGCCGTCCTCGTCGGCAACCGGTGTCGCGGCATCGAGGCCGCCAAGGGAGTACAGATCGACGACGTGCTGGCTGGTCGACCCGTTGACGCCCTGAAGGTTGACGACGTCGAAGTAGCTGGTCGTGCTGCCCTGCGGGAAGGAGATCGGCGCATCATCGGCGATCGCGAAGCCCTTGATGACCGCGTCGCCGTCCGGCTGCGAGGTCTGAAGGACCTCCTCGTCGAGCACGTAGTCGCCGTCCATGTCGACGTAGACCCAGGTCGCGGTGACGTACTGATAGTCACCGGCGAGGTACTGGATCTGGACGCCCACGCGGCCGTCGCTGTAGCTGGTGACATCCCCGATGCCGAGGACGGTGTACGGCAGGAGATCGTCCGGCAGCGCGCCACCGAACTTGTCGGCGACGAGATTGCCGGTGACCAGGGTGACGATGGCCTCGACATCGACCTCGTTGTAGCAGCTGATGAAGTTGTCCGTCGCCCCGATCACGGCGTCAGCGACATCGCCCGCGACCGGCGTGGCATCAGCGGCGCTGGCCGGAACCGGCGTGGCCTCGGCGGTGGCCGAAGCGTCCCCGGCACCCGGGGTGCAGTCGCCGGTCTGCGGCGACGCGACCGGGCTGGCGACCGGCTCCAGCTGGGCGCCGATCTGACCGGCCAAGACACTGAACGCGAGGACGAGCGCGAGCAACCCGAACATGGTCGGGACCGCGATCCGCTGGACTCTCCGATGAACCATTCTTTTCCCTCCCGACGACCAGTGCCGCGATTGCCGGCCTTCACCGGCGGTCACGATCGTGGACGGCCCCCCAACGGCGCCTCTGCCATACCCACGCATTCTGGCGTCAACCGAACGGCAGTGTGGAACGCTTTCCCGGCACGGTCAAGAGCCAGAGCCAAAACCGTCCCCGCGAGAACCAGCGGAACGCCCAACCCTCGGGTCCGGAATCCGGCCGAACGCGGTGGCTTGGCCGCTCAGTCCGGCACCGGTCAGCGCTCGACGGGCTCGCTCCGGTTCCAGTTGACGATGTTCCAGAACACGCCATCGATCGGACCGGTACCGGTGTTGTCCTCGCCGCTTTCCAGGTCACCGTGGATCAGCGACTTGTGGATGGCGTACTTGTTGCCGATGTTGACGAACGGCGACACGATGTGGTCGTCGATCAGGAGGTCGTTCATCTGGATGACGAGCTGGTTGAACTCCTCGACATCGGTGATCGTGCCGCTCGTCAGTTGCTCGTAGAGCGCATCGTAGTCCGGGTTGATGTATCGCTGGACGTTCGGTTTCGCCCAGCCGTTAGACTGCTGAGCGATGTTGGAGCCGTCCGTACCGGAGTACCAGGTCTCCATGAACGAGACCGGTGCCGGCGACGAGATCGTCGTCGTGTACATGTTGGCGTCGTGATACATGTGCCGCAGATTCTGCTCGTTGCCCACGGCGCTGTCGAAGAAGATCGCCGAGTCGGTCTGGGCCAGCGTCACGTCGATCCCGATCTGGGACAGATTCTGCTTGACGACCTGCTGGGTCTTCTGGCGGACGGAGTTGATGGTGGTCACGAAGGTGAACGCCAACCGGACGCCATCCTTCTCCCGGGTATCGCCCTGCATCGTCCAGCCGGCGTCATCCAGGATCTGGCTGGCCTGGTCCTGGTCGAAGGTCCAGGTGGTGTTGGGCGATTCCAGCGCCGGGAGACCGTTGATCAGGTCCTTGGCGACCTTCTCGCCCGACGGATCGTAGAACCGGTTGACAATCAGATCCCGGTCAACGGCAAGATTGATGGCGTGGCGGACCGCCGGGTCGCTGAAGATCGGGTGCGGGTTCTCATACCAGGAGAATTGACCGTCAGGTCCGACGATCTTCGGGTCGGAGAAATTGAAGATCAGCCGCTCGATCCCGGTTCCCGGCGCGACCCGGAAGGCGCCGTTGCCGGCCTCTACCAGCGGGGCGACGACCTCCGGCTCGATGACCACGTTCCAGGCGTAGTCCCAGTCGCCCGTCCCCAGAACGGCTTGCGCGACACTGACAGGCTCGCCGCCGCCCTTCATGTTGACGGTGGCGAAGGCGGGCTTGTTCTCTTCGCGATACGTCTCATTGGCCGCGTAGATGATCTGGTCGCTAGGCGCGAAGTCGGTGACGACGTACGGGCCGGTTCCGATCGGGGCGCTGCGCATGATCTCGCCGTCGCCGCCGTTGGCCTCGATGTAGTGCCGCGGGTAGATGCAGCCGTTGTAGATCCCGGCGAACGGCTCGTACCAGCCGATCTGGGTCGTGTCGTACGTCACGTCGACCGTCAGATCGTCGGTCGCGGTCATTGCGGTGATCTTCTCCCAGGTGCCGAGATTGGTGCTGTTGTGGGCCGGGTCAATGATCCACTGCCAGGTAAAGACGACGTCATCGGCCGTGAACGGCGTACCGTCCGACCAGACGACATCCGGCTTGAGCTTGAGCGTCGCCCCGGTCAGGTCGGCGTTGAGCCCGCCGTTCTCCATCGACGGCAACTCCGCCAGCAGGTTCGGGTACATGCTGCCGTCCGGCAGGTAATTGATCAGGGCCTCGACCACCAGGGAGCCCGCGAGGTAGTCCTTCGTGCCAGAGGCGACCTGTGGGCTCATATGGGTCGGCGCCTGCCACATCAGGAGCTTGAGCTCGCCGTCCTGCCCACGGGTCTTGCCTTCGAACCCCGTGGCCGGGGCATCCGTGGCGGGCGTCGCGTCCTGGGGGTGCGGAGCAGCGCCGACGGTCTGAGCGTTGCGGATGAAGAAGCCGAGCATCGACGCACCGACGCCGATGGCGATCCCGCGGGCGATGAAGTCGCGCCGGGTGATCTGCCCGGCACCGAGCTGACGGACGAGTACCGCGAGCGTGTCCTGCTGCGTCATTGGCTGCTGTCCTCCTGCCGCCGGGTCCCCCCGGCGGTCTGCTGCCGCCGGCCAGTGCCTGCGGCGACCTGCCAGTGGGCTGGGTCGGACCACTGACACACTGATTACCCCACGACGGCCGGAACGGGCCGTCTCTGGCGTCGATTCCGCGGCGAACGGTCGCTCGCTCAGGGAGAACTGGTGACCAGCCCGGATTGTCTCCGGCCCGGCCGGAACCGGCAACAGGGGGCTCCTCCCGAAACTGGCATCCATCGCGAACCACAATGCCAAACCGGAGCCGTTTGTTGCATCACGGCTCCGGCCGGTCGATAACGTGATGATGCGGTTCAGCGGGACTCGCGCAGGGTCGGACGCTCGTCAGGCGTGGGCGATTGGCAGGGGGCGCCGAGGGACCCGCAGCCAGTTGCCGGCCATGATTGCCTCGACCGTGAGGGCGTCATCCCCCCGGCGGCCGAGCGCATCCGCATTCCGGGGCAGGTCCGCGCCCGTGTCGATCCCGTCCGACGCCGTCTCCGCGCCCTGCCAGCACAGAACGGTTGGGCCAGCAGCACGGTGGGACAGAATGGATGCCTCTGCTCCCGCCGAGATAGGGGCTGGACGTCGAGCATCAGCTGTTTTCGCGGCTTTTTCGACAGCTGTTTTGTTCTCCGTTATCATGGATGAATCGTGCGGGCACGGACCCGACCGTTCCAGTCACGCTGGAACGCCAGGACACATCCCTCTGGAAGGTCATGATGCCAAAAGCTGTCGCTGCCAATGAAGCCAAGAACCGACTCGGCGCGCTGCTCCGCTACGTCAGCGAGCAGGGCGACGAAGTCATCGTCGAGAGCCACGGCAAGCCCAGAGCGGTCATCATGTCCATCGCTGCCTACGAGGAGACCAAGGCACTGCGCGAGCAGAAGCGGCGGACCGAGGCGCTCCAGCGACTACGCGATCTCCAGGGCCGCGTTGGAGCCAGGAATCAGGATCTTACTGCGGACGACGCGATCGAGATCGCGGATCGTGTCTCCCATGAATTGATCGACCGCCTGGCGGAAAGCGGAACGATCACATTCGAGCGAGACCGATCGTAGGCTCTCGGCATGCGAGCCCTCATCGATACCAACCTGCTCTCTCCATCGCCCGCCAGCTCCGCCACGGGTGTCGTTTTTCAGGCGGCGTTACAGGGGGCTTTCACGTTGTTGCTCACGGTCGGGGTCACGGCTGAACTCGACCGAAAACTGAGCGAGGATCCTGCACTGGCACGCCGCCTCCGCAAGTCGGACGCTGAGGAGCTGGTAACCCTCCTACGCAGTGTGGCCGAGGACATTCCCCTGCTGCCAGATCCCTATCCCGAGATTGGCCGGGATCGAAAGGACGACTTCCTGATCGCCCATAGCGTCATCGCCCAAGCCGACTATCTCGTCACCTGGGACAAGGACCTGCGGGTTCTCGAGAAGATCGAGGGGTTTCGTATCGTCAGCCCGCCGGAATTCCTCCAGGTGCTCCGGCAAGCTGGCCTGGTCTGAGTGGCTCCCCCTACCACTGTGAGGGATCCGCGAACAGTAGCGGGTCATGCCTGTCCGAATGCGGCGGGCGAGCGTCAAGTCCGTTCTGGAAAGTGCCGCCGAAGGACCCGCAGCCAGTTGCCGGCCATGATCGCCTCGACCGTGAGGGCGTCATACCCCCGGCGGCCGAGCGCATCCGCGATCCGGGGCAGGTCGGCGACCGTGTCGATCCCGTCCGGCGCCGTCTCCGCGCCCTGCCCGCCGTCGAAGTCGCTGCCGATCCCGACGTGATCCGCGTCGCCGGTGAGCTGGCAAACATGGTCGATCGCATCGATGACCAGGTCGATCGGGACCCGGGTCTTGTCCTTGTGCGTCGTCCAGGTTGGGTCGAGCGCCCAGTTCAGCGGCATGATCCCGACCACGCCGTCCCGCCCGGCGATCTGGCGGATGACCTCATCCGACGGGTTTCGCTGCATCGGCACCAGCGCCCGGGGGTTGGCGTGGCTGGCGACGACGGTACCCCCGAAGATCTCCAGCGCTTCGGCGATGCCCAGGTCCGACATGTGGCTCAGATCGAGCGCCAGGCTGAGTCGGTCCATTTCGGTGATGAGCTCTCGCCCGAGGCTGGTCAGCGGACCGCCGTCGTTGGTGCTGCCGGTGTAACGGTTGGCGGACCAGGCCGGGCTGATCAACCGGACGCCCTGCTCGTACCAGAACCCGAGCTCGGTGGGCTCCCGGATCACATCGGCGTTCTCGATCAGCAGGACCAGTCCGACCCGCCGGGGATCATGGTCAGGCGTCACCGGCGCCAGCCAGTTCGCCAGGACGGCGTCGAGCTGATGCTGGTCGGTGACGAGATCGACCTGTGGGTGTCGCTCAGCCCACCGCCGGTAGATGGCGAGCTGGGCCAGCGCGGTCTGGAAGGCGCCCTCGGCGTTGGGGTAGCCGAGTTCACCGGCATGGGCATGCGTCCGCGGGATGGCGGTCAGCGTCACGACGCTGATCGCGACCCCACCAGCAAGCCACTCCGGCAACCCGAGCATGCAGAGCCCGTTGATCTCCGGGACCGGTCCATCGACCTCGTCGTCCCGGATGTCAAGCGCCGAACGGAGGTAGTCCCGGCCATCGACGAGCGTGTTGTAGGCCGGATCGACGTGGCCATCGACGATCAGCATGACGGCATCCCCCGGCGGGACCGGCAGCCCCGCCCACAGCGAAGCAGACCCGATCGGCATCCTGAGGCGAACGCCAATCGGGCCGACGTGGTGACGCGGACGCCGGACGCCGGCGACCGAATCAGCGGTCGATCGGTTCGCTGCGGTTCCAGCCGGCGATGTTGGCGAAGTCCGCGATCGCGTTGTTCGCGAAGATGTTGTCCTCGCCGGTCGTCCGGTCGCCATGGATGAGCGAGGCGTGGACGGCGTACTTCGAGCCTGTGTTGACCAGCGGGATCACCGCGTTGTCGCGGATCACGATGTCATTGAGCTGGATCAGCAGCTGGTTGACCTCATCGATCCCGGAGACCTGCCCGGCGACCAGGCGGTCGATGATCGCGTCGTACTCCGGGTTGACATAGCGGATGAAGTTCGCGCCGCCCCAGGCGTTGGCCCGCTGGGCGATGTTCCCGCCGTCGGCGCCGGCGTAGAAGCGGAGCATGTAGTTGATCGGCGTCGGGGACTCCGGTCCGCTGGTGAACATGTTCATGTCGCAGTACATGTGGCGGCTGTTCTGGTCGTTGCCTGCCGCGCCGTCGAAGAAGATCCCGCCGTCCACCTGGACCAGGTCGATCACGAAGCCGATCTCCTCCAGGTTGGCCTTGACGACCTGCTGCGTCTTCTGGCGGACGGAGTTGACCGTCGTGACGAGGTTGAGCTGGAGCCGGATGCCATCCTTCTCCCGCGTGTCGCCGTTCTTCACCCAGCCGGCGGCGTCGAGGACCTGGCCGGCCTGATCCGGGTCGTACGCCCAGGTCGTGTTCGGCGACTCGACGGCCGGGATCCCGGTCAGGAAGTTGGCGGTCGTCCGCTCGCCGCGTGGGTCGTAGAAGCGGTCGACGATCAGCTGCCGGTCGATCCCGAGGGCCATCGCCTGGCGGACGGCCGGGTCGCTCAGGATCGGGTGCGGGTTCTGGTACCAGGACAGCTGGCCGTCCGGCCCGGCGACCTTCGGGTCGGAGAAGTTGATGTTGATCCGCTCGATGCTGGAGCCGCCCGAGACCTTGAAGACACCGGGCGCGTCGTCGGACTCGTAGCCCGCGATGACCTCCGGCTCGACGGCGACGTTCCAGGCGAAGTCCCAGTCACCGGTCTGGATCACGGCCTGAGCAGCCGTCCCCGGATCGCCGCCGCCCTTCATGTTGACGGTCTGGAAGTACGGCTGCGTCGGGACACGGTAATTGGGGTTGGCCTCGTAGACGATCTGATCGTTCGGAGCGAAGGAGCCGATCACGAACGGCCCGGTCCCGATCGGTGCGGTCGACATGTCGCCTCCGGCCGAGATGTAGTGCTCTGGCAGGATCGCGGCGCTGACACCGGTGAACGGGACGTACCAGTTCAGCGTCGGCGCGGTGAAGGTGATGGCGACGGTGACATCATCGGTGGCCTCGATCGTCGCGATCGTCCCCCAGGCGTCGGTCGTCAGGGCGTTGTTGGCCGGGTCCACGATCCAGCTATGGGTGAAGACGACGTCGCGGGCGGTGAACGGTGTCCCGTCAGACCAGAGAAGGTCCGGCTGAAGCCGCAGCGTGACGGCGGAGAAGTCCGGCGCGAGGTCGCCGCTCTCGATCGTCGGGACGACGGTCGTCAGGCGGGGGATCAGCGACTGATCGAGCGCGTAGCCGAGCAGCGACTCGGAGACGATGCTGGCGGCGGCCGTGTCCTTGTCGCCGGTGGCGGTGTGGACGTTGAGCAGGGTCGGGGCTTGCCAGATCAGGATCTTGACCTCGCCGTCCTGCCCACGGGTCTTGGCCTCGCCACCCGCGGCCGGACCGGTCGTCGGCGATGCGGCGACGGCTGTGGCGTCCTGTGGATGCGGCGCGGCGCCGACGGACTGGGCATGCCGGATCATCGTACCGAGCATCCCGGTGCTGACGCCGAGCGCGGCGCCGGCGGCGAGGAAGCCGCGGCGGCTGATCTGGCCGGTGTTGAGCTGGTCGACCAGGCGGGCGAACGGAGCCTGTTGTGGGTCGTGGGTCGTCATCGGGTTCTCCTTGTGCGCGTGGCCGGCGAGTGACAGGTTCGCGGGCCGTCTGGCGTGGTCGTGTCGGCAATGGTCGACCGCCGGCTGGCACCACGGGTGATCGTCACGCCGACCAGTGTGCCAACTCCGGCCGGACAGGTCGAGTCGCTTCTGGGCAAATTTGGGCAAACATAGGCGTCACGGCGAGTGGGTTGACCGGTCAGCGAGCCCCTCCCCCAGCGAAGCGCGACCCCTCCCCATCTCGCATCTCCAGATACGGCGGGCATGGGGCTCATACTGGTCGAGCTGAAGCTCCCCCGAAATACGTGGAGCTTGGCGAACCGTCTCCTCCTCTCCATCCGGCAAGGACCGAAGGGGCGAAACCAGGATGGGGTGGGGGCCAGCGCCCACACCTACGGGCCGGGGTGGACCGGGGAGCAGGTATGTCGCGATCACGCGATCACAGGGACCGCCGCGTGGTGTAGCGTCGCTTGCTTCGCTGGCGGCACAGCAGCGTGAGCGTGAGCGTGAGCAAGGCCATCGCAGCAGCGCCAGAGCGAGAGCCTTGTCCCTTCGGACGGATCGGTGCCGCTGCCTCCGTCCGAGACGCTGTTTCACAGACGGGAAGGGGCCGCCCGCCAACACACGGACACCCGCCGGAAGCAACGCTCCAGCGGGTGCCTGAACGGGATCACGGAGCTCCGATTCGTACGGTCTCGTCAGTCGCCGACGTCCAGACTGGCTTGCATCCCCAGCGAGAGGTTGGGCACGCCGCTCTCATCGTCCGGGAACAGGTCAACCAGCGCGTACGATCCGGACTCCAGGCCATCGAGAACCATGACGCCCTCATCCCCGGCGGGAACGGTAAGCTGGCCGGCGATGCTGATGCCATCCGGCAGGTCCGGGCCAGGGATGTAGAGCAGTTCGTCGGCGGTGGCGTCGTTCTCGAGGCGAAGGACGATCACCTCGTGGTCCTGTTCACCGTCGTTGGCGATCTCGAGCGAGATCGTTCCCGCGTCGACCTGGTCCGGGTCGACCTCGATCGAATACTCGTCCAGTGTCACGCCAACGCGCTGCGCGCCATCGGGGACTTCCGGCGTCTGGACGTCCTCGGACGATACGACCCAGCGAGCCGATGCGCGGACGATGCCGTTGGCATCTTCCGGCCCGAGGAAGCTGGCGCTGGCGCTGAACAGCGTGAACGTCCAGAGCCCCTGACGAACCTGATTACCAACGAGGTAGCGGACGACGGCGGTCGCGTCGCCGTCGTCGGTAACGGTTACGTCGGTCACATCGGTCACGGTGAAGGCGGTCGGAGGGAGTTCGCCGGCGAAGGCGCCGAAGTCGTCGGCGGTGACCGGTTCGCCGAGACCGAGGAGCTGGCCCCGGAAGTCGTCGCCGACGAGATCGTTCAGCGTCCCGTAGTCGGGTTTCGAAAGGCAGACCGAGACGGCTGACACGACGTGCTCGACGTCCTGGGCGACGGCCTCCGAGGCTGGCCCGGCGGGATAGCCAGCCCGGGTCAACTCGGCGTCCGGGGATGCGGAAGCGACCGGGGTGCCGCCGTCCGCGACCGGGGTGGCTCCAGTGGAGGCCGGCGTACTGGTCGGGACGGACGGCGTCGGAGCTTGTGCGTCCCGGTTCGGCAGAGAGCAGGTCGCGCTCGGGGCGGGTGTCGCGGAAGCCGACGGCGACGCCGACGCCGGAACAGCCGTGCCGTCGTCGGACGCGGCCGGGGTGATCCCGACCGCCGCCGGAGTCCCATCGTCACCCTGGGCAGAGCCCGGGAGTATTCCACCATCGGTGACCGGGCCATTCATCCAGAGCCAGTCGGACCGGCTCCCAGCCGCGGCGGCCGACGACTCCGGCGAGCGACCGGCGGCCGAGGTCACGGCGATCAGGCCAGCACTGGCCATGAGCAGAGCCGCCGCGGCCAACAGGGTCACGGCGGACCGGAACGGGCTGGGACGCAGCGAGCCCGCGGTCGTGGCGCTGGATGCACCGGATCGTACGTCTCGCATGGTGACAATCTTCTCCCTGGTCGAGCGTCGGTTGGCGGCTCGCGGCAGCGCGCGGGCTCCAGACCCATCCATCGTCGCGGCGGTTCCTGGCACCCGAATGGACCGGCATGACACGGCCATTCCCAAGGGCAGCCCGAAGCCACGGAGGGGCGACTCGGGCCGGGGCGAGGGGATCATCATTGTACCCCGATGACTGCCCCAGGTGAACGTACACACCGTAACGGCGACGCGGTGATGCACGACTACCCTATACTCCGCGAGATGACATGGGAGCCGGTCACGGCGAGACGACCCGCTGCGCTGCCCGCTCCCAGACGGCCAGCGCGAGGTTTCGGCCGTCGGCCGTTCTCTCGACCTTATCAGGCTTATCAGGAGCAGGCAGGTGGACGCCGATCACGGCCACGGAGCGGAGGACGGACCAGCCGAGTCGTCCGCGCATGAGCATATGCCGGAGTGGGGCGAGGTGCTGGTCCGGTCGGTCGCGCACCTGGCCGCCCAGCTGACCGCCATGCAGATCCAGCTCCGGGCGCTCGGCGAGGAGGTCGAGGCGGCGGGCGGCGTCGACCCGGCGGCGGTCCGTCTCCGGCAGCGCCGGCTGGCCGTGCTCCAGACCAGACCGGCCCTGCGCGAGAACCTCGGCTCGGCCCTGTCCGACCTGATCGACACCGACGCACTGGAGCGGGATCTGGTCGAATACCTCTCGTCGGCACCCGGTGATCTCCGTGATTGAGCGATCCACCGCCGCACCGGCTGCTCGCCCGGCCTGGCGGCCCGACCGGATCCCGTTCTGGAAGATGAATGGCAGCGGCAACGACTTCGTCATGATCGACAACCGGAACGCGATCGTCCCGGCTGCCGAGGAGTGGTGCTTCACCCGGGCCGTCTGTGACCGCCGCCGCTCGGTCGGCGCCGACGGGGTCGTCTTCATCGAGCACCCCGGCGAGAGCGACGACGCGATCCCGATCGGCTTCACCTGGCGCTACCGGAACGCCGACGGCAGCGAGGGCGAGTTCTGCGGCAACGGCGCGATGTGCGCCGCCCGGATGGCCGCCCTGATGGGGATCACCGGCACCCGCGGCATCTTCTCGACCCCGGCCGGCGTCATCTTCGCGACCGTCGCCGACGCGCCGGACGACCCCCGCGTCGCGATCGCGCTCAGCGACCCGACCCCGGTCAGCCCCGAGGCCCGGATCACCGTCGCCGGCCAGCCGATCGCCGTCCACGCCACGACCGTCGGCGTCCCGCACGCCGTCACCGTCGTCGCGGCCATCGACGAGCCATTCCCGGACCACGGTCCCGGCGTGGGGACACTGGTGGCCGTCGGCCGGGCGGTCCGGCGCCACGCCCACTTCGCCCCAGCGGGAACCAACCTCGACGCCATCCAGGTTCGGCCGGACGGGACGGTCATCATGCGGACCTACGAGCGCGGCGTCGAGGACGAAACCCTCGCCTGCGGCAGCGGCGCGGTCGCGTCGGCGCTGGTCGCGACCGCCCTGGAACGAGCCGCCTCGCCGGTCACGGTCATCACCCGGAACGGATCGTCGCTGATCATCACCTTCGACTGGGACGCCGCCGGGACGCAGGCCACGAACGTCTCGCTGTCCGGCCAGGCCGCGGTAATCGCGATCGGCGAACTGACGCCCGAGGCGCTGGACCGCTAGCGCGATTCGCCTCGGCCGGAGCATGTCACGCTCGACCCGTCCACGGGCGGGTCCGTCCGGTGGCCACGTCATTCGCCCAATGCCCGTGCCCCCGTTGCGAACGCGGGCCACTGCCAGTAAGGTCACGACGGGTCAGGCTTGACAGTGACCGTCGACCCGATGCGCGGCGGGGTGGAAAGGGATCTCCATGAGACCGGCACGAGTCGCGATCGTTGGCTGCGGCAATGTCGCCCAGATGCACTTCGAGGCCTACAGCGGCCGGCCGGAGCGGGTCGAGGTCGTCGCGGCCTGCGATCCCGTTCCGGCCCTCCGCGAGGCGGCGACGAGCCGGTGGGGCGTCCGCCAGACAGTGGCAACGGTCGACGCGCTGCTCGGCGACAACGATCTCGATTTCGACATTGGGATCGTCTGCACGCCGACCCCGGTCCGGCGAGCCGTCGTCGAGCAGTTGGCGCGGGGCGGCAAGCACCTCTTCGTCGAGAAGCCGTTCGCCGACAACTGGGACGAGGCGGCGGCGATGGTCGACATCGCCGGGCGGGCCGGCGTCCTGATCGGCGTCAACCAGAACTTCCGCTACCACTACCCGTTCGACATCGCCCTCGAATACATCGCCGCGGGCCGGATCGGCTCGGTGACCAGCATCCTGCACCAGGACCTGATGCGTCGTCAGGACACCGGCTGGCGAACGACGACGCGGCGCCACGCCTTCTCGGTCATGGGCGTCCACTGGTTCGACGGCCTGCGCTGGATGCTGCGGGACGAGGCGACGGCGATCCAGGCCCAGCAGCGCTCGTCGGCCGCGATCGACTGCGCCGGGGAGACGGACATCACCGCGATCGCGACCTTCGCCGGCGGCACGATCGCCACGATCGTCGAGAGCTTCTCCAGCCCGATCAGGCGGACCGACACCGTCGTGATCGGCGACCGGGGCGCCCTGCTCCTAACCTACGCCGGCGCCACCCTCTACGACGGCGCTGGCAACGCGCTGGAGCGGCGCGAGACGCCATTCGCCGGTCCGCGCAAGCCGGAGGCGACGCTGGTCAACCTCGAGTTGCTCGCGGCGGCGGTCGGCACCGGGACCGATCCGGTCAACAGTGGGCGGGACAACCTGCGGACGATCACGCTGCTCGACGCCGCCTACCAGGCGGCCGAGACCGGCGAGACGGTCATTCCGCGCGGACTGGTGCCGGCATGAGATTCGCCTTCTCCGCTCCCGACCGGACACCCGCCGAGCGCGAGACACTCATGACCGGGTTCGCCGCCCACGGCTACGATGGGCTCCAGCTGAAGCGGATGCAGTACGCGGAGTTCCTGGGCTCGCCCGACCAGTTCCGGCGGCGCTGGGGAGACCGGCCGGGGATCGCATCCGGACTGATCACCGGCGGCGGACTGGACGAGGCCGGTATCGCGGACCTGCTGGCGGTGATCCGCTTCGGCGCGGCCGCCGGCAGCGAACGGGTCATCTTCTGCCATGCCCGGTCTCGCCAAACCGTCAGTGATGACGACCTCGTGCACTTCAGCCGGACACTGGCCGGGATCGGCCATCAGGCGCGCGAGCTTGGCATCCAGTTGTCCCTGCATCACCACTACGACCAGCCCGTCATGCATCGGTCAGACCTCGACCGCTTCTTCGCCCGGATCGACGATGGCTCCGTGAGACTGACGGTCGACACCGCCCACCTGGCGAAATCGGGCATCGCCGACATCGCCGAGGTCATCCGCGCCTTTGGCCCCCGGATCGACACGGTCCACATCAAGGACATCCGCGACAGCCGGTTCGTGCCGCTGGGCGAGGGGACGATCGACTTCACGCCCGTCTTCGCGGCGATCGCCGAGGCTGCGTCCGGCGCCTGGGTCTGTGCCGACGAGGAGAGCGGCGCGGACATCGACGCCGCGATGGCGTCCTGCCGCCAGTTCATGGCGTCGGGCCTGAACATCCGACCCACTGGCGGCCAGCCAGACGGACGCGACCCAGTCGCTGCTTCTCGACCACGATCACGATGAGGAGATCTTCCCATGGACCCTGTCTATGTCCGCTCCATCAACGCCCAGGCTCCTGAGTCGACCGCGTGGGGTGAGCTGAACTGGCTGATCGGCGCCGAGCAGACACCGGGGGCGGAGCAGACGCTCGGTGTCGTAACCATCAATCCCGGACAGCGCAACCCGTTCCATGAGCACCCGAACTGCGAGGAACTGCTCTATGTCGTCTCGGGCTCGTGCGAGCACAGGCTGGGCGACCACCTGTTCCAGCTGGCGCCCGGCGACGTGATCCGGATCCCGCGGGGCATGCCGCACTGGGCTCGCTGCACGAGCGATGAGCCGCTGGTCGCGGTGATCTCGTTCTCGGCGCCGGACCGGCGGGCCAACCCGCTCGAAGATGGCGGCGTTGCCTGAGCTGGGGAGCCGGTGGCGGTCGTGAACGATGCTATCCGACCGGAGATCCGGCACCGCTGAAGCGATCGTCCTGGCCCGACGTGATGCGACTCGGTCGCTACGACGAGGATCTTTACGGTTCGAAGCCGATACCCGAGCTCTCGAAGCCGCGATGACCTCCGACCGCGGTTCGCCAGTCTTGGAGCTCACGCGGATACGACGACCCTGCCGGGCGCGGTACACTGCCCTGTGCGAAGCTGGCCAGACCGGGGCGTCTCCCCTGGGGTCTCCTCCGTGACTCGGCGGTGCCCGGATCAGGCCGAGCCACAGCGCCCAGCGTGAGTGCAACCGAGTCCGGAGGGCGGGATTGCCGTCCTGCCTGAGCCAAACCAGTGATCGCGGAGCGGACAGCCCGGAGAACCGGACGCTTTGAAGGCGACGCATTGGCGAAACAGCGCGCCACGATCTCTCGCGGCGCGCTGAGCGTGTTGCGTATGTCTCGTTGCGTTGGGTGGCTCAGGTTCAGCGTTACTTCTGCCGGAGCATCAGGACCTGACCACTCTCATCCTCGGTGCCGAACTGAGCGACCTTGATGGAATGGGCCTGGACATCGACCAGCCAGACGCCATCGCCGAAGAGGTCGGAGACGTTCAGGATGCCCGACGACTCCCAGGAGCCGGCCTTGTCGCCTTCGTCGAGAACGCCGGAGCCGTCCGACTGATCGATCTTGGCGATGGCCGTGAGCTCACCGGAGGCAAAATCGTAGGCATGGATGCGCCCAGTGTCGTCTGAGTTCTCGGCCCGGTTGTACCCGTTCCGGTCCTCGCAGATCATGAGCGTCGTCTTACTGGCGTCGACATTGTCGGGATTCTTGATGTCATCCCCGGCGTCGCCATCGAGCAATACCTTGAACGACGTGACCTTGGTGGGATCCGACGAATCGAGGGTCATGCTGTAGATGCGGCCGTTCTTGGTGTACGGCTGACCACTGGCATCGAGATTCGGATCCGCGTCGTCGCCGGTGTCAGCGAAGTAGATCGTCGTCGTGTCGTTGCGGTCGTAGGTGACGTCCTCGAGCCGGACGAAGTTGAACGCACCCAGTCCTATGACCGCTTCCTGCAGCGTCGCCTGATCCGGGTTGTCTCCCTGATCCACCGGGACGAACGAACCGGTTAGGTCGTCGCCCTTCTTGATGTCGCCGGTGTTCGCGCCGGTGTCGGCCTTGAAGACATGCAGCTGGCCGTTCCCCGCCAGCACATCCGCCGGGCTGTCGGCAACGTACAGATAGAGCTCGGATCCCTTCGAGTCATCGTCGGTGGTCACGACGACCGTCTTGCCATCGAAACCGGGAACGGCAAGCACATTCTCATGCGAGACGTGGCCAATCCAGGGCAACTGGGTGACCTCGCTCGTCGCGCCATCGATGGCGATCGCCATTCCCCCGAACTCACCGCTCGTGGACTCTTCCCCGGTCATGAATACCGGGGATTCGAAGCCCTCCGCCGGTCCCGCGAGCGAGGCCGAGCAGAAACGCTCGTATCCTTCCGTCCCGTCGATCGCGTACGTTCCCGACTTGACCGCGCCGGTCGTTCCATCGAGGACGAGACGGGAAACGCGTGCGAATGACGCATTCTCATCGTCAGACGGGGTCAATTCGTGGTTCATGAAGAGAACCACATCGTCGCCATCCTTGTATGCCCCGAGCCCGTCCGGTACTCCCGCCATCTGGTAGTCGGCGATCGTCTCGCCAGCGGTGATGATCGGGGTGATTTCCAGGGTCGCGCTGTCCATGGCGATCAGGAACGCCCGGGACGCCGTCAACTCGCCGGGCTGGAGAGCCATCGGCGTCGATGCGGTCTCGGTGCTCGCCGGCGTGGCTTCATATCCATCCGTGCCCGGTGTGCCCTCCTGAGCTCGAGCAACCCGAACGATACTGCCGGCGGCGACGAGGCCGAGTCCACCCTTGACGACATTTCTCCGCGAAACGGATGACTTCTGCATTCCTATGGTCTCCATCTGCTCAAACTTTTGGCTGGAGCGGCACGGTCACCGCCAGCGCCTCCGATCGTCGCGTCACGGCACGACGATTCCAGCACGGACCAACGTAGCCGCGACGGAGCACCGAATGGTTAAGCGTATGTTTTCGAATGCCCTGTCGAGCGTGAATGGAGCCAGTGACCCGCACGTTCCCACTGTCCAACCCGCTGGAACCCACGGGGGCTCCCTCGACCCATATTCGCGAAGTCGATTCGGGACGACGCGGATTGCCGATGTGTACGGATGGACGGAGGGAAGGAAAGATCGCGAATGACCGAGCCGTTGCCGGACCTCCGTTGCTGGATCCGATGACGGTGCTGTCCCCGCTGGAGATCGCCGGCGATCTCCGGCGATTGCCGGTGACCCGGCTCTGGTCGCGAGTACCGCAGCGTCGCTGACCCTCCGAAACCGTCGTCGTCGGTCCCGGCCATGAACGGGCTGGTGCAGGGACGGCGATCCGCGCTCCCCGTGAGACCGCGGAGGAGGATGCCCTGACGGGTCCGCGCCACGCCGCCGCTGAGCAGATACCGCGGCACCGTGGCCGGACGAGGACCGGGCTCGGCGCGGTACACTGCCGCCTGCGAAGCTGACCCGGCCAGGGCTCGATCCCGTCCGGACCTCACGATGCACGGCGGTGTGCCCACCGGACGATCAACGGCGTGCCACGGGCTTCGGCCCGGCCACCTCCCTCCTATGATCTCAATGCGAGAGGACCGACAGACGATGGCCAGCACCCGTGCGGGAACGTCCGCCACCGACGCGGACACAACCGATCAGCCAGTCGACCAGTCGACCACAGGCTCCGCCGGGCCGAATGGCAAGCAGAATCAGACTGACGCGTCGTCCACCACCGGCGTCGACGGGACGCCGGACGCGACCATGACTGACCTCCCGATCTCGGCCGGCACGCCAACCGACGCCGAGGCACCCGCGGCTGCTGATTCGGACGACGCCGCTGACGCGCCCCAGGCGCCGGTCCGGATCCCGCCGCATCTTCTGGAGATGCCCGGCCCGGCCAGCCCCTCGCCGTCCGGCAGCGACGCGGCCTACTTCCAGCGCTCCGCCACCGGTGGCTGGGACCTCGTCTTCTGCCCGCTGGACGGTTCCCCGGCCGAGATCATCGAGCTGCCGGTTACGCTCAAGCCGACCGCCGGTGCCGACGGCGACCGGTCCGCCAGCACCGGCCCGGTCTGGTCGCCGGACGGACACTTCCTCGCCCTGACCTGCGTCCACCCGGAAACCGGGCGTGACGCGATCTGGATCCTCGACCTCCAGACCGGGCTGTTCCGGCCGCTGGTCGACCACGACGCCGACGACCGCTCGCCGCGCTGGTCGCCGGACAACCGCGTCGTCGCCTTCACCAGCACCGTCAACGGCCGCGACCGCGTCGCCATCGCCGAGGCCAACCCGCCGGAGGGCATCGCGCCCTACGCGATCTACCTGACCGACGGGCTGCAGGACGACCGTGACCCGGCCTGGCTGCGCGACGGGATGGAGATCGTCTTTCGCCGCCGCCTGCCCGAGGCGACGACCGACAACCTCTACATCGTCTCGATCGTCACCGGCGAGCTCCGTCAGGTCACGGGCCGTGAGGGCCGGGTCGGGCTCGGCTCGCAGCCCGCCTACCGGCACGCGCCGGTCACCTCCCCGGACAAGCCGCAGGTCGCCTACGCCACCAACGAGAAGGACTGGGACCTGATCGCGATCGCCAACAGCGAGAACGGGACGGGCTGGACCCTCGCCGGGGAGGCCGGGGACAAGGCCGACCCGCAGTGGGCGACAGACGGCAAGAAGGTCGCCTATGCGCGAACGCTCGGGACGGTCACCAACGTCTGCACCAAGGGCACGGCGGCGGCCGTGACCGACATCCTCGACCCCGGCACCGGCGTCGCTCGGCACCCGCGCTGGCTGGCCGACGGCCGGATCATCTACTGGTACATGGACAGCGTCCGGGCACCGAGGCTCATCCTCCAGGCAGCAGGCCCGAAGGTACCTCGGACCGTCCTGAGTGGTCCGGCGACCATGGTCGACCCGAACGCCCCGGCCCCCGAGGCTGCGGAACCGACCGGTCCGGAGACGCTGATCGCCTCCGCCGATCCGGGCGCCGAGCCGATCCCGGCTGCCTCGTCGGATTCGAGCGAATCAGGTGACAGTGTCACCCCGGCCGCCGAGGCGATGAAGCCGAAGATGGCCGCGGCGACTGCCCCAAAGCCCGATACGGCCGTCACGACTACCACGGCGGCGGACGAGGTCACCGGTGAGCAGGTCCGGGCCAGCATCGCCCCGATCTCCCCCGACTTCGTCACTCCGACCGTGATCGAGGTCGCGACACCGGACAAGCTCAAGCTCCCCGGTCTGCTCTACCGCCCGGCGAATGACAATGACGTAGAGGACATCGGCGTCCTGTCGGTTGGGCAGGGGCCGCCGCACCGGATCGCCCAGGAGCCGGACCTCGCCGTCCAGGCGCTGGTCGCCGGCGGCTACCCGGTCTTCCTCGCCAACCTGCGCGGAACGCCGGGGCTGGGCCGCGGCATCCTGACCGGACTGGCCGACCTGGCCGACTTCGAGGCCGAGACGGACGACATCGCGACGAGCCTCCGCGTCCTGCGCGAGCACGAGGCCGGGCTGCCGGAGCAGGTCGCGATCATGGGCCGCGGCTTCGGCGGCTCGCTGGCCCTTACCGGCGCCGGTGGGCGGCCGGGCCAGTTCGCGGCCGTGATCGCGATCGATCCGATCACCGACTGGGACCGCGCCTTCGACGAGTTCTCGCCGACCGAACGGGCCTGGTACCAGCGCACCTTCGGGCTGCCGATCGTCGAGGGCGGCCGCTACGCCCTCCGCACCCCGTCGACCTTCGCCGGCGTGATCGACGCCCCGATCCTGCTGATCACGACGTCGGACGCCGCCGCCGCCAACCTCTACCCGCTGACCGACACCCTCGCCGACCTCGGCGTCGGCTACGAGCACCGCGACCTCAGCGGCCGGGCGTCGGACAGCGAGATCGGCGAGACGATCGCCGCGTTCCTGGAGGGAGTCGGCCGAGGATAGGCGTCAATTGGCCACCTCTTACCGTTAGTAAGGTGGCTAATCGATATGACGGGCGTAGGTACTGGTAGTGCTGCGATTTCTATTGGAATAGGATGATTCCTAAATGCGCCTCAAAGAGATCATAATCAATGACTTCAAGCGCTTCAAGCGCTTGCATGTCAGTAACTTACCCGAGAGTGCTCGGCTGGTTGTACTGGTCGGACCGAACGGAAGTGGAAAGTCTTCTCTATTCGATGCGTTCAATGTCTGGTTCTACTCACGGAGCCAACGGGGATTGAATCCAGACCGCGATTACTATGCTCGAAATTCCATTAATCCGAATACACACTATCAACCCAACGACAGTGTTCAACTTGATTTTTACGGAATTGACACTAACCCGAAGCGAAGTTTTTCCATTCGCTCAGCGCATCGAAACGAGGCCGATTTTAACGTTTCCCAAGTTCCGTATGTTCCTAGCATCGACGATCGTCCAGTTATTGCTAGACTAATTGACAATGATCAGTCCGTATCTTCCAATTACTTGCTGCTTCTCTCGGAGACTGTTAGTCGCCTCTATTCTCCGGAGATGCGGAATAGAATCGTAGGTGAGCTTGTGGATGAACTGACCGGCGAAGTACGGTTATCGATCTCCAAAGTGTTTGATGACTTGACCTTTCTTGGGATCGACCAGCCATTCAGTTCCGGCAGCTTCCGCTTTCAAAAGGGCACCATTCCCAACTATCATTACAAAAACCTCTCGGCGGGAGAGAAGACGGCATTCGACTTGTTTCTCGACATGGCTGCAAAGCGAGCTGCCTTTGAGAACTCAATATTTTGCATTGACGAGCCTGAAGCACACCTGAACAGTCAAGTACAAGCTCTAGTCCTACGAGAACTGTATCGATTGACTCCAGACCATTCTCAGTTATGGATCGCGACTCATTCGATTGGAATGATCCGAGAAGCGTTCGAGTTGTATCAAGAGAGTTCCGGTTCTGTAGTATTCCTTAATTTTTTCGATCGCGATTTTGACAATCCAGTGAAGATGATTCCTAATTCTCCTGACCGAGCTTTCTGGCTTGAAGTTTTTGGTTCTGCATTGGGTGATCTAGCTCAGCTAGTTGCGCCGTCGACCGTCTTTTTGTGCGAGGGCAAAGTTCCGTCTGACTTGACGGAGGGCGAAACAGGGTTTGACGCCTTGTGTTACAAACGAATATTCTCTGAACGTTTTCCCAACATTGAATTCTTATCAGTAGGGAATTCACGAGAGACTAAGACGGATAGCCTCAATATCGGTCGCTCAATTCAAACTTTAGTAACAGGAGTCAATGTCGTTCGGCTTATCGATCAAGACGATCACTCTGAGTCAGAAGTCCTTCGACTCAACTCTGAGGGCGTTCGAGTCCTGAGCCGTCGGCACATTGAGTCGTACCTACTTGACGATGAGATCCTGACGAAATTGTGCATCAACTTAAACAAGCACGAAAAAGCTGAGCTGGTTATCCAGGCTAAAACGGAAGAGTTAGAGCGGTTGCCGCTGCGGAATAGGCCGTCGGATGATGTCAAGGCGGTTTCAAGGTCACTATACGCTAGGCTCCGGACAATTCTCGACTTACGTCAGACAGGAAGCGATACGAGCGTGTTTCTATACGAGGTGATGACCCCACTCATCACACCGGGCACTCGGGTCTACCAGCAGTTGTTCAATGACCTCTTCGGTTCTCTCAAAGACGACGGAAAGGTCTGACAGAAAATGATTGGTTGGGACTGGGAATTGCTGGCCGGACCGGACACGATCACCGAGGGGCCGGTCTGGGACGGCACCGGGCTGCTCTACACGGCGATCGACCATGACGAGATCCGGCGCTACGACCCCGCGACCGGCGCGATCTCGACCGCCTTCCGGGACACGCGGGGAGCCAACGGTCTGCAGATGCGGCCCGATGGCAGCCTCTACGCCTGCGCGGGCGACGGCCGGGCGATCGTGCGCTACGGCCCCGACGGCACCCGCGCGGTGCTGGCCGACCGCTTCAAGGGGCGCCGCTTCAACAGCCCCAACGACCTCGCCCTCGACGCCGCCGGCCGGATCTGGTTCACCGACCCGCGCTACGGCGCCGACCAGGCACCGCGGGAGCTGGACCACGACTCGGTCTACCGGCTCGACCCCCCCCCGCTCAGACGCCGACACCGACGCCTGGACCGTCACCCGCGTCACCTTCGACACGACCCGGCCCAACGGCATCCTGCTGTCAGCCGACCGCCGGACACTCTACGTCGCCCAGAGCGATTTCCATGACGGGTCGATCCGGCAGCTGCGGGCCTACCCGATCCGGCCGGACGCCTCCCTCGGCCCGGCGCAGGTCCTGCACGACTTCGGCGATGCCCGTGGGATCGACGGCATGTGCCTCGACATGGACGGCAACATCGTCGCTACCTGCGGCTGGGAACTGAGCGGTCCCGGCTCCCGGCTCGCCGTCTTCGCCCCGGACGGCGCGGTGCTGGAGGAGCACCCGCTCCCGGAGGGGCGACCGTCCAACTGCGCGTTTGGCGGCGACGATCTGGGCGATCTCTATGTCACGACGCTGTCCGGACATCTCTACCGGGTCCGGAATACGGGACGGCATGGGTTGACGCTGCCGGCGCACCTGGCCTAACGGCGGCACATTGGGCAGGGACATGACTCGCTTGTCCGTGCTGCCGATCCTGCCGATCCGGCCGATCGAAGTGGTCATGGAATCCGGCCGGCAGCGCGGCACCATTATCGCCCGGCGGGGCGATGGCCGCTGCGGCGGCCGGTCTCGCCAGCGAAGCGAGAGCTGCGCCACTCCGCTACCAGGAAGGCTGCTCCAGCGACCAGTTTCGTCATCGTGCTCCCCTCTCCATCCGTCCGAAAGAGCAGGTTCGGCTTTGCCGGATCAGCTGACCGGACGAGATGGGGAGGGGCCGGGGGAGTGGTTTGCGCACGGCCGACCAATCCCAGCGGCCGTCTCCCGCATCCAGTCGAAGCTCCATGCCAAATGGTCGAACAGTCGCTCGCCGCCGACCTGCGGGGCAGCGGCGTTCCTGTATGATCTCGCGGAGGTTTCCGGTGCCAGTGCTGGAGCGATCGCCAACACCGTTCCGGCGACTCGCATGACAGGGCGCGATGACACAACGAACCGGGAACAGAGGTCCATCTTGTCTGACACCACGTCGCTTCCGGCCAACGCCGCCGTGCCCGTCTCGCTCGGCGGGGCGCGGTTCGCCGTCACCGTCACGTTCCTTGTCCAGGCGCTGCTGTTCGCCTCGTGGATCGCGCACATCCCGGAGGTCAAGGCGCGGCTCGGGCTGAACGATGGGACGCTCGGGCTGGCGCTGCTGGGGGCGCCGATCGGGTCGGTCCTGGCGATGCTGGCGACGGGCTGGCTGCTGCCCCGGGTCGGCAGCCGGCTGATGGTTCAGATCTCGCTGGCGGGCTTCGCGCTGACCGGCGTGACGGTCGGGCTGGCCGGGTCCTTCCTGGCGCTGTTTCTGGCGCTCGGGCTCTGGGGCGCGTTCCAGGGCGCGCTCGACGTCTCGATGAACGCGCAGGGGATCACCATCGAACGGGCGCTCAGCCGGCCGATCATGTCCGGCCTTCACGGCGCCTGGAGCATCGGGGCGCTGGTCGGTGCCGGGATCGGGACAGTCGGGGTCGGGATCGGTCTGCCACTGGACGGTCAGATGATTGGCGTCGGAGTCGTGGTCCTGCTGCTGGCCGGCTGGCTGTCCCTGCGGCTGCTGGCCGACCCACCGGAGGACCGACACACCGCGGACAGCCAGCCGATCACGACGGTGCTGGCGAACCCGATCGTCCTGACGCTGGCCATCATCGCGCTGGCCTGCATGGTCTGCGAGGGGGCGGCGGCCGACTGGTCGGCGCTCTACCTACGGGAGTCGCTGGGCGCCTCGGCGACGGTCGGCGGGGTGGGGTACGTCGCGTTCTCCCTGACGATGCTGACGGTCCGGCTCGGGGGCGACGTCCTGCTCGGCCGGATCCCGGCCCGGACGCTGCTGCCGCTGTTCGCGGGAATCGCGACGGTCGGGTTCGCCGCGGCGCTGCTCGTCGGGAACGTCGCCGTGGCGCTGATCGGCTTCGGGGCGCTCGGGATCGGGCTGGCGCTGATCGTCCCGACGGTCTTCAGCGCCGCCGGACGGTTGCCGGGCGTCAACGCGGGGACAGCCGTGGCGGCGGTCTCGGCGCTGGGCTGGGCCGGCTTCATGTTCGGACCGGTCGCGATCGGCCAGTTGAGCAAGGTCGTCTCGCTGCCGATCGCGCTGGCGCTAATCCCGCTCCTCGTCGCGGCCGTCACCGTCCTGACCCGTCGGACGACCGTCCTCGACCAGCCGGAGGCGCAACCTGTGCCGCAGGTCGCGACGGTCAGCCAGACGATCCAGTTCTGAGGTGACGGCCCACCTCACCAGCCCCGGTCTCGCTTACCGATCGGGTAAACCGGCACATTGGAGGACCTTCGCCACGACCTGGTCGAGCGGGATGCTGGCGTCGATCTCGTAGGTGGCGCCGCGCCGAAGGAGCGGCTCGATGGTCTGCTGGAGGTCCAGCGTTCGGACGACTTCCTCCGGGCGTTTCCCGAACGGGTTGTTGGTCCGGCTGGCCAACCGGCGGGCGATGACGCTCGCCGGAGCCGAGAGGAGGATGACGTGGTCGAACTGGGAATAGAACCGGCCCTGGTTCGGAGAGCAGCCGCCGAGGAACAGGACATCGGCCTGGTCGGCGGACAGGATCTGCTGAATGCGGTCCTCGCGCCAGACCCAGTCGAACCCCTGACCGATTCCCGTGACCTCATCGTCAGGTACAGCGACCACTTCGGACAGCCCGTTCTCGTCCGCATCGACCGCCCGGTGGCCGCGCTTTGCCAGTTCTCCGATCACCGTCGACTTGCCCGTTCCGGACATCCCTGTGAGCAAGATCCGCTTCATGCCATCTCCATCCCTCGGCGACCCAATATCCCGAGGACTTGCACGAACCGTTCAGACCGGGAACAGCTCGGTGCTGCGCTCGTCGAGGACCCCCGCCTCGACGTTGCGCTCGATGAACTCCGTCACGGTCGCCAGCATCTGGTCGCAGTGCGGGGCGCTGTTGGAGACGCAGGCGACGGTCAGGGTGGCGTAGCGCATGTCGTCGAGGTCCTCGGTCTCGGCGACGGCGACGTTGAAGGTATTGCGGACCCGGTCTGTCAGCGAGCGGACGACGTGGCGCTTGTCCTTGAGCGACATGCTGCCCTCCAGCCGCAGTCCAATGTGCGCCACTCCGACTGTCGTTGTCATCGTCGTCCTCCAGGGTGTTCGGCTATTTCACCCAGATGCGGCGCCTTCGTCGTAGGGTCACGGGCTTGCCCTGACCGGCCGCCGCAGCGGCCATCGCCCCGTGGGGCACGAACTGCTGCGGCGGATTCAATCCTGTTCGCAGGCATCGCGTCCATGGCGATGGTACGGCCGGATCGGTCGTTATGATGGCGGAGATGCCCGCCGGAGGCGAAGACGATTGAATCCTGATCACCGTCTCGCCTTGCGGCGAAGGCGCCTGCGGGCGCTGGGCTCGCAAGCGTCGCCCCTACACGAACGGCCCTGCGCCGGACAAGCCCAATGGGAATGGGTCGATTGCAAACACCGTTATCGCCCTGCGGGGCGATGGCCGTATCGGTCCGGGCGACCACAATGGATCGCCACTGCGACATTGCTTCCACTGGCGTACATCCGCGCGGAAGGTCACCGACGAACCGGTCACTCGACACCCATGTCATAGGTGATCCAGGCCGTCCGCCTAGCGACGCGGTCGTAGACGGAGCGGGCGCGGTAGTTGTCGTCGGCGGTGATCCAGCGGACGACCGTCCAGCCGTTGTGCCGGGCGAGTTCCCGCAGGGCGGCGAGCAGCAGGTCGACGCCGCCAGTGCCGCGGTGGGCGAGGTCGATGAACAGATCGTCGAGATAGCAGCCCGTGTTGGCGGCGAGGGGCCGGGCGAAGGGTCGGTAGTGGGCGAAGCCAACCGGCTGCCCGTCGTCCCCGGTCAGGATCAGCGCCTTGACCTCATGGTCCGGGTCGCTGATCCAGCCCCAGACGGTCTCCCGCTGCTCCGGCGTCTGCGCGATCTCGTAGAAGCTGGCGTAGGCGGCGTAGAGGCGATCCCAGGCCCCACGGTCGGCGGCGACGGCGGGCCGGACACGCTCGGTCGGGTTCGCGGACGACGTCATGACACAACCTCCCCATCGAGTACACGGGCCGGGGCGAGACACCATCGCGAGACGACCGTCAGCCGATCGCCGGTGGGCTGACGCTGGCTGTGTCGTCGGCTCGGACCTTGATCTGGACGTCGTCGCCGTCGCTCTGCCAATCCCAGGCGAGACCGCGCAGCGCGGCGATCTCACGGGTGGCGTTGAGATAGTTGAGCGCATCCTCGCGGCTGGTCCCGAAGAGCAGGCATTGATCCTCGTCGAACAGGTTCGAGAGGGTCGCCGAGGCGACGGTCGCGTCGTCCAGGTCGGCCCACTCGACGACGGCGCCAAGCGCGCGGAGATTGGTCAGCATCGCGTCGAGGAACTCGCCGGCCGGCCACGGCTCCGGCGCCCCCCAGGCGGCGGTGAAGCGACGGCCGATCCCGGCCGACCAGTCGTCCAGCGGAACGCCGCGCTCCTGCAGGTACGCGACGGTAGCGATGATGAGCGCCTGGGCGTTGGCCTGGCCCTGCTCCAGCAGCTCCGCGTCGTCGTACTCCTCGTGGGTCGGGGCGAAGACGTCCTGATCCTGGTCCTGATCGAGGTTCTGGTCCAGATTGTCGTCCTGATCGCTCATGGGAATCCCTTGCTCAGCGCGGTCCGGGGCCGGTCGGGCGTTCCGTCCGGTGCCCGCACACGGTACCGCGTGGGCGCGGAGATGGCGAACTGGGCGCCCCACCCCGGCCCCGGCCCCTCTCCATCTCGATTTCGTCCCTGTGGGGACTCATCGGATGGAGAGGGGGAGCTGTCGCAGGCAACGGTGCCAGTCACGGAGGGCTTCAGTCCGACCAGCATGAAGCCCCTCTCCATCCGTCGTCCAGGCGAGCCGCGACGCAGTCGGGGTGAGCGGACGGCGAGATGGGGAGGGGTCGCGCTTCGCTGGGGGTGGGGCTCTTCGTCCATATCACCCCACGATCGCCGTCAGACCATCCACCAGGCGGTCGAGATCGTTCTGGGTGGTGTAGCCCTGGACGGAGATCCGGACAAGACCGATGCCTTCCGGTGTCGAGGAGTGGCGATGGACCGGAATCTCGACCTTGAAGTCGTCCCAGAGTCGCCGCTGGACGGCCTTCGCGTCGTCGGTCCGGATCGGCACGGCAACGAGCTGGGCGTACCAGCGCGGGTCGTCGGTGGCGAGGGGTGCGAGGTGGCCCCCACTCAGAGCGAGGAGGCGGGTCTGCGTCTCGCTGGCGAGGCGGTGGCAACGGGCCCGGACGGCGTCCCAGTGATGCGCGGCCTGGAAGTCGATCGCGTCCGGCACCGTCAGAAAGGACGAGCAGTCCCGCGTCCCGGACCACTGGTTGCGCCGGACGAACTGGGGGTAGGTGTGGCTGGTCTCCCGCGTCCCCCAGCTTGGGTCCCAGCCCCAGCTGACCGTCGTGCCCTCGACCCACGGCTGGTGCTCCGGCCGGACGTAGAGGAACGCCGACCCCTTGGGCGTGCAGAGCCACTTGTGATTGTTGCTGGAGTAGACGTCCGGCCCGATCGCCGTCAGGTCCAGCGGCCGCTGCCCGACGACGTGGGCGCCGTCGACCATCGTCAGGATGCCGAGCTCGCGGGCGCGGGCGCAGATCAGCTCGGCCGGCAGCGTCAGGGCCGTCGGCGAAGTGATGTGGGAGAAGAAGATCACTTTCGTCCGCTCGGTCACGCCGGCGAACAGGGCGTCGACGACGGCCTCCGGGTCAGTCCAGGGCAGTGGCAGTGTCTGCTTCACCAGGCGGGCGCCGGCCTTCTGGCAGTAGTGCTCCCAGGTCAGCGTCAGGGCGCCGTATTCGTGGTCGGTCGTCAGGATCTCGTCGCCGGGCTGGAGGTCCATCGACCGGATGACGATGTTGAGCCCGATCGTGGCGTTGGTGACGAAGACGAGGTCGTCGGCCGGGGCGTTGAGGAGCTCGCCCAGCCGGGCGCGGGCCGCGTCGAGCGCGTGGTCGAGCCGCTTCGCCATGAACTGGACCGGCTCCCGCTCCAGCTCGCGCTGCCAGGCGATGCTGGCGTCGAAGACCGGCTGTGGCGTGGCGCCGAACGAGCCGTGGTTGAGGAACGCGACCTCCGGGTCCAGCAGGAACAGCGGCCGGAGCGACTCGGCCGAGGGCGCCAGGGCCTCGATCCCGTCCAGCTCACCGACCCCACCGACCTGATCCGCGACAACGCTCATGACCACCCTCCGGTCCGCAACTCGACGCGGGCTCTCGTGCTGACAGTTCGGACGTCCCGGGACGACCTGCAGATCACGGTAGTGTACCGGCCAGAACCGACACTCGCTGACCACGCCGGTCGGTTGGCCTATCCAACGGACGCCCACGGAACCCGGTCCGCGAACGGTCATCGGGAACTCGGCCGATTCGCCCGTACCCCACCGTGACCATTTCCAGTTGCCGGAGTTTACGTGGGTGGATGCGCATCCACGCCCGACGGGACCGGCCCTTCGCCGGCACTGTCACCCGGACAATGCACTACGGACGCGGCAGAGGGGGAAGCATGCGGTGCCGACGACGACACCGGACTGGGGCGATTCATCAGGGCGCAGACCCAGGTGGACCCCGTCCCCGGTCCGGCCCAGACGGTGTCGTTCCCTCTGGCGGCACCCGGTCGCTCCGGGCGCTGCTCGCCGCCATCGAGCGTCCGGCACCATGGCCCGGCCAGCCCTGGTCGCCAGCGCTCGCGATGGCCAGCCGGTCGGGCGTCTGGGCTTCGGGCGCCCGGACACCCGGTGACCCATCGCCCACCAGCGGCCCGTCTCCCCGCTCCACCCCGCACCGGTCGGACCAGCCGCGAACCGATCAGCGGGCCGCGACGTCCGGAGCCGCCGCGGATCTGCCAGCCACGACGGCGACGGGAAGCGACGGCGAGCTGATCCGGGCGGCCCAGGCCGACCCGGCCGCATTCGCCGCCATCTATGAGCGCTATGTCGACGCGATCTACCGTTATTGCGTCAGCCGCGTCGGCTCCCCGGCCGACGCCGAGGACGCGACGAGTGTGACGTTCGCCCGGGCCTTCGGGGCGCTGCCCACGTACCGGCCGCGCCCGGAGCTGGCCGGGGAGGGCGTCCGGTCCTGGCTGTTCACCATCGCCCACAACGTGGTGGTGAGCGGCTACCGATCCCGGCGCCCGACCAGCCCGCTGGCCGACGCCGACCGGCTCGTCGACCCGGACCCTCCCCCGGAGGAACAGGCGATCGCCGCTGAGCGGCGCCACGTACTGCGCGGCGCGATCGCCCAGCTCCCGGCGGACCAGCGCCGCGTCGTCGAGCTGCGGCTGGCCGGGCTGAGCGGTCCGGAGATCGCCGCGGTCCTCGGCCGCAGCACCGGCGCGATCAAGATGTTGCAGTTCCGCGCCATCGACCGTCTCCGCGACCTGCTCGCCGACCGCCTCACGGCGGAACCAGCCGCGAAACCCGCCGCGAAACCAGGCACGGAGGGATCCCATGACGAGCGATGAGCGGCAGGCCCCCCTCCCGGCCGGTTCCCATTCGACGAACGACAACGACGGCGCCGCCAGCCCGGACCGGCTGGACCGGTACTGGGACGCCGTCACCGGCAACGGCTACCAGCGGGTGGAGTCGATCGCCCTCGACCCCGCCCGAGCCCGGACCGTCGACCTCCTCCAGACCCACGCCCGGACCGATACCGCCAGGATCCCCGACGACGCCCGAGCCCGCATCTGGCGGGAGACGGTGGCCGCGGCCGGCATCCCCATTCAACAGGAGCCACCCATGACGCCTTCAGCACTCCCGGAGAGTGACCTCGCCACGCCCGGCCTGACGCTCCCGGCCAGTACGTCACCTGGGCGCCGACATCCCGTTCACCCCGGCGGACCGGTCTTCCCGAGCGGCCGCGGGTCGGTTCCCAGCGGCGGCGGCCCGTCACAGCCGACCGGCCGGGCCTGGTGGCCCCGCCTCCAGTTCGGCGTCGCCGCCGTCCTGATCCTCGGCCTGTTCGCCACGATCCTCGCCCCAATGGACGACGGCCGCGTCGGCCTGTTCGGCGGCATCGGCAATGACGCGACCCCGACGGCTGAAGCTGCCCGCGGCCCCATCAATGTCGTCCTTCCCTCAACGAACCGCGGCCACACGGTCACATTCGACCGCCTGACCATCCCGGCGAGCCAACGACTTGTGCTCGACCCAGGATCATTCTCGATCGTGACAGCGGAAAGTGGCTCACTCTCGATCGCCGAAGTTGGTATGGGCCTCGCCTATATCAACCCGGGTGGAATGATCCCGATCAGTCTCGATGGCGGCCACATCACCGCGCTGGAAGATGGTCCGGCAACGATCCGACTGGTTACCATCTCGGCCATTGGGACGACCGACCAAGCGATTCCCGATGGAATCGTGCGAGAGCGGCTATCCGTCTTCGACACGACCACATTCGCGGGTCAGAGCGAGGCCGAAGGACTGCTGACATCGGCCACGACAAGCTCGTACTACGCGCAGTTCGCCTTGCCCAGCACCTTTGGTCCCAACCCGCCCCAAACCGGTGCCACACAAGCGTTCGTCCATGTCGAGTCCGGCACCACTCAGATCAATTCGCCCGGTCGTCAAGCCCGGTCGATACCTGCCGGGTTGGCATCGCCTGGTGACTTCGCCGTCGACATCGACCTCGCCGCCGGGGACGCCGCCATCGTGGGTGACGCGACCACCGCCAACTTCCGGACCGTCCCCGGTGGCGAGGACGGAACGGTCACCGCCCTGGTCCTGGCGCCGACGCTCCAGGCCACGCCACAGGTCATCTCGAATACCGCGACGCCCTCTGTCGATCCGTCGCCTGGGCGAAGCGGGCAATTCAGCCTGGAGATCGAGCCCTACACGACGGAAGGCATCGTCGCCCTGGAGCGAGTCACGATCGAACCCGGCGTGAGCTGGGTCGTTCCTGATGGCAGTCCGATGACCGCCGTCTGGGTTGCCGGCTCGGCCACCCAGAGCCAGGACGGGGCGACGTTCCGGACCGAAACGAACCCGTTGCGGTATCCCGATGTCGTCACGCTCGAACCCGGCATGACGATCGAGGCGCTCAGTCCCGAATCGGTCATTCTGGACCGGGCGGTGTTCTACCCATCCAGAACGCCAATGCCGGCGACGACCGCCGGCGTGACCATCGCGCCACTCGGCCAGGCTCCGATCAACAACATCGCCAATGCGGCCGCCATCGATGTCCATCTCCGGGAGGGTGTCACCGGAAGCGACCCTCAGAGCCCGTTCATCATTCCGGATGACGTCATCACTGATCAGGCAACTGGTGTGTTCACGGTGCATTCCGGAACGCTCGACGCCGCCACGACGGGGAGCCGCATCCAGCCGTCCTCAACGGGAGCCCAGGTGAGCGCCGCCCGTGTCCTGGCCGGCGAGTCGGTGTCCGCCTACGGACTGGATGGCATCACTGTGGCGACGGCCTCGGGTGAGACGACGCCTGCCACGTTTGTCTCGGCTTACGCGACCGTCCAGTTCGCTGGTACGGCCGCGACACCGGGCGCGGTACCCACCAACCCAACAGCCCTTCTCGACACGACAGCGGATCCGTCAGACGCCAACCCGTTTTTGGTCTCGATCGAGCAGCACGTCATGGGACCGGACGCCAGCTACCTGTTCCGGTTCGGCGACGCTCCCGGCGGCAGGATCGTCACCTGGGTAGCGAACGGTAGCGCGACCCTGACAATGGGCGGACAGCACCCGGTCAAGATCTCGGCGGGTTCGCCCGGAACCGCTGTCTCGGACCTGGCGGTAACCGGCGATCTACGGGTCCTTCCGGGCTCGGAAGGCGCTACGCTCTATCACATCCAGATCGGCATCCCGTTCCCATTGAACGGAACGGGTGGAGCCGAGGGCACCGGGACGCTCGCCATCAGCTTCCTCGGCAACTGGGCAGACAGTGGCTACGACGCACCGATGGTCTTCACGTCCGGGACCGGAGCGAACGCCCACATCACCCTGACCCTCGGCTCGACGGGTCCAGGACTGACGCGATTCGATGTCGGCACCGGAGGCGCCCTGGTTGCCCCCATCAATGGACCGGTTCACATTACGAGCGATGGCGGCCCCGTCAATCTCGGAGGGCTGGTCACCACGGACCCGTTGGAACGTGGTCAGCCCCTGAACATGGACATCCTCCCCGGCCAGAACGTCAACAGTTCGCCGGGTGGAACGTTCACCGTGGATGTCTCCGGCACACCGGCGGATTATCTAGCGCTTCAGATCAGCCCGACCGACGCAACGGCGGCCGCGACCCCGGTGGCAGACGTCGTCTCGTCGGTCAACGATCCCGCGGCCTACACGGGTGGGGGAGGGGTCCTCGACATTCCAGCCAGTGATGACGGTCATCTCGTCAGCATCGAGCGGTTGCGCATTTCAGCTGGTGCCCGGCAGGATCTGCCGGCCGGCGCGAGCTACCTGCTCCAGTCCCTGCGTGGCGACTTCACAGTCGAGCAGACCGGTGTGCCCGAGTCGGTAAGCGTGACTGATTCATCCGTGGTCGATGTCGGTCTGGGTGGCGGCGCGATCGTCGCGGGGGACGACGGCATCGTGGTCACCGTGCTGTCGATATCACCGCTTCAGGACCGACCGTTCTGGCTGTTCGCCGTCGGGGGCAGCGCACCGCTTACGCTCTACGAGACCACCGATCTGATCGGGATGGTGCAGGCGAACGTGACGCTCGGCCGTGGCCCGGTACCGGCCGAACCCGAGCCAATCCCGCCGCTTGGAACAGACGCGGCCCCGGAGGGACTGACCGAATCGGCCACGATCCTGCTCTTCGCCGCGGAGGGCAACGCAACGACCTTCACGTCGACCGGTCCACTCCTGGAGAACGTCGGACAGGGCACGACGCCATCCGAGCCGGTCGCCACGCTAACGATCGAATCTGGCAACACGGTGGTCGTCCGCAACCCGGCCGCCGCAACGATCCAGCAGGCCCAGCCCGATGAGCCCTCGCTCTACACCTCTGTCTTCATCGCTCCGTTGGCACCTGAGGAGATAGACGCGACCCCAGTTACTGGAACTCCAGCCGCAGCCACCCCCAGCGCCGGCAGACCTGTCGCGGAAGCAGTCCGTCTGGCCTGCAACGTCACGCCACGGACGATCGAGGAGCTGCTGGCGCTCTACGACGAGGGGGTCGCCAGCCCGGTCGATCCGTTCAGCCTCAGCCACCGCGACGACCAGGGTACCGGCACCCCGGCCGATCAGGCGACCGTCGCGGCCATCACCGATACACTGCGGCGGCAGGCGGCCTGCCAGCGCATGGGCGATCCACTGGGGCAATATGCGCTCTACTCAGATGCATATCTCCGCGTCGTCCTGCCGATCGGCTATGACACCCGGGACCAGCTTGCCAGGCTGACCGAGCAGCCACCTACCCAAGGCAGCGGAGCGACGATCACTGGGGTATCCGTCTCCGATGTCGAGCTGTTCGTTGACGGCCGGGTCGGAGGCCGCGTCGCGCTCGATCACGAGTTCGCCTACGTCACCTTCACACGGGCGGCCGACGGAACCTGGCTGATGGATCTGTTCGACGATCGCGACGAGCCCGGCGCCTGATCGGTCACCCAGCATCTGTCGCACCAGTTTCGATCACTGCGCGGGACGTCTTCGGGTTGTCTCCCGGAGGCGTGTCGCCTTGCCTCAGCCCCTTGCTTGCGACGCGGTCCCTGGCCGCTGCCTGACCAGCACCTCGTCACGCTGCACGCTGTTGCGGGAACGCGACCCGGCGCCGGACGAGTCGCATTGGATCCTGCCCAATCGACCAGTTCCGCAACGTCGCCGCCCATGGTGAGATTTGGCGAACATCGACGCCGATCGACGTCTTTTCGCGGCATTGGACATAGACTGCACGGGCATCCCGCCAGATCGATCCGGCGGCACACCGGCCGCGGGCATCCGATCCCCCGATGGCCTGCCGACAGGAGGACCGATGTGAGCGCCACGACCACCGCGACGACCACGGGCGGCGCCATCCCGCGCTGGGTCCTCGTCGCGACCATCCTCGGCTCGAGCATGGTCTTCATCGACAGCTCGGTCGTCAACGTCGCCCTGCCCACGCTCCAGACGGACCTCGGCGCGACCGCCGCCGCGACGCAGTGGGTCGTCGAGGCCTACGCCCTGTTCCTCGCCGCCCTGATCCTCGTCGGCGGGGCGCTGGGGGACAAGTTCGGCCGCCGGCGGCTGTTCGTCCTCGGGACGGTCATCTTCACCGTCACCTCGGTCTGGTGCGCCGTCGCCCCCGACATCGGCAACCTGATCGTCGCCCGCGCCGCGCAGGGCATCGGCGGGGCGCTGCTGACCCCGGCCAGCCTCGCCCTGATCAGCGCGACCTTCGAGGACGAGACCGGGCGCGGCCGGGCGATCGGGACGTGGTCCGGCTTCACGTCGATCACCTCGGCCGGTGGGCCCGTGCTGGGCGGCTTCCTCGTCGAGCAGGGGTCCTGGCGCTGGATCTTCCTGATCAACATCCCCTTTGCCGTCGCCGTCCTCCTCATCACCCTCCGCTATGTCCCCGAGAGCCGCGACCCGAACGCCGGGCGGCTGGACTGGCCGGCCGCGATCCTCGCGACGGTCGGGCTGGGTGGCGTCGTCTATGGGCTGATCGAGGCCTCGACCCGAGGCTGGACGGATGGCAGGGTGGACCTGGCGCTGGCAGTCGGGGTCGTGGCGCTGGCGGCGTTCGTCGTCACCGAGGCCCGGACCCGCGAGCCGATGATGCCGCTCGGCCTGTTCCGCTCCCGGACCTTCAGCGGAACCAATCTGCTGACCCTTCTGCTCTACGCCGCGCTGGGCGGGGCGCTCTACTTCCTGCCGTTCCTGCTGATCCAGGTCCGGGGCTACACCTCGACCGAGGCCGGCGCCGCGCTGCTGCCGTTCGTGCTGCTGCTCTTCGTGCTGTCACGCTGGGCCGGTGGGCTGATCGGCCGCTTCGGGGCGAAGCTGCCGCTGATCGTCGGCCCGCTGATCGCCGCCGCCGGTTTCACCCTGTTCGCCGTGCCGGGGCTCGGCGGCTCGTACTGGACGACCTACTTCCCGGCCGTCGTCGTCCTCGGCCTCGGCATGGCCGTCACCGTCGCGCCGCTGACGACGGCGGTGATGGGGGCCGTCTCGGCCAGCCGGACCGGGATCGCCTCCGGCGTCAACAACGCCGTCGCCCGGACGGCCTCCCTGCTCGCGATCGCCGTCTTCGGGATCATCGTCGCCAGCACCTTCACCGCGGACCTCGACGATCGCCTCGCTGGCATCCCGCTGGCGCCCGAGGCCCGAACCGCGGTCGACGACCAGTCGGACCTGCTCGCCGGCGCTGTGGCGCCGGACACGCTCGACGCCCCGACGCGGGACGCGGTCAACGGCGCGATCGACCGGTCGTTCCTGTCCGCCTTCCGGGTCGCGATGCTGGTCGCGGCCGGGATGGCCGTCGTCAGCGCCATCGCCGCCGCCTGGCTGGTCGAGGGCCGCCATCTCCCGAAGCCGGACACAGCCGTAACCGCCAGCCAACCCAGGCAGCGATGATCTGAACGCTATCGCCCAACGACTGTCGACCGCCGCGAGAGTTCCGCCGCCATCCGTCGCTGGACGCGACCGCCCTGCCAGAGGACGATGACCTGAATCAGGGTCAGGACCGCGGCGATTGCGGCCAGAATGAACCCGACCAGCGCGTCTCCCGCCGCGATCACCGCCGCGCCACCGAGGACTCCAGCCGACCCGAACACGATCAGCGCCCAGATGAACGCCGCGAACTGGACGATGACCGTCCCCACCAGAAACAGACGGCGCAGACATCCCACGAGCAGTCTCCATCCGATCGACACGAACACGCGGCCTGTCGTGGCCGCCACTCCGGCATTCCCGCGGAGCTGACCATATCCGACAGTCATCCCGACCGGGTTCGGCCGGTTCTGGTGCCGACCGTTCGCCCCCGGACATCCTCGCCGGTGTCCGCTACCCTTGCCGGAGCCGGGCACGCCGATGATTGCCCTCTCGTGTCGGAGATTGTCATGCGGGCGTTTTTCACTTCCTGGCGCGGCCTCGGTCTGGTTGCGCTGATCCTCGGTCTGCTGGGGCCGCTCCCGGTCTCGGCGCAGGACGAGACGGCGACGCTAACGGTCATCAGCATGAGTTGCCCTCGAGGTTACAGCGGTCCGGACTACTACGAGACCTGCCAGAGCCCACTGATGCCGGATACGCACTTCAGCGTCATTGGCCCCCTCGAAGAGGTCGAGCGAGTGATCGGTCCGGATGAACTCAACATCCTGGAAAGCGGCCAGACCGACGCGTCGGGCACGATCGTCTTCGGCGACCTCGATCCGGGCGAATACGAGGTGCTTGGGGGACTTCCTGCTGACTTCGGGGGTGTCGCCTCCTATTGCTACCCGTCCGGAGACCCGGAGACGCAGATTCCGGCCCGGACGACAGGTACGGATCAGAGCTACTCGAGTGCTCCCGGTCCGGGCGCTTTCAGCACCTTCGTCTCCCTGGAGGTCGGAGACGAGACCGTCTGCGAGGTCTACGCGATCGGCACGCCGCTGACTCCGCCGAGCGCCGCCCCGTCGGCCGATCCCAGCCCAGCCACTGGTACGGATGCTCCCGCCGCGACGGAGCCAGTGGCGCCGGCAACCGGGAACGACGGCAGCCGGGCGGCGATCTTCGCCGGCGACTGCGGGCCCGGGACGTTCTCTGACCCCGTCGCGGTCCTGACCAACGTCTCGCCGCCCGACGGGGACGCGCAGGGTGCCAGCGTCGCCGCACCGGTCGAGACGTCGCTGACCACGCTCGACCTCTCCCTCGACGACCTGCTCGCCGACGACCATGTCCTTGTCGTCTTCGATGAGGACGACGACACCGTCCCGCTGGCCTGTGGGGCGATCGGCGGGATCGTCGCCGGGGACGGCTCGCTCGCGTTCGGGCTGCCGCTGGTCGGGGAGTCCTTGTACTCCGGCATCGCCACCCTGACCCCGGACGGCGACCAGACGATCGCCACGATCGCCCTCGCGAGGAACCTCTCCGGTGAGGAGGCAACTCCGGCACCCTGACGACGCCCGCTGGACGCGATGAAGCCGCCGACCTCAACAGGGGATCGGCGGCTTCATCGTGTCCCGCGAGCGTTGCAGGCTACCAATCTTCTGCAAATGTGACGGTTCGAACCTGATCGTTCTGATTTGATCGAACGTGGGTATTGCGGAACATCCATTGGTCCCATAGGATGCGGCACCACTCGGATTCGGTCTGGCCGGACCTTTGGCTGGGGACGACATCCGAATGGGTACATGTGGCGTCGATGCCAGATCGCCAGCCCATGCGCGATCGGTTGGATCGATGCCGGGAGGAATCGTCGATGAAGCCGTTGCGGAATCGCTGGATGGTCTGTCTCGCCCTGGCTGCGCTCGTCCTGACCCTCGTCGGCGCGCCATGGCTGGCCCCGGCCCAGGGCCGGGCCCAAGTGGACACCTGCGCCGACTACACCTACCGCGAGGATGCCCAGAACGCCTTCCAGGATCCGGAGGCCTGTCCCGGACTCCCTTCAAGAGACACGGCGCCGACGCCGGTCCCAACGCTGGACCCGACTCCGGTACCGACGCTGGTCCCAACGCAGATCCCAACGGCGATTCCGGCGGGCGGCCAGGGGTACGCCTGCTCCGACTATCTCTACCGCGAAGATGCCCAGAACGGTTTCCAGGACCCGGAGGCGTGCCCCGAGCTGCCTTCGAAGGATACGGCGCCAACGTGCGGCGACTTCGCCACACAGGCCGAGGCGCAGGCCTTCTACAACCAGGACCCGTACCGCTATTGGACACTGACGGATCAGGGGCGCGGCATCGGAACGGACGCGACGACGGCCTGTCCGGAGCTCGCCGTCGCTCCGCCAGTCGCGGAACAGCCAGTACCCAGCGGACCGGTCACCACTTCGGTCACCACTCCTGTCACTGGCCGAGCCGCCGGTAACGCGTCCCGGACCTCGGGATCGGCGGAGACGGAGTCCACCTCGGGGGCAGCGCCGGCGGGCAGGGTTTCTCGGGCCGCGATCACCGCGACCGAACCCGATGGCAGCGACGCCGTCATCTTTCCCGGCACCTGCGAGACCGAGACCTTCGACGATCCAATGGCGCAGCTGACCGACGTGGTATCGGTGGCGGGTGAGGCGACGGGCGCCGACGCGTTCAGCACTGTCGCGACTTCGTTCAGCACGGTCGATCTGACCCTCGATGAGCTGCTCGCCGACGAGCACGTCCTCGTGGTGTTCGATGAGATCCAGACGGAGCGCGCCCTGTCCTGCGGCCCGATCGGCGGCATGATCGCCGACGATGGGTCGCTCGCGATCGGGCTGCGGGAAACCCCCGGCGCCGGCTGGTCCGGCGTCGCCTACCTGGCGCCGGACGCCGATGGAACGAGCATCACGATCTTCCTGGCCGAGGGCCTCGCCGCGACGGGCGAGTCGCCCAAGGAGGGGTAACGATCCCGGCGAGCGACGCTCGCCGATCGTGGATGCGCGACATCCCGAATCACATCAATCGAGACGACACGCCATGGCAGAACAGCCTCGTCCATCAGCGCGAGGGTGTTCTGCCTTGATCTATCTACTCCCACTTTCACCACCGTCTTCGCTCCCACCCGTATCTTTGCCGTCGCGGTGCGAGCCGCCGCGGTGCGAGCCGCCGCGGTCGCTACTGTCCGTACCGGTGGCGGTGTCGCGATCGCCTTGGGACCGGCGGGACGAGCGGACGGGGGCGGACCGCTGAGCGGGAGGAACGCCGCCCGCCCGCCGGGACGGACCACGGCGCTCCCGCCAGAGCAGTACCGCCATGCCGACGGTCATCAGCGCGGCGACGGCGGCGAGGTAGTAGACGGCGCGGGCATCGGTCGCGTTCACGATCGAGCGATCGTCGTCGTACGCCTGGCTGTTCCCCATGATCACCAGCACGTAGGCCAGCGTCACGAGCTGGACCGCGATCGTCAAGGCCACGAACAGGCTGCGCAGATACGCCACGAGGTTCCTCCGACTGGTCAGATGATGATGCCGGGCGAGCGCTTCGCCCGGTGTCCGGACTGCGGCCATTGTTCCGGTCAGCTGACGCCCCGGCAAGGCCCAACCGGTCCGGACGCTCGAAACGCACGGCACGGAGAGCCGGGACGGATCGGCGACGTGGGGAACCAGATGCGGCACAATGCTGGTGGGTTCCTGATCCGGAATCCGGCCGGCCAGCGCTGGCCCGAGCCAACCGGATCGACGCCCGAGCGCTCCCCGCGCTCCCACGGCGACCCACGACCGCGCCGCTCCAGCAGCGACGTCCCAGCCAGAGAGCAGGTACCGAGATGACCGACCGCTTCACCCCGACCCCGCAGGACCGGTTCACCTTCGGTCTCTGGACCATCGGCCAGCAGGGCCGCGACCCGTTCGGCGACCCCGTCCGCCCACCGATGGACCCGGTCTACGCCGTTCACAAGCTGGCCGGGCTCGGCGCCTGGGGGATCAGCCTCCACGACAACGACCTCGTGCCGTTCGACGCCACCCCGGCCGAGCGCGACCGGCTGGTCAGGGGCCTCAGGGCCGCGCTCGACGAGACCGGCCTCGTCGTCGGGATGGCGACGACCAACCTGTTCACCAACCCGGTCTTCAAGGACGGCGCCTTCACCTCGTCCGACGCCGCCGTCCGGGCCTTCGCGCTCCAGAAGGCAATGCGTTCGATCGACATCGGCGCCGAGCTGGGCACGAAGATCTACGACTTCTGGGGCGGCCGCGAGGGGACGGAGACAGATGTCTACCGCGGCCCCGTCGAGGCCCTGCGGTACATGCGCGAGGCCTTCAACTTCCTGACCCGGTACGTGAAGGAGCAGGGCTACGACATGCGGTTCGTGATCGAGCCCAAGCCCAACGAGCCCCGCGGCCACATCTACCTGCCGACGGTCGGCCACGCCCTCCACTTCATCACGACACTGGACGACGCGGACATGGTCGGGGTCAACCCGGAGTTCGCCCACGACACGATGGCGGGTCTGAACTTCACTCACGCTGTCGGGCAGGCGATCGACGCCGGCAAGCTGTTCCACATCGACCTGAACGATCAGGTCCCGGGCCGGTACGACCAGGACTTCCGCTTCGCCTCCGAAAACCTGAAGCCGGCCTTCTATCTGGTCAGGTTGCTGGAGGAGAGCGGCTACGACGGCCCGCTCCACTTCGACGCCCATCCCTACCGGACCGAGGACGAGGATGGCGTCTGGCACTTCGCCCGCGGCTGCATGCGGAACTATCTGATCCTCAGGGACAAGGCGAAGCGGTTCGCCGCCGACGCCGAGATCCAGGGCGTCATCGCCGAGCTCCACGCCGCCGACACCTTCGATGGCCCGTCGGTCACCGGTGGCTACACGGCCGAGATCGCCGCCGCGCTCAACGGCTACGCGTTCGACATGCCGGCGCTGGCGGCCAAGGGGCGCCGCTACGAGGAGCTGGATCAACTGGTCAACGAACTGATCCTCGGCGTGCGCTGACCAGCACCCGGCGGACTCCGGTTCCCGGGTGGCGGGCCCCCCGCTTTCGCTCGCCGGTGTGGCAGCCATATCGGCGAGCGAAAGCGGGGGTCGGCAGATGGGAACGCTTATCCGTTGGACCCGTTGACGTCCACGAAGACGAAGGTCAGCGTTTCGTCGCCGGCGACCGGCTCCAGGACCTGGCCGTCGTTGTTCGGGGCGACACCGGTCGGGGCGCCGAAGGCGTAGGTCGCCGTCACGGCGGACCCGGACCCAGCCGTGAACGTGACGTAGCCATTGGCGTCGGTCGTGAAGCCGGTCTCGGACGAGGTCGCCTCCGACCCGCGGGTGACGGAGAAGGTCGCGTTCGGCATCGCCACGCAGCCATCGAGGGTCGCGAGGTCGCCACCGCGGCAGTCCAGCGCCTGGATCGTCACGGTCGCCAGCGTGCCACCGGCGACCGGGGTCCCGCCGGTGGACGGGTCGCTGGTCGTCGGGCCACCGGTCGCCGGGGTGTCCGTGACCGGAATCTCCGGCGCATCGAACACGAGCGGTACCGTCGTATCACCCTCGAAGGCAGGGATCGCGAATGGCACGTTGAGGAGCTCCAGCCCCTCCGGGCCGCCGGTGACGCTGCTGACGGTGACTGGGGAACCGACCGCGACCTCGACCGGGGCCAGCTGGCCCGCGTCGTCAGTCACGCCGCCAACTTCGGTGCCGTCGACGACGACGGAGACGGTCACGCCGGACAGCGGGGCGCAGGTCGCCGTGTCGAGCAGCGAGCCGTTCGAGCAGTCCAGCACTTCGAGCGCGAGCGTGCCGGTGCCCGCCGCGTCGCTGACCGCATCGATGCCATCGCCACTCGTCCCGCCGGCGACTGGCGTCCCGGCGCCGCTGGCGGCCGGTGTGGCCGAGGCGGCATCCGCCGCGAAGGCCGGGACTTCGGCGCCGATCGTGGCGACGACGACCGTGCCGCCGTCGATGCTGGAGATGGTTAGCTCACCGTCCAGCACCGCGGCCGAACCGGCGGGGAGGGTGATCGTCTCGCCACCGAAGGTGACGTCGACCGAGCCGTCGGTCGCGAGGATGAGGGACGGAGTCTGGCTGTCAATGGCCGGGCTGGTCACGCTCTGGCCCGGTGCGAGGACGGCGCGGGACAGATCCAGCGCCCGGTTGCCGGTCGGGACGGCGAAGCCTTCGCCGCCGAGGAGCAGCTCGCCGCCGGCCGCGTCGCTGGCCTGGTCAGCCGGGACGAGGGCGACCCGGTCATAACCAGTCGGGCCATCGACCCCGGAGCGGGTCTCGGCGGAGCCGTCGGCGACAAAGGCGGCCGCACCGGGCAGGAGCAGGTCCTGCGTGCCTGTTGCCGGAAACTCGACGAGGACCGGGCCATCGGTGGCGAGGGTGAAGCCCAGTGACTGCGCGGTCGGGGTGGCACCGTCGCGGTCCCCGGCCTCATCGGCGACGACGCGCCAGGCGAGCGGGCCCACCGGCACGGTGACGGCGCCGTGGGCGATCGACTGGAGCGACCCGTCGGTGGCGCCGTCCTGGGCCAGGCCGCGGGAGGGGGCCGAGAGGACCACCGCAACGAGCAGGGCGGCAATCAGACTCAGACAGGCTCCGAGGCGCAGCAACCGGTTCATATAGCTCCTCTGATGACATAACGATGGTTGCCGGACCGCTGTTGATCGCAACATGACCAGCCCGGACCGTGCGGGACGCGAACGCACAGCATAGACGATAGCGAAGGGGATCTCACCATGATTCGGCACAATATCGGGCGTCATCAAAGGAACGCACGGTGGTTGGCTCATCCAGCCGCCGCCATCCCATCGGTATACTTGGACGGAACGCGACTCGCCTGACCCTGTTCCGGGAAACCAGCCATGCACCCCCTGATCGCCGACAACCTGGACCAGATCCGTCGCCTCTGCGAGGAGTTCGGCGTCGAGCGACTGGAAGTCTTCGGCTCGATCAACACGCCGGACTTCGACCCCGACCGCAGCGACGTCGATTTCCTCGTGACATACCCCGAGAACTACGAATACGGACCATGGATGGGGCGGTATTTTCGCCTCAAGGAATTACTGGCTGCTCTTCTCGAACGTGACGTCGATCTCGTCATCAATACGACGTTTGATAACAGGTACTTCGTACGGGCACTCAACGCCAGTCGGAAGGAACTCTATGCCGCCTAGATCAGCCAAACTTCTGGAGGATATCCGGCAATCCGGTCGCCACATTCTGAACGATGTTGCCGGACTTACATTCACGGTATTCATTCGGAACCGACTGGTCAGGCAGGCCGTCGAGCGTAACTTCGAGATCGTTGGCGAAGCGACGAGACGACTTGTCGATGCTGATCTGGAAACGGCGGAGCAGATCGAGAATTATCGAGATGCAATCGGACTTCGGAACGTGATCATCCACAACTATGACCGCGTCGATCCTGCTGCGCTCTGGGAGACCATCGAGACAACGCTACCAACTCTCCTAAATGACGTTGAAGCCTTGTTGGCCGAGTTCGATTCGGATGGTCTGGGCGTTGAGCTATCCGATCCTGCAAGCTGAAAGTCTCCGCGGGTCACGGGCGGCAGGGCGCACGCGGGAACGCATTCGCCATGCTGCGGACACCCGTTTGATCGCTATCGATCGCTATCGATCGCTCTCCAGCGTAGTCTCCGCCAGCCGACGGAGCAGGAAGCGGCGCTCGGCATCGGTCGGGGCAAGGTCCAGGGCCGCGCGGTAGGCGACGGCAGCCTCAGGAGACCGTCCCAGCCGGCGGAGCAGGTCGGCGCGGGTGGCGGGCAGCAGGTAGTAGCCGTCGAGGGCGCCCGCGGCGGCCAGCTCGTCCGCGAGTGCCAACCCGGCCGCCGGGCCGTCGGCCATCGCCACCGCGACGGCCTGGTTCAGCCGGACGACGTCCGAGGGGACGAATCGGAGCAGCTCGCCGTAGAGCGCGGCGATCTGGCACCAGTCGGTCGCGTCGGCCTGTGGCGCCGTCGCGTGACAGGCGACGATGGCCGCCTGGATCTGGTACGGGCCGGGCTGACGCCGACGCAGCGCCGACTCCAGCAGCGCCGTCCCCTCGACGATCTGGCCGTGATCCCAACGGGTACGATCCTGATCCTCCAGCGTGACCAGTTCACCGTCCGCGTCCAGCCGGGCGGCGCGGCGGGCGTCGTGGAGCAGCAGAAGGGCGAGCAGCCCGACCGTCTCCGGCTCGTCAGGCATCAGCGTCGCCAGCGTCCGGGCGAGCCGGATCGCCTCGGCGGACAGGACGGGCCGGATCAGCTCCGGTCCAGTCGTCGCCGCATACCCTTCATTGAAGAGGAGATAGACCACGCTCAGGACAGCCTGGGTCCGCTCCGGCAGCAGGTGGGTCGGCGGTACCCGGTACGGGATGCCGGCGTTGCGGATCCGACGCTTCGCCCGGACCAGCCGCTGGGCCATCGTCGCCTCCGGGACGAGGAACGCCCGGGCGATCTCGGTCGTGGTCAGGCCGGTGAGCGTCCGCAGGGTGAGAGCGACCTGCGCCTCCAGCGACAGCGCGGGGTGGCAGCAGGTGAAGATCAGCCGCAGACGGTCGTCCGTGACGCCATTCTCGTCGCCACCCGCGTCCTCCTCGTCCGCCCAGCCGGAGTCGGCATCGCGCTCAGCCATCACACCGACCTCCCTGATCCGCATGGCCTCCACCGATCGGCGCCGGAGCCGGTCCAGCGCCCGGTTGCCGGCCACCGTCGTCAGCCAGGCGCCGCGACGGTCCGGGACACCGTCGCGGGGCCAGCGCTCCAGCGCCGCCGCGAAGGCCTCCTGCGCGCACTCTTCCGCCAGGTCCCAGTCCCCTGTCCGCCGGATCAGCGTCGCGACGACCCGGCCCCACTCCTCCCGGAACGCCGTCGTCACGGCCGTCGCGACGTCGGCGGTCATGATGTCCAGATCGGTCGGACCTCGACCATCCCGAACGACGCCTGCGGCGATCCTGCGGCGACGTCGATCGCCTCGTCGAGCGAGTCGCATGCGATCAGGTCGAAGCCGGCGATCTGCTCACGGGTCTCCGCGAACGGCCCGTCGGTCAACAACGTTTCCCCGTTCCGGACCCGGACCGTCGTCGCCTCGGTGGAGGGCTGGAGCGGGGCCCCGATGTCCAGCCGGACGCCACGGGCGTTCATCGACTCGACGTAGGCGGTCGTCTCGGCGCTGATGTCCCGATCCGGATCGGGGTCGCCTCCCGACTCGGAGCAGATGAAGAGCAGATAGTGCATGTGGTGTCTCCCTGGGTGAAGGGCAGCGCGCTCAGCTCGCGTTCATGACCGAGCCGCAGGTCAGGTTGACGATCGTGCCGGTCATGGCGCCGGCCCGATCAGACGCGACGAAGGCGGCCGCGTCGGCGACCTGTTGCAGGGTCGGCATCCGGCCCAGCGCCGTGCCGTCGGTCATGTACTGGAACGCCGCCGGGGCCGGTTCGCCGTCCGGGATGCCCCAGGTCTCCGGGAGCGCATCCGGTCGCAGACAGATCACGCGGACGCCGTGCGGACCAACCTCGCCAGCGAGGCCGCGGGTGAACTCCTCCACCGCCGCGCAGGCAGGGCCGAAGCCACCCGAGGCGTGGTAGCGCCGGTCACGGCCCGACAACACGGACGTCGACGTCGACATCGTCAGGATCACGCCCGAGCCGGCGGCGGCCATCCGGCGGGCGGCGGCGGTTCCCGTGCAGAAGTTCAGGCGGAGCGCGTTCTCCGCCGACCGCGTGAAGTCGTCCACGGTCATCTCGCGCAGCGGGATACCCATGACGGCGCCGGGGTGAGTCGCGTTCAGGCTGACGTCGATCCGGCCGGACGCCGCGACGAGCGCGTCGAGATGAACCGCCACTGCGTCGGGGTCGAGGGCATCGACCACGGCGACCTCCGCCGTCCCACCAGCCGCGCGGATCTCATCGGCGACCAATTCGAGCGACCCGGCGGTTCGCCCAGCCAGGAACACCCGCGCTCCCTCCCGCACGAACGTCCGCGCGGCGGCACGCCCGACGGCCCCACCGGCCCCATAGATGACCGCGACCTTGTCCCGCAGCAGCATGTTGTCCCCCTCATCGTTCTTGCGTGGCAGGCGGGAACGGTCCTCACTTCAGGCCCGTGCCCCGGCCGCGATCATATGCCGCCCGAGCGGACCGATCGCCCTCAGGCGGGCGACAGACCCGACACCTCGACCATCAGAGGCCGGATCTCGATCATGCCAAACGACGCGACCGGGTGCTTCGCCGCGACGTCGATCGCCTCGTCCAGATCGGCGCAGTCGATCAGGTCGTACCCGGCGATCTGTTCGCGCGTCTCGGCGAACGGTCCGTCGGTGAGGAGGGTCTCGCCAGCGCGGACCCGGACCGTCGTCGCGTCGGAGGGCGGGCGCAGCTGGTCGCCCCGCAGCCGGACGCCGCGGCGGTCCATCTCCTCGACCCAGGCGTTCGTCTCGGCCTCCATGTCCCGGCTCGGGTCGGGTCCGATTCCGGATTCGGTGCAGATGAAGAGCAGGTACTGCATGGCGCTCATCCTCCAGATCGCTGTCGTTCTCGACAGATGACCAGCTCCGTTCGGCCGGTCTACAGAGACGACGAACAGGATCGCCGAAATCGACAGGGTGGGCGAGAACGACCGTCCCGTGTCGACGGAACCGGATTCCGGTGGGACGGCGCGCTGGCCGGAGTGGCGGGGAGTCCGGATGAACCTGCCTGGCCACGACCCAGACTCTCCGCGAAACCAATGGCGTCCGGACGCGTTTCAGATCATGACCCCACTGGACAACGGTCCGGGGCGGCGGCGGACTCCGGGGGGAAGACGCGGCCGCCACCGGGCTCGATGCCAGGGGGACCGGAGGAATCCGGGCGATATGACAGGAGCGGCGGCATGGGATGGTCCGCCGGTCATGGCCAGGGAAGGGACCCGACCGATGACGCGTTCACTGACGATGCGACCACGTACGATGCTGGACCAGCCGATGCGGCTGCTCGCCGTGCTCGCGATGACCGCGGCGCTCTTCGCGGCGTTCCTGCCGGCGATGCCGGCAGCGGCGGGAGTCGGAGAGACGCCGACCGCCGACCTGACGTTCCAGGTCTACACCTGTCCCGACGACTACGCCGGGGAGGATTACCTGACCGACTGCTTCGCCGGACCCGAGGGCTACGAGTTGCTCGTCACCGAAGACACCGACTCCGCCGACGGCCCCGGCGGACAGGCGGGCGTCACGGGCTTCACCGATGCCGACGGGTTCTCCTCGCTCAACTACCCGGCAGGACCGACCCGCACCGTCCTCCAGCTCTCGCGGGAGACCAACAGCTTCTATCTCGCCTGCTTCGACACCACCTCCGGCAGCGAGGTGTTCCTGTTGGACGGCGCCGACAACGGGCTGTCGCTGGATACAGCCGGCGGTGAGTCCTTCTCCTGCCGCTGGTACGTGATCCCGAGCTCGGCCGGAGAGCCGGCCCCGACGACCGCCCTGGGCACGTTCCAGGTCTACGACTGCGAGCTGGACTACACAGGCGACGCCGACGCGGCCGGCTGCTTCGCGGCCCCGCAGGGCATTCCCGTCCGGATCAACGGCGACGGCGGCAACTATGTCCAGAACACCCAGACGTCACAGAGCGGGATGGCGCACGACTCCACCATCCCGCCCGGCGAGATCACCGTCACCCTGGACATCGACGAGACGGTCTACGGCCGCGACACCACCGGCTTCGAGGTCGAGTGCTTCGACGCGAGCTCGGGCACGGCCGAATCGCTCGGCACGACCAACGTCGGCACCTTTGACCTCGCGGTCGTGGCTGGCGGCTCCTACGCCTGCGACTTCTACGTCACCCCGTACGCCGAGCCCGCTGCCGCCGCTGCCCAGTTCCAGGTCTTCTCCTGCCCGGCGCTGTACGAGGGTGACACCTACCTGAACGACTGCGACCCGGTAGGCGTGGACGTCCTCCTCAGCCCCGGCACCGAGTTCGATCCGGACAGCGCGATCGCCGGGACGGCCATCGACGACAGCACGACCGGGTTCGGGCCGCTTGATCCGGGCAGCTACTCTGCCTTCCTCAACGCCTCCGAGCGCGTCAACAGCTTCTACTACGCCTGCTTCGACACCTCCTCCGGCAGCGAAGTGTTCCTGTTCGACGGCGAGGCCAGCTATCTGACCGCCGACATCGCGGCGGGCGGCCTGCTCAGCTGCCGCTGGTACATCGTCCCGCAGGAAGAAGGGACCGACTCGGCGTCCGCGGGCTTCGAAGTCCGGACCTGCCCGGTCGCCTATGCGGGCAACGACTACCAGAACGACTGTCCACCTGTCGAAGAGAGCGAACCCGTTGACGTGCTGCTCAGCGGTGGCCCGGTGCTCGATCCGGAGACCGCGCTCGTTGGCACGACGGGGATCAACGGCCTGACCACCTTCACCCCGCTGGTCCCGGGCACCTACACCGCCGGACTGGACGTCTCGGGCGAATTCGCCGACTTCTCCCTGGCCTGCTTCGACGCGAGTTCCGGCTCCGATGTCTTCCTGTTCGACGGCGACGCCAACGTGACGACCTTCCAGCTCCTCGCCTACGGCTACACCATCTGTCGCTGGTACATCATTCCGGAGGATCTCGCGGGCGGGACCGCGTCGCCGGACGCGTCGGCGACGGTCGCGCCGAGCGCGAGCGCGAGCGCCAACGCCGCGGCCCCGAGCCGCGGCGGCACGAGTGGCGGTCCGATCTCGGGTCTGCCGAACACCGGCGCGGGCACTGGTGCGGGCCCGGCCCTTCCGGGTGCGGCGCTAGCGCTGGCGGTGCTGGCGGTCCTCGCGGTGGCGTTCGCTACCCGACGCCTGCTTGCCACCCGAAGCTAGCCGCCCTGACCAAAACCACCGCAAGACGACGAGCATGGCTGGACGCCGGGTCTGCGTGACCCGGCGTCCAGCCATGCTGGCTCTGTACTGAACTGGTTGTCTGGCCGGGAGCAACAGCAACACCTCATCGCCGCGATTGGCCCAATAGCCAACAATCCACCAATGATCCAGCCGGGCCCGTCGCTATACTTTCCGGAACACGGATTCGCCTCCGGAGCAGCCGGGCGGCGGCCGGGCGAGAGGATGAGGGATGGTTGGCGAGCAGGGCAGGGGCAACGGGAGCGGGCAGCGGGGCCGCGGCGGGACGCCGGGCCGGTTCGCGCCGGGCGGGGCAATGAGCGGCCAGCGTGACAGCACGACCGTGCCGGTCGGGGAGCGGGGCCTGACCAGCGAGGACGAGGCCAACCTGCCAATCGACCGGCTCGGCACCGCCGAGACGCCGGCGCCACCGCTGGCGGCCCAGTGGCCGTCGGCTACCGGCAGCGTGAACGGTGAGACGTTCGGCCGGACGGACGGGAGCTCGCTCGAGACGCCGATCACCGGACCGGCCAAGCGCGAGGTCGACCTCTACGTCCGGACCTACACGACCCTGCTCCAGAGCTCGGGCGCGATCAGCGTCAGCTCGCTCGAACCGGCCCACATCATGGCCGCCGCTTCGCTCCACGCTGGCGCGACCGAGACCGCCCCCGACATGAACGCCTTCATGTACTCGACCCAGCGCCTGCCGGCCTGCATCGTCAATGTCCGCCGGATCGTCCTGGCCCAGTCCCGACACGACTTCAACCGGGCCGGCCTCTCGCGTCTCGATCACTGGGAGATGCAGTCCGCCCCCGGTCGCCGCCGGCGCTGGCTGTACGACGGGGCCGAGACCCTCGCCGCCTACATCGCCTCGGCCTCCGACCTCGACGACGCCGTCCCGTCGATCGTGGCCTGGCAGATCGAGTGGAACAAGTTCAACCGGCTGTTCGTCGCCGACCCGACCCTGACCGCCGAGGTAGACGCCCTCGCGGCGGGGATCGGCGTACCGCCCGCCGAGGAACGGTTCGCAAGCATCGGCGAGCGGCTGCTGCTGGCGCCGAACGACTGGAACCGCCTCCGGACGGTCTGGGGGGTCCGGCTCTGGCCCAACCTGGCGAAGATGGCCCACGAGCGCAAGCGGTTCAGCATCCAGTTGCTCGGCGGCTCCCACAACGGCTACGCCCGCTCGGCCCGGCAGTGGTGGAACCCGATCGCCGACCGCCTGCGGGAGCTTGGGCTGGCCGACCGGCCGCTCTACTTCGTCTCCAGCAACACGCACAGCATCGCCAACGTCCTGAGCGGGACGGCCCAGCGCCGCCGGGACGCGATCGTGGCCTCGGTCCGCCGGACCGGGCACGCCGAGCTCATCCCGGAGCTGGAGCGGATCGAGCGGGGCGACAGCCGATCGCCCTGGGAGAACTGGCTGTACTTCGCGGCCCGGTCCTACTTCGCCGCGCCGGGGATGGCCGACGAGCGCGAGCGCCGCAACCACGAAGAGCAGGCCGGCGGCATCCACACGATCGACCCGCGCGGCGCCGTCGACGTCGGCGTCCAGATCATCGACGTCGCGAAGCTCGACCCGACCTGCTTCGACCCGCGCCTCCGCGGCGGGATCGACCGGATCGTCGATGGCGCCGGGCCGAACGGCGCCATCGATGCCGACGGCCTCAACGCGGACGGCTTCGACGGCCGGGCCGAGGGATCGAACGCCGTCATCATCAACATCAACTACCCGCTCGGCCTGGCGGCCTACTACCTGCTCAGCCAGACCGGGATCTCCGTCGACGCCATCCAGGGCATCTACGTCCTCGGCAAGGCGGCGACGCTCAACGGCCGGATCGGCGACGTCATGATCAGCAACGTCGTCTACGACGAGCACTCCAACAACACCTATTGGTTCGACAACTGCTTCACCTACGACAGCCTGGCCCCGTACCTGGTCTTCGGCGACCTGCTCGACAACCAGAAGGCGGTCACGGTCAAGGGCACCTACCTCCAGAATCAAGGCTACCTAGACTTCTTCTACCGCGAGGCCTACACCGTCGTCGAGATGGAGGCCGGGCCGTACCTGAGCGCGATCTGCGAGGAGCTGTTCCCGCGGCGCTACCCCTCCGGCGAGGCGGTCAACCTCCAGTCGGCGATGCGCGGCCGCCTCGACCTCGGCGTCCTCCACTACGCGTCGGACACCCCGTACACCCGCGCCCAGACCCTCGGCGCCCGCGGCATGGACTTCTACGGGCTGGACTCGACCTACGCCAGCACCATCGCCATTCTGAGGCGGATCTTCGACCGGGAGCGAGTCCGATTGAAGGAATAACAAAAGAACGGTACGCTACCCACTGCGCGACTCCGGCACGAATTAAGATAGAGGGATTCCATGAAAATAGTTGCGGTGGTAATTCTAGATAGCAATATCTTGATCGAAGCCAGACCAAACCTTCGGTCGGCCAGTATGCAGGTACTTCTTGATCGCTATAGGGACGCGGGGATGATTGTTTGCTTGCCCAAATTGGTGGTATCAGAAACTCTAAATCATTGGTCTATAGAATTTGATAAAGCATACGATTCGCTCACATCTTCGTCGTCTGCTTATTCCAAGATTGGAGGGCTGGGCTCCTCCGATGGTAAAACTGCTGAACAGAAACGCGATGACTGGAATGGTTTCGAGAAGCGATTTCAAGAGCGCCTGCTCGAAGCCGGGATTGAGGAGCTACCCCTTCCAAGTACGTCGCACGAGATCTTGGTTAATCTAGATATGAAAAACCGTAAACCATTTGGTGGAAAGGGTAGCGGTTATCGTGACGCAATGATCTGGTTCTCAGTGCTAGAACGAGCTAAGCTAGCCAAAGAGACGGTTGCATTTCTAACTAAGAACCATCATGATTTTGCAAAATCGAAGGAGGAATGCAACGTTCTTCACGAGGACTTGGTGGCTGATGTCTCTAGAGAGGGACTGTCGGAGGACAGCATAATGCTCGTTAATTCGTTATCGGACTTCAATAAAGATCATGTTCAATCAAGAATGAGTCCAATGAATGATCTAGCGCTGTTATTGATTTCAGAAGAACATGAGTCGTTGAGCCTTCGCGATTTGATGGATTGGGAAATGGACCAAGCGCTACTAGAGATAAGCGATAGTATAAACCCCAGTGCGATGGGTCTTTCGGAGGAGGTTACCTCATGCGAATATATTGGTGGAGCTAGCCTGATGGATATCGTTAATGTCGAAGCCAAGTCGATGGGTGGGAATCAAGTACTACTTTCCATTGACGCTTACATGTATGCTGATTTTTTGCTGGAGATAGACAATCACAATGAGTTTGCTTAGTCTCGTGGGCTTGACACGGGCTCTCGATTCTCTACCACAAACGAATCCTTGGAATTCTTCACTCGATCCCAAGCGATAGTAAACATTGCAGATGGATCAGCTTCGGCCTTCGACCTCATCCAACTTGGAGAGGAAGCTGAATCCTGGGGAATAACAACTGAAATGTCATCCTCTCAATTGATTGGCAAAGAGCCGCCATTATCCTTAGATGGTCAAAATCGTCACGAATATCGGCATCGACATAAGCCCATGAAATTTCAGCCGAGGTCTACGTCTAAGCCTACCTCCACTTAGGCGTTCCAATCATGATATGATCGAATGCTGGGCGGATGAGTAGGCATATTTTTCCAAGCAACCGAATCATCCACCCAACATTCGGCTACTTCACAAGAACGCCCATAACGGAGAGGACGAGCATCCCGGCGGCGAGGCCGGAGAAGGCGGCCAGGGGCACCCGCTGCTCGGCCTTCTCCTCGCTCCGCTAAACCAGGCCGCATCCGATCGAGAAGGAGACCTGACACACCCTCGCCCAAACCCTTAGCGCCCACAGCATAGACTTCTAAGGGCTGGACTCGACCTACGCCAGCACCATCGCTATTTTGAGAAGGATCTTCGATAGGGAGCGGGCCCGGCTCAGTCGGTAGGGACGGGAAACAGGTACATCCCTGCTCACGATGCTACCGGTCACGGAAGGCAGAATCGGTTCTCTTGACAGTAACCGATTGAACGTATGAAACGAAGGCTGCGATCTGGGTATCGACCCCAGAGCCAGCCTCATGAGCGTTGGCAATGCCGATCAACCAATCGGCGACCGCGATCCCATCGAATGATGTGCGATAGCCGTTCCGGGCAAGGAACAACAGCATGACCGCGTAAGCGGTCCGCTTGTTACCCTCCATGAACGCTTGCGCCTGCGAAACCGCTTCCGCAAGGTAGGCGGCTTGGGCCGGGACGTCGGCCCCCTCATACCAGGCGTAGTGCCTTGGGCGAGCGAGGGCCGCTTCCAATCGGTCCGGTCGGGCGAGTGGGTACGGCGGATAGCCAAGATCGAACATTGTCTTCCGGTGGACGGCCACGACGAACTCGACCGAATCCGGGTACCAAACCACTTAGCGGTCGGCGAGGTAACGGAAAACGGCCTCGTGCTCATAGAGGATCTCATCGAGAAGCACGAGCTCCTCGGCGGACAGGTCGAGCGTCTCGTCGTGGGCGACGCTCTCGGGTCGCTTGTGGCGCAGGATCTGGTCGCGGCGCATTCGCTCCTCGGGAGTCATATCATCTTCGAGCGTCTCGAATTCATTGGACCGCAGGGCCATCGGACGCTCCTTTCAACCAACCGAAAGCCGAAACGACATGCAACAAAGTATACGCGGGTAACGCAACCGAGGGCGGATAATGGATTGCTTGGGTCCGACAATAGCCGACCCTACTCCGCGGCCCGCTCCAGGATGACGAGCGGGATGTCGCGGTCGGTGGCCTGGAGGTAGTCGTTGTAGAAGGGGAAGGCGTCGCCCATCAGCGGCCAGAGCGCCTGCTTCTCGGCGGCGTCGGCGGTCCGGGCGGTTGCCGGGAAGCGGTCGCCCCGGATCTGGACGGTGACGTTCGGGGTGGCCCCGAGGTTGAGGTACCACTTCGGGTGGGTGTCGGAACCGGCGTAGGAGCCGATGATGATGTACCGGCCGTCGTGCTCGGCGAAGTAGAGCGGCGAGACGATCTCCCGGCCCGTGCGGCGGCCGGTCGTCGTCAGGAGCAGGGTCGGCGCCTTGTGTCGGTTGTCGTCGTAGCCCTCGGCGCCATCGGTCGCGAGGTACCGGGCGACGTGCTCGCCGGAGCTGCGGCGATAGGACGCGTCGCGCTGCCGGGCGATCTCGGGAGTGTCCTGGGGCATGGCGGCTTTCCTTCTCCACGTCACGTCTCTCCGACCATCGGATGATTGTCAGCGACGGTAGTGTCGCACCGGTGGTGCCGAGCGGCGACGGGTCGCTCGCGCCTGCTCCGTCCGGCCGAACAGCCCGCCCAGGCGGGGAGTTGCCCTCGCCATGCCGCCGCCTGATACTGACGGTCGAACGTCAACCCCGTGAACCGTCCGAGTGATCACGCCGAACCATGACCCTGAGAGGACCCGCGATGGCGGAGAGCTGCACTCATCTCGATCAGATCCGGTCCCAGAGCCGGCGAACGGACGGCTGCGAGGAGTGTCTCGAATTGGGAGACACCTGGGTCCACCTGCGCCAGTGCCTGGTCTGCGGCCACGTCGGCTGCTGCAGCGACTCCCGGAACAACCACGCCGCGAAGCACTTTCAGGCCCTCGGCCACCCACTGATGCGGTCGCTGGAGCGGGGCGAGAGCTGGATGTGGTGCTTCGTCGACGAGATCACGATCGAACCCGCGCCGTAGCGACCGGGACCGCGGCCCGACAAGCGCAGGAGGCATGCGACCCGTGGATCCCACGACCGAGACGTCCACGGCACCGGCCGGCGAGGAGTCGCCCAGCGCGCCGCCGACGCCACCGGGCCAGCCCGTCACCCTCAATATCAGCCGCCGGGTACGATCGGGTCAGGAACAGGAATTCGACGACTTCGCCCGGGGGATCAACGACGTCGTCTCGCGCTGGCCGGGCTACATCGATGCTCGCCTCATGCCGCCGACCCGGCGCGACACGGAATACCGGATCATTCTGCGGTTCGACAGCGAGGCGAATCTCCATGCCTGGAAGGCGTCCGACGAGCGCCGGGAGTGGTATGCCATCGCCGACCAGCTCAGCGACGAGGGGGCGCTGATCACGAACATCACCGGGACGGCCCAGGAGCGGAACCTCGTGCTGGCGCTGACGCCGCTGCAGGGGTTCGTCCAGACCAGCGTCTCGGGCATCGGGCTGCTGCTGCTCGGGGCGGTGCTCGCCCTCGTGCTGGCGAACTCGCCGCTCTCGGACATGTACGATCGGTTCTGGCTGGCCGAGGTGACGATCGGCAGCCCGGACTTCGGCATCACCGAGTCGCTCCGGCACTGGGTCAACGACGGGCTGATGGCGCTGTTCTTCTTCATCATGGGGCTGGAGATCAAGCGCGAGATCCTCGTTGGCGAGTTGCGCTACCCTCGTCAGGCCGCCCTGCCGATCGCGGCGGCGGTCGGCGGGGTGATCGTCCCGGCCCTGATCTTCAGCACAATCAACCTCGGCGGCGACGGCTCCCGCGGCTGGGGGATCCCGATGGCGACGGACACCGCCTTCGCCCTCGGCATCCTGACGCTGCTCGGGGGCCGGGTCCGGCCACTGCTGCTGGTCTTCCTGACCGCGCTCGCGATCGTCGATGACATCCTCGCGGTCGGGGTGATCGCCATCTTCTACACCGAGTCGATCAACTGGTCGGCGGTCGCGATCGCGCTCGCGCTGCTCGGCGTGCTGATGTTCGCCAACCGGGCCGGCTTCCATCGCTGGCCGATCTACGCGGTCGTCGGGCTGGCCGTCTGGGTGGCCGTCTTCGAGTCCGGCATCCACGGGACGCTGGCCGGCATCCTGGTCGCGCTGACCGTCCCGGCGCAGTCCTGGATCAACCCGAGCGAGTTCCTGCTCCGGAGCCGCAAGGCGATCGAGGACTTCGAGCGGGCCTGCTTCATTGCCCCGAGCATCCTGAGCAACGAGCCCCAGCAGCAGGCGACGCAGGCGCTGGAGCGGCTCTGCGAGGACGTCGAGACGCCGATGACGCACCTTCAGCACCGGGTCAACCCGGTCGTCGCCTTCATCATCCTGCCGGTCTTCGCCTTCGCCAACGCCGGTATCCAGCTGGTCGACGGGCTCGGCGACGCCCTGTCCAGCCCGGTGACGTGGGGCGTCGTCGTCGGGCTCGTGGTCGGGAAGCCGATCGGGATCACGCTGTTCGCCTGGATCGCCGTCCGGACCGGGCTGGCACTCAAGCCCGGCGCGATCAGCTGGGTTCAGCTCGCCAGCGTCGCCTGCCTGGGCGGGATCGGCTTCACCGTCTCGCTGTTCGTGACCGAGCTGGCCTTCGAGGCCGGCCCGATCGCCAATGCGGCCCGCATCGGGATCCTGTTCGGCTCGCTGATCGCCGGGATCGTCGGGTATCTTGTGTTGCGCCACACACTGCCACCCGAACGCGACGAATCAGCGGACCGGTCCGATCCAGCCTCATCAGCGTCCAGCACCGAAGCCGCGCCAGCGCCAGCCTGAACCGCATCGCTACCCGAAACCCCCTCATCCACGATGGCCCGTCGAGCGAACGACAGCGCAGCCTGGAGCGATACGGATGAGTGACCGCAACCCGGTGGAATCCCATTACGGCCACGAGTCGATTCGACCCCGCGTCACCGATGCGCTCGCCGCCGCGGGTCTCGGCCACGGCCTGATCGACTGGCGGGAGCTCGCCAGCCTGGACCAGTTTCACGTCGGCGGGTTGACCGCGACGACGGAACTGGCGGCACGGCTTGATCCAGCCGACGGTGCGACTATCCTCGATGTCGGAAGTGGGATCGGCGGCGCTGCCCGCTACCTGGCCGCGATGTACGGCGCCCGCGTCGCCGGAATCGATCTGACCGCCGCGTTCGTCGATGTCGCCTCGATGCTCTCGGAGCGGACAGGGCTGAGCGACCGGACAACCTTCCAGCGGGCCGATGCCCTCGATCTACCGTTCGCCGGCGCAAGCTTCGATGCGGCCTGGACCCAGCACGTCGCGATGAATATCGCCGACCGCGACCGGCTCTACGGCGAGATCCGGCGTGTCCTCAAACCCCGCGCGCGGTTCGCGATCAGCGACGTGCTCGCGGGTGACGGCGGCGATGTGATCTTCCCCGTCCCGTGGGCCCGCACCCCGGCGACGAGTTTTCTGCTGACTGCCAACGAAATGCGGAACGCCCTGTCCAATGCCGGATTCCGTGAGGTGACCTGGGCCGACACGACCGACGCGACCATCGCGCAAAGCCGCCAACAACAGGCTGCCGGCAAGGCACCATCGCCATTGACGATCCAGAGCGTGATGGCACCGGATTTTCCCACAATGGGAGCGAACCTGTTCCGCAACCGGGTCGAGGGACGGGTCCGGATCGTGCAGGCCGTGTTCGAAGCCATCTGACGCCAGCGAGGCTTTCGGACCCGGTGCAGCCGGGCGGTGAACCCAGGCCAGGGCGAGCATGTGTCGCCAGGGCGAAAAATGACGACGCCCGCTTCCCGCGGACGAAGTCGGCGCTGATAGTGATCGAGGAGACGCCGGAGTCGATAGGGCATCACCGTGCCGGGAACGCTAGTCTCATCGCTCCCGGCGTTCGTCCCGCAACGCAATCGGCGGGTCGAGCACTTCCCGGAGCAACACCGCGTTACGCAACGCCGATGGTGAGCGGAGCGCGGCCATGAGATTCGTCCGCGCATCGGCGGGCGTGGCCGCGGCGGCCTGATCGGACCCCGCCGGGCGACGCCGCCGCGGGGATTGCTCCCGGTCGTCGCCCGGCCACTCATCGGCGCGCCCGGCCGCCGGCGACGTATCCCGCTGGCGCTCCCGGCCTCCGGGCTCGCCAACCGACCCGGACGCGAACAGCGCCCCCGGGCGATCGGCGTAGCGGCGAGGGGATTCGCCGGTTTCGTTCAGGGCGGTTTCGATCAGGTTACGAAGCCGCTGCATCGACGAAAGCCTCTCACTGGACCGGCCAGGTGAACGTCGGCGGGGCTCGACCGCCACATCCACGCGGCCGGTCAGGTAGGTTACCGGTGATTGTTGTTCCCGGCACCATCGCGACCGGAGATCGCCGAGCGCATGTCGGTATCGGCCTGGACATTCTCCATCTTGTAGTAGTCCATCACTCCCAGCCGGCCGGATCGGAACGCTTCGGCCATGGCGAGCGGAACCTCGGCTTCGGCCTCGACGACCTTGGCCCGCATCTCCTGCTCATGGGCCAGCGCCATCGCGCGGCGCTCCTCAGCCCGGGCCTGGGCGATCTGCTTGTCGGCCTCGGCCTGGTCGGTCTGGAGTTGCGCCCCGATGTTGCGCCCGACATCGACGTCCGCGATGTCGATGGACAGGATCTCGTAGGCTGTCCCCTGATCCAGACCACGCTCCAGCACATATTTGGAGATCTGATCGGGGTTCTCGAGCACGGTCTTGTGGGAGGCCGCCGAGCCGATCGAGGAGACGGTGCCCTCGCCGACCCGGGCGATGATCGTCTCCTCGCCGGCACCACCGACGAGCCGGTCGATGTTCGCGCGGACAGTCACACGGGCGACCGCGACCAGCTGGATGCCATCCTTGGCCACCGCCGAGACGCGCGGCGTCTGGATGACTTTCGGGTTGACGCTGACCTGGACCGCTTCAAGGACATCACGGCCGGCAAGGTCGATCGCGGTCGCCCGCTTCCACGGCAGTTCGATATTGGCGCGGTCGGCCGAGATCAGGGCCTGGACGACCCGCCCGACGTTGCCGCCGGCGAGGTAGTGAGCTTCCATCTGCCCGACGTCGAGATCCAGTCCGGCCTTGATGGCGCTGATGTAGGGCCGGACGATGTCGTTCGGGTTGACCTTCCGCAACCGCATCCCGACCAGCGTGCCGAGACTGACCCGCGCTCCGGAGAAGACCGCCGTAACCCAGAGGCCGATTGGGACGAAGAACAGGACGAAACCAAGGACCGCCACGATGATGACCAGCGTAACGATGAGCGAGACAAGACCGTCAGCCATCGAAGAACCCTTTCCATTGGGTCATGGGACGAACGAACTACTGACCCTGAAACACAAGCGCCGGATAGTCCGGTCTGCCACCCGTCAGGCTGAATGCCGGTCGATCCGGCGGCGATCGGTCCCCACCGGCGGCGCACGCCCGATCCGCTGAACGTGCGCGCGATGACCGGACGCAGGCATTCACCCTACCGGCGGCGCCGTTCGGACAGATCAGGCACTGCCTGGTCGTCCTGCTTGAGGACCGCGTCGCCATGCAGGGAGCGCACCAGCCAGCCGGGACGATCCGGCAACCGACCCATGGGATGACCGTCGTCGTCGACCGTGGCGTGGAGCGCGAGGCCGCCGCCGAGGAGCCGGCCGGAACCACCTCCCGCGAACCGCGGCATCAGCGTCGCGACACCGATCACGCCAGCCACCGCGCCTCCGATCGCGAGCAGTGTCAGCCAGGCCGACCGGACAACCTCGTCGGTGAACTGGAAGTTGCCGAATCCGCTCCCGGACATCGTCAGGAACAGTCCACCGGCGAGCGCGATCATTCCCGAGATCCCGGCCAGGCCGAATCCGGGGATCACGAAGACCTCCAGGGCGATTAGCCCGAGCCCGAGTGCAACCAGGACCAACCCCTCCCACCCGGCGAGCCCAGCGAGAAGATAGCCCCAGAAGAACAGGCCGAGACACAGGACGCCGATCACGGCGACGAATCCGAACCCGGCGAACAGCCCGTCGGCGATGATCAGGAACAGCCCAAGCATGATAAGCAGCGACGAGAACGTCGGATCGGTGACCCAGCGCACGAGGTGTTCGACCGGGCTAACCGAGGTGACGGTGACCGGCGCGTTGCCGAGACCGAGGTCTGCCAGCAGTTCGGCGCGGTCGCCGGCGACGCCATTGAGGTACCCAGTCCGCTCAGCCTGATCGGTCGTGAGCGTGAGAAGGGTCGTCGCCGAATCCAGCCCGTCGACCGTCACCGACGTATCGACCATCGCCTCGGCGATCACTGGGTCTCGATCGCGCTCCTCAGCGGTCGCGCGGAAGGTGGTGCGCACCGCCGACACGATCTTGGCGTCGGCCGTCTCGCCGGTTCCGCCATCGATCGGTGTAGCTGCCCCGAAGACCGCACCCGGCGCCATCCAGATCTGATTGCTCGCGATGGTGATAAGCGCACCAGCCGAGAATGCCTCCCGGTTGACGAACGCGACCGTTTGCAGCGGGCTGTCGAGGATGGCGTCACGCATCTCCAGGACCGTATCGAGCCGGCCGCCGGGCGTGTTGATGTCGAGGATGACGGTGTTGGCGCCGGCGTCTCTGGCGGCGTCGAGCGACCGCTCAAGAAAGTGTCCGATTCCCGGCTCGATCTCGCCATGGATGGGAATGACATAGACGCTATCCCCAGTACCGGTCGTGGATTGCCGGGCCACAGCGATGCCGGTGTTGGCAATCGCGCCAATCAACGGCAACAGCAGCGCGACCAGAACGATACCGATTCGTATCGCGTGCCCGAACCGGTTGCGCCCATTCCTGACTGACGGATGACGGTCGTGATTCCTGCGGGGGAATGCCTGTGTGGCTCCTGATACCCGTGAGCGAGTCGTCATCGAACCCCCTCTCTCATTGATGATTATGTTATCACAAAAGCGTGTTCGATTGCAGCACCAGCTGCTGTTCGCGACCGTTCTTTGCGGGCATATTCTCACCAATGTCCTGCCTCTCCTGAAATACGTCTCGTATTGGCGACTGCGAGGGTATGTCCGGTCGATCCAGGCCTAACCTGCCGAGGTTGCCCCGTTCTGACGGATGAGACGGGTACGGATGCCGATCCCTCCCGGACATGTTCCGCCGCGGGATGCTCGCGGCGTTCCAGGGCACTCCGCCGCGATGGTCAACGACGCGACCAGCGTGACGTGAAAGGACGAGTCATCGTGTCCGTTCCATGCTGCCATCTCGACCAGATCCGGGACGTGACGCCGAGCACCGACGGCTGCGAGGAGTGCATCGCGCGGGGCGACACCTGGGCGACAGCTGGGTTCATCCGCGGGAATGCCAGATCCGCTGCCACGTCGGCTGCCGCGACTCGAGCGAGAACCGCCACGCGAGCAAGCATCTCCACGCGACCCGCCACCCGATCATCCAGGAGTTCGAACCAGGCGAGGACTGGCTGTGGTGCTATGTCGACGAGGTCATGATGGAGCCGGCGCGACAGGCTGGCCCGTCGTCAGACAGCGATGCGGCCAGATGACGGCTGGGATCGGCGCGGATCGGTGCGGACGTCGAACGGCTCGGCGAAGCGCGTCGTTCCGATGATCCGTCCTCCGCGAGCTGAAAAACGAGGTTTGGTCCGGCGACGAGGCGCGCGCATCCACCCTGTGTCATGTGGTGGGCGTCGATACCATTCGCCACTGCCGACAAGCGCCACAATGGTCCGTGCTTCTTCTCTGCCTGCCACACATTGCCCCTGTACATTGCGGTTCCCGTCAGCCGTCATGGGAGTGGCAGAACTGTTTTGGTTGCCTTATGGTAGTTGGCATGGACACGGATGACTGCCAGCTACCGCCCACCGGACTGATCGGGCCGCACCGATGATCCCGGCTCTGGACACCTTCACCCGCCGGACGTTCGCCTCGCTCGCCATCCGCAACTACCGGCTGTTCTTCATCGGCCAGGCGGTGTCGATGTCCGGCACCTGGATGCAGACGGTCGCCCAGGGGCTGCTCGTCCTCCAGCTGACCGGGTCCGGCACGGCGCTTGGCGTCGTCACCGCGCTTCAGACCCTGCCAGTGCTGCTGTTCGGCGCCTGGGGTGGGCTGATCGCCGACCGCTACCCGAAGCGGGCGATCCTCTACGCCGTTCAGGTCGTCTCGGGGCTAGCCAGCCTGCTGATGGGCACCCTGGTCGTCGCCGGCCGCATCGAGCTGTGGATGGTCTACGCCATCGCGGTCGTCCTCGGCGCGGTCAAGGTCTTCGACAACCCGACCCGGCAGACGTTCGTCCGCGAGATGGTCGGCAACGACCTGCTCCGGAACGCCGTCTCGCTGAACTCGACCGAGATGAACCTGACCCGGGTGATCGGTCCGGCCATTGCCGGTGTCTTCGTCGCCACGCTCGGAGTCGGTGCCTGCTTTATTGCCAACGGGATCTCGTTCCTCGCGCCGATCATCACACTGACGCTGATGCGACGGAACGAGCTCCACCCGGCGAAACGGGTGGCCCGGGCCAAGGGACAGCTGGTCGAGGGCCTCAGGTACGTTGCGGAAATCCCAACGCTCCGCAACACGCTGCTGATGATGGCGATCATCGGCACCTTCACCTATGAGTTCTCGGTGATCCTGCCGCTCTTCGCGGAATTCAGCCTGCACAGGGCAGCGACCGGCTACGCCGCGCTGACGGCGGCGATGGGCATCGGTGCCGTCATCGGTGGGCTCTACACGGCCAGCCGCACCGCCCGCGACCCGAAAGCGATGGTGGTGTCGGCGTTTCTGTTCGGCGTGTCGATGCTGATGATCGCCGCGTCGCCAACGCTCCCGGTGGCCTTCATGGCCATGGTCGTCGTCGGGTTCTTCTCGATCACCTTCACCTCGCTTGGCAATGTCACGCTGCAACTCAACAGCCTGCCGACGATGCAGGGCCGAGTAATGTCGCTCTGGTCGATCGCCTTCCTTGGCACGACGCCGATTGGCGGGCCGATCATCGGCGCGATCGGCGAACACGCCGGCCCACGCTGGGGACTCCTCGTTGGTGCCATCGCCGCGATGATCGCCGCCGGGATCGGCCTCCTGGCCTATCGCGAACGCCAACCCCGGACATCGGGGGCTGACGCGATGGCTGAGCAGGCGGCCGAGTAGCGGCGCGGCGCGAGCAGACCACGGTACCATCGACCCGGTTACCTCGTGCCGGACAGAGGAGCAGTGGATGAAAACGTGGATCGCGTTGATGCGTGGGATCAACCTCGGTGGCCGGAACAAGGTGCCGATGCCGGCGCTCCGCGGCTTCGTCGAGGAGGCCGGTGGGGAACAGGTCCGGACCTACCTGCAGAGCGGCAACGTCGTCTTCGACGCGGCGCCCGCAGTCGCTGCGACGATCGGTCCGGTCGTGACCGCACGCATCCGGGAAGAACTCGGATCAACATCCCCGGTCGTGCTGGTGTCGGCAAGCGAACTCCGCGGCATCGTCGCCCACAATCCCTTTGTGGTCGCGGGCGAGGCCGAAAGTGCCTGCCATCTGATGGTCCTCAGCGAGGCTCCGGATCCAGAGCGCGTCGCCGCTCTCGATCCAGACCAGTTTCCCGGCGACACCTTTCGCGTCGATGGCCGCGCCATCTACCTCCATCTGCCAGGCGGCGTTGCCCGCTCGAAGCTCACCAACGATTTCTTCGACCACGGGCTCGGCATCGTCAGCACCAGCCGCAACTGGCGCACGGTCAGCGCCCTGCTGGAAATGAGTGGAGTGGAACGATGACCGGTCTCACGCCGCCGGCGACCGGTTCGCCAGCAACTCGACCGACGGTCCGGCCCGCCCGTCCGGACGAGTCCGGCGCCATCGGCGAGCTCGCGTTCCGGAGCAAGGCGTACTGGGGATATGACGACGGTCTCATGGCCAGCTTCCGTGACGACCTGCGGGTCAGCCCGGAGGCGTGTGCCAGTGGGCGGGTCAGGGTCGCCGAGGTCGATGGCCAGCTGGCCGGGTTCTACACCGTTGCCGGGAAACCGCCGCGGGGGCTGCTGGACGATCTCTTCATCGACCCCGGCCGGATCGGCACCGGCATCGGGCGACTGCTCTGGAACACCGCGATCGACCACGCCCGCCACCTCGGCTTCACCGCGCTGGAGATCCACTCCGATCCGTTCGCCGAGGCGTTCTATCTCCACATGGGCGCCATCCGGATCGGCTCCGTCCCGAGCCAATCGGTTGCGGATCGCGAGCTACCGCTCCTCGAAATCCCCATTCCCCGGCGGTAGCTGATTCACCATGACGTCCCGGAGTCACGATGCTGAGGGTCTCGTGCGGGGATCGACAGCCCCGGCCATGACCGAGGTTACGGATGTACGCGGATCGTCATGGACAGGCTCTGCGCCGTTCCTGAGTCCGGCCATGAACAACCGGGGCCAAACGGCCAATCGTTACCGAACCTCTCTTGCAACGTCAATATATCGAATGGCCTGGCTGAAGAACGCCGCTGCGCGCTCACGATCCACCCGTTCTCGCTGAGCATGACGACATGGAGCGGGAGAGGCTGAACGGGACGGTCATCGACGCTGGCGGGCTGGACTCGCCCGCCCGGCCCCCTGCTCCGCGAGTCCGGTAGCCGAGGACCGAATCCCGTGGTCGCCCCGAAGCGACGTTGGCGCGAGCTGACCAGTTTCCGGGACCGCCGCGTCTCTCTCCTGAAGGAACACCGATGATCACCCGACCGCCCGAATATCAACCGAGCGATCTGCCATCGGCGCTCATTGCCCCGGCCCGGCGAGCGCTACCGGACGTGGGCATCCAGTCGCCGGCGCAAGCGACGGCCCGGACGGAACGAGAGATCGCGAACCCGCACGGTGCCGGGCCGGAGGCGATTCGCCAGATGGGCGGCGCCATGGCCGAACAGCGACTCGGGTTTGCAAAGGAGTCGACAACCTCGACCTGAACATCGAGCGTCACATGAACGGAGGACGGGACGGACGACACACCGCGCTGTGCGGCGCCCGTCCCGGTTGCTCGACGGTCGCTGACGGGATCAATGAGATCGGGCTAGACGCCGCGGCCGGAGGGGGCACCTTCGCCGAGGTAGAGCTCACTGGTCACCGTCGAGAATCCCGTGTAGCCCGGCCAGTGGAGGTTGGTCAGGCCGTTGCGGTCCGGGTCGAGGAACGGTCCGGTCACATACGGCTTGATCAGCTGGACCGGCGTCTCGTGGTAGACGAAGACCGCCGGCACGTCGGTCACCAGCGTCCGCTCGGACTCCTGGAACATCGCGATCCGCTCCTCCGGGGCGCCGGTGTAAACGTTGGCGTCGGCGAACTGCTTGAGGAAGGTCTCGTTGACCCACGGGTGCCGACCGTTGTTCCAGACGCCGAGCATGTTGGACGGGTCGAGGTAGTCCATCCCGTAGGAGACGGCGCCGAACGGGATCTCCTTGATCTGGGCCGTGAAGGCGGCCTGATCGATGTTGCTGACCTCGACCGGGATGCCCAACACCTCGGTGATCCCGGCGGCGATCGCCCCGGCCACGGTCTGGTTGAGCGGGCTCTCGTTGCGGAGCAGCATCGTCTGGGCCGGGAAGCCGGCGCCGCCCGGGAAGCCGGCGTCCGCGAGCAGCTGCTTCGCCATGTCCGGATTGAAGGCCTGGATGTCCTTGAGCGCCTCACCGTTGGCGGCCGGGAAGCCCGGGGCGAGGAACGAGTAGGCCGGGACACCGGAGAGCCCCAGAACCGCCGTCGCGATCGCGTCGCGGTCGACGGCGTGGCTGAAAGCCTGCCGGACCATCAGGTTGTCGAACGGCGCCAGCGTCGTATTGAAGAACAGGTACCAGGTCCGGAAGTCACCGACCGACTGGTAGAGCTCCTTGCTCATGACCGGATCGGCCTGGGCGAGCTGGAGTTCCTGCGGGGCGAGGCCCTGCATGTAGTCGATCTCGCCGGCCTGGTAGAGGGTGAAGTTGGTGTTCTGGGCGGCGAGGGTGACGATGACCGTCTGGACGGCGGGCGTCAGCTTGCCGGCGTAGGTCGGGTTGCGGCTGAAGACGACTCGCTGGTCGCGGGAGAACTCGGTCGGGATGAACGGCCCGGACGAGACGGCCGTGGCGGGGTCGGTGTTGTAGAGCGGCCCAGTGCTGTCCAGCGCGGCGGCGGAGAGCGTCGGCGAGTAGAGCATCATCGAGGGCAGGTACGGCGCCGGGTCGACCGTCTCGATGATCAGCTGGTTGGGCGTCGCGCCCTGGCGGACTCCGATCTGATCGACCGCGACGTCACCCGCGAAGGCTTCGGCGAAGTTGACGATCACGCCCGAGAAGAACCAGGCGAAGTCCCAGATGTGGCCCGGGTCGGCACCGTACTGGAAGGTCCGGACCCAGTCGTTGGCAGTGACGGGGTTGCCGTCGCTCCAGACCAGGGCCGGGTCCAGCTCGAACGTCCAGACCTTGTTCGCCGTATCGCCGGACCATGACGTCGCGGCGGCCGGGATGATGTCGAAGTTCCGGTCCATCCGGACGAGCGGGTCGGAGAACAGGTCGGAGGCCGTCGGTCGCTGGTAGACCTGCTCGAAGAAGTCGAAGACCCGGACGATGGTCGGGTCGGAGGAGATGACGAAGACCTGGTCCTCGGCCGGGGCGGCGCCCGGAGGCGGCGTGGCCTGCGCCAGCAGCGTCGCGGGGGAGATCGGCAGGATCGAGGCCGCGCCGGACGGGATGCGCAGCGCGGCCATCGCCGCCGCCGCGCCGGCCATACCGCCGATTAGCTGGCGCCGGGTGGTGGGATGCAGCGTCAGCATCGGGTTCCTGCTGGTCGAATCGTTCACGCCGTCGTGGCTCATCGTCGAAGCTCCTTGTCGCTGGTGGCGGGCATCGCCGGACCGCGGATTCGGTTGTGCCCAGTCGCACCCGTACGGGTGGATCGGTTCGTCGTAATCTCGCCGGCGCGACGCCCGCATGTCAGAGGAAAGTGCGTGCAGTGTGCGGTCCTTTCTCCGTTCCCGCAAGAGCCTTCTGCACACGGACCACCACAGACCCGTCGCGCGGACGTCGTATTGCCGCGTGGTGTGCGCGGGCGATTCGCCCATCTCGTTCCCACCACGCGATGGGCATGGGCGTTGCGTACTCAAGTCGAACAGCGCCCGGCGCGTCGTCACCGGGTCGACGGCGTTTCGATTGCCCCTCAGGGAAGGAATCAGATGAGCGAGGGCCAGGACACACCGTCCCGGCAGTGGGTCGTCGGCGAGAGCGACCCACGCCAGATCGCCGGGATCGTCAAGGCCTCGGTCGTCCCTCGGCCGATCGCCTGGGTCTCGACCCGGGATACCAACGGCGTTGGCAACATCGCCCCGCACTCCTACTTCATGACGCTGGCCGACGTCCCGCCCGTGCTTGGCTTCGTCAGCAGCGGTCGCAAGGACACGCTCCGCAATATCGAGGCGACCGGCGACTACGTCATCAACATCCTCAGCGACGACCTCGTCCATCAGATGAACACCACCTCGGCCAACTTCCCCGCCGGCGAGGACGAGTTCACCTGGGCCGGGCTGACGCCGGAACCGTCCGAGAGCGTCGGGGCGCCCCGGGTCGCCGAGGCCCCGGTCGCCTTCGAGCTCCGATTCCGGGAGACCCGGAACTACGGGACGGACGCGTCGCCCAGCTACCTGGTCGTCGGCGACGTCGTCCGGATTCGCGTCCACGAGCGCGTTCTCGATGGCCATCATGTTCTGCCGGAGCGGCTCCGGGCCGTCGCCCGGATGGGCGGCCCAGCGACCTACGTCCGGACGACCGACCGGTTCGATGTCTCCCGCCCGTCGTGGGACGCCGCCCGCGAGACGGTCGTCCTGCCCTGAGCGGCCAACGGCATCGCACCTCGTCCAACAGTCAGGAGTCCGCCGCCATGTCCAGCTCAACGAGCGTCCATCCCGACCACGCCGTCCGGGGGCTGCACCACCTGACCGTCGTCTCGACCGATCCTGGCCGTGCGGTTGCCTGGTACACCGGCATCCTCGGGCTCCGGCTCGTGGTCCGGTCGGTCGACATCGACGACTGGCGCTCGCACGGCCTGTTCTTCTCGACCGGCGCCAGCGGAGCGCCCGGCTCGCTGCTCACCCTGGTCGACTGGCCGGACATGAAGCGCGGCACCCCCGGCATCGGCGGCACCCACCACGTCGCCTTTGCGACGGCGGACCGCGAGACGCTGCTGCGCTGGAAACGCTGGCTGACGGACCACGGCCAGTCCGTCGACGGTCCCTACGACCGGACCTACTTCACCAGCATCTACACGAAGGACCCCGATGGCCTGATCGTCGAGATCGCGACCGAGGGGCCGGGCTGGACGGTCGACGAGGCGCCCGAGGCGCTCGGTACCGTCGTCAAACCGCCGCCTTTCGAGACGACCGCCGCCGGTCGTGACGAGCCGGCCATCGCCGCCGAGACCTGGCCGGCTCCCGTCACCTCGATCGACGACGCGATGCGGCTGCGGCACCTCCATCACATCACCGCGATCGGCACCCATCAGCCGGAGATGGAGCGGCTCTGGGTCGAGACCCTCGGGCTGCGACTGGTCAAGCGAACGATCAACTTCGACGACCCGACCTCGCCGCACCTCTACTGGGGCGTCGGCGACGCCGCGCCGGGGACCGTCGTGACCTTCTTCGTCCAGGACCCGAACACCCGCCGGCCCGCCCGCTCTGGCACCGGCGTCACCCATCACTGGGCACTGGAGGTACCCGACGGCGCGCTCGAGTACTGGGTCGAGCGGCTGACCAACTACGGGAACCAGGTAACCCCGATCCAGGACCGCGGCCCGTTCCAACGCGTCGCCTTCCGCAACCGCGACGGCATGATCGTCGAGCTGGCGACGACCGGCCCAGGCCTGCCGCCGAGCACCGGAGCCGACGCGGCTGATCTCCCCCTCTGGCTACCGACCCAGCTCGAGGCCCACCGCGAGCGGATCGAGGCCAATCTCTCGCCCCTCGTCATCCCGGACATCGCGTCCTTCGGCACCGGAAGCGCCGGGTGACCGGTCCACGGGTGTTGACCCGGATGCTGGCGAACGACGGATGGTGAGCAGGCCGGCGATCCCGCTGGAGACGCTCCACGGGCAGTGGTGCGACGCGATCTCGGCGGCATTCAGCGACGAGCTCGCTCCGGTCAGCGATACAGCGCCGGGCTACGAGCACACGTTCGCCGCCGGCGAGGGGTCGGACCGGCGGCTGGTCGTCGTCTGCCCGTGGCACTGGCCGGCCTACAGCCACTACCAGTTCTGGGAGCTCGCGGCCGTCCCCTGGTTCACCCGCCGGGCCGGTTATCGAGACTGGTGCCTGGTCACCAACGGGGCCTGGACCGACTGGATCCTGCCGGCGCTGCGGCCGCTCTACGGCGCGGTCATCGTCGCCGACGAGCCTCCGACCAACGCCCTCCGCGCCTGGCTTCGGTCCGACCCGACCCCGGTCTCGTTGCCGCCGGACCGCCCACCGGGTCGGATCCGGCTGGGCGAGCCGACGCCGAAGCAGACGACCGTGACGCTCAAGCGGGCCATCGCCGGTATCCTTGGGGACGACGCACGGACCGGCCGCACGCTCCCGGCCCGGCTGGTCGCGGCGACGCTGCGGCCGAACTTCACGCTCGACGACGACCGGACGCTGATCTTCGCCAAGTCCTTCCGCAACCCCGACGTCATCCACGAGGCCAAGATGCTCGCCGGCCGGGCCCTGCTCAGCCCGGACGGCACCCGCCCGGTCGTCGTCATCGACGGCCGCTGGCGCAACGCCCCGGAGCTGATCGCGTCGGTCGGGGCCGATGTCTGCACGGTTGACAAGCTCCGAGACATTTTCTGAATCCGGCTCAGTTTGTTCGAGCGAAGGAGTCAACTCCCAGCTTCATTCCCGCGCCGGATTCACAGCCCGGACAATCTCCGGGGTGACGTAGATACGGTTCCGCTGCTGACCGGTAACCTCCCTGAGGATCTGATCATCGGTGAGGCGCTCAACGGTGCGGCGCAATGCCTCGTAGGTCACCCCCAGTCGGTCGGCCATCTCAGTAACGGAGAAGGCCGGCGTCACAAAGAGTTCATCGACGAGCTTCAGCGCGACGATCATCCCTCGATCCTTGTACTTGGCGTTGAGCCGCGTCTGAAGATCGACCAGTCGGTTCCCTCGGCTGAGCGCGTCATCCGCCGCCTCGCGAACGGCTCGGAGGAAGAATCGGATCCATGTGTTCCAGTCCCCGGTCTGGCTGACTCGCAGCAGTCCGTCCTGATACTCCTGCCGGTACGGCTCGATAGCGGAACTCAGGTACAGGAGTGGCCGTCCAAGCACTTCCCAGTCATCGAGAAGGATCGACATCAGCAACCGTCCAAGACGTCCATTCCCGTCAAGAAAGGGATGAATCGTCTCGAACTGATAGTGGATCAGTGCCAGTCGAACGAGAACGGGGAGTGCCGCAGGGTTCTGCCAGGATTGTTCGAGGTCGAGCATGAGTCCGGCTACCTGATCGGGTGGCGGGGGAACAAAGCGCGCGTCGCCGATCGCCTGCCCGGACCGGCCGATCCAGTTCTGCTGTTCTCGATATAGCCCGGGCCGCGCCCGTTCACCCCGCACCTCGGTGAGCAGCAGGTGATGCATCTCACGGACGAGGCCGACTGAGACCGGTCGGTCAGTAGGACGGTTCAGGCCATGGTTGACCGCGGTAACGTAATTCGCCACCTCCCGGACATCGCTATCTGACCCGGGTGTCACTCCCGCTGCTTCATAGAGCACCAGTTGCCCGACGTCCGCCGTCGTGCCTTCCATCCGGCTTGAGGCAACCGCCTCCCGTCGGATGAAGGGCTGGATCAGCAGATATGGATTCGGCAACGATCGTCCGAGTTGATCGAGCCTCCCAACAGCAAGCATCGCCTGGTCGGACTGAACCAGGACGTCAGGCGCGAGCGAGATGATTGTCGGGAGCGGATCCGGGATGTAGCCCAGAGCTTTGCCATACGTCTGAACGAGTGTCCCCGGAAAGCCCTCGGCAAAGTCTTCACGTCGCATCGTACCCCCTCCTTACACAACGCCCAGTGTATCCAGCCCATCTTACACAACGATTTTGGCAAATCGTTGTGTAAGATGGGCTGTGACCACCCAGCGTTGTGTAACGAGAGGGTGACTGGCCACCCAGCCACCCAAGTCGCACCCGCCGCGGCAGCGTACCCCTTTAGTCGACGCAGACTCCCGGCAAAAGACCGCACCGCCGAGCGAACAAAATCGCTCCCGCGGTTCTATCGTCGAATATGCGTGGAGGGACGGAGCCGGGCGTTACGAGCGACGGGTGGCGCCGGCGGTGGCGTTGAACTGGCCGAGGAGGCCGGCGAAGCGGTCGATGTCCTCGGGGGTCCAGTCGCGGAACGCCTCCCGGAGGATCGCCTGCTGATCGGTCCGCAGGGCCCGCATCCGCTGCTCGCCCAGCGGCGACAGCCCGACGAGGTGGGCGCGGCCGTCCTCCTGGTCCGGGTGGCTCTCGGTCAGGCCGAGGACCTCCAGCGACTGGAGCAGCCGGCTGACGGCACTGCGGTCCACGCCGAGCATCTCGGCGATGGCGCTGGCTCGCATCGGGCCGTGAGGGAGCAGGAGCCGCAGCAGCCCGTAGGCCGCCGGCTGGAGACAGGGGTCGATGCTCGCGGCGGCGCGGCGGCGCATGTCGCGGGCGCTGGCGAACAGCGTCGCGAGTTCCATCTCGACCACCTGGACCGACCCTTCGGTGACGTCGTCCCGGTCGCGCATGGGACCGGCCGCCAGCTGGCCATCGCCAGGACCGGCCAGATCGCCGGCCCGGACGCTCTCGGTCATCCCTGTTCCGGCGGTCATCGTGACCCCCGGGGGTGGAGGAGCTCGCTGGCGGTCCCGGCGGGAACGCTGTAGACGGGGTCGGTCGGTGTCACTGGCGGCTCCTCTTCGGCGAGTTGCTCGGTCGCCGACTTGGTCCCAAGCGGACGGTTGGGCAGCAGCATGACCATGATGATGGTCAGCACGGCGAGCGGGATGGCGACGAGGAAGATATCACCGACCGCCTCCCCGTAGGCCGATTCGATGACGACCCGGACCGGCGCCGGGAGTTCCGACAGGACCGGGATCGTGCCAGACGAGCCGGTGGGCGCGACGCCGAGATCAGCGAAGCCGTCGTTGCTCAGGCTCGTCACCCGGCTGCCCAGCACCGCGCCGAGCGCCGAGACCCCGATCGCGCCGCCCAGCGTCCGGAAGAACGCCACGGTCGAACTCGCCGTCCCGAGCTGACGCACGGAGACCGAGTTCTGCACGATCAGGACGAGATTCTGCATCACCATGCCGAGGCCGAGGCCGATCAGGGACATGTAGACCACGAGCAGAGCGAAGGTCGTGTCGTACCGCAGCGTCCCCATCGCCGCGATCCCGATCAGCATCAGAAAGGAGCCGAAGATCATGTACGGCTTCCAGGTTCCGGTCCGGCTGATGCGCTGCCCGATGACCGTCGAAGCGACCAGCGAGCCGATCACCAGCGGCAGCGTCAGCAGGCCGGACTCCGTCGGGGACTTGCCCCGGGCCAGCTGCATGTACTGGCTGAGGAAGACGGACGTGCCGAACAGGGTGACGCCGATCGCGGCCGACGCGATCACGGACAGCACGACGGTCCGGTTGCGGAACAGCTCCAGCGGGATGATCGGCTCCTTCGCCCGCATCTCGACGAGGATGGCCAGGGCGAGGATCAAAATCGAACCGCCGACCATCAGGAACGTGTCCGTCGAGAGCCAGGCGAAGTTCTTGCCCGCCAGGCTGACCCAGATCAGGAGCAGTGAGATCCCGCTGGCGATCAGGCCGGCGCCGAGGTAGTCGATCGTGACCTTGCGCGGAGGACGGGCCGGGAGGTGCAGCGTCTTCTGGAGCAGGATGATCGCGGCGGCGGCGATCGGGACGACGATGTAGAAGTTCCAGCGCCAGCCGGCCGAGTCCGTCACGACGCCGCCGAGCAGCGGACCACCGGCACTGCCGACCGCGAAGACGGAGCCGAGGATCCCGGAATATCGGCCCCGCTCCCGTGGGCTGATCAGGTCTGCCAGGACGATCTGGACCAGGGCCGTCAGACCGCCGGCCCCGAGCCCCTGGATGGCGCGGCAGAAGATCAGGAAGCCGGTACTCTCGGACAGCCCGCCCAGGACCGAGCCGATCACGAAGATGAGGAGCGAAAGCTGGACGAGTGACTTCCGGTCGAACAGATCAGCGAACTTGCCCCAGATCGGCGTACTGACGGTCGTCGCGAGGAGCGACGCGGTCACGACCCAGGTGTACGACGACTGACTACCACCGAGGTCGGCGATGATCCGCGGGAGGGAGGTCGTCACCACCGTGCTGGAGAGGATGGCGACGAACAGTCCGAGCATCAGCCCGGAGATGGCTTCGAGGACCTCGCGGTGACTGCGCGTCGGGCCATCCGGAGCCGTCGTCGGCGTCGAAGCCAGTGTTGAAGCCGATGGGGCGTGTTTCGCTAGGGCGGTGGTGGCGGTCCGACTCATGGCTCTGCTTCTCATGGGGAACGGAGACCCTGACGAGATGTCTCCCCTCAATCATTTGATTGATTAAAAACAACCATATCAGACGGAAGGCCGGTTGCCAAACCAGACTGGCCGGGCGTCGCGGAGCGGGGCGCCCAACCATTGCCGCCCGACAGTCCGACGTAAGATCGATTGGCGCGGCCGAGCCGGCTACGCACTTGACGCAAGCCGTCCCTGGCTGTCCCTCGGGATAAGGCCGACATTAGGTGAGCAGCTTCTCGATGATGACGACATCCCGCCAGACGCCGTCGAGCTGGCCGTGGCGCTCGTAGACGCCGACCTCGCGGAAGCCGACCCGGCGCATCAGGGCGCGGGAGGCGGTGTTCTCGGTGAAGATCCGGGAGACGAGCTTCCAGTACCCCGCCGCCGTCGCCGCCGTGAACAGCGCCTCGAGAGCCAGCCGGCCGGCGCCCATCCCCCGGGCGTCGCGGTCGACGTAGACGGAGTACTCGGCGATCCCGGCGTAGCAGGCTCGGGGGCGGTAGGTCGACGTCGCGGCGAAGGCGACGATGCGTCCGCCGTCCTCTCCCGCAGCACCGGCGGCCGTCACGACGACGACCGGGTGAACGCCGTCGAACCAGGGCAGGATGTCGGCTGGCTGGCGCGGCTCAGTCTCGAAGGTCGCGATCCGCTCCGCGATGCCCTGGTTGTAGATCGCCGCGATCGCCGCCGCGTCGTCCGGCGTCGCCCCCCGCGCCGTCAGTCCCGCCATCGTTCGCCTCCTGGTTGACAACGATTTCCCCGCACTACCCATCGACTGCGCCGACCGGAATCAGACGTGGGCCGTGGCGACGTTGGTCGTGACCGGGAAAGTGAGGGCGTCGCCCGAGATCCAGGCCGCCAGCGACTGGACGGCATCCTGCTCGACGGCGGCAATCAGACCCTCCCGCTCGGCGTCACCCATGGCGGCGAGCGTCCGGACCGCGGCCGCGGAACCAAGGACCGAAACGCGAACGAACTGCCGGACGGAGGGAAAGTGGACCGGACGGCTCGGCGTCTGGACATCGACGTCCCGGAAGCCGGCCGCCCCGAGCAACGCCGCCAGCTCCCAGGCGTCGCCCAGCGAGAATGGCTCCGCCAGCGCGGCGATCCCGGTGTGACGTTCCATCGCCCGATTGATGGCGGCGTAGACCGGCTGCTGTTCCAGCCCGGCCGAGACGCTGACGCCGAGCCGGCCACCGGCGACCAGGACGCGGTGCATCTCGCGCAGCGCCCCGATGCGGTCCGGGAAGAACTGGATCCCCTGCTGGCAGAGGACGAGCTCGAACGTCCCGTCGGGAAAGGGAAGTTCCTGCGCGCTGCCGGATCGCCAGTCGATCGGCGCACCCGATGACCGCGGAACCCCACGCGCCACCTCCAGCATCGCCGGGCTGATGTCGATGGCCGTCACCGTGCCGTCCGGCCCGACGAGCGGGGCGACCTGCCGAGCGACGGCGCCGGTACCACAGGCGACATCGAGGACGCGCTCGCCGGGCCGTGGGTCCGTCCGCCGGATGAGGTCAGCCGCCCAGGGCAGGAACAGCGCCGGGACGAGGTGCCGCTCGTAGTTCCCGGCTGGGCCGACCGGCGCCGGATCGCGCGGATGAACCATTGGTGTCCCTCTCCGTCCATTACAGCGACGTCGCTCATCACGACGGGGTGATGCGCCAGTCTAGCAGCCGTTTTTTTCCGGAGTTGGGGTTATTCCAGAGGGCGAGGACGGCCCAACTGGTCGGATCAATGGGTCGCCAGCGGTGCGACCGGCTCCAATCCAGCGCTGACCTCGCTGCCAGGACCAATGACGGCGCGTTGCCGGAGGATGTTGGAGAAGGCGACGACCACGGCGCAACTCCTTCCCGTCATCCTGCCGGTTCTTGACGCGGCTCAAGTCGCCTTCGGCGAAGTGACGTCCCGGCTCGATAACGCCTTCATGGATTCAGAACCGCTTGCTTTCAGGAGCCTTGCAGACACCGTGCGATACCGCGAGGCAAACGACGAGGCCCGTCGACGCTTCTTTTCCGGACATCTATGGGAGGCGATCAATTCCGAATTACGGAAGTACACGGACGAATTGCCGCTCCAACTTCTGGCTCACCAGCGCCACTGTCACGCCGAACACACCATGCACCCCCACCATGACGAGGAGCCTCGATCGGGAGTCGTCCTCCGGTCCGGGATAGAGGCCGAGTGCGGGAATGACGCCGAGGTAGCTCGTCGCCCAGACGGCCTGGCCGAACAGCACCCCGTTCAGCACCAGATTCGAGGGCAGATAGCGGCGAACGACGACATAGGTGACACCGCAGACCCCACCGTAGGCGAGGTGGCCGCCAAGCCAGATCGCCCGGAACCCGCGTTGCCCACGTTGCGGTAGCAGGGGCAACCGACGGGCGACGTTGGCGCTAATCTCGACCGGTGGTGGTGTAGCGAGGAATCCAGTGCGCCGGGCGACCACGATTGGCACGCTCATGACGACGGTCCCGATCAGACCAGCCACAAAGCCATGCCGAACGTCGCTCCAGATGCCCCGACTTCCAACTGTTGTCGTCAAGACCTCCTCCAGTCACGCAATATCCAGATTAGGAACGGCGCTTCAGACATGGCATCGCTCCTGCACCATCGGTACCGGTGGCAGTTGTCGACTATGAGGCCCCTTATCGTCTGGACGGGGAAGATCGACGTCTCCGCCGTTGATAAGCAGCCGGGTGGCAGAGGAAGGTGGACCCATGACTCGGGATGGTCGACAGATCCAGACACCGGCGGGTGATCGACCACCTCTGGTGTGTCCCAACTGCGGAAAGCCGATCAGCCAGGAGGACGTCGTCTGCCCACATTGCGGAATCAGCCTGGTCGGGGGCTGACCAACCGGGTCCGATGACATGACCGATGCTCGTACGAGTGCCTCAGTGACGCCCGCGTCGAGCGTCTCTGTCCGTGACCAAGTCTTATGCTCGCAGATGACTAGGCTCAGCACGCGGCGGCGATGTCAGCCCGGTGAGTGGATTGCAACCATGTGGCCGAATCCAGGCTCCGCTCTGTTTCACAGAAAGCGGAATCAGAGACGAACCACCCGGTCCCACTTCGACGACTTCGTTCCCTTCCGGCGGCTCAGCCGATGGTCTGGCTGGCGATGTCCTTCGGCGCCTTCGTGACGACCTCCGGGGTCGCGCCGACGAAGACGGTGTCGTCATGGCGGAAGCCACCGACGCCTGGCAGGTAGATCCCCGGCTCGGCCGAGTAGACCTCGTTGGCCAGCAGCGGCCGGGGGTTGAAGGCCATGTCGTCCGGGAACTCGTGGCCGGCGATCCCGATGCCGTGGCCGGTCCGGTGGTTGATGTGATCGGCGAAGCCGTGCGCCTGGAAGACGGCCTGCGCGGCGGCGTCGACGTTCGCCAGCGCGTTCCCCGTCGTGAACTGCGCGATCGCTGCCTGCTGCGCCTCGGTCGCGGCGGCGTAGGCGGCCCGCTGCCGGTCGTCGGGCTGACCACAGAACCAGGTCCGCTCGTTCTCGACGACCAGGCCGTTGATCCGGACGATGACGATGTTGACGAGACCGTGGCCAGTCTGGACCGTCTCGCCGGTCGCCGCGCCGGTCCCGTGTGGGGAGGCCGAGGCCGGGCCGGACAGCGTCATCGTCCGGATCTCGACCTGCTCGCCGGTGTGGCGCCGGGCCGCCTCGTCCGCCATCAGCGCGGCCATCGCGAAGTCGAGCTCCTGCACGACGCGGCCGGGCCGAATCTGCTCGCGGTAGCGGTCCTGTCCCCAGTCCGACAGCGACCCGGCCCGCCGGATCAGTTCAAGTTCCTCGGCGTGTTTGATGAGGCGCAGCTCCCGCAGCTCCCGCTCGAGCGGCACCAGCGTGACGTTGCCGAGGCGCTCGGCGGCGAGGCGGAGCGGCTCGGTCGCGGCATCGACTCCGATCCGGGCCCGGCCCAGCCCGGCACCCCGGAGCCGCTCGGCGATCAGCTCCGGCACCTGCGGTGTCAGGTAGCGCCGGTCGGTCAGGCGCGGGTGCTCGCTGTAGATCGAGACATCGTCCACCCAGACCGAGCCGCGCTCCCGCGAGAAGCCGAGGTGGTTGGTCGAGAGCTCGTTGAGGACCATGAACGGCTCGCCCTTCCGCGGCACGACGGCGATGACCGGTCGTTCCCACGGGGCGACATCGAGCAGGTAGTTGGTCGCGTAGAAGAACCAGTCGGGCGTCAGGAAGGCGAGGGCGTCGAGTTCGTGCGCCTCCATGAACGCGCGCATGGCATCGGTCCGGGCGGTCTGGACGGCCTTGCTGAGGAATGGCATCGGGTGGCTCCCTTGCTCGTGCTGGCCGCCAAAACGCGACGGCGCTCCGAAGAACGATCTCCCGGCAGGATAGCGAAGGTCGGCCCGTCGCGAAACCCGCCCCTGGTCAGCACTGGCGACAGGCTTGTTCCGGTCGTGGAGAATAGAGCGGTATTCATTGGAGTTGCGTGCCGGCGGAGCAGACCTCTCCCCCGACCCTTCTCCGGCTCACCTGCTTGCTCACCCGCTGGAAGCGGCTTCGGCTCGCAGGTGCCCGGAGAGGGGGGGTTTTACGTGGATTCCGATCTCAGGGAGTGCTGAATCCGTGTCGAACCAGCAGGAACAGTCATTGGCCACGACGATTGCCCAACGGTCGCTCGCCGGTCAGATCGCCGTCGTGACCGGGGCCGCCGGCGGACTCGGGAGTGCCCTCGTCGCGGCGTTGACCCGTCGCCAGGCGGTCGTGGTGGCCTGCGACCTGGATGTCGAGGCGCTCGAACGCGTGCCGCCGGACGGCGTCGGGGTCGTCCATCGCCATCGACTGGACCTGACGGACCCGGCCGACATCGAGCGCGGGGTCGCGGCGATCATCTCCGGGCACGGCGACATCGACATCCTGATCCACGCCGCCGTGCGCCACTTCCCGGCGGAGGTGGGCCGGGAGGCGCGGCCGTTCATCGATCACTCGCCGGAGCAGGTCCTGGAGACGCTCGCCGTCGCGGTGACCGGACCGACCCTCCTCACCCAGCTCGTCTGCCGGCGGATGGTCGAGCGGGAGGCGGGGCGGATCGTCTTCACGGGCTCGATGCACCGCACCGGGACGGCCGGCCTCGTGATGTACGCCGCCGCCAAGGCCTACATCAACGCCCTGGCCCGCGGCCTGTTCCTGGAACTCCGCGAGCACGACATCATCACGTCGGTCGCCAACCCCGGCGGGATGAACACGGGTCTCCACTGGCATCGCCACGGCTGGATGCTCGATCCGGCGATCGTCGCCGAGACGATCGTGCAGCAGATCGCCCTGCCCGGCAACGTGGCGCTGCTGAGCTTCGACATGGTTCCCCACGACCCGGCCAACCCGGACGGGTTCTAGCCGGTCGGGACGCCATGCGATGGACCGGGTCGTCCATCGACGGTGGCTTGCTGACTGGCGGCTGGGTGGGATGCGAACGTCAGGCATCGGCGAAGGTCGGCCCAGAGACGGCTGGCGTCGATTTCCGTGATCCACTCGATTACTTGCTCGTCCCCCTCGGCACGATCCGAACACCGCGCTCACCGGAACTCGACCGTTGACTGACCCGGGGTCAGCCCGCCTCTGAGTTCCGGTTCCCAACGTCCGGTCACGGTCGCGAGTAGTGGAGGGGCAGTCCACAGTCGCTGAAGAGGCGGATGCCGTCCCGAAGAGGCATTGCCAATATACTGCTCAGACGCGCTGTCGCCGGAGACGGGTGAGAGCGTCCCGGCTGGCCGAAGCGGCAGCCCTCGGGCGGCGTTGACCCGAACGGTCCGGCATGACCGCGTGGTGAGGCTCATCTCCGGCTCTGCCTGGAAACAGGATCCGACCCGGACAGGAAGATATGCTCATGGACAGGACGATGCAGGCGGTGGTGACCCACGGACCGAAGGACTACCGGGTGGAGACGGTGCCGGTGCCGACCCCGGGCCGCGAGGAGATCCTGATCGAGGTCGACGCGGTCGGGATCTGCGCCTCCGACATGAAGTGCTGGCTGGGCGGCGCCCTGTTCTGGGGCGCGAACGGCTCCGGCGGCTACGTCGAGGCGCCGGTGATCGCCGGCCACGAGTACTCCGGCCGGGTCGTCGCCATCGGGGACGGCGCCGCGGACAAGCACCACGTCAAACTGGGCGACCGCATCGTCGCCGAGCAGATCGTCCCCTGCGGCGAGTGCCGGTACTGCCTCAACGACCAGTACTGGATGTGCCAGCGCCACTACATCTTCGGGTTCAAGCGCCAGACCAACGGCGGTATGGCGAAGTACAACCTGTTCCCAGCCAACGCGATCGTCCACCAGGTGCCGGAATCGCTGACGATCGGCGAGGCGGCCTACATCGAGCCGATGGCCTGCGCCTGGCACGCCGTCGATCGGGGCGAGATCCGGCCCAACGACACGGTCGTGATCTGCGGCGTCGGCAACATCGGCCTCTGCATGCTCCAGATCGCGAAGCTGAAGCTCAACGGGACCGGCACCCTGATCGCGCTCGACACCAAGCCGTACCGCCTGGAGCTGGCGACCCAGTTCGGCGCTGACGTCGTGATCGACGTGACGCAGGAAGACGCCGTCCAGAAGGTCCGCAATCTGACGGATGGTTACGGCTGCGACGTCTACATCGAGGCGAGCGGCAACCCGGCGGCGGTCAGCCAGGGGCTGGAGATGATCCGCAAGCTCGGCACCTTCGTCGAGTTCAGCGTCTTCAACGAGCCAGCGACGATCAACTGGACGATCATCGGGGACACCAAGGAGCTGAACATCCACGGCAGCCACCTCGGCCCCGGCGGCTACGCCCCGTCGATCCAGGCACTGGCCGACCACACCGTCGATGTCCGGCCGCTGGTCGCGGAGGCATTCCCGCTGGACCGGTTCGATGAGGCGATGGCGGCGGCCCTGAGCGGCGACGTCCTCAAGACCTTGGTCGTGCCGGTCTGAGCGGGGAGCGCGGCGCCGCGAATCGTGACCGATGACGTACCGATTCGCCCGGGAGCGGACCGACGACTCGGCCTACGCCAGCGGTCACGTCCTGCACAGCGCGCCCGGCCGGACCGGTTTCCCGGTCCGGCTCGCGACGGAGCTGTTCCAGCGCTGCGCCGCTCATCTGGGTGAGCGGGGCGTCCGGCCGCCGTTCACCCTCTACGACCCATGCTGCGGGACCGGGCAATTGCTGACGACGATCGGCCTGCTGCACCGGGACGCCGTCGGCGAGGTCATCGGCTCCGACATCGACGAGACGGCGGTGGCGTTCGCCCGGCGGAACCTGGCGCTGCTCTCCCCGGCCGGTCTGTCGGCCCGCATCGCCGAACTCGACGACCTGCATGTGCGGATCGGCAAACCGAGCCACGCGGCGGCGTCCGACGATGCCCGCCGCCTGCTCGCCGGAATCGCGGCGACCGGCGACGCCCTCCCCGTGTCGGTGTTCACCGCGGACATCACCCAACCCGACGCTCTCGCCGGCCGGATCGCCGAGGGCCATATCGACCTGGTCATCGTCGATGTCCCCTACGGCAACTGGTCGACCTGGTCGAACGATCCGGCTGACCCGAACGGCGACGCCCCAGCTGAACTGAACGGCGACGCACCGGTCGAGCCGCCGATCACGCGGATGCTGGAGACGCTCCGGCCAGTGATGGCCCCCGGAGCGATGATCGCGGTCGTCTCCGGCAAGGACCAGCGGGCGACGCACCCGGCCTTCCGCCGCGTCGAGCGCTGGCAGCTCGGCCGTCGCCGGATCGAGCTGGTCGAACTCGATCCCGGCGACACCTCGCCATGAGTTGGCGGGTTCGCGACGTGGTTCCGGTCCGGGTGACTGTCCGGGGCGACGGATCGGCCGGCAGGTCATATCCTTCGCGGGAGATCGACCCCAGCGTTCCCTGCGGCCATCCCGCCGGACGGAGACCAACGCCATGACCTTCGACGCCCAGACCGTGCTCGCGGTCGTTGTCTTCTTCGTCCCGATCATCATCTTCGCGGCGATGGCCATCGCCTCCCGCCGCGCTCGTCGCGACCGGGGCTTCTGACCTCTTTCCGCCCGCGACGGTGTCAGCCGACGAGCCGGTCCAACGGCCGCGATAGACTGATCGTGGCAGTCGCTGGAGGGAGAAGGGGTGGACGATGATCGCCGAGGTGGCGAACAGGCGGGACGAGATCGCGGCGCTCTGCCGAACGTACGGCGTGCGCCGCCTGGAGCTGTTCGGCTCGGCCGCGCGGGGCGACTTCGACCCGGAGACGAGCGACTTCGACTTTATCCTGAAACTCGATGACTCCGAAGGCAACCTGCTTGGCAGATTTATCGGTTTGGGAGACGCCCTCGAGGAACTACTCGGTAGGCCAGCCGATTTTGTGTTCGAGGAGAAACTGACGAACCCGTATCTGAGAGCGAGCATCAACCGGAACAGGGAGCTGCTGTATGGCGAAGCGGGACGAAGCCAGCGTTCGGCTGTATCACGCGCTTGAGGCGGCCCGGAAAGCGGTGACGTATCTCGGCGATCGAACCCTGAAGGAGTTCACGCGGGACGATCAGTTACAGTCCTCGATCTACTGGCAATTGATGGTCATCGGTGAGGCGATGAGTCAGGCATCCCGAGAGGAACCCGGCATCCGAGACGAACTGCCAGCGGTTCCTGCCATCATTGGACTGAGGAACCGAATCGTGCACGGATACAGAGGAGATCAACGACGCGCTCATTCTCGAGATTCTGCACGACCGCCTACCGGAACTGATCCGGGAGGTCGAACGGATCCTGGCAACCCGTCCCGTGCCCGATGATCCCGACAACGAGGATTAACAGCGATCTTCAGCCGCGCCACGGTTCCCCATACCGGGCGAACTCGATCAGTTGGTCGCGGTCGATCGTCGCGACGCCAATCGCGGTATCGGCCCCGCCGTAAGAGACGAAGTACCTGCCGTCGCGCTCCGAGGTCCCGCAGGTGAAGACGACGTTGTCGACATCGCCCGTCAGTTCCCACGGCTCCTCAGGTTCGAGGATCGCGGCGGCCGGCCAGTTGAGCACTTGCCGCGGGTCCTCCAGGTCGAGCAGCGCGACGCCGAGGAAGTAGCGCTTCGGTTTCGCGACGCCGTGATAGATCACCAGCCAGCCGTGGTCGGTCCGGAGCGGCGGGCCACCGGCGCCGAGCTTCCAGCCGTCCCAGTTGCCGGGGCGGGGCCGCATGATCTCGGCGTAGTCGCCCCAGGAGCCACCGGTGAGGTCGTCGCTGAAGGCCAGCCACATCGACGGCGGGATCCGGTGGAACATCGCGTAGCGCCCACCGACCTTCTCGGGGAACAGGGCGGCGTCCTTGTTGTCCGGTCCGGGGATGACCGTGCCGTGCCGTTCCCAGGTGAAGAAGTTGGTCGTCGAGGCCATCGCGACCTCGATGTTCCCCTCGGACCAGGCGGTGTAGACATGTACCAGCGGCCATCGAGGAAGGTCAGGCGCGGGTCCTCGACGCCATAGTCCTCGGTCGGCGTGTCGGGGACGAAGACCGGCCGGTCCAGCCGGGCGAAGGTGACGCCGTCGGTGCTGACGGCAAAGCCGAGCCGCGAGACGTCGCTGGCCGCGCCCTGGCCACAGTAGATCAGCACCGTCGCGCCATCGACATCGGCGACGGCGGTGTTGAAGACGGTCCGGCCCTCCCAGTCGCTGCTGGCGATGGGGCCAAGGACCGGGTTGCTGGCGGCGCGTTCGAGCCGGACGGGTCCGACGGATGATGAGGTCATGGGTATGTCGCGTCTCCTTCCGGGGTTTGGCGGTCGCAGGCACCGGCCCCACCCCAACCCCTCCCCATCTCGCGTCGCCTTCGGCTCGCGGATGGAGAGGGGCTCCATGCTGGTCGGGCTGACGCCCTCCGCGAGAGCCTGGTCCAAACGCTACCGTCTCCCCCCTCTCCATCCGTCCCGAGGACGAACGCCGGCGCGGCCGGGGTGAGCTGGGACGAGATGGGAAGGGGGCCGGTGGTGGGGCAACACCTTATCCCTTGACGCCCCCGACCGTCAGGCCCTCGATGAAGTAGCGCTGGGCGAGGAAGAACAGCAGCAGGATCGGGGCGGCCATGACGGTCGCCATCGCCATCATGTAGTTCCACTGCGGGGCGGCGTTGGAGAGCGTCGCGCCGTAGAACTGGAGCCCAAGGACCATCGGGTACTTCTCGAGAGTGCTGAGATAGATCAGCGGTCCCTCGAAGTTGTTCCAGTTGGCCTGGAAGCTCAGGACGGCGATCGCGAGCAGGGCCGGCTTGACGAGCGGCAGCATGATCTCCCGGAAGATCTGGAAGGTGTTGGCGCCGTCGATCACGGCCGCCTCCTCGATCTCCCGCGGGATCGTCAGGAAGAACTGCCGCAGCAGGAAGACGAAGCTCGGCCCCCAGGCGAACCAGGCTCCGACCGTCATCGGCGTGAAGGTGTTGATCCGGTCCAGCTCCCGCCAGATCAGGAACTTCGGGATCAGCGTCAGGATACCGGGCAGCATCATCGTCGAGAGCAGGACGATGAACAGGCCGTTGCGCCACGGGAACCGGAACCGGGCGAAGCCGTAGGCGACGATCGCCGCCGTGAAGATCTCGGCGAACATCGCCAGGACGGTCATGAAGACGGTGTTGATCAGGAAGCGGCCGAAGGGCAGCGCCGTCCAGGCGTCGACGTAGTTTCCGGGCAGGGCGGGCTGCGGGATCCACTGGGGCGGGTAGGCGATCAGGTCGCTGGTCGCCTTGAGCGAGGTCGAGAGCATCCAGAAGAACGGGATCAGGACGAAGGCGCCGCCAAGGGCGAGCAGCGCGTAGATCCCGACCCGGATCGCGCTGTCGCCGGCCGTTCGGCGACGGTCTGCCTCCCGGTCCCGTGCCGAGCGGTCGGGTGCCGGGACCTGTGAGAGTCGTTCGACGGTCGTCATGGCCGCACCCTCCCGGAGTGGGACTGGTCCCTACCCATTGGTCTTCTCCCCCTCGTAGTGGACCCAGGCGGCCGACGAGCGGAAGACGAGCAGTGTGAACAGCAGGATGATGAGCAGCATCACCCAGCCGAGGGCGGAGGCGTAGCCCATCCGGTTGCGGTCGAACGCCTCCTGGTAGATGTAGACGTTCATGAAGGTGCCGGCCCGGCGGGGCGTCTCGATGAAGAACGCGACCGTGAAGGTCTGGAGCGAGCCGATCACGCCAAGGATCAGGACGTAGAACAGCGTCGGGCTCAGCATCGGGATCGTGACATTGAGATACTTGCGCAGGCGGCCGGCGCCATCGACGGTCGCGGCGTCGTAGAGATCCCGAGGGATGCCCTTGAGCCCGGCCAGCAGGATGATCGTGTTGGCGCCGAAGACACCCCAGAGGCCCATGATGATGTAGCTCGGCAGGACGAGGTCGAGATCCGTGAACCAGGCCGGCCGGCCCAGGCCGAACAGGCCGAGGACCGGGCCGAAGATCGAGTTGATCAGGCCGTTCTCGGTGAACATCCAGCGCCAGAGCAGGGCAGTCGCCGCGGCCGGGAGGACGGCCGGCAGGTAGTAGAGCGTCCGCCAGGCGCCGAGGCCACGGACGTCCTGATTGAGCAGCGTCGCCGTCAGGAGGGCGCCGATCAGGCCGAGCGGGACGTTGATGACGGAGTAGAGCAGGGTGAACCGCAGGACCTTCCAGAACTGGGGATCGTCGGTGAACATCCGGACGTAGTTATCGAACCCGACCCATTTCGGCGGCTGAAGGATGTTGTAATCGGTGAAGCTGAAGTAGAGCGAGGCGAGGAACGGCCCGACGTTCCAGACGACGAGGCCGAGCACCCAGGGGAGGATCAGGCTGTAGCCGGTCGCGGCCTCGCGCTTGACCCCGAGCCGCCGGAGCAGCCAGTTCAGCCCGACCATACTGGCGATGACGAACACTCCGACGACAACGTAGTCGACGAGCGTCAGCGTGTACCAGCTGAGCATCGGCGGTCCTCCTTGATGTGACGGGGGTTTCCCCACCCCCCGACCCCCTCCCGTGCCCAGGGGGACCCGGGTTCATCCCTACGGTCTTCAGCGGATGGAGAGGGGGACTCCTTGCGTGCGACGCTGCCATTCATGGAGGGCCTTTGGCCCGACCAGCGTGAAGCCCCTCTCCGGGCGATGAGGACCGTAGGGACGAATCGAGCCGGGGAGGGGTTTGGGGAGGGGTCTGCTCCGCCAGCGCCCGTTACGGCAGCCAGCTCTCCAGCTCGGCTCGGGCGTCCGGAGCGAGGTTCGCGGCCGTGTCCTCCTTGAGGTAGAGCGGGTCGGTGTAGTAGTCGGTGAGCGCCTGGTCCCAGTCGGCCTGCTGGGGGATGATGTTGAAGGGGCGCATGTCGGCGGTCGCGGCGACGATCGTCGCGGCAGAGGCGGCCTTGCCAGGGACGGAGGCGGTGACCGTCTCGACGTTGGCGAGCGACTGGCGCGGCGCGACGATCTTCCAGTGATGGATGCCGTCGGTCAGGGCGATGAGCGCCTTGTAGGCGAGATCCGGGTTCTCCGCGGCGCCATTGACGACGGTCGCGGCGGTGTAGGCAAAGGTCTGGCGGCCGGCTGGCCCCATCGGCAGGCGAGCGACCTTGATCGCGGGGACGGCCGGGTCCTTCTGGTTGGCGTAGTCGAAGTCGTCGGTCGAGCCGCCAACGAACATGGCGACCTGGCCCGCCTTCATGCGGTCGCCGCCGCCCAGCTCAGCGATCTGGGCCTGGGTCAATCCGAACTGGGGGTTGTAGGTCAGGTCGGCCCGGAACTGGGCGCCCATGACGGCTTCGGTGGAGTCGATCGGACAGGCATCGAGCTCGGGGGTGATGACCTCACCGCCGGCCTGCCAGATGTAGATCTGGACGGGCGGCCAGGCTTCGAAGGCAAGGCCGAACTGCTGCTGGTCCGGCTTGGTCAGGGTCTCGGCGGCCTGCCGGAACGTCTCCCACGTCATCGTGTCGTCCGGCTCGGGCAGCCCGGCGGCGGCGAACAGGGCGGGGTTGTAGTAGAGCACCACCGGCGAAGCGAGCCATGGTAGCCCCCACGTCTTGTCCTGATACTGGACGGAGCGGAGCGCCTGCGGCAGGTAGTCGGCGATGTTGGCGGCGCCGTTGCCGGACGTGTCGGCGGCGAGCAGATCGGTGATATCGGCGATGGCGCCGCTGCTGGCGTAGTTCGGGATGTACTCCTGCGACAGCCAGAACAGATCCGGGCCAACGCCACCACCGATCGTCGCCTGGAGCTGGGTGTAGTAGTCGGCCGGCTTGGGCTCGGAGACGATCTCGAAGTCGGTCGCGGCGGCGTTGATCGGCTGGAGGACGGTCGCGAGTTCGTTGGCCTCGTCGACGCCAGCCCAGTTGCTCAGGCGGATCTGCGTCTTGCTCTGGGCGGAAGCGCGGGGCTGGAAAGTCCGCTCCAGCCCGCCGATCGCCGCGAGGCTCAGGCCGATCATCCCGCCCCGGCGGAAGATCGTCCGGCGGTCCATCCGCTGCCGGGCAAAGTCGTCCAGGTACTCGGCGAACTGGCGGTCGCTGTCAATCCTGCGCTGTCGGTCGTGGTGCCACATCGGTGAGGTCCCTTCATGCATGTCGTCCCCAGCGAACCCGACGATGGGTCACCGGCCCGGACCCCGGCGCTGGGGTCGCTGAGCCGGCACTGAGGTCAGTGCAGTTCACGATTTAGCGCAATTCATGCGCCAGAGCATAGCCCGAGTAGGCGTATGGGGGACGCAGACGAGTGCGACCGGATACACGGCAAGATCGAAGAAGCGTGACCGTGGAAGATTTCCTACACTGGGCGCCGACCATGTCGCCCGTGGCCCGCGGAACACGCCGAGAGATGGTCGACCGCTCTTGCCGGAAGTCGCTCCCCCGCCACCGGCATCCGAAAGGCGCGGGCGCGAGGCCCCGCGCGAGACACGTTTGAAGGAGTCCGGGTTGGCGCACACGAGCACGTACCTCAACTTCGACGGCACGACCGAGGCCGCGTTCACCTTCTACAAGTCCGTCTTCGGGACGGAGTTCGTCGGCGGGATCGCGCGGATGGGCGATGTCCCGGCCGAGGCGGGCCAACCCGAGTTGAACGACGAGCAGAAGCAGCTCGTGGTCAACGTCACGCTGCCGATCACCGGCGGCCACCTCCTGATGGGGACGGACGCCACGGCGTCGATGGGCTTCGACCTCGTTCAGGGCAACAACACGCACATCGCGGTCGCGGTCGACAGCCGAGCCGAGGCGGACGCGATCTTCACGGCGCTCTCCGAGGGTGGCAAGGTCGAGATGCCGCTCCAGGTCATGTTCTGGGGCGACTACTACGGCTCCCTGGTCGACCGGTTCGGCATCCAGTGGATGGTCTCGACGTCCGCGACCGAGTAGCCACCGGGCACCGCGTCGCCGGCGACAGACCGGCCGTGAAGGGCCTGGCTGAACGACATGGGAACGGCGGCGGCCAAAGCCACGATCCGATCGCGGATCGCGCTCTCGCGCCCGATCGTTCGAGACCAAGGACGTTCGGCTGGCGAACCGGGTACGCCGTACCCACGACCCGCCGATCGCCAAACCGGGCGACAGGGCCTGAAGAGGGGGTGTTTCATGTCGACCGCCGGGAGCCCGCGGCCCATCGTCACCTCGTCCACCCCGCCGGTGGCGGACACGGACCGGCAGACCGCCGCGGGCAAGGTGCTCTGGCACTTCACGATGTCGCTGGACGGGTTCGTGGCGGGGCCGAACCATGGCATGGGATGGATGACCGGATTCTCGAATCGCCCTGGGCTGATCGAGGAGTACGTCGAGACGACCGGCGCCGTGCTGGGCGGGCGAGACGGCTGGGATCAGTACCCGGACGCCAGCGCCACGTACGGCGGCGCCTGGAACGGGCCGACGTTCGTGCTCACCCACCACCCCGAGGACGCGGCGCCCGCCGACGGCGTGACGTTCCTGAGCTGCGACGTGGCCGAGGCGGTCCGGATCGGGCTGGCGGCGGCGGCCGGCAAGAACCTCGAAGTGTTGTCGTCGACCATCGGCCGGCAGCTTCTCGAACTGGGTCTGATCGACGAGATCGACCTGCACATCGCGCCGGTGCTGCTCGGCGACGGGATTCGGCTGTTCGACAACCCCGGCGGCGCCCCCGTCCGACTCGAACTGATCAACGGCGATGACCCGTCGGTCGCGGTGAACGTGCGCTACCGACCGGTGGCGATCGGGTAGCCCGGGAGCACCGGTCCGACGCGGCCCGAATCCCGGCGACCGGGCAAACCTCGGCAATTCGTCGTGGTCGCTACCGCCGGGGCACCCGCTCTGCGAGGGCCGTTGCGGTGAGCCGGTGGCGAGGGTGCGACCGGCCGCAGCCGGGAAGGCTCCGGTCGATGCCGGTCGGGGCCTGACACCCGGAACAAGGAGGAACCAGAGATGAACCATGCCCACTCCCGGACGATGACCCGTCGAACGGTGGTCGCGGGCTCCGCCGCCGGAGCCGCCGCGCTGGCCACGCTCAACCACAGAGGGACCGCCATGGCGTCCGCCCAGTCCACTCCAGCCGCGACGCCCGGTGCCGCCGGTCTGACGTCGGCCCCGTTCGGCACGCTCAACGGCAACGACGTCGAGCTCTACACGCTGACCAACGCCAACGGGCTGTCGGTGAGTCTGATGACGTACGGCGCGACGATCCAGTCGATCATGGTGCCGGACCGCGACGGCACGATGGCGAACGTCGCGCTGGGCTTCGACAACATCGACGACTACGCGGCCATGAGCCCGTACTTTGGCGCGACGATCGGCCGCTACGCCAACCGGATCGCGCTGGGCCAGTTCGAGCTCAACGGCGAGATGTACCAGATCGCGGTCAACAACGGCGAGAACACCCTCCACGGCGGCAACCGCGGCTTCGACAAGTACATCTGGGACGCCGAGGACGCCTCCGGCGACGATGGCCCCGCGGTGATGTTCAGCCGCCTGAGCCCGGACGGCGAGGAGAACTACCCCGGCAACCTGCAGGTCTCGGTGACGTTCACGTTGACGGACGACGACGAGCTCCGGCTGGAGTACAGCGCGACGACGGACGCGACGACGGTGATCAACCTGACCAACCACGTCTACCTCAACCTGGCGGGCGAGGGCTCGGGCACCATCACCGACCACGTCATGCAGCTCAACGCAAGCAAGTACACGCCGACCGACGCGACGGCGATCCCGGTCGGCGGCGTCCAGCCGGTCTCGGGGACGGCCTTCGACTTCACGACGGCCAAGCCGATCGGCCAGGACATCCGCGACGGGTCCGACGAGCAGCTCATCCTCGGGAAGGGCTACGACCATAACTGGGTGCTGGACCGCGACGAGGGCGACACGACCTCGCTGTTCGACGGCGGCAACGTGATGGACCCGGCCAGCGGCCGGACGGTGACGTTCCTGACGACCGAACCGGGCGTCCAGGTCTACAGCGGCAACTTCCTGGACGGGTCGTTCGCCGGGACGAGTGGGCAGATCTACCGGCAGGGCGACGCCTTCACGCTGGAGACGCAGCACTTCCCCGACTCGCCCAACCAGCCGGACTTCCCCAGCACGACGCTGGAGCCGGGCGATGAGTTCGCCTCGACGACGGTCTTCCGGTTCGGGGTTTCGGAGTAGCCCCACCCCCCGGCCCCCTCCCCATCTCGGTCTCGCCCCTGCGGGGGAAGGCCCCACCCCCCAGCCCCCTCCCCATCTCGGTTCATCCCTGCGGTCTTCACCGGATGGAGAGGGGGAGCACCATGCGACTCAGGGTCAGTCAATTCGCTCATCGGCCTTGCCTATCGCCACACGAATCGCCTCGACGGCACGTTCCGGGGTCTGCTCGACGACATGGTTCCTGAAACGGATGACGTCGTAGCCGAGTTCCCGGAGTTGCTCTTCCCGCCACGCATCTTGTTCGCGCGCCTCGTCCGTCTCATGAACGGCGCCGTCCAGCTCGATGACGAGCCGGGCGCCGGGGCAGCAGAAGTCGACGACAAAGCGCCCGATCACATGCTACCGCCGAAATGACACGCCGAGCCGGTCACCACGCAACTGACGCCACAGGGCCGCCTCCGCCGACGTCTGCTCCCGGCGGAGCTGACGGGCCGCCGGAACCAGATTCATCTGCCGCGGCTTGTCTGATCTCACCGCGCCCACCCCTCATTGTCTGAACGCACTCGACCGCTTTGCCACCGTCTCCCCCTCTCCATCCGATTCCAGCCGCCAACCTGCTTCGCGACACACATCTGGAATCGAGATGGGGAGGGGGCCGGGGGTGGGGCCACGCCGATTTACACCTCGTAGACCTTCATGACCTCGTCGCCATAGTGGTTGATGACCTTGACGGCGATCCTGCCGGTCTCGGGCTTGGGGAACGGGCGACTCTCGGTCCGGTAGAGGCTGTCCCAGGCGTCCTCGTCGATCTCCGCCCGCAGCGCCCGCTTGAGCTTGTCGTAGGGCTCCTGCTCGCCGGTGAAGTAGGCGTGGCGGACGAAGAAGCTCTCCTCGTTGTAGTCGGTGTCGATGAACCAGCAGGCGATGTCGTCGGTCGCGTTGGAACGGATCGCGCCAGTCGTCGGGTCGTAGACGTCGACTCCGTGAATCTTCACCGTGATCTGGCCGTCGGTCTTCGCGATCTCGACATCGGGCTCGCCGAAGACCATGAACAGGTTGCCGGAGCCGGTCTTCTTGAGCAGCTCGTCGCCCATCGCCAGATCCGGGTTCATGCGGGCCGGCAGGACCTGGAGCGAGCCGTAGCGCTTCGCCTCATCGGAGATGCCAGCGTCGAAGGCGAAGCCACAGACGACGAGGACGTCGAAGCCGATCCCCCGGACCGCCTCCTTGGCGGCCTCCTTGATCTGGTGGGCGCCGACAGTTCCGTGCTCCGGGCCGAGCGAGACGGCGACGCGATGGCTCTTGCTGTCGGCGTCGGTGTACTCGCCGGCCATTTGAATCCACTCCCCAGCATAGGGAGCCAACTGGTCGAAGGTCAGGCGCTCGCCCTTCGTCCCGTTCTGGACGCCCGCCTTCAGCAGGTTGGTGAGAATGATCGACGCGAAGTCGCCCTGCTTGGCGACCTCGGCCTTGCTCACCGTGCCATCCATGTTGTCGTCGGCGGTCGAGAGGACGCGGTGCGGCGACAGGCTCTCGACGGTGAACGGGCCGCTGACCCGGACGCGCGTCTTGTCCTCGTAGGGCTGGTCGTAGAGCGTCTCGCTGTCGGCGTGCCGGGCGATGGCGGCGTCGATCTCGGCCCGGCTCATGCCCTCGTGGATGTCCGGGTTGTTGGCGATCGACTTCAGCGTGACATGCGGCACGCGGCGGTAGATGAAGCCCTTGCGGATGTCGCCTTCCGTCCGGTACGGCGGCGGTGCGAGACCGGACAACTCACGCTCCTTGCGGATGCCGGCGTCGGAGTCGGCCAGCAGGTAGAAGGGGTAGCGAGCCGCCATCAGCCGCGTCCGGGCCAGCGCCAAAGCAACCCGCGATGTGTCGACCGTGATCCAGCGCCGCCCCCACTGCTCGGCGACATAGGCGGTCGTGCCGGAGCCGCAGGTCGGGTCGAGGACGAGATCACCGGGGTCAGTGGTCATCAGGAGGCAGCGCTCCACGATTCGAGTACTTGTCTGGACTGCATACAATTTGGTGTCGCCAAAACCGGATATTACCGTGTCGTCCCAAAGACTGGTCAAAGGATAGACAGGAAAGTCATCGATAAACCGGACGTAGCTCAGCGTAGACCCCTGTCCAAGCAATCGCCTTGCTCGAGTCAGCGCGTCCAATCCCGTCTTTGTTGTTTTGAACGTGCCTCGTCCAGGGGTGTAGGCCTTATTCTCAAAGACGTACGAAGTTACATCAGCTCCTTGCGCGGGCCGCTGACTGGTCAACTGGTCACCACGGAAGAATCTTGCACCTGCTGGGCTGTTCTCAATTTCCGCACTAGTTGCTCTACGGCGGACACCATCCTCAGTCTCCATAAATGTGTATTGGTCGCCTCCCACCCCCCCGCTTCCTTCATATGATAAAGAGATCGGTACTTCAGGCGATCACGATCACGCGCATACCAGATCAAATAGTCGCTCACGCCTGCTAGCAACTCCCCAGAAGCACTGCTTGTTTTCTTGAACGTTATTTCCTTGACGAAATTCTGGGACCCAAGGACTTCATCCATCACGCCGCGAACGAGATGAACGTTCTCGTCACCGATCTGAACGAACACACTCCCCGATTCCGTTAGCAACTCACGAGCAGCGACCAGACGATCACGCAAATACGCAAGGTACGAGTGAATCCCAAGCTGCCAGGTATCCCGGAACGCCTTGACCTGCTCGGGCTGGCGGGTGGCGTCGGTGGCGCTGCCGTCCTTGACGTCGCGCTTGCGGGTGCTGACCTGCCAGTTGGAGCCGAACTTGATCCCGTAGGGCGGGTCGAGGTAGATGGTTTGCACCTTGCCCTTGAGCCCCTCCTTCTCGGCCAGCGAGGTCATCACCATCAGCGAGTCGCCGAGAATCATCCGGTTGGACCACTGCAGGGGGTGCTGGTAGAACTCGATCTTCTGGTCGAGATCGGCTTCGGGGCCATCGAACGTGGCGAAGAGGTCCATCTGGCCCCACCCCAACCCCTCCCCATCTGCGGATGGAGAGGGGCTACCGCTCTTGCTGCCGGTGCGGCGCAGGTCGTCGATGATGGCCTGCGGGTGGATCTTCTCCTGGATGTAGATCGGGACGACCGGGACTTCGAGGTCGGCGCGGTCCTGCTCGTCCTTGCCCCGCCAGACGAGCTGCGGGTCCAGCGACGGGTCGCGAGGGTAGAGCATGGTCCTGGGCGTGGCCTCGTCCTCGGCGACGAAGTCCCGCAGCTCTTCGGTCGGGATGTTGGTCCGGGTGTCCTGGTGGCGGATGGCGTCGACCTTGACCGGCTCGGCTGTCTTCGGGGTGCGGGGGCGGCGGGTGGTGGCCATCGGGTTGGTTCTCCTGTGGTGCGTGGTCTGGTGGTGGGCTAGCCCCACCCCCCGGCCCCCTCCCCATCTCGATTCGCCTCTTCGAGGACTCATCGGATGGAGAGGGGGAGAACGTTCGTGACGAGGTGACGAGGTGACGAGGTGACGAGGTGACGAGGTGACGGGCGACGGGCGACGGGACGATTCCCGGAGCGCTTCAGCGCGACCAGCCTGAAGCCCCTCTCCATCCGGTGAAGACCGAAGGGATGAACCGAGATGGGGAGGGGTTGGGGTGGGGCTAATCCGCCGCCACCGCCTGACTCCCCAGCGACGCGACGTGGGCGCGGATGTCGTTGGCGGCGTTCCAGGGGTCGGCGATCTCGATGAAGGACCAACGCCCGAAGCCGCCGTGGTTGTTGGCGGCTGGCACCCAGAGCGTCCGTGCCGTCGCGACCTTGGCCGCCTTGTCCTTCTTCTTCTCGCCCGTGACTTCGACCAGCAGGTGGAGCAGATCGTCCGGTCCGTGACCGTCGTCGATCACGGCGATGAAGTCGGGGACGTACTGACGCTCGGCGCCCTCCAGCGTGTACGGGATCGTGAAGCCGAGGTTCTCGTTCTTGACGTACCGGACGACCTCGGGCAGATCCTCGATCGCCTGGGTCGCCTTCTGCTCCCACGTCCCGGTGTCGGCGACGATGTGCGAGACGTGGCACTTCGGCCCCGTCGTCCAGACCGGCTTGGTCGTGCTGTAATCGACGTAGCTGGTCGAACCGACGGTGTCGTAGGGCCGGAGGATCGGCCGGATCGAGGGCCGCACCCCGTCCGTCGTCACGACCGAGCGGTAGATCCGGTCGACCGCGTCGGAGGCGAAGATACCCAGCGCCAGCATCGCGTACGAGGCGCCGTCCTTGAGATGGACACACTCCCGCATCCATTGCCGCGTCACCCGCAGCACCTGGGGGAATAGCCACGGCTTCGGGCTCTCGTCGTCATCGCGGAAGTAGCGCTCCAAGGTCGCCCGGGCCAGCTCGAAGGCGATCGTACTCTCCCGTAGCCCGGTCGCGTCGTAGGTCTCGTGCATCTCGGCGATCCCGAGGATGGACGAGACTTCCGTCCGGCTCGGGATGTCGCGCGTCGAGAGAGAGAGCTGCGAGTCCTCGGTGAAGCGGGCCTCAAGCCGGCCATCCGGGATCTCGTAGCGGTAGCCGAGCAGCCGCGGGAACGTGATCTCGGCGTCGGCCCGGCTGTCCAGCGAGCGGACGCGGGTCGGGGCCGGCCGTGGCTTCGGATCGCCCACGGCGCCGGTACTGGGGATGAACGAGAACGGCACGCCGTAGACCTCGGCGTACTCGGGCGCGAACATCCCACTGTCGTCCGCGACGTAGCTCATCCGGCGCAGTGCCCGGCCGACGACCTGCTCGCAGAGAAGCTGCGTGCCGAAAGCGCGGACCCCGAGGATGTGGGTGACGGTGTTGGCGTCCCAACCCTCGGTCAGCATCGAGACCGAGACGACGCAGCGGACGTGCTCGCCAAGCTGTCCCGGCTTGCCGACCGTGTTCATCACCTCCCGCAGCAGGTCCTCGTCCTTGATGTCGTCGGCATTCCCGCCGCGCGACCTGACCTGCCGGCGGAACTCCTCGATCTCCGGGGCGGCGATGGCCTTGAACTCGGCCGACATCGCGTCGCCGGATTCCAGCTGCTGCGAGTCGACCAGGATCGTGTTCGGGCGAGAGAGCCGACCGCCGGCCCCGTCGTCGTTGCGGAAGATCGGGAGCTTGCCTTCCTGCATGACCTTATGGTCTCCGATGGTCTGGTCCCAGCCGGAGATGAAGTCATAGACCAGCTTGGAGACGTTGGTGTTGTTGCAGACCACGATGAAGACGGGCGGCGTCCCGCCACCCTGCCGGTTCTGCTCCGCCTCCTCCCAGCGCCGGTACCGCTTCTCGTAGTTGCGGTAGAGGCTGAGCAGCGCCCCCTCCAGCGGGCCGGGCAGGTGCGGCTGCCCGGAGACCGCGTCGGTCTTGCGGCCCTTCTTCGGCAGGTCATCGCGGATGTTCAGCCAGAGATCGCGGTAGGTCGGCAGATCGCTCTCGGCCAGCATCGAGTCGTCCGAGACCGGCACCCGCGGGACCTTGACGATGCCGGATTCGATCGCGTCGATCAGGGAGAAGTCGGAGACCACCCACGGGAACAGCGTGCCCTCGCTGTAGCCGGAGCCGCGCAGGAAGAACGGCGTCGCCGAGAGGTCGTAGATCGCCTTGACGCCGATCTTGGCCTTGACGGCCTCGACGCCGGAGATCCAGATCCGTGCCTCCTCGTCCCGCTCCTTGGCCTCCTTTCGGTCTTCGCCGGCCAGCGCCTTCTCCTCGGCTTTGGCCTCGGCTTCGACGAACGTATCCGGACGGCGACGGTAGCAGTGATGAGCCTCGTCGTTCAGGACGACGATGTTCCGCTTGGTCCCGAGCTCCCGGCAGACGCGGCGGACCATCTCGTCCGGCAACTCTGTCTGACTGGTTCCCAGAATCTGCTTGGTCGCCTTGCTCATGGCGACCTTCTCTCGGAGCTGGAAGGCGTGGAAGTTGGTGATCAGGATCTTCGCCTGCCCGAGCTGGTCGATCTGCCAGACGGGGACGAGGTCGCGCTCGCGGTAGTAGTTCTGCGGGTCGTTGGGCTTCAGCACCCGGAGCCGATCACGGATCGTGATGCCCGGCGCGATGACGAGGAACGTGTCGGAGAAGCGACTGTCCTGCGGGTTGGCGCGCTTGTTGAGCGTCTGCCAGGCGATCAGCATCCCCATCACGACCGTCTTGCCGGCCCCGGTCGCCATCTTCAATGCCTGTCGCGGGAGTCCGGGGTTGGACGAATCGTTGGCCTCGACCAGGGCATTTTCGATCCAGGCGTCGCCGTACTTCCGCGCGACCTCGGTCAGGTAGATCGCCGTCTCCAGCGCCTCGATCTGGCAGAAGAACAGCTTCCGGTCGCGCTCGGGGTCGATCCAGTACCGCAGCAGCGCGGCCGTCGTCGGCGTCACGCCAGCGTAACCACCCTAGCGCCAGACATTCACCCGGCCCCGGATCTGGTTGACGAGGACGTTCTCCTCGATCCGGTCGCGGGTCCACTCGGTGTCGAAGGCGAGCTGGGACTTGCCCTTCTTCTTGGCGGCCGGGATCGGGACGAAGTAGGAACTGACCCGGCGTCCGGCGATGACATCGCTGGTGATACCGTCGTCGTCGAACCGGAAGTGGCGGGTCGGCTCGAGGAAGGGCGAGTTCAGGATCGGGTTCTCAATGACGACAGAAGCATCAGCATCCGCCTTCGGTGAGGGTGCGGGCGTCCTCGCCATCGGTCGTTCTTCTCTCTTGTGATTCGTCGTCGGCGCGGCGGTACGGGAACCACCACTCACGGCACGGTCCGACGTGCCGTGTCGTCACGTTCCGCGATTGTCGGGCATCTCCGACAGGCTGGTCAATGGGCGCTCCGCAGAGGCACGGTCTCTTGCCTGGATAGTCTATGTTTGTCCTATGACAGCGGGGCCATTCAATGGGTCTGATGTCGCCCCAATTCACGGACTATGCTGTATTTCAACGACATCTGGACGCCGAGCCCTTCCCGTTCTCCAGGCGAATGAGAGCCCGCCATGACCGACAAGAACACCGATCTCCAGCTACATATCGAGGGCCGTCCAACCCAGCACGGCGTCGGGCCGATTCGCGTACGCACATTCACTCGCGCCGCGGGCTTACTGACCGATCTCCTTTCGCAACTGGCACAGGATCGCGAGGTCGGAAGCGATGTCGATTGGGTCATCACTGACATCAGGCAGGGCAGCGCCGTACTGGATTTCGGTGTCATAACGGACAAGGATGCGGGCCTGTTGATCGGGCGCCAATTGACGGAAGCGGCCGGCGAGGCACTGGCCGCCTTCGAGATCGCCGAAGAGCGAACCGCGATCAAGCCGAGATTGTCCTATGCGGCGGTTGAAAAGATTCGACAACTCGGATCTCTGGGTAGCCGCAGCGAAGAGACGATCACCGTTCGCACCACTCGCAACACCGTCGCTCTGACAGGAACGTCCGCGGCTCGCGCCAGGGCGTTGCTGGATCAGCGGTACCGAAGCCTGGGGAGTGTCGAGGGCTGGCTGGAGACGATCTCGGTTCACGGAGACAGTCCATCGTTCGTCATCTATCACGCGCTCAACGGGTACGCCGTGAAGTGTCTTTGCGACATCACGCTCCTTGAAGAGCTCAAGCCACTCCTTGGGCGTCGGATCCGCGCGAAAGGAGCCATCGAGCGCCGCTTCGATGGCAAGGTGGACACGCTCGAGGCGACCGACTATCACCTCGTTCCGCTCGAATCGGAACTGCCGAGCATCAACGAGGTGTTCGGCATCCTGGCGCCCGGGGCGAATGAGTTGACCACGACGACAGGGGAGACGGCGGTCGATGGCTAAACGGACGCCGAGGTGTTTCATCGACTCGTGCGTTGTGATCCCATTCCTTGAAGGCCAAGACGACGGACATCACGTTCGGCAACTGTTCTACGAAGCCGCGGCCGGGCGCGTGCAGGTGGTCATCTCAACGCTCGTCATGCTTGAGATCACGCGCAAGCCAGGCGCTCCGATCGATCTCGAGAAGAAGGGACGCATCCTCCAATTCCTCGAGCATCGATACATATTCATCCAGGACCTCGATTATCTGGCGGCAAGCCGTGCCCTCGATCTGATCTTCGAGCACCCATGGCTTCGTCCCGCCGACGCGGGACATCTCGCCGCGGCTATCGAGAGCGACTGCAAAGTCTTCTACACCGTCGACCAGCAGCTACTCGATCGATTCGATGGTCAGCATGGGCTTCAGGTCGTTCGTCCCGGAACACCGGTGAGTTACGCCACGTCGCTCGACATTGACGACCTGGACATCTTTCGTCAGTCGAGAAACGACTCGGAGCGGTGACCGTCACGACGGTGACGAAGGTCGGCACGGTCGGGCAGTAGCCGCTACCCCGGGTTCTCCTCACCCGATTCGAGCTCGCGGTCCTGCTCCCGCTGGGCGATCTCGGCGTCCGTCGGGTGGGTCGGCGCCGGGAACGCGTCGTCCGGGTCGGCATCGCTGGCCGGCCGGTCGTCCGGCGCGGCCTGCCGCTCATCGGGGGACGGCGGAATCCGCCGGTCGGTGTCATCGCTCATCTCGGACGGCCTCTCGTTCCGGAACGCCAGCGGCCACGCGACCCGTGGCCCGGCACCGGGGCACGCAGGACCCGATCCAGCCCGGCGCCGGCCCGGCCAGATGCGCCCGGTCAGTGATCGAGCCGGAGCCGCTCCAGGTCGAGGTCCCGGCGGATGTCGCGCAGGATGTCGTCGCTGAAGTACTCCTCGTCGCGGAGCCGGGCGAGCGCGTCGGACTCGGCCTGGATTAGCTCCGTCTTGATGTGCCCGAAATCCTCGTGGCGCCGGGTCATCTCCCGGTCTGGACGGCCGCGGTACCCGTCCTTGTACACCCGGAGACGGTTCTCGTAATGGCTCCGGATGTCGTCGACCACGTCCCCCGAGGCCCCATCCCCTTCCAGCTCGTCGAGCCGGTCCAGCGCCGCCCGAAGCGCGACGATGTTGGCCTTGTTGCGCATGCGCTCCTCGTCGTCGTCGCCCGTCACCCCGAGGCGTCGGATCAACGCCGGCAGCGTCAGCCCCTGGAAGAGGAGCGTCACGAGGATCACCGAGAACGCCAGGAAGATCAGCAGGTCGCGCTGGGGAAAGGGCGATCCGTCGTCGGTCGTCAGCGGCAGGGCCAGCGCCGCCGCCAGCGTGATGACGCCGCGCATCCCCGCCCAGCCGATCACCGTCGTCTCGCGCCAGGACGCCGCCGCGTAGAGGTTCCGGGTGATCGGCCGGGCCAGGCGCGGAACCACGAGGTTCCAGACGAGCCGGATCACGATGACCATGGCGCTGACCAGCGCGGCGTAGCCGAGCAGCGCGGGAACGGACTGACCCGTGATCCCGTCCAGGATGCCGGGGAGTTGCAGGCCGATCAGCACGAAGACGAGACCGGTGAGCAGGAAGGTGATCTGCGTCCAGATCACGGTGCCCTGGACCCGGACGCGGGCGGCCAGGCTGTCGTCCCGCCGTCCCTGGATCAGCCCGTAGACGACGACGGCGATCACGCCGGAGGTCCCGAGCTCGTCCGCGACGAGATAGGCCGCGTAGGGCCCCAGGAAGGAGACGGTGATCGCGATGCTGGGGTCCTCGATCGCCCGGTACAGCCGCAGCATCCCGTAGGCGATCGCCCCGCCGATCACGACCCCGCCGACGCCGGCGACGAGGAAGTCGCGGCCGGCGGCGGGCAGCGAGAAGGCCGTCCCGCCGGCGGCGACGGCCGCGGTGACGGCGATCCGGTAGGCGGTCAGCGCGGTCGCGTCGTTGACGAGGCTCTCCCCCTCCAGGATCACCGACACCCGCCGGGGCACCCCGAGCCGGGAGGTGATGCTCGTCGCGGAAACGGCGTCAGGCGGGGCGACGATCGCGCCGAGGGCGAACGCGGCTGCCCAGCCCATGCCGGGAACGACGGCGTGGACCAGGACGGCGACCGCGCCCATCGTCGCCAACACCAGCCCGATGGCAAGACTCGCGATCGGCCAGGCGTAGGTCCGGACATCGCTCAAGGACGTAGAATAGGCGGCCGAGAGCAGCAGCGGTGGGAGGAAGACGAACAGGACGATGTTCGGGTCGAGCGCGATGTTCGGCAACCCCGGGACGAACCCGATCGCGAGCCCCCCGACGACCAGCACGATCGGCGTGGGCAACGACAACCGCCCGGCCAGCCCGACCAGCGCCGTCATCGCCACCAGCAATCCGAGGATCAGCCCAACCTCACCCGACACATCCGTCACCGGTGCCGCATCACCTTTCCCGCCGACCGGCAGCTATTCGAGAGCGCCCAACCGGACGCGGCGTCCCCCGCCATATCTGGTTCGGGTAACGCCTGCATGAAGCGCACCCCGGACCGCGGCTCTTCATCCGGTCGGACGACTGGCCAGCCCGGTCGATGACCCAATGGTATCGACCTCCACGCGCGATTCATCATGCCGCGCCACCACTCGTCACATCGTCGGCCCACCCGTCGCCTGGGCGGCCGGTGGGTTGGGTTGCCGGACCAGGATGAGCCAAAGAACGGCCACGGATGCGGATACGCAGACGAGGCCGACCACCAGCGTCGCCCGCCAGTCGATCCCATCGTAGACGAACCCGAGCGTAAGCGGCCCGACGGCGTTGGTCAGGCTGATCACCGCGGGCGCCGATCACGGGCACGGGCACCCGGCCGTGTCGAGCCTCCGACGCCAACTGCTGCGCGGGCGCCATACCCTCGCAGCACGCGCCGTCCTCTACCTGAGCGCAAGCATCGCCTCGGCGACCTCGTCAGCCGCCGCATCGGGTATCGCAGTGGCGGCCTCCTTTAGGACGAGCAGCCGCGCTCCGGGAATCTCGCGCGCGATCGCCTCGCCGTTGCCGACGGGGAAGAACGGGTCGCGGCGGCCGTGAACGACGAGTGTCGGGACCGCGATCTCAGACAGGCGCTCGCGCCAGCGGGGCTTGCAGTCGAGGGTTCGGAACATCAAGCCCAACTGGTTAGCCATCTGGACCGGAGGTGCGGTGCCCGACGTGCGGTCCCAGATGCGTGCGCCAATCGCGCGTGCAGCGACCGGGTCGTCTCCGCGGATCTCGGCACGAGCTGCGGCGAAGTTCGCAACCGCTTCGCGGTCGGTCCAGTCGGGCATCGAAAGCGCGAACACGCGCTCCATCGTCGCCTTGTCATGGTCGGGGAGGTCAGCGTCAGGATGGCCGGGCGCTACTGGGCGGGTGCCGACCAGGGTGAGCGCCGAGAACGCGCCGGGATGGTCGAGCACGGCTACCTGCGCGACCATCCCGCCGACGCCGATCCCTGCGAGGTGCGCGGACCAGCCGCCGAACGTGTCGGCAAGGGCCGCGGCGTCGGCAGCGAGGTCGCGCAGGGTGTAGGCGGGTGCGTCCGGGTTCCTCGTCGTCGACTCGCCGCTATCGCGCAGGTCGTAACGCACCACGCGACGCCCACCGGCGGCAAGGCGCTCGCAGAGCGTGGCCGGCCAGGAGAGCATCGTCGTCCCGCCCACAAGCAGGACGAGTGGTGCGTCGTTGTCACCGAACGACTCGACGCCGATGACGACTCCATTGGCGTTGACGGTGGCGGTGTCGTTCATGGCCGCATTATGTGCGGCGCTGGGCTCCGCAGCAACTCCAGAGGAAGCAGATGAACAGGACGATCAGCAGTGGCCCGCGAAGCGGCAACGACGCCGCGGGCTCCCGCGCAACTCCGGGCTCCGTCATATCACCCCTCCGCGATCCGCGCGGCCAGACTGAGCATCACCCGCCAATCCCGGTCACCGATGACCTCCGGATCAGCACGGTTGTCGACTTGCCTCCGACGGCGCCCGCCAGACGGCGCCCGCCAGACGGCGGTGATTGGCGTGGCCGTTTCAGTTGTCTGATAATCCGGTGCAGACGGGATGGCGGACCCAGGCAGGACCGAAGCCAGACGGACGGGAGAGCGGCAGCATGAAGACCGTGTTGGACGAACACTATCAGGACCTGGTCATCATCGGCGATGAGGTCGAGCTGAACGGGACGGTCTCCGGCACCTTCGATGTCCGCTACGGGTCGCGCGTGCAGATCAACGGCACGGTCATGGGCACGCTGCGGGTCGCGCGTGATGCAACCGCCTATGTCACCGGCACCGTGGGCAGCGCGGATGTGGCGTCCGGCGCAACGGTCCGGCTCGCCGGAACGATCTGCGCTGACCTGACCAATCGGGGCAATGTCGTGGTCACCGGCACGATCCGGGGGGATTGACGAATCTCGGTGGCGAGATCGATCTGACCAGCGAGGGCCGCATCCTCAACCGTCCCCTTCCGCCGTTCTCGTAACCCCATTCTGCCGCGGCGAAGGGGACGTCCCTACGGCCGAAGCAACTGCTCCACCGTCACAAGGGTGTAGTCCTGGTCGGCGAGGCCGTCAAGGATCTCGGGCAGGGCGGGCCAGTCGGCGAAGCCCTCGCTGACGTGGAACAGCAGGATGCCACCCGGCGCCGCCCCGTCCAGCACGCGGCTGACGACCTCGTCGGGCGTCGCGCCCTCCTGCCAGCCGAGCGAGTCGACCGACCACATCACCGTCACCCCGTAGCCGGCCGATGCGACGTCGGTCAGGGTCTGCTGACCGACGTCGCCGTAGGGCGGTCGGAAGAAGGGTCGCACATCGTAGCCGGCGATGTCCTCGACGATCCGCTCGGTTCGCTCGACCTCCTCGATCCGGAAGTCGCTGCCAGGGTCGCCGGTCCCGGTCGACTGGCCGGTGAAGGACTGGTGGCTATACGTGTGGTTGATCAGCATGTGGCCCTCGTCGACCATCCGCTCGATCAGGTCCGGGTTGGCCTCGGCCCACGCGCCCGTCACGCCGAACGACGCGACCAGCCCGCGCTCCCGGAGCAGGTCGAGGATGTCCCCGGCGTGCCCCCGGTCGTCGCCGGCATCGAAGGTCAGCGCGATCTCCTGCCGGTAGGTCGGACCGGACTGGACGACAGTCGACTGGCCGGAGCCGTCGTCGGCGAGGTTCGGCGGGGCGGGGCGAAGGGTCGCGTCGAGCTCCGGGGTCGGCGTCGGGGTTGTGGTCGGCGCGACGGAGGCGTCCGCCTCGTCGCCGGGTACGGTGGTCGCGGTCGGGCGGGGACGCTGGGTGGCGGCGGTCGACGGCGGTGCGCGGTCCGGCGGCGCGACCGCTGAGACGAGACTGGTCATCCCGACGGCCTCGGCGGTCGGCGTCGCGGTAGCGACCGGGTCGTCGAGGCTGGCCCAGGCGGGCAGCGCGATCAGGGCGGCGATGATCAGGCTTAGCACGACGACCAGCCCGACTAGGGCCAGCCCGATGGTGTCCTGTCGCCCGTGGGGCCGCCCGGGCGACCCGCTGGATCGCTGCTCGTCGCGCACCGGTGATCACCCCCGTTCGTCGCGTCGTTCCGGCCCGCGGCAATGCGAAGCGCGCTAGCCGACCGTACCAGCCGGTCCGATGGCCAGCTAGCCCCGTCAGTTCCCGTGCCCAAACGTCAGGTGCTGACGACGGCCGAGACGAGTGTCTCATGGATGACCGGCTGGGGTCGGGACTGGTCGTTGACGAAGTCGCACGGCGGCACGTCGGCGGTCGCGACGACGACGAGGTCCAGGTCCGGCACGACGAAGATGAGGGACTCGCCGGACCCCAGGGAGCAGAGGGCCGGGAAGCCGGCGATGTCGGCCAGCCACCAGTGATAGCCGTAGCCGGTCCCGAGGCCGAAGTCGTTCGTCCCGCTGGAGTCGGACTGGAACTGGGTCGCCTGCGCGACCCAGCCGGCCGAGACGAGCTGCTCGCCGTCCCACTGCCCGCCGTTCAGGATCAGGTAGCCGGCTCTTCAGCGTCATCAGCCCGTCGACGATCGCGATCCCGACCGCGGTCCCGGTGATGCTCCTGGTGGAGGACCAGATGTCGGTCGCCTGATGGGCGAGGAAGCCGTCGGCGTAGTATTCGTCGAGCAGGTTCCCCCCGAACGCGACGACCATCGCCGACAGCGACGGGGCTTCGGACTGGATCCGGGCGGTGACCTCGTCGAGGATCGCCGGGTCGACACCGACCTCGGCGGGCATGATCTGGCGCCAGCCGGAGATCGGCCAGTAGGGGCGTTCCCGCGCCATGACCCGGGACAGCGCCGGTGAGCGCCCCGGAGCGCCGCGGAGGTGCCGGCGGCTGGGTCTGATCAAGGCACGCCTCGGGGAGCTATCGCTGGCTGGTCCGTCTGGCAGCGGGCATCGGCGAAGCCCGGTCGGGACGAGGAATCAGACAATCCGGGGCCGCGAACCGGCACGTACTCAGGATACGTCGAGCCGATCGCAAGGGATGTTGTATCCGGAAACAGGAAGAACCTACGGTATGGAATAAACCTCACCAGCCCGCACGATGTGTCTCGGCTCTTGTCCGCGGGTCCGATGCTCCCGTTCCCGAACGCGTCAGATCAGCGCCGCCGCGATACCTTCCGCCAGCGACCTGGGCGTGACCGGACCGACGATCCACCGCCGGATCGTGCCGTCTCTCGCGAGGACACAGGTCGTCGGCAGTGCGATCGCGTTGAAGGCCCGGACAACCGCGCCGTCGCGGTCGAGCAGGATCGGGTAGCCGACACCGGTCTGGGCGATAAGTGGGCGGACGCGCTCGGCCGATTCCCGCAGATCGATCCCGAGGACCGTCGCGTCGCGTCCGTGGGCGGCCGCCAGCACCGGCATCTCGTCCCGGCAGCTGGCGCACCAGGTCGCGAAGACGTTGAGGACGACGGGGCGACCGGCGGCGACCTCGGCGGCGAGGGACCGGTCGGCGCCGTCGAGATCGGTCAGCCGGAAGTTCGGCGCTCGGTCGCCCTGCTTCGCGCCGGTCTCCGCGCCATCGTCCCAGCCGACGATCCCGTAGCCGTCGTCGCCGTCCCCTTCGTTGGAAAGACATCCGGCAAGTAACGGCGTGGCGGCGACGGCCAGCAGCCATCGTCCGGCCACGCGGCGGCTGATCCGGCCCCGGTGGATCAGCCGGTGGTCCGGAATCTCGATCGCGTTGGATGGCCTGATCATCGGAACATGAGATCTCCATGGAGACGTTTTGGGCGCGTCCTGATCACTCCGCGATCGGACCGAAGGTCAGGTGGAGACGACCGGTCATCGGATGGACCCCCGGGATCGCGCGGACGCCGAAGACGGTGGCGAGCAGGTCCGGCGTCAGCACGTCAGCGGTCTCGCCAGTCGCGATGAGTCTGCCGGCCGACATGACGAACAATCGGTCGCAGTAGGCAGCCGCCAGGTTGAGGTCGTGCAGCGCGGCGATGGTGGTCAGGCCCAGTTCCCGGACCAGTTCGAGCAGGTCGAGTTGGGCCCGGATGTCGAGATGATTGGTCGGCTCGTCGAGAATCATCACCTCGGACTGCTGTGCCAGTGCCCGGGCGAGCAGCACCCGTTGTTTCTCACCACCCGAGAGGCTGGCGTAGACCCTGGTTGCCTTGTCGATCAGACCCACCCGTTCAAGGGCCGACGCGACGATATCCCAATCCTCGGGAGTGTCGCCCTCCAGCATTCCCTTGTGCGGGGTACGGCCCATCAGGACGACCTCCGTCACGCTGAAGTCGAAGTCAGACGGCGTCTCCTGCGCGACGACGGCGGTTCGCCGCGCGGAGGCACGGGCGCTGGATCGCCAGACGTCCTCGTCACCCATCCGAACGGTGCCCGTGACCGGCCGGAGCGCCCGGTAGATCGTCCGGAGCAGGGTCGACTTGCCACTCCCGTTCGGGCCGATGATGCCGGTGAACTCACCGGGTCGGACCGCCAGGCAGACATCCTCGACGATCGGCACCTGGTCGATCGTCACACCGACCCGCGAGACATCGATCTGCACGAATCCCTCCCGCTCGCTCAACCTGTGGGGGAGCCATAGAGCGCGTCGATGATCTGCTCGACCGCATCCAGGTTGCGGGCAGTTGGGCCAGACATCAGCGCATCGGACAGGACGATGAAGCGTCCGTCGCGTCCCGCGGTCGTGCCACCGTAAATGGGATCGGCGCGCATGGCCGCGGCCACGTCGTTGTTCGACGGGATCTGCTCGCGGACGACGATCACCAGGAATTCCGGATCGCGGGCGGCGATCTCCTCGGCGGAGGGCGAGAAGAAACCTTCCTCGAGGCCGCCGAAGATGTTGGCGCCACCGGCCAGCGAGACGATCCCATTGGGAAACGACGCTCCGCCCCATGAGAAGATCGGGGCGCCGGGCGCGGGAACGTCGCCGATAATCATCACGCGCGGAGCCTCTCCAGCGGGGATTCGCGCGACCAGCGCGGCCTGCCGGTCCCGCATCTCGGCGACGAACGCATCGGAGCGGTCCTGGACGCCGAAGATCAGGCCGAGCTGATCGATGAACTGGTAGGTCGGCTCGATTCCGTCCCGGCTGGCAGCCGGCGTACCGTTGCAGGCCGTGATGGCGAGGACGTCGGGCCCCAGTACGTCCGACGGAAGCTGGTTACTGAACGTCGCATCGAGCATGAATGGGTAGGTGGTCAGGATCAGATCGGGTTGAACTGCGGCAATCGCTTCCGGACTGAGATTGATGTGCAGATCCGTCTCACCGAGGACGGGTACCGCCGCCATCTCATCCGCCAGATCGGCCGGGATCCTGTCAGGGGTCAGCGGAAACCCGGTTCCGACGATACGGTCGCCGAGACCAAGCCGAAGCATGAATTCGATGGCGTAGCCATCCAGCGTCACGACGCGGGAAGGGGCCTCGGCAAAGGTCAGATCACGGCCATAGCAATCGTGCGTTGACACCGGAAAGACGACTGCGGGACTGGCGGTTCCAAGACCCGCCTGTTGACCCTGCGCCATGGTCAATGAGCCTGCGAAGAGGGTCGTCAGGCCGAAGAGGGCGATCAGGCTGAAGCGGCTGATCAATCCAGGAAAGCGATTCATGCGGTGTTCCTTCGGCAAGAGGCTGCCAGAGGCAGACCCGTCGTGACACGGTGGATCGGAACGAACGACGAAGACGCTCGACCGACGCTTTCCAGCGGCGTGGGTCGCGCAAATCCGTGAGGCCATGGTGCGGCGCAATCTCTTGCACTCACGTCGAGCCCGCCAGACGGCTGTTGCGCCGCATGAGCCAGATGAAGAACGGCGCGCCGATCGCGGCCGTGAAGATGCCGAGTGGCAGTTCGATCGGTCGCTGGAGCGTCCGGGCGAGGAGATCGACCAGGACCAGATAGGTGGCTCCGATCAGGGCCGAGGTTGGCAGCATCCTGCGATGGTCAGGGCCGACCAGCATCCGCGCGACGTGCGGGACCATCAGCCCGACGAAGCCGATCCCACCGGCCACGGCAACCGCCGCCCCCGTCAGGGCCGACGAGACGAGGATCAGTTCGATCCGGAACCGGTTGACATCCACCCCAAGCGCCACCGCTGACTCCTCCCCCATCAGGAGAGCATTCAGCCGGCGCGCCTGGAGCAACAGCCACGAGGTTCCGAGGGCGACCGCGACGCCGGGAACGCCAAGGTCGCTCCAGTTCGCGCCGGCGACTGTCCCGAGGAGCCAGAACAGAACGCCCTGCAGTTGCTGCGGATCGGCCTTGATCTGAAGGTAGCTCGTGGCCGAGCTGGCCAGGGCTCCGACCGCCACTCCGGCGAGGATCAGACGAGGCGGCGAGAACCGCCCCGCTCGCTGGCCCAGTGCCACGACCGTCAGCATCGTGACGACCGCGCCAAGGAAGGCCGCCAGCGACACGCCGATGCCCGCCAGAATCGGTGTCCCCAGCAGGATGACGGCGACTGCCGCGAGCGACGCCCCGGACGACACGCCAAGCACATACGGGTCGGCCAGTGGGTTGCGAACCAGCGTCTGCAACGCCGCCCCGGCGACGGACAATCCGGCGCCGACCAGCGCCGCCAGCAGCACCCGGGGCGTTCTGAACTCCCAGATGATCCGGTCATTGACGTCGCCGGTCGCGGCCGCACCACCGGTCAGATGGCGAAGAACGACCGTCCAGACGTCTGAGAACGGCAGTGAGACGGCCCCGATGCTGATCCCGATCAGGATCACGAGAAGGAGCGCGACGATCAGCCCAGCGATCAGCAATCCATAGCGCCACCCCGAGATCAGGTGCGTGCCCTGGGTCTGGGTCCGCGCCCGAAGTGCCGCTCCATTCCCACGCACGTCGCCGGTCACACGACGCGCTCGTGGTTCGTTGCCGGTCCGCTCATGGGCGATCACTGCGGTGCGCCCAAATCGGACGACGTCACGGCCCCACGAGCCTCGATCCCCTTATAGCCGTCGTACTCCATCACCCGGGCCGTTCGGGCGGCCCGCTCGTCGCCATGGAGGCGAGCGACGACGTGGAGGCTCATGTCGATCCCGGCCGAGACGCCGGCCGCCGTGACGATCCGGCCGACATCGACGAAGCGGGCGTCATCCACGACCTCGACCGCCGGATGATGCTCCCGGAGCCAGCCGATGCTGGCCCAGTGCGTGGTCGCCCGCTGGCCGTCCAGCAACCCGCGGGCAGCCAGCAGGATCGCACCGGTGCAGACGCTGGTCGTCAGCTCGATCGCGGCGGCCTGCGCGGCGATCCAGTCGAGCAGAAGCGGGTTGTCGCGAACCTGGACGACTCCGGCTCCACCTGGCACGACCAGGATGTCCAGCGTGGGATGATCGGCGATCGTGTGATGGGGCTGGACCAGGAGCCCACCCCGGCACGAGACCGTGTCCGGGCGCTCGGCGATCGTGACCACGCGGAAGAGCTCCTGCCCGTCCTCGTGCATGCCCGTCTGGCTGGCGACGCTAAAGACCTCGAACGGTCCACAGAAGTCGAGGACTTCCACCTCATCGAAGATCAGGATGCCGACCGTACGCGGTGTTCGTCCGATTGATTCAGCCATCGAGAGATGCTCCTGTCACGGTTGGTCAGGCGACTAGGTGGCAGGCGGCGGCGAGCGCCTCGACGGCATCGAGGTTTCGCGGGCTCGGACCACCGACGAGCACATGCGAGACGACCACGAAACGCTCGTCGCGGGCCGCGGTCGTGCCGGAAAGGACGTTGTTCGCCTGAATCGCGGCGATCAGTTCCTCACCGGTCAGGGTGGAGAAGTCGCTGACGATCAGGAGGACCTCGGGGTCGCGGGCGGCCACCTCCTCCGCCGAGGGGACGACACCGTCGTCATCGACATCTCCGAAGATGTTCGTGCAGCCCGCCAGCGTCATGATCCCGTTCGGCAGGCTGGCACCGCCCCAGGTCGGGATCGGCTGACCGTCGTTGGGATCGGTGGCATCGGCAAACACCCGCGTCGGGGTCTGGCCGGCGTACCGCGAGACGATCGACGCCTGCCGATCGCGCAGGTCGGTCACGATCCCGTCAGCCCGGTCGGGGACGCCGAGGATCTGGCCGAGCTCATTGAAGAAGGTATAGGTGAACTCGATGTCGCTGACGGTGGTCGTCGCCGAGTCCCAGCAGGAGGCGAACGGGACGGCGCCAAGAGCGCGGACGTCGTCCGGATTCACGAACCCTTCGTCGGTCCCGAACAGGGCGGAGTAGGCAGTCAGGACGAGATCGGGCTGAGCCGCGGCGATCACCTCACGGCTGGGCACCAAGTCCGCCAGCACGGGGATGGCGGCGTAGTCGTCCCGCAGATCGTCGGGTATCTGGGCGTCGGGATACGGATAGCCCGTGCCGACGATGTGGTCGCCGAGCCCGAGATCGATGACGAACTCGGCGGCGTAGGCGTCGAGGGTCAGGATGCGCTCCGGCACCTGATCGAACGTTACCGGCTGACCAGCGCAGTCATCGAGCGTCACCGGGAACGTTGCTCCCGGCGTGCCGTTGCCAGCACCGGGAGTGCTGAGCCGCCCCCCGTCCTGGGCGAGGACGCCGGACCCCGAGAAGAGGGTTGTGAGCCCCAGAAAGGCTGCGGCAAGGAGGTATGAACAGCGGCGCGGGGAGCAACTCATGCGTGGTCCTTTCGGGTTCTGGCATACGGCGAACTACGGGTCGCCAGCTCGGTTCCGACGACCTGGGCGAAGAACGGGTCGAGCTGGTCGACGACCCGGCGAACATTGGCGATGGACGGGACGGTGATCGCGACACCGGCCGGTCGCGGGATCGCCAGGTAGCCTCCAGCGACCGACGCTGTTGGCGACAAGCTGCCGGCGTGTCGAACGCCGATCGTTCGCGTTGGCCGGAGGTCCTTTGGATGCTCCTCAACGGAGGCGTCCAGAGGGGAGCACCGCCGCCAGTAGGTCATCCCTGTCCCGCTGGGCGAACAGGAATGACCTACTGGCGTGGGACGTGTCCCGCAAGGGCGGTTACGCGGCCGGGGTCGCGGCTGTTGGCGTGCCGCCGTTCGTCTTCGGGAACTGGAGCGGCGCCGGATCCTGCACCTCACTGAAGTGACCGTCGGCGGAGGTGAAGGTCTCGTCGATGTCGGTGCCATCGATCGTGCCGGTGATGTGGAAGCTGTAGTCGCCGGGGGCCGTCGGGAAGAAGATGGCGCGGTAGGAGCCCGCCTCGTTGTAGACCGGCTCGATCGTGATCGGCATGGACTGGTCGCCGTAGCCGACCTCGGCCGTCAGGGTCTTCTCGGCGCCTTCGACCGGCTGGGAGTTGACGCCACCGGTCGAGTCCAGGGTCGAGATGCGCAGGTCGAGGCCGTTCTGCTGACCGGCGAAGGCGGGCTCGGCGAGGAAACCGACGGTGAAGCTGTACTTTTCGGCGACATCACGGTGTTCGTGAGCGTCGGCCCGGAAGACTCCGTAGCCACCGATCAGGAGGGCGGCGACAACGGTCAGCGCGAGGATCTGGCGGATGCGTGACATGGGTGTTCAGTCCTTTCAGGGGTGATGCGACGCGGCGACGGTCGCCACGGTCGGGACGATTTCGGCGATTCAGTAGAACGGGCGACCGGCGGTGCCCGGCCACCGGCGGCTCCCCTGGCGGCGTCCACGTCAGTGCCTTCCTGCCACAGTGCCTGGCAGATCGATGGGCGCGGCGACAGCCGAGATCATCGGGGCCGGGCGGGACCAGACCGTCTCGATCGTCAGGTCCCCGGCGGTCACGGCTGCCGCCAACCCCTCCGGCTCGTCCGGATCAAGGACCCAGCGGACCGACGCGGTGAGTGCCATCTCACCGGCCCGCATGAACGTGAGCGCGATGGTGAACGTCGTGTCCGGGCGAAGATCCTGGACGAGACCGATGAGCATGACGTGGTCGCCATCGGGCGCGAGCGTCACGGAGCCAGCCGCCGGGACCGGCAGCCCCTCTGGCAGGTACGTCATCACCATCACGTCACCGTCCATCCGCATGGCGTGCGGCTCGACGGTCTGGCAAACGGCGGTCGTCCCGCCAAGGAGCGCGTCCGGCTCCGGTCCCGCGTTGGTAATGGTGAGATAGAGCCCGCCCACACCGGAGTCGCCGTCCATCATCTGGCGGTCGTTGGCGCCGGCGGCCGGTGTGCTCGCCGGGGTGGCGTCCGGCGTGGCGTCATGGTCCTCCCCGTCATGGGCAACGGTCGACCACGAGCCGCTGAGCGCCGCCGCCGCCAGCGTGGCCGCGACACCTCCGCCAATGAGAACGCTTCGGCGGGACAACGGACGAGACGACATGGCGATCCTTTCCTGGTGAGGGTGGTCGACCGCCAGTGAGCGGCGGTCAGGCATCGAGCAGGTGCGAGACGTCCCCGGCGATGACGGCGGGGTCGGTCCCGTAGGGATAGGTCAGGCGATAGTTGCCGTCCGGGTCGATCACGAACAGCGCCGAGGTGTGATCGACCAGATAGCCGAGGGACGAGGTCGATTCCTGAATCCGGGAGTAGACGCCGTAGCCCTGTTTGGCCCGCGCGATCTGCTCGTCGGTGCCGGTCAGGCCGGTGAAGGTCGGGTCGAAGAAGTCGAGGTACTGGGCGAGGCGCTCGGGTGTGTCGCGGGCCGGATCGACCGTGACGAAGACGACGGCGACATCGTCCGCCCGCTCACCGAGCTGCTCCCTGACGGTGAGGAGGTCGCTCAGGGTCGTCGGGCAGACGTCGGGGCAGCTGGTGTAACCGAAGAAGAGCAGGACGACCCTGCCCTCCTGGGCCGCGAGGTCGAAGGGCTGGCCGTGCTGGTCGGTCAGGGCGAGGGCCGGGGCCGGGTTGGGCGGTGCGATCTCGCCGCCCTGAAAGGCGTAGTCATCACCGAACGGTCCGCAGGCAGCGAGGCTGAGGCTCATCGACGCGATCAGCGCGACGGTCAGCACCCGGAACAGCCGCGGCGCGGGCCGGGCAGCGGGCAACGTGAGTGCCATGGATGTGGGATACCCAACGGGTGGCGGGACGATCCGGAAATGGTCCGGACGCGAACCCGCGACAAGGAGTCAGGCGGTACCGAGCCCCAGCGCCGGGAGAGGGCGAGGCGTACCGCCACGTCGACCGTTCGGGTCAGGCGCGGACCGGCGTGGCCAGAGCGACTCAGGGCGTGGCGGTGGCTCAGATGGGGGAGAGACGCCTGGGCGGGGGGACAACGGCGGTCAGCGTCCGACCGGCCAGCGTGGCGGCGACGGCGACCGGGCGGCGGGCGAGCAGGGCGACCGCGAGCAGCAGCAGCAGCGAGACGTGGAGGGCGGACACCCCCGACGCGACCATCGCCATCGCGGCGGTGGAGACCGACGGCAGATCGCCCAGCCCAGGAACCGGCGACGTTGCCGGGACGAGGGTACCGCTGGGTAGGGCCGCCGCGGCCGTGAGCCAGGCGACGACGGTGCCTGGGTGCAGCTCCGGCAGATCGATGGCAGCGGCCAGCGGCGGCGCGCCGTTGACCATCATGGCCAGGGGCGCGGCGCCGGAGTCACCGGAATGGGCCATCTGCATGGCGTGGCTGGATCGCTGGAGGGCGTCGGGCGTGTCGAACAGGGAGTGCGGGTGGTCGACGAGGGTGCAGTGGACGGGCGTCAGGAGCAGGCCGAGCATGACCAACCCGGTCACCACCCATTGGCCGCAGGTTGTGAGGATCGTTCGCCCCACGCTGTCCGCTCCCAATTCGCGTCGCTGCCGTGCCGCCTCAACCGGCTGGCTCTGGCGCACAGCATATCAGCCCGGACGGTGGTGACGATGCGGCGACGCGGCGCTGGTGCATCTGGTATCGCTGCGACAGCTATCGCTGCGACAGCGCGCCTGGTTCGCAGCCCGTCCCGCGCGCCGCTCCCGCGAGTTCCACCCTCTGATACCCTACGGACCACGATGACGCATGGGGAGGGACCATGGTGACGATCTACTGCCCGAACTGCGGCCACGAGAACGATGGGGCGGCGAAGTTCTGCGAGAACTGCGGGCGCTCCCTGGCTGACGTCTCGGCGACCCGATCGGCCGTCCACCCCGGTGGAGCCCGGGGGCCAGAGGCGGCGGGAGCAGCCGGCGGAGCAGGGGACAAGCCCGACCCGACCCCACCACCGGCCGGGATGCCCGCCGGGAGCCTGGGTGGTGACGACCGCCTGCTGGACGACGGCGGCCTGCCGCTCGGGGAGCCGATCAGCGACGACCCGAACGCCGAGCGGCTGCTCTGGCGCGGCCGGCCGAGCAAGCTCTGGTCGCCGCGGATGGCGATCACCAACCGCTACCGGCTGACCGACCAGCGGCTGCGGTGGGAGTACGGCTTCATCGGCCGGCGGGTCGAGGAAGTCGACCTGTTCCGGATCAACGACGTCGCGATCAAGCAGGCCGCCTTCGAGCGGATCCTCGGCTTCGGCGACATCACGATCTACATGACGGACGCGTCCTCGCCCCAGAAGGTCCTGCAAAACGTCGTCGGCCCGGAGCGAGTCAAGGACCTGATCCGGCAGGCCGTCCGACGGGAGCGCCAGCGCCGCCGGGTCATCATCCGCGAGGACATGTACAGCAGCGGCGAGGAGCCGATGTAGCGATGGCGATGGGACGGGGACAGGGGGAGATCATTGACGCAAGGTGACTCAGCGGCGCTGCACGACCTGGCGCGGCGCTTCTTCGACGAGGTCTGGAACCAGGGCGACGAGTCGGCGATCGATCGCTACATCGCCGAGCACGCCGGTGGCAACGACGCGACCTTCGGCATCGGCCGCGAGGGGTTCCGGACCCAGTGGCGCCAGTGGCGGGCCGCCTTCGAGGGGCTCCACTTCGCCGTCGAGGAGATCGTCGCCGAGGGAGATAAGGTCGTCACCCACTGGACCCTGAGCGGAACCCAGACCGGCGCGTTCCTCGGTATCCCGGCGACGGGGCGCAGGGTCTCCGTCGGCGGGATGAGCCTGGACACCGTCCGGGATGGGCAACTCGTCGCGGGCGTCGATGCGTGGGACGAGATCGGGCTGCGGCGGCAGCTCGGCGTGATCCCGGAATAGTCCAGAGCGACGGGTGGGACAGCGCAATGGCGGGAGCCGGGACGTTGATCGCCCCGGCTCCCGCCATTCGTCTCGGTGATGACCGACCATGAGAACCATGGTCGGTCCGGTGACGATGCGCCCTACGTGGCCGGAGTCGACTCCGGCGTCGCGAACTGCGGATCGCCCGGGTTGGTCGGCGTAGCGGCGTTGTCGGCCGGCGCGACATCCGCCGGGGCCGGGGTCGCCCCGCTGGCGCCCAGCTTGAAGGCGTGGACGGCCAGCCCCGACGGACCGGTCATGTTCGAGTCCGGGGACGCGATGTAGGCCGCCGTCGTCGGGACGATCAGGTAGTCCTCGCTGATCGCGAACGGGGCGTTGATGCCGGCGGTCCCGGTCACGGACCAGAGCGGCGTGCCGTCGGCCGTGTTATAGGCGCGGATCACGCCGTCGAGGCCGCCGGTGAAGACGACGTCGTTGGCGACGGTCGCCGCGCCGAGGAGGCCGGTCGGCACCGAGACCTGCCACTTGATCTGGCCGTTGGTGACGTCGATCGCGACCAGGTCGCCGGTCGCGTCGGTGAGATCCAGCCCACCGCTAAGATCAAGGGAGGTCGAGGTGTAAGTGGAGGGCCAGTTCAGAACCGCCGCGAAGACCGTCCCATCGGCGTAGGCCATGCAGGTCTCGACGCCACCGAGCGTGCCCGGGAATACCTCGATGGACTGGCCTTCGGGGATCTCCTCGACGTTTTCGTTCTGGTGTGTCCCGACCGGGATCTTCCAGACCGTGTTCCCGACATTGGTGTCGACGGCGGCGACATAGCCGTGCTTGCCGGAGGTGATGATCAGCGTAACCGGCGCACCGCCGATCTCGGTGTTGACGATGATCGGGGAGAGGTGGTTGTCGAGGTCGTAGTTGTCCCCCGGCTTGATATTGACGTTCCACTGGACGCTGGCCGTGGTCGGGTCGATCTCGACCAGGTTGTTGACGTAGTCGTTCTGACCCGGGCGGGAGGAGGCGTTGGGGAACTCGGCGTTGCCTGGGTACGGCGCGGCGTTGGCGACGGCCAGATAGATCATGCCGGTGTCGGTGTCGATCGCCGGCGGGTTCCAGAGGCCACCGCCGGAGTTGACGCGGGCGTTGCCCCAGAGGTCATCGGTCGTCGTGTCCCACTGCCAGATCGTGCTGCCGGAGGAGGCATCGAGGGCGTAGAAGATGCCCTTCTGGCCGCCACGATAGAACACGGTGGAGTTGCCGGGGACCGTACTGACGTAGACCGTGTTGTCGTAGACGATCGGGGCGATGTCGATGCCCTCACCGATGTTGTTGGAGAGCTTGATCCGCCAGACTTCTTCCTGGGTCTCGACGTTGACCGCCACGACCTCGGCGGTGTCGCCCAGGACTGAGTAGAGATTCCCGTAGGCGACGGTCACGCCGTTCGGGCCGACCGTTCCGATGTTGTACTCCTTGGTCCAGAGCGTCTCACCGGTGGTCTTGTCAATCGCGTAGAGGTTGCTCTGCATGTCGACGAGGTAGATGGTGTTGCCGTTGATGATCGGCGCCGCCGTGAATGCCCCGTAGGTCCCGGCGACGTTGAGCGGGTACGACCAGGCGACGCCCAGCGTCGTGACGTTACTGCTGTCGATCGTCGTACTGGCCGAGGCGCGGGTGTTGGACAGGTTGCCGTTCTGGCTGGGCCAGTCGTTGGCGTAGTCGGTGTACTCGGGCGGCATGGCCGGGCCGAGCGCGACCGGGGTGGCGGGGACCTGCGTCTCGCCCTCCTGGGCGACGGCGTCGGACTTCAGCAGGGCCGTGGTGACGAGGGCGCCGGCCGCGAGGGCACCAGTGCCACCGACGAGCGAGCGGCGCGAGACGACCGGGCGGTTCTTCGATTCATCAGCGTGGGTCATGCGTGTGTCTCCAGACGGTTGCCGTGCGGTCGGTGCGGCCGCCGGGCGGCGTGCGGCACGCCGGACCGCTCCTCTGTCGCGTCCGCAACATGATGCGCCCATCGAGCGGCAGGCGGGACGGGGCGGCGAGGGTCGCCGGTCACTCCGTCGGTCCTTCGCTGGACGACCCGGCCAGCGCCCGTGGCTGCCGGGATAATGGTTCACGGCGGACCGGGGCTGCGCAACCCGGAACTCGCCGCGAACGTACGACTCCCATGGCGAAATCAGGGGTCACGTCTCCCTCGGCGTGACGTTTCGATACCCTGCTCCGCACCTGTCTTCAGTCTATCGCACTTTCAGGCAACATCATCAAGCCTTCTGCGCGGATCGCAGCGGACGTTAACGGCCCGTCAACCGGCGTCCCCGTCCTCGAACCGGAGCGGGACCTCAAACAGACTGACCTCCGAGCCATCCCGGGCCGAGCGCTCGTAGCCCAGCAACGTCATGGCCCCGGACGCGGTGCCACCCGGGATGGCCAGATCGGCCGCGAACGTCCCACGGGTGCCGGAGCCGGAGGTCGCCTGGACGGGCTCGTCCAGCAACGTCTCGCCGTCGCCCGTCGTCAGGCGCAGAAACAGGCTGGCCTCGAAGGTGTTGGCGCTGCCCGAGACCGTGAACGCGGCCGGAACCGTCTCCAGCGGCAGCGGCTGCTCGATCAGGATCAACGGGGTGACGTCCTCGAAGGCGGCCCGGGTCGCCGGACCATCGATCGGGTTGCCGAGGAAGTCGACGAACGCAACGGGCTCGCCGTCGATCGTGAGGTCGACGCCGGAGATAGTCTCGAACTGGGTCAGGGTGAAGACGATCTGCGCCAGCGCCAGGCGCCGGGCACGGTCGGCGTCCGGGTCGTTCTGCCCGGCGGCGGGAGTGCTGAGGCGATCCGCCAGCGCGGGGTCGACCTCGTCTCGCAGCACCTCGCCGGAGAGCTCGACCCGGACGGTGCCGTCATCGCCGAGGTCGGCGGAGATGACTGTCACGCCCGGCGGAATTGCCGTCACACTGCCACCGTCGAGCGTGTCGTCGTCCGGCCCGACCAGCAACAGCTCGAGCGCGGCCGCGGCGACGCGCCGATCGGTCGGGTCGACGGTAACGACGCCCCCGTACGGCCGGATCTGTGGGCCGAGTCGGCCGGGCGCCAGCGAGACGAAGTACAGCGAGACGGCGGCCCGCTCCCCTGGGGGCCGGGTCGGCCTGGGCGTCGGGTCAGACTGGGCCGCTACGCCGGCCCGACCTGGACCAGCCACGGCAAGCCCGGCACCGAAGAGTCCAGACAGTACGGCTTCTCGGCGGGACAGCCGGCCCATCGGCGACGCTGGCTGAGGACGACCGATCTGGACATCGTCGGTCATGGGCACACACTCCTCGTCTGACGGCTCCAGGGTGGCGGACCGTTCGACCAAACCCGACATCGTCCATCCGTCCCCGATCAGGATAGACCCGCCGGCGGCCGAACGGGGACGACCGGTCAGGCGACGGGGGTCGCGACCGGCGGGGTGGCCGGGGTCGCGTCGGCCGGAAGGATGACCGGCGGGATGACGACCGGCCCTTCCGTCGGCGGGCTGGCTGGCGTCTCGGTCGGCGGGGCCTCGGTCGGGAGAGGGGCCGGGGTCTGGGTCGGCGGGACGTCGACCTCGTCGATCTCGATGTTGATCTGGCGGCCCTCGGTCTGAGAGTTGTAGATCGTCGCGGCACCGATGATGGCGGTCCGCTGATCGACGGACTCCGGCCCCTGCGGCAGCGACAGGCAGCCGCCGCCCTCGATGTCCAGCTCGACGGCGATGGCGAACCGGGTGAGGTCGTTGGCGGCGGCCGACGCCCGGATGTTGCTCACGCCGCCGTCAGCGATCTCGGTCAGGGCGTCGGCGACGCTGGCCTGGATGCAGGGTGGGGCGGTCTCGGGGCGGGGCTCGTCGCCCTGGCTGAGCAGGATGACGGCGAGCAGGACGACCAGCACGGCGCCGGCGATGGCGAGGATGGCGATCGGGCCGACCGGTGGTCCACCACCGTTGCGGCTGACACGGCGAGCGGTCGGGTTGCCCCCACCGCGCGAGCCACCGCCGGCGGACGGATCGGCCCCGACCTGGCCTGGCGTCTCGATAATGGGGTCGGCGATGACCGGCTGCTCAGAGGGAACTGGCGAGTCGGGCCGATCCGCGTCCGGGAGTCCGTCTGGGGGCGACGCGGGCGTCCGCTGGGCACCGTCCGATCCTGACGGCGGTCCCTGGCCCCGAACCGGGCGCCGTCGAGCCGGGGGCCGGGCCGCGGGCGGGATCGGCTGGCCGGCGGCACCGGCTGGCGCCCGGTCCGGTCCAGTCGCCCGTCCGGTCTGATCGGTCTGGTCGCCCTCTGACATCGTACCCGTGCCCTCGTTTCGCTTCGCGCCCAGGACGTCCACGAGGGCGACGACCGATCAGCTTTGCCGCCTGATTCTACGTGCATCGGAGGGCAATGCCGAACCGGGCCGGAGCGTTGCTGCCCCGGCCCGGTCGTTCACCCCAGCTTCACGTCATCAGCCGGGCCGGCGGTCAGCTCCCGGAGCCGCTCGGCGGGGTGGAAGACCACTCCTGCATCGCCTGCTTGCCGGGTCGGTCGACGTGGACGTACTGGTCGACGGTCGTGACCCACGACTGAGGGATCCAGTGGTGGTCGCCGTGGTCGTCCTTGGTCAACTTGATCGTGCCATTGGCGTCGAGGTGGTCGACGGTCCCGAACTGGCCGCCTTCGGAGCAGACGATGGGCTGGTGCTCCTTGATCTGGGACAGGTCGGTGGTGGGCAGGGTCATGGCGTAGGTCTCCTTCGTCGATCGATCAGGCTGAGTATCAGACCTGTTCACCGATCGGGGACGCATCGCCCGTGCCAACCGGCGTGTTTCGCGAGGTTACCGCGCCGACGCCGCTTCTGACGTGAACCTGGCGACGCGCTGGACGAGTCGGATCGATCGTCGGGCCGTTCCCTCCCGACGGTGATACCGGCCGCGGAGTTCAGGGGGGCTCGGTCCCCTTCGAGCCGCGCGACGCGACGGGGCCGGAGCAGTGCTGCTCCGGCCCCGTCGGGTGATGCGGGTACTCATGGACCGGAAACGAGGGTAGTGGTGCTTACTGAACGGTCAGCACCCCGACCATGCCGGCCTCAGCATGACCTGGGACATCGCACTGGAACGGGTAGGAGCCCGCCGGCAGGTTGACTGTCAGCGCCTGGACATCGCCGGCACCAGCCACCTCCGTCTCGAACCCCGTGTCCTTGACATCCATGTTGTGCTGGAGGGCGCCGTTGTTCGTCACAGTAATCGTCACGTCGGTATCGGCCGGGATCGTGAACTCCTTCGGATCGAAGGCGAGATCGACCATCGAGACGTCGAACGTCGTCCCTCCCGCGGCGGCGTCCCCGGTCGTCGCGGCCGGGGTGCCCTCCGTCTCCGGGGTGGCCGCGCCGGGCCGCGGGGTGGCCTGGACCGTCCCGCCAATCCTGAGGGCGATCAGCTCCTGGGTCGGGGTCGGAGCCGGACTGACGGTGTCCGTGGACGCCAGGAGCGGACCACCAGCCGGGACGAGCAGGTAGTCGCCCGAGGCGGCCAGCGGTGCGTTGATCCCGGCGGCGGCCTGGAAGCGGAACACTTCGGAACCATCGGCGATCGCGAAACCATGCAGGACGCCATCGAGCCCGGCGGAGAAGATGACATCGTTGGTGATCGTCGCACCCGCCAGCTGTCCGGTCGGCAGGGCGACGTCCCAGAGGATGTCGCCGGTCGCGCCGTCGAGGGCGACGAGCTGGCCGGTCGTGTTGGCGATGTCGATGCTGGTCGCGTCGAGCTCGGACTGGGAGTAGACCGAGGCCATGTTGTAGACCGGCGCGTAGATCACGCCATCGGCATAGGCGAACGGCGTCTCGACGCCACCGAGGGTGCCGGGGAAGACCTCGACGGTGCTGCCGTCGGTCGGCAGCTCCTGCAGGTCGTCGTTCTGGTGACGCCCGACCGGGGTCCGCCAGACTTCCTCACCGGTCTCGGAATTGGCCGCGATGACCAGACCGTGCTTGCCGGAGGAGTAGACCATCGGGGTATCGGTCCCGTTGACGCTGACCGTCGCCACGATCGGGGAGAGGTGGTTGTCGAGGTCGAAGATATCGAACGGCTTGACGTTGATGTACCAGTCGATCCCGGCCGTGGCGGGGTTGATCCGCATCAGGGCGTTGGCGTAGTCGTTGTCGCCGGGGCGGCTGGAGCCAGACGGGAACTCCTCGGTGCCGGGGTACGGAGCGGCGTTGGCAATGCCGACGAAGATGTTGCCGGCCTCGTCGAAGGAGGGCGGATGCCAGAGGCCGCCACCGGAGTTGATCCGGGCGTTGCCCCAGAGGTTGTCGACGACGGTGTCGAAGTACCAGATGATGCCGCCGGTCGAGGCATCGAGGGCGAAGATGAAGCCGCGCTGGCCGCCGTTGTAGAACGCCTCCGGCGAGCCCGGAATGGTGCTGACGTAGAGGGTGTTGTCATAGACGACCGGCGCGACCGTGATGCCCTCGTTGCGATAGCCGAGGATGTTGGTCTTCCACAGCTCGGTGCCGTCGGCGGCACTGGCGGCGACGACATCGGCGGGGCCACCGACGGTGTAGTAGACGTTGCCGTAGGCGTTCGCGGTGCCGTTCGGGCCACCGGAGGGGACATGCTTGTTATAGGTGTTGGTCCAGAGCTGCTCGCCCGTCTCGAGGTCGAGCGCGTAGACGTTGCTCAGGGCGTCCTGGATGAAGATCGTCCCGTCGACGATCGTCGGGTTGGCGACGAGGGCGCCATAGGCGGCTGAGGTGGGAACGGAAAACCGCCAGGCCTCGCCGAGCTGATCGATGTTGTTGGCGCTGATCGAGCTGCTCTGAACGTTCCGGGTCGACTGGAGGTCGTACCCCTCGGCTGGCCAGTTCGTCGGCGTGTCGAACTCCGGCGGAACGGCCGGGCCGACCGGGACGACGGTCGGGAACTGGGCGCCGGTCGACTCGGCGGAATCGTTGCCGGACGAGCTGTCGGGCGGGGCCGGGGTCGCGCCCGGCGTCGCATCCTGGGCGAAGCCGCGCCCGGCGGCGACGAACGCCGCGCCCGAGGCGGCGACGCCAAGGAACGAGCGGCGGCGGAGCCGCCCGCGAGCCACGACCGGCTCCTCGCTGTCAATCTGCTCGATTGGGACGATTGGGGACGTGCCATCGTTGACCATGACGAAAGAACTCCTCGACGGGCGACTGGAGGCCAACTCCGACCTCACCTGCGTATGACCATGAAATGGTATGACTACTTCGCTGCCTACGCAATACTTTGGTGATCCGAACCATTAGCTCGCTTTTTCGTTCGTCCAGCTGACACGGTCAGCCCATCCACGCCGAACCACGCCCGGTCGCATGACGCCAGCCATGGGAATGCCCGGCCGGAGAAGTGCGGCATACTCTCGCGGATCGCCTAACCATTCAGGGCGGCGCGCATCCATAGACGCGACCCGGAGCAGGCATGACGACACCACCTACGTCCCGGCACATTCTGGTCATCAACGACTCGCCGGACATCCTGAACCTGTTCAGTGAGCTTCTGGGCGACGAGGGGTATCGGGTCACGACCGACACCTTCACAGCCGAGATGACGATTCTGTTCGATCACGTCAAGCAGATCGAGCCGGACCTCATCATCCTGGACATGATCATCGGGCGCGAGGACCTTGGCTGGCAGCTGGCGCAGTTACTGAAGATGTCGCCGAAGACCCGGAGGATCCCGTTGATCCTCTGTACCGGCGCCGTCAAGCAGGTCGAGGAGCTCAGCACCCATCTCAACAATATGGCGATCGGCGTCGTGCTGAAACCATTCGAGCTGGACCGGCTGCTCGAGGTGATCGACCGGACCTGGGAGAAGGTCGCGGATCCGGCATCCCTGTCCCTGATGCCGGACACCGGCGACATCTGACCGACGCCACCGTTTTGATTCGCCGCGGGGCGGCCCGGCAGTCACGCGATTGCCGAACTGGTTGATGGCAGACGGGCTGGGGGTGGCCGGGAGGCGAGGCGGTCGCGCTCACCGGCCAGCACGACCGCTCACGGGCCGTCGCGGCGGATTGGCCCACGCGAGCATGGTGATGGGAGATCAGGGGGTGAGTGAAAATGATAGCGGCGGATCACTATCCTGCTCCTGGTCCTGGTGACCCGCGGTATTGGCCCATGCCGTGCATCGTCAGGAAGACCCCAGGGGCGCGAGACCGCCCACGGGAGTATTCGCGGGCGACCACGTCCGGCACCCCCAACAGGCCAGGAGTTCGACCATGACCACGACTGACACGCGCGATCACGATGCGGGCGCCCACAAGGTCGCCGAGCTGATCAAGGGCAACCGGACCGGAATGATGACCACGACGGCGGAGGACGGCACCCTCATGAGCCGGCCGATGGCGCTGCAGGAGGTCGAATTCGACGGCGACCTGTGGTTCTTCGCCGAGCGCGACTCCCGCAAGGTCACGCAGGTCGCGACGCAGCCGCGGGTCAACGTGACGATCTCGTCCAGCAGCACCTGGGTCTCGCTGACCGGAACCGCGACGGTGGTAACGGACGACGCGAAGAAGCGCGACTTGTGGAACGCCTTCGTCGAGGCCTGGTTCCCGGACGGCCAGCAGGACGACAACATCATCCTGCTCCGGGTCGAGGGCGAGTCGGCCGAGTACTGGGACACGCCGGGCGGGCGGGTAGCCAGCGTGCTCAGCTTCGCCAAGGCCAAGGTGACCGGCGGCCGCTACTCCGGCGGCGAGAACGAGCGGGTCGAACTGCAATAGGCCGCGGCTGAGATGAAATGCGTGGAAGAACGTCCTGGACGGTTGCATCGTCCGGGGCGTTCTTCCATAGAGGAGGGCTGACGGGCCGCCATTGACCATGCGTCAGTAGCGCCCACCCGTTCGACCGGCCGGTTCCGGCCATCGCCCACGATCCGAACCCGAGCCCTTCGAACGAACGCATGTCCGGCAGCGCGATTGACACGAATCGCGATCACGCTACGATGCGGTCGATCCGTTTCTGTCCGGGAGAGAGGAACACCACGCGGCATGGGCATCCGGGACAGATGGTGACGACACCGGGCCGCTACCGAGCCCGTCATTCCTGAGGGAACGAACCTCGGTGCGTCGGACCTCGACGCGGACATCATCCCGGAGCAGGTCTACCACGACGCGGCGCTAACCTTCCTCAGCGCCCAGATGAGTTTCAGCGAGGGGCTGGACGGCAAGGCCTCACAGGCGTTGACCGTCGGGAGCGCGGCGCTACCGCTGACGATCGTGCTGGTCAACGTCGCCCGGGCCAGCGGTTCCGATACGGCGGTCGTCTCGCTGGAGGGGGTACCGCTCGTCCTCTTCATTGTGGCGCTGGTCTGCTACCTGGCGATCCTGCTCCTGAACCTGCGGCCAGGTCTAATCAGTGCCATCGAGTTCAAGCCCGAGATGCACGACCTGCGGCGAAACTACCTACTGCAACGGCGACAGCCCCTGGCTGGGCGAGGGCTCAAGGGCTGGGTCACGGACGCGTACATCGAATCGAGTGAGGAAAACCGCATCCTGCTGATTCGCAAGGCGAGGCTTGTCTACTATGTCCAACTCGCCCTGTCACTGGAGGGTGCGACCCTCGCCATTGGGGCGGCGTGGGCACTGCTTTCCTAGCCCTTCTTGTTCGTGGTGGGAACTGGGCTGGGCGTTCGGATGAGGACGTTGGACCTACTCGGGTACGGCATCTCGGGTGGCAGCGGCCGGAGTCGCGGAGCCGGAGCCGGCGTCGGCTCCGGTGTCGTGACTGGTTTCGTCATCGCCATGATTCGCTCCCTGGCTCCGGATCGTCTCGGGAAGACTGGTCCTCCCATCCGGAGCCGCATCGCAAGTATACCCCTCAACAGATTGGCCGATCCGTTTTGCCTCGATGGTCAATCAGCCGGCGTGGCCGCTGGCGACGGGGCGGGCAGCTCGGTGTGGCCGAAGCCGAGGCGGTCGACGGCCAGGCGGACCGGCCGGGGCGCCCACCAGTTCCAGCGGCCTAGCAGCCGCATCGTCGCCGGGACCAGCAGGCAGCGAACGATCGTCGCGTCGATCAGCACGGCGACGGCCAGGCCGAAGCCGAGGCTCTTGATCACCGTCACCTCGGTGATGACGAAGCCGCCGAAGACGACGATCATGATCGCCGCGGCGCCGGTGATGATCCCGCCGGTGTTCTCGATCCCGAGGGCGACCGATTCCCGGTTGCGGCCGGACTTGACATATTCTTCCTGGACCCGAGACAACAGCAGAACCTCGTAGTCCATGCTCAGGCCGTAGAGCACGCAGAACATCAGGATCGGCGTCGTCGCGATCAGCTCGCCATCGGCGGTGAAGCCGAGCGGGCCGGACAGCCAGCCGTCCTGGAAGACGAGGATCACGATCCCGAGCGACGACGTGATCGAGAGCAGCGTCATGAAGATCGCCTTGATCGGCAGCAGCAGCGACCCGAAGCTGAGCAGCAGGATCAGGTACGACCCGGCGAAGACGAACAGCAACGCCTCCGGCAGGGCGTCGATGATGCCGTTGCGCAGGTCGACGGTGAAGGCCGCGCCGCCGCCGACCTGGCTCGACACGCCGGGCACGTCCAGCCCCCGGATCTCCTCGACGATCGCCTGCGTCCCGATCGAGTCGGTGCTGAACGAGACCTCCATCAGCGTCGCGTCGCCGTCGACCAGCAGCGGCAGCCCCTGGCGGAGCAGGAACGGCAGGTCGGCCGGGTCGCCGGAGTAGGTCGGCCAGTCGAACGGGACGGCGCGGGCGACGGCGCCGGTCGTCAGGCTGTCGACCGCCGTCACGCCGGGCAGGGCGGCGATCCGGCTGGCGAGGTTGCGCCCGGCGGCGACGCTGCCGGCCGAGAGGGCGTCGCCGTCGGCGGCGGTGACGACGACCGGGATCGTGTTGCCCTGATTGGTGGCGAACTCGGTCTGGAGCCGGTCGGAGGCGACCCGGGACGGGCTGTCGGAGCCGACGATGTTGATCGTGCCGGGTGTCAGTTTCAGGGTCAGCAGCGGGATCGACATCGCCAGCAGGACGACCATGATCGGGACGAGGAAGGCGACCGGCCGGCGCATGACCGTCCCGGCGAGGGCGTGCCAGAAACCGTCGCGCACGCCGACGCCGGGCCGGCGAATGGCGTAGCGGTTGACCCGGTGGCCGAGGACGGCCAGCAGCGCCGGGAGGAAGGTCAGGCCGTAGACGAGGGCCAGCCCGACGACGAGGATGCCGGCCTGGCCCATCTGGGCGATCGTCGGCATCGGGAAGAAGAAGGTCGCGGACAGGCCGAACATGACGGTGATGGCCGAGAAGAAGACGGCCTTGCCGACGGTCGCGACGGTGACGGCGACGGCGTCCTCGACGGACCGCTTCGCCAGTTCCTCGCGGAAGCGGGAGACCATGAACAGGGAATAGTCCACGCCGAGCCCGAGGCCGAGCATGGTCACGAGGTTGAGCGAGAAGACGGACTGGTCGGTGACGAAGCTGATCGCGAAGGTGACGGCGAGGGTGGCGATGATGCCGAAGCCGCCGGTGATGAGCGGCAGGCCAGCGGCGACGAGCCCACCGAAGATCAGGATCAGGAAGACGATCGTCAGGGGGATGGCGATGAGCTCGGCCCGGATCAGCCCCTCCTGGACGGCAACGGTGACATCGTCGTTGACGACCGTGGCGCCGGTCGCGGTGGCGCGGAGCCCCTGGGCAGCGGCACTGTCGGCGACGGCGGAGACGAGATCGGCGGAGTTCCGGACGCCGGTCTCATCGACCTGGGCGAGGGCGTAGGTACTGCGGCCGTCCCGGCTGACGAAGCTGGGGTCACCACCGGTGGTGACGCCGATGACGCGGACGACGCCGCGATCGGGGGTCAGCGGGGTCAGGGCGGCTGCGACCCGGGCGGCGACGGCGGGGTCGGCGATCGGGCCGTCGGCGTCGATCAGGAAGACGATCGTGTTGTCGCCCCGGCCGAACCGGTCGGCCAGCTCCCCGGCGACCTGGATCGACTCGGCGCCGTCGCCGACGAGGGCGTTCTCCTGCAACTGGGGCCGGATGACGAGGAGGGCGACGATCGACGCGACCAGGCTGACGGCCGAGAGGAGGAGCACCAGCCGGCTGTGGGCCGAAATCAGGCGTCCCCAGCGCAGGAACATGACGAATCCTCCTCGGACACGGGGCCGGTCGGGGTGGCGATGGAGGTTGGGGCCGGATCGTCGCGGTCGGGCCCGTTGGTTGACGGTCCAAGCGGGTGGGAAGCCGTCCGGGTTGACGGTCCGAGCAGGTGGGAAGCCGTCCGGAAAGAGTACCAAGTCGCGCGGGCGGGCATAGACGCATTTGTTATGGAAGGGCCGCGATGTCCGGCAGGCATGACGTTGATGGAGCGGCGAGGAGCGAAGGACGGAGCGTTGGCGCGGTCGGTCCGCTACCCGGATACTGGCGGCATGGAGCGACCGGCACGCTGACGCCTGATCGGCTCGTCGATCAGGCAAGCCGGCGCGGGAGAATCCCTTTGGACCGTGACAACCTCGTCGGCATCATCCTGCTTGGCCTTTGCGCCTTCGTCGCGCTGATCGGCGGCTACGCGATCGCGACGGGGAACCGTCTGACCTACACCGGACCCGCCTGGGTGGTCACGGTGCTGAGCGTGCTCCTGATCGGCGCCTTCGTCTCTATGCTGGTCGGAGCGTTCCGGAGCCGGCGCCGCTCCGGAGGTGGGCAGCAGTGGCCCAACCCGACGACGGGCAACCGGCCCTGGTGGCGGTCCATCTGGCCGTTCAACCGGAACGACGACCGGTAGGCGCCAACGGCGGCAGTCGGACAGGGTCCACCCGGAACGAGCGGTGGACGCGGCCAATCGGCGAACGATGGTCTTGTTCCATGTGACGAGCACTTCGTGGCGAGTGCTTCGAGAGCTTACCGAATGTCCATTTTCCATACTGTTCGAACGGCGATCCGTAACAAATGACCAGGAGCGTTGGCATTCGGACTGCGTCAAACGGTACGCGGGAATTGACAGGCAGCTCAGGCTGACGGACAGTTCCTCACCCGGAGACGGCCTGGGTCACGACCGGGCGCGATGGATCAGACGGCCACGAAGCACAGGAGCGGAGAGTCCGATGACAGATGGAATGATGGACAAGGTCAAGGGCGCGGTCGACAAGGCCGTTGGCAATGCGAAGGAAGCTGTCGGTGACGCCCGCAACGATGACGAGCAGGTCGCCGAAGGGCAGGAACAGCGGGCCCAAGGCGAAGGGCAGCAGGTCAGAGGAGAGGTCAAGGATCGTGCTGGCCAGGTCAAGGATGCCCTGACCCCGAATCGCTAGAGCGTGTCATGGACTCTGCGGGGGTCGTAAACTCAGCAAATGAGCACGATCTCCCGCAAGCCCTACCCGAGCGACGTGACGGACGACGAGTGGGCCTTCGTCGCCCCCTACCTGACGCTGATGACCCCGGACGCCCCGCAGCGCCGGCATGATCCCCGCGAGGTTTTCAACGCCCTGCGCTGGATGGTGCGGACCGGCTCGCCGTGGCGCTATCTGCCCGGCGATCTGCCGCCGTGGGCAGCGGTCCACCAGCAGACGCTGCGCTGGATCGCCGCCGGCTGCTTCGAGGAGATGGTCCACGACCTGCGGGCGCTGCTGCGCGAAGCGAGCGGCCGCGATCCCGATCCCACCGCGGTGATCCTGGACGCGCGGACCCTGCGCGGCACCCCGGAGAGCGGGCACCGGGCCGGCTACGACGGGCACAAGAAGACCCGCGGCAGCAAGCTCCACGCGGCGGTCGACACGCTGGGGCACCTGCTGGCGCTGCGCGTGACGCCGGCCAACGATCAGGAGCGGGCGCAGGTGGGCGAGCTGGCGGACGCGGTGCAGGCGGCGACCGGCAACACCGTGGAACTGGCCTGGGTCGATCAGGGCTACACGGGGGAGGAGCCGGCTGACGAGGCGGAGGCACGCGGGATCGAGCTGGTCGTGGTCCGGCTGCCGGGAGCAAAGAAGGGCTTCGTCTTGCTGCCGCGGCGCTGGGTGGTGGAGCGCTCGTTCGCCTGGGCGACGCGCTTCCGGCGGCTGGCCAAGGACTATGAGCGCCTGCCCACGACCGTGGCCGGCTTGCATTTCGTCGCCTTTGCCTGCCTCATGCTTCACAAACTCTCGCTCCTGCCACTCGGAAGTCCATGACACGCTCTAGCCACGTCCCGCTCGCACGAGAGGATGGCGATCACGGTCGTCCCCTCCCCGAAGACAGTGAAGAGCGGCCCGGATCGCATTCGTTGCGATCCGGGCCGCTCTTCCTGTTCTGTTCGGGGAGCGATTTTCAGCGATGGCAGGTTCTCGCGTGCGAGACTTGGTGTCCGTTATCCAACAAGCTGCCTGGCGAGATCCAGGGCGGCGGGAAGCGGGTCGCCGGCGACGGAGGCGGCGTCGATCTTCAGGAGGAAGACGCCGCTGCGGACGTAGAGGACGGCCAGGTTGCCGTCGTCGTTGGTCGTCTGGAGCGCGACGAGGTCGTCCCCGATCTCCTGGGTGCCGGCCGGGAGTTCCGCCGGACTGACCCCGAAGGCGTCGACGAAGGCCGGCAGCGCGTCAGTCGCGCCCGCCTCCGTCTCGAACTCGTGGACGCTGACGGCGTAGCGGTTGATGTCCTCGTTGGCCGGCTGCGGGGCGGCGTCGTAGGCGACGTACTGGTTGTCCATCCAGCCCCATCCCTCAAGGTCGGCCTGGGCCTGAGTCGCGTCCTCGCCTTCGAGGACGAAGGTCCCGGCGACCTCGCTCAGGGTCCGGTCGCCCTCGTCGCTGGGCGCGTCGAAGCCAGCCGGGAGCGCCTCCGGAGACGGCAGGAAGGCGGCGATATCGCCGTTGCCGCCAGTCCGCGCACTGGCACTGGCCGAGCCGGATGCCCGTGGGCTGGCCCCGGCGTCGGCCGCGCCGCTGCCGGACGGGGCGGCGCTGCCGCCACTGGACCTGGCATCGCCACGGGCTAGAACGTCGCTGGCCGGGGCGGCGCTGGAAGCCATCTCACCGCCTGGGGCATCGCCAGTGGCGGATGCGGCCGGGGCCAAGCTGCTGGCGGGTGGGATCACCGGCGCACCGCCCGCGACCCCACTCCCCGGCGACGCGGACTGCTGCAAGGACGGTGAGGCGACGCCGGCCGGGGCGCCACCTGGCTGCCCGGCGACGACCGGAACCGTCGCGGCGGGTGGCGCGTCACCACTCCCACCAAAACCGCCATTGGCAAACGCCAGGACGGCGGCGACCAGCGCGATGACCGCCACCAGACCAATCACCCCGGCGAGGATGCCCTTGAGCAGGTTGTTGCGGTCCGGCGGCGCGATCTGCGGCGGGACAGGCGGTGGAGCCGGACGCAGGTTGAGCGGCTGATGGTCGGGCGGGACGCGGCCGACAGGGTGGAGGGCGTACTCGCTCCGGGCGTCGTACCGGGCGACGGGGTCATAGGCCGGGCGGTTGGGCGGCAGGCCGGGATTGGGATAGAAGACCGGCTCGTCCGCCAGCGGACCCAGCCGGGTCGCGCTGTCGCCGGGGTACCCCGCCGTTGGCCCATAGGGAGGCTGGGCTTCGGGCGCTGTGTACGGGTCGAACGGCGCGCTGGACGGGTAGCCATCGGGTCCACCCGGCGGGTAGTCGCCAGCCGGACCGGGACCATGTCCGTTCGGTTCCGCGGCCGGTGGCGCGGCAATCGTGGTCGCGTCTCGACGGGACGGCGGTCGTGGTTCCATGCGGTCGTGTGCTCTCCGGTGATCCTGAACGTCGAGGACGGCGTGGTGACGGCCACTGATCTGGACCGGGTCAGCGGCGAGCGGTCGCCAGCGACGGGAACCCGGCACAGCGATCCGGCCGATTCGCACGATCCGGACGACCAACGAGGCGGGACCGGGAGCTGCTGTACGGCGGGGGCCTTGAGTATACGCAATTTCCCCCAGCCACCGAGCGGCGCCACGCCCAGCCCCACGTTGCCGATGCCGATGCCGATCTGGCCGTGCGGTTGGCTGACCGCGGGACCCGCTGGCCGCCGCGCGACGACGACCCATATCTTGATCTACGCTCCAGGACCCCATTGGGTTTCGCCATTCGGGTCCAAACGGTCGTCGGCATCCTGCCGGATCCGCGTGGATGGGACTGGACCGAAACCCGAGACGGACCGGATGGCGAGATCCACCCGGTCCAGCTCTGCGACGATTTCGCCTCCTTGGCCCCTGGATCGGTGCGGACGGCATCGCCAAGCCGGTCATCGAGGGCCTGATGGTCCCGTACGGCATCGCGTTCAGCGAGAGCGGCATCGTCCTGACGAATCCCTCCCTCAACTCCCCTCTTCATCACGCTGGCTCCCTCGCGGACTTGCGGATGAAGAGGAGGCTTCTTCGTGTCGGCTCTGCAATCTCGCAACGTCCCCGCTGACCACGACCTGGTCACCAAGTCGAGTCGGGCTGATACCGTTCTCCCGAGACTCGGTGCGCAAGGGATGGCGACGGACCGGAGCAAACGGATGGGAGCAGAGCGATGACATGGACGGTTCCGACACCCGAGCAGGTCCGCTCGGCGACGCCGGCCGAGCTGCTGCCGCATTTCGACCGGCTCGCCGAGGCACCGCTGACGCCGGCGACGCTCGACGAGTGGCTGTCCCGGTGGTCGGCACTGGAGGCGGCCATTTCCGAGGCGATCGCACGGGCCGCGATCGGCTACGCCCGGAACACGGCCGACGCGGACGCCGGGGCGACCAACGCCCGGATCGGTGGCGAGATCGCCCCGTGGTCCGACGAGCAGCACGTCCGGCTGGCCCGCCGGCTACTGGAGTTGAATCCGGCCGATCTCGGCCCCGACCTTGCCCCACTGGTTGCGGCGGCCCGCGACGATCAGGCGACGATGCGGCCCGAGCACGCCGCGCTGCGCCGGGACCTCGCCGCGCTCGACATGCGCTATCAGCAGATCACCGGCGGGCTGACGGCGGAGTGGGAGGGTCAACAGGTCCCGCTTGATGAGTTGGTGGAGCGCTTTGGCGACCCGGACCGGGTCATCCGTGAGCGGGCAATCCGGGGCTGGCTCGATGCCTATGTCGGGCGGCGCGACCCCCTGGCCGGCATCTTCGACGAGCAGTACCGCCTCCGGCAGGAGGTCGCCCGGACGGCCGGGTTCGCCAACTACCTCGACTTCGCCTACCGGGAGAAGCATCGGCCGTATAGCCCGGCACTGGCCGAATCGTTCCATCAGGCGGTCGAACGCAGCGTGGCGCCGGCCCTCGCCCGCCGGTACGAGCGGCGACGCGTCTCGCTGGATCTCGACCGGCTTCGAGCGTGGGACACGGAAGCCGATCCCTCCGGTCAGCCGCCCCTCCGGCCGGCCGGGACGAGCGAGGAACTGCTCGACGGGATCGAGCGAATCATTTGTGGCGTCCACCCGGAGTTCGGTGCCCGGTTCGCGCGGTTGCGGGCGGACGGGCGGATCGACATCGAACCACGGCTGGGCAAGGAACCCGGCGGGTTCTGCCTGCCGCTCGACGTCAGCCGGAGCGCGTTCATCTTCGGCACGATGCTGCATACCCACGACGACGTCACCCTGATGCTCCACGAGGGCGGGCACGCGCTGCATGGCCTGTCGGTCTACGACCGCGATCTGCTCGTCTTCCAGCAGTTCCCCGGCGCGGAGATGGCCGAGCTGGTGTCGATGTCGATGGAGCTCCTCGGCGGCGGCTCGCTGGCGCGGGAGGCGGGCGGGTTCTACCCAGACGCGGACGCCCGCCGCGCTCAGGTCTGCCAACTGGAGTCGATCCTCTCGCTGCTGGTCTACATCGCCCAGATCGACGCCTTCCAGACCTGGCTCTACACGAGCGGGCAAGGCCACGACCGCGACGCCCGGGACGCGGCCTGGGTGGCGACGTACCGCCGGTTCCCGACGGGCGTCGATTGGTCGACGTATCCCGAGGGACTGACCGCGCGCTGGTATCAGCAGAGCCTGATCTTCGTCGCCCCGCTCTACATGATCGAGTACGGCATTGCCCAGCTCGGTGCCCTCACGGTCTGGCGCACCAGCCTCACGGACCCGGTGGGCGCGGTCGACGCGCTGCGAGCGGCCATGGCGCTGGGCAACACTCGGTTCGCGCCGGAGCTGTACGCCGCCGCCGGGGTCCCGTTCACGTTCACGGCGGAGAGCGTGGCCGAGGTCGTCACCTTCATCGAGGAACGGCTCGCTACGCTTGAAGGAGGTCCCGTGTAGTCCATTGACAGTGGGTCTGGCCGGCTGTGCCGAGGACCGTCGTCGTCGGGACATGGCGCTCGCTCTCGCGACCCGCTTCGCTGCCGCGCTGGCTGCGCTGGCCTTGCTCGCTTCGCTACAGGCGACGTGCCACGCAGCGGTGCCGAAGTCCGCGGGTCGCGTGCTTCAAGGCGACAGATTGTGGCGACGACAGTCGCGGCCTCACGGCAACGGCCGCTGCGGCGGCCGGTCACCGCCAGCGCAACAAGAGCGCAACGAGAGCGGATGACCCTACGTCACGGGCTGCAAAGGCGGACGCTCATGAGCGTCGGCCCTACCAATCGACGCTGTCGAGTGGTCTATGGAACCCCACAGAGAGGGTCGTCGACTCTGTGGCACCGGGCCCGGAGCCTACCCATCCAAATCGTGCGACGCGCCACCGTCCAGCCCTCCAACACCCATGCTCGTGACAGCAGGGCACGAACCCGAACGTGTGTTTCCCTTTTGCCTTGACCGCAGGGTCCCTTACCTGCTCTTTCCGGCGAATCAATGAGTTGTACGCAACGAATCATGCGGACAACTTACCGCTCCGTCCAACCGAGTGATCGCTGACCCTGGCCAAAACACCCTCCCCGCGGTGAAAGAGTCGCCGTCCGGCTGGCCCTTCACGGGACCCGATCCTGATGGTCGACGGTCACTCTGCGGGAAACACACGAGATCGGAGTGAACGCCGCCCGGACCACCGACGGCGGCGTTGCCTGACAACAGGACAAACGTTTACAGGGGGAGTGGGGGTCCGTACACTTTCACTATGCACTTGCAGAGCAGATACTGCTGGCACGGGCATTGACGACCGAACCCGACGTGTCCGGGGACCAGTCCGACCGTCCCCCAGATGAGCACGACCGACCGGGACGACCGGTCGCAGGAGGCCAGCCCGCAATGAGCGACGACCAGGAGTTCGTGGACACACGGGACACGCGGATCGATATCGCGTCCGGAGCGGCCCCGCAGCTGTTCGACACCCGGGCCCGTGTTCACGCCGGGGCGCCACGCGTGGCCGTGGTGACAGCGGATGGAGCGACGCCGACCACGGCGCCCGCCCGCCCGCCGCTGGCCCGGCTGTACATGACGAGCGACCTCCGCGCCGCGACCGGCCTGGCCCGGACGCACATGGACTTCTACCTCCGCGAGGGTCTGATCCAGCCGACCGCCCGGACCGAGAGCGGCTTCCTGCTGTTCGACGACACGGAGCTGACGGTGCTGCGGGCGGTCATCGCCCTCCGGCAGGAAGGGCTCGGCATTCGGGAGATCCGGGCCCGGATCGGACGGTAGCGAGCGGCGCGGTTCAACGTTGGTATCGGCGGGAGACAGGGTAGAGGGATGACAGGCGGGACGGCGGGACAGCATCAGAACGATGGAGGGCGACCCACATGTGGGCTCGCCGTCGCGTCGCATCGCTGGCCCGTTGCCCGGTTCGCTCCGGGCGGAGGGGTGCGATGACCCCCATGAACCCGTTCGGGCTGACCCGCGAGCCCTTTGGCACCAGGCCGGACGCCGAGCTGTTCTACCCGGCCCTCGGTCACGAGGACTGCCTGGAGCGGCTCCGCCTGACCGTCGCGCTCGGGCTGGGTCTCGGGATCGTGACCGGTGAGTCGGGCTACGGCAAGTCGATCGTCCGGGCCGCGCTGCTGGACGAGATCGCCCACCACCCGGGTCTGACGATCGCGCCGATCGACGAACCGACCGCCTGCCGGACCGATGTCCTGTTCCTCCGCCGGATCATGGGACAGATCGGGCTGGCCGGGATCGGTCGGACCGGTCTGGATCTGACGACGGCCCTGCTCCGGGACCTCTCGGTTCGTCGGACCGGCGGCGAGCACGTCCTCCTCGTGATCGACGATGCCCACGGCCTGGCCAGCAACCAGCTGGACGTGCTGCGAACGCTCGTCGCCGCCGAGACGCCGGCCCCGCTGGCGGTGTTGCTGTTCGGGAAGCCGGAACTGATGGAGAAGGTCGCCCGCAAGCGCAACCTCGCCCAGCGGGCGGCGATGACCCACACCCTCAACCCGCTCAACCGGCGCGACACGGCCGGGCTGATCGCCCACCGGCTCACGGTCGCCGGGCTGGCGGAAGGACAGGACGTCTTCACCACCGAGGCGATCGACGAGATCCACGTCGCGACCGGTGGGGTTCCGGGCGGGATCGTCCGGCTGGCGGCGGCGGCGATGGACTCGGCGATCGAGGGCGGCGCCCGGACCGTCGACGGAGACGTGGCGCGACGGGTGATCGGGGCGGGGACGGTGACCAATGGCACCGGAGATGTGGCGACCACTGGAACGACCCGGACGGCCACGAGCGTCGTCCAGACCAGCTTCGCCGCCCAACTGGAACGTCTCACGGCCACTCCGGAATCGACGGGACGCAACGGGCGGACGAGATCGGAGGGGAAACGATGAACAGTGCGACGAGCCCCACCCCAACCCCTCTCCATCTCGCATCACCTTCGGCTCGCGGATGGAGAGGGGCTCATGCTGGTCGGGCTGAAGCCCTCCGAGGAAAATCCTCGCCTTGCCGAACCGTCTCCCCCTCTCCATCCGTCCCGGAGACGAGCAACGACGCAGTCGGAGTGAGCAGGGACGAGATGGGTAAGGGGTCGGGGGGGTGGGGCACCACGAAGACCACGAAGACCACGGAGCTCGGGCTCGGGTGCGAGGGGCATGTCGCGACTGGCGACGGGTCCCTCGCACCCGAGCCGGACCGCCGTCACCGGATCACCGCGGCGGCACGCGCCAACGTGCGGCTGGTGGGATCGGGAACGACGGACGTCGTCGGGATGGATCGAACGGTCATGACGGACTCAGCGGGAGGATGCGCGATCGGGATGACGCGACAGGGCGAGGGATCTGGACGGGCTCGACCCGCCGCGCGGTGGCCAATGGGCGGAACGGACCGGCGCCAACCGGGACGGACGACCACACCGGCGGACCGGTGTTCGGGACCAGCTCCGAAAAAAGCAGAAGGCCGGCGCGCCAACGCCGACCCCATCGCTTGCCTCGCCGGGCGAGACAGATGTGCTGTGTTGAGATCGTCTCCGGTTCGATGAGCTAAAGGCTGCCACACCGCCGCTCATCAGGTCCGGCTCACGAGACTGTCACCATTGTTCCCGATCGAGGGAGGGTTCCGTGTACCCTGGCGACACCGATATTCTAGGCACGCCATCGACCGTGTGTCAACATCCCGAAGTCAGCGACCGTACGCAACGTTTCGTCCCCCCAGCCGGCCCCGGCGGAGGTGCGCGATGAGCGACGGGCAGCGGCGTGTCGCGCGGGCCAGCCGCGTCCGGGCCGACCGGACCGCGACGACCCCGCCCCCGACCCAGCCCCGGACGCCGGGCGTGACGGAGACCGCCACGCCGGCCCCGTCGCGCCCGGCTGAGGCTGAGAGCGCACCGCCGGCGTCCGTGACCAGTCCAGCCGCGAAGGCCACCAGGGCCACGACGAAGCGGCCAGCGAAGGCTCCGGCGACCTCGGCCAAACCTGTCGCCGGGGTCGACGCGACGACCACGACCCAGAGCGGGACCGACACCCGCAAGCGGGGCTGGTTCTGGCACTGGAACAGCATCGTCACCCAGTTCGCTCCGCTGATCGGGCTGAAGGGCGTTGGCCTGCTCAACTCCTACACCGTCTGGACGGACCGGCGGGAGGACTCGCCGAACCGGGGCTACGCGTTCCCGTCGCAGCAGAGCGAGGCCGACTTCTACGGTGAGGAGCGGTCCGAGCTGATCACGATCAACAAGATCCTGGTGGCGCTCGATCTGATCGAGATCCGCAAGGAGATGATCGTCAAGCCGGACGCGCAGGGGCGCCAGTGGCGGGTGCCGCACAACTTCTACCGGGTCAAGGACCACGACGACGGCTACGTCCTCAGCGCCCCGGCGGTGCTGGACGTGATCCACCTCGCCGACCGGGACCGGAACGTCTACCGCTACCTGCGCCGGATCTTCTCGACCCGGTTCAGTCCGATCGGCTCCGAGAGCGTCTGGAACGACATCATGCCGACCCTGCGGCGGGACCCGACCTGGCAGCGGCTGGCGGCGAAGGTGGAGACCGAGGAGCGCCGCGCCAGCGACCGGACCCGGGCCGGGCACGCCGCCCGGCAGGGTGCCGCCGCGAGCACGGTCCTTTTTCCCGTGCCCACCAGCGGTGACAACCGGTCGACAAATGACACCGTCAACGACAGTGGCCTATTGTCCGGTGTCGATGGTCTACGGGTCGGTGCAACCTCTGTTGCACCTGGCAACGAAGGTGCAAGTGGCTCCGGTGGGATCGATGTCGCACCGACCAACAGTGGTTCGGGGGTGGACGTTGCCGGGAGCAACGAAGGTTCACGCCGAAAGCAGCCGAGCTCTGTTGCCGGCGCCAACGAGGCCGGGCCAACCATCGTTGCGCCAACCAACACGATGTATGACCAATCTCTTTCTACTACCAGAACAACGACGGACACGGATTCGATGAATGACGACGAGACGACCGGAAAGATGACCGGAACCCGGCTCGGTCGCCGGATCGCCGCCCGGAGGACTGGCCGGTTTGGGTCCGCCAGTGACACCTCCGCCATACGGGGGCAGGCGCCGAACACCGAGTCACTGACCAGGACGGTTTCAGTCAGTACCGAGGGTCGGCCGGCGACGGATGGGGCGGGGCCTGACGCCGGCGCGGCCGCGATCCGGGCGTTCGAGGACGCCAACGACAAGCCGTCGACCACCGCTCAGCGCCAGCTGCTGACAACCCTGGCCGGGCGGTTCGACGCGGCGGCGCGGGAATCGGCGACCAGTTCGACCGGATGGGTCTGGGTAACGGCGGCGATCTACGAGGCGGTCGAGTCGGGTAGCGCCTACGTCGCGCCGCGCCGGATCCGGGAGATCCTCGCCCGCTGGGAGCGGGAGGGTCGGCCCTCCGGCAACGACGCCGAGCCGGGTCGAGGTGGCCGCAGATCGCCCCGCGATTCTGGGCGCGCGGCCGTCAACCGCGACGACACGCCGACCCGGAGAAGTCGGGTGGCCACCGGGGCGACTCCCGCGTTCGTTCCGGGGAATACCCCGGAGCGCCAGCCGGCGGCGGTCGTGGAGCAGGGCACCGCCTCGAACAGTTCGGTGCGAACCGGGCCTCGCCGGGTCGGGAGTCAGCGGGACGCGATCCCGGGTACGCTCACGCGACCGGCTTCAGGATCGACCATCCCGGCGGTTCCGCCCGTCGCCCGGCGATCGGCTCCGACGAGCAGCACCTTCACGGTGATGGAGTGCGGACTGGCCAGCACGCAGGTCTGGTCGGCGATGCTGACCGAGCTGGCCCTCGGCGGTGAGATCGTCCGGGCCGACCTCGATGGTTGCATCCGCGGCGCCGAGCTGATCGGTCGGAATGAAGATGGAGCTTTGGTGATCGGTGCCAGCTCCGCCGTGACGCAGCGCCGGGCCAGCCGTTACCTGCCGGCCCTCCGCCGCGCGGCCGAGACGATCGTCGGCGTGCCGGTCCTGGTCGAGGTCGCGGTCCGCGGCCCCTGGCTGGCCCAGCACCCGGACCGCGGTGTCGAGACGGTTTCCGAAGCTGACCGCATCGAGTCGGGCGGATAATCTCCCCAGCGGCGATTTGTCGCAAGCTAATATCGCTGGAGTGGTCGCCACCGGGCATGATCCCGGTGGCGACCACTCTGTATTCCGGCACCAAGCCCGCCGCCAATGTGACTGGCGTGAACCGCCTGTGACAGTGCGGAGCGTATGGTTGCTGAATGGTCAAGGGTGTCCCGTCTCCCAGGGAAGATTCCTTATGGTCGCCTGCAGACCGCGGCGGTTATCGCCCCGCAGGGCGATAACGGGCCCCGCCATCCACCCATCGCATCAACAGCGTCCGCTCGCGAACACCGCTACCGCCGCGGGGTCTGGCGCCGGCGGTCTGGCACCTGCGGCCCAGCGGCGAGGCGAGCAAGACCAGCGCGGCCAGCGCAGCGTGACGCGAGAGCGAGCGCCATGTCCCGACGGAACTCGCCGCCGTAGCGGCCTTCGCCTTCGGCCGCGACCGTGCGGCGACGGGCTTTCCCGTCACCCTGACCTCCTTCCACGACATCACTGTCGGCGGGCGAGGCATGAATGGATGCTGGCATGGTGGTTATCGAGGTCATCATTGGGGTGGCGAACCTGCTGTCGAAGGTACGGGCGACGTGGACCCGGTGCCGGTCACGCAACGCCCGTTGCGTCGGATGACGGTGCGTATCCCCTCACTGGAACGATTACGGTCCTGATCCAACGACCGATCCCTCCGCCGATCCCCGGACCGCCATGTGCGTCATCCCGGTCAGATGATCGATTGCCACATCGACCCCTGGATGAGAGAAGGATGCCGCATGGTCCGACCCGAACTGGTTACCGAGGGCGTCTACCGCGTCGACGCGGTCCCGATCCGCAACGCGATCAGTGTCCTGCTCATCGACGGTGATGACGGCTGGACGCTGGTGGACACCGGGCTCGGCATCAGCGCCGGCCGAATCCGGTCCGCGCTGGAGACCCTCGGCGCGGGGCCGTCGGATCTGCGGCGGATCGTCCTGACGCACCATCACCCGGATCACATCGGCGGGTTGCCGGGGATCCGCGCCTGGTCGCCAGCGGCGGAGGTCTGGGCGCCGGCGGGCGAGGCGGGGATCATCGCTGGCACCCGCTCCGCCGACCCGATGCGCAACCCGTTGCTGCGGCGCGGGATGGCCGTCCGGCGCTGGCCGACCGCGCCGGTCACGCGAATGCTGGTCGAGGGCGACGACGTCGCCGGGTTCCAGGTGATCGACACGCCGGGCCACACGCGGGGCCACATCTCGCTCCGGCGGGATGACGGCGTCCTGTTCGCGGCCGACGCGTTCGGGAACCTGCTGCCGGGCGTGCGGGTTGGCGTCATGAAGCTCCTCTGCGATGACCCGGACCAGGCCAGGGCGTCGGCGAGCAAGCTGGCTGGCATGGATGTATCGACCGTCGTCTTCAGCCACGGCGCCATGCTGCGGTCCGGCGCTCAGGCCGCACTGCGGGAGGCGGTGGAGCGCGACCACGACTGACGGGAGCGAGCGACGGACAGCCGGACCGGGGCGTATGATGCTCGTCTCAATGGCGGACGATGTCCCGTCAGCGGCCAGCCGGGCCACGATGCGGTCCGACCGCGCCGGTGCAGACAGGAACCGATCGATGTCGACCCATCCCGCCGCCGGAGCCGACCGGTGAGAATGCCAGGTTCGGCCCGCACCCTCGTCGCCCTCGCGACGACGATCATCCTCTGGGGCAGCGCCTACGTCGCGATCCGGGTGGCGCTCGACGGCTTCAGCGTTGCCGGGCTGACCGCCGGCCGGGTGATCGTCGCGGCGCTGGTGCTGGCCGTGGTCGCCCCGGTGATCGGCGTCCGGCGCCCGGCCCGCGCCGATCTGCCGCGGCTGGGCGTCTGCGGCGTCGTCGGAATCACCGGCTACCAGGCGCTGCTCAATACCGGCCAGCGGACCGTTCCAGCCGGGACCACCAGCCTGCTGATCAACACGGTGCCGCTCTTCGCGGTCCTGCTGGCCTGGCTGCTGCTGCGCGACCGGCTCGCCGTCCGGGGCCGGATCGGGATCGGGCTTGGCTTCATCGGCGCGACGATCATGGCCCTCGGTGAGGGGGAAGGGCTTGGACTGAGCGGCGACGCCCTGCTGATCGTCGTGGCTGCGGCCTGCTTCGCTCTGTTCATCGTCCTGCAGAAGCCATTGTACCGCCGGTACAGCGGCTTCGAGCTGACCTGCTACGCGATGTGGGCCGGCGCGATCATCGCCCTGCCGCTCGTCCCGGCCCTTGCCGGCGACCTCCGAACGGCTGGCGGCCGGCCCATCCTCGCGGTCCTGTTCCTTGGCCTTGGCCCGAGCGCCCTTGGCTTCGCGACCTGGAGCTACGCCCTGGCCCGGCTCGCGGTGGCGACCACCGCGAACGCCCTCTACCTGCTCCCGATCGTCGCGATCAGCGCCGGCTGGCTGATCCTCGGCGAGCAGCCCCACGCCGTCGCCCTCGTCGGCGGTGCCATCGCCCTGACCGGTGTCATCATCAGCCGGAGCCATCCCCGGCGGGCGGTCGCTCTCCGTCCGGCCGATCAGTCCGTATAGCGCCTCCATGATGAAATGGGGCCGTTGGTTTCCTATTGGCGCGCGATGCTCGGATCGGCCGGCTGAAGATGGATGGTGACCATCGGAAGGGATGGTCGTCTGATGTTGGCAGCGATCGTCGCGATACTGCCGATTGTCAGCCCAACGGCCGAGTGGCGATGAGTGGCAATGAGTGGCGAATGAGAAGCGGGTGATCCGCTCACGACGCTGGAGGATCAGAATATGGCCAACGGACTGACCCTTGCCTCGACCGTCCTGAACAGCCCGGATCCCATCGCGCTGGGGCACTTCTACCAGCGCCTCCTCGGGTGGGAAGTCGCCGACGAGGACCCGACCTGGGTCAAGCTCGTCAACCCGGAGGGCGGGACCGGACTGTCGTTCCAGATCGAGGACACCTATGAACGTCCGGTCTGGCCGGCCGAGGCCGGCGAGCAGCAGATGATGCTGCACCTCGACATCCGCGTCGATGACCTCGAGGCCGGCTGCGCCCACGCCAGGGCGTGTGGAGCGACGCTCGCCGACTACCAGCCGCAGGACGACGTCAGGGTTCATCTCGACCCGGATGGCCACCCGTTCTGTCTGTTCGTGGGGTGACCGCTGGAGAAGCGGGGAGGTGCTGGAACAGGTCCCTCCTTGGCTCCCGTAGATCGCTCGATCTAGCTGCGCTGGTGCTCGTGGGTCTCAGATTGGGAGAGGGCCTCCCACGCTTGTAGGGACATCGCTTGCCTTGTCCGCCCTGTCAGGCGCCATCTGCCTGATCGGGCGTTCTCGTCGTGAACCGGTCGGTGGCGAACACCGTTATCGCCCTGCGGGGCTATGGCCACCGCGGCGGCCGGGCTCGCAAGCTTCGCCCCTACGAAAATGCCGCCCATCGCCTCCCTGAGGGTCTCCCCCTCTCCATCCGCCAGTGCGAAGCACGCCAGCGAGATGGAGAGGGGGTCGGGGGTGGAGCCCGTCAGTCCCCGGTCGCGGGCCGTCGCGTGGTCGGGACAAGCTCCCGGGCGCGGTGGCTGAAGGTGTAGACCACCGCGACGCCCGTCAGCAGCAGCGAGATGCCGATCGCGACGAAGGCCAGCCCGAAGCCGCCCGAGGTCGTCAGCCCGGCGACGGCCAGCGGCCCGACGAAGGCGCCCATCGACCCGGCCCCCGCCATCAGCCCGAAGACCACGCCGCGCTGCTCCGGTCCGGTCGCGTGGGCGACGAGCGCGTTGGCGGTCGGGACCAGCCCGCCGGCCGCGACGCCGAACGCCGCCTGCAGGACCAGCAGCTGCCACGACTGGGTCGCGACGGCCATCGGCAGATAGATGAAGCCGGCCGCGAAAGTGCAGGCGGTCAGGATCCGCCGGTGGCCGATCCGGTCGCCGAGGCGGCCGAAGTAGATCGAGGCGATCGCGCTCGTCAGTCCCTGGGCCCCGAGGATCAGGCCGGCCGTCTCGGCGTCGCTGATCCCGAAGGAGCCGAGTTGCGCGACGTAGAGCGGCAGGATCGGCTGGATCGCCATCGACGTCCCACGGATCACGAGCATCGAGACCACCATGATCCCGACGACCGGGATGGCGAGGATCGCCAGCTGCGAGCGCACCCCGGCTCCACGCCGGCTGTCGACCGTGGTCGTTCGGCGGACCGGCCGGAACCGCTCCTCGACGAGGAAGACGACGATCAGGAGGCCGATCACCATGAAGCCGCTGGCGACGCCGAACGTCCAGCGGTAGCCAAACTGGTTGGCGAGGAAGCCGCCGAACAGCGGGCCGAGCGACGAGCCGGAGAAGACCGACGTCTGGATCAGCCCGAGGCCGAAGCCGACCCGGTCCCGGGGGACGGTCGAGGCGACCAGGGCCGCGCAGGCCGTGACCGTGCCGGTGAAGGCACCCTCGATCAGCCGGAGCCCGAACAGCTGCCACGGCGCGGTTGCCAGGCCCATCAGCCCGATCGTGCAGGCGGCGAACAGCATCGCCCGGATGACCATCGGCTTGCGGCCGACCCGATCCGAGACGATCCCCCAGATCGGCGCCGAGATCGTCATGCAGACCGCCCCGGCCGCGGTGATCGCCGTTGCCCACCAGAGCTTGTCGTTCTCGTCCGTCAGGCCGAGATCGCCGAGGTAGTAGGGCAGGAAGGGGATGCGCATCGAGAACGCGATCAGGGCCAGGATCTGGGCGATCCAGAGCGCGTAGAGCGTCCGGCGCCAGTTCAGCGGCGGTCGCGGACCCTGGCCGTTGGCCTCCGCGCCATCGTCTCGGGCGTCGTCGTCCGGCCGGGCCGCGACCTGGGCGACACGGGCCGACAGCTGGGTTCGTGGTAACCGCTCATCGCCGCGCGGGTCGGTGCCGGGGCGGGTGATGTGGTCATCCGGGTTGGTCGGTGTTTCGGATTCCGCATCAGGCATAGCCGAAGCAGTGTAGCGTGTTCATTCCCGTCCGGGAAACACCGGTCCGCCGGCGGCGATGGGATCGCGTCGCCACTCGGCCGGAGCCCTCCCTTGTGCCCAGCCAGTGCGCGATGTCCGACGGTGCTTGTTACGATGCCGCCAGATCGTCATCGCGCCGCGCCGGATTCGCTTCCGCATGAGACCGCCATGAGGCAGATGCCATGACCACCCCACCGACCGGCCAGGGAATCACGCGCCGGGTCATGATCGACCACGTCGATCTGCTGGTCAGCGACCCCCGAGCCGCGACTTCTACCGCCGGGCGTTGGCGCCGCTCGGGTTCCAGGAGCTGGACCGGGGCGAGACCTTCTCGGCCTACGGCGTCGAAGGATCGGCCGACTTCGCCATCGATCTGATCGCGCCGGGCGATCGGCCGACCTCGTCGGCCCACGTCGCCTTCGTCGCGGACTCCCGCGCCGCGGTCGATGCGTTTTTCCACGCCGCGCTGACCGCCGGCGCCCGCGAGAAGCAGGCCCCAGCCGAACACCCGGAGTACCACGAGGGCTACTACGGCGCCTTGGTCTGCGACCCTGACGGCAACAACATCGAGGCCGTCTTCCATGAGCTCCGGGGCTGATTCAGGGTGGGTTGATTTCGATGAGGATTGCGGCATTGCTTCGGTGAACGCTCTCGCCCCTGATGCCCGACCATAAATGGCTCGGGCTCAGGGACGATGTCGCTGCGAGGATCTATCAGGTGAGACTCCCACTCACGGAACCGGGACCGTTCGATGGGTGAGGGCTCCGGGAGAGGTTCGTGGTGCCTGGACCTTTGGTCGGTGAAGTCGAATCGCGCCGGGCGTCATGCAACCGCGTTCGTCGAGACTCGCGTCATCGCTCGCGATATCGTTCCTGAGCGTGGTCCCTGCAGGGCCGCGCAGCGCCCCGCCGGGCGAAACCGGCTCCGCCGCAACCCCGTCGGAGGAACCACCGTCGACCACCAAGCTACGCCTCATAGTCCGCCGACAGCGCATCCCAGACCCACCGCGACGCCCGCGCCATCCGGTCGACGACCTCGGGGATGTCGTCCTGCCCCCGGCTCATGAGGGCGATCGCGTACGTCACCCTCGGCGAGTGGATCAGGCCGACGTCGTTCTTGATCCCCCGCAGGCTGCCGGTCTTGTGGGCAACCTCGATCCGCTGATCGGTCGGCAGCCGGTGGGGGATGATTGCCGTGAAGTTCTGATGCCGGAGCATCTCGATCATCCGGTCGCGACCGTCGCGCGAGATCCCGTGGCCCTGCTCGATCAGCGTCAGCAGCCGGACCATGTCGGCCGGCGTGCTGACGTCGTTGCGGGAGTCGAGGGCCAAGCCGACGTTGTCCGGGCCGGGCTCGTAGTCCTTGAGGGACTGGCGGAGTGCGTCGTAGGTCACGGCCGGATCGGTCGGGTCGACGCCCGTCAGGGCGGCGAATAGCTCGCGGATGGTCAGTGGCAGGTGAGTCGCGGTCAGCCCGAGGTCGCGAAGCGTCGCGTCGATCCGGTCCTTGCCGAGCCGGTCGAAGAGGATGTCCGTCGCCCAGTTGTCGGAGACGATGATCATCAGCTCGGCCAGGTCTCGCAGCGTCGGCGCCAGCCCGTCGTCGAGGTGCTGGAGGACGCCGGAGCCGGGCGTCCGGTCGCCATGGCAGAGGGTGATGCGCTCGGTGAGGTCGACTGTCCCGGCCCCGGCCTGCCGGAACAGCTCGTAGAGGAGCGGCACCTTGAGCGTCGAGGCCGTCGGGAACGTCTCCAGGTGGTTCCAGGTCAGCACCCGATCCCCGTCGCCGAGCTCCCGCACCATCACACCGACCGGCCCGGACAGCCCACCGAAGAACTTCGCCATCGCCGTCTCGAACGCCGGCTGGGATGTCTCGATCGTCCTGGTCTTCATCTCGGTCACGGCAAGGCTCCCCGCGGTTGGGCTCTGGCGTCGCATCACCCACGACCTGTCTGCATCGCGCCATGGTGCGTCCACGGCGAGGCGATGGCAACCATTGGCAGGAGCGTCCACGTTGGTGATGGGGTGGGCCGGAGTCCAGATGACAGACCGGTCAGGCGGAGCCGATCAGCTCCTCGATCGCGGCGAGCAGCACATCGAGGTCGAACGGCTTGACCAGGTAGTTGTCGAACCCGTACCGCTCCTTGTTGGCCTGCGCGCGATCGAGCAGCGACTGATCGGTCGAGGTCACGATGACCGGGATGCTTCGGGTCAGGGTCTCGAGCTCGAGCTTCTCCAGGAGTTCCCAACCCGCCTTCTCGGTGATGGTCAGGTCGACGATGATGAGGTCGGGCGTGAGCAGGGCGATCTGCGTGAAGATCTCCGGGACGTAGTTGGACGTGGTCACGCCGTAGCGCTCGTCCTTGAGCACCTCCGAGATCACGTCGAGGAAGACCTGGGAGCTGTCGACCATGACGATGTGGTTGCGGCGCTGCTGGTCCCGGACGAACGTTTGGAGTTTTCTGGAATCGTGGGGCGTCGCGGCCATGGATCACCTCTGGGTGTGAGGAATGAGGCAGGCTACTCGTCGGCCCACGCCGCACGGACCACTCGGAGTTGATCTTCCCAGAAGGTGCGCTTCTCCGCCTCGTCAGCATCCTCACCGATCAGGCCGTACTGGGCAGCCAGTCCCCAGAACCCCGGTCCCGGCCGACGATTCGTTGATGACACGACGACGGCGGAGAGCATCGGTCGATCCGCCTTGCGTTCCTCATCGGTGATCATCCCGAGCACCATCCCGACGACGCGTCCCATATGGCTGCCACTGACGGTGATCCCCATCAGCGACCCGATCTCGCCATAGGTGACGAGCTCGTCGAGGGTCGAGGCCGCGGCAACCATGCGGGCATCCGAGCGGACATATCCCTTGTGCATGCGAAGATTGTTTGCGGAGAACTGGCTCTCGGTCTTCTCGGTCACGCTCGTGGGCTCCTGGCTCGATCAACGTCGTGGACTCGGGGTAGGGCCGCGCCATCATAGGCTACGGCCATCCAACCGTCATCGTTCCCGAGCCCGGCACGCCGCGTTACCGGTTCGGACCGGAGGGTCGCATGGCGCCATCGTGAGGTCGGGCCGGAGCTCACTGGGCCACCCCGACGCTCATCTGAACCCTGAGATTGGTCTGCGCCCCGGCGACGTCTCGAGACATCGCCGGGGCGCACGGGATCGAACCGGGGCGGCGGTCGGGGGTCAGTCGGCGACGGCGCCCATCGGCGCGGTGACCGGCATCGGCTCCTCATGGCCGAGCCCGAGCCGGTCGACCACCCGGCGGACCGGGCTTGGCGCCCACCAGGCCCAGCGACCGAGCAGCCGCATCGTGGCCGGGACGAGCAGACCGCGGACGATCGTCGCGTCGATCAGGACCGCGATCGCCAGCCCGAAGCCCATGGACTTGAGGATCACGATGTCGGCCAGCATGAACCCGCCGAAGACGACCACCATGATTAGGGCCGCCCCGGTGATGACCCGGCCGCTCCGGGCCAGCCCCGTCGCGACGGCCGCCCGGGCGTCGCCCGTCCGGCGGTACTCCTCCTGGATCCGCGAGAGCATCAGCACCTCGTAGTCCATGCTCAGCCCGAACAGGATGCAGAAGATCAGGATCGGCGTCGTCGAGATGATCTCGCCGGAGGCCGCGAAGCCGAACAGCCGCTCCAGATGGCCGTCCTGGAAGATGAAGACCACCGCCCCCAACGCCGCCGAGATCGACAGGAGCGTCATCGCGATCGCCTTCAGCGGTAGCAGGACCGACCCGAACGTCAGCAGCAGGATCAGGTAGGAACCGAGCAGGACGAAGATCGCGGCCGGCAGCAAGCCGGCGTTGATGCCGTCGATGGTGTCCACCGACGCCGCCGCGAAGCCACCGACGGTGATGGCCAGTCCAGCTGCTGGCTCCGACCGGATGTCGCGGACGACCTGTTCGAGGTCGGCGCCCGAGGCGTTGGTCAGGACCTGGACGAGGATCTGGTCGCCGCGAACGGTGCTGTCGATCGTGCCGGCGATCGATTCCGGCAGGGTCGTGGCGTCGCCGCCGTATGTCGTCCAGTCGAAGTTGCTAGCGGTCGCCATCTCCGGCGACGCGAAGCTCTCGACGCGCTGGACATTCGGGATCGCCGTCAGGCGGTCGTCAAGATCCCGGAGCGCGGTCACGGTGTCCGGGGAGGTCGCGTCGCCGTTGGCAACGTTCAGGAGCACAGGGATCGGATCGGCGTCATTGGCGACGAATTCGCGGGCCAGCCGCTCGGAGACTACCCGCGGTTCGGAGCCGACCGGTAGGACTTCCGGGCCGCCCGGCGTCAGATCCAGCCGGAGCAGCGGAGTGGCGATGAAGAGCAGGGCAATCAGGCCGACCGCGAGGATCTGGACGGGGTACCGCATGACGGCGGTCGCGATCCCGTGCCAGAAGGCGCTCTCGTCACCACCGGCGCTGACTGTCCGGTTGCGTCGGATGCTGAGCCGGTTGACCCGTGTGCCGAGCATCGTCAGGATCGCCGGAAGGAGGGTCAGTCCGAACAGGAGCGCCCCGGCGGTCGCGGCGATCCCGGCCTGGCCCATCGACTGGAGCGCGGGCAACGGGAAAAACTGGGTCGCCGCCAGCCCGACGATGACCGTCACGCCCGAAACGAGGATCGCCTTGCCGACGGTCGCCATCGTGACCGTGATGGCCTCGGCTACCGGCCTGCGGCTGAGTTCCTCCCGGAACCGGGTGACCATGAACAGCGAATAGTCGATCCCGAGACCCAGACCGAGCATGGTGATGATGTTGATCGCGAAGACGGACTGGAAGACGTCGGTCGAGAGGACGAAGATCACCGCCAGTGAGGCCATGATCGCCAGGGCGGCGATCAGGAGCGGGATTCCGGCCGCGATCAGGCTGCCGAACACGACGAACTGGATCAGCAACGTCACCGGCACCGAGAACGATTCGGCCCGGACGATACCCTGAGCGACACCGTCGGTGATCGCGATGCCGAGTGCGTCCGCGCCACCGGTCGAGACCGTCAGATCATTGGCCTCCCCAGCTTCGCTGATCGCGGCGCTGAGCGTTTCGACATCGGACGGGCTCACGTCGGCGCCGGGCGCGATAACCGCCACCGCGTAGGTGGCAGTCCCTGATTCCGCAATCATCCGGGGATTGCCGGTAGACCAGGTCGTCAGGACGGCGCTGAACCGGCTGTCGCCCTCCAGTGGTGCGAGCGCGGCCGTCACCTCCTGCTGGACGGCGGGATCGGTGACGGGTCGATCGGCATCGAACAGGAAGACGATCGAGTCGCTCCCCTGGTCGAAGGTACTGGTTAGTGTCTCATCCACCTGCGTCGACTCGGCGTCCTCGGAGACGAAGCCTTCCGACGAGAGGTCGGGAGCGACGGTGACGATCGCGCCAACGGCCGCGACCAGGGCGAGCACGGCGATGATGGCGACGAGGCGGGCGTTGGCCGCAACGAGGCGGCCCCAGGCGGTAAACATGGCAAGGTTCTCCCAGGCCGGATCTCCCGTGGGATATCCGGACGTCACGAGGATCGGTTGTTCGTCAGGTAGTGCGGAACCCGGTGGTTCAGCCGTTCGGGGTGTCGGCGACCGGATGGGCTGATCGGTAGGTGTCGGTCACGATGCCGACGAGCAGCATTCGCAGAACGGTTTCGAAGCGCGGGTCGCGCTCGGATGATGCGGCGTTCTGATCGATGTCTGGTGATTCTGGCTCGGCCGGGATGCGCCCGTAGAGCTCGAGCGAGACGTAGCCGTGGACAGCCGACCAGGCCGCGAGGGCAATGACGAGCGGTGACTGATGGACGAACGACCCTTCGTCGATGCCCTGCCGGGCGACATCGAGGAGGGCGTCGAACCCACCGCCGCGCCAGCTCTCTGCCTGATCTTCCGTGGACACCAGGGGGATGTCCCGGAGCCCGCCGAAGATCAGCCGGTACAGTTCGGGGTTGGCCCGGGCCTGTTCGCGGTAGGCGCGACCGAGCACCATCAGCGATTCGACGGCGTTCGTGCCGGGTGGGATGGTGTCGATGGCGCGGGCTATCTGTCCGCCGAGGCCGCTGGTGCCCTCAAAATACAGCGTTTTGAGAATGTCCTCCTTCGACGCGAAGTACTCGTAGATCGCGCCCGGCGAGTAGTTCAGCGCCGCCGCGACCCCCCGGATCGTGAGACCGTCGATCCCGCTGTCGGTGACGATGGCCCGAGCCGTGTCCAGAATCGCGGCCCGCATGCTCTCCCGGTTGGAAGCCCGGCGAGCGGCGGCCCCGGTCACGCGCTTGGTGGTGATCATCCGTCAATCTCCTGAACAGTGTTCAATCGGTCCTGTATGCAGTGTAGCGTCGATTCGCTGAGTGTCAATAGGTGTGCCGAACGTTGTTCAGTGAAGCGATCGTTGTTCAACGTTTCGGCGCCGGTGTCCCAATGGACGACCGGACTCAGGCGGGCTTCGTTGCCTCACGGAGCGCGAGCAGGCCACCCACGACGGGGATCCACGCCAGGACCTTGACCCGCTTCGGCGTGCCCTCGATCAGGAGCGCACTGACCACGACGGCGAGATACGTGAAACCGTGGATGGGGCCGATCACGGAACTGAGCGACGGATCATGGACCGTCAAGACGTTGCCGAGCAGGACGAGCAGCGTCAGCACCTCAATGACCGATGCCACCCGCAGGAACGGAACGGGGTTGTCCATGGTCGTCAGACCCCCGTCGTGGAGCCCGGCCGGACGATCATCAGCACAGTGACGATCGCCCAGAGGAGGCTGAAGACGCCGGTCATCATCCCGAGTTGTCCGGTCACCCGACGGATCATCGTCTGGTCTGGGGCTTCCGTCTGGCTTGGGGACGCCTCGACCTGAGCGAGGATGCGCCGTTGCCGCGGGAGCAGGACAGTGACGAGGATCGCCGCGGCGATCGCGGTCAGGCCGATCGCCACGATCAGCCAGGTGTCCGTCAGGACACCGAGCCTGAGCGCGGTCGCGACCCCGAAGGCCGGTACGAAGATGCCGATGAGTGAGTAGACCCGGCAGATGCGATGCAGCACCCGCACGGCCACCGCGGCCGACCCGTCGCCGGGAGCGGCGAGGGCGATGCGCGCGAAGCGGGGAAACATGCTTCCCGCGATAGTGACCGGGCCGATCGCGAGGATCGCGGCCAGGACATGGACGCTGAGGAGGAACGCAGTCATATGGCGGCCTGGCTTTCCTGGGAGTGATGCGGAGCGTTCCGGACCTGGGCGAACGCTCTGGCAAACGTAGGGGACCAGTTGATTCACCGGAAAGTGGCAGAAACGTCGCGGTCCGCTTGATTTCGGCCAGAAAGGGTATAGGCTCCCCATTCAGCCGGGCCAGGGACTCCGGTGTTTCTGCGTGAGCAAAAGTCGTCCAAAATCAGTCGGAGACCCGGCTCACCGAGGGATCCGGTTTCCAGGGAGATTCCCGTCAATGCATACCGTGGCCGTACTCCTCATGGATGGCGTGATCGCCATCGACGTCGCCATGCCGATCGACGCCTTCCGCGGCATCGAACTGGCCGACGGTCGACCGGCTTACGACGTGCGCGTCTGCGCGCCGGCACCGGATGTCACGTCAGCGAAGCTCACCATGCGGGCACCCTTTGGGTTGGACCTGCTCGACGTGGCCGACACCGTCATCGTCCCCGGCCGCGACGACTTCACCGCACCGGCCGATCCAGCCATCCTGTCCGGGCTGCGCGGCGCGGCGCGGCGTGGGGCTCGGATTGCCTCGATCTGCGTTGGCGCCTTCACCCTCGCCGAAGCCGGGCTCCTGGACGGGTTACCCGCGACGACGCACTGGGTGGCGGCCGGCGAGCTGGCCCGGCGCTACCCGGCCGTGATCGTCGATCCCAACGTCCTGTTCGTCGACAACGGCCGCATCCTCACCTCGGCCGGGGTCGCCGCCGGCCTGGACCTTTGCCTGCATATCATCCGGCGGGACCACGGTTCGGCGGTTGCCGCCGACGCCGCCCGCTTCGCCGTGATGCCGCTGGAGCGGGATGGCGGTCAGGCCCAGTTCATCCGGCACCCGTCGCCATCGCCGGTCGGCGCGTCGCTGGAGCCGACGCTCCACTGGGTGAGCGAGCATCTGGCCGAACCACTGACCGTCGAAGGGCTGGCGGCGCGGGCCGGCATGAGCAGCCGTACCTTCAACCGGCGCTTCCGCGACCAGACCGGGACGACACCGCTCCGGTGGCTGCATCGCGCCCGGGTCCGGCAGGCCCAGGTCCTGCTCGAGACCAGCGACCAGGCCGTCGAGCGGATCGGAAGCATGGTCGGGTTCGGGTCGCCGGCCAGTTTCCGGGACCAGTTCCGCCGCCACGCCGGCACCAGCCCGCAGTCGTACCGGCGCGCCTTCCAGTCCGGGCAGGCCTGAGCGATGCCCGCCTCAGGCCCCGCCTGCGCCGCTCGTCGTCGATGGGGCAACGGAACCCAACATGCCACGGGCGGTGATCGCTCCGGTCAGGTGCGGGAAGCGGCGATGCGTCGACCGGATCGTTGACTGACCGTCGTGCGCAGGGCGTGCTGCGCGTCAGACAGCAGCTCCCGCAGGGGTCGGCTCTCGGCTGGTTGCGTCCATCGCTGGATCGCCGTCTGGTGCACGAGCATGCCGGCACCGGCCACGATGAGCGCGGTTTCGGGGTCGAGACCGCGCGCATGGAGCGCGGTGGCGATGGCGTCGGTGAGCGCGGCCCGCTTGCTGAGCTCGCGCTCCCGCAGCTCCGGGTTGGCGTCGACGATCGCGTGGCGACGCATCACCGCGGCGCGGCGGTCCTCGAACATCGTGTCAGCAGTGGCTCGCAGGGCGTGGACGACCGCGTCGAGCGGCGGCACGGTGTCGGCGCAGGCGGCGATTTCACGGACGATCTCTCGTTGAAGTTCCGAGCTCAGGTTGAAGAGCACCTCGCGCTTGTCGGCGAAGTGGTTGAAGAACGTTCGCTGGGTGAGCCCCGCCCGCTGAGCGATCCCGGCGACCGTCGTGCGCTCGAACCCCTGTTCCTCGAAGAGCTCGAAAGCGGCGACTTGCAGGCGCTCGGCTCCGTCCGGTTCCCATCGTGGCATGCCTCGAAGCGTAGCATGGCGCGGAGCGAAGCGACTACACATCGTGCAGTCAACGGTGGTACAGTGATTGCATCAACTGTACTCACTGTCGTGGGCTCGCCGTGCTGGCGATGCCGTGAAGGAGATTCGGCCATGCGCGTATTCGTCACCGGTGCCTCCGGGTACATTGCCTCCGCCGTCATCCCCGAGCTGCTGTCCGCTGGTCACACCGTTATCGGGCTGGCCCGCTCCGATCGGGCGGCCGCCAACGTGCGGTCGCTCGGCGCCGACGTGCGACAGGGCGATCTGGATGACCTCGATGGTCTGAGCACGGCGGTCCGCGAGGCCGACGGCGTCATCCACCTCGCGTTCAAACACGAGGAACAGCACGCGGGCGACCTCGCCAGCGCGGTCGCCGCGGACCTGAGCGCGATCGCGACCATGGGCGCTGCCCTCAAGGGGTCAGACAAACCGTTTGTCGGGACAAGCGCGACCGGCGCGTTGGCCCTTGCCGGTTTTCAGGGGCAGCTCACCGAGCATGACGTGATACCCACTGGTCCGCGGATCGACGCCGAGAACACCGTGATCGCCCTCGGCCAGCAGGGAGTGCGGTCCTCGGTGGTCCGGCTGCCGCCCACGGTGCACAGCCTCGGTCACTTTGGCTTCGTCTCGGGCCTGATCGCGATCGCCCGCGCCAGCGGGGTGGCCGGCTACCTGGGTGACGGCAACAACCGCTGGCCGTCCGCCGACGCGCGCGACGTCGGCCGCCTCTATCGCCTGGCGCTCGAATCCGCGCCCGCGGGATCCCGACTGCACGCCGTCGCCGAGGACGGCATCGCGCTCCGCGACATCGCCACGGTGATCGGCCGCCGTCTCGGCGTCCCGGTCGCGCCCGTCGCCGCCGAGGACGCCGAGCGGCACTTCGGCTTCCTGACGGATTTCGTCAGCTTCGACAACCCCACCTCGAGCCAGATCACCCGCGACACGCTCGGCTGGGCGCCGACCAGGCCCGGCCTCATCGCCGACCTCGACGACGAGCACACCTTCGCGGCCGCGGTCAATACGCCGTCCAATGGGTAGCGCCCACCGCGGCGACACCCAGACGCCGACCTACGCCATCTCACGAAACGAGGACACGACGATGCCGGGAACACGACATGCGGCCCTGGAGACGCCGATCGAAGGACTGCGCGCGACGCCACCCGCGACGCTGCCATTCCTGGCGAACGCACAGGTCAGGTCGTTCATCCTGGAGCGCCCCAGGGGCAACGTGATCGTCTACAACTCCCCTGGGCTGAGCGAGGCCGCGGACGAGATCCGGGCTCTCGGCGCCGCGACCCACCTCCTGATCAACCACGGCCACGAGGAGATGTACGGCGCGCCACGGCTGGACGTGCCGGTGTTCGTGCATGAGCGCGACCGGGCGGAGACCGCTCGAGGCCTTCCGATCGCGGGCACCTTCACTGGCCGGCAGATGATCGACGACGACCTCGAAGTCATCCCCACTCCCGGCCACACCCCCGGCACGACCACGTACCTCTGGGACAGCGGCACGCATCGCTTCCTGTTCACGGGCGACTCCCTCTGGGTCGAGTACAGCGACTGGCGGGCGGTCGTGCTGGGTAGCAGTGACCGCGCCGCCTCGCTCGATAGCCTCCGACTCATCAGCGACCTCGACTTCGACGTCCTGGTCCCGTGGGCGGCGATGAAGGGCGAACCCTCCGTAAACGTCGTCACGCATGACGACGCCCGACGGCGGATCGACGCCGTCATCGCGCGCGTCGAAGCCGGCGGCGGGTCATGACCCTCACCGGATCAGACAGCTACACGAACGCGATCGTCCTCGTCATCACCAGCGCATCATCGACCCAGATGACCTGATCTGGTGGCCATGGTGTCGAACGGACGATCCGTTGGGAGATCACGCCAGAGCATCCGACGACCTGGAGCGACCGTTGACAGGCAGCGGTCAGTTCCGCTCACCACGCTGTTCTGGCCAGGAGTGATGCGGCCTCTGGGGGACCGTGAAGGGACCGGGCCGAGAGCCTCCCGCCGGGCGCTCCAAAGCCTCCGGGCTCGTCTAGAATGGGTCAACCGCGCCGGCCTGACATCGAGTTGGGGCGAATTGGTCATCAGCGCGTGGGTAAGCGCTCCCACGCTCGAGGGCTCCGCTCGTTTGTCTCCATTGGTCTCGATCGCAACCGACGCTGCCTGGATCGAGCGAGTGATCCTCGATCATTTCAGCTGAGTCTGGAGGCTTTGGCTCCGGGACGCGCTCACCAACACTTTCGGCGCTGGAGCACTCAGTCATCCGGGCACGACAGCGCATCCCCGGCACGAGGAGTCTCGATGGCGAAGCACCCGGACGACACCACGGCGCAGTCCCACTGGCCCGGACCGGCCGGCTTCGCGTCGTACCGCGTGGCACCCGGCAGCCGTGTCGATCTGTCCGAGGTCGACGCCGGCGAGTCCGGGCCGTTCACCTCGAAACAGGAAGTGAAGGCGGAGCTCAAGCGGCAGCGCAAGCGGATTAGCTCATTGCAGGAGCGCCTCTACGCCGAACACCGCCAGAGTCTGCTCGTCGTCCTCCAGGCGATGGACACCGGCGGCAAGGACGGGGCGATCCGGCACGTCTTCAAGGGGGTCAACGCGCAGGGCTGCCGGGTCTGGTCGTTCAAGGCGCCGACGCCGGAGGAACTGGACCACGACTTCCTCTGGCGTTACCACGACAAGGCGCCCGGACGCGGCATGATCACCATCTTCAACCGGTCCCACTACGAGGAGGTCCTGATCGTCCGGGTCAAGGGGCTTGCGCCGGACAGCGACTGGGACCGCCGTTACGCCGCGATCAACGCCTTCGAGCAGCAACTCACGGACAGTGGCACCACGGTCGTGAAGTTCTACCTGCACATCTCGAAGGGTGAGCAGCGCCGCCGCCTCCAGAGCCGGCTGGACGACCCGGAGAAGCACTGGAAGTTCGACCCGGCCGACCTCGTCGAGCGCGGTCGGTGGGACGACTACATGGCGGCCTTCGCGGACGCCATCGCCGCCTGCTCGACCGACGCCGCCCCGTGGCTCGTCGTGCCCGCCAACCACAAGTGGTACCGGAACCTCGTCATTGCCCGGACGATCGCCGACACCCTGGAGGCGATGGCGCCCGCGTTCCCGCCGGCCGCGTCGGGGCTGGACGAGATCGTCATTTCGGAATGATCCGCCAGGTGATGCGTTCGCGGCTTCCGGCTCCATGGCAAGAATGGCGCTCTTGCCTGCGGGATCCGCCGACATGTTCGTCGCCCCGGAGCATTCTGCCTATATCCTCGTATCAAGTGGAGCGATGGGTAGCGTTTGTGTCCCCCGTGCAGCCAACCAGACCCGCCCGACAACCGGCGGTGTCCGGGCTCCGAGACTGCCCTTTGCCTCGCCAAGACTGTTGGGCCGCCTGTTCTAATCGTCCGATTGGGCATTCCCCAACTGCTCTCGAGCGTAGAGTGCGGCGACAAGCACAATGAAGCCAGATTTTGCCAGATGGCGCCATTGACGGCGTGAGATCGGCTGTTATGATGTCGATAATCGACAATCGATTCCATGGCCCGACTTGGGAGTGGGGCCATAACGGGGGAGCAGACACATGTCAGTTACGCCAGCCATGCGTTCAGGACACTCAGCCGGATCGCCGCTGTTCACCCGCCGTTCTGCCGTCGCGGGAGCGACCGCAGCGGCTGGCATCGCCTTCTTCAAATGGACCGATGCTGGAGCGGCCGGCTTCGGAGAGCAGACGCGGTATGCCGTTCAGGCCGAGCGCACCATGGGCGGTGAACTGAAGGTCGGACTCTCCAACGAGCCCCCCAACCTCGATCCGCACCAGGCGTCGGCGCTGATAGCCTCCACGGTCATGGGCAACATCTTCGACACCCTGCTCTACGAGAGCTACGACGGTCAGCTCTTCCCCGGGCTCGCGACCAGCTGGGAGACATCGGCCGACGGGCTCTCCGTCACACTGAAGCTGAAGACCGGCGTCAGCTTCCATGACGGCGAGCCGTTCAACGCCGCCGCCGTCCAGTATTCGTTTGACCGGATGGTCGATCCCGCCACGCAATCTGGCCTCGCCGCCAGCCTGCTCGGCCCCTACACCGGCAGCCAGGTCGTTGACGATACGACCGTTGTTGCCACGTTCTCCAAGCCGTTCGCCCCGTTCCTGAAGAACCTCGCCCGTAACTACACCGCACCGATCTCGCCAAAGGCTGGCGCGCAGTTCGGTCTCGACTTCGCCACCAACCCCGTCGGCACTGGCCCATTCATCTTCAGGGAGTGGGTCCAGAAGGATCACCTCACCCTGGAGCGCAATGCGAACTACGCCTGGGCGCCTGACTTCCTCGGCATCCAAGGGCCTTCGTCGCTGGATGCGATCACCTGGCGCTTCGTGGCCGAAGAGGCGACCCGGCTGGCGACGCTTCGCAACGGTGAGAGCACGATCATCGAGTCCTTCCCGCCGGCGTTCGTCTCCCAGTTCCAAAGTGACTCGGACTACGCGATCGACATCAACGCCAATCCGGGCATCCCGTTCAGCTTCATGGTCAACACGATCAACCCGCCGTGCGACGACATCGCGGTCCGCCAGGCCATGCATTACGGGCTCGACAAGGAAACGATCAGCCAGACGATCAACTTCGGCGTCTATCCGCCGGCCCACGCTCCGCTCTCGCCTGTCACCCTCGGCTACTGGCCGGACGCCGAGACGATGTACCCGTTCGACCCGGACAAGGCGAAGTCGATCCTCGACGCCGCCGGGTGGGTCGCCGACGACAACGGGATGCGGGCCAGGGACGGGGTTGCCCTCAAGGTCCAGTTCTGGACGCTCTCCGACATCGTCCTATACCAGAACATCTCGCAGGTCTTCCAAGCGCAGATGCGCGACATCGGCATCGATGTCGAGATTGTCTCGCTCGCCCGTGCGGCCTGGGGTGAGGGTGTCCGCTCCGGTCAGCATCATTTGACGACCCAGATCTTTGGTCTGACCGACCCGTCGGTGCTCGCGCTCAACTTCGACTCCGCCAATATCCCGGTCGATGGCGGGCAGGGGTTCAACTGGAGCTTCTACACCAACCCCGACCTGGACAACCTCTTCGCCCAAGGTGAGGCCGAACTGAATACCGACGCCCGGGTCGCGCTCTATCAGCAGGCGCAGAAGATCATCCTCGACAACGCCGTCATGATCCCGGTCTACGTCCTCCAGCAGGTCTATGGCCGCGACACCGCGCTCCAGGGGCTGGTCTACATCACTGCCGGCATGCCACTCATGTACACGGCCTTCCTCGCCGGGTGACGTCCGCGAGAGGCCGGAAGATCGGTGCGTTGCCGTGTTCACCTACATCAAGGACCGGATCGTCTCGACGGTCATCGTCCTGGTCGGCGTGTCCTTCCTGGCGTTCATGATCCTTCAGCTGGTCCCGGGCGACCCGGTCCAGATCATGGCCAGCCAGTCTGGGGCCTCCGGTGCCGACATCGACCGGCTCCGGCAACAGCTTGGGCTGGACCGTCCGATCTGGGACCAGTATGGCCGCTTCGTCATCAACGCCGTCCAGGGGGATTTGGGCCGGTCGATCCAGTCCCGGCAGCCCGTCGCGCAGATGGTTTTCGACCAGATCCCGGCGACGCTCCGGCTCACCTTCGCCGGGATGGGGGTGGCGATTTTTGTCGGGCTAATTGCCGGGATCATCGCAGCCGTCCGGGCCCGGACCTGGGTCGACTCCGTCATCATGGTCGTCTCGACCCTTGGTATTGCGATCCCGAGTTTCTGGTTCGCGCTGCTGCTAATCTACGCCTTCTCGGTCCACTACCACTGGTTCCCAGCAGCCGGGGGCGAGGGGCTGCGGCCGCTCATCCTTCCAGCGCTGACGCTGGGGATCAGTGGCGCCTCGGTGATTGCGCGCCTGACCCGGTCTAGTATGCTCGAAGTCATGAACCAGGACTACGTCGGGACGGCCCGGGCCAAGGGGTTGCGGGAACGAACCGTGATCTATCGTCACGCCCTCAAGAACGCCTTGATACCGGTCGTGACGGTGGCCGGTCTGCAGTTCGGTGGGCTACTGTCCGGCGCGGTCATCATCGAGACCGTCTTCGCCCGGCAGGGCATCGGCCGGCTCGCGGTTGATGCCATCCTGAATAAGGACTACCCGCTGGTGCAGGGGACCGTCCTGGTCGCCGCGACAGCCTATGTCCTGATCAACCTGCTGGTCGATCTGCTCTACGCGACGCTGGATCCGAGGCTGCGGTATGGCAACTAACCGGATCGGCGCCGCGTCCATTGTCCGGGATTCCAGCTATCGCCTCTCGGCCGGCGGAACGCGAAGTCTGTGGCGGGATTCCTTCCACCGGCTCGTCCGCAACCCGGCCGGGCTGGCCGGGCTGGTGATCCTGATCGTCCTTCCGACGCTCTCGATTCTCGCGCCGCTGATCGCTACTTATGATCCGATCGATCAGTCGCCGCTCGACGCCCTGCAGGGGCCGACGATGGACCACTGGTTCGGGACCGACCAGTTCGGCCGGGACATCTTCTCCCGGCTGCTGTATGGCGGGCGCTACTCCCTCCCGGTCGGGATCATCTCGGTCGGGATCGCGGCCGTTATCGGGATTCCCCTCGGTCTGATCGCCGGGTATTACCGGGGCTGGGCCGAGAGCTGGATCATGCGCGTCATGGATATCCTGCTTGCCTTTCCCGGCATCCTGCTGTCGCTGACGGCGATCTCGATCCTCGGACCCGGCCTGAACAACGTCATGATTGCGGTCGGTCTTTCCAGCATCCCGAGCTACGCCCGGCTGGTCCGGAGTTCGACGCTGCAACTGCGGTCGCAGGCCTACGTCGAAGCGGCGCGAGCCTCCGGGGCGGCCGACCGACGGATCATCGCCATCCATATCCTTCCGAATGTCCTCGCGCCCCTGATCGTCCTGGCCAGTCTTGGCGTCGGGACCAGTCTGCTGGCGGCGTCCGGTCTGTCGTTCCTCGGCCTTGGCGCCCAGCCACCCTCCCCGGAGTGGGGGGCGATGCTGAGTACCGGCCGGAACTACATCGAGCTAGCTTGGTGGATCACCACGTTCCCCGGAATCCTGATCGTCCTCGCTGTGCTGGCGACCAACCTGCTGGGCGACGCGCTCCGCGACGCCCTCGACCCCCGGATGCGGCGCCGATGACCGGCGTTGCTGATACCCCCGATATCCCACCAGAGGAGCTCTCCCATGACCGCCCCTTCGATGTTCGATCTCGTGAAGGAACTTTGCGAACGCCCCGGTCCGATCGGCCATGAGCAGGAGTACAACGAGTGGCTGGCCGAGCGGTGGCGGCCATTCGTCGCCGAGGCGTCGGTCGACCGGCTGGGCAACTTCATCGCAAAGGTCGGTGGGAATGGTCCGCGGCTCAACCTGATCGGCCACACCGACGAGATCGGCTTCGCCGTCCGTGCGATCGATGCCGACGGCTTCATCCGGGTCGCGTCCAACCAGCGCGACCCGGGCAGCCGGCCGTTTGCCCGTGGCCCCTATTTCCTCCCGCTCGGTCACCCGATGCTGATTCTGAGCGAGACCGGTCCGGTTGAGGGCATCTTCGCGACGACGACGGGCCATCTCCTCACGCCGCAGCAACAGGAGCAGTTCCGGCTGGAGTGGGCGGATGTCTGGATCGATATCGGCGCGGGCAGCCGGGCCGAGGTCGAGGGGCTTGGCGTCCAGATCGGCGATCGCATCATCTGGAATCCGCCGACCCGGCGCCGCGGGTCCTTCTTCTACGGCAAGGCGATGGACAACCGGGCGGCGTTGGCCATCTTCGAGGCCTTCCTGCGGGAGACGGACCGGGACACCTTCGGCTGCGAACTCTGGATCACCTCGACTATCCAGGAGGAAGGCGGGCTGGTCGGTGCTGCGACCGTCGACCAGATCGTCCAGGCCGACTACGCGATCGCGGTCGATGTCGGTCTCGTCGGTGACACGCCTGCCGTGGACTCCAACTGGGTGACGCCGCGCCTTGGCGGTGGGCCGATCATCGTCCACAAGGATCTTGGCTCTTACACGCCGACGGTTCGCCGGATGATCGAGGCGGCGGCGAAGGCAGTCGACATCCCTGTCCAGCGCGCTGTCTACAGCCTCTATGGCAGCGATGCCGGTGAGATGCAGCGCCAAGGCGTGCCATCGGCCCTACTCGCATTCCCCGGCCGCTACACGCACAGCCCGTTCGAGATGGTCCACGAAGCCGATCTGCTGGCCAGTGTCCAACTTTTGCATGCCGTCGTGGCGAGTCCGTTCTGGGTAAATGCCCCGCGCCGTCCGGGCCAGACGACGGCCGGATAGATCGGTGCGGCCCGCGAATCGGGCCATGGTGGAAAGTGACCAATGACCGGGTTGAACCTTGCTCCTCCAAGCCAGCTCCGGCTCGTCGACAACGTCGTCCGGTCACTGGAAGCGTCGATCCTCTCGGGGCAGATCGCCCCGGGGGACCGCCTCGTCGAGACCAGCCTCTGTGAGGCGCTTGGGGTGAGCCGTACGACGGTCCGGGAAGCGTTGCTCCTGCTTGAGCGGAGCGGCCTGGTCCGAAGCGAGCCGCGCCGGGGGACCTTCGTGACCCGGCTCTCACGGGCCGAATCACTGGACCTGTGCGTCTCCCGCAGCCTGCTCGAGTCCTACGCGATCACCGCCGGCCTGTCCCGCCTCACCGATCAGACGCTCGACGGGATGCATCAGCTGCTGGTGGAACTCGCGCTCCTCCAGGTGCCCCACGATGTTCCCCGGATCATCGAGATCGACGTCGCCTTCCACCAGCGGATCATCCGCTGCGGCAATTCCCGGGAGCTGACCCGGCTCTGGGAGAGCCTCAATGGCAAGCTCAGTGCCCTCTTCCTCGGCAGCCTCGAACACTACGGCGCGGACATCGAGGACATCGTCGAGCTCCACGAGGTCCTGCTGGACGCGCTGGAAACGGGCGACTGCATGGTTGCCCGGGAGGCGGTTGTTGCCCATTACGTCCGCGATACCACGCTGACTGAACCCAGGACCCATATTGCCGAATCGGTCAAGTCGGTCCGTGTCGCACAGGCGACGCGACGAGGACGGGTCTCGGCCCGCCAGGAGTAGGGGAACCCCGCCGTGAACGCGACTGACCGCAATGAGCTGAAGCGATGCGCCTGCACCCGGATCGACGATCTGACGCCGCACCTGATCGACATCTCCCGCCAGATCTACGAGAACCCGGAGATCGCCTTCGAGGAAGTCGAGGCGGCCCGGCTGCTGTCTGGCGTGCTTGAGGAGAACGGGCTGGCGGTCGAGCGCGGCGTCGGTGAGATCGCGACCGCCTTCCGAGGCACCACGACCGAACACGCACCGGGGCCGCGGATCGGTCTGCTGAGCGAGTACGACGCCCTGGCCGGTCTTGGCCATGGCTGTGGGCATCACCTGATCGCGATCTCCGGCGTTGGGGGCGGGCTCGGTGTCGCCTCCGTCGCCGCCGACCTGCCGGGCTCCGTCACCGTCTTCGGCACCCCGGCGGAGGAGGGACCGTCCGGCAAGGCGATCCTCCTCTCCCGCGGCGTGTTCGAAGGACTCGATGTGGCCGTCCTGTTCCATCCGCGTGACCGCGCGGGCGTGCTCCGGCAGATGCGGACCGGCCAGTCGCTCCGCTTCACCTTCGAGGGCCGCCACGCCCACGCTGCGGCCGACCCGGACAAGGCGATCGACGCCCTCAACGGGGTGATCGCCCTCTTCAACAACGTCAACCTGCTCCGGCAACACTTCCGCTCGGACGTCAGCGTGACCGGCAATATCCCGGACGGCGGTAGCACGGCCTTCCCGGTGCTGGCAACCGCCAGGTTCGGTGTCCGGGTCTACGAGGGTGAGACTGACTTCAACGAGCTGCGTGAGATGATCGTCGACTGCGCCCGCGGCGCGGCGCTGGCAACCCGGACGAAGCTCACCATCAGCTACGGCGGACTCGAGCGCGGTATGAAGTTCAACGACGTCCTCGCCTCGGTTGCGTCGACCAACGCCGCTGACCACCTCGGTCTCGATATCTCGGCCCAGATGACCATTGGCGGGATGTCGGACTTCGGCAACGTCTCGCACCGATTTCCGTCGGTTTATCTGAGCACCCCCGCCTGGCCGACCGGCACGTCGCTCCATACCGAGCAGGCCGTCGAACTGGGGACCACCGCACAGGCGTTCGAGGCGGCGATAAATGCGGCGAAGATCGAGGCGATGATCGCGATCGATCTGCTCACTGACCCGGACCTCCTGGCGGCCGCCCAGGAAGAATTCGCCGCAAACGACATGGGAACCATTGAGGCGCAGCGTGCCTGACCCCCGTTCGGGACAAGTTATTCACAGGGAGTCATGTTGCATGACGATGTCACCGATCCGGGTTGCCGTCATCGGGCTCGGCGCCTGGGGCACGCTGGCCCACCTGCCGTCCCTCCGGGCCCACCCGGACGCCGAGGTCGTCGCCGTCGTCGAGCGGGACGAGCGCCGGCTGCATCAGATCGCGGGGCGGTTCGGCGCCCCGCTGGCGCTGTCCACGCCGGACGAGCTCTGGCGCCAGCCCGATGCCTTCGACGCCGTCGTCATCGCCACGCCGACCGATACCCACCACGCCATCGCCCTGCCGGCCCTCGCCCTCGGCAAGCACGTCCTCTGCGAGAAGCCGCTCGCCTTCGACGTCGATCAGGCCCAGGCGATGGCTGACGCCGCCCGGACGGCCGGCGTCGTGACGAAGCTCGGCTTCATGTTCCGCTTCTCGCCCGCGATCCAGCGGCTGAAGGCGCTGCTCGATGAGGGCTACGTCGGTGAGGTCGTCGCCTTCCAGAGCCACACGATGAACGCCCAGTTCATCGATCCCGTAACGCCGATCCATTGGAAGATGCGACGGGAGCGGGCCAGCGGCGGCGTCTTCGCCGAGTACGGCGCCCACGCGATCGACCTCGCCGCGTGGCTGGTCGGCCCGATCGACCGGGTCGTCGCCCAGGCTCGGACAGCCACGCCCCAGCGCCCCGATGCGTCCGGCGCGATGGTCGCCGTCGATGTCGACGACGCGGCGGCGTGGCTGGCGACGTTCGCCTCCGGCGCCCAGGGCAGCTTCGAGACGAGCTGGTCGACGCTGCCGGTCGGTGGCGGCGGGGTCCGGGTCTACGGCACCCGCGGCTCCCTTGCCTGGCAGCCCGACCCCGGCCTCCGGACCAGCGAGCAACTGATCGGCGCCACGATCGACCATCCCGAGCCGAAGGTCCTGTTGGAATTCCCGGCCGATCCCGACTCCAGGGACACAGCCGACGAGGTTCGCCGATCGATTGGCATCTCGGCGGAGTACAACGACCAGCTCATCGCCTCGTTCCTGTCAGACATCCGGATTGCCCGCGGGACGGGTCCCGACTTCGCGGATGGTCGCCGGGCGCAGGCGGTCCTCGCGGCGATTCAGCGCTCGCTCGGCACGCAGGAGTGGGAGTCGGTCCGCGCGGAATCGGGCGGATAAAGCACGCTGTTCGAAGCCAGCGTTCGGGGCCACGAAGGCGACGACGAACGCGGAGCGGGGAAGCCAACCCATGACCGATCTCCGGGCGATACGGGTCACCATCGACGAGCAGCCCGCCCGCCCGATCGGCTGCGACGGCGTGGCGGTGTACCGGGATATCGCCCTGATCAGCGGCCATGCGGCGCGGTGAACGCCCCGATCAAGTGGATCGCGCTAACGATTCCTGGTTCGTCGTCGACTTACAAGGACGTTGTGCCACAGACGCAGCATCAATGTGAAGACCATGGCAAAGATCACGATCGACCCGCCGGCTATGATCAGGAATAAGAGCAGTACGCCCCAGACATTGGGCAAGATGCTGTTTAGCGCGTCTTCCATGCGGTGATATGGCTTCGCATCGCTCCAGACGAAGAACCACCAACCGGCAATCCACAGCGCGGCCAGACCACTTATGGTCGCGACCAGCGTTCCCGCCACGTCAAGGACATGGCTGTCTGAACTCCCTGTGCGTCGCTGCACCCTGCCAATGATGACCAACGTCACCAGGACGACCATCACGAACAAGACCTGACTTACCCCGACGTGCATCGGTCGTTATCCCAGATTTCGGCGGGCTATCACGCCGTCTCGATCAGCTCCTCGATCGCCACAAGCAGCATATCGGGGTCGCGCAAGTGCCAGGCGGCGCGGGGACGGTCGTCATTGGGCATCCGTTTCGTAGAGCTGCCGCGAGCGGAACAGTGGATTGTCCACCGGCCGTACCGCCCGGCCAGGTGATGTTCGCGTCCGCCCTATGGCAGTGCCCCGGTGAGGTGAAGAGCGCATTGCTGTCCGAGGATGGGAACGGGCAGGACAAATCGCCGCGATGTTCCCGGTTCGTCGTGAGGCCGGAACTGGCGGACGACCAGGATGACGACGAGCCCATTCTCGAACAGCATGGCGAGTGCATCCCGCTGGACCAACAGCGATGGTCATCATCGCGTGCAACGCTCACATCGATTGACGATGTATTCCGCTTAATGGACAGGGCGACGCTGTTCGGTTTTCCAATGGTCCGTATTCTTGCGGATGACGCTCAGGATCGCTCTCGATAGGATGATGGTGGGCAAACCCGCTGGCCCGCTCGTCGTCCGGCCCATCCGAAGAGAGTCACCATGGAACCACCCCGCTTCGACGCCCTCACCCGCTCGCTCTCGTCCCGCCTCTCACGCCGAACGGCCCTCCAGACCAGTGGCCTCGGGCTCGCCGCCGGTCTGGCCGCCGCCGCTCCGCTCCGGGCTGCCGCTCAGGACGCCACGCCGGATCCGCTCAATGACGACGCGACCTTCCTGTTCGTGCAGTCGGCGGCTTCCGGAACCTTCGCCGCCAATCCCGGCGCCGGCACCCCGACCACCGACAGTGTCACGGTCGGCGGTGGCGCCGATTATCTCCTCACCCTTAGCGGCCACACCGGCAACACCATCTACTTCTCCGACCGACCGGAACGCATCTTCGGCGAGGCGCCGACTCAGGCCTTTCTGGATGGGCTCGGCTTCCCGGCCGGCAACCCGCCCAACGCGGCCCTTGTCACCAACGATGCCGACGGCAACGAGGATATCCTCGTCGTCGAGCTGTTCGAGCCGAGCTACGACGCTGCCGCCGACACGGTCACGTACGGAGTCAATATCCTGAGTGACTACGAGGGGGACGGGCTGGCCCATGTGGCGTCGCGTCAGCAGGACGAGGACCTCGCCCCGACCTTCGGCGAGGCAAGCCTCTTCATTGACGACTGCTCGGATGTCGGAGTCTGCCTCATCTGGGGCGGGCACGGGCCGGTCGTCGTCGGTCCGCCGCCCGCTGGCACCCCGGTCGGGCAGTGCTGGTCGTGGAGCTCGTTCAGCTGCAATCCCTGCCAGGGATGGAGCAAGCAGGACTATCAAGATGTCTGCAACAACGCCTATCCCGATCAGTGCAACGGCAACTGCTACGGTGATCTGGGATAGGGGTTGGCCGGTCCGGCGGCGCCGAACGTGTTCCCACAACGACAGGAGCCACCAATGGACCCACGACGGTTCGACGCTCTGACAACCAGCCTTTCCTTGTCCCGCCCCTCTCGCCGGACCGTCTTCCAGAGAACCGTGATGGGCGTTGCGGCCGGCCTCGCCGCCGCGCCCCTGCGCCTCTCCGCGCAGGACGCCACACCCGACCCGCTCGGTGACGACGCCACGTTTCTCTTCGTCCAATCGGCCGCGTCCGGGACCTTTGCCGCAAACCCTGGTGCCGGCACCCCAACAGCCGCCGGGACGCCAGCGCCCGGTGGTGGGGCCGACTATCTGCTCACTCTGACCGGCCACACCGGCAGCACGGTCTACTTCTCCGACCGGCCGGAACGGATCTTCGGCGACTCCCCAACCCAGACGTTCATCGACGGGCTCGGCTTCTCTCCGTCCAACCCACCCAACGCGGCCCTGGTGACCAACGACGCGGACGGCAACGAGGATATCCTCGTCGTCGAGCTGCTCACCCCCAGCTACGACGCCGACGCCGGTTCGGTCACCTACGGCGTCAACATTCTCAGCGACTACGAGGGTGGGCTGAACTTCGTTGCCAGCCGGCAGCGCAACGAGGATCTGGCGCCGGCGTTCGGTGAGGCCAGCCTCTTCATCGACGATTGCCCAGACATCTCCAACTGCTACATCGGCCTGTCCAGCGTTGGCCCATTTCCGGGAGGGTCGATCGGGACCTGCTGGGACTGGTCGCAACTCGTCTGTCTTCCCTGCAATGGCGACAGTATCGATTCCCTGAACCAGAGCTGCGACAACGCCTACCCGGACGACTGCGGCGGCGGCTGCGGCGTGATCTGGGCCTGACCGGGGCTCTCCATCTCGGGTCGCCGCGTCACCGCCACCATCGCCAGCACCTCGCTTGCCGGCGGGATCAGTAGCGGTCCAGCGATGACGGTCCGGCTCCCGGTCGCCGCTCAGTTCTCTCGCCAGAGCATTGGGCGCGTCGGCCGCGCCACTCCGCCAGGCGTTATGGCGCGACGGATGGCGACGGTGAGGCGCTGCCGCGAGCGAATATTCCGATGAAGTCGCCCGGCTTCGATGCCGCGGAGGCCGAGACGCTAGGGGCGGCCGAGCCGGACGCCGCCGGGGCGGCGGAACTCGAGGCGCTGGGGGCAACCGAGCCCGTCGCGATTGGCGAGGCGCTCCCTCCGGTCACTGGCGTGGCGGCCGGCGTGACGGCGGCCGGCGTGGCGCCAGTTCCCGCCGTCAGGACCGTCAGCTCGCCGTCACCGAGTTCCACGCCCGTCGCCGCGACGCCCGACTGCCGCAGGATGTCGTTCAGGGCGGGCTCGACGATGCTGGCCATGTCGCCGGCTCCAAGGACGCGGGAGGCGGCGCCGCTCGCCCGCGGGTCGGTCAGGCGGAGTTGCCCGCCCTCGGCGACGAGCCCGGACCGGTACGACGAGTCGATCCCGAGCACACTGAAGTCCAGGACGACGCCGTTCGGGGCGATCGCGAACGTCGGGTCGCTGATCGCGCCGTAGTCGTCGGTGTAGCGCCGGATCGACCGGTTGACGTCGGCTTCGCTGACCGTCAGGCGGCCATCCTCGGGCACGTCGACCGGGCCGAGCTGGGTGACTTCCGTCGCCGCGACGTCCCGCAGCCCATCGCGCAGTTGACCACCCGTCGCGGCGTTGTAGGCGGCGACGGCGACCAGCACCGCGCCGACCAGGGCGATCAGGACCACTCCGAGGGCGCCAAGCAGGCAGCCCGACGGCCCCCGCGAACTGGCCCCTGGCGCCAGGACCGGCCCACCTGGTCCGCCCCCGCCCGGCCCGTCGCCGGGATAGCCACCGCCCGGCGCGTACTGCGTCTGCCCATATGACTGTTGTCCGTAGTCATTCTGTCCATACGGCAGCTGCTCGTACGTGCCCTGGGCGTAGGCGTCCGGGGCGTACGGATCGGACGTGCCCGATCCGGCCGGGAACCCTTCCGCCCCGCTGGAAGTCCAGGGTCCGTAGCCCGACTGCCCGTACGGTTGCTGGCCGGACCCGGCCTGGCCGTAGGGCTGCTGGCCGGGTGCCTGGCCATAGCCGCTCTGGTCGTACCAGGGTGGCGCACTCTCGCCCGGCGCCGGGTCGCCAGGCCCGTAGGCCGGCTGACCGAAACCCGGATACGCCGGCTGGGTGCCGCTTCGCGCCCCGCTCGCGTCGCCGGGACCGTCGCCGGCGGAACTGGCCGGCGTCATTGCCGGGGATTGGTCGGCCGAAGCCGGATTGCTGCCGCTGCTGTCCCGCTGACGTCTGGACGGGCCGGAGGGGTCCGGGTTGGGGATTCCCCACGCGGAGTACGACCGCGTCTCGCCGGGCCGGGAGCTATCAGACGGCGACTCGGCGGGGCGGGGCGCCCTGCCGGACGCCGCGTCCCGGTCAGTGCCGGTCGGGAACGGCTCCGTCGCCTGGCCGCTCCGTATCCGATCACTCCCCCCCGCTGATCGGTCAGTCGGCGTCGCGCCAGCGGCTCCCTCCCCGCCGGCGTCCCCATCCTCCGCCCGGGTCGCCCAGAGCTCCTGACGCTCGTCCGATGTCGGCAGCGGCTGTCCGCAGTTCCAGCACGTCTGGGCGTCGATCGGGTTGGATTCTCCGCAGTTCGGGCAGTACTGGGTGGGAACGGAACTCACCAGCGGGGTCCTTCCAGAGATCCAGACGGTCGATCCAGACGGTAGCAGGATGAGCTCGACCACGACCACCGCGCGATTCGGGTGCGGTCGGCGTGGGCCGGTCCGAACGCAGGTCGACCGGCATGGGGCTGACCATGCTGGCGGGAACGAGGTTTCGGCGACGCGGTGGCGCGAAAGGTACCACGCGGTCCGGCCCGCCGGGGCGACCGATTGGCCCCGTTTTCTCTGGTCATCCCGTGGCGATGCGATGTCCTGCCCGGACGGACCAGTGCTCCCTCGCGTGGTAGTCGGGCCTACTCGCCACCGGAGAGGAAGTTGGGATCGACGGCGAAGGCATCCGAGACGCCGAACCGCTCCATCACGATCAGACTGATCGCGTCGGTGATCGTAAGACCCTGCGCGCCCCGCGCCCGCAGCACCATCCGCCGGGCCCGGCGCTCGTCCTGCTCGTCGGCGTGGTAGGTCGCCAGCCCATGATCCTTGAGCCACTGCCGGGCGACGGCGTGCCCGACCCCGGTCCGGAGCAGGTCGTACGTCTCGGCGACGACGTAGTTCGTCGTGAACAGGCGGTACCCGGCCGAGACCAGCCCGTGGTAGGCGGTGACGGCATCCTGATGGGAGGCATCGTCCTGGTCCACCAGCGCCACGATCGCCGAGGAATCGATGAAGACGGCGGGCGCCTCGCCCGAAGCCGGCGTCGTAGCCCCTTCGGCGATCGTGGCTGCGGTTGAACCCTCCGGCCGGCTGGCCGGCTCACCGACCAGACCCCCCACCGCTTCGTCATGCGTGTTGTCGCCTGCAACGGCGCCAGTATCAGGCGCCCACGGGGTGAAGTCATCCTCGTTCCCCGATCGCCTGGTCCAGTCGGTCATGCTTCTTTCCCCCACTGCGCGATCGCGTCCCCTAACCACCAGCGACACCCTGGCGCCGCCATTCCGGTTGTTAACCCCAGACGGCGCCGTGTCGTCACTCCCGGTTCGCATCGCCGCCCTTCATGGCCGGGGCCCGGGTCCGTCGATTACCGGCGCCAGAGGAAGGCCCGCCGGTAGGCTTCCTTGCCCTCGGCGATGCTGCTGCCCCCGCCACGACCGATCCCGATCACCGTCGCCAGCGGGTCCTGTGCGCCGGGGCTGGCGGGGCGGACGGTGTCGAGGAACCCGAGGTTGTCGCGCATCGCGCCGTGGAACCGGTCGACCGCCCCCTGCTCGATGAACCACTGCCCACCGATCCGCTTGCCGGTCAGCCGCCCCTCCCGGAGGTAGCGCCGAACCTGCTCCGTCGAGCGGCTCAACCGGCGCGCCGTGTCGGCCACCGTCATCAGCTCGTTGCCCGCGGCGCTCTCGCTCATCGCCAGTTCCCCGTCTGTTCGTCCCAGTCGTCCGCGCCAGCGCACCATCGTGATGGTCGCATGCGACAACGTGTCGGCAGCATACCCCTCGCCGGGCTGGGTGGCAACACGCCGCGCCGATGGACTGGCGCCGGAGCAGGGAGCGGTCAACCAGTTCGCGGTAGCCGGGCATGAGTCCGCCGCCTGGATGCGCCCGGTTGGTATGCTGCACGAGAGGGGACCGCCCCGCCGGGAGAGACGATGACCGAGACCAGGACCAGTGTCACGACGCAGCCCGAAACGATCCCCGCTCAGGTCGAGGAGGTCGACGACGGCCTCTGGTGCATCGACCTTCAGTTCCAGGGCGAGCCGCGGGTGATCGCCGCCTGGCTGCTGGTGGGCACGGCCGGTTCCGCCCTGATCGAGACCGGGCCGTCGTCGACCATGACGGCGCTCCGGGCCGGGCTGGCCGCGACCGGCCACGGGCTCGCCGACCTGACCGATGTTGTCGTCTCCCATATCCACCTCGACCACAGCGGGGCGATGACGCACGTCGCCCGTGAGGCGCCCGACGCCCGAATCCACGTCCATCCCGCCGGCCTGCCGCACCTCGTCGACCCGGCCCGGCTCTGGGCAAGCGCCGCCCGGATCTACGGCGACCGGATGGTGCCGCTCTGGGGTGACGCTGGCCCCGTCCCGGCCGATCGCGTCCATCCCGTGGCCGACGGCGACGTGCTGCGGCTGGCGGGTCGCGAGCTGCGCGCGATCCACACCCCCGGCCATGCCGGCCATCACCTCGCCCTCCACGATGCCGGCCGGCAGCTCGTCTTCACCGGCGACGCGGCCGGTGTCCGGGTGCCGGGGACGGGCTACGTCTGTCCGCCGGTGCCGCCGCCGGAGCTGGACATCCCGCTCTGGGACCGGACGATCGCGACGCTGGCCGGACTCGACGCCCGCCGTCTCTGCCTGACGCACTTCGGCGTCGTCTCCGATCCGGCCGCCCATCTGCGGCAGCTGGTCCGCAACCTCGATGACTTTCGCGATCTCGCCCGATCGGTCCTCGTCGCCGGCGGCGATCAAGTCACGCTGACGGCCGCGCTCCACGCCCGGATGGCGGCCGGTCTGGCAGTGGGCGATGACGACCCGGCCGGCGATGTCGACGGCGCGGCGCTGCGGGAACTGGAGCTGGCGACGCCCTCCTACATGGCGGCGCTGGGTCTGACCCGGTTCCTGACGAAGCACGGCTGGCTGGACTGAGGCCGGCCCGCATAACCGATCTGGCGGGCATCCCGCTCGGATGGACCGTTAACCCGAAGCTGCCGTTGGGTGTCGGACTCGCGACGCTGCCCCGGAACTTCTGCCTTGGGAACAGCGACGGGAGCACGGGACTACCGAGCCGTCAGGGCGAAGCTGATGTGGCCGGGGAACCGGGGGAGGGGAGCGATAACGGGACGATCTCTGCCAGCGGTGGTGTGGCCAAAGCATCTCGTGGCCTTCAACCAGTGTGCGCTCAAGTACCACCTTCAGTACCGGCGCAAGCTGCGCGGCAGTTTCCAGACGACTCCACCGCTGGCCGAGGGGCTTGCCCTCCATGCCGTCATGCGGCGCTGGTTCCGCAATACCACCAACTGGCGGGCCGGTGCGGAGCCAGTCGTCATTTCTCGCTGGCTGCGGGAAGAGCTGACGGAGGACGTCTACGATGCCCCGACCGAGCACCGGCTCGCGCTCCGGACGGTCGCGGATCGCGCCGCCTGGTGCATCGGGCAGATCCCGGCCGACGTCGAGGTCCGGTCGACCGAGCGTGCGCACCAGACCGCCCCATTGCGTATCGGAGCCCGCCCGGTCCGGTTCCAGGCCCGGATCGATCTCGTCGTCGCTCACGCGGACGGGGAGATCGAGCACATCGACTTCAAGACGGGTACCCCGCAGGAGGACCACTGGATCCAGCGGGGCGTCGAGCGCCTGCTCGTCGGCGCGGCGCACCCGACTGGGGCCGGCCGACCGGCGACCCGGACCACGACCCTCTACGCCGCCGTCCAGCAGGTCGATTCGCGGTGCCACACGCCCGAGACCTTCCAGGCGACCCGGACCGAGCTGCGCGATCTCACCGAGCGAATGCTGACCGACGCCGCGTCGGAGCCGACCGGGTCGATCCGCTGCGAATGGTGCCCGTACCGCGAGGCCGGCTGCACACTGCGCCATGATCCGGCGCGTCATTCGGCCTGACCGGTCCGGTCCGGGTGACATGGCTGTGCGCGCTACCCGGCTACGGCGATGAGCCCGCAGGCGGCGATGAGGACGGCCTGGACGACGGCGCGGAACCAGAGTGGCTTCGCCAGCGTGCCGCTGGTTGCTCCCGGTCGCCGATTTGCCTGGGCGTTGGCCGGGAAGATCGCCACCAGGAGCGCCGCCAGGCAGACCGCCGCCAGCCCGACCACTCCGGCGATCTCCAGCAGCCCGGTCAGCGTCACGATCCGCGGTGGGTTCGGCAGGCTGAACGGCACCATCCGGATCAGCGCGACCCAGGCCCGGACGAAGCGCTCCGTCGCACTGGTCGCGAACATCGTCGCCAGCTCACCCCGGACCGCGTCGACCCAGCCGATCCCGTCGTTGGGCAGCAGCCCACCGATCAGCCGGGCGATGAGCGTCACGACGACCAGCGTGACGAGCGGCACCACCAGCCAAGGCCGCGGCCAGGCCAGCGTGTCATCGGACACCGGACGTCTCCGCATCATGAGCGCACCCTCTTGATGGGGATCCCGCCCACGCGCCCAGGCAAGGTGCAGGATTGGGCGATCTGCCATCTGGCACGCATGGTATCTGCCGGCGATGTCCCGCCCCCGTCCCCATTGTCGGCGCGACTCGACCACCGGGACACGGTGATCACCGCGTCCGGTTCGGCGGGCGAAGGCCAGGTCCACCGCTTCGCTGAACGCGCACCCAGGGCTCCGTGTCCCGCGCGCCCAAAGCCTGACGCTGGAGATGCCGGGGTTCTTCCTTGCCGCTGATCGCCAAGCCGCTGACGGGAATGCGGGCGGACCGCCATGAACAGACCGACCACGGCGGGGCGGCCATCCCGATGCCGGGGTTCGTGGGACGGAGTGCGTTCGGGTTCCAGACGTTCAAGACCTTGCGGAGCGAGTTCCCCGCCGTCGATGCCCTCCCGGTCCCGTCGATCTTCCTCCGCCAGAGGGGGCGCCGGAGGCCAAGCCCGTCGCCGACCCGCACCGCTCGACCGGCGCGTCCTGATAGTCGGTCACACCGGGATTGATTCCCGTCGATCCTCGTCCATCCCGCACGTTGTCCGGCCCCGCCGTTCCTGCTACCGTGCCGGCGCGAACGGCGGGTTGCGCCGGCGGGACGGCAGGACAGCGAGACGGGGATTCGGACGATGGGAAACAGGACCGGACCGGTCGCGACGACGATCGCGGCGATGGGCCAGCGGGCCCGGACGATCATGCTGCTGGTGGCGATCTTCGTCGCCGGAGCGGGCAGCGCCTCATTCCTCCAGGCGGACGCCGCCCAGGGACCGGCACCAGTCGGCGCCCAGGCCACGCCGGAGATCGGCGCCACGCCGCAAGTGCAACCGCCGGTCGTCGGAACGCCCGGCGCCGCGAACCCCTGCGATGCTCTCGCACCGGGGACCGGCGCCGAGCCGTGGGTCCAGACCGAGCTCTACTTCGGCCGGGGGACGGTCGATACCGACAGCGGGATCACCGACGAGCAGTGGGGCGACTTCCTCGATGCCGAGGTGACGCCGCGCTTCCCGGACGGCCTGACGGTGCTGGACGGCTACGGCCAGTTTCTCAACGCCTCGGGCGTGATCGCCCAGGAGGACAGCACCGTGCTGATCATCCTCGCCCCGCTGGACCCGACCGGGGAGACCAGCGCCGCGGTGGATGAGATCCGTGAGGCCTACAAGGCGGAGTTCGACCAGGAGTCCGTCCTCCGGACCGACACCTATCCGGTCTGCACCGCCTTCTAGAGCGGGCGCAGTCCGAGGTCCGCCTGGTCGGACAGCCAACCGACAGCGGGCACGGCGATGCCCCGGCTCCCCATGGACCACCGTGGACGGGGCCGGGGCATCGCCGTGCCTGAACTCCTCCCTGAACTCCTCAGGGAAGGGGCCCTTATGTCTGCGGGGTGATGCCGCTCGATCGACGGGGCAGCGCCCCGGAAAAGCGAGGCATTCTCGATGACATCCGATCGGGCTGACCCGAATGTCATGGACGGGTGTTGACAAAACAGGACCCGTTTCGGATGATGCCGTCGTTCTCTCGGCACGATGAAAAGAGCATGCGGGTACGAAGGCGTGCGCGTTTCTCCGTTCGGCAGATTCGACACCGTTTGGTGCAGCGACGGAAGGCTGTTCGAGATGAGCGAGCGTCAGGCGGTCCGCGATGGGATGGCATCCTGTGCCAAGCCGTATCGCGACGCGGATTCGGGCCGGGATCGCCGGACCGTTGGGCACCTCGTCCTCGCCCTGACGCTCAGTCTGGTGCTGGTCGCCGCACTACTGCCGCCAGGGGGGACGCCTGGTTCGAGCCGGTCTTTAGCACCAGGCGGCGCGAGCGCTCAGACCGATGCGCCGGTCGTCTGTATCCTCAATCTGTTCGTCGTCGATGGTGCGGATGTGCCGGCTAGTCCGGTCGTGGGCGCCACGTTCGAGCTCAGTTATGCCGATGGGCAATACCCGTATCCATTCCAGACGGACGCCAATGGACTCGCCCGGTTCGAAATCAGGGACTTCCCCGTCGCGAACGGCACCTTGCTCAAGGTGGCGCAGGTCGCGACACCGGATGGCCACGCGTTGAGCGACCCGCCATTCAGCCTGGTGTTTTCGGCACAGAGTGCACCGAGTGAGTCGTGCCGGTTTACGACCACCATCGTCAACCCGGTGCCCGGTGCGGAACCGACGGCCACCGTCGAACCAACCGCCACCTCGACTCCCGACCCAACGGCGACCACCGAACCGACCGCGACTCCGACCGCGACACTTGAACCGACCCAGACGCCGACGGTCGCGCCGACCGCGACATCTGAATCGACCCCGACCCCAACGGTCGTGCCGACCCTGACCGCGACAGCGACCGCGACAGCGGAGCCGACCGCAACCGCGACGATGCAGCCCACGGCGACCGCGACGCCGGTGCCGACCGCAACCGCGACGACGCAGCCCACGCCAACGGCCACGGTGACTCTCGAACCGACCGCGACCGCGACGACGCAGCCCACGCCAACGGCTACTCCGGAGCCGACTCAGACTGCCACGGCAACGATCGAACCCACCGCAACCGCGACACCAGAGCCAACGGCCACGGCCCAGCCGACGAATACGGCCACGGCCCAGCCGACGAATACGGCGACCGTCGAGCCGACCAGCACCGCGACCGTCGAGCCGACCACCGAACCGACCGCCACGGCAACCGCGACTACCGAGCCAACCGCCACGGCGGAACCGACGGCCACGGCACCCATCGAGCCGACGAGTACGGCAACGGCCACTGCTACGCAAACAGTCGCACCGGAGCCAACAGCGACCGCGACGGCCGAACCGACCGCCACCGCGACGACAGAGTCGACCGCCACCGCCACCGCCACCGCCACCGCCACCGCGACGACAGAGTCGACCGCCACCGCCACCGCCACCGCCACCGTCGAGCCGACCGACACGGCGACCACCGAACCGACCGCCACAGTGGAATCGACGGTGACGGCACCCATCGAGCCGACGAAGACCGCAACGCCGGAACCGACTGCGACGGCCGATGCCACGGCTACTCCGGAGGCGACCTCGACACCAGCGCCAACTGCCACGGTCGAACCAACGGCGTCGATAACCGCGACGGCGCCGTCGACGGTCGAGCCGACCCAGACGGCGACGTTGGAGCCGACGGCCGTGCCCTCCGCGACGGCGACGCGGGAATCCACAGCAACGGCAACGGCTGAGCCGGCGAACACGGCAACCGCCACCCCGGCGAACACGGCCACCGCCACGGAAACAGCCACGGCGCAACCAACAGCGACTCCGACCGCCGAACCAATCGTCACGGCGACTCCAACCAATACCGCGACCGCGGAGCCAACCGCCACGTCCAGCGCGACATCAGAGCCAGCCGCGACATCGACCGCGCCGACCGCGCCGACGGCAACGACGACATCTGAGCCGACCGCTACCTCGACCCCCCTCACCGAGCCGACTGGGATCCCAAGTCCGACAGGCACCACAACCGCGACTGTGGAGCCAACGGCGACCGCTACCTCTGGGCCAATCAGTACCGCGGCGACAGAACCAACGGCCACGGCCACGGCCACGGCGACCGTCGAGCCGATGGCGACCGCAACCGTGGAGCCCTCGGCTACGGCGACCATTCAGGTCACCGCGGTGACAACGGCTGAGCCAACGGCCACGGCGACCGCTGAACCGACGAGTGCTCCCACGCTCGCGCCGACCGCAACCATCCAGGCGACGCTGACCACCCAGCCCACGCCGACCGCGCCAACACCCGACCGCCAGCCCAGCGCGACCCCGGCCGCACCTCCGACCGCGACCGCCAGCATCCAGCCAACCGGTACGGCGCCCACGATCGATCGCCCAGCTGGTGCGACGGCGCCACCCCGGGCCGCCGCCGCGACGGTTCGACCATCGAGCTCATCGGCCGCATCACCATCCAGTCCGGCTTCAACCCGCCGCCCCGTCACGGGTTTCGCATCGGTCCCGCCGACCGCGACCCCGCGGCTGCCCCGCGACACCCGGGCCGCTCGGGGGCCGGTCATCACCGCCGCCAGCCCACCGCTCGATCCCGCCCTGGTCCGGATCCAGGTTCTGGCCTGCCCGGAGATCGCCGGTCACCCCTACGGCTTTGCCCTCTCCGACGACCTGAACATCGCCACGCTGAACCCGCCAGCGTCCGGATGTCGGGCCGCGCTGCCAGACGAGGTCGCGGTCCGGGCCGAGGCCAGCACCGCCGACGGGATGCCGGCGATGGTGTCGACCAACCGCGGCGACGCCGGGACGATTACCGTCGACCTGCCACCCGGCGCGGAGCGGACCGTCCGGCTGACGACGATGTCCGCGACCAGCGATGCCGCGATCGCGATCTCCCTGCCGCCTGGCCAGACCCGCTCCCTGACCCTGATCGTCCCGGCGCTGGACTTCGCCGGAGATCAGGCATCCGCCAGCGCGAACCCGACCGGCTGAACCGGTGGCGCGGCGGAAGAGCCGATCATCGGCGCGGACCGCTCCGCCCCCTGGCTGGCTGGCTGGCTGGCTGGCTGGTCGGCTCTCGCCGGCCCGCTGCTCGTCACGCTGCTGCTGGTCGTCGGTTCAGGTGTTTCCGTTGACGCTGGTCGTCGTCCGATCATCCGCTCTCGCTGCGTTGGCGGTGACCGGCCGCCGCGGAGGCCATCGCCCACAGGCGAGACGGTCTCTGCCATCGAGAGGAGCGATCGAAACCCGTCTGACCCGGAGCACCAGCGCCGCTGCGGGGTCTGGCGCGGCGCGGCGCGCCAGCGAAGCAAGGCCAGCGCAGCGCGAGCCATGTCCCGACAGGTTGGGCTGCCGCCGCGGCCAGTCCCGAAGGGCGACAGGGGTTCGCGCAAGCCCGACTTCCGGAGGGGCAACGCCTTGCGGATGACAGATGACGGGCCGAGGCATTCCTGCCCGGCCCGTCGCCCGTTTCGTCTCGATAAGCCGAACGGTGTCGCTACGCCGTGCCGCCGACGAGCCCCAGCCGGTCGGCCCGCCGCAGGGGCTCGTCCAGCCCGAGGTCGGTGATCATCGTCATCATCTCCTCGCGGCTCCGGCGCCGGCCGGGGAAGGCCTCGTCGTTCGCCATCCGCAGCAGCAGTCGGGCGACGACCGCGGCCGACATCTGCAGGCCGCGGGGCGTGCCCTTGTCGACGGTGTCGGCCTCGGTGTGGCCCCAGCCCCGCCCGACGAGGCTGGGCGAGTCGTCCTTGGAGCCCAGCGTCGCGGTCGGAACGCCGCGGATCGCCCACGGGTAGTGGTCGCTGTGTGGGCTCATCCGGTGGGTGACCGGCATGGCGTAGTGCATGTCGGACGCTTGGCCCTGGAAGTACTCGATCAGGTCCGGCGCCCCGGTCAGCGTCAGCGCCTCCGTCCCACCACGGCCCTGGCCGGCGCCGTCGAGGTTGAGCATGAAGCGGGTCTGGTCGGTCTCGTTCTCGTGGTCGGCGGTGTAGCCCCACGAGCCGAACAGCCCGACCTCCTCGCCGCAGAACAGCACGAACCGGATCGTCCGACCGATCGACCCGGCCGGCAGCGCCGCCAGCACCCGGGCCGCCTCCAGCGTCGTCATCGTCCCGGCGCCGTCGTCCATCGCCGCCTGCGAGATGTCGTGGCCGTCGTAGTGGCCGCCGGTGACGATGATCTCGTCCGGCCAGCGGGCGCCGATCAGGTCGCCGACGACGTTGTACGACGTGTTCTCATGGAAGGTCCCGCCGGTCGTGATCCGGAGGGTGACCGGCCCCTCGGCCCGTTTGGCCAGCCGGAGCAGGGTCGAGCCGTCCTCCCATGACGTACCGAGCCCGGCGATCCTGGCCGGCCCGCCGCCCGGCGCCGCGATCGCGCCGCTGATGTGGAGCATGCCGGGGTTCTGGTTGATGTAGACCAGCGCCAGGGCGCCGGCGTCCTCGGCGAAGCGGAGCTTGTCGGTCCGGTGGCTGAGCTTCTCGGTCCGGGCGTTGACCGGGTTGGTCTCGGCCGCGGTGATCGCGATCCTGCCCCGGACGGCCTCACCCAGCCGCTCGAAGTCCTCCTGCTCGCCATTGCCGACGTCGATCATCTCGGCCGTGATGTCGACGGCTGGGCAGTATGGCAAGGCGATTACCGAGAACGACCGCTCGGTCGGGGCGGTCATCGTCAGGCTGGCCTCGCCGCGCTCCCAGGCGCCGAAGCTGATCGGCTCCAGCCGCACGTTCTGGAGCCCGTACTCCTCCAGCCTGGCCTTGAGGAACTCGCCGCCGGCGTGCTCGCTCGGGCTGCCGGCCCAGCGGTTGCCGATCACGTCGCAGAGATGGACGAGGTTGTCCCAGGCCGCGTTGCTCGTCCAGACGTCGCCCAGCAGTTGCCGCTCCAGGCGTCTGATGTCGTCGGTCATGGTGATGTGCTCCTCGCGCGTCGGGCCGCTTCCCCGGGCGTCCATTCCGGGTCGGCCCACCATTCGGTCAGGAGAGCATCGTAGCAAGCCGGTCGAAGTCATGGAATCCGGTCACAAACGAGCGACATATCCCTTCATCCAGTTGGACGGTGTCGACTGAGACTGGGTGGCTCAGGAGGCGATGTCCGCCGTTGGAGCCATTGCCATCACCACGCCCGTGTCAGGCTCGCTCTGGGATCCGCTGCGTGGCCGCCGGCCGGAGCCACGTCAGGACCAGCAAGAGCGGCAGGAGTTGGAGGCCGCCGGAGAGGATCACCACCGTCCGGGCGCCCGCGACCTCGCCGAGGCCGCCGCCGGCCAGGCTCGCGCCGAGCGTGATGATGCCGTTGGCCGTCCCGACCAGCCCGAAGACCCGTCCCCGGACCGCGTCCGCCGACCCCTTCTGAAGCAGCGTGAACAGGCCGGTCTGGATCGCGGCGGAGGCCGGGCCGATCGGGATCAGCATCAGCAGGACGAGCCCGAAGCTGTCCGAGAGCCCCATCACCGTCACTCCGAGCCCGTAGAGCAGCAGCCCGCCGGCCAGCAACCGGGTCTCGTCGACCCGATGACTGATCGCGGCGACGAGCAGTCCGCCCAGCAGGCCCGCCACGCCCCGGAGCAGGAACGAGACGCCCATCCCCTCCGGCCCGGCCCCGATGGTGTCGATCAGGAAGGCCGGCAGCACGGCCGACAGCGGGACGTCCGCCAGCATGAACAGCCCGAACGCCGTCACCGACAGGAGCAGCAGCCGGTCTCCCCGGACGACCCGCAGCCCGTCCGCCAGCTCCCGCCAGACCGGGCCAACGACGCCCCGCGGCGAGCCGACGCGCTGCTCGCCGCGTGAGATCGTGGACTGCCCAGCGGCGGCCGGGACGCGGACGCCGATGAGCAGGACGGCCGCACCCAGGTAGAGCAGCGCGCAGATGATCAGGATCGCCGCGAAGCCGAACTGGATCAGGACCAGCGTTCCAACCGTCGCGCCGACGATCCGGCCGAGGGTATCGTTCAGGGCGTTGAGCGAGTTCGCCGTCCGGAGCTGGGCGCTCCCGACGAGCCGGGGCAGGACGGCGTTCTCGGCCGGCGAGAAGAACGCCATCGCGATCGCCTGAAAGAAGATGATCGCGAATAGCAGTGCCGGCCGGACCTCGCCGAGCACCGCCAGCGGCAGCGCGGCCAGCAGCAGCCCGGCGATGACCACTGAGCTCGTCGCCATGACGCGGCGGCGGTCCCAGCGGTCGACCAGGACGCCGGCGACCGGGCCGATCAGGATGCCCGGCAGCGAGGCGAAGACAGGGATCAGCCCGGTCGCGAAGGGCGACCCGGTCAGCTCGAAGACGTGGATCAGCATCGCGACGTGGAGCGACCACATCGCGAGCTGGAACGACAGGCCGGCCGACCAGAAGCGGACGAACGGCCGGTTGGACAGAATGGGCCTCATGCGGACTCCCGGAGCGAGCTGGGTCGGCGCGGACGGCGGCAACTGGCGTCTCTCGGGGCATGGGCAGGGACGCGGCGATCCGCGGCGGCGCGCCGATGCGCCGGGCCGGGGTCACCGCCGCGACGGCAACCGGTGCGGTGGGTGGATCGGGATGGTGATGTCGCCGCCCGGAGGGGCGGGGCGGTCTGGCGACCGGCCCCGGCGTCTCCCTATGCCCCGGCGGCGGCCCGGCCGGGAGAGGGCAGTGCGTCAGGATCGTCGTCGCGCACGACCAATCCTGGGGTTCGTATTCCGGAACGATCGGGCGATGCCCGGCGGCGGATCGGGTGAGCGGACACGATCGGAGCGCCGCCACTGGCGACTCCCTCCCGCATCCATCTCCCGTTGTCCCGCCGCCAGATCATCGCCCGTCGTCCCTTTTGGCCCCGGCCGGTCTCCGTTTGGCCCCGGCCGGTCTCCGTGTCACCGGACCGGGAGCCGTCTGATGACGACCATCCTACACCGGCGGCGGTCACTATGGAGACATGGGCCAACATCGGTTGCGGCCGTCCGTAGGGGCGACGCTTGCGAGCCCGGCCGCCACAGCGGCCTTCGTCGCCAGGTGAGACCGGCTCTGCCACCAACGCGCCACTCGAACCGGTTGAGCTTGACCGGGGGCGCTGCGCGGTATGGCGCCTGACGGCGCGGCAGCGCAGCGACCAAGGCCAGCGAAGCGAGAGCCATGTCCCGACGGATCGGGCCGTCGCTCATCGGTGGCGGGGTTCCTGCCGAACCTGCTCTCAGGGTCGGCAGGAGTCTGCGTGAGCGCGACTGGGGAATGTCATGATTCGATCGTACGTGGTGACGGGCGGTGGGGGCGGGATCGGCCGGGCGATCGTCGAGCGGCTGCTCCGGGACGGCGACACCGTCGTCGCGATCGATACCCATCCGAACGCACTCCGCTGGGTCGCTGGGCACCCGGCCGGGGACCGGATCATCGCCGTCGCCGGGGACGCGACCGATGAGCGCGTCGCGATCGCGGCGGCCGACCGGGCCGAGACGGCCGCCCCGCTGGTCGGCTGGGTCAACTGCGCCGCGGTCTTCCGGGACGCCGCCATTCACGACACCGCGACCAGCGATCTGATGGCAGCCATCTCGGTCAACATCGAGCTGGCGGTCGTCGGCTGCGCCGTCGCTGTCCGCCACTTCCTCGCCACGGGGATCGCCGGCACGATCGTCAACGTCTCTTCGCATCAGGCCCAGCGGGCCGTCCCCGGCTCCCTGCCGTACTCGACCGCCAAGGCCGCCGTCGAGGGCCTCACCCGCGCCCTCGCCGTCGACTACGGCGTGAATGGGATCCGCGTCAATGCCGTCGCGCTCGGCACCATCACGACCCGGCGCTACGAAGACGACATCCGGCGGCTCGGGCCGGAGGCCGGCGAGCGGATCGACCGGGGGACGAGACAGCTCCACGCCCTGGAACGGGTCGGGCGGCCCGAGGAGGTCGCCGATGTCGTCGCGTTCCTGCTCTCCACCGACGCCAGCTTCATCTCTGGAGCGACCGTCCCCGTTGACGGCGGCCGGTTGGTCCTGGGCCGCGAGCCGCGGCCGTAGTCACCTGCTGGAGAGATCCGGTACCAGCTCAGACGAGCGGGCGAGACGTCGATGGCTGGTCCGACGGGGTGTCGATCAGCGCCCGGACGACGGCCGCCAGCCGGCCCACGCCCGTCTCGATCCCGGCCGGCGGGACGCCCGCGAAGCAGAGCCGAACCCGGCGGTCCCCACCGCCGCCGGCGTAGAACGGCTGCCCAGCCACGATCAGGACGCCCGCCCGCGCGGCCGCCCGCTGGAGATGGCTCGCCTCAAGGCCGTCGGCGTTCAGATGCCCCCAGATGTAGAGCCCGCCCTGGACCGGGCGCCACGAGATCGCACCCACCGGGAATTGGCGGGTCAGGGCCCGCGACATCGTCTCGTACCGGCGCCGGTGCTCCGCCCGCAGGGTCGCGACGTGGTCGTCGTAGAGCCCCGTCGTCAACATCTCCCGGACGATGTGCTGGCTCAGGGACGTGCCGGAGATGTCGGACCGCGCCTTGAGGAGGGCGAGGTGCTTGACGATCGCGACCGGCGCCAGGACCCAGCCGAGTCGGAGCCCGGCCGCGAGGACCTTCGAGACCGTCCCGATCTGGATCACGAGCCCGCCCTCGTCCAGTTCGCGCAGGGATGGCGGTGGGGGTGTGGAGCCCACGAAGTGGAGCTCGCGGTAGGGCTCGTCCTCGACGACCGGGATCCGGTGGCGCCGGGCCAGCCGGAGCAGCTCCTGCCGCCGCGCGACCGGCATGGTCGTGCCAGTCGGGTTCTGGAAGGTCGGGTTGGTGTAGATCAGCTTGGGCGCGTGGCGGAGCAGGAGGTCGTCGAGCTCGTCCGGGTCGGCCCGCTCGACATCCCAGCCGACGATCGTCGCCCCGGCCGAGAGGAAGGTGTGGACGGCGCCGAGGTAGCCGGGGCGGTCCATCACGACGGTGTCGCCGGGGTCGAGCAGGCAGCGAGTGATCAAGTCGAGACCCTGCTGGGCGCCGGAGATCATCAGCACCTGCCGGCCGTCGGTCCCGTACCGCTCGGCGATCGCCGACCGGAGGGGCGGGTGGCCGGCGGTCGGCAGCAGGCCGAGGGCGGCCGTCGCGCCCGTCCGCAGCACCCGGTCGGTCAGGCGGCGGAGGTCGTCGTTCGGGAAGCGGTCGAGCGCCGGCATCCCCGCGCCGAACGAGACCGTGCCAGGGATGGCCTCGTCGACCAGCGTCTGGAGCGCCGGATCGAGGAACCGCCGGGCACTGGCCGAGAGCTTGCCGCGCCAGGCGAACGGGGCCCCGTCGCCGCCCGCCCCCTCACCACCGACCACGAACGTGCCCCGGCCGACCTGCCCCCGGACCAGTCCACGCGCCTCCAGCTCCCGATAGGCGGTCACGACCGTCGTCCGGCTGACCCCGAGCCGCCGCGCCAGTTCGCGCTCCGACGGCAGCCGGTCGCCCAGCGCGAGATCACCCCGACTCACCGCGGAGGCGAGCGCATCGGTCAGCTGTCGGGACAGCGTACCGATATTGGACCGGTCCACGCGCACATCCAGCGGATCCATAGCGGTCATTCTGGTCTGAGTGGGTGCCAATCGCAAGGTCCATTGGCGGATTGGCTCTATACATGATCGGGAACCGTGGCTAATCTGTCGCTCTGCAAACTGGTTGGTCCCTACGGGATGCGCCGCACCGGAGCCCGGACCATCTATGGCCGGGCATCCCCGTAATACGGAATCCGGGTAAACGCCATTGGTTCCGCGACGAGGTGGTGGCGAGCAGACCTCTCCCCCCAGCCCCCTCTCTGGGCCCGGTGAGCCGATCACCGCTTCAGCGGTGGGAGCGATCCGGGCCCAGAGAGGGGGAGCGGCCGCTTCCGAGCAAAGACGCAGCGTTTAGCCGGACTCCGTATAAGGCGAAAGATCTGGTGGAGGATCACATGACCACGAATCTGCTGCTCGCCTTCGTCGCCTTCGCGGTCGTGATGAGTGTGACGCCCGGCCCGAACAACGCGATGCTGGTCGCCTCGGGAGCGAACTTCGGCTTTCGCCGGTCGGTCCCCCACATGCTCGGGATCTCCGGCGGCATGGTCATCATGATCCTGGCGGTCGGGCTGGGGCTGGTCGGCCTGTTCGAGGCCTGGCCGCCGCTCTACGATGTCCTCCGGTGGGTTGGAGCGGCCTATCTCCTCTGGCTGGCCCGGCAACTGGCCCGCTCCGGGGGGCCGCGGGCCGTCGGGACGGCTGCCCGACCGGTCACGTTCCTCGGCGCCGCCGCCTTCCAGTGGGTCAACCCAAAGGCGTGGATTCTGTCTCTCGGGGCGGTCACCGCCTACATCCCGCAGGATGACTACGTCCGGAACCTGCTCCTCGTCGCCGTGACCTTCGGGGTGATCTCCTTCCCCAGCATTGGCATCTGGGCCGGGTTTGGGCTCGCCCTGCGCCGCTTCCTCGAATCGCCCGGCCGGATCGTCCTGTTCAACCGGGCGATGGCCGTCCTGCTCGCACTGTCGATCTACCCGATCCTGCGCCACTGACGGGATCTGGCGTCGCGCCGATCGATGGAATCCGGGGTCGATTTTCGGCATCCTGACCATGGCTGGTCAGCATCGTGCGGTCGTGTCCGCCACCATCACTCGTCGTGGTGGGCCCTTGAGCCGTACGCCGCCAGCCGGCGACCATGAGGAGACACCCGCCATGCGATCAGTCTCGACCATCATCGGAGCGGCCGTCCTGTCGCTTTCCCTGACCGTCCTCGCCGTGCCCACCGCCGTCGGGGCGCAGGGAACCCCGGCCACTCCCGCCGGCACGCCATCGGGGCTCGGCGCGGCCGACTGCACCGTCGACCCGATCGACCCGGGCAGCTACGGTGCGGCCGCCGTCTCCGCGACGCCCCAGGCCGTGGCCCCCGACCTCTCCGCCGCCGAGCCTGTCGATGACGCGACCGCGTTCGCCGTCTACGACACGATCGTCCAGTCGATCGCCTGCACCAACGCCGGCGACCTTGGCCGCCTGCTGGCCGTGATCGATCCCTCCTACGCCCAGACGCTCCTCGGCGTTCCCGCCGGTCAGGTCCAGGCCGCGATCGATGCCGCCGCCGCCACGTCCCCGGAGCAGGGCGAGACCGGCACGCCGCTGGCCGACGACAACGATCAGAGCGCAATCGTCTCGACCCTCCGTGGCATCAGCGACATCGTGACGCTGCCGGACGGTCAGGTCGCGGCGACCGTTCAGATCGACAGCCCGCAGACCGGCCCGGTCTCTGCCATCATCTCCCTGCGCATGGGTGAGGACCGCTACCTCATCACCAACTACGTCTTCCTCGATCCGGAGGCGACCCCGGCCGCATAGCATCCGTCGTTATGGGAGGGGATCGTCTGAACGCAATCGCGCCCCGCTGCAAAACGGCTGGCAGCGGGGCGCAATCGTAGACGGGCGATCCCTCTCGCTGCGCTGGTGGTCGCCCGGCCGCCGGAACGGCCATCGCCGCCAGGCGAGACGGTCTTCGCCGCCAACGTATGACATCGCACACCGGTGTTCCCGAACACTGGGATCGCAGCGCGGTGTGGCGCCTGTCGGCGCGGACCCCAGGTCGGCGATGCGAGAGGGATCTCCCTACTGACACGCCATGTGCCGCTCAGGCAGGCGGTAGCGTCGTCTCCGTTGCTGGCGCATCTGGTACCCGGCTCAGGACGATCCGGTTGTACGGCACCCAGCGGGACCAGGTGACCCAGCTGTCGACGTAGGTGGGGTCGGTCGTCGGGTCGATCCCGGCGACCGGTCGTGGCGCCGCGAAGTCGATCACGTAGGCCGGCGCGGGGAGTGGGACCGGGTCGTCCCGCCAGAGGAAGTTGACCGCCAGCAGCCAGCGCACCGGGGCTGGCTGGTCGTCTTGCAGCCGGTCGATCGCGGCGCTGATCCGGGCCATGTCCGTGAACGTATCGAGCAGGTAGCGGTCCGAGTACCAGGACAGCGTCCCGACCTCGCCCCGGAAGTCGACCGTCGCGCCGGGCTCGACCTCGGCCCGGATCTCGCCGGCGATCACGCGGTACTGCTCGGGACGGGCCCAGTTGCTGTGGATCGGGGCCTGCCCGAGCGGCGCGCCCTGGCCGGCCAGCAGGGTCAGGAGCGCCGCGGCCGGCAGCAGGGTGGCGGCGTACGCGAGCGGCCGGCCGATCGCCGGGCGCCAGGCTGCCAGCCGGCGCACCGCCTCACCGGCCCCGAGCCCACCGAGAACGGCGATCACGACGACCTCATGGGTGTAGTACCAGTGGAACGGCGGAACGCCCAGGACCGAGTAGGCGAGGTAGTGGGCGACGCCGTAGAGGACCAGGGCGACCATTGCCCGCCGGGCGATGCTCGTGCTCCGGCGGAGGGCGAGCACGGCCAACGGAATCAGGAGCACCGGCCAGACCGAGCCGATTGTCGCGGCCGGGAACCGGTCGAGGTAGAGCAGCGGCCCGTTGACGAACAGCGTCGTCCCGGCCCAGGGCTGCTGGTCGACCTTGATGATGAGCGTGTCGGGGATCAGGGAGCCGAGGTGGACCCAGGAGAACAGGTACCAGGGCAGGATCGTCAGCCCGTACGTCAGCACCACGCGGCCCCGCGCCGGCAAGGATGCGGGGATGACCGCCAGGATGACGATCAGGAGGAGCAGGCCTTCGGGCCGGGCGATGGTCAGCAGCCCGAGGGAGACCGCCATCGCTCCCCAGCGCCGGGTCAGGAACTGGAGCAGCGCCGTCAGCATCAGCAGAATGAAGAGGGAGCCTTCCAGCCCGATCGCCGAGAGCAGCAGCGGGCTCGTCGCCAGAATGGCGAAGGCAGACAGGCCGGCGTAGGCGGCGCCGGTGATCTGGCGGGAGATTCCGAGTAGGACCGCCAGGGTCAGGGTCCACTCGATCGCCATCGCGACCGCGACGGCGGTCAGGGCCGAGCCGGTCACTTTGGCGAACGCCGCCAGCACGATCACGTTCAGCGGTGAGGTCGCCGTATTGGTGGTCTGGCTGGGAAAGAAGCCCCAACCGAGATCATCGGCCAGGTTGCGGACGTACTGGAGAGTGATGTAGGTGTCATCGATGTAGGTGCTCTGAAAGATCCGGGCGTAGGCGAACAAACCAACGGCGATGAGGCACCACAGAGCAGCCTGCCCTACCCTGACCATCCGGGTGGCGCGCTGGCGGGAGTGTGATATCGCAAAAGAATCCCCCATGTGTTCCCTGACGTGTGTCCAGCCCGAGTGATCAATGACGGTGGCGGTTCCGGCCGCGGGTTCGGCCAGCGAATGCGGCGATGACCGATCCCGTCCCGGTTGCGGCAGACTGCTCCGGGGCAAGATCGGTCATCGTACGTCAGTCGTGGTGACGGTCCGCCGTCAGGACCGTCACGGAACCGCCTTCGACCTTAGGCGGTCGGGGTCGGAGTTGGGGCCGGAGTCTCGGTCGGGGCCGGGGTCGGCGCGTTGGCCGGCGCGATCGGCGTGGCGATGGTCGGGTCGGCCGGCGAATTGGCGGCTGTCTCGACGACGTAGACCGTCACCGCGATCTGATCCTTGCCGAGCCCGAGCAAGCCGGTGCTGTCCTCGCCAAGGATCGCAACGCCGGTCACCGTTGAGTCACCGACCGGCTGCAGGGCGATGGTGAGCTTGCCGTCGATATTCGGGCCGGCGATCTGCCCACAGGCGATGATCGTGCCGAACATCTCGGGGCTGGCGTGGATGGCCAGGACATTGCCGCCGTTGGCGACATCTTCGAGCGTCGCGTCGATCGACCCCTTTGAGGTCAGAACGGGGACGCCGGTCGGGGTGCCGAGGACGGTGGCGTCGGGCTGATCGGCGCCGAAGGGGGTGGTGTTGTCGAGCTGGTAGGCGGGCTGCGCGGTCGGCATCTCGCAGGTGCCCTGGTGGATGGCGACCGGGTAGTTGCCGCCGGTCGAGTCGCCAGCCGCGGGCGTCGCCTGACTGGCGATGGCCGACGAGCTGCCGAGCAGGAGCACGGCGGCGAACAGAGGGGCGGTCACGAACGCGCTGATGCGATGGATCTTCAAATCGACTCTCCTCTTGATTGCGGCGCGTCTGACCACGTCGGTCAGCCGGAAGCGCACGGTTTACGGATCGCCCGAGCGTGCCAACGTCGGTGGGTCGTCTCTGATTGCCACGCTCCAGTCATCTCCCGGTACGCACGGTGCATTCCACCTTCATCGGAATGGACGATGGTTTATCGTCGGATCACCCGAAGAACCAGGCCGGCTGATAGACCGAGACCGAGGCCGAGTCCCAGACACGAACATAGTCATGGCTGTCGATCGTCGCCGTCGGCTGGTCGCCGGTGAACTCCCGAAACGACATCACGACGCAGGGCGCGAAGTTCCTGTTGGGCCGCTGATGAGCGAGCGTCCTCGTATCGTTGACGACGCCGATGTGCTCGATGTCGGGCTGGTACGTCAGCGTGTCATCCAGGAGCTCCCAGACCGGGTACTCGGCCGCGTCGAAGCGCCAGAGCCCGATCGCGGCGCAACGGGTCGTCGCGACGAAGGCGGCCGCCCCCTCGAAGTCCGCCTGGAGCTGCGGCCGGGTGACGAAGAGCTGGTCCTCGGGCGATTCCCCCGCCATCGCGCCCACTCGCTGGGTCGGGTGATAGATGTCGTTGCCGATCAGAGGCCGGTGCTGGGCGTAGAGCAGGAACGGGATCGCGCCGACCAGCAGGACGACCGTGGCCAGCCGGGGCAGCCACTGCCGCCGGAACAGCCCGAACGCCAGCCCGGCGACCGGCGCGAACAGGACGAACGTGGTCAGGTAGAGGCGGGTGCTCCAGGGCGACCATTTCAGCAGCAGGGCAAAGAGCAGAAAGCCCAGCACCGTGCTGGCGGCGTAGAGCAGGACCGGCGCCCGGCGCAGCGCCGGGACGACGAGGATCGCGACCAGCAGGACAGCGATCAGGGCGAGGTGGAGCAGATTGCCGGCGCCGTCCTCGTTGGTGTGGGGCGCGGCGATGTTGAACAGCTGGCCGGCCCAGGTCGTGCCCGGGTCATTGGCGTCAATCCCGAACCGGGCCAGGAAATCCGCCACCGCCGTGGTCTGCGCCGCGGATCGGTTGGGCAGGCCGATGTTGAGGGCCAGGTAGCGGACCGTGTTCGAGAACAGCGTCGAGAGCGAGAAGACGTCGTTGGTGTACCTGCCCCAGTCCTGACCCGGCGGGCTCTCCTGACCCGGACCCATCGGCGAGCCATAGAGCGCGTTGTTGCGCAGGTACTGGCCCAGGTTCAGGGCCAGCGCCAGTCCGCCGGCGGCCAGCCCCAACGGGACGGCGCGCCAGCGGAACCGGCGCAGGACGATCGGCACCAGCCAGAGGAGGAACGGCAGGGCGAAGACGTAACCGGTCGTCTTGGTCAGGATGGCGAGGCCGAGGGCGGCTCCGATCGCCAGCCCGACCGGGACCGGACGGACGATCGCCGTTCGCGATGCCGGCGATGCATTCCGAAGACGGAGGACCCAGTAGACCAGGACAACGACCCAGAAGGCCTCGGCGAGGTCGTTCTGGGCGGTCGAGCCCTGCAGGACCGCCATCGGGATCGTCGCCGCGAAGACGGCCGCGAAGACCTGCCCGCGTGGGCTGGCACCCAGCTCCCGGGCGACGAGGCTGACGCCGACCGCCGAGCCGCCGAGGGCGAACCACTGGATGAGATTGGCCCAGGCGTCGCCGCCGCCGAGGATCATGAACTGGGTGATCGCGTACTCGGCCCAGGGGTTGAGGTTGAGCTGGCGCGAGACCGCCGTCGGGTAGAAGCTGACGCTCCCGTCCTGGATCCAGTGCATGACGCGGGGCAGGTGGTAGTCGAGCGCGTCGTTGGTGCTGATCCCGCCCGTCACGGCCAGGAAGCCGGCGATCAGCAGCACCACGGCGATCCCGCCGAGACCGACCCCGTGCTCCCGGAGTCGCGCAACCGATACCGCCGGAAGCCCGAGCGCGGGCGGCTGGCCTACCCGCCATGGAGCGGGGATCGCCACGATGCCGAGCTGGCCGCGGTTGATCCGCCAGGGCGTGGCCGCCACCGCGAGGCCGATCGCCAGGATCCAGACCGAGGCGACCGCCGGTTCAGTCAGGGCGGAGGCGAGGCTGAGCCCCTCCATGATGGCCGTCGAGACCACGCCCCAGACGAGTGCCCCGGTCAGGAACGTGTGGCGCCAGTCACGGTGGGAGCGGCCGGTGCGCAGAAAGGCGCAGAGCCAGAATGCCATGGAGGCAAGCAAGGGCAGGACGATCAGCACCGGTGGCTCCCTGGTTGGGTGGGAAATTATGGAGGGTCGAAGAGGGGTGAGGAGGGGGGCGTCATCGCGCGGGGCTGGTGATGACCTCGACCGGATCAGTCCTCGGAGGCAGCCGGCTCGGCGGACGGGTCCTCGGTTCGGGCGACGTGGCGCTGTTCGGTCTCCTGGACGCTGGCGCCCTCGAGGTGCATGACCTTGATATGCGACGACAGCGATGCCCCAAAGAGCACGATCAGGGCCACCCAGTAGACCCAGGTAAGGAGAAACGCCGCGGAGGCAAATGGTCCGTAGAGCGTGGACAGGGTCTCCCAGAGCAGGTCGACGAGGGCGGTGAAAGCGCCCCGGGTAATGAGGAACAGGGCGGTCGCGGACGCGGCGGCGATCAGCACGGCCCGCCACATCCGGTGTCCCAGCGGGACCACCGCGTAGACGAGGGTGAACGCACCGAAGATCAGGAGTGTCTGGGCGAGTTCCACCAGAACCCACGTCAAACGGTCGTCGCCGGCTGGCTCCCGGCCAAGGCTCCGCTCGACGAAGGACAGGACGGGGCGGGTCGCGATGGCCATGATCGCCACGACCGCGACGCCCACGACCAGCGTCGCTTCGGTCATCGTCTTGCGCCGGAACGAATCGTCCCGCTGGTCGACATCGGACATCCGATCGAGCGAGAGGATGAGTGTCCCGAGGACGCGGCGGCCGGTGAACAGGACCACGACGACCGCGATGATGCCGAGCCGCTCACGCTCCTCTCTGGCCCCCGCGACGAGCGCCGTCGGATCGATCTGTTCGCCCGGTACGAACTGGTTGACCCCATCGACGATCCGCTCGCCGACCCACTGGGGATCGGTGAGATAGGACGAGACGATGATGACCATGATGACCAGCGGGAAGAACGACAGCAGGGTGTAGAAGGACAATGCCGCCGCCCAGACGAGTCCGTCGTTGGCGAACAGGTCTTGGACCGAGCGGTTGATGACCATCGGCAAACCGCCCCGCCGCCACGTCGATGTCTTCCACGGGGTCATGCGAACTGGCCCATGAACGGGGACGGCGAAGAACCGGTGGGCTCCTCGCCGTTTCGTGATCGGTCCGCACGGCCGCGTGCCCAACCCATGTTTCGGTCCTGGTCAGTCAGCAACTATTGGCGCTGGCGACGGGACGGATCGTTGGTCGTCGTGCCCGACGCCGTATCGGCGTTGCTGACCGTCGAGTCCTGAATGTCGACGTCGTCCCGGCGGACGGTGCCGGTGACCTGGCGGGTCTCCTGCACGGCGTCCTTGGAGATCTCGACCTCCTCGACGACGCGGGCCCGCTTCTGCATGTCGACCTCTTCGCCGTAGACCGGCACGTCGATCGTCGCGCCGTCCCGGTTCATGTCGGCGGCCGTTGCTTCGCGGTTGACCGCGACGCGCTCGACGTGGACGCGCTCCTCGGTGACCGGGACGCTGAGGGACTCCTCATGCTCGGAGACCTTGGTCTCGATCCGGACGGCGCCACGCTCGACGCCGCGCGTGCTCGCCGTCAGCTCTTCCTCGACGACCGGGATGTAGACATCCTGGTCGTCCTCGGTGTGCGCCACGCCGCCGGTCCGGTGCTCGAACGGCGTCATATCGACTTCGTCGTCCGGTGCTGACGCCCCGGAACGTGTCCCCCGAGAGGTGTCGTCGGAGGATGTCGTGGCAGCAGTCGCCGGAACCGTCGTGTCGTAGCCAGTCGTCGTCGCGTCCCTGTCGTACGCGCTGGACGTCGTGGTAGCCGTATTGGTGGACGGGACCTGATCCCAATCGCGGTTGGTCGCCTCATCGGCCGTGACGTTCAGGTCGATCCGGTCATCGGTGTGGCCAGCTATGGCCGTGAACGGGATGTAGTGGTCCTTCGGGAAGAAGAACCCCTTGCGCAGCACGAGGAAGTCGCCCTCGATCGTGTCGACGCTGCCAACCTTGGTACCGTCGGAACCGAAGACATCGGTGCCAGGCTGGACGACCCATTGCTCATTCGACGTGGACATGTGGTGCCTCCTGATGATTGATGCGTTGCGGTGCACAAAAGGAGCGGCCGTCGTTTCCCTCAGAAGAAGGATGCGACGGCCGCTCCCGGACTAACAGCCATCCAGCAGGTAGGCGACCCGGAGATCGGCGTTGTAGATCACACCCTTGGCGAGGGCGATCTGCGCTTCGGCCGAGGGGCCGCCATAGAGGGCACTGGATCCGGCCGAGAACGCTTCGATCAGGTCCCCGTTCAGGTTGTCGGCGCCGTTGGGTGGGTTGCTGTTCGCCTGCTGCTGAGCGACGTCGGCGAGGGCCTGTGCGTCGCCCTGAGCGGAGCCGGTCGAACTGGTCTGCCGCTCGTACGGATACAGGAGCTGGCGACCGACCTCGATCCGGTCCAGGGTCTGGTTGCCCCAGTCCTGACAGTTCTGAGCCGCGCTGGATTCCCGGGGGACGGCGTAGGCGAACAGTGTCCCTGCCAGTACGACCGCGACTGCCGCCAAGAGCGCCCATCTCCTCATCGCCGTCCCCCATCTCGCGTTGCTAGACCAAGTTGCTAGACCGAGCGTCCGCCCCTGATGTTCTGGTTGGCGTTGTTGTCGTTCCCGCCGTGGCCGCCAAGGATCTCCTTCATGGCGTAGGCCGCGATGCCGCCGAGGGCGACCTTGCCAAGCGTCCCGCCGGGGAAGCCACCGCCACCGCCACTGTTGCCGCCCATCAGGCCGCCACCACCGCTGTTGCCGCCACCCATGAGGCCACTGAGGGCACCACCGATGCCGCCACCACCGCCGCCGCTGTTGCCCCCGCCACCGCCCAGGAGGGAGGCCAGACCGCCGGGGTTCTGCTGGTGCATCTGTGAGACCATGCCGGCCATCTGGCGCGGGTCGTTGCTGACCGGCCGTCCGCCGTTCTGCTGCTGGAGCATTTGCGCCATCTGCTGGCGCTGATTCGGGTCCATGTTGGTGAAGGCCTGCTCGGAGGCCCGCTGCATCGTCGCCGGGTCGGCGTGCTGGGCGACGTTCTGGTAGTGCTGCGCGGCCTCCTCGTCGGTGTACCCCTGGTCGACCGGGCCCGTCTGGTACCGTGAGATGAAGTCCTGGGCGTTCGAGCGGCGATCGTTGTCGTCATCGCCACCACCGAACAACTTGCCTAGCATGTCCATGGTTGAATTCTCCTTGGGTTGTGAATCTCGCCCGTAATGCTGGACCACGCCAGCGAGATCCCTTGTCGTGTAGATGCGTGAGACGCGCCACGATGGCACGCCTCAGTTCGGGACGTTCCAGAACCTGGTATCAGCGGTTCAGGAGCGTGGTGCCTTATCCGGTCCAGTGGCCGTTCCGGTCATGCCGGTGGTCGTCTCCTCCCTGGTCAGGGTGTCATCGATGACCTGCACGTCTTCCCGCCGGACTGTGCCGCTCACCTCACGCGTTTCCTGGATCGCGTCCTTCGAGATCACGACCTCTTCGACCACGCGGGCTTGCGTCGACAGGTCGACCTCCTCGCCGTAGACCGCCACGCTGAGCGAGCGGCCATCCACGGCCAGGTCGGCCGCGGTGGCGAGCCGGTCGACCGCGACGCGCTGCACCCGGACCCGTTCCTCCGTCACCGGCACGTCGACCGACTCCTCGTGCTCGGTCACGACCGTCTCGAGCCGGACCTCCCCACGTTCGACCTGATGCCGTGTTGGGTCGAGCTGCTCTTCCACGACCGGCACCCGCATGACTTCGGTCGTCGACATGATGTCGTCAACGCCGTCGGGGGGCGTCCCGCTCGCCGTCAGGTGCCCGTCGCTGGCCGCCAGTCGCTCATCGGCGGACGATGCCGTGACGCCGTCGTCCGTCTCATGTTCGTGGGCACCGGTCGCTTCATCGGCCGACATCGAAAGGTCGATGCGCTCGTCGGTATGGGTGGCGACGGCCGAGAACGGAATGCGGTAGTCCTTCGCGAACAGTCCGCTCTTGTGGACGATCAGATCGCCCCCCTGGATGTCCGTTACGCCGCCGATCTTCTTGCCGGCGGAGTCGTAGACCTCGGTCCCCGGCTCGACGACCCACTCCTCCTGCTCCTGCCTGGCCTTCGACTTCGAACGGGATCTGGACATGTGCGGCCTCCTGGTCTGGGAGAGGTCCCTCATGGGTGAGGAGACCGCCCCGCGATTCGTCGGCTCAGGGAACTCCCGAGCCGTTAGCTGATTTCCCGGTGGGGATCGGGTCGATCCCGCGGCAGCTGGTCCATCCCGTCCTCGTCGATCGCCACGTCCGAGGTTCGGACGGTGCCATGAACCCGCCGGACGGTCTCGACCGCGTCGCGGGAGACGACGATCTCCTCGGTGACCCGGACCTGGCGCTCGACGTCGATGTCCTGGCCGAAGAAGGGGATCTCGAACGTCCCGCCGTCCAGCACGATCTCCTGCCCGGACGCCGTGGTGGAGAGGACGCGACGCTGCAACCGCATCTGATTGGCGTTGCCGGGCGCTTCCTCAGTCGACCCGTCCGCGAACAGGTGGGTCTCGATCCGGACGATCCCGCGCGTGACCGGTCGGGGCCTGGCGACGAGGTTCTCCCTGCGGATCGGCAGCCGGACGTTCCCCTCCTGGTCGGTCAGCTGTTCCAGCTGCGCCTCCGCGTCGAGGGTGACGTTCTCGGCGGAGGTCGTTTCATGGCGTTCGAGCAGCGATGCGGGCTGCTGATGCCAGATCTCCATCGCCTCGTCATCGGCGACGACGTTGAGGTAGATGGCGTGGTCATCATGGGAACCGATCGCGGCGAACGGAATGTAGGAGTCGGAGACGAAGAACCGGCCCCGCCGCAGGACGAGATAGCTGCCGCGAATGTCGTCGACTTTTCCGACGTGGGTGCCGGTCGTATCGATGACGTCCGTGCCCGTCTGGATCCGCCACTCATCGGCCGGATCGATCATCGCGGGCCGGCTCATCGGCGTGTCTTCAATCGCGTACCGAACGATGAGGTTCTGCCCAGCAACCCTTTGACGAAGTCGATGATCCGCTGAAGCACGGTCGTGTCCTTTCGCGCGAGGCCGGGAAACGGGCGAGCCCCGTTCCAGGTCGCGCCGATGCGAACGGGTACGGGGAACCCAGAGGACGTGCGACCGGCCGCACCCGTCGTGGTGCGGCCGGTCTGGGGACTAGGCGGTCGCGACGAGGTCGCGGCGGTCGTTGTGGCCGACGATACCACCGACCGTGGCGGCGGCGAGGGCCAGGACGATCCCGATCAGAGTGCCCCAACTGCTGTCCTTGACCGAGTCAAAGGCAGTCTGCTGGGCGGCCGGGTCGTTCGCCGTATTGTTGGCGACGTTCGTCACGTCGGTGATGTTGGTGCCGAGCGAGCCGAGGATGGAGCCAACCCCCGAGCCGGCCAGGAACAGGATGAGCGCGAGGATCGCCGCGCCGACCATGAGGCCGTTGATCATGCCGGAGCCGACGCCGCCGACCGCGGCCGTCTTGGCGGCGATGAAGCCACCGATGAAGAAGGCGATGATGGCGCTGATCGCTCCGTAGATGGCCGCGCCCGTTCCGAGCGATTTGCCGACATCTCGCGGCTCGAGCGCTGAGGAGCCGATGGCGACACCCAGGAGGCTCAGGATCAGCAGCGTCGCGAGGGCGGTCAGGACACCGGCGATGATCGGGCCCCACTGGACCCGGTTCTTGGCGTCGATCGTATCGTTATCGGGTCCGTATCCGGTCCGGTGGGTGACTTCACGCTGGATCGGCGCGGCAACATGCTCGGCCGCGGTCGTGGTGTAGGGTGCACTCATGGAAGGAGTTCCTCTCTCATGGCGAATGGCGAGGAGTTAGAGCCGACCCCTCGCCTTTCGCCCATCGTAACGGGACGGTTCCTAGCGGTTGTTCCGCCGCTTGGTGTCGTCAGTCGTCGTTCTGGTCGTGTCGCGGGTCGTCGTGCTGGCGTCGGACACGTCCGACTCGACCACATTGACGTCGTCCCGGCGGACGGTGCCGGTGACCTGGCGGGTCTCCTGCACGGCGTCCTTGGAGATCTCGACCTCCTCGACGACGCGGGCCCGCTTCTGCATGTCGACCTCTTCGCCGTAGACCGGCACGTCGATCGTCGCGCCGTCCCGGTTCATGTCGGCGGCCGTTGCTTCGCGGTTGACCGCGACGCGCTCGACGTGGACGCGCTCCTCGGTGACCGGGACGCTGAGGGACTCCTCATGCTCGGAGACCTTGGTCTCGATCCGGACGGCGCCACGCTCGACGCCGCGCGTGCTCGCCGTCAGCTCTTCCTCGACGACCGGAACGCTGATCCGATCGGAATCGGTGTCGCGCCGGGTCATGTCGCGGTCGGTCGTCGCGGTCATCGTCGTGTCGTCGACGGAGGCCGCCGTGGTGTCGTAGTCGGAGGTTGTGGTGGTGTCGTAGCCGGTTCGGGTCGTGTCATTGTCGTAACTCGACGTCGTGGCGGTCGTGGACGTAGAACCGGTCGGGACCTGATCCCAATCGCGATTGGTCGCCTCGTCGGCCGTGACGTTCAGGTCGATCCGGTCATCGGTGTGGCCGGCGATGGCCGAGAACGGGATGTAGTGATCCTTCGGGAAGAAGAATCCCTTGTGCAGCACCAGGTAGCCGTCCTGGATGTCGTCCACCTTGCCGATCTGCTTGTCATCGGACCCGTAGACTTCGGTGCCGGGCTGGACGGTCCACTGCTGATCTGTCGTGGTCATGGTCTGCTCCTTGGTATCGTCTTCAATCCCAATCCGCTCAGGAACCGGGTCACAGTGTGCTAAGGCACTAACCATGCCACGAGAACACAAAGGGAGTCAAATCTATGAGGAAGAGCAACTTCTCGGCCTATGGTTGGGCGGATCCGAATGGTGAATGCACCTTACTTCCAGAATCGTTGAGCATAATGTCCGTAGAAGATCGTGTGATTCGACGTCTTGTCGATATAACGATGAAGCTGACGCCAAAGCATTGTAAAACGGACTATCCATGTTCAACCCACCGGTATAGACTCCTGTCAAGCGGTGATTGGCCGGGACATCGTGAGCATCTCGCTGCCGTCATTCCCGACCCGCGATCGAGAGTCGAACAGCATGACTGACGAACGCTCTTCAGCGAACCAGGAACCGCCACCCCGCGGGCAGTCGTCTGGTGCGCGGATCCTGGTGGTGAACCATGATCCATCGTTCACGGAACTCGTGCGGGAGATGGTCCGGGACCTGGCCCATTCTGTAACGGCGCTCGATCCGTCCGGGGCGATCTTCGAGGAGATCGTGGGGATCCAGCCCGACCTCCTGGTCATCGATCTCTATTTTCAGGAGATGACCCGCTGGCAACTCCTGTCACGCCTCCATGAAGCGCCCGAGACGCTGCACATTCCGGTGCTGATGGTCTCGACGAACGCGGACCTGTTGCGGCAGGCCGAGTCCCGGCGGGACCGGTTCGCCGGCGATCGATATCTGGAGATGCCGTTCGAGGTCGATGCGTTCCTTGGGCATGTTCGATCGCTGCTGGTGGAGGACCGGACGAACCGTTATCACGCGGCGACCACCTCGACCGATGCCGTCGCCGACGGATCGGCACGCGCCAGGGATCGCGACCGTCGGGCTCCGGCGGCTCAGGAGGCGAACCGGGAGAAGTAGCCGTCGATCGCGTCGAACAGGGCGTCGGCGATCACGGACGTGCCGTTGGCGGACCGCAGGAAGGCGATGTCGTTCAGATTCGTGATGAACAGGTTCTCCATGATCGCGCCTGGCATCTGGCTGGGCGTGATCATCCCCGGGATGGCTGGCCCGGTCAGCAGCATGTTGTGCGCGAGGGTTGGGTCGGAATCGTCGACGGTGTAGGTCCCGTCGTCCTTGGCGCCGCGATTCTCCGGTGTGTAGCCCTGGTCCGCGAAGTGTTTGGCGATCGACTCGACACCGAGCTGGGCGAACACACCGCTCTGCGCGCCGAACGGCCGGTCGGCCGTATACCAGCTTTCGAAGCCGCCTGGCTTGCCTGAGTCGTAGCCGTTGAGGTGGACCGAGATCATCAGGTCCGCGTTCGCCCGGTTGCAGACATTGATCCGGGCCTGGATCTCGTCGTAGGTCCCGTCGCGATCGGAGTCCTCGGCCGTCTTGCCGTTACCGTTGACGTCAGCCGCGTCCCTGTTGACGTCCTTGTCCTCGGTCCGCGTCATGACGACGACGTACCCCTTGGCCCGCAGGCGGTCCTGGAGCAGGTCGGCGATCTGAAGCGTGTAGACGGCTTCCTCCAGCGGTGGGACGTCTCCATCGCCGGCGAAGGTCCGGCCCCGGTCGGAGCCGCCGTGACCGGGGTCGATGCAGACCGTCTGGACGCCGTCCACCCACGGTCCGGCGTAGCCTGGCTCCTGTTGCCCGGCCGGCGGCAGCGTCGAGGTCGGCAGCGCCTGGTCCTCGAACCGGACCAGCGGCTCATCCGCGCTGGCCGTCCCGTCGAGCGCGGCTCCCACCCCGGTGTTCTGGTCCCGCGTCGCGGTCAACGCGGCGATCTCCGTCCCGTCAGCCGGCGCACCGTCATCGCCGCTGGTGTTGAGCATGCTGCCGACGCTGGCGACGACGACCGAGACCGCCAGGAACAGCACTCCGGCGATCGCCAGCATCCGGCCACCGGGACCGCCACTCGCCGCTGGCGAGACCATGCGGCTGCCGGTCGAGTCGCCGTCGAACCCGTCCGCATCGAGGTCCGCCAGGACTGGGCGCTGGTTTCGACCGCGCGGAGGCTCCCCGTCCGGGGCGGCGCGAGAAGGGGTTCGGCCGTTTGGTCCCCCGCGGCGTTCCTCGCGATCCTGTCTGGATGAGGATGGCCGGAGTGGGTCGGCGAACGGATCCCGGCGGCCAGGCGGACGATCGCCCTGGCCATTCCGGTTGCGGTCGTCATTGCGCGGTGAGCCGTCGCGCGGGGAGAGGTAGTCGCGCCCCTCGCGGTAGGCCGGGCGTAGCCGGCGGTCAGTGTCCCAGCGCAGTTCGGCATGGGTGTCGCCGTAGCCGTCGCCCGGCGGGCGGCCGCGGCGAAGCGGGGGCGGCGTGGGGATGGGGCGGTCGAACCGCTCGGAGGCGCTGGGCCGGGTCCGGGTGCCCGGATCCACGGGGCGTCCCGCGGAGGAGCCGTGGCGAGCGTCATCGGCCATCCGCGGCTGGCCGGACCGGCGGCGTGGCGGGGGCGGGGAGAATGGGCCATTTCCGGGCGTGGCGGCGCTGCCGTCGTCCGGTTCGGGAGGTCGCCAGTTGACCCTTCGGCTGGGCATTCCGCTGAAGGGGGAGTCATCGAAGCGACGATCAGGCGCTGGTTTCGCCATGACAGCCCTCCGGCTCGAACCTGGCGGCGATTGCGACCGACCGGCCGGTGTCAGATCGAGCCGCCACGGCGGGGTGAACGAGGCCGCTCCCCAAACGGACAGCGCGAAAGCGACATAAGACATCACGACTCATGCTGGCAACAGGATAGGCGATCCCCCGCGGCGGCGGCAACTTCGCCCACCCGCAACGGTTGCACCTGGCCCGGTCGCGGCCGGTTCCGGACATTCGGCAGGACCTGCCCACGCTGGCAGGCCCGCCACCAGGTCAGCTGGCGTGTCGCGCGACGGCGCTATCGATCAAGGATGGGAAGATCGATGAAGGATGGGAAGATCGATGAAGACGCCGGTGGCGTTGATCACCTTTGGGTTCCCGTCGGTGAAGGCCGTCAGATACTCGGCGGCAAAGTCCGCGGCGGCCGCGGTCGATTCCTGCGCGGCGGCCGCTGAATCGTAGAGACTGACCGCGGTGAACCCGCCTCGGGACGGGAACCAAAGATAGCCCTGGAATCCGGGCAGGCCCGAGATGATCGGCACGAAGCCGTCCCGCGCCAACGGCACGAACTCAAGGGGATCGGTGCCCGGCAGGCTTGTATGGATGCGGACGGCGATATAGCTCGGGCTGTCCGATTCCGGGGACGCGGTGACCGGTGGCGTCGCCGCTGGCGTCGACTCGGCCAGTTGGCTGGTGGCGGTGATCATCAGGTCGCCGTCGACCATGACCGGCGTCTCTACTGTGATGCCCGATGGGAGGCCCGCGACGAACTGTTCGGCAAGGGCGGTGAAGCCCTCGGCCCGCGCCGCATCCTCCAGCACGTCGACGGCAAGGCTCTGGCCGTCGTCGTCGAGCACATCGGCCAGCATGTAGCCCTGGTAGCCCGGCAGGGCCTGGACATCCGGAATGAAGTCGGTCGTCACGAGGTCATTGACCTGGGAGCGAGACGCTGAATCGGACAGTTGCCGCACACGCAGGCTCACGTAACCGAGAACTGGATCGAGCCTGACCGGGGTCGCGGTTCCCTGGGCGGCGGTGGTGGCTCGTCGTGAGACTACGAAGCCCCCGGCCCCAACACCCATTCCCGCCGCAACCCGCATGACCTGGCGACGCGACATCCTGCTGCTCACGACCTTCTCCCGGTGCGTCCGCCGGCGGCGTCCCACGGACCCGCTAGCCTCGTTTCCCAGCCTTGGTCAGTATACGATGATTTTTGCATATCGGCGTCCTTGCGGGTTGATTGGGTGGGACGGATCGTTGGCCACGACCAAGGGGTCGATGGCTGGCGCTCGTGGCGTAGCCAACCGGGCCGCGACGGTCGCTCCCGGGCCGGCCATTGCCTGGCCGCCATCGCGAGCCACGGTCTGGCGGAGGTTTGAGGAACGGCGCTGACACGATGGGTATCTAGACTCCCGGAGCGAGATGTCAGGATCGTTTCACGGCGATTGCGTCCGGAACCGTGGTCGGCTGGAGGCATGGCCGCCATGATGTGACGACGAGCGACGTGACGATTGGTCAATGCGTGCGCGGCTGGCGTGTGGGTCGTTCGCAGTTTACCCGATCAATTTCTGGCGTTCCCGACCCAAAGGTCCTGTTTCGCGCCAGTGCCAGAACCGTGTCGCGTTGCGTCGCGTCGCGTCTCCGGCCTGGTCAGGCCGCTCCCTCGTCTGACCACAGTCAGCCCTGCCGTGGGTCGAGCGCGTCGCGCAGCCCGTCGCCGAAGAAGGTGAAGCCCAGCATCGCCAGGGCGATCGCCAAGGTCGGGAACAGGCCGAGGTGCCAGTTCAGCTGGATGAACTGGGCGCTGTCCGCGACCATCTTGCCGAGGCTCGGGGTCGGCTCGTTGATCCCGATCCCGAGGAAGCTCAGCCCCGCCTCGGCGAAGATCGCGGTCGGGACGGCCAGCGTGATCGCGACGATCAGCGGCGCCAGCGCATTGGGCAGGACGTGTTTGACCGCGATCGAGCGCTCGGTCGCTCCCAGCGCGCGGGCCGCCGTGACGTACTCCTGCTCCCGCAGCGTCAGGATCTGGGCCCGCGTCAGCCGGCAGATCGTGATCCAGCTGGTCAGGCCGATCACGAGGATGACGTTGGACTGGCCGCTGCCCCGGATCGTCAGCAGGAAGATCGCGAACAGGATGCCGGGGAAGGCCGTGATGATCTCGGTCAGCCGCTGGATCGCGAAGTCGGCGACCCCGCCGCGCAGCCCGGAGATCAGCCCGAGCGGGATCCCGATCAGGCAGGCGACCGCGACGGCGGCGAAGGCGACCGTGAACGAGGTCCGGATGCCGTACATGATCCGGCTCAGGTAGTTGCGGCCGATCCCGTCGGTGCCGAACCAGTACTCGCTGTTGGGCCGCTGGTTGCTGTCGAGGATGTTGCTCTGGGCGTAGCCGCTCGGCGCCAGCAGCGGGGCCCCGAACCCCGCGACCGCCAGGCCGATCACCAGCAGCAGTCCCGCCACGGCGAGCCTGTGTCGGACGAATCGCCGCGCCGCCATCGACAGGTTCGACCGCGCGGCCGGGGTGGCCCGGCTGCTGGGGGTCGGGCTGGCATCGGTCAGGTTTGCCCTTGTCGGGTTCGAGGACGTCATCGGCGCTGCTCCCGGATGATCGGTCTGGTGCTCGTCGTGGCCGGCGTCGATGGGGTGGGTCGCGGTCAGCGCCCCGTCAGCCGGATGCGCGGGTCGAGGAAGGTGTAGAGCAGGTCGGTGATCAGGTAGGTGAGGCCCCAGAGCGTGGCGATCAGGAGCACCAGCGCCATGATCATCGGGTAGTCGCGGGTGAAGGTGCTGGTCACGAAGAAGCGGCCCAGGCCGGGGATCCGGAAAGCGGCCTCGATGAAGATGCTGCCCGTCAGGATGTTCGGGATCTCCGGGAGCAGCACCGTCACGCAGGGGATCAGCGCGTTCCGGCCGGCGTGGCGGAGCAGTACGAACCGCTCGGCCAGCCCCTTGGAGCGGGCCGTTCGGACGTAGTCCGCCCGGAGCGTCTCGACCAGCGTCGCCCGGGTGTAGCGGGCGACGAGGGCCGTGGGCGTCAGGGCGTAGGCGATTACCGGCAGGATGTACTCCTTCGGAGTGCCGAAGTCGCCCGTCCAGCCGCCGGCCGGCAGCCAGTGCAGGTTGACGGAGAAGATCAGGATCAGCCAGATCGCGACGACGAACGACGGCAGGACCAGCCCGAGGGTCGCGCCGAACGAGACGACGTAGTCCAGCCACGAATTCTGCCGGACAGCGGCCGTGACGCCGAGGATCGTCCCGGCGACGTAGGCAATCAGGATCGTCGGGGCGCCGATCGCGAGCGTCACCGGCCAGGCGTCGCCGATCAGCTGGAGGACGGTCAGGTTGGGCGCCTGGAAGGGGACGCCGAAGTCGCCCTGGAGGGCGTGGCCCATGTAGCGGAGGTACTGCTGCCAGACCGGCCCGTCGAGGCCGTACTTCGCCTCCAGTGCCCGCTGCGTCGCGGCCGAGACGGGCTGCTCGCCGAGGTCGAACGGGCCGCCGGGGACCGAGCGCATCAGGCCGAAGGTGATGACGGAGACGGCGAACAGGACGAAGACGAGCCCCGCCAGCCGCCCCAGGATGTACCGGATCACGCCGTCGAACCCTCCCGCCGACCGCCCCGTCGTCCCGGCGCCGGATCACCCGCTCGTGTGCCGCTCATGTGCCGCTCGTGTGGGCCGAACGGTACCAGAAAACTGGCGCCGGGACGGACGATCCGGGCCGTATGAGCGGCCAGCGTTGTGCGGGATGCCCATGGGAGCGTCGGTTGGGGCAGCTAATCACGGCATGATCGTCTGAGTGACAGCCAGCCTGCTCACTGGTCGTCGAGGAGGCAGACTGGAAGAGTGGAGAGCGGTGCCTCCAGTTCGCCAGCCTCTCGACGGACCCCCGGCCGCATCGTCAGTTGAACCACAGGCGCCCCACGGGGCGCCTCGTTCGGTTTCGAGGGACGTCGCGCGCCATCTTCGCCATTGACGGGTGCGGTTCCCGTAGAGCGTATGTCAGGAGCAAACCGTAACCTGATCGACCCTGCTTGAGATTTCAAGAGTCGTCCGGTGGTCGGGTCAGCCCGTGGTCAGCCACGGCATGGCGCTCTCGCTTCGCTGGCGGCGCAGCCTGGCCCTCAAGGGCTGCGTAGCGTGACGGGCTCAGGATCAACGCGGACCGTTGCGATGACCACCGAAGGACATCCGCAATCTCAATCAGGGACTGGCTGAACAACATCGGATTCAGAATTGAGGCCCCCGACCGATCCGGCTGGCGGGGCCGTGCTCCCGGCCGATTGTTTGGGGACCAACGTCGTTCAGCCAGTCCCTTCAGGGCCGGCGCCACCGACCGGTTTCTCACTTCTCGAAGAGCGCGGGACCATCATGCGCATCCAGGCCGAGGCTGATTTGTCGCTGGGGACGGGCTTGGGGATCGGACCAGGATGTTCGACGGTCCGGGTGGCGGAGGCGCTGGCGGACGCGGCATTGACGTCAGTGCGTTGCCCACGATCAGATACCTCCGACGATAGGGCCAGACGCAAGCGTCATCCGTTCGCAGATTCAGCCTGTCGCCGCAGTCACGGCCGCTGGACGAACCAGGTGGTGACGACGTAGCCCATGTCGGTCGGTCGGAGGTGGGCGACGACGGGGGCGACGCCGCTGGTCTGGGGGCTATCAAGGCGGATCTTCGCGGCAGCCGTGCCGTCCGGGAAGGAGACGATGCCGTCGATCCCGAGCAGCGTCGCGGACACTTCCTGACCGGAGCTCTCCTCGATCAGCGGCGGCCCGGCCTGACCCTGGGGCGGCGTCTCGGCGACGGCTCGGTCGATCTCCGGCTGGACGTCGGCGCGGTCGACGCCGAGCATGGCGGGCGCGAAGGCCGGGTCGGTCAGCATGAGCAGGCGGGCCATGTCGCCGGCGTTGCTGCAGGCGATCGATCCCTCGATCGTCGCGCTCACCGCCGCGACGGTCTCAGCGTCGGCTGGCTGGCCGGTCTCGACGGCAGGTGGGTCGGTCACCGAGACCGCGGCCCGGACGGCCTCGCCGTAAGCGACCGGATCGACCGGGTCGACGGTGCAGTCGGCGGCCCCGAGGGCGATCGGCGTCCCGACTGGCGTTGCCAGCGGTGTCGTGCCGGGCGTGGCTGGGACATCCTGAGCGGCCACGGACCACGGTACGAGCAGGGCGACGAGAACCAGGGTCAGGATCGCGGAGACGAGGGTTCGGGTCGGTCGCATGGGTGCCTCCAGATCGTCGTCACGGTTGGTCCAGCCACATCGGTGCCGCGACCACCGGGTGATGTGCAGTGTACAGGCGCATCACCGTGGTCTGGCGATTCGACCGATGATCTCGCGCTCAGCCGCCGCGGTCTGGACGGTCAGAGCGATGTGCGCGTTGGCCGGCGCTGTCTCGGTCGGCATCCGCATCAGGGACAGGCCGGGGTGATTCCCACCGGATTCGACATCGATGTGGACGGTCGTGAACCCCATCAGGTCCGGCCGGGTGATCGCCATCGCGGCCAGCGGATCATGCAGGGCGGTCGATCCGTGCTCGACGACCTTTGGATAGAGCTCGACCTGAAGGGCAACGGCGTCATGGAATGCCGATCCCGCCGCCCGAATGGTGGAGAGGTCGTCGCTCCGAATCTGGACGAGGGTCGTCACGTCGAGCGGGACGACGACCTTGACCTCCGGCTGGTCGAAGACGATCGCCGCCGCTTCCGGGTCGCATTTCAGGTTGTGCTCGGCGTAGGGGAGATGGAGCCCATCGTGCCCGCGGGCGGCACCCGCCATCAGCGTGAAGCCGGCCAGGTTCGCCAGCAGCCGGGGTTCGCGCCGGATCGCGAGCGCGATGTTGGTCATCGGGCCGACCGCCAGCAGGTGGACCTGGCCGGGATTGGCCATCACCGTCCGGACGATGAAGTCGACGGCGTGCTCGGGCGCCGGCCGCCAGTCCCGATCCGATTCGTCCAGCAGGCCGACGCCCTCGTGTCCCGGCCAGTAGATCTCGCGGACGCCCATCAGCGTCTGGGACGCCCCCAGCATGATGGGGATGTCCTCCCGGCCCGCCAGTTGCAGCAGCCGGTTGACCATCCGGCCCCGGAGATGGACGTCGCCGTAGACGCAAGTCACCCCGACGAGGTCGATCTCGGGTGAGCCGAGCAGTACCGCGAGCGCGAGGCAGTCGTCGACGTCGGTCCCCAGGTCGGTATCGAAGATCACGCGGTGGGCCAAGGCGCCCTCCTCTTCTATTGAAGTCAACGAAGACTGGCAACGGCCGTCCGGTCCGCAGGGGGAGGATCGAGTCGGGTGGGAGGCGCCGAGCGACGTGAAGAATCCGGTGTCCGTCGCGATGACGGATGAGCCCGGCAGCTAGATCGCTCCCAGCTCGACTGTCCGGGTCGTCCCCGTCCGGGCGCTGTCGTAGATCGCCTGGAGGCAGTGGAAGTTGAAGACCGCCTGCTCGTCGACGACGGCCAGGTTCGGCTCGCCCCGGATCAGGGCGGCGAACGCCAGCAGCGGCCGGACGTGGACATCGGCCGGGGCGTCGCCGGTCGGGTGCTCGACGGTCTCGGCGGCCGTGCCATGATCGTCCCACGTCACGGTCACGCGGCCGTCACCCATCCAGTCGATCCAGTCCCAGCGGATCGCGCCCTCGAGCCCCTCGATCTCGGCGATCTGCCGCTCGGCGCCGTGGGTGCAGGCCGCCCGCTCGAACGCGACGGTGATCTGCTGGCCGTCGGCCCGCGTCAGCCGCAGCGTCGCGCCGGCGTGCTGCTCGGTGTCGAAGACCGTCCCCGCCGGCAGGTCCAGCGACGTGTCCGGGCTGGCCAGCCAGGCGCCGCTGACCTCGACCCGGACCGGCCGCAGGACGTGGTTGAGGACGGTGATGTCATAGGGCGACCAGTCCATCAGCGTCCCACCGCCGCTCCGGCTCCGGTCGAGGAACCACGGCGTCGCGCGCTGGTACTCGATCCCGGTCCGGGCCCGCCGCGTCCGGTTGACGAAAGTCGCGTGGTAGAGCGCCCCCAGGGGCCCTTCCTCGACCAGCTCGCGGGTCCGCTCTGTGGCCGGCACGCCGAGGAAGCGGCAGCTGCAGCACCCCAGGTGCAGTCCGGCCGCCCGGGCCGCCGCCAGCATCTCCGTCGCTTCGGCGGCGTCCATCGCCAGTGGCTTCTCGCAGAGGACGTGGCGCCCGGAGGCGAGCCCAAGCAACGTCAGGGACCGATGGGTGAACGGTGGCGTTGCGACGATGACGATGTCGTCCGGACTGGCCGGTTCGGCCAGGAGTTCGGCGGCGTCGGCGACGCAGTGGGCGACTGGGTACTCGGCCAGGAAGCCGGCCCGGGCCTCCGGGCTGGGGTCGGCGACCCGGAGCCCGATCCGGTCGCCGTCCGGCAGCAGCGCGACCGCCGCCGCATGGTGCCGGGCGATGACGCCCGCCCCGATGATGGAGATCCGGCTCGCCTCGCTCTACATGTCCCGTTGCTGTCCTTCCAGGCCCGGTTCGGCCTCACCGCGATCCGCACTGGGATGGCTGGTGGGCACCGTATCAGATCGGCGAACGCTGTGGTTGGGCTTCCAAACGTCCCTCGAATCGTCCTGTGGCGGATCGCGCCTTCGCCGACTGGAACGCATCGGTTTGCCCGCTTGTCCGCCGTCCCGGCAGCGTTGTCAGGGCATGAGCCGGGACCTGCTCGGTCCGGGTTCGGCGGGCCTGGTCGCAGAGCATCACGGCACAACCATTGCTCAACCGGTCTCACTACCTGGGCTGACTACCGGATACAGGTGCCATCGGCCGGGGATGACCCGCTGGTCAGACCGCCGGGAATCCGGCAGGAGTGGCCTTCTGCTCCTGGCTCCGTGTGAACGTGTTGTCAATCGCGAGGAGCACATCATGCGATTTCTTCCCACGGCGGTTCACGGCGTCGTCGATTATCTGGCCGGCATCGTGATTCTGGCGCTGCCCTGGGTCTTCAGCTGGGAAGACAGCGCCCGAACGATCATGACGATCCTCGGGCTTGGAGTGATTCTCTACAGCCTGCTGACGGACTACGAGCTCGGTATCGTCCGTGTGATCCCGATGCCGACGCACCTCCTGCTGGACGCCCTCGGCGGCATCGTCCTGATCGCCTGGCCGTTCCTCTTCGGGATCGACGACAACACGACCCGGACCGTGATGATCGTCCTCGGCGCCCTTGAGATCGGCGCCTCGCTGGTCACGCAGACGGTTCCGTCGCGCACCCGAACGACCCGGACGACCTGATCGGTCTCCAGATGAACGAGCAGGGCGGGACCCCGAGCGTCTACTCGGGGTCCCGCCATGATCACGGTCGGAGGCAGTCGGACCCACTTCCCGGAAAGCTCAATCAGTGAGGTCACACCTGCTGCAGTTTCCATCAGCGTCTCCGTCGGTTCCGCTTGCCGTCGAGCAGCGCGGGGACGGCGTGCCCTTCCTGCTCATCCATGGGATCTATGGGACTGGCGCGCTCTGGGCTCCGATCACCGACTCGCTGGCGACCCGCTTTCGGGTGATCGCACCGGACATGCGAGGCCACGGGGCCAGTGGATCCAACCCGGGTCCGCTCGACGCCGAGTCCGTCGCGGCGGATCTGATCTCGACCCTCGATGGGCTGGGGATCGCCACCGTCCATGTGCTGGGGCATTGCCACGGGGGGCCGCGGCGCAGGCGTTCGCCCGAATGGCGCCCGAACGCATCCGGTCCCTAATCCTGGTATCCGCCTTCACCTTCCAGCCCCTGACCTGGTGGGAACGGCTCGGTGGCATCGCGTCCCCGGCGATCGTGCGGCTGCTCGGGACGACGCGCATCGCCACGATCACGCGGCACAGCCGGTCGGCGGCTGGCGTCCGCCGGCTCACCATCGGGGCCGCCACACACCTGGCGGGGCAGATGTCACGCAACAGTGCCCGGCGGATGGCGGTTGGGCTCGCGACGGCCCGGTCCTTCAACAGCCGCTACTGGCTGCACGAGTTCCGGATGCCGACTCTGGTCATCACCGGCGGATCGGACCGGATGGTCTCTCCGAGGCAATCACGTCTGATCGCCTAGGGAATACGCGGCGCACGCCTTGAGACCGTGGCGGGTGCCGGCCACATGATCCAGCTGAGTCACTCCGAGGCCTTCTCGCGGTTGGTGTCGGACTGGCTCGAGGAGGTGGAAGGGCGCCGAACCAGGTTGGGTCTCGCCAATGCCATGGGCGAGGGCGATCACGGGCATGCAGTGGCGGTCACGACGTTGCTCCCTGCCGGTTCCATGGCGGCGGTCTGACTGGGGTGATGTCCGCGACCGGACGCTCCCTTGCTTGCGGGCGGCTGGGGCGCCATGATCCGGAGCACCGGCTCGCCGTCGACGTCGGCGAGCGGCAGGTACACCAGATGGGTCTCCGGGTCGACCTCAATGGAATGGGCGTTCGGCATCGTGATATCGCCCAGCGGCTGCAGGCTGCCCCGGTCCTCGTCGAATACCGACACGACGCCTGACTCGGTGGCGACATAGAGGCGGTTCCAGCCCGGATCGAACGCCAGGACATCTGGTCCCTCACCGACCGGAAAGGTGGCGGTGGCCTGTCCCGTCGTCAGATCGACGATCATTAGCAGGGCGTTGCCCTCACACGTCAAGAAAGCGACGTTTGTCCGCGGATCGATTAGGAAGCCGTGCGGACCATTACATTCCATATTCATGGCCAGGTGATCGACGATCTGATCGGTGGCTGGATCGATGAAGACCAGTTCGCCCAGCGTCTGCACCGCGACGACGATGCACCCCGAGGTGGCGTCGAGGTGCGTGTTCCCCGCATCGCCGCCGAGATCGATGGTGGTCACGACTTCATTCGTCTGGGTGTCGATCACGAGCTCACCGCCGCCCGACTCGTCCGAGACGAACACCTGGTGTGCCGATGGCGCGTAGGCCAGACCGTCAGGGAACCCGATGTCGCCCACGCGGGCTACGACCTTCAGCGTCTCGTCATCGATGATGGCAACCTGGTGATCGCCCGCGACGGCGGCATAGACGAAGCCCGCCTCCGGCACAGCCAGGACACCCGTCACTGTCGGCAGATCGGCGATCGTCGCGATGACCTCCCGGGTTGCGAGATCGAACACGATGAGCTCACCGGCTCCCATATGGGCGATGTAGAGCCGACCTCTGGTCGGGTCCAGGCTCTGATAATCGAACCGGGAGGTACCGCCCGACAGGGGGATATCCGCCACGGTCTCGAGGATCGCGCTGTCCGCTTCCGCGCCGGGGGAGCATCGGGCGTCAGCGACGCAAAAGCGACGGTCGGCGTTGCTGGCACCGTGGCAGCCGGCCCACCACACAGCGTCGCCTCCCGGCCACGCGTTGCGGCTCCAGCATGGCCGGACGTCAGGTCCGGCAGCGACCAGAACGCCATCAGGAGGACGAAGATCAAGACGATTCGCACACGGACCCCCTCAGTGTGATGACGGCGGACTACGATGTCGGCCGTCGATTCGGATTCGCATCGGAACGTCTGTACGGCGTAGGCTCGACGGGGCACTGGGCTATCATCGCCAGGTGGGCCATCATATCCTTTCGGCCGACGAACTCCCGCATGGCGGAGAACATGGTCGCGACGTTGTGCGGCCCGGTGTCGATCAGGTTATCGGAGGCGATCTCGGCGTTTCGGTCCCACTGCCAGATGTCGGTGAAGGCCCGGTTCCGGGACGGCGACGACTCGCCTATCCTTTCCCGGAGCAGGACACTGTAGTTGCGGTTGGAGTCGAAGGGCGGGTCGAGTCAGACCAGATCGACGCTCTCATCGGCGATGTGGTTCCGCGGGATGTCGAGGTTGTCACCGTCGTAGAGTGTGTTCGGCACCGTTGCCTCCGTGATCTCGTGGTCCCACGTCGCTCACCCGACCGGGACGGGTGGTCCATCCGTCGAACTCTCCGGGATGCACGGGGCGGCGGCAAGCCAGCGCGGCCGGCCGGAGCGCGGGATCAGGACGGCCCCGGAACCATCAAACCCCGGCGAGGTGCTCCTGCCAGTAGTGATTGGTCTTGGCGACCACGGTGATGATGTTCTTGATCTCCCGTTCCAGGCGGAAGTCCGGCCCGGCCGGGAACCAGAGGACGTCGTCCTCCCGGCGCACGGTCACGTTCTCGACGATGATCGCCCGGAGCAGCCAGATCGCCATCTCCTCGCTGTCGCACCGCATCCCGATCCAGCCCGGCTCCGGGCTCCGGACGACGGGCAGGCCGGTGACCTGGTTCAGGCCGCGCTCGATCTCCCCGAGGACCCAGGCGTAGCGCTCGGGGTTGGCCGCGACCGCTGCCTCCCGAACCGGTTCGAGCAGCGTGCCCCGGTGCGGGGCGCCACCGGCCAGCGCCAGCTCGTAGAACCCGCCCCACATCTCGTCCCAGGCGACCTCGCCGGCCGCGTCGTACCGGAGGCCGACCGCCCCCGTCGGCGCGGCACTGACCTCCACCGACGGATCCTGGTAGCGCGGCGGCAGAATCGCCATGCCTGGCCGGGTCGTGCTGGGGGCATCCGCCGGGACCGCCTGCTCCGCGTCCACCTCGATCGTCACGCCGGCGAGATGCGCGACGTTGCGCGTCAGGACCTCCCGGACCTGACGGGTGATCGCCGGCGTGTCCGCGCCCGGCTCGGCCGTCAGGCGCACCTCGGCCCGCAGTTCATGGCCCACCCACCGGGCCTGGATTCTCGTTATCTCCCGGACGCCGCGAATCTCGCCGGCGTAGTCGCGAATCCGGGCCGGTACTCGCGGGTCGATCGCGTCCATCAGGCGGTACCAGATCCGGCGGGTGGCGTCGCGGGCGATGAACAGGATCGAGATGCCGATCACCAGTCCGACGATCGGGTCGACGATTGGGAAGCCGCGGGCGGCGCCAGCGACCGCGACCAGCACCGCCAGCGAGGTGAGGCCATCGATTCGGGCGTGGAGCCCGTCCGCGATCATCGCGTCCGAGCCGATCCGGCGCCCGGTCCGGATCTGGAACCACGCCACCAGCTCATTGCCGACCGCTCCGATGATGGCGGCAGCGGCCACCCAGGGGAGATGGGTGAGCGGCTGCGGGTCCAGCAGTTTCCGGACCGACTCCCAGAGGATGTAGCCGGCGCTGAAGACGATCGACGCGACGATGACGATCCCCGCCACGTCCTCCGTCCGGCCGAAGCCATAGGTGTAGCGGGCCGTCGTGGCCCGGCGGGCGACGTAGAATGCGACCAGCAGCGGGATCGAGTTGAGGAAATCGCCGAGATTGTGGACGGTGTCGGCGAGCAGCGCGACGCTTCCGCTGGCCAGGACGATGACGAACTGGAGGATGGTCGTCAGGCCGAGCGCCGCCAGCGCCACCCAGATCATCCGAATCCCCTCCCGCGTCCCCATGGCCGTGTCGGTCGCGTTGCCTTCGTCGTCGCCGTGCCCGTGCAGATGGAAGATGGCGCCAAGCCAGCCCAGCACGCCGCTACGATGGGTATGCCCGTGACCGGTTCCGGCTGGCTTGCTGGCTGACATGAAAGCTGCTCCTGATGCACGATCGATCCGGAGCAGGAGTCTACGGAGCGGCGGGACCCAGGGGCCGGTTGTTGCGACGATTCGCAGGAAGGACGACCCGGTGAGCCACGAGACCAGGCAGTGGGAACAGCGGATCGCCCGGGCGGGCTACCGCGTCACTCGGCAGCGGACGCTGGTGCTGGATGCCGTCTGCGCGGGGCAGGGGCACACGACGCTGAGCGAGGTCTCCGGCCGGGTGCGGCGGCGAGACCGGTCGATCAGCCGATCGACGGTCTACCGCGCCCTGCACATGTTCGTCGCGACCGGGATCGTTGTGCTGGCCGACACCGGCGACGCCGAGCCGTACTACGAGATCGCCCGGGAATTGCCGCACCACCACCTGCACTGCCGGTTGTGCGGCTGGGAGCACGAGATCCCGGCCGGCGACCTGGCCGGGGTCGAGGTGGCGGTCCGCGACCGATACGGGTTCGAGATCACCACCGACCATCTGGTCCTGTTCGGCGTCTGTTGTCGTTGCCGCGATAGCGAGATGGAACCGATCGAGAAGTGACCTGGCGCGGACAGGGAATTGCCCGATGCCCACCGGGATCGCTGTCGCGTCTGGTGGCTGGGTCGCCAGACGCGATCCTCCGGTGACCCAGCCCGTCCCGCCGGAACAGGTATCCGCCCGTCGAGATACAGCGTCAGAACGCTACGGACTTGCCGTCACTGAACCGTTGCAGTTACCCGATGGTAGCCGTGGGTGCCCTGGGGGACGGGGTCCTGGGCCTCGGGGATCTGGGGGTCGCCATTGCCATCGACGGCGCTGGAGTAATCATGGAGGCCACGCTGGTCCACGCTGGCCCATCCTGCCCCAGTCATCATTGCCCGACGTTCATGTCGCGGTCGAACCGGTAGCGGATCTCGATCTCCTGTTCCAACAGGGTAATCCGGGCGATCTCCAGATCGGCGCGTCGTGCGTATTCGAGATGATGCACAACCACGGGCCAGCACTGGCGGGTACGTTCGACTGAACGAGCGTATGACATACCGAGCTGCAGCAAGGGAACCTGCCGCAGATCGCGGCGGCTGAGGAAGCCGGACTGCCTGAGCAGGACGCGGAAATCCCGATCGTGGCTTACGACGATCAGGTTCCGGCTCCGGCCGAGCCGTACCAGATCTTCATCGGGTGCTCCAACCGACAGTGACTGGCGCGATCCGTACACCTGATAGCCGAAGGCCGAGATTGCCTCCGCGACATCGGACTGGACGTTCTCGTCAATCAGGAACCGGAATGGGCTGTTTGGTCCTGAGGTCATCCGTCAAGCGACATGCGCGTTGGAGGCGTAGGCGAGTGCCGCTTCGACATCGGCGACATGGAGATGCGGGTAGGCGTCGATGATCGCTTGCGTCGAGTATCCCGTGTCAGCCAGCTCATGGATCGCGACGACCGGAATCCGGGTGCCGGCGATCACCGGCTTGTTGCCAAGGACGCCGCGATGACGCTCGATCCGGCCGATCTGTTCGGGAGACCGCTGCAGTGCCGCATCGACCCTCAGGCGGACATCTTCAATCAGTTCCGTCAGGTCGATCGATCGGACCTCGTCGGGGCGATCGGTCTCCCAACGGCCAGTAGCCGCGTCGAGCAGGACAAGGTGCCGCCCGTCCGCACCGAACCCCAGTTTCGACCATGGGGTGTCGCGATGTCCGGTCAGATACCGACCGGCGCGTCCGAGATCCTCCGTTCGCAACCCCAGATCACGCCGAAGGTCCGCCAGCGCCCGCAGGTTCAACAGGTCCCGGAACCCGTAGATTTCGCGTCCTGAGTCGTCGGCCAGATCGTCATCGAACGACGACTGGACGATGCCGGCAGATCGCCAGGACCGAAGCGTGCTCTTCGACAGGCCGGTCACCTGGGCTGCTCCGGTTATGTTGAGGGCCAAGACATGATACGGCTCGCTCATCATGACGCTCCTGCCGTTCACCACCGTGGAGACGGACTCTCGTCTGGTGGTCTTCATTGGCAATTGTACCCATGACCAGCATCTTCGTATCGTCTGACGAGAAGGGAACTGAGGGTTACTCCACGGTGGCGGTGACGCGGTGGTAACCGTGAGCGCCCTGGGGGACGGTGTCCTGGGCCTCGGGAATCTGGGGGTCGCCGTTGCCATCGACGGCGCGGGACGAGACGACGTAGTCACCTGGCTGGTTCGGCACCTGCCAGTCGGCCTCCCAGAACACCCAGGTCAGGTCGGTGCCGGGGTAGGTGACGCGGACGGGCTGCCAGGTCTGGCCGTCATCGGGGCTGAACTCGATGCTCTGGACGCCGCGATCGCCGGCGAAGGCGCGGCCCTTGACCGTGACGGTCTCGCCGGTCCGGAACGAGTCGCGGAAGCGGTTGTTGCCGACGACTTGGGGGCTGTAGAAGTCCGAGCGGGTGTAGGGGGCGAAGTTCGGTCCCCAGCCCTGCTGCTCGTAGAAGCCCTTGGCGTCGTAGTCGACGACCTCGATACCGGTGATCCACTTGATGTTCTTCTCGCCGAACAGCCCCGGCACCAGCAGCCGGACCGGACCACCGTGCTTCTGCGGCAGTGGCTCGCCGTTCATCGTGTGGGCCAGCATCGTGGTCGAATCGAGCGCCTTGTCGATCGCGAAGGTGTCGATGTAGCCGTCGGCTCCGTAGAGCTTGACCTCGACGGCCCCTTCCATGACACCGGCCTCGTTCAGGATGGTCCGGAGCTGGACGCCGTCCCAGAGCGCGTTGCTGAATAGTCCCGAGCCGACCCGGTTGCTGATGCACATCAGCGTCGATTCCTGCTCGTACGGCGAGAGCTGGAGCAGGTCGTCGTAGCTGTAGGATCGGGGATAGGTCACCATGCCGAAGACGTCCAGCCGCCAGATGCCGGTGTCGATGCGGGGATCGACGACGTTCTTGGTGACCGAGTAGAACTCGGCGTTGGGGGTGATCGGCTGGATGCCGGACCCGTTGTAGGGACGGCCGTCATAGGCGAAGGCGGCCATGCCGTAGAGGCGACGGAACAGCGCCCACGACGGCAGGACCAGGATGCCGGCCAGGATGACTGCGAGAAGGGAGCGGCGCGCCACCGGCCGGGCGACCGGCAGGGGGTGACGGGCCATCGCTGGACGGGAGGCTGGCCGCGGAGCGACTGCCCCTGAATCGGCTCCAGCGTCCATTCGCGCCGTGACCATCTCGATGTCGTGCCCGACGAAGGGCGTCACCGGCGCCGGAGCGATTCTCGCCAGACCCACCCGCTCGGTGATGAGGCGGTAGGCCAGGAGCAGGACGACCCCGAACCCGACGACATAGGTCAGGAGGTACCAGCCCATCGTCACCAGCCGGGCGTCGAAGGGGGGAAGGCCCTTGAAGTTCGTGACGAGGACCGGCCAGAGGAAGATGACCGAGGCGACCCAAAGGACGAGCGTCGCCGCGAGGATGAAGGCGAGACCGTGCTTCGGGATCCCGAACCGCCCTGTTCCGGCGCGACGGGAGCGGACGCTCTCGGCGATCAGCGGGTAGACGAGCCCGGCCACGAGCCCGGCCACGATGACACCGGTCGTGCCGGAACGGATGCCGAACTTCTTCAGGCCGTTGTACCCGCCGTAGTCACCGAAGAGCCCGAAGAACGTATGGATGCTGAGGAGCGGCGCGACGCGGTCCGGGATGGCCTCGGGCGGCGGCGTGACGCCGAGGAAGTACCGCCCGGCAATCATGAACAGCGCCAGGGATGCGGTCGCGACGAGACCGGCGACGAGGCCGGCGAGCAGGGTGAGGAGACGGCGATTAAGCGTCATGGTCGGGACTCGTTTCATGGGGGCGGCCGTTGGCGGCGGCGGTGCCACCGGCGGTCGCCGGCGAGAGGGTCGGGAACGCCGGCAGGCGGTCGAGGGCCTGGGTGATGTCGACGATCAGATCGGCGGGGTCTTCCAGTCCGACCGACATCCGTAGCGTGGCGCAGCGGTAGTCGCGGGCTGGTTCGCCGGTCTCCTGGCTGGGCGGCAGGGGTGGGAAGGAGATGATCGTCTCCGTCCCGCCGACGCTGGCGACGTAGGGGATCGTCCGCAGGAGCTGGGTGAAGGCGACGGCGGCATCCGTCCCGCCAGCGAGGTCGAAGGCGAGCATGGCGCCACTGCCGTGCGGCAGGTGCCGGTCGGCGACGTCGCCGCGCCCGGCGTCCGGGAGGCCGGGGTAGCGGACGGCGCAGACCGCGCGGTGGGCCCGCAGCGTGGCGGCGACGCGCAGGGCCGAGGCGCTCATCCAGGACAGGCGCGGGGCGAGGGTCCGGATGCCGCGCAGGATCAGCCAGGCGTCGAGCGGGCCAAGCAGCGGACCGAACAGGTAGCCGGCCCGCCGGATCGGGTCGATCAGGTCATGGCGTCCGGCGACGATGCCGCCGGTGGCGTCGTGGTGACCGCCGAGGAACTTGCCGGCGCTGTGGAGGACGAGGTCGGCGCCGTGGGCGAGCGGGCGGCAGAGTGCCGGGGTGGCGAAGGTGTTGTCGATCGCGAGCAGGGCGCCGGAGGGCCGGAGCGCCCGGGCGATGGCGGCGATGTCGGTCACGACGATGCCGGGGTTGGTGATCGTCTCGCTGAAGACGATCCGGGTGGTCGGCGTCATCGCCGCGAGGACAGCTTGCGGGTCGTTGCGTTCGGCGACCGTGACGCCGATGCCGAAGCGGGTGAAGTGGCCCTCCAGCAGGCTGACGGTGTCCTGGTAGCAGCCTGCGTTGAGGACGACGTGGTCGCCGGCCGAGAGCAGCGTCAGCATCGTCAGGGAGAGGGCGGCCATCCCGGAGGCGGTCGCGACGGCGTCGTCCGCCCCCTCGAGGTCGGCGACGGCCCGCTCCAGAGCCCGGACGTTGGGCATGCCGTCCCGGGCGTAGAGCGGGGCGCCGGTCTGGGCGACGCTGTCGGCGGTCGCGGCGTCGGCGAAGGCGTAGGACGTCCCGAACTCGATCGGGACGCTGACCGGCCGGACCGGGCCGCCACTCTGGCCGGCGTGAACGGCCCGGGTCCGGAATGCCGCGTGGTGGGAACCGGAGGGATGGCTGGCATCGTGGTCGTCCGGCTCATCCTGGCTGACATGATCGACGTTCCCGTTCAATGGCCGAGCCTTTCTGGTCGCGCATCGGAGGAGATCGGTCGCCCCTGGGTCTGGAAGCCGGTCGTCTCGTTGGAACGTCTGCGCTGAACGGTAGCACCGTCAGGGAGTGGAACGGGTAAACAGAGGGTATCAATCCGGGGAATGACCGTAACGACCCGCCCGTTGGAGCCGTGATGACTGGACCGAGGAGACCAGGCAATACGTTGAGAGTACGCTCGGACGCGGCCATGCAGATCATCACGGACGTCGTAGCGCGGGCAGCATCGTCAGGATCCGCGAGGGTGCCGCGTCGCCAGATCGCGCGGGACACTGGCGAGACACTGGTCCTGTTCTTAACGAGGGGTGACGCCAGGACGGTTTCGAGGGGCGATGGTGGTCCTGACCCGCGGCCGCCTGTTCCTGGTCTCGTCGCCGGTCACGCTCGGGCTGATTCAGGCGCAACGAAGCGGCCGACCAGTCCCTTCGGAGGACGTGGTCGGCCGCTTCGTCAGGGCAGCCGGGTGGTCGCGATGTCCTGGCTCGGGTCGCGGTCGGTGGCGCTCGACCGGGCCGGGATCAGGACTCGAATTGGGGCCGGTCGAGCACGCGGAGCCAGGTGCCGTCGGGCTGCCGGCGGGCGACCTGGGCCCGGACGCCACCCCCGCCCGCGGCCGGCGTCGCTGTCAGGGCGAGGTCGCCAACGACGAGGGTCGTCAGCGGCGCCTCGGGCGGGCGGCTGGGCATCTGCCGGACCAGCGCGGCGAAGACGGCCTGGAGCGCCCCGCGGCCGACGGTCAGTTCGCCGGTCGGGTAGGCGACGACGGCGTCCGGCTCGTAGAGCGCGGCCATGCCCTCGGCATCGCCGGTGTTGGCCCGCTCGACGTAGAGCCGGGTCAGATCCTCGGGGGTTGTCGCTCGCTCACGGTCGTCGGTCATCGTGCGTCTCCTTCTGGTGATTCGACGTGCCTGCTTCAAGTCTGGGACCGGCGATGGCAGACGTCCAAGAGCAATACCCGATGCCAGCTATACTCAGCCGTTATGGAGATTCGACAACTGGAGTACTTCGTCGCGGTGGCCGACGAGGGGAGCTTTACGAGGGCCGCCGCCCGGGTCCACGTCGCGCAGCCAGGGATCAGCGCCCAGATCCGCCGGCTGGAGCGGGAGCTGGGCGAGGAGCTGTTCGACCGCTCCGGTCGCGCCGTGCGGCTGACGGCGGTCGGAGCGGCCCTGCTGCCCCAGGCCCGGGCGGCGCTGGCGGCGTTCTCCGGCGTGCGCACGACCGTCGAGGAGTTCACCGGACTAGTGCGCGGCAGCGTCGCGGTCGGTATGGTGACGGCCTGCGCGATCACGGATCTGTTCGACCTGCTGGAGGCGTTCCACCGGGCCCAACCGGCGGTGGCGATCAGCCTGTCGGAGGGGAACTCGGACCGGCTGGTCGCGGACCTCCAGAGCGGTCAGCTGGACATCGCGCTGGTCGCGACCAGCATGGCACCGACGCCGGCCGATCTCGCGACGCTCGTGCTCGCGGACGAGGCGCTCGTCGCAGTCGTCCTGCCCGACGACCCGCTGGCGGACCACGAGAGTATCACCGTGTCGGACCTGGGCGAGCTCCCGCTGATCTGCCTGCCGCGCGGGACCGGTGTCCGGACGGCGGTCGAGGACGGATGGGCGGCGTCCGGGTTCACACCGCGGATCGCCCTGGAGGCGAGCAGCCCGGCCGTCCTGGCCGAGCTGGCCCAGCGCGGGCTCGGCATTGCGATCCTGCCGGAGTCGGTCGCGGACGCGCGGGGCCCTGGTCTCCGTGCGCTGCGGGTCGCCGAGCCACGGCTGCGGGGGCGGATCGAACTGGCCTGGCGGCGGGACGGGCCGCGGAGCCCGGCCACCCGCGCGCTGATCGCGCTGGCTCGGGAGCGGGTGGTTCCGGCGCCGCCGTTCGCTGGGGACGGCCAGGACAGGCTGGGCTGATGAGATCGCGCTATTGGTCAGGTGGAGAGATTGGGGGCGCTGAAGAGGGCGGCGGGCTCGATCGTCAGACCGGGCAGCACGACCGAGGCGAGTTGCCCGGCGGTATCGGGTTCCCGCGGGACGTAGATGTTGCCCGCGCCGAGTGACAGGATCACGAACGTCCGGGCAATTGGGTCGACCAGCCAGTACTCCGGAATACCGGCCTGGGCGTACCGGAACATCTTGGTCACGGCATCGTAGTTCTGGTTAGACGGAGAGATCACCTCAACGGCGAGATCGGGCGTTCCGCGATACCGGCCCTGAGAGAGTTTGGAGAGATTGGCGTTCGAGACGAAAAGGAGGTCGGGCTGAACGACCGTCGTCTCACTGAGAACGATATCGATTGGCGAGAGCGCGACCTGCCCAAGGGAGCGGGGGTCGACCCACGCTCTCAACAGCAGATGAAGGTTTCCGACGGCCTGTTGATGAACCCAGGACGGCGATGCGGTCACGATGATCTCTCCGTCGATGAGTTCATGCCGCTGGCCATCATCCGGCATGGCGTGAAGATCGGCGATCGTGGCGGCTCTGGGCGTGGCGACCATCGTGGTTCCCTCTCACGGGGGTGCATATCTGAATACGAAGCGTAGCAGAGGTCAAAGGGCGATCGATGGTCTCCTTCGCCTTGCTCGAGTCTGAACTACTGGCTGCTGGAGGGGTGGAAGCCGGCAGCGCGGAGGCGCTCGGTCAGGGTGCTGACGGCGGCATCGCCGCCGGCGGAGTGCGGGGCGCCGGGGAGCAGGACGACGAGGGTGCCGTCCGGGAGCGGGTGGGCGGTCAGGCCGGCGGCGGTGACGATCTCGCGGAGCGCTTCGGTCTGCGCCGCGTCGTCGGGGCGGAGCGTCAGAGCCGGGCCGAGGCGGACGCGGCGGAAGCCGTTCGACCAGCCCTGGAGGTCGACGAGGACCGGTTCGGGCAGGCCGCGGCGGGACTGGCGGGTGAGGAAGTCGGTGACCTGGCCGAGCTCGAAGCCCGCCGCGAGCGCCCGGCCGAGGGCGGCTTCGGTGAGGCGGTACGTGCTGACCTCGCCGAGGGCCAGCGGGTCGGCGAAGGTGAGTAGCGACCAGACCCGGACGGGGGACGGCAGCCGGAGGCGGATCGTGCCGTCGATGGCGAGGCTGATCGGGGCTTCCCGGCTGGTGCCGTCGCGGACCCCGGTGCCGGTCGCCGCGCGTGTGCCGGTGCGCTCGGTCGTGGTCGGGGCGAGGGCGGCCGGACTGACCCGGACGAGGCGGCCGCCGCGGGGGCCGGTCCCGAGCTCGACGAGGCCGAACCAGGCCAGCGCGGTCGTCAGGGTGCCGGCGATGGCATCGGCGATGGCGGACCGGCGGCGTTCGGGTTCGGTCGTCCCGGTGGAGCCGGCGCTGGCGGCGGAGAAGGTATCGCCGAGGATGTCGGTGTCGAGCGCGGCCAGCCACTGGGCCAGTTCCTCGACGGCGTACCACGGTCCGGCGGTGCCGGGGCTGGCGTCCCGCATCGTCTCGTGGCCGGTTGCCTGGTCGGACGCGATCAGCTCGCCGAGGTGGGCGAGGAGGCGGCGGCGGAACCCGCGCCAGTCGGCTCCCTCGATGGCGAGGTCGGTCCGGGCGGCGCCTTCGGGCCAGCCGGTCGTCGCCAGCCAGCGGAGCCGGAGCTGGGCGGTCTGGGCGGGGAAGGAGCGGTCCCGCCAGGTCCGGACGGCGGCGGTTGGCCCGAGCGCGGCGCCATGCGGACCGTCGGACACCCGCAGGACACCTTCGTCCTGCCCGAGGGCGGCGAGGAAGGCGAGGTAGCCACGCGGCGGGAGCTCCTCCCCGCGCCACCAGAGGCGAGTGTTCAGCCAGCGCAGCCAGGGCCGGGGCAGGCTCTCGACCGTCGCGACGGCCGGGGCGTCGCTGCCGCCGAGGGCGCGGGTGAGCGTGAGGAGATCCCAGGCAAGGCCGTCGGGGGAGCGCCACGGGTCGGGCTGGGCGTCGTCGTCGGCGACCGGGGCCGGGCGCTCGATCCCGTGGGCGGCGATGGCCTTGGGGTCGCGGATCTCGGCTGGGACGAACAGGAACCGGTGTCCGGCCGCGTCGTAGGTGTGCCAGACGAGCAGGCGAGACTCGAGGTCGGAGAGGGCCGAGCGCAGGCGCAACTGGGCGGCCGGGTCGTCCGGCGGCGGGGTCAGGCCGGCGGCGGCGGCGGCGGCGGTGAGCGGGACGGTTCCGTGCGTCGCCGGGCTGACGTCCGGCGTCTCCGGGTCGGGTTTGGCGGGCAGGACGGCGACCCAGAGGCGGGCGGCTTCGGGGCGGCGGGCGAGGCTCTGGACGACACCGCGGCGGTCCGGGTCGGCGACGCCCTCGCCGATCCGGGCGATCAGGTCGTCGCGACGGTGGAGGCCGGGGATGGCGCGGAAGCCCCAGTAGCCGGCCGCCTCCTCCAGCTCGGTGTCGTCGAGCAGGTCGAGGAGAGTCGGCAGGGTCCGGGCGCTGACGTCGCCGAGCTCGCGCTCGTCCCGGACCCGGCGGAAGAGCTGGCCGATCTCGATCGGGAGGAACAGCTGGGGGACGGCGCCGATCGGGAGCGGGTCATCGTCGCCGACCCGGGCGACGATGCCGGCGCGGTAGAGGCGGGCGGCGATTTCGTGGGCGGCGGTCTCGAGAATGCCGAGGCGGCGGGCGAGGTCGCCGATCGGGAGGGACGCCTCACGGGTCTCGGCGAGCAGGGTGATGAGACGTCGCTCATCGTCGTCGAGCCGATCCCAGGCGTCGCGGCCGCCACGGGAGTCGGTCATCGTTCGGTAGAGGGCGCCGACGAGGCGATGCTTCGGGCCGGCGGTCTCGGTCGGGACCTGCCAGAAGCGGGCTATCCGGGCGAGCTCGTCGGGGGTGCGGCCGTTGAGCCGGCCCAGCAGGTTGCGCACGGCCTGATCTCCCTGACGACGGCTGGGTCGAGGTGTGAGATGCCAAAGACAGGGGGAGTATAGGGAGTGGGTGGGTGGCTGGTTTGTGGCCGCGGCACTGGGGCTGCGGGTGACGGGGTGGCTGCCAGTCGAGCGGCCACGGGATGATCGACGGTGGCCGCGTCCAGAGTCCGAATGGGTGAACGATCGATCAGTATGGAGGATTCACCATGACCGACAGTAGCGCGGCGATGATACCGGACGCATTCATGGACATCCTTGCGTCGACGGCGCTGGCCCACGTCGCGACGATCGGGCCGCACGGCGAGCCGCAGTCGACGCCGGTCTGGTTCATCTGGGACGGGTCGCGGGTCCTGATCAGCCAGACCGAGGGGCAGCAGAAGCTGAAGAACCTTCGCCGCGAGCCCAGGGTGGCGCTGTCGATGGTCGACCCGGGCGACCCGAACCGCAACCTCGAAATCCGGGGCCGGGTCGAGCGCGAGGTGCCCGATCTGGATCGAGCATTCGTCCGGCAGCTAGCGGTGAAATACATCGGCGACGAGTCGTTCGGTGGAGTGGAGGGCGATCACGTCGTCGTCCACATCGTGCCGGAGCACACGACTTCGTTCGACGCGGCGGCGGGATAACGCAAACGCGCGTCCCGGCCGGTGAGCCGGTGAGCCGGTGTTCGTGTGATGTGTCCCAGAGTGATCCCCGGAATGATCCGCTACAGTGGGATTCATTGGCGTTGTCCGGTCGCCAGCGACGAGCCCCACCCCCCGGCCCCTTACTGCCATACAGTTTTGGTGAGGGAACAATGGGTGGCGTGGTAAGCAGGGGAACCGGGAACGGCATGGCCTGCATCCTGAGACGACGGTGGTGCTGAATCGCCGCGATCCCAGGAGCCTGCCATGCCGCCCCGCCACCAGCTTCAGCACCCGCTGTGCCAGTCGCTCACCGCCCGCCTGCCCCACCTGCGCGCCACCACCCCGCCCGTCCTGGCCGGGCTGGCCGTCGGGCTGGCCTTCGCCGACGCCATCAGCCTGCCCGCCATCGCCGCCGACCCCCCCTTCACGGTCCCGCTCCACGCCACCATCACCCGCTTCCACCGCTTCCTGATGCAGCCCACGGCTACCCGCCAGCAGTGCTGGGACCCGCTCTTGCCCGAGCTGCTCGCCGCCGAGACCACGACGGAGGTGACCCTGATCTTCGACCTGACCAACCACGCCGACCACTTCACCTCGCTGGTCATCGGGCTGGCCCATCACCGCCGGGCCGTCCCGCTGACCTGGCACGTCGTCGCGGCCCAGGAGCGCTGGCGCGACCAGTTCGCCCCGGCGGTCCGCGAGATGGTCCCGACCATCGCCGCCGCCCTGCCACCGGGCCGGAGCGTGACGCTGCTGGCGGATGCCGGCCTGGCCAGCCCGTTCCTGGTCGATCTGTGCCGGTCGGTCGGCTGGCACTTCGTCTTGCGCCTGAGCGTCACGTCCAACGGGCAGCACCTGTTCCGGCCCCCGGACGGCCCCGAGCAGCGCATCGCCGCCGGGCTGCCCGAACCGACCGGACCCCAGCGCCGCCGGACGCGCACCTGGGCGGGGCAGGTGTTCAAGACCGCCGGCTGGCGGGCCGGCTGGGTCACGATCCACGCGGATCCCGACCACGCGGCGCCCTGGGTGCTGCTGAGCGATCGGCCCGGAGGGGCGGCCGTCGTCCGGCATTACCGGCGGCGGATGCAGATCGAGGCGATGTTCGCCGACGGGAAGGGCCGGGGCTGGCAGCTGGTCCGCAGCCGGCTGCGGGAGCCGCGGCGGCTGGCGGCCCTGCTGATTGGGGTGGCGATGGCGCACTGGCACCTGGTAGCCGTGGGGGCCAGGGTGGTCCGAGCCGGACGACGCCACCGGTACGACCGGCGGGACCGTCGGACGTGGTCGCTGGTGCGGCTGGGACGCTGCGAGCAGCGTCGCCGGGAACGCGACGGTCCCCGGCTGGCGCCGTGGCGGCTGGGACGGGAACACGGGGCATTGCCCCGCGCCCGAGCCAATGCCCGCCCCCAGGAAACTGTATGGCAGTAAGCCCCTCGGCCCCCTCCCCATCGCGATTCGTCCCTGCGGTCCTCATCGTATGGAGAGGGGGAGACGTCGCTTCCATGGAGGAGGCGGTCAACCTTTCTGAGCACCGCTGTAGTGGTTCGTCACGCGTCATCCGCCGGGTAGAGGCGGCGGAGCTTGGTCCGGGCATCAGCGGTCGTGAACTGCCAGTCGATGGTCGAGGCGGTGGCATTGCGCCGGTCGGCCCATGCCGTGACGGCGTGCGTCATGGTGTCGCGGTCGGGGAGCCGTTGGGCCAGGCACTGCCGGGCCAGGACGCTCAACTCCCGCTCCGCCATGTTCAGCCAGCTGCCATGCTTGGGCGTATGGTGGATCTCCAGCTTCTCGGTCAGCCGGCGGGCCTCGGTGGGCGGGAAGGCAGCATACAGCGAGGCTGGGGAGTGGGTGTTGAGCTGGTCGAGCACCAGGACGATCCGCTCGGCATGGGGATCGTGGACCTCGACACGCTCCCGGACACAGTGGGCGAAGTCGATCCGGGTGCGCTGCTGACTCACCGTAACGTGGCGCCAGCCCCGTAGCGGCTCGGTCACCAGGAAGAGGTTGGCGACGCCGCCCCGGACATATTCAGGATCAGTGCGGGCCACTTGACCGGGCACCGCCGGGAGTGGAGGCCGGGTGTCGCCGAGCAGCTGGCGGCTGGTCTCGTCGAGACAGACGACGGGACGCGCCGCATCGTAGGGCCGCTCGTAGACCGCCAGCACGTCCTCCATCGACCAGACGAAGGCGGGGTCGGCGGTCGGCGCGAAGCACCACTGCGCACTCAGGTGCGGCTTGAGGACGTTTTTTTGCGTGTGCGACGGACGGTCTCGTAGGAGATGGCGTCGACGACCTCCAGTCGGACGATTTCGTCGGCGAGCAGACGGAGACTCCAGCGGGCCTGCCCGTCGGGCGCCGCGGAGCAGGCCCGCGCGATGAGCTGGGCTTCCTGGCGGCCATCGAGCGTGCGCGCATAGACCCGGTCGGGCCGCTTGCGGGCCAGGGTCGGAGTCAGGCCGTCGGTGACGAACTGGCGCCGGATGCGCTGGACGGTGCCGGGATGCAGGTCGAGCGCCTGGGCGATGGCGGCATCGGACCAGCCGGGGCCGCCCTCGCCATGATCGGCTTTGAGCAGGACGCGGGCGCGGGTCAGCATCCGGGCCGGGGCCCTCCCCGAACCGACGAGGGTGCGCAAGTCGGCGCGTTGCTCGACCGTGAGTGCGACGCGGTATGGGTAGGCCATGGCGGGACTCCAGCGGCAGGACGGCGAGTCGATGCTATCCTGCCGCAGATGCCCTGCCACTGATGATTCAGCCGTGACAGACCACTAGAGGGTGTTTACAAAGGGGAGTAGGCTGGAGCGGACACGCACCGCTGGAGGTGCCCGCATGTCCCGCAAAGCCTCCCCCTCCGACCTGTCCGATGCCCAGTGGGCGCTCCTTGCCCCCCACATCTCGCTCGCCCGACCCGGTGGTCGTCTCCGACGCCACCCCGAGCGCGAGCTCGTCAATGGCATTCGGTACGTCCTGCGCACCGGCTGTCCCTGGCGCTACCTGCCCGAGAGCTTCCCGCCGTGGGAAACCGTCTACGCCTCTTTCCGGCAGTGGCAGCGCGATGGGACCTGGGAGCGCCTCCATGACGCGTTGCGCCGCCAGGTCCGGGTCCAGACCGGACGCGACCCGGAGCCCAGCGCCGCCATTGTGGATAGCCAGAGCGCCAGGACGACGGAAAAGGGGGGCCGCGCGGCTCTGACGGCGGCAAGAAGGTGAATGGCCGCAAGCGTCACCTGCTGGTCGACACGCTGGGACTGATGCTCGCCGTGCTCGTCCATCCGGCGGACGTGCAGGACCGGGACGGGGGCCGACTGCTCCTGCCGGGGCTGGCCGAGCGGTTCCCGCGTCTGGCCCACCTGTGGGCCGATGGCGCATATCAGGGACCGTTCGCGGACTGGGTCACCGAGACGCTGGGCTGGTCCGTGACCATCGTGCGCAAACAGCGGCGCTGGGTACGGGTCGCCGAGGGGCAGGAGGAGCCGCCGTACCCGGTCGGCTTCCAGCTGTTGCCGCGGCGGTGGGTCGTGGAGCGGACGTTCGGGTGGCTGAGCCGGCACCGGCGGTTGAGCAAGGATTATGAGGCGTTGCCCGAGGTGGAAGCGGCCTGGATCCACCTGGCCATGATCGGCGTGATGGTCCGCCGATTGGCGCGTTCGTACGCCTCGTAAACACCCTCTTAGAGCGGTGTTCATAATGGCTGCGAGGGAGGCCGGTAGCCACCGTGGTGGATCATCCGGTGGGCCATCGCCGGCGTAATCCCGTTGAGCGCCGTGCCCATTGCCGTCATCAACGTGTCCGGGTCCCGCGCTTTGGCTCCGCGCAACGCCTCCTTGACGACGCTGAAGACGGTCTCGATCGGGTTGAGATCCGGCGAGTAGGTCGGCAGGAAGACCCGCGTGCATCCGGCCGCGGCGATCTGGTCGCCGATTGCGTCACCGCTATGGACGCTGAGGTTGTCCCAGACGATCGACGTCCCCGGCGCGAGCTGGGGCAGGAGTTCCTGGTGGAGGAAGGTGGTCAACACTGCGCGGTCCATGGCGCCAGGCACCGCCACGCTGGCCACGATGCCGTGCGGACCCAGCGCGGCCAGCAGCGTGACGTTGGGATCGTGGTTGCGGGGCGCCCGGTCGACCACCCGCTGGCCGCGCGGCGCCCGACCGTACCGGCGCGTCATGGCGGTATTGGTCCCGGTCTCGTCGACAAAGACCGTGGTGGCCGGGTCGCGCGTCGGCTGGACCCGCTGCCGCCACTGGGCGCGGGCGACTTCGTCGCGCTCGGTGGCGATCAGCGTCTGTTTTTGCGCGTGATGCCCAGGCGGGTGACCGCCCGGCTCATGGTCGGCTGGCTGACCGGCTGCCCGGTGCGCTGCTTCCACAACGCCGCGTGCTCGGCCAGCGTGGCATCGGGCTGGGCGTCGACCTGGGCCTGGAGCGCCGCGGCGTCCCCTGGCCCGATCAGCCGCGCCCGGCCCGGTGGTGGGGTCGGCCCCACCGACCCAGTGGTCTGCTGGCACGTGCGCCAGCGGGAGAGGGTCGAGGGATCGACCGCGAGGGTGTCGGCCACGGCGGCAACCCGGGTGCCATGGGTCAGGGCGGCGAGGGCACGCTCCCGGAAGCGGGCGGGATAAGGGCTCATGCCTCCCGTCTGCCAGACACTGGCAACCCCACTGAATACCGCTCTAAGTTTGTTGATCCGTCACCCTTCCTCAGGATCCCTCCGGTGAGTCAGGCCGGACGACGACGATGTCGTCCGGCGGCAACTCGACGCCGGAGTCGTTGAGCAACAGGGTGACGGCGGTCCCGGAGTGGACACGGATCGTCGGCAGTTCGGTGGTGAGAAGGGGCGGGAGGTCGGCCCGGATCTCACTCCCATCGATGTGGTCGGCGTTGACGACCAGGGCGCCGGCCGGGGAGGGCAGCAGACTCCCGAGGTCGTTGGGACCGGGATCGCTGGCGACGACCAGGACACCCCGCGAGGTGAGCGGCGCGAACTCGCCGGCGTGCTCCGCGTCGGACAGGACGGTGACGGTCGCCGCACCGTGCCGGACCTCGGCCCGCCAGGCCAGATCGAAATCGCCGCCGTCATCCGGCTTGGGGACTTCCACTGTCTCGATCAGCGCGACCACGCCGGGCGCGACCTCGATTCGGGCAAGAGGCGGCACCTGCGGCAGTCCGGCCGGCAGGTCGCCAGTCTCACGGCCGGGGTGCGGATCGCCGAGACGGACGACCTCCCGGACACGATCGTCGTTCGCGAGATCGGCGGGGACAGCCAGGTCCTTCCCGGTCGCGGCGACGATGAGCAGGTCGATCCGGCCCGGAGAGAGGGCCAACGCCCGGTCGATCGCGGTCCCGTAGGCGGCCGGGTCGTCGCCGGCCGCGATCACGACCCGGGCGTCGCCAGCCTGGATCAGCACCGACAGCGATGAGCCGCAGCCAAGCAGGACAACCCGTGGCGTAGCGTGGGCCGCCGTCCAGGCCGGGATGGCGAAGGTCATTATCGCCATGACCACGGCGGCCGACCCGAGTACCAGCCAGCCGGTCATCGAGAGGGATCGGGTTGGGGCGAATCTGGACGGTAGCGCGGCGGTGATCTCGTCCGCATCATCGCGGTCAGGCGGAAGTGACGCGACCGTTGGGGAATACGGGCGTGTCGCCCAGCCATCCGGCCGGACCGGCGGCTCAGGCGAGGTGGCTGCCAGGCTCGATTCTGATTCGTCCGGTGGTTCCGTCGCCATCGGTGCGGCCCTCGGCATCGCGGCTCGCGTCGTAGGAGACCAGCGTTAGCTCCGTGCCTGGCGGCAGCCAGACGCCGAAGTTGGCGGTCCCGTCAGCGTTCTGGACGCCGACGACGTCGCCATCTTCGATCCCGTAGACGGTCAGGTCAACGCCCGCCGTCTCGATCGCCGCTCGATCGGCCGTATCGTTGCCGGCGATGACGAAGCCGGCGTCGGCCAGTTGAGCGGCGACCGTGTCGCGGTTCTCACCGAAGGCGGAAACCGGGATCAGGATCGTATCCCCCTGGCTGACGAAGACCGTTACGGACGAGCCGGGTGGGACGGGGCCGGTCGGGTCGATCTGGGCCACTGAGCCGAGCGGCACGGTTGGACTACCGACCTGAGCCTGAACCGGCTGGAGGCCGGCCGCGGTGAGGGTCGCGACGGCCTCATCGGCGGGCCGGTCGATCAGATTCAGGGTGCCGAGGTCGAACTGGGCCGGGCCGCGGCTCCGGATCACCACGACCCTGCCGCCACGGTCGATCGCCATCCCGGCCGGTGGGTCCTGCTGGGCGATCCCATCCACGGGCACCGTGTCGCTGTAGCGGGTCTCCGACGTGACGGTGATCGACAGGCCCTCGTTGGCCAGAGCGGCGCGCGCCTCATCGATGGTCATGCCGATCAGGTCGGGGGCGGTCGTCGTCGGGCCGGGCGCGGTGGCGGTTGGACCGGCGGTTCCCGCTCCGGCGAGTCCTCCGGCGGTTCCGGTGGGAGACGCGGCCGGCGTGGCGAGGTCTTGCCCATCATCGCCGCCGGTCAAGCCGAGGATGATGTTCGGGACCGAGCTGGGGACACCGTCCGAGAACCACGCGCCGATCACGATCAGGGCGATCAGCGCGACGAGGACGATCGCGCCCGTGGCCCACGTCCCGCAGCCGACGTCGCTCTGGCGGCCGTCCCCGGCCAGGGTCGGGACGGAAGGCGTCCGCGGAGTCGCGGCGGCCCGGGGCCTGGATGGCGGAATGGTGGCCGGGCGGCTGGCCGGAGCGGTCCACGTCTGGTCATTTCCCGACCCAGCCGAGTAGGAGTCTGGCTGATACTGGGCGCTCTCGGTCGGGAGCGCTACCGTCGCGGCGGCGTCGAGCGGGTGCGGGGTGACGTGGCGGTCGGGATGGTTGCCTGCGTCGTGGTGGCCGTTGGCCGCCGCGCCGTTCCGGGTTCGGGCGGGCGCCCGGTAGTGCTTCCAGTCCGACATCGTCTCCGCGAACTCGCCTGCTGACCGGTAGCGCCGCGTTGGGTCCTTCTCCAGCGCCTTGAGGACGATCGCGTCGACGGCACCGGTGATCGTCGGCTCGATCGTCGATGGCCGTGGCGGCTCGTCCCGCGTGTGGGCGACGGCGACGGCGACCGGCGACTCGGCATCGAATGGGAGCGCCTGAGTCAGCATCTCGAAGGCAACGATCCCGAGGGAATAGACATCGGACGACGGCGTCGCCATCAGCCCGTTGGCCTGCTCGGGGGACAGGTAGTGGACGGTCCCGATCCCGGTGCCGGTCTCGGTCAGGTTGGAGTCGGTGATGGCCTTGGCGATCCCGAAGTCGGCGACCTTGGCCAGCCCCTCGTCATCGACGAGGATGTTCTGCGGCTTGACGTCGCGGTGGACGACCCCACGGGCGTGAGCGTAGTCGAGCGCCGCGCCGATCTGCTCCAGGAGGGCCGAGACATCGTCCGGGTCGAACGGACCTTCCTCGTCGATCACCTGCTTGAGCGTCTCGCCCTTGACGTACTCCATCACGATGTAGGGGGCGGTGCCGTGCTCCCCGACGTCGTAGACCTCGACGATGTGGGGATGGGAGAAGTTGGCCGCGGCCTGCGCCTCGCGCTCGAACCGGAGCCGGACGCTGGTGTCTCGGGCGAACTGCTCGCGCAGCATCTTGACCGCGACCGGCCGGTTGAGCAACAGGTCATGACCGAGATAGACCTCGGCCATGCCGCCGTCGCCAATCCGCGCGTCGATGCGATATCGGCCGTTGACGGTCGTGTGCTCCACGCTTGGGCTGCCTCCCACGCCAGGGACAGTCGCGTCCAGCGGGATCTCATTGCGGGACATCGTCGGTCGTCGCGATCGGAGAATCCGGGAGGGGACCTGCCCGCCGCGACTGTGCGAACTCTACGATGTCCGGGCAAGTCGGGGAGCGTTCCGATGGAAAGAACAGGTCGCCTCCTGGTGCGCCGAGCCGCGAGTGCCGGGCCGGGCCGTCGACGGTCGGGCTACGCTTCCCTCCCAGCCGTTACTCAACGGCCGCGCTGACCGGGCCTGGCTCCCCCATGCGCTGGGTGGCGACCGGCGCCTGAGCGAGCGACGACACGGCGGTCTCGGTCTCGTCATAGCGGTAGCAGGCGACGTGCTGCCGCGCGACCGGCAGCATCGGTGGGCGCGCGTCCCAGCATCGGTCCATGACCACGGGGCAGCGATCGGTGAACAGGCAGCGTTCCCGCGAGCTGACGCGTCTGTGGCCGCTCACATCCGCCTCGCTGGCCGGGATCGCGCTGCCCTCCCAGCGCTGGTCCGGGTCGGGCGAGGGGATCGAGTCGACCAGGAGGCGGGTGTACGGGTGCCGCGGTTCGCTCATGACATCGGTCGAAGTGCCTCGTTCGACCGACCGCCCACGCTGCATGACCATGATGTCCCCACCCAGGTAGTAGGCGGCGGAGAGATCGTGCGTGATGAAGATCGTCGAGATGTCGAGGCGCTCGCGGAAGTCGAGCAGGATGTTCATGATGACCGCGCGAACCGCCACATCGAGCATCGAGATCGCCTCATCGGCGACGATCACCCGCGGCTTCAGGAGCCAGGCCCGGGCGAGCATGATCCGCTGTCGCTCCCCGCCGCTGAGCTGATGCGGATAGCGACCGAGCACGCCGCCCGGCCGCAGGTTGACGGCGCGCAGGGCCTCCTCGATCAGGGACGCCCGCTCGGCCCGCGAGTCGGCCAGCCCGAAGTTCCTGATCGTCATGTTGAAGACGCGGTCGATGGTGTAGAACGGGTTGAAGATGCCGTAGGGGTCCTGGAACACGGCCTGGACTTCGCGGCGGAGCTCACGAAGCCCATTGCGCTTGAGCCCATAGATGTCCTGGCCGCGCCAGAGCGCCTGGCCGCTGGTCGGCGGCTGGAGGCCCAGCAGGCCTCGCGCCGTCGTCGTCTTGCCCGAGCCGCTCTCACCGACAATGCTGAGGATGCGCGGTGGCTGCTCGTCGACCCTGAGATTAACGGCGTCGCTGGCGACGGTCGCATCGTCACCGCGTCCGAACACCACACTGAAATCGCGCAGTTCGAGCAGAGGGGCCACTGTGGGTCCTGCGGCTGCCGCTGCGGGAGAACCATTGGGCAGGAGAGCGGGATCAGGTCGCTGGTCATCGGGTCGAAGCAGGGACGTCACCGGCGTGCCTCCTCGGGAGTCGATTCCGGGTAGAGGTGGCAGGCGACGATGCTCGCCTGCTCGCTGGCCGCCGTGCCGCTGGGTTGCTCCGGCCCCCGGTCGCGAGCGACTGGGGCCAGGACGGGTGCGACTCGTGCGCAAACGTCCATGGCGGACGGGCAGCGGGTGCGGAAATGGCAGCCGCTTGGCCAATTGAGTGGGCTCGGCGTCGTGCCGCTGATGCCCTCGATCCGTTCCCGCCCGCAGCCGATCCTGGGAATCGCGTCCATCAGTCCGCGGGTGTAGGGGTGCAGGGGCGCCTTGACGGTCGGTCGGATCGCCCCGGTCTCGACGATCTGGCCGGCATACATGATGCCGATCCGCTGGACGAGCTGGGCGTGGACCGGTAGGTCGTGGCTGACGATCAGGATGGCCACGTCCATCTCGTCCCGCAGCCGGAGCAGCGTCTCCAGGACGAGGCGCTGGACGTTGACGTCCAGCGCGGTGGTCGGCTCGTCCGCCACGATGAGCTGGGGATCCATGGAGATCGCGATGGCGATGATGACTCGCTGGCGCATTCCGCCGCTGAGTTCATGGGAATAGAGCCGCGCGACCCGTGCGTCGAGCCCGACCCTGCCAAGGAGTTCCGGAACCCTCGACCGTGCGAGGCGGCGCTCGATCCCATGGTCGACCATGCCCTCCACGATCTGGTCTTCGACCCGGAGGACCGGGTTGAGCGAGTTCATGGAGCCCTGCGGCACGTAGGCGATGTCCTTCCCCCGGAGCTGGCGCATCGCCCTCGGACTCTGTCGCATCAGGTCGATGGGCGGACGGCCCTTCGGGGTGAACAGGACCTCCCCCTCCGCGATCCGATCGGGGAACCGGATGATCTGCAGGATCGCTTCGATCAGCGTGGTCTTTCCCGAGCCTGATTCGCCGGCGATGCCCACGATCTCGTTGCGATAGACCGTGAGGTTGGCGCCATCCACGACGCGCGCGATGCCACTCGGCGTGCGGAAGTGAATCTTCAGGTCCCGGATCGAGAGCAATTCGTCGCGATCCGTGTCCGGTAGCGGGGATGCGGCACGTCTCCCGGGTCGGTGAGCCTGATCGGAGGCTGTTTCGTCGATGATCGTCACCATTAAGCGCGGTCCTTTCCCAAGGCTCAGGAGTGTCCGCGGAGGCGCGGATTGAAGAACTCGTCCATACCCTGGCTCATCATCGCCAGGCCGAGGAACAACATCGTCAGGATGGCCACCGGAGCGACGAAGATGATCTCCTTGCCGAGGCTGATCACCCCCCAGCTGAGCGCGTCGCTGATCAGCCGGCCGAGGTCCATCTGGTTGCTCGGCCCCAGCCCGAGAATGGTCAGGCCGACGAGCGCCAGCGCCGATCCGACGGACGACGACGCGAAGCCGATCGCGACGTACGGCGCGACGTTCGGCAGGATGTCGCCGACGATGATGCTCCGGTCGGACTGGTTGGTCATACGTGACAGCTCGACGTACGGGCGCTCGCGCAGGCTCAGCACCTGGGCCCGGATGACGCGGGCAGCGAAGGGCCAGCTGAACACCGCGAGAATCAACGCCAGTTGCAGGACACCGAGATCGGAGGTGTACCGGGCCAGGATCAGGATCAGCGGAAGCGTCGGGATCACGATGAACATGTCGGTGATCGTCCGGAGCGTCGTATCGGTTCGTCCGCCCTGGTAGCCAGCGACCAGGCCGACGACCATGCCGATCACCGTCGAGACCAGCCCGGCCAGGAATGCGACGCTCAGGGAGACCGGGAGACCGATGAGGACCAGCCCGAAGACGTCCCGCCCGTAGCGGTCGGTCCCGAGTAGATGGCTGACGCTCGGGTCCTCGAAGACCGGAAAGGACCCCACCGCGAGTGGGTCAGTCTCGCTGCCGACCCGCCAGTCGTAGATGGGCGTGTGGAGTATCGCGACCGCGATCAGGATCAGCGTGATGATCGCGCCGAAGCGGAACTTGCCGCTCTGACGGAAGAGGCGAACGATGGCCATCGCGGCGTCTCCTACTCGTTGGACTTCACGCGCGGATCGACGAGGGGCAGGATGAGGTCGACCACGAGGTTGATCGTCAGCACCAGCAGGATCAGCATCGAGACGACGGCCATCGCGGTGTTGACGTCGTTGATGACGACCGAATCGACGAGCAGATTGCCGACCCCGGGATACCGGAACAGCCGCTCGATCAGGACATTGCCGCTGACGACCGAACCGAGCGAGATCCCGAGCGCGGCGATCTGGGGTAGCCAGGCGTTGCGCAGCACGTAGCTGAACAGGATGCGGCGAGCGGTCAGACCGCGGGCATTGGCATACGTCAGAAAGTCCTCGCCGAGGATCGAGACGGTCAGGGCGCGGGTGCTGATGATCCAGCCCGCGATCCCCACGATTGCCGTGGCGACGACGGGCAATGTCCCGTACCTGATCAGACTCAGGATGAACTCGAGACTCCACGATGGATCGAGCCGGTTGTTGTAGGCGCCGGTCGGCGGCAGCAGGTGCCAGCGGTACGAGACGAAGATGATCAGCATGAGCGCGACGAAGTACGCGGGGATGTTGGAGAGCAGCAGGCCGATCGTCCACGGCAGGGCCCGGGTGATGAGATCCGTCGCCGGTGTCGGATAGCTCAGGATCGACGGGCCGAAGTCGAAATGGAACAGGACGCGCTGGAAGTACCGGACGTACTGCTCCCAGAGAGGGCCATCCATGCCGAACTGTTTGATGTAATAGTCGACGACCGCCTGGCTCGCGGTGACGTTGCTGTTCGACGCTCGCTGCGTCTGCATCTGGGCGACGACACCGGACACCGGGTCGCCGGGCAGGAACCGAAAGAAGAAGAACGTCGCGGTCAGCGATCCCCAGAGCGTGATCAGGTACAGCCCGATCCGTCGGAGGTAATACCCGACCAGCGGCGACACGGTCGCGCCGCGACGGGACGGGACGAGCTCCTCGCCCGGCTTCGGGCCGGGCTGGCGATTCATCAGCGGAGGTGCCTGGACGGCCATGACGCTCTCCCGGACTGGAAACGTGACTGGGACAGGGCGCGTGGGGATGCGGCGCGTGGGGAGGGGGATCCGCCTTGATCCTCCTCCCCACGCGCCAGTCGTCGAGGCTACTGACCGCTGGCCGGCTTGACACCACCGATCGTGAACATGAAGTGTCCCCACCAGCTGAGTGGGTTGGCGAACGGATTGTCATCGGTCGGCCAGCCGGTCCAGTACTGGGTGCTGAAGAGCTGGGCGTAGAGGGTCTGGATGGTCGAGCTGTAGGGCAGATCGGTCATCCAGACGTCCAGCGCCTGGTCGAATGTCGGCCGGTTGGCCTGGTCGTTGGGGTCGACGTTCGCGAGCTGGTCGATCAGGGCGTCCAGCTGGGGGTCCTGCAGGCGGACCTCGTTGAAGACGTTGGTGCGCTGGCCCACCGGGCGGTAGTTCCGGGAGTGATAGTGGGTGTACATCTGGTTGGGGTCGAGCTCCATCCCGCCAGCCCAGTGGTTGCTGATGTCGAACTGGCCGGTCTGCCAGGCATCGCTCCAGGCCGAGCCAGGCAGGCTGCGGTGGTTGATCTGGATGCCGACTTCCTTGGCCGCCTCGACGAGGGCATTGCCCATCGCGAACTCGGCCGCGCTGGATGACACGGGCGTGATCATGTCGAGGACCAGGGGCTGGCCGTTGAGCGACCGGGTGTCGCCATCCCGGGTCGATCCAAGCGCATCGAACGCCTGGTTGGCCTTGTCGATACTGTAGGAGAAGTCGAACTTGCTCATGACTGAATCAGGCGCCCACGGTGCCCACGAGGCGTAATCGGCCCACGGGTAGGATGCCGGGCGGGAAGTTGGCTGCCAGATGACGTTTGCGTACGTCTCCCGGTCCATCAGGTACGACATCGCCCACTTGCCCGCGCCAGTCGCGAACAGGCCGGTCGGAGAATCACTGTTGAAGTGGAAGGCGCGCGGGTTCGGGTCCGGGTAGGCGAACTGGGCGATCGTATCGACCTGGCTGGCGACGACCTGCTGGTTGAGGTAGTCAATGTTGTTGGACACGTCGAGGTTGCCGGCGAGGAACTCCTGGACGGAGGTGTCGACCGAGGACGACTGGACGTACATGACGTATTGCGGGGCGGGATTGAGGACGGCGCTGTTCCAGTAGTCCGGGTTCTTGGCCCAGAGGTAGTAGAGGCCCGTGCTCGTCGATTCCTGCAGGGTGTAGGGGCCGGTCTGGACGGGTGAGTTGAACTGGAAGGTATTCGGATCCTGGCCCTCCCAGATGTGCTTCGGGACGATCCGCATGTCGTCGGCGATGATGCTGGCGATGAAGCGGTAGTGGAAGCGGGGGTTTGGTGCGTTGAGTGCGAAGACGACCGTCTGCGGATCAGCTGCCGTGACCGAGGCGATATCGAGGATGGCCCGGTCCGCGCCGTTGAGATTGGGAGTCTGGAGGAGCATGTTCTGGGAGAAGACGACGTCATCGGACGTGAATGGCTGGCCGTCGCTCCACTTGGCGGCGGGGTTGAGCGACAGGGTGCACTGGGAGTAGTCGGCGTTGTACTCGTAACCGGTCGCCAGCCAGGGCGTCATCGTGCCGGTCAGCAGGTCGAGGTAGAACAGGTACTCACGGCAGACGATGGCGTAACCGTAGTTGTAGGCCTCGCCGTTGACCGTGAAGGGGTTGAAGCTGTCCCAGACGTTGTTGGGGGACTGCTCGACGACGAATGTCTGCTCGCGTGGCGTCGGGATGTTGAGCGTCCCTTGCGCTCGCAGGAACGCCGGCGCCCGCCGGGCATTGACGGAATCCGTGAGTTGACTGGTTCCTCCAAGCGCCAGGGCGGTGGCAGTGCCAGCGACCAGGCCACGACGAGTGATACGTCGGTGTGTCAGTCTCTCCATGTGTGCTTCTCTCCCGGACGGGCCAGCGGTGGCCCGTGCCCTCTCTCACCGTGTCCATCCACGGCGAGCATCTTCGAGCCGCCAGTTCTCGCGACGACAGGCAGTCTGATCGCGGCCGCACCGTGACGAACGGGCGAACAGAGCCGGCATCGCATCGCCGGACTCCAGCAAAGGCGCTCTTCGAGGAGTATTCGCTTCAACGCGCTCTGAGTATGAGCGCGTTGAAGCGTGGTTTGCGGGAGTGAGAGCGGGTGAAGCGTCGTCGTCGCTCTCGCTCGGATCGGATCACATCGGAACGATCCTGACCTGCTCCGCTCAGTGCCGACGCGGTCGCGCCCGCTACCACGATACGGCGCCGCCACCCGACGCCTAACGGAGCCGTCCTTCCGTGGCGGTATTGCGACCCGGTGTGGCGAGGGCGGGGAACTCGGCAATCCGAATGTTGGTACAGCCGAAGGGGATCAGGTCGATGTGCTCGGTCAGCTCGTCGCTGCCAATGGGTAGGGATGGGACGGGTGCGGCGGCGCCATGTTCGATCCCCCATCCCGGCAGTCGTTGGGCCGGAACGGTAACCCTGACCGGCGCGACGTCCGGAGCGAACGGCGAACGAGCGGTCGGTGGTGGGCGCCGTTCGATGGTCAGGGCCTGATCAGACGAGAGATCGAGCGCGTAGTTCCAGGGTGTCGTCGGGTGGACCTCCCAGTCGTCCACCGTGTCCCGCTCCCGGACCCTTGCCCACCGATCGCCGATCGCATGGGCCAGCAGCAGAGGGCCGGAAGAGAGCGCGACCGCGTTCGCGGACCGGCCCTCGACCCGGATGGGCATGGCGAACTGGATCGCGACCTGGCACGCCGCTCCCCGGACCACGATCCGGTGGAAGGTTCCCGCCTCCGGCCGGGTCGCTTCGCCGCCGTCGATCCGGACCGTCGCATCCTCGGCCCATCCGGGGATGCGCAGGTCCAACGGCCAGCTTGCGTTCGCCTCGGACCGGATATCCAGCTGGATCTCGCCGTCGAAGGGGTAATCGGTCCGGACTGAGATCCGGACCGTTCCACCGCCGACCATCGTCACGATGTCGCAGGGTGACCAGGCTACGGCGGCGAGTCCACCATCCAACGTCCGCATCCAGAGGTGGGAGGCGAATTTCGGCCAGCCCTGGTGCATATTGGCGGTACAGCAGCCGAAGTGCGGCTCCAGCCCGTAGATGTTCGCGTCCGGGCCGTTGCTCGTGTAGACGTTGTCGTCCACGATCCGGCAGGCGATCTGGTTGACCTGCTGGTCGTACTGGTGCGTCCACATGTCCGGGCTGAACGTGGCCGGCAGGGCGTTGAACGCCAGCCGCTCCAGCCGGTCGGCGTGCTCGACCCGGGCCCCGGTGGCGATCAGAACTTCGAGGGAGTACATGTACTCCACGACCGCGCACAGCTCGGAGCCCTGCGCTGGGCTCCGGCCGGCCAGGTGTTCGTCACAGGAGAACATCCCGGTGGCCTGCCCGTGCCACCGGTCCAGCTCATTGATGATCCGGTCGGCCCCCGCGAGGTCGTCCGGGTCGTGGGACTGACGGTACCAGACGGCCGGCGTCTTGATCGCCATCGCGTTGTTGGGGCCGTGACCCGACAGGCCGCATTCGTCCGGACCGAGGCGGTGTCGGAAGGGGAAGTTCTGGAAGTGGCCCTGCCAGTCGAACCCCTGGTCTCGCAGCCGCTCCGCCAGCCGCAGGAGGGCCGGATCGCTGGTCCGCCCGAACAGCCAGTGGACGCCGAGGACCAGTTCCGACCATCGGTACTCCGCCCATGAGTCCAGTGGCTGGAGCGCGATGACGTCGGCGAGCTTCGCGAAGAAGCGGGAGAGCGCCGGGACGATGCGCGCGTCGCCTGTCGTCTCGTGGTACTGGATCAGCGCCTTGACGACGATCGCCCGCGGCCAGGAGTCGTACTGGCGATCGCTGTTGGTCTGCTCGTTGGATGACAATATCGCCGGGGCGGCTGGCCAGCGGTGATATGTTGGCCCGAGCCAGCCGTCGTCGTGCTGGTGGTCGAGGATGTAGTCGACCCAGCGCCGGACCTTGCCGATCAGGCGGTGATCGTCGAGCACGAACGCCAGCGGGACGACGCCGTCCAGCCAGTAGGGTCCGCGTTCCCAGCCCTCGGCGTCTCCCCCGATCCATCCGCTCCGCGCGACGTCTGGCCAGAACTCGTCCAGGTGCCCCGACAACCCGCCGGCCTGGGTCCGAAGCTGCGTGAGCAACCAGCCCGCTGGCCGGATCTCGCCAAGAGGCAGCGGCTCCAGGGCGGTGTCGGCCAGTTCCGGGCTCATCCGTGCGGTCGTCATCGGGTTCCTCGCGTCGTCTGTCCGTGCCGGAGCAGGGTTGCTGGCGGGACAGGATACCCGTCGCGGGACGATCGTGAAGCGGTTCGTGTCGCGATGGACGATTCGGCTGGGCTCAGGCGGTGACGCGGAGCCCGCTGACGAAGAAGCGCTGGACGGCGAAGAACAGGACGAACGTCGGGACCGAGACGATCAGCGTCCCGGCCAGCGAGACCGGGATGCCGGTCGTGCCCTGCTGCCCGCCCAGGGCGGCCAGCGCCGTCATGATCGGCCGGACATCGGCGCTGCGGGACAGGACCAGCCCGAACAACAGGTCGTTCCAGATCCAGGTGAACTGGAGGATGAAGACCGAAGCGAAGGCGTTCATCGACAGGGGGATGAAGACGTTGCGGTAGATCCGGAACGCCGAGGCGCCATCGAGCCGGGCGGCGTCGACCAGGTCGTGCGAGATCGAGACGAAGTGGTTCCGGATCACGAAGACGGCGAACGGCACCGTGATCGCCGTGTAGAGCAGCAGCAGGCCGAGCCGGGAGTTATACAGACCCCAGTCGGCGTAGTTGCTGAACAGGGGCGAGAGGTACATCTGGAACGGGAAGACCGTTCCGGAGTAGATCAGCAGGAACCAGAAGAAGCCCCAGCGTACCCGCAGCGCGACGATCGCGAAGGCCGCCATCGAGGCGAGCAGGACCGCCGCGACCCCACCGACGATGGCGTAGAGCAGCGTGTTGGCGACCGCGCTGCCGAGCTGGGCGACGTTCCAGGCGATCCGGAGGTTGTCGAACAGCCCGAAGGACGGTGGCGGCGACCAGATCGCCTTGGTCGCGTAGTCCCCGGGCGTGGCGACGGCGTTGATCAGGACCAGGTACAGCGGGACGATCCAGACCGCCCCGAGCAGCAGTAGCGCGGCCTGCCGGCCAATCGCTCGACGTCTTGTGGCCATGGCTACACCGACCTCAGCGTGCGCTGGAGATAGAACCACGAGACGACGATGACGATCAGGCTGAGCGTGACGGCGATCGCGGCGCCGTAGCCCGTCCGGAACAGGACGAACGTCTCGCGGTACATCGTCACGGCCAGCGTCTCCGAGGAGCGGTAGGGCCCGCCCTGCGTCATGATCCAGATGATGTCGAACGTCTTCAGGCTGTTGACCAGCGAGATGCCGATGATGACGATCATCATCGGGCGCAGCAGCGGTAGCGTCATGTCCCGGAACAGGCGCCAGCCCTCGGCCCCGTCCAGCCGGGCGGCCTCGATCGGGTCCTGCGGGATCGTCTGCAGCCCGACGATGAAGAGCAGGACCGAGACGCCGACTCCCTGCCAGGTCGAGGCGACGATCATCGAGATCGTGTTCATCGGCGGCGAGAGCAGCCAGGCCCGCTCCAGCGAATCGAGCCCGACCGAGCCGAGGGCGGCGTTGATCGCCCCGTCGGTGTTGAGCAGGTACTGCCAGAGCGTCGCCAGCGCCGTGCCCGACAGCGCGTACGGGATCAGGAACGGCAACCGGTACCCGGCGCCGCCCCGGATGCCGTAGGAGACGACGGCGATCAGCAGCCCGAGTCCGACCGGCAGGATGATCGTCCCGGCCACCCAGTACAGCGTATTCGTGACCGAGTCGGCCAGGATCGGGTCGTTGAACAGCCGGACGTAGTTGTCGAAGCCGATGAACGCCGGTGGCCGGGCGCCCTGGGCGTCGGTCAGGCTCAGGTAGATGTTTCGGAAGAACGACCAGATGAAGAACACGCCGACCAGCAGCAGCGCCGGCAGCATGAACAGGAACGGGGTCGCGATCTGCACCAGGCGGGACAGCGTCAGGGGACGGCGGGCGGTGGACGCGCCGGAGCCGAGCGAGGACGGGTGACTGGCCTGGGCCATGGGTGGTCCCTCACGGGTCGAGCGGTGGTTCGCCGGGCGGACGGAGGCGGCCCGGCGAACCACCGGACCGCCCGGCGTCTAGCCGCGGTTGGACCACTCGGCCGTGGCCAGGTCCTGGATCTGCTGGAGGGTCGCCATCGGGTCGCCGGGGTTCAGCATGAACTGGGCGAGGAAGTCGACGGCGCTCTCGACGATCGGCACCGGGGACGCTTCCCAGTAGCGCTGGTAGAGCCCGTAGCCCTCGTTGACGACCGTCTGGGCGATGGCGGTGTTGGTCGGGTTCTGAAGCGTGATCGTCGGGTTGGCCATCCCATCGTTGATCGCGTTGCCCCACTGGGTCTGGGCAGTGGGGCTCAGGAACCAGTTCAGGAACGACATGCTTGCCTCGAGGTTATTTCCGGCCGCGGCCGCCGTCAGGACCCCCGTCTCGTTGATGATGACCTTGCTCGTCACGGCCGGGTCGACGTTCGGCATGATGAAGGCGCCGTAGTCCACCTCCGGGACGAGCCCGGCGCCGATCATGGCGCCCTGGAAGTGCGTCCCGAACGGGATCATCGCCAGGGTGCCGCTCGCGAACTGGGACACCCCGCCGTCGCTGAGGTCGATGTCGAACGGGGTGAAGTAGCCGGCCTCGATCATGCCCTGCCAGGTCTGCATCGCCGCGACGGCTGGTGGGTCGGTGTAGCTGGCCTGCCCGGCCGTCAGCGCCTGGTAGAAAGCCGGATCGGTCCGAAGGATCAACTCCTCGAACCAGATGAACGACGGCCAGCGGCCATCCTGCGTCGCCCCGAACGGCGTGATGCCGGCCGACTTGAACGTGTCGGCCAGGGTCATCATCTCAGCCCAGGTCGTCGGCGGGGTGACGTTGTTCGCGGCGAACGTCTTCTTGTTGTAGAACACGACCCAGTACGAGACGTGGAGTGGAACGCCGTACTGCTTTCCGTCGAAGGTGAAGCCGGCGTTCAGACCCTCCAGGATGTTCCCGGAGGCGACGTTGTCGGTCCAGAGCTGGCTCAGGTCGGCGACCAGCCCATTGGTGACGAGGTCCTCCAGCCGGAAGCCGGACCACCAGGTGAACAGGTCGGGCGGGTCGGCCTGCAGGGCCGGCAGCAGGGTCGACTGGTAGCTGGTCGTGTCGGGGTAGGGGACGACCTCCAGGCTGACGCCGATCTCGGGCGAGGCGGTCTGGCCGAGCTGCTCGAGATAGCCGCTCCACGGACCGGTCTTGTCGTGATAGAGCGACAGCACCGTCGGGTCCTGGGCCAATGCCCGGTAGTCAGCGGCGTGGCCGGCCAGCAGCGCGGCCATCCCCGCCCCGAGACCGGCCTGGCCGGTGCGGCGCATCAGGTCGCGCCGTGACAGCCCCTTAGCACCGGCGAGCCGTGAGAGCGTTCGGTTCGTATCGATTCCCATTCGTGTGACCTCCATGCATCATTGCATCCGCGCATCCGCTCGGTTCGATTGCTTCGATCGACGTCGCGGGGCACCATCCGGACCGGTTGAGACGGCATGAGACCAGTGTGGCCCCTGGACCACGCGACGGACACTCCCTCCCCGGGTCGCTCGAAAGAGATATAGTGACTTGGCGACTTCGCGATTCTAGTGACGGCGTCAGGCCCTGTCAACTGGCCGCTCCGGTCGCGCCGCTATACTTCCGGCCCGATCCACCCCGAGCCGACGGAGCACCCCCTGGTCATGACGGCACCACTCAACCGGCAGGACCTGTCGCTCGACCTCGTCGACCGGATCATGGGCTACATCCGCGACCACGAGCTCTCGCCGGGCGAGCGGCTGCCCTCGGCCCGCGACCTCGCCGCGATGTTCGCCGTCGCGACGCCGACGCTGCGGGAGGCGCTGCGACGCCTCCAGGCGACCGGGATGGTCGACATCCGGCACGGCTCGGGGATCTACGTCCGCCGCAGCCACGAGCGACTCCTGCTCTCGAACCCGCACCTCGTCACGCTGGCCGCCGACCGTGGCCCGCTGATCCTCGACCTGCTCGACGCCCGCCTGCTGGTTGAGCCCCGGCTGGCCGAACTGGCCGCCGGCCGGGTCAGTGACGCCGACATCGCCGGACTCGCCCACATCCTCGACCTGGCCGACCATCAGATAGCCGGGCCGCCGGATGTCCTCAACGAGAGCAACATGTCGTTCCATGTCCGGATCGCCGGGCTCTCGGGCAACGCGGTGCTGGCTGAGGTGATGGACTCGCTGATCGAGCTGCGCCTCTCCGAGCAGCTCGTCGTCCAGTCGCTCTTCGACGCCCGAGAGGCGGACCACCAGGACCACCTCCGTATCCTGGAGGCGCTGATTGCCCGCGACGCGACGCTGGCCCGCGACCGCATGGCCGCTCACCTCGCCACCGTCCGCCAGGTTGTCTCGGACCGAATGCGGAGCGGCGGCCTGATTGCGTGAGGGGTTGAGTAAGAGACCTCTCCCCCCGCCCCCCTCTCTGGGACCGGTTCGCTCCATCGCCAAGAGGCGATGGAGCGAACCGGTCCCAGAGAGGGGGAGACGCTTGCAATAACGGAACCGGTTCATGGAGCGCTTCAGCGCGACCTGTAGAGCCCCTCTCCGGGCGATGAGGAGCCGCAGCGACGAATCGAGCCGGGGAGGGGTTGGGGAGGGGACGGCTCCGCAACATGTGGGTTCGAGTCAGCCGATCACGACCCGCTCACCCCAGAACCACCGACAGCGTCACCAGCGCCCCGGCCGGAATCGTCACGCTCACGCCCCCATCGTTCACGGCCACCTCGGTCAGCTCCCGCTCCAGGAACGTCCCGAGGAACGCCCTGCCGATCGTCAGCTGGTCGGAACGGATCGAGACCGTCGCCGCGTCCGACGCGCTCGATTCGATGAACGCGACGAGGTCGTGGCCACGGCGTGAGGCGGTCAGGTGCGTGATCGTGACCTCCGGGTGGTCGAGCGACAGGAAGCTGCCGGTCGCCGGCGTGGTGGGCCGACCGGCCGAGACGATCGGGGTGTCGACGACGCCGACCAGCGGCGAGCTGGCCGTCGCGCCGGTCGCGCGGCCGAGCTCGGCGGCGGACAGGGCCGGGTCGGTCGCGATGACGTAGGTGAACGTCATCTCGCCGCCCTGCCGGTCCGGGAAGTTCGTGTCCCAGAGGTTGTTGGCCGCCCAGGAGTAGATCGTCGCCGGGTTGGTCCGCTCCGGCGAGATCGAGGAGGGGAATGGCGCGTACGGGATCGCGATGGCGCCCTGCTGGATCAGCGGGGCCTCGCGGGTCGCCCAGGCGATCGGCGGCTGGCCGTCCCCGGCGATCGTGGCGTAGTGACGCAGAGTCCGGAAGTAGTGGGCCGAGCCGGGCACAGTCGGGTCGTTCGCCCCGACCACGCCGCCGGTGATCTCGAACCGGATGTCGGCTTCCGGTTCGGCGGCGAACGGGAAGGCGAAGAAGAGGCTCTCCTTGTCGACCGTTGCCGGCTTGTGGAGCCGGTTCTCGATGTCGACCCTGGCCGTGTGGTGCGGCAACGTGATCGTCGTCTCCAGCCAGTCCAGCCCCGCGCCGGTCGAACGGATCGTGACGCGGTCCCAGAGCGACGTCCGGGAGCGGGCGATCACCGAGGCGTCCTGGCCAGTGCTCCGGGCACCGAGCAGGCGGTTGCCATCGGCGGTCGTGAAGTTGGAGTGGTGGTTGAAGCCGGGCGCCGTCGTGTACCGGTCGTAGACGTACTCGTTCAGGCCGAACGGCGCCTCATTCGAGATCAGCGACCGTCCGTCGGCCGTGGTCAGTTCCGCGATGAAGGCGCCCGCCGCGTTGATCTCCAGCGACAGGTGCGGACTCTCAAGCCGGAGCGGGTCGAGCGTGGGGTCGATCGCGCGTGGGGCGGTGTCTGCCATTCGCTGATCGGCCGCGACCAGGCGGTAGCGCCGGTAGCCGACCGCCGGGACGTCGGCCGCCAGCAGGGTCAGCCAGAAGCCTTCGGCCCGGGCCAGCGGCCGTGATTCGGCCTCGACCACGAACGGGACCGGTTCCCCGGTCGCCTCGTCGACGACGGTGAAACCCGCTTCGAAGCCCAGCGCCGTCGTGGGGACGAGGAAGCCGGCGAGGTCGGTCCGGGCGAAGCCGCTCGGGTTGAAGACGGCGACGCCGCTCAGGCTGCCTGGCGCGGCCGCCAGCGTCGCGAGGCGGGCCGGCACGGCCGCGACGAGGGCGGCGGCCCGCTCCTGGGCCCGGTGGGCGTATGACTCCTTGTACCTCCACTCCAGCCCTCCGGAATGACCTCCCTCAAGCATGTCGTTCCACGGGTTCGAGGCGCCCCAGGTGTGCTCGTCGAAGATGGCCAGCTCGTCGTAGGTCGCGTCGACCGCGGCCTGGATGTCGAGCCGGTCGTCCGCCGCGGCGATCGCGTTGGCGACGGCGTGGAGGGTCTGGCCGGTCCGGATCTCGCTCTGTCCCCGCCGGTTGACGCCGATTGCGCGGGCGGCCGAGCCGAGCCCGTCGGCCCACCAGTCGGTCCAGTCGCCGGAGTGGGTCGGGATGCGGTCGCCGAGGGCCGCTTCGGCCGCCGTGAAGAAGTCGCGGTTGGTCGCCGTCCGGAGCCGGGGGAAGGCCCAGGTGTCGTTCCACTCGCGGACGATCGTGGCCGGGGTCAGGCTCGGGTGGGCGTTGTCTGACTGAGCGCCCTGGACGCGGATGTGGAGCAGGTCGTGGGCGTAGGGTTGGCGGGTGATCGCGAACGGCTGCCCCGTCCCGGTCCAGTTGAGGAAGTCGTAGCCGGCCGCAAGCCGCTGGGTGGCACTGACGGCCATGGCGTCGTCCTGGAACGGGCCGATCGGGTACGGGTTCTGGGTGAGGGAGGCGAGGTACTCCGGCAGGTTGCCCAGCACCGTCGCGATGTCCTGGTCGAAGCCGAGCTGGTTGCCCTCCATGTAAACCCCATGGGGGGAGTCGGTGAACCAGACCAGCACGCGCTCGCCGTCCGGCGCCCGCCACCAGAACGGCCGCTCGAGCTCCTGCCCGCCGACCAGGTGGGGGACGGATCGGCCGGCGTAGTTGTGGGCGACGCACAGGTAGCGGACGCCCGCGTCGCTCAGGAGCGAGACGAGGCCGACCGTCGCGCCAGGGACGTCGCTCTGCGTCGCCGAGACGATCTCGACGCCGTGCTCGGCCCGGAGGTCGTCGGCGAAGGCGAGCTGCCGCGCCAGTTCGTCGATCGAGTAGGCCTCGGTGTGCATGTTCATCGAGAGGGCGTTGATCTCGATCTGCCCGGACCGCACCGCCGCGAGGAAGGCGTCGCGCATTGCCTTCGGCCGGACGGCGAGCCACCGCCGCAGCGGCAGCGTGACCTCGACCACCCAGCGGAACTTCGCCTCGTCCGGCCAGTCGGTCGTCGCGCCGATCAGGGCGACGGCCTGGTCCAGGTAGGCCAGCTGCGCGTCCAGTACCACCGCCTGCGGATCGGTGTAGCCGATGTCGAGGTGAGAGTGCTGGACGATCGAGATCTCGATCTTGCGCTGTGGCTCGACGGTCAGCTCGGCGGTCGTCGACTGGTCCCCGGCGGTCAGGGTGACCGCGAACGTCGTCGGACGATCCACTTCCGGCACGAACAGCAGCACCGGATCGGCCTCGGGGCCGGTCGGGGCGACGGCCCGGTCGATCTCCCGGCCGCCCCGGGCGATCGAGACCTGGACGAGGGCATCGGCCGGCGCCGTGACGCTGACCCGGACGGCCTGGTCGAGCGCCTCCCGGTCGGCGTCGCGCCAGCGAAGCAGCGGCAGGGCGGAAGCCCGCGCCGAAGCATCGCCAACCTCCAGTGAGACCCCGGCGACGCGGGGCGCCAGGACGTCGCGGAGGCGGAAGGCGGACGAACGGCTGGACGGGACATCGCGGACTGGCATGGTGGAATTCTCCATCAGGGTGGTGACCCGGACATCGGTCAGCAAACCGAACCTGCGGCGACGTCAGGCGTCAATCGCGCCGGGACGGGGGGAGGGGGGTGAGGACCGCTGCGGGTCCGCAACGCACCCGTGACAGACGACTACGGTTGTCGCGGTGGCCTCATCGAGACGACGCGGGCGTCCGTCGGGTCGGCCCAGCGGTCGTTGGGGATCCGGGCGTACCATCCCGGCCGGCCTGGGTCACGGTCGTAGGGATAGGGACCCAGCTCACGGTAGAGCTCGGCATACTGGCGGACTTTCTCGTGATCGAGCCGGACCCCGAGGCCCGGCCCGTCGGGGACGCGGATGGACCCGTTGGCGTAGGGCATCCGGCCGCCCGCGATGATGTCGTCGGTCAGGTCGTGGTAGTGGGCGTCGGCGGCGAAGGTCAGGTTGGGCAGGACAGCGCCGAGGTGGAGCATCGTCGCCAGCTGGATGCCGAGCTCGCCCGAAGAGTGGACGGCGATCCCGAGCTGGAACGTCTCGCAGACGCCGGCCGCCTTGATGCAGGGCCGGATGCCGCCCCAGAACGTCGTGTCGAGCAGGATCACATCGACCGCCGGGTCGAGGATGTTGGCGGCGAGCTGCTCCGGGTTGACGACGACGGTGTTCGTCGCCGTCGGGATCCGCACCATCTCCCGGACGCGCCGCATCCCGTTCAGTCCCCAGGTCGGGTCCTCGAAGTAGTCGTTCCGGAGCGGCTCGATCGCCTGGCCGAACCGGATCGCCTGCTCGACGCTGAGGGCGCCGTTGGGATCGTAGCGAAGCTGGTCTTGCGGGACGGAGCGGGCGAGTTCCTGATAGGCCTCCAGTTCGTAGTCCGGCGCGAAGACGCCGCCCTTGAGCTTGTGGACCGTGAAGCCGTGGCGCGCCTTCAGGTCCGCCGCCTGGGCGACGAGCTGCTCCGGCGTCCGGACCTCGCCCGCGCCGGTCTCCGGGTTGGGATACCGAAAGAAGAGATAGGACGCGAACGGAACCTCGTCGCGCAGCCGGCCACCGAGCAGGTCGTGGACGGGGACGCCGAGGTGCTGGCCCATCAAGTCGAGGCAGGCGAACTCGATCGCGGCGTGGAGCTGGGTGCGGTTGTTGTAGAGGCTGCCGGTCGGATTGCAGATTTTGAACCGCAGCGCCTCGAGGTCGAATGGATTGTGGCCGGTGAGATAGCCCTTGAGCCCGACGATCGCCCGCTCGGCGCTCTCGCCGCCGCCGCCGAGCTCGCCCAGCCCGATCAGCCCGTTGTCGGCTTCGACCTCGACGATTGTCCGGACGAAGCGGCCCCAGTGGGCGCCGTTGCTGTGCCGCAGCGGCGCTTCCAGGGGGACGGTGACGGTCGTGGCGCGGATATCGACGATGTTCACGTGAACCTCCTCTGCCGCGGGACGACGATTGCGGGAGGAGGGGGTGCCGTCAGCATGATCCGGGACCGGCGTAGGCCGGCAGTCGCCCAAGTGGCGGACGCCGGCGGCAGCACGTCTGACATCACGCACCAGTGCGGATGCGGTCTCCTCGGTTCACTGGATGGGGGACGTGGTGTCGATCGAAGCGCCGTGAGCCTACCACGCTGACGATGCCTGTCAAGCGGTCGAGGATGATGGAGACGGTGCCACCCCCCGAAGTGCCGTTGAAGCTGGCTGACGTGGCAGCAGCCCTACGGGGCCGGTCTCCGGCCAGGACGGTTATGCCCTCCGCTTCCAGGCTGTCAGAATGCGCCAGAGAGCACTCCCCTCCGAGGAGGCAATTGCGTACCGACTGATAGAGCGGCGTTCGAGAAGGACGACATCGATGTTGAGCTCGTGACCCGGCTCGTCGCCGCCCAGTTCCCCGGGTGGGCTCATCGAACGGTCCGGCCGGTCGATGTCATCGGCTGGGACAACCGGAGGTTCCGGCTGGGGGAAGACATGAGCGTCCGGCTTTCCAGCGCGGCCGGTTACGTCGCGGCGGTCGAGAAGGAGCAGCGCTGGCTACCGCGGCTCGTTTCGCACCTGCCGCTGCCGATCCCGCTTGGGACGGGCGTCCCCAATCAGGGTTTCCCGTGGCTGTGGTCGGTCAACCGGCGGCTCGCAGGCGGCCTCTGACGTGGTGATCGCCTGGACGCTGTTGCCCAGGGCGAGCCGGGCCGCATTCCGGGCGGCGCTCCCGCTCGACGACGCGGCCTGGGCCCGCGGCCGGAGCTGGGCGATCTGGAAAGCGTTTGTCACCCTCGCCCAATACCAGGAGGCCGACCCGGTCAAGGCGTCGGAAGCCCGGTGCGTGCTCGACGAGGTCCTGGCCGATCATCGACGGATTGCCCAACGCGAATCGGGCCGTCCGCTATAGTGATGCGACGCGACGGTCGTCCGGCGCGATAGTGTGAATCGGTGCGGTCTCGGGGGTATGCGCGGGCATGACAGGCAAGGCGAGTGGGGAAGAGCACGATATCCCGGCGGAGGTGCGGGCGAAGGCGCCCGAGCCCATCGTCACGATCACCCGGATCGAGCTGCCCGCCCGGACGATCTTCAAGGTCCTGCTGACGCTGGGCGTCCTCTGGTTCCTCTGGACGATCAATGGCATCCTGCTCCAGTTGTTCGTGGCGGCGCTGCTGGCCGCGGCGATGTACCCACCGATCCAGTGGATGGTGAGGCGCGGCGTGCCCAAGGCCCTCGCCATCATCCTGGTCCTCCTGGCCGTCCTGCTGGCCCTGGCTGGGGCGATCTTCGTGATCGCGCAGCCACTCTACGACCAGGGCCGACAACTCATCGACGACCTGCCGATGTATACCGAGCGGCTGCAACGGTACTTCCGGACGAATCAGGACCTTTACGACCAGCTCAGCTCAGCGGCCGATTCGAGCTCCGCCAGTGGCTCGACGATCTTCAATGGCGTGCTGGACTTCGGGCAGACGACCATTTCGGCAATCAGCACGGCCTTCATCGTCCTGATCCTGGCCGTCTACATCCTCCTCGAAGGTGGGCGGATGACGCGCTGGCTGACGGGCGACCTGACCTGGGCGCACCGCGACCGGGTCAACCGCCTGATTCCGGAACTCGTCAAGGTCGTCAGCGGCTACATCGTCGGCCAGCTCATCACGTCGGCGGCGTTCGGGGTGTTCTGTTTCGTCACGCTGGCAGTCACCGGCGTGCCGCAACCGCTCCTGCTGGCCCTTCTTGCCGCGTTCGCCGACGCGATCCCGATCGTCGGCGTGCCGATCGCGACGATCCCGGCGGTCCTGCTGGCCCTCACGGTCTCGTGGGAAGTTTCCGTCATCGTGCTGGTCGCCTACCTGGTCTATCAGCAGTTCGAGAATTACTTCCTCGTCCCGCGGGTGTACCAGGGCACGCTTCAGATCTCGTCGTTCGCGGTCCTGCTGGCGGTGCTGGTCGGGACGACCCTGCTCGGCGTCCTCGGCGCGCTGCTCGCGCTGCCGGTCGCGGCCGCGATCCCGGTCATCTCGCGGGTCTGGCTGGGCCAGGAGATCCCGAGCACGATCGCGGCGGCGGCCGGCGACATCAGTATCGGAGAGGACATCAGCCAGGCCTCCGAGGACAAGATCACCGGTCAGGACGCTCGCCGGCGACCGGCTCTGCGCCGGCCGGGGCGTGGTACCGCGACCTGAGCCGGTCCGGCGGCCTGGCGCTGCACCGAAGGGCGCCCGTCCGCTACCATTCCCTGAGATCACTCGACGTAATGCCAGACCGATCCGGGGCGGACCAGTCGAACCGGCTCCCGGCACCGGCCGCGTGCCACCCAAGGAAGAACCGCATGTCCGATATGACCGACCGCAGCGGCGCGATTAGCCGCGAGCAGGTCCTCGCCGCCCTCGATCCCGTCCGTGAGCCCGAACTGGACCGCAGCCTCGTCGAGCTTGGACTCGTCACCGATGTGACCGTGACCGGCAACGACGTCACCCTGACGGTCGAGCAGATGACGCCGCTCTACCCGTACCAGGAGCGGGTCGAGGCCGCCGTCCGCGAGGCGATTGCGACGCTGCCCGGCGCCGGGTCCGTCCGCGTCACATGGACGACCCGAATCCGTTCCTCCGGCGCGGGCCGGAGCGACGCTCAGCCGATCCCCGGCGTCAAGAACACGATCGCCGTCGCCTCCGGCAAGGGCGGCGTCGGCAAGTCGACCGTCGCGGTCAACCTCGCCGTCAGCCTGGCGCGGGCCGGAGCGGCGGTCGGGCTGCTCGACGCCGATGTCTATGGCCCGAGTATCCCGCTGATGATGGGCGTCCATGACAAGCCGCTGATGAACAACGGCAAGATCGTCCCGCTGGAGGCCCACGGCGTCCGGCTGATGAGCATCGGCTTCCTGCTCGACCCGGAGCGGGCGCTGATCTGGCGCGGCCCGCTCGTCACGCAACTGATCAGCCAGTTCCTCAACGACGTCGAGTGGGGCCAGCTCGACTACCTGATCATCGACCTGCCGCCGGGCACGGGCGATGTCCAGTTGACGCTGGTCCAGAAGATCCCGATCTCCGGCGCGGTGATTGTGACGACGCCGCAGGACGTGGCGCTGGCCGACGCGGTCAAGGGGCTGAAGATGTTCCAGGAGGTGAAGACGCCGATCCTGGGCATCATCGAGAACATGAGCGGCTTCATCTGCCCGAACTGCCATGAGACCCACCGCATCTTCGGCGAGGGCGGCGGCCAGCGGACGGCCGACCTCTACACCGTCCCGTTCCTCGGCGAGGTCCCGATCGAGCAGGTCGTCCGCGAGGACGGCGACTACGGTGTCCCGGTCGCGATCGCCCACCCGGACTCGCAGACCGCCGCCGCGTTCACCGCCGTCGCCACTCGCGTCGCCTCGGGGATCGCGGCCGAGGCGATCCGCAAGCCGCGCAAGCCGGTCATCATGCTCAAGTCGATGCCGGCCACGCGGTAGATTACGGAACCAGCCTCAATGCCGGAGCAGCGAGATCCCTCCCGCGGTGGAGAGGGGCGAACAAGCCCCTCCCCCGGCCCCTCTCCATCGCGGTTTCGTCCCTGCGGTCCTCACCGGATGGAGAGGGGAGACGGTTGCGAACGAGGCAGCAAATTGCGGAGGGCTTCAGCCTGACCAGCATGGGGCGGGGTCTGTTCGCCAACCACCAACGTCGAAGGGACCAGAATCGGTCCCGGCCACCCGTATGCGATACTCGACGGCATTCTTTTATGACGGTGCCTGGCGGCGCACCGACCGGCCAGCGACCCCGAGGGGCGAGGGAGATATGACGATGGCGACCTACTCGTTTCTGGACTACGCGTTCTTCGAGGGCCGGGTCGTCCCGTTCGGCGAGGCCAGGATCAGCATCGCGACCCACTCCCTCCAGTACGGCACGGGCGCCTTCGCCGGGATCCGCGGCTACCTGAGCGCGGACGGTTCGACGATCAACGTCCTCCGCCTCCGGGACCATACGACCCGCCTCCTCCGGTCCGCCAGGCTGCTCCGGGCCGAGTTGCCCTACGATCCCGACAGCCTCGCCACCGTCATCACCGACCTGATCGAGCGCAACGCGCCGGCCGAGGACATCTACATCCGGCCGTTCGTCTACAAGCCGGACCTCGCCCTGACGCCGCGCCTGCGTGGCGTCGGCGACGAGCTGGCCATCTACGTCCTGCCGCTGGGGGATTACATCTCGACCGAGGGCATCTCGGCGATCGTCTCGTCGTGGGTCCGGGTCTCCGACAACGCGATCCCGAGCCGGGGCAAGCTGACCGGGTCGTACATCAACTCGGCCTTCGCCAAGGACGAGGCCCTCTCGGCCGGCGCCGACGAGGCGATCCTGCTCAACGATGCCGGCAAGGTCGCCGAGGGCAGCGCCGCTAACCTGTTCATCGTCCGTGACGGCGCGCTCGTCACCCCGCCGATCAACGCCGACGTGCTGGAGGGGATCACCCGCCGCTCCGTTATCACGATGGCCCAGGACGCCGGCATCCCGATCGACCAGCGCCAGATCGACCGCTCCGAACTCTACATCTGCGACGAAATCTTCCTCTGCGGGACGGGAGCCAAAATCTCGCCGGTGACGACGATCGACGGTCGTCCCGTCGGCACCGGCTCGACGGGACCGATCTCCGCCCGGCTCCAGGGAATCTTCAACGGCATCGTCCGCGGAACCGACCCGCGCTACGCCGACTGGCTGACGCCGGTCCGCGTTCCGGTCGCGACGGCGGCCGACTAAGTCATTCCAGAGGGGACGGCCAGCGTCACGCCGATTCCATCCTGAGCGACCATGTAGGATTTGTGCCGATCCGCTTCTTACACCGAGGTATCCCGATTGTTGCCTAGCGGGAGAACGCGTCTTGTGGGAGTCGGGTGTCCCGCCGGGCGATGCGGTTCACGGTCGTCTGACAACCCGAAATAGCGACCTTCCCTTCCGCGAGGCGAGGGAGCTGCCACGGCTCAACGGTTGCCGATTCGCGGCGCAGTCCGGCGCCATTGCTCGGTGATCCGGAAGGCAGGTGGAACGTTTCGTGCATCTGACGATCTCGTGCCTGGGTGCACGTACGAATTGGACCATGGACGGTGACATGGACTCACCTTGGGTGAGCGAATGGACCGGGTCTGGTTCAGAAAGGGTCAACATGAATCTGAAACGGAAGACCTTGTCGACCGCGGTCGCGTCATCGTTCGCTGCTTTCGCGCTCTTCGGAGCAGCTCTGGGAGCAGTGGCTCAGGACAATACACCAACACCGGCACCGGCCCAATCCGGCTCTGGCATGGTCGCGGCGATTCACCAGGGCACCTGCCAGGCACCGAACGCGCAGTCGTCCGCGGACCTGGGCGAGTTCGGCGAGCCAACCAACTCCGATGGCCAGATCATCGAATCGCAAGGCAACCTGTCCGGTCCGGCAGTCCTCCAGGCCGCGGCCTCTGGCCTCGACGTCCCCCTGGACGATACCCTCGCCGCCACCCCTGGGTACGTGATCATCGTGCACCAGAGCGCAGCGGAATACAGCACCTACCTGGCCTGTGGCGAGATCGCCGGTCCGGTGGTGGATAACAGCCTGGCGATCGCCCTTCGCCCAATCAACAACACCGGCTTCGCCGGCCTGGCCACCCTTCAGTCCAATGACGATGGCACCAGTGATTCCACGGTCTATCTGATCAGCGACCTGCTGGCGCTTTCCGGCGGAGCGATGGCGGGAACGCCGGAGACTCAGCCGACCCCGATCGCCGCTCAGGGGACGTTTGCACCGACGGAGGTGCCGACGGCCACAACCGTCCCGCCGACGGAAGCGCCGACGGAAGCGCCGACGGAGACACCGGTTCCGCCAACGGAGACGCCGGTTCCGCCGACGGAGACGCCGGTTCCGCCGACCGCCACCGCCGCTCCGGTTGAGGTCACGACCACTCCGGACACAATTGAGGTGACCCCGACCCCGGTGGCGTAACCCATCGCGGAAGTCACCGTCCGTCTTCGCACCCGAGACGCACAGCAAACCTCCAGGTCCTCAGGGCCTGGAGGTCTTGTTTGCCCCGGTCCCGGAGCATGCGATCCGAAGGCGGGATCGCTATGGGACAGCTATGATGGGAAAAACAACGGGCCGGCAGCGTGCCTACTCGTCCTCCAGTCGCCCGCCGAGACGAGTGCGATCAGTCGGATCGCGCGGAACTATCAACCGCGTCGAGGTCCGTGGGTAGGTTATCCAACGCTCCGACCGTCCAGGAACATGTGCGGTAATCCGTGGTCAGGGTGTTCGGTCGGGAACGCCCGGACGGGCCAGAGGGTACAGCCCATCCGGCCCGCTCCTGGAACCGAAATTCTCGACGCCCTCAAGGAACCGAGGATCTCGATGCCCCTAACACTGGGACGGGCCAAAGCCGCCGCCCGGGAGTGGGTCCTCGCCCGGGCGGATGCCGACCCAGCGATTACCGGGGCGTTCTTCCATGGCTCGACGACGACGCTGCCCGACGACGGGCTGATGTCGGCATCGTCGGATGTCGACGTGATGATCGTCCGGCTGGACGACGACAGCAGCGTCCGGCCGGGCAAGTTCGCCTATCGAGGCGTACTGCTCGAAGTGTCGTATCTGACCGCCGACGAGGTCCGGTCGCCGGAGCACGTTCTTGGACAGTACCAGCTGGCGGGCAGCTTCCGGGCGCCCGGCATCATACTCGACCATGACGGTCACCTTGCCGCGGTGCAGACCGTCGTTGGTCGGGAGTTCGCCCGGCGGGACCAGGTCCGGCGGCGCTGCGAGCACGCCCGTGCCAAGGTCCTTGGCGGCTTCCCCTTGCGGGTGGGCGACCCGTGGCCCAACCAGAACAACGCCTGGTTGTTCCCGGCCGGCGTCACGACGCACATCCTGCTGGTCGCCGGGCTTCGCAACCCGACGGTCCGCAGACGGTACCAGACGACGCGGGAGCTGCTCACGGAGTACGGGCAGCTCGGGATCTATCCGACGCTGCTCGACCTGCTCGGCGCCACCGGGATCACCGCCGAACGGGCAACGCAGCACCTCACCACGCTGAACGACGCCTTCGATGCGGCCGCGGCCGTGATCCGGTCGCCGTTCTTCTTCGCCGCCGACATCAGCGAGGCCGGTCGGCCGGTCGCCATCGATGGCAGCGCCGAGATGATCGCCGAGGGGTACCACCGCGAGGCCATGTTCTGGGTGGCCGCCAGCTGGTGCCGCTGCATGCTCGTCCTGCGGACGGACGCGCCTGACACGGATATTGCCGTTCACGAGCGGGGCTTTCGCGATCTCCTGACCGACCTCGGCATCGCCAGCGTTGCTGACATCGAGCGTCGCCGCCAGGCCATCCGCGCCGCTCTTCCCTCCATCTGGTCCGTCGCTGAGCAGATCATGGCCACCAACCCCGAGATCGAGGACGAGTAGCTCGCATGGGCGGTCGGAGACCAGTCTCGCGACCGTGGTCCCCGGCATGGTTCTCGCACGTTGCCTCGGCATGAACGATGAGATCCACGGTGCTGGCCCGACGGACGCGGAGGACGCGATGGCCCGGTTACAGGGCCATGTCTTCGGTTGCGCCCGGTGCGTCGTGGGTGGCTTCCTGGAGGTCGCCCACCCGGTCGCCCGTGGCAAGGGGTCCGTCCGGGCGGCGATGCTGATCGTCGGGCAGGCGCCCGGCGCGGCCGGGCACACCCACGGGAAGCCGTTCTCCGGCGTGGCCGGCAAGGCGCTGAGCGCCTGGTTCCAGATCGCCGGTCTGCCGCCATGGGCGCACCACGACCCCGAGCTTGCCTTCGTCACCGCCGTCACCCGCTGCTTCCCCGGCAAGGCGCCCGGCGGCAAGGGGGACCGGGTGCCGTCTGGACCGGAGATCATCCTCTGCCGGCCCTACCTGGAGGCGGAGTTCGCGCTGGTCCGGCCCAGGGTGGTCGTCGCGCTCGGGCGCCTCGCCGCCACCCGGTTGGTCGGTCCGGCGCCGCTCGGCGAACTCATCGGGCAGGTCCGTGAGATCGAGCGGGACGGGAGGACGCTGCCCGTCATCACGCTGCCGCACCCGTCGGGCGTCTCGCGCTGGCTGAACCTGCCGGCCAACCGGGAGCGGCACCTCGTCGCGCTGCGCCTGCTTGGGGAGCTGCTGGGAACGCTGCCGGTCGATTCGTCGAATCCGGTTGGCGCCGTCGGTTGACCTGAGAAGAGCGAGATGTGACAGACTGGACCAAGAGCCGATCACCGTTCAACCCGAGAGGGAACAGATGGTCCCGAGAGCGCAGGCAGGCAGGGGCGGCTGGCGAGCGGCCGTGACGATGGCCGTCACGATCGCCCTGGTCGTCGGGATCGTCGGGACCGTCGTTCTGGTTCTGATGGGGCGAACATTCGGGACGGCCTTCAGCGCCGTCCTGCCCGGCATCCTGCTCGGTGCCGGCGCGTCGCTGCTCCTGACCCTGCTCGGCAACCGCCACCGCCGGCTCGAGGACGAGCTGGAGCGAATGGACCGCGAACAGCCCGGGAACTGACCTCCCGTATCGCGGGGACATGGCCCGCGCTGCGCTGACCTTGCTCACTCTCGCGTCGCGCTTCGCTGGCTGCGCTGACACGCCGCGGCGAAGCAAGCGGCGCCATTCCGCACAGCGGTGGTACCCACCCCGTTTCGCCTGTCCGCGACGGCGGCCGCGGTGGTCGGTTTTGCCAGCGAAGCGGGAGTTGCGACCCTGCGACGATGTCGCTCCGCAACCGATGGCGTCCCGGTTCAGTGGGGGCGCTGGGCACGGATGTTCAGGCGACGGTAGTCGAGGGTGTAGGGTGGGTCGTCCTGGCCGGCTCGCTCGGTGACTCCGGCGATGAACCGGTCCCGCAGGGCGGCGTTCGGCAGCCGGGCGAGGTGCTCGCCGAAGACGACCGAGCGGGCGAACTCGCTGAAGTCGGCGGCGTCCGGCTGGGTGACCGGGGCGTCGATTAGGGCCGTCTCGATCGCGGTGAAACCGGCCGCCGCCAGCCGATTGGCGGCGCTGATGTCGTCGCTGAAGTTCCATGGTCCCGGCCAGCCGGCGAGGTACAGGTGGAGCGGCGGTTCCCGCGAGACCGCGCTGGCGTGGGTCAGGATGCGTTCGATGTTGCCGGCCCCGCCGCACTGGGCGACCAGCCAGCCGCCCGGCCGGAGCGAGGCGAAGATCGCCGCGAACAGCCGCTCATGGTCGGCGATCCAGTGGAAGGTCGCCGTACTGAAGACCTGGTCGGCCGGTTCCTCGACGGCGGTGGCGAGGTCGCGCAGGTCGGCCCGGACGAACTGAACGCGGTCGCCGAAGCGTGACGCCAGCTCCTCGCGGGCGGTCGCCAGCATCGCCGCGTCGCGGTCGACGGCGATCATGCGCCCATCCGGTATTCGTTCCAGCACCTGAGCGGTCAGGCGACCCGTGCCGCAGCCGGCGTCGATTACCGTCTCGCCGCCGGTCAGGTCGAGCCGGTCGATGATCGGCTGCCCCCAGGCGACGTGCGGGTTGCTGACGCGGTGGTAGGTCGTCGCGTCCCAGGTCGCTGGCCGGCCGGGTTCTGCCTGCCGATCGGTCATCAGCGGCGCCGGTCGGCGAGGTCGGTGAAGGAGACGGCGAAGACCGGATGCCGGTCGGCCTCGTCGGCGAAGTCGCTCAGCGAGGCATCGGCTGAGGTGACGGTGAAGTACCGTCCGATCGCGACCCGGTTCTCCCGGAAGTACTGCTTCAGGACGGCGGCCCGCTCGTAAGGCGGCAACTCCGTGACGCTGATCGGGCGCATCCGGCGACCGTTGCGGAGCTCGCCCTTCCCAGCGACCCGGATGTTGCGGACCCACTCCATCTCGCCGCGAGGCGAGACGAGATAGGTCCGGCCGCCGAGATCGACCGGTGTCACTGGGACCGAATGGGACTTGCCGGACTTCCGGCCGGCGACGGTGAGGAGCTGGATCCGGGACGGCATCACGCCGAGCCGGACCAGCGCTGAGAGGGCGGGATTGAGGACACGTCGTGTCAGCAGATTGGGCTTCAGGGCACCGGATGTCGCCACAGGGAACACTCCTCTCCGCGTGGCGTAGCGCCACCGCGTCAGGCAAACCGGTCCAGCAGGAAGGGAGCGAGGTCAAGGCCGTCAAGCCTATCCGGATCGGCGTGGCCTGTCACCATGTCCGCCGCCAGCGTCCCGGACCATGGGCCGAGTAGCAGCCCGGACGGTCCGAACCCCATCGCCATTGTCACATTGGCCAGGCCGGGCGCCCGGCCGAGGATGGGCAGGCGGTCCGGCGTGTACGGGCGCAGCCCGACCCGGGGCTCATGGAAGGTCGCCGTCGCGAGACCCGGCGCGATCCCGAGGGCGTTGGTCAGGGCGTGGACGACGCCGCCGGCCGTCAGGCGCGGATCGAAGCCCGAGCCGGTCTCGCGGGTCGCGCCAGCGACGACGCGGTCCGGGCCGAACGTGAGGAGGTAGTGGTCGAAGCTGCCGGCGACGATCGGCCAGCGGGACGTGTCGGCGTTCGGGACGCGGAGATGGAAGATCTGGCCGCGCTGCGGCTCGATCGGGACGTGGAAGCCGACCGCCTCGGTCAGCTCGTTGGCCCAGGCGCCGGGTGCGAGGACAAGCCCGTCGACGGCGATCCGCTCACCGTTGACCCGGATGCCGGTGACGCGGTCGCCGGACCGCTCGGGGATGGCGTTGCCGGTGACGATGCGGCCGCCGTGACGCTCGATCCCGCGGCGGAGTGCGTCCCGGAGCAGGCGGCCATCGACCCGGGCGGCATCCCGGACCCAGATCGCGCCCTCCGGCCGGCGCAGCAGCGGAAAGCGCCGGACCGCCTCGTCCGGGTCGAGCAGGCGGGCCTCGCCGATGTTGGGCATCCCGCTCGTCTGCCGGGCCAGGATAGCCTTCAGCTTGCCCGGCAGCGCCGCCGCCTCCGCCGCGTCCCGGCCAATGACGATCTCTCCGACGACCTCATAACCCGTCGCGCCTGCCTCGTCCTGCACCAGCGCGGCGACGAGGTCGGGGTAGTGGAGCCCGGCCCGCTGTCCGATCGGGAAGAAGGCGCCCTCACCGTTGCCGGACCCGGGGGAGATGATCCCCGCGCCGGCCGCCGTCGCCTGGCCGGTGTCGGAACGGTCGATCAGCGTTACTCGATGGCCGAGCCGGGCCAGCCGGTAGGCGGCGCTGGAGCCGCCGATCCCGCCGCCGATGACGGCGAAGTGTCCCTGGTCCAATCGACCCTCCTGTGAGCTAGCCACTGCTGGCGCGGTCCGGCCAGAAACGGACCGGACTCATCGACGATTGGCGACGCAATCGGGACTTCACGACCCTTGTCGTTGCGTTCGGGTCCTGTTGACGTTCTGGAATGAAACCGGTGCCCCCACGGTCCGAATCTGCAAGGTATCGTCCCTCGGCCTGGGGATTCATCCCGGGGCGAACGCCACAGGCCGAGCGGCGAAGGATATTCGCGGGTTCCGTTACAGCCGGGGCTCCTCCGGAGCGTCGCCGACCCAGCGGAGCCAGGTGACGAGTTTTCCCAGTTCGTCGTAGGTATCGCGATGGCCGGTCCAGGCCTCGGCCCCGATCATCTCCGCCAGCACGATCGCCTGCGCGACCTGGAGATGCCGGAGGTCGTGTTCCCGCGCGAAGGCCAGCACCGTTGGCCAGTAGCTGTCGGGCAGACCGGTCGCCAATGGCAGGTCGTTGAGGATGCTCAGGGCCGTATTGGCCTCGGCGACGGTGATCCGGTCCCGCAGGGTGTGCGAGTAGAGGGCGTCGGCAACATCGAGGATCACGGTCGGCGGCGCATGGATCGCCTGTCCACCGGCGAGCGCGGACTGGATCAGCGCCTGGGCGCGGTCGGCCAACTCCTCCGGGAGCAGCCATTTCGCCAGGAGCGCGGCGTCGACCACGATCGGTCGGACCATCCTGCCCGCGCCGCCGTTCCCATCCGTCATGCCGATCCCCCTCTCCTCGCGTCAGTGCCGGCGTTTGGCCCGCTTGTCCCGCAGCCTGCCGAGGTCGTCACCGGCCGGGTCGAGGAACTCCCCGTGCCGGCGGGTCAGGATCGTGGTGCGCAGTTGCGCCGCCCGGGCCAGCGTCCGCTCGACCGGCGCCGTGGCTGGGACCGATGCCGACCCATCCGTCGCTGGTGCCGGTGTGGTCGCGGCCGGTCGAGGCTGATCGAGCGAACTGACCGGCCCGCTGTAGGGCTGCGAGACGAGATCGAGGTCCGCCCGGCGGATCCGGACGGCCCGTGGACCGATCTTCAGCGTCGGGAGCCGCCCCTGACGCCGCCAGCGGGATAGCGTCACCGTACTGACCTTAAGGATCTCGGCCGCTTCCGGGATCGTCAGCAGGTCGTCGTCGCTCGGCGCGTTCCGCTCGTGAGGTTCCGGATCCGTTTCCATCGACGCCTGATCGGCCAATGTCCACTCCCGTCCGCGAAACCGTGTCGATTATCGGTGCGAAGGTAGCACAACCGATCAATGGCGCCGGGGATGCGTCCTGTTGATTCGGGACAAGGCGTCGAATTGGGCGCCATCGCGGGTCAGGTACGACAGAGGAGCCGCCATGAGTGAGCAGGGCAAGGAGCGGGTCGGGGTGGGGGTCGCCGTTGTGGTCACTCGTGACACGCCGCGGGGCAACGAGGTCCTGCTCGTTCAGCGCCGCTACCACGGAGCCGGGACCTGGTCGACGGTCGGCGGCTACATCGACCCCGGCGAGGCGCCGGAGACGAGCTGCCTTCGCGAGGTCCGGGAGGAGAGCGGGCTGACGATCCGGGAACCGGTCTTCGCCTGCGTGACGAACGACATCCACGGCGACGGCAAGCACAACGTCACCCTCTGGTTCACCGCCGAGCCCGACGACCCGGACCGGCCCCTGGACGTCTCATCCGAGTCGACCGCGATCGGCTGGTTCCAGTGGGACCAGCTGCCGGCCGATCGCTACCGTTCGTTCCAGAACTACCTCGATGGTCCGACCTGGCCGCTCCGCCGTGGCGGGCAGCGGCTGCCGGAGGACGGGGTCTGAGTGGTGTGTGGCCAAGGGTGATGGCCGACCCGGAACAGCCGCTGCCCCGGTCCCATCCCGGCTCCATGTTAGAAGGAACGATGTCAGTTGCGCTATCGCTTTCGTCCTCGGGTCGTGGGTTCAGGCTGCGGGCCTACCCGCCAGAGGTGTCGGCGATCGACGTGCTCGACTGGACGGCCACGGCGCTCCGGGTACGGAGGAACGCCCAGCCGACGAGGGCCCCAGCCACGGCCGTAAGCGTGAGGCCGGCGATGGTGACTACATCCCGGAATTCTGCGGTTTGGTGGGAGCTCCAGGTCGATGTGGCGATATCGCCGGTGAAGTGCACGGCGAGGATGGCGCCAGTGACGGCGACGCCGACGGCAGAGGCGACCTCGGTGGCCGTGTCAGTAAGCGCCGCGCCGATCGTGGTCCGGTTCTTCGGCAGCCCACGAAGCACGTTGACTCCGGCCACAACGCCGACCACGCGTATCCCGGCGGCCACAAGCACGAGGGCGATCGCGACCCATACGTATCCGAAGCTGCTTAGCAGGCCGTAGACGGCCAGCCCGACCACGACCGCTGTCGTACTGAGCCAAGCGGCCCGGTCCAGCCCTACCCACTCCACGAATCGATTGACGAAGGGGCCAGAGGCCACCAGTACGATGACCTGCGGCAGCAGGCCGATGGCGGCGTGTGCCGGCGACCATCTCCAGTCGAGCTGCATCTGCAGCGTCACCATGTACCCGAGACCGGCAGTCGCCAGCCCGGCCGCAGCCTTATAGGCGAGGCCGCTGGAGACCAGCGGCCGAGCAACCAGCTTCAGGTCCAGAAGCGGGTAACGCGCCGAACGTTCGCGAAGGACGAAGAGAATCGCTCCGATGATGGCAGCGGCGGCGGCCACCCACGGCGCCCACGAGCCGGACCCTTCGTTCACGAACAGGGTTGGCGCGACGAGCGCGAGCACGATCGTCGCCGTGCCGAGCACCGCGCCGAGGACATCCACCGGGTCACGGTGCAGTTCTTTCGCGTCGTCCGCGGCGATACCGGTTCGTACACCGAGGATCGCCAGCACCGCGATCGGCACATTCACAAGCAGCAGCACCTGCCAGGGAGCTATCGCCAGGACGAAGCCACCCACCGTCGGGCCGATCGCGAGCCCGACCAGACCCACGGTCGAGATGAGCGTAATTGCCCGGACGCGCAGGCCGTCCTCCTGGAACAGCCGGAAGGCCAGTGCTATCGACCCTGGTGTCGTCATCGCCGCCGCGACGCCCATCGCCGCGCGGACGACGATCAGTTGTTCGGCCGTCGTGACGAACGCCGTCGCCAGACTCGCCGCACCAAGCAGCGCCAGACCAATGAGCATGATTCGCCGTCGGCCGAACCGGTCGGCTATCGCGCCGAATACCAGCATCAATCCGCCGAACACAACCGCGTAGCCGCCGGTCACCCACTGCAGTGCGATGGTCGAAGCATGCAGGTCGCGTCCGATCGTGGGGAGCGCGACGTTGAGGATCGAGTTGTCCAGCATCTCGAACAGGAAGACCGCCGCGAGTCCGGCCAGGGCTACCCAGGCTTCCCGCAACGACTGAGGCGAGCCAGGTGACGGAATAAACGCTTCTTCAGGCAATGAGAATGACCTTTGCTTCCTGATCCCGATTGGGACCCTGGTTGGATGAACCCGGCTGCTCCAGTCAGTCGATCGCCTGAAGCCGGATGCGCGGGAGGACCAGATCCGATGACAATGGCGGTGGACTGCTTAGAGCTTGTTTCCTGGCCTATTGCCAGCAGACTGGCCCTGAAGGGCACGGCTGAAGGACATCGGATTCGACGGAGAGCCCCACCCGCCTCGTTCCGATAGCGGCACGGTGCTCCTGATCGGATCATGGCCACCAGGGTCTCTCAGCCGGTCCCGTCAGGGCCGGGATCGGCCGGCGACGGATTGCTCCGGGAGGAGTCGTTGTGAAACACACTCCTAGACCGCGTGCTGCTGATACTACATGACTAAATGTAGTGACACAAGAAAGTGCGATTGGATGCCCAGGACTGGACAGCGAGGCGGGCCTCAGACACGCGCGAAGATCTCGGAGGTCGCGACCCGGTTGTTCCTCGAGCGCGGGTTCGACACGGTCACGGTCGCCGAGGTCGCGCGCGAGGCCGGGGTCTCGAGCGTGACGGTCTTCAATCATTTCCCGCGCAAGGAGGATCTTCTCCTGGATCGCGCCGTCGACGCCGTCGAGCTCCTGCGCTCGGCGGTGCGCGACCGCGGTCCGGGCGTCGACGTGCTGGCGTCCCTGAGCGATTCGAGTTTCCGTCTCGTCGACGCCCGGCATCCGCTCTCCGGTGTCGATGAGAGATCGATTCCCTTCTTCCAGACCATCGCGGCCTCGCCCACGCTGGTTGCCCGAGCGCGGGAGATTGCCTCTGATCTTCAGCGAACCCTCGCCGAGGAACTGGAACGCGACCCGACGTTCGCAGGCGACGGGACATTGCTCGCCACCTTCTTCATCGCGGGTTACGCCACCGTGCTGGTGGAGACGGCACGGTGCAGAATTGCGGGACAGCCGCCGGGCGCCGTGATGGACGATCACCGCGCCCGCCTCGAGCGGCTGTTCGAGGCCCTTCGCAATGGAGTCGTCCCCCGACCATGAGGGTCAGGAGGCGTCGGCAAGGTCACAGGCGATGCCCAGGAGTCGCACCTGTCGCCGGTCGATGCGGGAATGGATGTCGCGACAGCCTTCTCGAGCGACAGGGCCGAGTTCCCTGCAATGAATGCGCCGGTGAAGTTCATTCCTGTCGACGCTGATCCGTTGACGCGGCTGACTGGTTCCGATCATGGGTTGCGCCGACAGATGACCGGTCGGCTCAGCGCCGCATCCAGGTCGGGCGCTGACCACCGGTTAGGGCCGCGGTCAGGGCGACGCCGTCGACGAGCGTGATGCCGTGCCGCTCCGCCAGCTCGCGGGCTGGGCGGGTGAAGCTCGATGTCGTGACGTAGAGCCCGTAGTCGGCCTGATGATGGATCCGCTGCATCCCGATGAAGGTCTGCAACTCCTTCGAGCCGACCGTCCTGCCGGACTGGTAGCGCTTGCACTGGACGACGACCGTCCGTCCGGCCCGGTCCGTCGCGACGACGTCGGCGGTCAGGTCGCCGGCACCGCCCGTCCGCCGGACCTCGCGAAACCCCTGGCTCCGCATCAACCGGGCGACGGTCTCCTCGAACTCGGTCGGCGTCCCGGAGATCAGCCGTCCCAGCGTCCGCCGCCGCCGCAGGCGCCGCTGGCCGGTCAGGACGGCCAGGACCACGATCGCCCCGGCGAAGCTAATCACGGCCGGGAGGGCCAAGGCTGGGTCGGCGAAGGTCCTGACAGCGACGTAGAGGGCGACCATGAGCAGGGCGATCCCAAGCAGCCAGCGCAGCAATTGGGAGAAGCCGGACGCACGCCTGACCCTCGGGCGCCGGGGAGCTCGGCTCAACGGGTTTCCGGACGAAATCGTCCGTACGTCGGGGTGTGGGTTCGCTGGACCATCAAGTGGCATACCCTTTGCGCCATGAGCGTCAGGATGTCATTCGAGCCCCGGGCACCGTCGCTCCGGGCCGCAAACGTAGCGCATTTCGACTCAGCGGTCCGATCTGACATCTCCTCAATCGCGGTGCCCATAACGCAAGGAGTTTCAGGATGAACGATGGACCGATCCGGGACGGTGGCCGCGAGATCGTCGACAACTCGGGCAACGTCTATGACATCAAGGGCGACCACGCCGAAGAGGAGATTCCGAACCCGCGGGATTCCATTGGCATGGAGCCGGTCGCCGGCTACATGGGTGGTGGCGCCGGCGGCATCGCGACCTCCGTGGCTGACACGACGGCCGGCACCGATGATGACGGGATGCGCGCCACGACCGAGTCCGGCCCCCACGGCGCCGTCGCCGAGTCGGCCGATCTCGGCCAGCGTCCGCTGCGGGACTACAAACGCGACGCCGATCCGGCGATGGATGCCACCGATACCACCATGTCGGCCAGCCAGGGCAGTACCGGTCCGGTCGACTCGTACGTGTCCGACGGCGACATGGTCGACCGCTCGGTCGGCGATTCGACCCGCGGCGTCTCCACCGCCACGAGCGGCACCATGGCCGGCGACAGCATGGCTGGCGGCACCCGCGGCTCCGGAACGACGATCCTCGATACCTCCCGGGACCGTCTCGACGACACCTCCGCGACCATTCGGGGCGAATCCGGCAACGACATGGGTCAGAACGCCAGCGGGATGGCCGCCGGCGGCGAGCGGGTAATGAGCGAGAGCCGGTCCACGACGACCGGCGGGATGGGCGGCGATTCGGGCCGCACGGACAGAACGGCTTCAGCTGGCGGGATGGGGAGTGGCTCGATGAGTCTCGACAATGACAACACCAGCCCGCTTGGCGATGTCTCGACGACCGAGACGCTGACCAACGTCCGGGAAGGGATGAAGGTCGTCGATGCCAGCGGCGACGACATTGGCACAGTCCGGACGCTCAGGTCCGGCGATACCTCATCGTCGACGGTCGATGACGCCGGAGGCATGGCCGAGGACGTCGGCGTCGTCGCCGTTCCAGGCGGCACCGGCACGGGTGGCTCGACCGGGATCGGCGCCGGATCCGGTATCCCGGGCGTCTTCGGGACGACCGCCGGCGGTGGCGACGAGCCGAACGTCGGTGAGCCAGCCTACTCGCGGTTGACGCGGGTCGGCTTCATCAAGATCGATTCGAAGGGGCTGTTCGCCTCCGACCGCTACGCTGGCGCCGACCAGGTCGATCGGGTCGACGGCGACACCGTCTACCTCTCGGTCGGCAAGGACGATCTGATCTCCTGACCAAGTTGCCTGGCAGTCCATCGACTGACTGGACCGGCCGGCCAATCGACGCTCACGCGACAGGGGACCTGGAGAGTCCGTCCGGGTCCTCTGTCGTGTGCGCCACATAACGAAGGATTGCGTAAAATCTCGGGCTTCAGATCTCTGCTATCGAAGTCATCGGTATGGTAGGCTGCGAGTCGCTATACGGGGGAGAACTGGTCGTGGAACGGATGCTCGGGGCGCCAAGACCGTCGGCGCGGATGACACGGCGGATGCTGGCGGCCGCGGGAATTGGTGCCGTGACCGCGGCGGCGGTTGGAGCCGCGCTGCCGGTGCGCTACATCGACCGGATCTACCCTGGGACGACCGTCCTTGGTCAGGACCTGGCCGGTCTGACGGCCGCCGAGGCCGTGACCCAAATCCAGCAGCGCGCCCAGCCGTCGCTCGATGCTCTGATTACCTTCCACCTCGACGACCGGCAGTGGGTCGCCAGTGCCGCGGAACTCGGGGTGGCGGTCGATTGGCAACAGCTTTCCGCTCGTGTCTACGGGCATGGCCGCGAGGACGCCGCCGCCCGGGCTACATCGCTGGCTCCCTGGTCCGACAGCGCGACGATCCCGCTGCCCGTCAGCCTCGACCACGCGACCCTCAACCAGTATCTGGCCCAGCTCGACGGTGAGATATCGGTCGACCCTGTCAACGCCACCCTCGATGGGACCGGACCGTCGATCACGATCATTCCCGACGAGGCCGGTCGCTACGTCGATCTCGGAAGGGCCCGCGAGATCGTCGTCGGCGCGGCCGGGACGCTCGTGCCGCGGGACGTCGAGGTGCCGCTCGTGACGGTGACGGCCGATATCACCGCCGCCCAGCTTGCCGCGACCAAGGACAAGGTCGTCCGGCTGACGACGGATTCTGTGACCGTGAAATCCGGAGACCAGAGCTGGTCGATCTCACCGGAGGACCTGACCCACGGCCTTGTCATGCCGCACGATGTGTTGGCCGACGACCCCTGGCTGGACCCGTGGTGGATTGGACAGATCGTCGACCCGATCGTCGATGGGCTCTGGAAGCCCGCGACCGATGCCCAACTCGCCTGGGACGGCGGGCTCTACGCGACCGAGAAGAGCGTGAAGGGCCAGATGGTCGAGCGCGACGGGCTGATCGACCAGGTCATCTCCGCGGCGGACAGCGACCACCGCGAGGTCAAGGTCACGCTCAAACCGGTCGAGCCCCGGATCGACAGCTCGAAGCTGGACGATCTTGGAATCACCGCGCTGGTCGCGGCTGGAGACTCCTCCTTCGCCGGCTCAGCTGAGGCCCGGGCGACCAACGTCGGCGTCGCGGCCTACTGGGTTTCGCAGACGCCGATCGCCCCCGGCGACACGTTCTCGTTCAATGATTCACTCGGCGAGATCACGCTGGACCGGGGGTACGTCACTGGCAAGATCATCAAGGGCGACTGGTTCGCCGACGACATCGGCGGCGGGGTCTGCCAGGTCTCGACGACCGTCTACCGGGCGGCGCTCTACGCCGGCCTACCCTTCTCCGAGTGGCATCCGCACTCGGCCCGCGTTGCCTTCTACGAGCTGGATGGCTGGCCAATCGGCGTCGACGCCGCTATCTATCAGACCGATGTGGCCGATGGCTGGCCTTTGGACCTGAAGTTCGTCAACACGACCGACTCCTGGCTGCTGCTGCAGATGGTCAACACCGGCGCCTCGATCGTCGCCCAGCTCTACGGCGGACCAACTGGCTGGGACATCGAGATCCCGGCGCCGCGGGTCGGTGATCCCATCCCGGTCCCGGCACCACAGACGCGAACCAGCGACGAACTGGCCGCTGGTGAACGACGCGAGATCCAGAAGTCGCAGACCGGCGTCGATGTCGAACTCGACCGGACCGTGACTGATTCCGACGGCGCGGTCCTGCTGTCCAATACCTTCAAGAGCTACTACGCGCCGCTTCCCCAGATCACCGAGGTCGGCCGCTGACCTGACGTCGGCGAATCTCCGGGGACCGCTCTCGTCTCGCGGTGGGAACGACAAATGGAGACGGGCCGGAGACAAATCGCCTCCGGCCCGTCCCGTGTTGTGTTGCGCTTCGCTGTCTCTAGACTTCCGAGACGGCGTGGTTGATGTCGGTCGGCTTCTCGTAGGTGCCGTCCTTGATCCCCCGCAGGGTGTCGAGGATCTCGCCCCCGGCGCCGTTGGACTCCGCTTTGCTGACGATGGCGTCCCTGGTGGCCGGGTAGTCGAGACCCTTGAGGTGCTTCTGGAGTTCGATCGGGTTGATCTTCGCCATGGGGTTACTCCTCGTCTTGATGATCGGCCGACCAGACGATTCCGGTCGGTTGATGTGTCGGCGTACCGGCCGCGGGGCGAGGCCCGTCAGTACGACTCGTCGGAGAGGGCCGAATCGACCTCGTCCAGGTCCTTGTACTCGCCGTCCGGCATTTCCTCGAGCTGCGACCGGACGAGGACCGAGTTCTCGCTCTCGTCGAGGTGGGCGACGATCTGCTCCTTCGTCGCCGGAAACCGCAGGCCCTCGAGCGCCTCATGCACGGCAATCGGTCCTATCGTGCTCATGCTGACCTCCGTTGCTGTTCGATGTTGACCGGCAACCGTCGAGCGGGGGGTATCCGCCGCTGGCCCTTCTCGACGCACCCCCGGTGCCAGTGGCGCCCAGACAGACCATGATCGCCATTCCTGAACCGTGGTCGTCAGGTCGTCGGGGTCCGGGAGCCCGAAGCCTTACGCCACTGTTTGAGCCAGCGCAGTTGAAGAGGCATCATGGCACTGGATGCTCACGAGGCCGTCCGCACAGGCCGACGGGGTCCCATCTCGGGAGGGAATATGGTCGTCAGCCAGCATCGACGTGTCCGGGAGGCGGTCCGGGGGTCGGGCTACCAGACAAGGAGACATCGAAGAGGCTGCTCGACCAGTTGCTTGGTCGCGAGACGCGGCCGGCAGTGACGCCCGTGTCGCCGGCGTCGCTGGCGTCGTTGGCGGTACTGACGGTAGCGGCGTCGAGATCGGTTCCGGAGACGATGTCGGTGGTGAAGGACTGGGCGGAGGACAATTTGGGGGACGAGACTTCGGCGGCGGCGATAGCTGACCATGATCATGACCATGCCTCGCCACCGGCATTCTGCACCCTGGCACGTCCGTCATCGAACGGAGGGACGGCTCGCGAGGCGACGCCGAATGGCGCGGAGAAGGCCAGCCATGCCCCAGCGAGGGCCCGCCGATTCGGCCCAGGCTCCTAGCGGATCAGAGCGAAAGCTCGACCGGCTGGTTCGTCGCGGCACTCTCGTTGGCCGCCGCCACGAGGGCGCTGAGGTCGACGGCCAGGGCGAGATTGGACGGGTTGTGCTGGCCGCGCTGGACGTGGTCCACGAACTGATTGAACTGGGTCGGCTCGTCCTCGGGAACGTTGGGGACCTCCTCCCAGCCACTGTCCCGCTCGCCGCCGATATGCATCAGTGGAGTGCCAGGGCCGTCCCAGCGGATCTCGCCCTTCGTCCCGAAGACCTCGAACAGCATCGGCGCCCGACCGGCCGCCGACGTCCCGGCGACGCCGATCGCGCCACTGGCGTACTTCATCGTGACGACGGCCTGGTCCTCCGATGCCCGCCCGGTGATGTTGCCGTAGGTCGCGTAGAGCGACTCCGGCAGCCCGAGCAGCAGGCGGGTCAGGTAGAGCGGGTGGGCGCCGAGGTCGATCATCAGCCCGCCGCCGGCTTCGGCCGGATCGTAGAACCGGACCGGCAGCCAGCCCTCCGGATTCTCGGCGGTTCGGATCGCGCCGTCATGGGCGATCCGGATCCGGGCCTCGATCAGGTCCCCAAGGAGCCCGTCATGGACGGCGGTCAGCGTCGCCCGGACCGCGCCGACCGGCAGCCAGCGCAGCGCCACGATCGCGATCACTCCGGAGTGCTCGATGCTGTCGGCGATCATCCGGGCCTCGTCGAGGTTCACGCCGAGCACCTTCTCGGTGAAGATATGCTTGCCGGCTCGCGCCGCCGCCGGGATGACGTCGCGGTGCAGCGTCGTTGCCGCCGTCACGATCACGCCGTCGACCTCCGGCAGGGCGAGGACGGCGTCCAGCGAGGCGTGGAAGGGCACGCCGATCGCGTCCGCTCCGGCCTGGCCGCGCTCCGCGTCGTCGTCCCAGACGGCGACGATCTCGGTCTCCGGGTTCTCGGCCGCTTCCTTGACGTAATCCTGGGCGTGGACATGCCAGAAGCCGAGCAGGGCGAGACGGATCATGGAGCAAGTCTCCTCTGTGAGATCGAAGGACAACGCATCGGGGCATGGGTGCGGTGGCAGCTTACGGGCGCCAGGCGGCGTAGACGGCCTGGAGGCACCTGCTCCAGTAATCGTCGCCTATCCCCCAGTGGTTGGTCAGGAAGACGACGGCCAGGTCGGCCTCCGGGTCGACCCAGAGGACGGTCCCGGTCGCGCCGGAGTGGCTGAAGGCGCCGGCCGAGCCGGGCAGCGTCCGCTCCCGCAACGTCGTCGGCTTGTGCCAGGTCAGCCCGTAGCGCCCGTCGGTCGTGGACGGCAACTCGTACTTCGGGATGCCTTCGGTGTGGAGCGTCGTCATCAGGTCGAGCGAGGGCCGGGCCAGGAGCCGGGCCTGGCCGTCGCGAGCGTCCCGCAGCAAGGCCTGGCCGAGGCCGAGCAGGCTGGCCATGTCGCTCCAGAAGCCGGCGCCGGGCATCGCCGCGCCGATCATGATCCGCATCGCCTGCTCCGCCGTGATGCTGGCGTTCGGCGAGAGCCCCCGCGGCGTGACGGCCGGCCTGTCGAGCGTCGCCGGATTGAGCCCGATCCCCGTTATGCCGGCCGGGCCGAGGACCTCCTCCCGGAGGAACGTCTCCAGCGGCCGGCCGTCGAGCCGCTCGACGAGTTGTCCGAGCAGGTAGAAGGTCAGGGAGTTGTACTGCCACCTGGTGCCCGGCCGGAACTGGGGAACCGCCCGGTAACTGTGCGCGAGCAGCGCGTCGGCGGCGTAGTCCTCCTGCCCGGCCCGCTCCCAGGGCAGGTCCGGCAGCCCGCTGGTGTGGGTCATCAGGTGCCAGGCGGTGATGTCCGGTTTGCCCGGCGCGGCGAACTCCGGGATGATCTGCTGGATCGGTTGCGACAGGACCAACCTGCCCTGCTCGACCAGCCGCATGATCGCCAGCCCGGTGATCGGCTTCGAGATCGACGCCAGCAGGAACAGGTGCCGGTCGCTCAGTTCCGGCTGCCCCGGGGCGGAGAACAGCCGGGACGTCATCCCCGAGTTCGACGCGACCCCGAGCCCGGCCGTCTCCAGCGCCCCCGACTCGACGAATCCCTGGGCCAGCGCCCAGGCTCTTTCCAACCGACCGTCATCAAGCGTCACGTCACTGCCTCCCGCGGCTCGTCCTCCGGATGCGGTCGTCTGATCGACGGGCATCGGCGTCAGCGGGTCATCGTAGCGGACCTGAGCCCTGGCCGCGCGGAGTCCCGATCATGTGACCTGGAGGCGGTGACATGCCGGCCGGGTGCCTGGACGGTCAGGCGATGAAGACGTTACAGCCGTTCTGGACATCGCAATCGGTCGGATAGGTCTGGTTGCAGAGGTCGGCCAACGACTCGACCGACTGGCCGTCGCAGGGCTGACAACTCACCTGACCCCAGTCCCAGCAGGTCCCGATCGGAGCACTAGGAACCGGACCGACCGACTTGAAACCGGCGTAGCAGTTCTCGATCGTCGGACAGTCGTCGATGAAGAGGCTGGCCTCGCCGAAGCTTGGCGCCAGATCCTCGTCCTGCTGGCGTCCCGCGACGAAGTCCAGACCGCCCTCGTAGTCGCTGAGGATGTTCACCCCGTAGGTCATTGAACCGGCGCCTGCGTCGTAGACCGGATTAAGGAGCTCGACGACGAGGATGTCCTCGTTGCCGTCGGCGTCGTTCGTGACCAGCGCGGCGTTGGGCGGGTTGTCCGGTGAGAAGCCAAGCCCGTCGAGGAACTGCTGCGTCGGCGCCTCCCCGAAGATGCGCTCCGGCCGATCCGAGAAGTAGACCGTGTTGCCGGTGTGACCTTCGAGGGTGAGCAGGTAGTCGGCCCCACCCCCGGGCGCTGGCGTCCCATCGGTGGGGGAGGTGCCGGCGTCCGGGTTGGCGGCGAAGGTGCCGGCGGCGGCCGACTGGACAAAGAGGAACGTCGCGTCGTCCGAGAGCGGATCGGGCGTCGCGTCCTGAGCGACGACCCGACGCGGCGCGGCGGCGGCGAGACCGGCCGCAAGGCCAAACGCGGTGCCCTGGAGGGCGTTCCGTCGGGTGCGGCGGGAGGAGAGGGAACGGGCGAGCGTGTCGCAGTGATGCATGGTGGTGAAGCGCTCCTGGCTAGCTGCGCGAAGGACGACAGGACGGGCGAGGGAGATCGCGGTCAGTCTATGACAGACCGACGTCCCTGAATATCCGCAATCGTACGGAGCCAGAGCGGACGATGGGTACCCGCCGAAGCGGCCCCTTCCCTGTCGGACACTATGCGGAGCGACGGAACGACGCGACGACGCGACGACGCGACGATTAACCGCTCGAAGCAAGGATGCATCACCCCATGGTCGATTCCACATCCCAACTCGTTGCCCACACGCCGCCACCCGGCGGTGAATGGCACCTGCTGACCGATCACCTGACAGCCACCGCCGATCTCGCGGCGGACTTCGCCGCTGCGTTTGACGCCGCCGATCTTGCGCGTCAGGCCGGCCTGCTGCATGACATCGGCAAGGCGAGTCCGGCCTTCCAGTCGTATCTGGCCGCCTGTTACCGCGAGCCGGGCCGCCGACATCCGACGACCGACCACAAGGGCGCCGGGACACTGGAGGCTCTCAAGGTCTGGGAGCCGCTGGCGTTCCTGATCGACGGGCATCACGGCGGGCTCAGGGATCAGGTGGAGCTCGGCACCAGGCTCAAGGAGCTCCGGACCAGCGAGAAAGCGAGGGAGGGACTGGCAGTTGCTCGCCGTGCCGGTCTGATTCCGGACGGCCTCGATCCCTCATCCACGTCAGCGGCGGACAAGGACGAGCTGGTCTTCTTCCTTCGGATGCTCTTCTCGGCGCTGGTCGATGCCGATCATACCGATACGGCGCGGCATCAGAATCCCGGACAGGTCCCGGCGCCCGACCATGCGAGCGTCCAGGACCTCGCGGAGCGCCTCGCGGCCGACCAGGAACGATTTGCGATTTTTGATGGAACGACTCCAGCCACCGAGCGCGACGTCGCTGAGGTCCGTAATGAGGTGTACTGGGCCTGTGCGAACGCGGCCGATCTGCCGCCAGGCTTCTTCTCGCTCACCGTCCCGACCGGCGGCGGCAAGACCCGCTCGGGGCTGGCCTTCGCGCTCAACCACGCTGCCCGCCACGGTCTTCGGCGCGTGATCGTCGCTCTGCCGTACCTCGCCATCACCGAACAGACGTCGGGCGTGTTCCGGGACTTCCTTGGCGATGCGGCGGTGCTCGAGCATTACTCCGGCGCGGGCGACCGCGAGCCGGTCGAAGGGCGACCTGATGAAGCTGGCGCGCAGGACGCCGTCAGCACCTGGCGACGGCTGGCGGCCTCGACCTGGGATGCGCCCGTCATCGTCACCACGACGGTGCAGCTATTCGAGTCCCTGTTCGCGAACAAGCCGTCCCGCTGTCGCAAGCTGCACCGCATCGCAAAGAGCGTCATCATCCTCGACGAGGTTCAGTCGCTTCCCGCCCCATTGCTGGCACCGATCCTCGCCACCCTCCGGCTGCTCGTGGACCATTACGACGTCTCGGTCGTGTTCTCGACCGCCACGCAACCGGCGCTCGGCGACGCGCCCGGCTTCACCGATCTCAGGGATCGGGTTCGTGAAATCGCGCCTGACCCCGCGGCGTTGTTTCGCCGGCTGCGCCGGGTGCGCTACTCGTGGCCGGAACCTCGAGAGCAGTGGTCCTGGGATCGGGCCGCCGAGGCTGCCGTCGGCTCGCCTCAATCACTCACGATCGTCAATACCCGCGCCGACGCGCTGAAGCTACTTGACGCGGTGAGCATGCTCGACCTGGACGACCCGCCGCTGCACCTGTCGACGTTGCTCTGTGGCGCGCACCGAAAGGACGTGCTCGACCTCATCCGGCAGCGGCTCCGAAATGGCGAGCCGTGCCGCGTCGTTAGCACGCAGGTCGTCGAGGCCGGCGTCGACCTGGACTTCCCGCTCGTCCTGCGAGCGCTCGGCCCGCTCGACCGAATCGTGCAGGCGGCCGGGCGCTGCAACCGCAACGGACGCCTCGCTGGCTTGGGCGATGTCATCGTCTTCCGGCCGGCGGAGGGCGGTGTCCCGCCGGGGCCGTACCGGACCGCCGCCGGGATCACGGAAGGCATGCTCGCGTCGGGGGGCGTGGATCCGGATGACCCGGAGACCTTCCGGCGCTACTTCGCCGACCTCTTCGGCACGGTCACGCTCGACGCAAAGGGGATCGCCGGGATGGTCGAGCGGCTGGCATTCGAGACGATCGCCAGGGAGTTCCGGATGATCGATGAGGACGGCGTGTCGGTGCTGGTCGAGTACATGGGGCTCCCGGAAGCAGGCGGCGATGGCATTCATCAGCAGACGGTCCGGGAGCTCGTCGGTGCCTTCGAGCAGGCGTCGACTGGTCGGGCAGCGCCGGGTCGAGCGCGCCAACTGCTGCAGCGGGCTCAGCCGTACTTCGTCTCCCTGCGTCAGCACGAGATTGTCCGCGCCGCCCGTGAGAACCTGGTGACCGAGCTGACAACCGACGTCTGGCACTGGCGAGGAGGCTATGACCCGGTACGCGGGCTCCAGTGGGATAGCCTGGCGCCGACCGACCTCATCGTCTGAGCGAACCGGCGGGCCTGACAATGCGCGCGGCCGACGGTGTCGGAAACGGTGACGGGTTTCGGAACCAGCTGGAAGTCAATGATGACGAGCGACGGGGCGACTGCCCAAGTCGAGAGGAAGGATCGAACTGATGGAGTGGCCGTTACTCGAGGTCAAGGTCTGGGGCGACTACGCGTGTTTCACCCGGCCAGAGATGAAGGTCGAGCGGGTAAGTTATCCCGTGATGACGCCGTCGGCGGCGCGTGGCGTCCTGGAGGCCATCTTCTGGAAGCCAGAGTTCCGCTGGCGCGTCGCCGAGATCGTCGTGCTCGAACCGGTGCGGTACTGGTCGATCCTGCGCAACGAGGTCAGCTCCCGCGTCTCCGAGCGGTCGGCGCGAGGGTGGATGGCCTCGGGCGGCGGGTTCTTCGCGGACGGCGACCGAACGCAGCGCCACACGCTGGCGCTGCGTGATGTGGCCTACGTCATCCGCGCCGAGCCGGTCCTGTTGCCGCACGCCACGGATGACATCGCCAAGTACCGCGACCAGTTCAACCGCCGGGTCCGGACCGGGCGCTGCTTCGCGACGCCGTATCTCGGTTGCCGCGAGTTCAGCGCGTTCTTCGGTGAGCCTGGACCCGACGACGCGCCGCGGCCGGAGACCTCCGATCTGGGCCGGATGCTGCTCGACCTCGAATTCGCGGACAACGGCGGCATGGAGCCGCGGTTCTTCGATGCGCGGCTGGACGGCGGTGTCCTACGCGTGCCGGACCGCTTCGCCGCGGTCAGGGAGGGCTAGGCGCGATGCTGCTGCAACGCCTGGTCGAGTACGCGGAACGGGATCCGGACATCCTTCCGTCGATGTACCAGAACAAACCGGTCCGGTACGAGATCCGTCTCGATGCTGATGGACGACAGGTCGGTCCTGTTCTCGACCTGGCGGATCCGGCCAACAAGGCAACGAAGCGCGGTCAGGTGCGGCTCGTGCCACATCGAAAGCGATCAGGAAAGGGTGCCAAGCCGATCCTTCTCGCGGACAACGCAGAATACGTGCTTGGTTTCGCCCGGGAAGGGTCGGACCTGGAGCGCGTGCCTCGGCTGCATGATGCCTTCATTGAGGTTCTCCGAGAATGCGCTCAGGAGACCGATGAGTCCGCCGTACAGGCCGTCGTCCGATTTCTAACGGTATCCGGACCCGGACGCCATTCGGACATCGAGCTCTCCGACCAGCTTGACCTGTCGGGAGATTTCGAGTTCGTGGTGGACGGAGCGCGACCGGTCGATCTGCCGGCGGTGCGCGCATTCTGGGCCGGGCGGTTCACTCAGGACGCGGAGGAGAGCCAGGCGGCTGGAAGGGACCCGGGCTCGATTCCAAAGAAGCTGGGCAAGTCGGCATCGGCCGCGAAGCGCCTGGCCTGCATCGTCTGCGGCAATGTCCGCCCCGTGCTGGAGCGACACCCGCTCAAGATCAAGGGCATCCCCGGGGGCCAGGCGGCCGGAACCGACCTGATTTCGGCCAATGCCACCCCGTTCGAGTCCTATGGGTTGACGGCGTCGGAGATCGCGCCGACCTGCCAGGAGTGTGGCGAGAAGTACGCCAATGCCCTCAACGCATTGCTTGCCAGCGACGCGACGCGGGTCCGGGTCGGGAATGTCGTGGCCTATGTCTTCTGGACGGCCAGCGAATCCCTCTTCAACGCGGCGAGCATGTTCACGGAACCCGACTCGGACACGATGACCGGGCAGGTCGGCGAGATGATCCAGGCCTACAAGACCGGCCGCTCGGCCGCCCTGGACCTCGACTTGATGCCGTTCTACGCCGTCGCCCTCTCGGCGAACAGCAGCCGGGCAGTCGTCCGGGAGTGGATCGACCGCACCGTCGGCGATGCGAAGCGGACCCTTGGGCGGTATTTCGCCCTTCAGGAGATGGTCGAGCGGGATGGAACCGAAGGCCGGGCCCTGCCGGTCTGGCGGCTGGCGAGCGCGACGGTCCGGACCCGGAGCGGCGACTCGCCGTCCCCAACCGTGCCGGCGGCGCTGCTCGCCCTGGCCTTGCGCGGCGATCCGTTGCCGCTCGACATCGCGTTCCAGGCGATCCGGCGCTGCCGGATCGAGGGCGTGGTGAGCCGCGAGCGCGCGGCCCTGATCAAGATGGTCCTTGGCTCACGGCCGGGGACGACACCGGAGGAGATAGCACGCATGACCGACCTCGACCAGACCCGAACCGCCCCGGCCTACCTCTGCGGACGGCTGCTCGCCGTGCTCGACGCCGTTCAGTACGCGGCGCTGCGCCAGACGAATGCAACCGTCGTCGACAAGTTCTACGGGACTGCTTCGTCGGCACCGGGGTCCGTGTTCGGCACGCTGTTGGGAAACGCCCAGCCGCATCTTGCCCGGCTGCGAAAGGAGCGGCCCGGCGTCTACCGGGCGCTCGAGCGCCGGATGGAGGAGGTCCTGGATCAGCTCCACGTCTTCCCGAAGACGCTGACGCTGCCCGATCAGGGACTGTTCGCCCTGGGCTACTACCACCAGCGCGCCGCTGATCGACGGGCCGCCCGCGAGGCGAAGGAACGCGGTCAGGCCGATGTCGCGGAGGGGCTCGGCAACGATGCCGCATAGAGATCAACGTCCGTTCGCACTCGCCTCCGCATCGCTATCCATTCCACGCAACCACCCAGGAGAAGCCACATGACCGCCACTGATGCCACCGTCGCCGTCGCCGTCGCCGCGCACCTCGACCCGAACCGCCGCCAGGACGCCGTCCTGCTCTTCGACGTGACGGACGGAAACCCGAACGGCGACCCGGACGCCGGCAACCTGCCCCGCGTCGACCCCGAGACCATGCAGGGGCTCGTGACCGACGTCGCGGTCAAGCGCAAGGTGCGCGACTGGGTTGACGCCACTCGCGGCACCGAGGAGCGCTTCAAGATCTACGTGCAGAACTCGGGCATCGCGCTCAATACGATCCATCAGCGCGCTTATGACGAGATCGGCATCAAGTCCAGCGGCACCAAACAGGCGCGTGGTGACGTGGACAAGGCGTCGGCCTACATGTGTCACAACTTCTTCGATGTGCGGACCTTCGGGGCCGTCATGTCGATGAAGGTCAATGCCGGGCAGGTGCGCGGCCCGGTCCAGCTGACGTTCTCGCGCAGCCACGACCCGATCGTTCCGCTCGATGTCACCATCACGCGGGTCGCGATTACGCGGGAGGAGGACGCCCAGGTGCTCGTCGCCGAGGCGGGGGACGGAACCGAGGGAACCGGCGGCAAGCGGACGGAGATGGGGCGCAAGAGCCTGGTGCCGTACGGGCTGTACCGGGGACACGTTTTCTATAACCCGCACTTCGCTAGCCGCACCGGCTTCGACGCCGACGACCTCGCGACGTTCTGGGGCGCGCTCGTCAACATGTGGGATCTGGACCGCTCGGCGTCGCGCGGGATGGTGGGCTGCCGGGGGCTGTATGTCTTCAGCCATGCGTCCCGGCTGGGGAACGCGCCAGCGCAGGCCCTGTTCGACCGCATCGCCGTCGCCCGCCGGGAGGGTGTCGAGGCGCCCCGCCGGTTCACCGATTACGGCGTCACCTTCGATGGCGGCGATCTCGCTATCGGGACATCGGTCGAGGTCGCCCCGGCGGTGACCCTGACCCGGCTGGCCTGAGCGATGGCCGCGCCGCACGAGGCCCTGGCGGCGTGGGATGAGGACGACATCGTCCTCATCTCCGCCCTCGAGCACTGGAGCTACTGCCCGCGCCAGTGTGCCCTGATTCATATCGAGCAGACCTTCGAAGAGAACCTGTACACGTTGCGCGGGCGACGCGGCCACGAGCGGGTCCACGGGGAGACGGGACGGCGCGCGGACCTGCGGGACGGCGTGCGTCTGGCCTTCGGGCTGGACCTGTGGAGCGACCGCCTCGGCTTGCGAGGCAAGGCGGATGTCGTCGAGTTCCACGACGACGGCACGGTCGTCCCCGTCGAGCACAAGTCGGGGACGCTCTCGCGTGGGCGGGACTGGGCGCATGAGGAGCGCCAGCTCTGCGCCCAGGCGATCTGCCTGGAGGAGATGCTCGGCGTCCCGGTTTCCACCGGCGCGATCTACGCCGGGGGCTCGCGGGCTCGACGTGCCGTGTCGTTCGAGCCTACGCTCCATCGGGAGGTGGAGCGTGGAGTCGCGGCCGTGCGCGGGATGCTGGCCGGCACGCGGTTGCCACCCGCCGTCAACGACGCGCGATGCCCAGCCTGCTCGCTCTACGACGCCTGCCTGCCGGACCTGAGCGCCAGTCCGGCGCGGATCGGTGGCTTACAGAGCGCCCTGTTCCGCTTCGACGATCACCCCGGTGATCCCCGCGCCGACGGGCTGGACGACTTGCTGGACGGCGGGGGCGCCGACGGGACGGGAGACGACTGGTGAAGCAGCTGCTCAACACCCTCTACGTCCAGACCGACCGGGCCTACCTTCATCTCGACCATGACACCGTCAGGGTGGAAGTCGAGCGGGAGACGAAGCTGCGCCTTCCGCTGTTGCAGCTCGGCGCGATCGTCTGCTTCGGCGACGTGCTCGTCAGTACTCCGCTCCTGCGGCGCTGCGCGGAGGATGGCCGTTCGGTCGCGTTCATGACACGGTCCGGCCGGTTCAGTCTCCGCCTGGAGGGACCGGTCAGCGGCAACGTCCTGCTGCGACGGGCCCAGCACCTTGTCCTGTCCGACCCCGAGCGGCGGATCCACATCGCTCGCAATCTGCTCGCCGGGAAGCTCCGCAACTCCCGGCACGTTCTCCTCCGCGCAGCCCGCGAGGCGGCCCTGCCCGAAGATCGTGCCGAACTGGCCGAGGCGGCGGCCGCGATCGCCACGATCGTGGAGCGCCTGCCGAAGCGGGGTGCTGGTGAGATCGAGATGCTGCGCGGTGACGAGGGCGACGCCGCGGCGATCTACTTCTCCGTGTTCGGGCTGCTCGTCCGGCGAGAGCCGGAGGCGTTCGTGTTCCACGGGCGGACGCGGCGCCCGCCGCTCGACCGGATGAACGCGCTGCTGTCGTTCCTCTACACGCTCCTGCGGTCCGACTGCGTGGCGGCGCTGGAGGGGGTGGGCCTGGACGCACAGGTCGGTCTCCTCCATGCCTTGCGCCCCGGCCGGCCGGCGCTGGCGCTCGACCTGATGGAGGAGCTTCGGCCGGTGGTGGCCGATCGTTTGGCGCTGGCCCTCGTCAACCGTGGCCAGCTGACGCCGGACCATTTCGAGGTCCAGACGACGGGCGCGACGATGCTGACCGATGCCGGCCGGCGGATCGTGCTGACCGCGTACCAGGAACGCAAGCAGGAGGACGTCGTGCACCGGGCGGCGCGCCAGTCGGTCCCGTGGGGGCTTGTCCCCCACCTTCAGGCTCGCCTGCTTGCTCGCCATCTACGCGAAGACCTCGCGCACTATCCTCCATTCCTCGTCCGGTGAGCGACGCGGATGGGGTTCCTGGCAACCCGGTTGCGACCGAGAACGACGCAGGGAGCACCTCTCGCCGACGCCGGGCGAGTGGTGAGGGATTGCTCTTTGGGAGCGTCGGGAGCCGACAGAGGCGACGGCCGGTCCCGGCCTGGCTGGGGACCGTCGAGGTGATCGTCTGCTATGACGTGGCGACGGACTCATCGGCCGGACGCCGCCGCCTGCGCCGGGTCGCGAATGTCTGCCTTGGGTTCGGTCAGCGCGTCCAGAACTCCGTCTTCGAGTGCCGGGTGACGGAGGCGCAGCTCGAGGAGCTGGAGTCCCGGTTGCTCAGGGAGATCGACGAGACCGCAGACCGGCTCCGGATCTACCGCCTGGCGGGCGACCGCGATCGCCTCGTCCGCGTCTTCGGCGTGACGCCCCCGAACGATTTCCGCGAGCCGATCATCGTCTGACGCTTGAGGAGAAGCGCTCGCTTCATGGACGGCGTGAAGGAGCGATCGAGGTGCCCGTGGGTAGTACCTGGGCTGGACTCGAACATGGTAGACCGGTCGACTGATCTGGCGTGGTGGAAACCGCCGCACCCGGTTGGCGCGAATCTGCCGCTGCGCGAGCGTGCGGGTTGGTCGGCGCGGATCTGGCACTTGCCAGACGAGAGAGGCCGCTGTAACCTGCGGGTTGCGGTGGGATGAATGGCGGATTGAGTCGCTCAGACTGCCACATCGTGGTGAACGGCAAAAAATTTCGCCGATGTCCCGCCGTCGCATCTCACTTCGCGTGGGATGAGGGTTGAAACACGGAGCTGTTTCCCCGGCTCCACGCCGTGGCGCCGAGGTCGCATCTCACTTCGCGTGGGATGAGGGTTGAAACAACAAGCCGGGCGCGACGCCGGGCCGGATGGTGCCCCGGTCGCATCTCACTTCGCGTGGGATGAGGGTTGAAACGGGGCAGCCGGCGATGTCGAGATGGGAGCAGGTGAAGGGTCGCATCTCACTTCGCGTGGGATGAGGGTTGAAACGGTCTGGGTCGTGGATTACCAGGGGCGGCTGGCCCGGTCGCATCTCACTTCGCGTGGGATGAGGGTTGAAACGTCCGGGATACGGCGACGCCGGACTGGCGCCGGGATGGTCGCATCTCACTTCGCGTGGGATGAGGGTTGAAACTCGATCTGAAGCTGGTAGAAGCCGGGCGTGATCGGCTGGTCGCATCTCACTTCGCGTGGGATGAGGGTTGAAACGCGGCCAGGTACGCGCGGCGGTTGTGGACCGTTTCGGCGTCGCATCTCACTTCGCGTGGGATGAGGGTTGAAACCACGACGTGCGCGACCACAGCCGCGACAACCTGCGCGGTCGCATCTCACTTCGCGTGGGATGAGGGTTGAAACCTCGGCAACGGCCAGATCATCCATGCCGCCAATCCAGGTCGCATCTCACTTCGCGTGGGATGAGGGTTGAAACACCCGCTCCTGCCGCCAGACGCCCCGGACGTACAGGTCGCATCTCACTTCGCGTGGGATGAGGGTTGAAACAACGCCCTCTACGCGATGGTGCAGGGGGCGCCGGTCGTCGCATCTCACTTCGCGTGGGATGAGGGTTGAAACTCCTGGGCGGCGACCGCGTACGTGTTGCCCGCCGAAGTCGCATCTCACTTCGCGTGGGATGAGGGTTGAAACAAGACCGAGGACCCGGCCCAGATGGTCCAGTCGATCGTCGCATCTCACTTCGCGTGGGATGAGGGTTGAAACGGCACGACGAGCCGTACGAGCATCGGCCCGCACGTGTCGCATCTCACTTCGCGTGGGATGAGGGTTGAAACCTGCTCAATGGCGCGATCACCAACGTCGCGACGGCGAGTCGCATCTCACTTCGCGTGGGATGAGGGTTGAAACCGTCTCAAACTGCACGTCCTCCGCGGACCACGCAAGGTCGCATCTCACTTCGCGTGGGATGAGGGTTGAAACCGGGTGAACTGCTGGTCGATCTGGGCGACGAGGCCGGCGCAGTGCTGGTCGCATCTCACTTCGCGTGGGATGAGGGTTGAAACTCACCGTCACGTCCGCTCCAGCGCTGATGTCATCGTAGTCGCATCTCACTTCGCGTGGGATGAGGGTTGAAACCCGATGTTGCCGCTGGCATGTACACGCCGGAAGAAGTGGTCGCATCTCACTTCGCGTGGGATGAGGGTTGAAACCTTGCGGAAGGCGTAGCTGCTCTTGTCGTCGGTCGTGGTCGCATCTCACTTCGCGTGGGATGAGGGTTGAAACCGGGCGTGGCCCGGCGAGACCTGACCGAGGTCGATGTCGCATCTCACTTCGCGTGGGATGAGGGTTGAAACTGAGAGAGTTGAATGGAGATACTCATGGGTAGCTTGTCGCATCTCACTTCGCGTGGGATGAGGGTTGAAACGTCGCCGGCGTCGATCGCGGCGACGTAGGCGATGGCGCGTCGCATCTCACTTCGCGTGGGATGAGGGTTGAAACCAGATCCCGGTCAACCTCAACGTCCCGGTCTGGCAGCGTCGCATCTCACTTCGCGTGGGATGAGGGTTGAAACAGTTCCAGCGACCTGAGCGACATCGCGAACGGCTGGAGTCGCATCTCACTTCGCGTGGGATGAGGGTTGAAACCGGTACCGCCGGGCGAACGATCCGTGGAGCGGCCCCAAGTCGCATCTCACTTCGCGTGGGATGAGGGTTGAAACGCCCTCCGCAATGCGCTCAACGTAGGCAATGGCGTCAGGTCGCATCTCACTTCGCGTGGGATGAGGGTTGAAACACCTCAGCGGCCGTCGATTCCAGCGGCACGGTCAGCGTCGCATCTCACTTCGCGTGGGATGAGGGTTGAAACCGTCTCCGCGTCGAGCCGTGCCATCTTGCGACGGTGGTCGCATCTCACTTCGCGTGGGATGAGGGTTGAAACATCGTAGACCTGGGGATCGTGACGATCCTGTACCTCGTCGCATCTCACTTCGCGTGGGATGAGGGTTGAAACGTGATTCGCCGGGTGACGGGCGCCGCCCCTGGCGACGTCGCATCTCACTTCGCGTGGGATGAGGGTTGAAACGATTGCCCGTTCGACGGCCTCGGGGAGCGGCTCGGACGTCGCATCTCACTTCGCGTGGGATGAGGGTTGAAACTGCGAGCGAATCGCCGATGCGCTGGATTTGGATGTGGTCGCATCTCACTTCGCGTGGGATGAGGGTTGAAACGGGGACAGCGGCCGCGACCTGTCGGGGACGGCGCGTCGCATCTCACTTCGCGTGGGATGAGGGTTGAAACATCCGCGACATCGACCCACTCGCCGCCCGATCGGAAGGTCGCATCTCACTTCGCGTGGGATGAGGGTTGAAACCGCAAGGAGGTCGATGGCCGCGAGACCCGCTGGTACCGGTCGCATCTCACTTCGCGTGGGATGAGGGTTGAAACGTGGCGATGTAGGCCAACAGGCAGAGCAGCAACGCGTCGCATCTCACTTCGCGTGGGATGAGGGTTTAAACGACCCGGCAGTGATGAGTTGCGCCCCGTGGCCGTAGTCGCATCTCACTTCGCGTGGGATGAGGGTTGAAACGACCTTTGCGACATGTGCCTCGGTTACGGAGATACGGGTCGCATCTCACTTCGCGTGCGATGAGGGTTGAAACCCAAGCGCCGGGAACGATTGCGCTGGCATAATCATCGTCGCATCTCACTTCGCGTGGGATGAGGGTTGAAACGATCAACAGGTCGCTCACCCGCGTGCAGTCCGCCGCGTCGCATCTCACTTCGCGTGGGATGAGGGTTGAAACGTCGCTCTCCGGGGCCTACGATGCCCTTCCTGGGCACGTCGCATCTCACTTCGCGTGGGATGAGGGTTGAAACCTCGAGGCGCCGGAGCTGGAGCACATCGCCCGGGCGTCGCATCTCACTTCGCGTGGGATGAGGGTTGAAACTTTGCAAGAAAAGAAACGTCTGCTCGGTGATCCCATTGTCGCATCTCACTTCGCGTGGGATGAGGGTTGAAACATCGCCACGCCCTCCTAGGACCGCCGGTAGGCGACGGGTCGCATCTCACTTCGCGTGGGATGAGGGTTGAAACGGCGTGGCCGGACCGTGCAGCCGGGATGACCGCGGCGGTCGCATCTCACTTCGCGTGGGATGAGGGTTGAAACGGCGTGGCGCCGGCGACGACGCAAGCCATCGGGCCGGGTCGCATCTCACTTCGCGTGGGATGAGGGTTGAAACACCCCGAGAGAGGATGAGACAGCATGAGCACGACCAAGTCGCATCTCACTTCGCGTGGGATGAGGGTTGAAACCCGTCCTTGGACCGCTGAGCGTAGGAGTCGAACCGGGTCGCATCTCACTTCGCGTGGGATGAGGGTTGAAACAGCGAGACCGCCGACCAGGGCGTGACCGGCACCGCCGGTCGCATCTCACTTCGCGTGGGATGAGGGTTGAAACGCGTTGCGCCAGCAGTTCACCGATGTCAAGGACCACTCGTCGCATCTCACTTCGCGTGGGATGAGGGTTGAAACGCGCACGGGCGCAAGGCCGTCGAGGGGCAGCCGGGCGGGTCGCATCTCACTTCGCGTGGGATGAGGGTTGAAACGACCTGTGACTGAGGGATAAGACGATGGCTTCCGTGTCGCATCTCACTTCGCGTGGGATGAGGGTTGAAACGGCGCGATCTCCTCGCGACAGCGGTTGCAAAGTCGGGTCGCATCTCACTTCGCGTGGGATGAGGGTTGAAACAGCACCAGCATCCCGTCGCCGTCGTACGGCTTCATTGACGTCGCATCTCACTTCGCGTGGGATGAGGGTTGAAACGGCGGCCAGTGGCAGGTGATGACGACCATCGACGGCTGTCGCATCTCACTTCGCGTGGGATGAGGGTTGAAACAGCACCAGCATCCCGTCGCCGTCGTACAGCTTCATTGACGTCGCATCTCACTTCGCGTGGGATGAGGGTTGAAACGGCTCGCGCCACAGGACCGTCAAGATGGTACCGTGGTCGCATTCCCCCCTCGCGTCGTGGTCGGTCGATCCTTTTCCTGGGCGGGGTCAGTGGGGAATCGATCGGTCCCTCGTGGCTGGGTATCATGCTCGATCGTTCGCCCGTCGCGGAAACGGATGTTCGCCCCCTGCCTGGCGACTGTCCGCCGCGCTTCCTTTTGACGCTTTGACGCTTTGACGCTCGCGCGTTCAGACTGCCGGTCTGCTGTTGAGGAGTTTCGAGATCGACACCTCGCTGCTACCCCTGATTCTTCACTACGGGGTTCCGCTCGTCGCGCTCCTCGTGTTCGTCGGTGAACTTGGCGTGCCGACTGGTGTTCCGGCCGAGGTGGCGCTCCTCCTGGTTGGCTCCTACGCCGTCCACTCGCTCCCTGCGCTGATAGCCTCCGTTCTGGTCGTCAGCGTGGCCGATCTCTCCGGCACGGTGACGCTCCACCTCGTGGCCCGAACCGGTGGGCACCGGCTCCTGACCCGGGTCCTGCGCCGGCACGAACCGGGGCGGGGCGGTCCGCTCGAACGGTGGCATCGCCGTCTGGGTGGACATGAGGTGGCAACCGTCTTCCTGGTTCGCCTTCTGCCCCTCGTGCGCATGTATGCCGCGATCGGCACCGGGCTGATGCGCATCCGCTTCCGGAACTTCGTCCTCGGCGCCGCCCCCGGAGCTGTGCTGTGGGCTGGTGCGCCGATGATCGTTGGCTATCTGTTTCGGGCCGATGTGCAGCGGCTCACCGCGCAGTACACGGCGGCGTCCAACGTCCTGCTCGTGGCGTTGCCGCTTGTCGGACTGGTGGTCTGGAGCATCTGGTGGGTTCGCCGTGGCGACGCGGCACGGGCCCGGCTCCGTCGTGTGCGCGTCGTGGTTGGCGGCACGGCGGTCATCGTGATCGCCGGGTATCTCGCGAGGGGAGCCTGGCTGGGCGAGCGGGCGGTCGATCAGGGTGCGTCGCTCTTTCCGCTCCCAGTTCTCGTGACGTGGCTGATCGTCCTCGTGGTGCTGGCCCTGGTCCTCCTGGCGCTGGCCGTGACCGATCTCCGCGGGACTCATGGTTCGGGGGCACGGCAGCCCCTGCGCGAAGGGCCGTCGATGGGCGAGCTGGTCAGTAACCTGGCCTGGGTGATTCTGATGGTGACGGCTGTCGCCGTCGTGACCATGCTGGAGTTGCGCTACCCGGAACTCTAGTGATCGTCAGGCTGAGCGGCGACCCTGGGGGCCGTCCGCGCGTCGATCGCCTCGATCGTGTCTCCGGGCCGGATGGTGCCGCCGCCGACGATCTCGGCGTGGAGCCCGCCCCGGTGGATCAGGGCCGAGAGGAGTGACCCGTTGCCGGTCAGGTCGACGAGATGCTTGCACGGTTCGCAGATCTCGACGCCGCGCAACATTGCGTCGCCAACCCGGAACGTCCGGCCAGGCAGATGGCCCAGCGGCACGCCCCGGGTGACGATGTTGCGCCGGGTGGCGCCGGGGTCCAGCGGCAGATCGTGGACGTCCCGCAGCGTCTCCAGGACCTCCCACTCGATCAGCGAGACGTGGCGGAGCGGCCCGGTGAACCAGCTGTAGAAGCCGGTCTCGTCGTGGTACCGGTCGCCCTCCAGTCCTCGCCCGGCGACCGCGTTGACCTGGTCCATGGGAATCATCGGCGCGCCGCCGGTCGTAGCGGTGTGGATGTCCAGGACGATTCCACGCCAGGGAACGATCCGCGAGACGATGCTCATACGCCGAACCCTCCCTCGGAGGCGATGACCTGGCCGGTGATCCATTGGGCCCCGTCGGTCGCGAGGAACGCGATCAGCCGGGCGGCGTCCTCCGGCTGCCCGACCCGGTCGCCGGCGCCGAGCGGCGTTCTGGTGATGAGGTCGGCCTTGAGTTCCGGTGACATCCAGCCAGTGTCGGTCGGTCCGGGGTTGACGACGTTGACGCGGATGCCCTTCGGCGCGACCTCGACCGCCAGCGTCCGGGAGAAGGCGACGACGGCGGCCTTGGTCGCGACGTAGGGCAGCTCGGTCGGCATCGCGCCGCGGTCCTGGCCGCTGGTCAGGCTGATGATCCGGCCCTGGTCGCCGCCCGCCCAGCCCCTGGCGAAGCCGACGCAGAGCAGGGCGAAGGTCCGGAGGTTGACGGCGTAGTGCGCGTCCAGTGACGCCGCGTCGAGTTCGTCCCAGGCGACGTTGACGCTGTGGGTCGCGTTGTTGACGAGGATCGTCGGGGCGCCGAGCTGCTCGTGGCAGGCGGCGAGGACCTGATCGGCGGCGTCTGCCTGGCTGAAGTCGATCGCGGCGGCGGCGGCCCGAACACCCATCCCGGTCAGCTCGGCGAGGAGCGTGTCGGGGCCGGAGTCGTCCCGCCAATCGAGCGTCGCGCGGTCGAACGGGTGCCAGTGGGTGAAGAAGATGTCGGCACCGAGGGCGGCGAGAGCACGGCAGCTCGCGGCGCCGATGCCGATCGAGCGGCTGGCGCCGGTCACGATCGCGATCCGGCCGGTGAGGTCGATGTCGAGGGTGTGGGGGGAACGCTGAGCCATGGGGGACTCCTGTTGGGTCCCAGTCATCGGTGTCTCGCCATCGCTGCTGAACAGGGGACGCGTCGCGCCGGGGATGGCCACGGTGGGCAGCGGCACTGTGATGTGGGCGGACGGGACGGGGAGCGGCCTGTCGGGGCGAGACTCCGGACCGGGGGATCGGGCAGACATGGCGACGCGATCTCATGCAGCGAGATCGTGGCCAGCACTTCCCATCATCCGCCCGGTCTAGCCTGCCACCGTTCGCGCCTCCATCGTGATGTCCGTCCGATGTGTCAACGACGAAACGCGTTTCGGTCGCTCCGCGACCGTCAAGGTAGAATGTTGCCCGGCTGCCTGTCAATCACCTCTGCCGGCGACCCGGCATCTCCGGCACTGACGCCGCCGGTCTCGACTGAAACGGGCGACCTCCCTATGATCTGGGACCGCTTAACGCTGGAGTTGGGCGCGCCATCAGGTTGAATCAGGTTGATGCGATGACTTGTGAACGGTTCATGCCGTTGTGGCGAGTTTTATGAGAAAAGGCTGGATGGTTGTCTGCGTCATGTTGGTTCGCTGAACGTCAAGAGCAGCGAGATGAATTGCTGGGGCGTTTGTCTGCGTTACTGCTCGGTGATGAGCGCGTCCTTGCGGTCTGGCTCGGTGGGTCATTTGGGCGTGGCACGACCGACGCGCTGAGCGACCTCGACGTGTTCTGCATGACCAGTAGCGACCAGTTCGAGCAATGGCTGGACGATCGGCCGGCGCTCTACCGGCGGCTAGGTCTTCCGCTTCTGACCGGACCGGATCAGGCGTCGATGGTCGCGTCAGGCGGACGGTCGCAATCCGTTCTGTTGAGCGGGCCGGTCTCCGTGGATCTGGAAGCCTACCCACAACGGGCGGCCATCCGGATGCCGGACACGCGGGTGCTGTTCGAGCGGAACCCAGTTCCGCTGTGGCAACCACCTGAGATGGACCCTGAGCAACGTCGGCGGGAGATGGAGCGGCAGCTCGGATTCTTCTGGGCGATGGCCCCGATCGCGATCAAGTACATCGCGCGAGGGGCAACGGACAGGGCGGTGACACAGATCGATCTGCTGACCGGGGCATTCGTCGCGCTGTGGCGACTGGTCCATGATTCTGAGCGAGCGGGAGTCAGTGGGTCACACTGGCTGCGCCCAGACCGCGACGCCGATCTGATTCGGGACCTGCCGCGGCTGGGGTCAGTCATCGACCCGGAAGCCAGTTCCGACATGGTACAGGCGCTGATCGGCGAGATGTTCCGGCTTGAGGAAGCGCTGGCGGCGGCGGGCGTTGCGATCCCAAGCGAGGCGATTCAGGAAACGGTCGCCTTCGCCGGGCTGGTGAACGCCCAGCGTCGTCCCGCTACCCCTTGACGAGGTGGGCGACCGTCTCGACGTGGTGGGACTGGGGGAACATGTCCAGCGCCGCCATTCGGACGAGTTTGTATCCGCCCGCGATCAGGGCCTTGAGATCGCGGGCCTGCGTCGGCGGGTCGCAAGAGACGTAGGTGATCCGCTTCGGGGCCAGCGCGAGGATGCCCTCGATCGCCTCCCGGGAGACGCCGGTTCGGGGTGGGTCCACGACGAGCAGCGACGCCCCGGCCAGGGCCGTCGCCCGTCGGGCCAGCCAGCTCTCGACCCGGTCGATCTCGACCTTCGCCGTGCTGAGGCCGGCGTCCCGGAGGTTGCGGCGCGTCCAGCGGGTGGCGGGCGCGTAGCCCTCGACGGCGACGACGCGGCGATAGCGCCGGGCCAGTGGGACGGTGAACAGCCCGACCCCGGCGTAGAGGTCGATCACGAAGCCCGGCCCGTCGCCGGCCAGCGGCGCGTCGGCATCCCGGTGCGGGTCGGCCTGCCAGAGGGCCTCGGCGACCAGCTCGTCCAGCAGCAGTCCGTTGGCCTGAAAGAAGCAGGCGGCGTCGTAGTGGTAGGTCTCGTCGCCGACGCGCATCGACAGCTCGGGTGGGTAGTCGCCGCCGAGGGCCGGGGCGATCCCGGCGCCATGCTCACCGGCGATCCCGCGAATCTCGTCGATCCCCGGCGGGATTCGGCCGGCCGCCTGGCGCTCGCGCAGATCGGCGAGAACGCCGTTCAGCTGCGGGGTCAGGATCGGGCAATGCTCGACGTCGACGACGTCGTGCGAACCCCGGGCCCGGTAGCCGATCCGGCGCTTGCGGCTGTCGACGGCCCACTCCGCGACGTGGCGGTAGGCCAGCGGGTTCGGTGACGGCATCACGGCGAGGTCGGCCGGCGGCTCGATCCGGCCGATCCGCTGGAGGCAGTCCCGCACGATGTCGAGCTTGGCGGCGAGCTGCCCCTCGTAGGTGATGTGCTGGAGATCGCAGCCGCCGCAGACCCCGTAGTAGGGGCAGGGCGGCTGGGTCCGATTCTCGCCGGGCTCGTGGATCTCGGTCACGGTCGCCCAGGCGACCTGGCCCCGGCGGCGGTCGAGCTGGACGCGGACCCGGTCGCCCGGCGCGGTCATCGGGACGAACAGCGTCAACCCGCCGCCGTGGGCGATCCCGTCGCCGCCGGGGATGATCCGCTCGATCGTCGTGTCGATCAGCTCGCCGCCGACCGGACCGAGACCGGCGACGGCCGGGTCGGCGGCCGTGCCCGCTTCGATCGTGTTGCGACCGCCACGGCCGCCCCGCTCGTCGACGGGTGGCCGGCGGGTCGTGCGGCGGTTGCCCGGTCCGTCAGGACGACCGGGGTGGCCGGGACGGCTCGGTCGGCCACTGGGGTTGTTGATGGAGCGGCCGGACGGCCGGCGGGGTGGTTCTGTCATGTGACTGATTGTGCCATGCCGGGCTGGTTGCCATCGCGCAGAGGGCCGAGGCCGATCATTCCGGCGCGGTCGCGGCCAGGGTTTTCCGTGCGGACAGCATCGCGTCGGTCCGGCTCCAGGCGTGCTGCTGATACCGGTAGTGACCAGCGGCGGCGCCGACCGCCGCCGCGACGCCGACCAGTACCGTGATGGCCAGGGGTGGCCCGAGGACGAGGTCGACCACGATCCCGAAGATCGCACCGAGCAGGACGCAGTTGACGACGGCGATTGCCGCTCCGACCGTCAGCACGAGTTGCCACCGTCCATTCGCGACGGCCTCCGGCATCACGCCGCCGATCCGCTCGTCGGTCGATTGGATGAAGTACGGCCGCATCTCGGGAACCAGCTCGACGTAGAGACTTCGGATCCGGACGAGCCCCTGGGCGTAGAACGCGTCCTCCATTCCGGACTGGATCGCGCGTTGAAAGGTGATGACTCCGAGGAAGGCGATCGGCGGCAGGACGAGCAGGGCGAAGAGGCCGAACGCCCGCCCAAACGCCGATGTCTGGGCAACGAAGCCAAGCGCGACCAGTGCGCTCGACAGCGTGCTGAGATACAGGGTCGAGCGGCCGTTGGCCTCACTGGTGGTGCCGCGGGCCGTCTGCAGCGTGAAGTGCTCAGTGGTCATGAACGAGACCGCGAGCTGGCGGTTCTCGTCGGACATGGAGATTGGCGTTGCCATGGTCGTCCTCCTGGCCGGCTTCCGCGCGGCGACGGCCAACCAGGGACAAGGCGAGGTCCGCCGATCCTCCCAGCCACCGTTCACCTCAGGTATGCAGCCAACTGCACCGATGCACAAGCCAGTCGCTCCGGCGGTCTCGCCCGCCGGCAGGACCGCCGGCCCGTTCGGTCCGCCATCCGGTCGGGACTGATTGGCCGACGCCGCCGCGATGGTTCGTGTGTGCGACCGGTGACACCGTGCTGAGCCGTCACCTGGGCGAAACGCGATTCTGGACGATCGCGGGGTGATCTCAGGTTGGGAGGTCCGAGGCGCCCGGCGGAAACATCGAAGAGAAGGCGAGGAACGCGGTCCTCCATTGGCGTACCTGGTAGCTGGCGTGGGCAAGTGCCGCGACGACGGCCACGGTGACGCCGATGGTGAGGGCGAACGGGAGATCGATCCTGTCAGGGAGATTGACGAAGATCCCGACCATGCCGCCGATCACGACGCTGTTCATGACCCCGACGACCGAGGCGATGGTCAGGAAGGACTGCCAGCGCGCTCCGCGCCGATCCCTGAGAACGGCAGCCGTGATGAGATCATCGAACGTTGGGCGGATGAGGTAGGGGCTCAGTTCCGGGACCATCTCCAGGTAGAAGTGCCGAATCCGGTTGATCCCCAGACTGTACATCTGGTCATTGATTCCCGACCGGATCGTCCGCTGGAAGGTGATGAAGCCGAGAAAGGCGATTGGTGGCAGGATCAGCAGGGCGAAGAGGCTGAAGGACGTGCCGAAGTTCGACGCGGTCGCCGCGAAGCCGAGGGCAACCAGGGCGCTGGAAAGACTGCTGAGGAAGAGGCCGGCTCGCCCGTTCGACTCGGTGACGGTCATTGCCCGGAAGCCCTGGAGGGTGAAGTGCTCGGTGGTCATGAACGAGACGGCCATCTGACGCTTCTCCTCGGACAGGTGCGGGGACATCGGGAGCCTCCTGGGGATGCTGGCGTGCTGGCGACTTGGGGCGTCATCCTACCGGTTCTGCCTTCGATCCGCCGTTTCCGCACAGGCTGTCCGTCTCGGGTGACGCTCCGTGTCTGATTGACCCAGTGAACCCGTATCCATTCTGGCTTCGTCCCGTTGAGTAGGTATGGGGACGGAACCGGGCGCGAGGTTCGACCGGCCGATTTCGGGAGGCGGAGGCGCGTGAACGCGGTGTGGCGTGACGACAACGATGACGGCGCCGAGGCGGACCGCGCCGTCGAGGAGCGGGAGATCATGGTCCGCGCCCAGCGGGACCTGGCCGCCTTCGCGCCGCTCTACGAGCACTACTACCGTCCGGTCTTCGGCTACTGCCATCGCCGGCTGGCGCACCGCGAGGCGGCCGCCGACGCGGCCAGCCAGACCTTCGCTCGGGCGCTGGCCGGGATCGACGGTTTTCGCTCGGGCTCCGTCCCGGCCTGGTTGTTCACGATCGCCCGCAACGTCGTGATCGATACCGTCCGGAGCCGCCGGTTTCACCTCGGCATTGACGCGGCGGTCCACGTCCCCGACAGCCAGCCGTTGCCGGAGGACGAGGTCGTTGCCCACGACCAGCAGCGGGCGCTGTTCGCCGCGCTGCGGACGCTGACCCCGGACCAGCGCCACGTCGTCGAGCTGCGGCTTGCCGGGCTGACCAGCCCGGAGATCGCGGCCGTCCTCGGCACGACGCCCGGCGCGGTCAAGGCCAGCCAGCACCGCGCCTACGCCCGGCTGCGGACCGCCCTCGCCGGCGAGCACATCTTCGGAGACCCGACATGACGACCAGAGACGAGGGGCTTCCCTCCGGCGCCCAGCAGGCCGACGCGCTCGACGCCTTCCTGAACGGTCACGCCCACGGCAACCCACCGCCGGAGACCGGTGTCGACCCGGCGCTCGCCCGGACGGCCCGCCGCCTCCAGGGGCTGGCCGACGCGACGCTCGATGCCCACCTCGACGATGGTCGCGAGGCCCGAACCTGGGAGGCCCTCATGCGCGACACGTCAGCCCGGCCCCGGCTCATCGCCGTCCCGGCAGCGGTGCTGTCGACGCAACGCCCTGGCATCACGACGACTTCTCCCGCGATGTCGTCAGGCGGGCGGGCCGATGCTGCCGCCGCGACAGCATCGGCCCGTGTGGTTCCCCTCCGGCCGGCGGCCCCGCCCTCCCGTCTCCGGCGGGTCGGCAGCCAGTCGCTCGGCCTCGTCGCCACACTCACGCTCGTCGCGATGATCGGTCTGTCCGGGCTGGCGGTCTACCTCAGCGCCCCGCGACCAGACGAACCGGGTGGGCTTCCACTGCTGGCCGGCGTCAGCCCGACGGCTGAGATCGCGCCAGCCGACCTCAGGGCGATCGTCCCTTCAGCATGCGTGCAGGAGCCTCGCGATTACGACGAGTTGATGGGCCTGATCGCGGCTCGACTGTCCGTGGGTCAGATGGGCGGGGGCATTGAGCTGGAGCCGGGCGCGACATCGGTTCCCAACCCAATCGATCCGGGCCTGCCTTCGTTTCAGCTTCCGGATGGACCTGCGCCTGATGAAGCGACTCAGGCAGCGGTGGTTGGCGTACTGGATCAATTCACCGGTTGTACGGCCTTGCGGGCAGCATCGCTTACGACTGACGACTACTGGGCTCGCATTGCCCACCAGTCCGACGGCGGCGCCTTGAATCTGGTGTTGTTATGGTCCGACAGCCAGTTCGATCCGACGACCTGGGCTCCTGAGCCTGATTCCTCACCTCCAACAGACATCGAGGCCGCAAGGCCTGGCGGTGGTCTTCCTCTGTATGAGGCCTATGGATTTCGGCTCATCGATGGGGAGCGCGTCGGCGCGTATCTGAGACCGGGCACCCGCTTGACCGGCCCGGAGGCCGGACCCAGTGAAGCCGTCAACGCAGCCTTTGACCACCGTGGCTACGTCATCCTCCGCCGTCAGGGGGATGGTCGCTGGTTGATTGACGAGTTGAAGTCACCCCCATTCCCGGCTCCAACGACCTGCAGCTATGGCTGCGCCACGCCTGCCGCTTCATAGCCTGCGGCACAATCCCTTTCTGAACTTTGAAGGAGCGCTTCATGAACGATTCCCGACAGGATCGTGATCGTCGTCCATCCACTCGACCCGCTACCAGGTCGGTGGCTTGCGACGCCCATCATCGGGTTTGCTGGTTGGCTGATGCAGGTGGGCTCGTGGCCGTTGCCCTGCTTCTGGCAACCTTGGCTGTTTCCTCGGTTGGCGTCGCCGCGCAGGTGGGTTCCTCGAGCCAGTCCACGCCGACGACCGGAAGTTCGTCCACCCGACAGCCGCCCGCCGACGTGCAGGTCGTTGCCTACCAGCCGTGCGACGTGACCCCGCTTGACTACGATGAACTCATGGCCATGCTCGCGTCGGCCGGCCCGGACGCCTTTTCAGGTCCTCCAGCAAGCCTAACCCCACGTTCCCTTCCGGGCGGCCACTATCTTCTGCCGGATGGCCCGAGCCCGTCCCTCGAGACCGTTCAGACGCTCGTTCAGCTCCTCGGCACCTTCGAGAACTGCTCACCACTCCAGCGCGCGGCGCTGCGTCCCGACGATCTGCTCGTCCGGGCGGCGTTCGGCAAGGACGGCTCGCGGACTATCGCCGGCTGGTGGCGGGACGCCCATCCCACGGCGGCGGCGGTCGCGACGCCTGATCCCGCGATCCGGGTCGGCGACTCGACGATTTACCAGCTCTACGGATTCCGGACGATCGACGCCACCCACGTCGCCGCCTACGTCGAGCTCAGTGGCGACATTCGCCTGGGCTTCAACCCGGCGGCGGGAACCTACCAGCCGACCTGGGACCGGGACGGCTACATCATCTTCACTCAGGGTCCGGGTGGCCGCTGGCTGGTCGACAGCTTCGCCTCCCCGCTGGGCAGCGTTGTCGACGCGCTCTTCCCCGAGGGGGCTGCCACGCCGGCGGCCTGACCGAAAGGGGAGTGGGCAATTGCCCGTCGATCCGTCATACTGAGGATAACGATATATCGGAGACCAGATCTGAACCGGCCCCATCAGCGACGATGCGCGACGCCTGGCCAGCGGTCATGAGTGGCGACGGGCGGTGAATGCGGATGATGCGAGGCGGTGGGCTCGGCGGTGCCGGGCGAGGCGGCGGCGGCCGGATGATGGGGGGCGACCAGCCGCTCCCGGAGGGCGCCGGCAAGCGGATCGACCGGCAGACCGCTCGGCGGGTGTTCGGCTACTTCGGTCCGTATCGGACCCAGCTGTTGATCGCGCTGGCCACGATCATCTTCGGCAGCGTGATCGGGCTGGCGAACCCGTTCCTGATCAAGGCGATCTTCGATGACGCCATCGGCGGCGGCAACCTCGACCGGCTCTACGTCTACGTCGGCCTGATGATCGCCATCCCGATCGTCGGCGGCCTCGTCGGCGTCTGGCAGTCGTACCTCGTCACCGTCGTTGGCCAGTCCGTTATGCAGGACCTGCGCAACGGGCTCTACCGCCACCTCCAGCGCCAGCCGCTCGCCTTCTTCACAAATACCCGGACCGGCGAGATCCAGTCCCGTCTCTCCAACGACGTCAACGGCGTCCAGCGCGTCGTGACCGACACCGGCACCGGCGTCGTCTCCAACGTCATCACGATCGTCTCGACCTTCGGCGCGATGTGGATCCTCGACTGGCGCCTGTCGCTGATCTCCCTGGCCTCGCTGCCGGTCTTCCTCTACCTGACGTACCGCGTCGGGCTCAACCGGCGCCGGCTGGCCGGGGAGACCCAGCGGTCGATGGCCGACGTCTCCGTTCTGACCGAGGAGACCCTCTCCGTCAGTGGTGTCCTGCTGACCAAGGTCTTCGGCCGCCAGGAGGAGATGGAGCGCCGCTTCGTCGCCGAGAGCGCCAACCTCTCGTCGCTCCAGGTCCGGCAGCAGATGGTCGGACGCTGGTTCCGGATGGTGATCGGCGTCTTCTTCTCGATCACTCCGGCGATCGTCTACTGGTTCGCTGGCCGCGACATCATCCTCGCCGGCGGGGACGCCGGCGCCCCGACGCTGGGTGACATCGTCGCCTTCACGACGCTCCAGTCCCGCCTGTTCGGTCCGGTCGGCTCGATGCTCGGCGTCCAGATCGAGGTCCAGGGCGCCATGGCCCTGTTCGACCGGATCTTCGACTACCTCGACCTGCCCGTTTCGATCGCCGACCGGCCCGGCGCGGTCGCCCTCGACCCGAAGACGGCCCAGGGCCGGGTCGCCTTCCGGGATGTCTGGTTCCGGTACGAGGCGCCATCCGCCGGACGCGGGGTCGTCGCGCCGCTGGACGCCGCGAGCGCTGGCTCAGCGCCGGACGACGAGACGCCGCCAGCCGGGGCGCCCGCACCGGCTGAGCCGATCTGGGCGCTGCGCGGGGTGAGTTTCACCGCCGAGCCGGGCCAGCTCGTCGCCCTGGTCGGGCCGAGCGGCGCCGGCAAGACGACGGTCGCCACCCTGATCCCCAGGCTCTACGACACCACCGACGGCGCCGTCGAGATCGACGGGCGCGACGTCCGCGACCTGACGCTGCGGAGCATCGGCCAGACGCTGGGGATGGTGACGCAGGAGACCTACCTGTTCCACGCCTCGGTGATCGACAACATCCGCTACGGCCGGCCGGACGCGACGCTGGAGGAGGTCATGGCCGCCGCCGAGGCCGCCGCGATCCACGACCGGATCATGGACCTGCCCGATACCTACGAGACGATCGTCGGCGAGCGGGGCTACAAGCTGTCCGGCGGCGAGAAGCAGCGGATCGCAATCGCCCGCGTCGTCCTGAAGGACCCGCGGGTTCTGATCCTCGACGAGGCGACGAGCAGCCTCGACTCCGCCAGTGAGCGCCACGTCCAGGACGCGCTCGACGGCCTGATGGGCGGCCGGACGACGATCGCGATCGCTCACCGGCTCAGTACGATCCTGGCGGCCGACCAGATCCTCGTCCTTGACCACGGCCGGATCGTCGAGCACGGCACCCACGCCGAGCTCCTGCGGCTGAACGGGCTCTACAGCACCCTCTATCGCCAGCAGTTCGCCGACCAGCCCCGTCGCCGGCAGGCCATCGCCGCCGAGTAGCCCGATCGAACCGGCGCTGGGGAATCCGACGACCAGCCCGGGGACCCTTCGGTCGGTGGACGGAGTACCCTTGTGCCTGATCAGGTCGCCGCCCCGTTCGGGCCGTACCCGTCCCACCAAGTCAGGAGCAGCCGTTGTCCACGACCTCGCCCCGGCTCAGCCCCGACCGGCCCATTGCCGGTGTCGACATCGACGCTCTCCGCGGCCGGATCCGGGACATTCCGGACTTCCCGCAGCCGGGCATCCTGTTCCGGGACATCACCCCGCTGCTGGCCGACGGGCCGCTGTTCCATCAGTTGATCGACGCGCTCCAGCGCCACTATCAGGGTCGGATCGACACCGTCGTCGCGATCGAGAGCCGTGGCTTCATCTTCGGCGCGCCGCTGGCCTACGCGCTCGGCGTCGGCGTCGTCCCGGTCCGCAAGGCCGGCAAGCTCCCGTTCACGACCCGTTCGGCGGCCTACGCGCTGGAGTACGGCGAGGCGACGCTGGAGATCCACGTCGACGCCGTCGGCCCCGGCCAGCGCGTCCTGCTCGTCGACGACCTGCTCGCCACCGGCGGGACGGTCCGCGCCGCCGCCGACCTGATCGAGCAGCTCGGCGCCGAGATCGGGGGCGTCTTCGTGCTGGCCGAACTGCTGGCCCTCGGTGGGCGGGAGCGCCTCGGCGACTACGACGTTCGGAGTCTGCTGGAGTACTGATCCGTATCGGACACGAGATCGTCACCCAGAGAGGTCCGGGAGGAGTCGAGTCGGGGCTGTTCGGAGTGGGAGAGGCGGCGATCATTCTTGCAGGGACATGGCTCACGCTTCGCTGGCCTTGTCCGCGCCATCAGGCGCCATACCGCGTAGCGGTCCCGGCGAAGGCGGCCAGCGAAGTGACCAGGAACTCGCGTTGGTTGTCAACATCGTTATCGCCCCATCGGGCGAGGGCCGCTTCGGCGGCCGGGAGGGGCCAGCGAAGCGAGAGCCCACTCCCCAACGAATGGACACCGCCGACCTGCATGAAGTCCTCTCCGCCGCTTCGGGGAAGGCTTTGATGTCACATCTTGGTCACGCCTTCGCCACCGCCGGGCCATCTCCGACTTCTACACTGTGCGCAGGACACCGAGAGCCGAACCATCCGGGGTCGGACGATCGATCATCACCCGGACGATGCCGGGGGAGTAGCGACAGACGATGGCAACCAATCTGGATACCGGGCAGTGTCAGCGGTGTGGCGCCAACCTGCGGCTTGAAGACCTCTACTGCGCCAACTGCGGTGCGCCGGTGCCGGAGCAGCGCCCCCGGTCGGCCGCCGGGAAGCAGGACACCGCCGGGCCGGGTCCCGCTCGTCGCGGTCGCGGGGCCGCCCCGTGGAGCGAGCCCGAGCCATGGGCCGCACGCCAGTCCTGGCAAGAGCGGACGTCGGTCCCGGAGCCCACCTGGTGGGAGGAACCGCCGTCCCAACGAGTGTCGACCCGGTCTGGCGGGAACAGTCTTGCCGCGCCGCCGGTCCCGGATTCCTCCCGGCTCTGGGCGGCGGCGGCGCCCCTTGGGATCATCGCGGGGGCCATCCTCTCGGCCGGGCTGCTGTCCTTCGTCATCCCGCTGCTCGTCTGGCAGCTCCGCAAGGGCAGCGACGAGTTCGCCTCCGACTACGGCCGCGAGAGTCTCAACGCGATGCTGTCCTTGGTCGTCTACGCGCTGATCGGCGTCGTGATCGCGATCCCGCTCGCGATCGTCACCCTTGGCCTCGGGTTGATCGTGCTCGCCTTCGCGGCCGGTGTCGTCGGGCTGGTCTTCCTGATCTCGCTGGTGATGGCGACGATCCGGGCGCTCAATTGCCAGCCGTTCCGCTACCCGCTGATGATCCGTTTCTTCCGGTAGCGGTCGACGCGAGCCCGCCAGAGACTATCGGACGGGTCAATGGTCCCGGATCGCGAGCTGCTCGACGATCCGGAGGAGGGCGTCGCGGGCCGGGTTGAGGCCGTCCATGGCCGCCGCCAGCAGGCAGGTCCGGGCCTCGTCGTGATAGGTCTGGACCCGGGCCCCGATCATTGTGCGGATGTCGTAGTCATCGAGCAGCGCGAGGACCCGGTCGATCCCGGTCTCGTCGATCTGGTCACCATGGTAGAGGTCGTCCAGCAGGCGGCGCTCGGCGCTGTCGGCGGCGGAGCGGAGCAGCAGGATCGGCAGGCTCTGCTTGCGGCGGCGGATGTCGTCGGCCGCCGCCTTGCCAGTCTGCTCGGCCGCCCCCCAGATCCCGAGCATGTCGTCCTGGATCTGGAAGCCGATCCCAAGGGCCAGGCCGAAGCGGGCGAAGGCGTCGGCCGTCCCATCGTCGACCCCGGCGATCAGGGCGCCGGCCAGCGCCGCGTAGCGGATGATCGCGCTAGTCTTGCCGGAGATCATGTCGAGGTAGTCGTCCGGCGTCACGTCGTCCCGGCCCTCGAAGCCGAGGTCGCGGACCTGCCCGCGGACGATCTCGATCGTCATCCGGTCGTACTCATCCGCCAGCCGCATGACCAGCCCGACATCGACGCCGACGTCGATCAGCCGGTAGAGGGCGAGATGAGCCGAGGCGTGCATCGCGTCGCCGGCGTTGATCGCCTGACCGATGCCCCAGACCTTCCAGACGGTTGGCCGGTGGCGACGGGTCGGGCTCTCGTCCTGGATGTCGTCGTGGATCAGCGTGAACTGGTGGAGCAGCTCGATCGCGGCCGCGACGGGCGCCGAGCGGACCTGGTTGCCGCCAGCCGCCGCGCAGGACAGCAGCGCGACGGCCGGACGGAGGCGCTTGCCCTGGCTGGTCCGGATCACGTCGGCCGAGGTCGCCTGGCCGTCGGCCCCGACCTGGCCGAGGTGATACCGAGCCATGAGCGACATGAGGCTGGCCGGCGCTCCGAGTGTGGTGATCGCGGCGTCGATGTGGGGCTGGATCAGCGCGTCGACCATCTCGCTGGCCGAGAGCGTCGCGGCGAGGGCGTCGGTCGCCGGGTGTGAACCCGATTCGACCGGAGCAGTTGTGATGGATGGGACGGAACTCGTCATCGGGGAAGGAACTCCGGAGCGGCGCGACGGGCTCGGCCAGTCACAGGGGGAGCCGCTCATCCAGCAGCGGTATGACCGGACCGGGCACCGCAAGTGACGTTCCGGGGCCACTTTCCCTGACAGGATACCGCGATTGACCGGACGATCCATGACTCGCGCGGTCGGCAATCGGCTGGCCGCCGCGGAGTGACACCGAGCGTGGGAGACGGACGGTCCTGCCCCGCCGTGGCTGGCGCGGACCGTGTGCCGGGACCTCGCCGGTCGGCGCTGAAGAACCGACATGTTGCGCATCCCGAACGACGACACGATCCGGATGCACCGCCCAGCAAAGCCATGGATGTCACCGAAACGTGACAGATCGCCGCCCGTTTCGGAACATTCCAGGTCCAGAATCGCGTATACTTTAACGTGTTCCAGGGTGCTGGAATCTGTCGCCGGACGGTCCGCCGCACTGACCAGGTGGTCGGGGCGCGTGAGCGGCACCGACGGCCGAAGGGACCTCGATGTTCTTCTTCGATCCTGTCTTCCTCCTCTTCATGATCCCTGGCGTGCTCCTCATGCTCTGGGCTCAGAATCGCGTCAAGAGCAATTACAGCAAGTACAGCAAGGTTCGCAACTATCAGGGGTTGACCGGGGCACAGGCCGCCCGCCGCATCCTCGACTCCAACGGGCTCCAGGATGTCGCGATCGAACAGACACCGGGCGAGCTCTCCGATCACTACGACCCGCGCAAGCGTGTGCTGCGGCTCTCTCCGGGCGTCTACGGGCAGCCGACCGTCGCCGCGATCGGCATCGCCGCCCATGAGGTGGGACACGCCATCCAGGACGCCCAGCGCTACCCGGCGCTGAAGTTCCGGACGGCGATCGTCCCGGTCGTGAGGATCGGCTCCAACCTCGGCATCTTCGTGTTGCTGGCCGGCTTCCTGCTCAGCCTGACGGGTCTGGCGTGGCTGGGCGTGGCGATGTTCGGCCTCGGCACGCTGTTTGCCCTCGTAACGCTGCCGGTCGAGTTCGACGCCACGCGCCGGGCCAAGGCTGCCCTCGCCAACGGCGGGATGGTCTCGGTCGAGGATGGTCAGGGCGTCTCCAAGGTGCTCGACTCCGCCGCCTGGACGTATATCGCCGGCTTCGCCAGTGCCCTCCTGACGTTGCTCTACTACGTCATGCTCGTCAGTGGGATGCAGCGCAGCAACTAATCGGCTCGCGAAGTTCCAACGAATGACAGGCGAACGGCGGCCGGGATCATCCCGGCCGCCGTTCGCTTTGCGTGTCCTCCCGTTCAACCTGCACACGCCGACGACGACAGCCGTCGCTTGCTAGCCCGACGCCTTTGGGCCGTCAATCTCCGTCGGCTGGAGGTGCCGCTGGTCGGGGGTCGGCTCGACGAAGTCGGTCCGGGCGAAGACGTCGCCAGGGAAGATCACCAGGACAAGCAGCGTCTTCTCGGCATCGTTCCGGAAACCGTGAACGACGCCGGCCGGGACGACCAGCGTGATGCCCGGTCCGACGGCGACCTCCTCCTCGCCGAGCGTCGCGGTGCCCGCGCCGGACAGGAAGACCAGCACCTCCTCGACGGCGTGGGTGTGCCGGAAGACCCGCTGGCCGGTCCCGAGCCACTGCCGGGCGACGAACAGGCCGGTCCCGCCCGTCTCCCGCCAGGCGAGGTACTGCGTGTAGAGCCCACTGGGACTGGCGCGAATCGGTTCCTCGGCGGGGTCGACCCGGGTGGCGGAAGGCTGACTGCTCGACATGGTGCCGGACTCCTGACTGGCTGAATGGCTCGGGCGTGCGGGTGAGGCACGGTCGACAGACGCGACATGCCACGTCGGAACTCGGAACATGGAAACCTATGCCACCCCTGGCGCGTTATGGAGATTGGATCCGGATGAATTGGGCCGCCCGCGCGCAACTCCTGAGCATGATGCCACGGCGCGAGGCGTCCGGCGGTGCGGTCCGGACGTACAGATAAGGGGCGTGGGTCCGATCTTGCCGAAGCTCCCCGATCCTCGCCTGACCGCCGGCCAGTTCGTCATTCCAGGTCAGTCCTTATCCCCGGCAGCGATTCACCCACCAAGCAGGAGTGTCTGACCATGAACGGGCAACGACCCAGCGACGACCCGGCCACCGGCTGGTTACACCGTCCCATCGCCCGCCGCGGTCTGATCAAGGCAACGCCGGGGCTGCTGGCGCTGGCCGGGCTCGGCGTCCGTTCGGCCGCCGCGGACCCGGTCATCGTGCCGACCTCGCCGAAGCCGGGCGCCTCCTCCGACCCGAGCGAGATTCCCCTTGGCGAGTCCGATCCGTCGCCCTCGCCGTCCTCCTCGAGGGCGGCGACCCCGGCGGTCGAGCCCGATGCCGTCCCGATCGGGGTCTCGTCCGACACGGAAACCGGCGCGTTCACCTACTTCCCTGATACCGGCCACAACCTCGGCGACCCGTTTCGCTCGCTCTGGGAGCAACTCGGCGCGGAGGAGGTTCTGGGTGCGCCGCTGTCCGAGGAGCGCTTCGACGACAAGACCGGCTGGCTGGCGCAGTACTTCCCCGGCCTGGTCCTGGGCTACGATCCGACGAGTGAGGTTCCGATCGCCGTGCCGCTCCTCCTCACCGAGCAGCAGCGGACGCCGTATATGCCATCCAACAATCGCGGTGGTGGCTCGTTCACCGTCGAGGATCGCTTCGCGAACTTCTATCAGAAGCATGGCCAGCGCTCGTTCATCGGCGCGCCGCTCACGAACGCCTTCACGGCCGACGATGGCTCCCGGCGGCAGGTCTTCGAGTGCGCCGTCCTGCAGGAGACGACCGGCGGCGTGCGCCTCTACCCAGCCTGGCGGGAAATCGTCCAGGGCGAGGACCTGGCCTGGGACGCGGCCTTCTCCCCGCAACCTCCGACCGGCGGCGACACCTACCTCGTTAGCGCCTCCGATGGGCTCAACCTGCGGGAGCTGCCCGATGCCGCCTCCAGCCCCCTGGTACTGGTGCCCGAGAACGCTGATTTCATCGCCGTCCCCGGCGGCAGCGACGCCTGGGTGCCGGGCTACGTCGACGGCTACGCCGGCTGGCTGGCGCGGGACTGGCTGACGACCCCGCCATCGCTGCCCGGCCGGTCAACCGCCGACTGGAAGTTGAACGTCTGGCAGGGCGCGTCTCTCGGCGAGACGAACGTCCGCGAGCAGCCCACCCGCCAGGCGAAGTCCGTGAAGGAGCTGGCATTCGGCGATCCGGTCGAGGTCGTCGCCTGGGTGAATGGTGAGGAAGTCGACCCTGGTTCGAAGATGTGGGCCCAGGTCGGTGACAACCAGTTCATCTACGCTCGCAACGTCGGTCGCAACGCGCCGGTCGAGCCGACGCCCGTCCCGGCCGGATCACCGACATGGGGCAAGTGGATCGACGTCAACCTGACCCAGCAACTCATGGTCGCCTATGAGGGGACCACGCCGGTTCGGGTCGCCGTCACCACGACCGGCATGGCCGGCCACGAGACGCCGGTCGGATGGTGGGCGACAAATTACCGGGTCGCCAACGAGGAGATGACGAGCGGCGCGATCGGTGCCGAGAGCTTCTTCGATCTGAAGAACGTGCTGTTCACACAGTATTTCACCGATCGGGGCCACGCCATCCACTTCGCCTGGTGGCGGACGAAGGAGACGATCGGCCGGCCCGGCAGCCACGGCTGCCTGAACCTGCTGCTGGAGGACTCCCGCTTCTTCTGGGAGTGGGCGCCGATCGGCACGCCGGTCATCACGCACTACGCGTAGGCTGGGCGGCGATCGCGTCGATAGTGCCCGCCGATATGGACATAATGGCGACCGAACGGCCCGTCTGGTTGCCATCATGTCGCCGTGTCTGGCATGCTAGCCGCGAAGCGAGCGCCTGGTGGCTGGACGACGCGCTGCCATTCGGACGGACCCGAGTTCCAGGTCGTCGGAGAATGGCGTGACCGAGATGTGTTCCGAACGAGCATGTCCCGCATGCTGACGCTGCCATCCGTCGCGCCATTCGAGTGGTGGGCGAACGGTCGGGGTGGTCCGTGCGGTGGAGCCGGTTCGGCCCAACCAAGGAGAGAAATCCCATGCGGATCGGCCCGAAGATGAGCGATACCGACCAGCGAATCGGCCCCATGCCGTTCTCCACCGAGTGGATCGACGACCCGCCGCCGCCCGAGCGGCCGCGCCGGGTTCCGGTCGGCAAGGGCTGGCTGCCCGCCAGCCTGCCGGGCTGGCTCCCCTCCGAGCGCCTGCTCAGCGCCTTCCTGGTCCTGGTCCTGGTCCTCGGGACGGCGGCGTTCAGCTCGAACACCTCCGCGACGCGGGAACTCAACGCTCCCGATGCTTCTGGTCCCGCCGCGGTCGATACCGCGCTGGTCCCGAACGGTCCGCCCCTGGTCGCTCCGAGTCCCGCCGTTGTGGCTGGTGAGCCCACGACGGAACTCGCCGCTTCCGGGACCGACGAGACCGCGAACGCCGCGTCGGCGCCCGTCTCGGCCGCGAGCAACCCCGCTACCGGCAATCAGGCAGCGGCCGGACAGAGCGCGAGCCGCACGGACTTGACTGCCAGGCAGAGCGGTGATTTCCCTCGGGACGCCGACGGCAACCTGTTCCCGGCCAACCGGATCGTCGCCTACTACGGGACCTCGATCAACAATCTAATGGGTGTCCTCGGCGAGGACACGATCGACAACACCTACGCCCAGTTGATGGATCAGGTCGCGGAGTGGCAGGCGGCGGATCCGGACACCAATGTCATCCCGGCCTGGGAGTACATCGCGACCGTCGCCCAGAGCACCGAGCAGTCCGACGGCACCTTCCTCAACGACATCGACTTCGCCGAGATCCAGCCCTACATCGACTTCGCCGATGAGCACGGGATGCTTACGTTCATCGATGTCCAGGTGGGCAAGCGCGGGGTGCAGGGTGAGGTGGAACGGCTCCGGCCGCTGCTTAGCCAGCCGAACGTGATGCTGGCGATCGACCCCGAGTTCGCCATCCACGGCGATGAGACTCCGGGCGAGGACTACGGCTACATCGGCGCGGACGATGTCAACTGGGCCATGCAGTACCTCGCCGACCTGTCGGCGGAGGAGAACATCCCGCAGAAGGTACTGATGGTCCATCAGTTCCGGTACGACATGATCCAGGACAAGGAGACGATCCAGGATACGCCGGGTGTGGAACTGGTGCTCCACGCCGACGGACACGGCTCCCCCGACCTGAAGCAGGAGACGTACGGGGTCGTCATCACCCAGTGGGCCGACCAGCTTGCCTTCTGGGCCGGGTTCAAGGTCTTCTACAACAAGCCCGAGCCGGATCGGAACGCGTACACCGACATCCCGAACATGACGCCGGAGGAGATCCTGCAACTCGACCCGGTCCCGTACTACATCAGCTATCAATGACCGATCGAGCGTCAGGTCTGGCCCGATGACGTCCAGAATGACGCCGGGAGACCGGGAGAGTTGATGGCGCTCGACCCGCTGCCGGACGTCATCACCTCCCACTCGCCGGGCGGCGTCGAACCCCGGGCCAATCCAGTGTGCGGACCAGAGCCCCTAACGGCATCCCGTCAGGGGCTCTGGTCTGGCGTGCCATGCGCGGTGAGCCGGCCCGGGTCTGAGCAGTTGGGCACGGCGATGGGGAACCAGGTTTCCAGTCTGGATTCCGATCGCTGGGGCGATGGGATGGTCGCTCATCCTGAAAGCGTTTCAGTGAATCTGGGTAACTCTGTCGACACCGGTGTGCGATACTGGGTGCGTCGGCTCGAGGTCTCGGGGACGCAGGGTTGTGGCCTGAAAGACCGCGCAAATGGCGGAAAGCTTGACGATTGATCCGCCTATTGTGTATAAGCCGCAGGTACGAACCGGGTTCCCGATGACGGGGACCGGTTCACCGCAGTGTTCGGGCGGCAGCGAAGGTTCGTCGTCAGGCGATTCCTGAGACGGACGGAGCGGTCCGGCAACCATTTCCAATGACGGAGAGGACTGAGTAGATGACTCGTTTCAAGAATTCCGTATCGATCCTGCACCCAACGGTCGCCGCCGCCCGGCGCGACTTCGTGAGCGGCCGCATCACCCGGCGGGAGATGCTCTTCCGGGCATCGATGGCCGGCGCCGGGGCGATGACGCTGTCCGCCCTCGGCGGCCTCAAGGTCGCCGCCCAAGGGACGCCGGAAGGCACCCCGGCCGCGACCGGTGAGCTCGGCTACAGCATCCAGGTCCCGACCGATCTCCGCACCGACCTCGGTGGCCAGTCCATCCGCGTCGTTCTGACCGACGCCAACAACGTCGATCGACCGTGGGAAGAGGCCGCGATCGCCAAGTTCGTTGAAGCGACCGGAATTCAGGTCGAGTTCGTCCCTGGTGAGGTGAACACGACAGACCGCCTGCAGAACTACCGTCAGCAGTTCGCCGCGCAGTCGGCCGACCTCGACGTCTATCAGATCGACGTGATCTGGCCGGGCATCATCGCCCCGTTCGCGGTCGATCTGACTGAAGCATTCAGCGCGACCACCGGGGATTACATCCAGGCGATCGTCGAGAACAACACCGTCGACGGCAAGCTGGTCGCGGCCCCCTGGTACACCGACGCCGGTCTGCTCTACTACCGGACCGACCTGATGGAGAAGTACAGTCTGACCCCCCCAACGACGTGGGCGGAGCTGACGACCACCGCTCAGGCCATCCAGGACGGCGAACGCGCCACCAACCCGAACTTCATCGGTTTCGCCTGGCAGGGCAAGGCTTATGAGGGGCTGACCTGCAACGGCCTCGAGTGGCAGGTCGCCAATGGTGGAGGCACCATCGTCGATCCGGACGGCACCGTCACCATCAACAACGATCAGGCGATCGCCGCCTTCGAGCGCGCCGCCGGCTGGGTCAACACGATTACCCCGCAGGCCGTCGTCAACTGGGAAGAAGTTGACACGCTCAACAACTTCATTGCCGGTAACGTGGGCATCGCTCGCAACTGGCCGTACATGTTTGCCGCGTCCGCCGACACCGGATCAGCAGTGGTTGGCAAGGTCGGCGTGACCGGGTTGCCGACTGGCGATGGCCCCGACGCCAGACCGGCCGACACGCTGGGTGGGTGGAACATGTTCGTCTCGTCCTTCAGCACCAAGCAGGACGCGGCGATCGAGTTCGCGAAGTACCTGGCTAGCGCCGGCGTCCAGCGCTCGTTCGCCATCGAACGGTCGCACACGCCGACCATCACCTCGGTCTACGACGACCCGGACGTCGCGTCCGCCCAGCCGTTCATCGCCGATCTGAAGGATATCTTCGTGAACGGCGCCGTGGCCCGGCCGTCGACCGCCAGCGGTGAGAACTACGGCGAGGTCTCAGCCGCCTACTTCCAGCAGCTCAATGCGATCCTCTCCGGTTCGATCTCGGCATCTGAAGGTGTTACGCGGATGGAGAGCGACATCCAGGGCATCCTGACCGGACTGTAGTCGACGTCGTTACCGGTCTGCCCGTCTAGAGGGTGGACCGGTGTCGTCGTTAGCGTCTGTTCGCGACCGCAGGGGCCGCGTTCCGCCCAGGGCATCCTGGACTGAATGCGGTCTCTGGCGTGACCGGGTGGGCGCTTGGTGTCTGGCCTACCGGAGGATCTTCGACCATGACTCAACCCGTCGTCCCGGTGCCGCCGTCCGCCGCGGTGATTGACCCAATGCCTCGGGGCCGAGAAGACGTCCCCCGGGCGAACTGGGCCAAGGCGCGCGAGCGGTTGGGGTGGCTCATGGTTGCGCCCAGCATCATAATCGTCGTGCTGGTCGCGCTCTATCCCCTGGCGCAGACGGTCTACTACTCATTTACCGACGCCCGGCTGACACGGGCAAATGAGGCCAACTGGCGCGGGATCGCCCAGTATGACTTCCTCTGGAGCGACCGGAACTTTCGGAGTTCCGTCTGGCACACCGTCGAGTTCACCGTGCTGGCAGTGGCGTTCGAGACCATCCTCGGCATGGCGGTCGCACTGCTCATCTTCTCCAATTTTCCTGGTCGTGGTCTGATGCGGACGGCAATCCTGGTCCCATGGGCGATCCCGACCGTCGTGTCGGCGCGGCTCTGGCAGTTCATGTTCGCCGAGCCCTACGGTGTCTTCAACGACATCACGCAGTATCGCCTGCCTCAGCTGTTCGACTGGATTCCGGGAATCGGTCCTACCATCGCTGGCTGGTTCCCCGATCCCGGTCACTCCATCCCGTTCCTGACTGATCCCACGGTGTCATTGTTCTCCATCATCGCGGTCGATGTCTGGAAGACGATGCCGTTCATGGCCCTCCTGCTGCTCGCGGGACTTCAGGTCATTCCCGGCGACGTCTACGAGGCGGCCAACATCGATGGCGCGTCGAAGTGGCGGCAATTCTGGGAAATCACCTTGCCGCTGCTGCGACCGGCGCTACTGGTCGCCCTGATCTTCCGCACAATGGACAGTTTCCGTGTCTTCGACGTCGTCTACGTCATGAAGGGCAGCGCCCTCGAGACGCAGACCCTGGCTGTCTACGCTCAGCAGGCGCTGGTCAATGGTGACCGACTGGGCAGGACATCCGCGGTGGCGGTCTTCATCTTCGCGTGCATCGCGCTGATGGTCGTGGCGTACACGCGCCTCGTGCAGGTCGAGGAGAATTAGGCCATGGCAGCAACCTTGACCTCGGCAGCGGAGGAAGCCCGTCGTGATGCGGCCCGGTCGTACGTCCCGAAACGGAAATGGACGTTCAGCCGTATCGTCGGCCGGGTCCTGTTCTGGGCGTTGATCGTGTTCCTCTTCGTCTATACCCTGTTCCCCTACGTGTGGGCGTTCCTGACGTCGATCCGTCCCAACACCGAGAATGGCCAGATTCCGGTCAGCTACTGGCCGAAGACGTTCACCTGGGACCAGTACCGTTATACCTTCAGTTCCGAGAGCGGCTTCCTGATTGCCCTCAGGAACTCGGCGATCGTCTCGGTCGCCGTCGTGGTGATCTCGATCGCGTTCGGCGCGTCGGCCGCCTATGCCCTCGGTCGGCTGAAGTTCCGTGGACGGTCGTTCGTCCTGTACATGATCCTCTCGATGACCACGTTCCCGGCGATCGCCATTCTCGGTACGCTCTTCCAGGTCATCCGGCAGGCGCATATCTACGACACATACTACGCACTCATTCTCAGCTACCTGATCTTCACGCTACCCTTCACCGTCTGGACGCTGACCAACTTCTTCAAGGCCATGCCAGGCGAGCTGGAGGAATCAGCGCTGGTCGACGGCGCGACCCCGTTCCGGGCGTTCTGGCAGATCCTCCTGCCGCTGGCACTGCCGGGTCTGGTCACGACGGGCCTGCTGGCGTTCATCAATGCCTGGAACGAGTACCTGTTTGCGCTGACCTTCACGAATTCGAGTGATGCCCGGACCGCTCCGGTCGTTATCGCAAACTTCGCTGGCAACACGCAGTTCGACGTTCCATGGGGCGCGATCATGGCCGCCTCGGTGACGGTTACCCTCCCGCTGATCGTCCTGGTGCTCGTCTTCCAGCGGCTGATCATCGGCGGTCTGACCGCCGGCGCCGTCAAGGGATAGGCGCCCCGGCCCGGTTCCACAACCGAATACGTCTCACAGGGACCCAGTGGCTGTTGGCCTCCGGGTCCCTGTCTGCGCCTCGTATTCCCCGAGTCGTCAGCGACGGTCGTCGATCAGGCCAGCGTCCAGGTGTGGCGGAGGCGCCAGCGCAGCGTGTCCCACCACTGGCCGCCCCAGTCGGCGCTGGTGAAGGCGAACAGGTGGATGTGGCGGGCGGTGAAGTCGTCGGAGCCGATCGGCCGGAGGTCGTCGATGAACCCGGCCACCTCGTCGGACAGCCAGGGTGGGCAGTCGGCCATGCTCAGGGTCAGGTGTCCGTGGAAGCGGTCGCGGACGGGCTCGCGGGGGGTGTTGGGGCAATCCGGGTCGATGTGTGGCAGCAGGGCGTCGAGGCAGGCGGTGTGGAAGGCCGTCAGGGCGTCGTTGTTGCTCCCGTCACCCTGCTGCTGGATATCGAGCACGACCGAGCCGATGCCGTACGGGATCGGTCCCGAGTTGTGGATCGGGAACGACGCGGCCCGCGACAGGACCGGGTCGAGGGTGGCGATCAGATCCGCCTCGCTGGACGGGCTGAGGAAGAAGCCCTTGATCGTCGCGTGCGGCATGAACGTCCCGCCGGCCCGGAGGCCGAACTGGCGCTCGAGCAGGTCGTGGATCCCGGCCTGGTCCCGGCAGGTCCGGGCGTCGGGCCGCAGGTAGAGCCCCCAGCGAATCTGACGGTAGTCGGAGGGCCAGGGGCCGTCGTCCGCGGGCAGATGGGCTGACATGGGCTGACTCCGTCCGATCGTCGACACATCCCGTTCACGATTGGCGAATCATCCCGCGCCCCCGTTGCGCCTGGCGACTCGCGGATTATTCCGCTACCCGCCGAAGGCCGGGGTCGAGGCGGTCGCCAGCCGGGGGCTTCGATCTACTTCGGCTCCGGCCGGGTGTCGCGCATCTGGCGGGCGGTGAGGTTGGCGCAAGGCCGTCCAGCCGGATCAGCGGTCTGCTCGTCTTCGTCCGTCAGTTCGGACAGATCAGTCAGGTCGTGGTTGTCCCAGAACGCGGCTTCCTCCTCGATGGACTGGAAAGCGGGGAGGTCACCCTGTGCTTCGGTCGGGTAGACAAGGTCGATTGATGGCTTGATCACGAAGAACCTCCTTCGCTCGGCTGATCACGACCGGTCTGTCCTTGGCCGGGGGTTCCCTTCGCCGGACGGCCGACGGGGCGCCGGTTCTGCCGCATCGTGTCCACGTCACGCGGACTGAACAGCCTGACGCCGGAGACCAGCCGGCCGAGATCGTGCTCCTGGGCAATCTTCTGAACCCGGCGGCGGCTCAGATCGAGGACATCGGCGACTCGCTCCACACTGTAGATCGGCTCCGGCTCGGGGTCCGGCAGGCCGTCGATCCGGCCGACCCGCTCCGCGAACCGGCTGGGTGCCTCAGGTCGTGAGAAGTCTGGTTACCAGTCGGAGACGTCCGGAATTGGATAGTTGCGCTCGTACATCGAAGTGAGCCAGAGCTCGGAGGTCTCTCGGGCCATGGGTCCGACTTCCTCCCAGGTTCGGGCCTGGCTGTGGCAGCCAGGCAGATCCGGAAAACTGATCTCCCAGACACCGAAGCTGGTCGGCGTGACGGTGAACGCGTATTTCCGGTCGAGAATCTCTTCGAGTGGATAGGGCTGTGTGATGGGGAGTGGTTCAGGTGCGACCCACTCGGTCTCACTGATCCGTTGACGGCGATCAAGAGCAACCATGTCGTTCGCTCCTTGTGGGGCAATAGAGAATGGGGGTGTTACTCGCCCGAACCGGTGTATCTGCGTTTGCCGGTGATCGCGTCCCGCACGTCTTTGATAGTCGCTGGTCCAACCCAGGTCGCTCGTCGACCACCATGGATGGAGGCAGTGACGTCGATATGACCCGGCTTCGCGCTCAGTCCACCCAAAAGCGTCGAGAACCGTCGAGATGTCCCGGTAGGCCATCTCACACGTGGTGGGTGATCGCGCAGGAGTTCCGCGATCAGTTTGTCGAGCTTGCCCACGGTCGCATCGGATTCTGTCTGCTCGGCTCTCTGGCCGCACGATTTATTGTACGCGCTCGCGCCGAATATATCCTTGTTGTTCCTGAACAGTCGGATAGGGGCGAATGCTCAGCCCTATCCCCCGAAAGCCGGCGTCGAGGCGGTCGCCAGCCGGGCCTCGATCTTCTCCGGCTCGCGCTTGGTGTCGCGCATCTGCCGGTTGTAGAGCGTCGCGTAGAGCCCGTCCAGCCGGATCAGCTCGTCGTGGCGACCCTGCTCGACGATCCGGCCGTCCGACATGACGAGGATCAGGTCGGCGTTGCGGACGGTGCTGAGCCGGTGGGCGATGACGATGCTCGTCCGGCCGGAGAGCAGCGTCTGGAGGGCCGTCTGGATCAGCGCCTCGGTCCGGGTGTCGATCCGGCTGGTCGCTTCGTCCAGGATCAGGACGCGCGGGTCGACCAGGACCGCCCGGGCGAAAGCGAGCAGCTGGCGCTGGCCCTCGCTCAGCCCGCCGCCGCCCTCTTCCAGGACCGTCTCGTAGCTGTGCGGCAGCTCGTGGATGAAGGTATCGGCCTGGACCGCGGTTGCCGCCGCTTCGACCTGTTCGGCCGTCGCGCCCGGCCGGCCGTAGGCGATATTGTCCCGCACCGTCCCGGCGAACAGGAACGGCTCCTGCAGGACGAGCGCGGTCTGCTCCCGCAGGCTGTCCTTGTGGATCTCACGGGTGTCGCGGCCGTCGAGCGTGATCCGGCCGCCGTCCGCCGGCAGCTCGTAGAAGCGCGGGATCAGGTTGACGAGCGTCGTCTTGCCGGCCCCGGTCGGCCCGACGATCGCGACCGTCTGCCCCGGCTGGATCGTGACGTCGATATCGTGGAGGATGTCGCGGCCGGGCTCGTAGCCGAAGGTGACGTCCTCGAACCGGACCTCGCCCCGGACGCGGGTGCCGGTCAGCGAGATCGCGGAGGCCGGGTCAGGCTCCTCGGCCGGTGAGTCGAGGATGTTGTAGATCCGCTCGGCCCCAGCCAGCGACGACTGGGCTTGGGTGTAGACCTGCGAGATGAGCTGGATCGGGCGAAAGAAGGTCTGGACGTAGATCAGGAAGGCGGCCAGCGTGCCGACCTCGAGGGTACCGCGGTAGACCTGCCAGCCGCCGTAGGCCAGCACGATGCCGGTCGCGACGGTGCTGAGCAGGTCGACGGCCGGGGCCAGGGCCGAGCTGATCCGGACGGCGCTGACGTTGGCGTCGTAGTTCTCCCGGTTCTGACCCTGGAACCGGTCGATGTTGTAGCTGGCCCGATCGAACGCCTGTGTTTCCCGGATACCGCTGATTTCCTCCTGCAGCGAGGAGGTGACCGCGCCAACCGTCCGCCGGGTCAGACGGTAGGCGACGCGGGCTCGGCGGGAGACGATCGTCGTCGCGAGCAGCAGCAGCGGCAGGATCGTGAAGCTGACCAGCGCCAGCCGCCAGTCGTAGAGGAGCATCGCGATCACGGTCGCGATCAGGCCGACGACCTGGCCGATCGACTGGCTCAGGCCCTGGCTGATGAACTGGTTGATCGTGTCGACGTCGGAGCTGACGCGGCTGACGAGGTCGCCGATCGGCTGCTTGCCGAAGAACTTCAGCGGCAGGCGCTGGAAGTGATCGAACAGCCGCTGCCGGAACCCCTGCAGCACGCGCTGGCCGATGATCCCGACCCGGACGACCTGCATCCGGGTGGCAAGGGCGCCGACCAGGGCGATCGCGACCAGGACGACGACGTAGCGGAGCAGTCCGCCCGAGTCGCGGTCGGTGATCGGGCCGTCGATCGCGTTGCCGATCAGGGCCGGCGTCGCGGCCTGGGTGATCGCGCCGACGATGACCCAGGCCCCGGCGTTGAGCAGCTGGGGGCGGAAGCCGCGGAGCTCGCCGATCAGCCGGCGGGCGGTCCCGCGGCGGTCCCTGACGATATCGGTCTCATCGGCTGGCGTCGTGGCGCCGCGTGCTCGGGCGGACATCGTTCAGGACCTCCCGTTCGTGGTCGCGGCGGCGGGCCCGGCGGTGGTCACGCGATTGCCGTTGGGATTGGCATTGGCATTGCCGTCCAGCTCAGACACCGCGAGCTCGTCGACGGTGCTCTCGTCGGGCGCGAACGCCGTTTCGGTCCCAAGCTGCGAGCCAAGGATCGAGACGTACAGCTCGCTACCGGCGATCAGCTCGTCGTGCGTGCCCTGGGCAACTATCCGGCCGGCGTCCATGACGAGGATGACGTCGGCTGAGCGGACCGTGCTGACTCGCTGGGCGATCACGAAGGTCGTCCGGCGGCGCTGGGCGAGCAGCTCGTCGATCGCGGCCCGGATCTCCGATTCGGTCGTCGCGTCGACGGCCGAGGTACTGTCGTCGAGGATCAGGATGGCCCGGTCGGCCAGAAGGGCGCGGGCGATCGCGACCCGCTGGCGCTGCCCGCCGGACAGCCCAACGCCGCGCTCGCCGATGATCGTCTCATAGCCGTCGGCCATCGCCTCGATGAACGGGGCGGCCTGGGCGGCCTCGGCGGCGGCCCGGATCTCCTCCATGGAGGCCGTCGGCCGCCCATAGGAGATGTTCTCCCGCACGGTGCCGCTGAACAGCCGCGACTCCTGCAGGACCGGCGCGATCTGGCCGCGGAGACTGCCGAGCGCGACGTCGCGGACATCGTGGCCGTCGATCCGGACAGCGCCGGCCGTCACGTCGTGGAAGCGGGGGATCATGTTGACGAGGGTGCTCTTGCCGGAGCCGGTCGTCCCGATGATCGCGATCGTCTGGCCCGGCTCGGCGGTGAAGCTGACATCATGCAGGGCGTCGTGTTCGGCCTCCGGGTAGCGGAACGAGACGTGGTCGAAGCTGACCCGGCCCTCGACCGGCGGCAGCGGCGTGACGCCGGGCTCCTCGACGATGCGAACCGGCTCGTCCAGCACCGCGAAGATCCGGACGGCCGACGCCCCGGCCCGCGGCACGGCCGAGCCGAGGAAGCCCATCGTCAGGATCGGACCGAGGAGGAAGTTCAGGTAGGTATAGAAGGCGACCAGCGAGCCGACCTCGAGGTTGCCGCCGATGACCTGCTCGCCGCCGGCCCAGACGACCGCCAGCGAGGCCAGCCCGGCGACGAGGAAGATGCCGCGGAAGTTGGTCGAGAACAGGCTGACGATCTGGATGTTCAGGTCGAACAGCTGCTCGTTGTGCCCGTGGTACCGCTCCTGCTCCCGCTGCTCGCCGCGGAAGGCGCGGATCGTCCGGAGGCCGACGAGGTCCTCCTGAAGGGTGGAGTTGAGCTGGCCGAGGGTCGCCTGGATCCTGGTGAAGAGCGGGGCGATCCGGGTTCCGAACCGGACCAGCAGGGCGAAGATGAGCAGGACCGACGCAAAGGTAATCAGGGCGAGTTGCCAGTTGAGGACGAACAGCAGGATCACGATGCCGACGACCTGGAGGGCGGCCCAGATGAGGTTGACGACGCCGTTCCCGGTCAGGAAGCGGACCTGCTCGATGTCGCTGGTCGCCCGGGTCAGGAGCTGACCGGTCGGCGTCCGGTCATGGAAGTCGAAGCCGAGCCGCTCGACCTTGACGAAGAAGTCGTCCCGCAGGTCCATCGCGACGCCCTGAGAGCCGCGCTCGGCGAGGAACCCCTGGAAGAAGGAGCCCGCCCCCCGGACGAGGGCGAGGCCGAACATCCCCGCCACGGCCAGCACGATCACCCGGCTGTCGTGGGTGGCGATTCCGGAGTCGATCGCGATCCGGATCAGCTGCGGCGCGAGCAGGTTGGCGCCGGTCACGACGAGGACGGCCGCGAGGGCGCCGATCACGTTGGCCCGGTGCGGCCGGAGATAGCCGAAGGCACGCCGCAGGGCGACGAGCATCCCGGAGCCCTGAGCGGGCTCGCCCAGGGTTGGGCTGGCGCCGTCTGCCGTCGCGGCGCGGCGCCGGCCTACCACCGGTCGACCGCCGGTCGGTCGTGACGTGTGCGGATGCTGCTCACGGGAAGGGGTGTCCTTGTCTGCGTCTCGTCGTCGGGCGGCCAGGGGCGCCGCGGCGGACTCCGCGACCGATTGGCTGGACGTCTCGGGTCATATCCCGCAAGGGTAGCGCAGCGGCCCGGCGATCGCACCCGCCGGACGGGCAGGGTTGTCCGCTCCGGAACCGGCCATACTGGTCCTGGCCCGGAGCGTGACGCCTCGCTGCCCTCGGGGCACAATCGAACCGAACCCAGACATGAGGAGATTTCCGATGACCGACCCCCATGGACACGATGCGACGCCGCCCTCCAGATCAATGACCGAAGGCCTCCTGATCGTTCTTGCCCACCCCGACGACGAGGCCTTCGGGCTGGCCGGGACGATCGCCCTGCTCCGCCAGCGTGACGTCCCGGTCACGCTCGTCACCGCCACCCGGGGCGAGGTCGGCGAGATCCTCGCTCCCGGCGCGGCGACCCCGGATACGCTGGGCGCCGTCCGCGAGCAGGAGCTCCGGGCCGCGATGGCCCTGGTCGGGCTGCACGACATCCGCCTGCTGGGCTACCGCGACTCCGGCATGGACGGTACGCCCGAGAACGAGGACCCGCGCTCGCTGGCCCAGGCCGTGGCCACCGAGGTCGTCGCGATGATCGCGGCGACGATCCGCGATGTCCGCCCGGCCGCCGTGATCACCTTCGGCCCCGACGGGATCTACGGCCACCCCGACCACGTCGCCATCCACCACCACACGACCGCCGCCGTCGCGCTGGCCGCGGACGCCAGTGCGCCGACCGGTCTCGGGGAGCCGTGGCGGGTCTCGTCCCTCTATTACAACGCCCTGCCGCGGGAGCGCATCCGGCGGATGGCGCAGCGGGCCGATGGGCCGTTCCGCTCGCTGACGGCCGAGCAGCTCGATCAGCTCGGCACCCCGATCCGCGAGATCACGATCACGATGCCGGTCGCCGATGTCGTCGACACCAAGGAGCGGGTCATCCGGCTGCACCGCACCCAGATCGACCCGGAAGGGCCGTTCGCGGGGATCGACCGGGCGCAGGTCCGCCAGATGATGTCGTGGGAGTTCCTCCGCCGCGTCGACCTGCCCTGGGCCACCTCATCGACGCCGTCCCACGATCCGGTCGCCGAGCTGCTCGCCTGCCGCCAGCCCGATGTCGAGGCCCTCATCCGGGACCTGGAGACAGCGTGACCGTCACGCGATCGACCCGAGAATCCAGAAGTTTCTCGGGTCGATCGCGTGAGATTGCCATTGGGCCGCCCACAGCGGTGTTCAGAAACGTTGTCCGGAACCCATCGCCAACTGAGCTGGACGACTCGTTCCTGAGCCCACCACGCCGTTCCTGAGCTCGCCACGCTTCGTTGCCCTTCCGGGCCCGGCATCGCCATCAGGCGAGAGCGGACGGCCAATCAGGCAGCGGACAACCCATCCGATCCTCGCTCTAGACGGGAACCATATCGTCCGGACGGTTCGAGAAGCGATGAGCCGCGACAGCGGTGACGAACGCGGGCGGCTCGGCATCGGACAGGTCGAACACGCCCTGCTCCGTCGAAACCGGCACCTTCGCTCGCTGGAGCAACGCCAACCCTTCACCACTTGCGGCGACTGGCTTGCCGTGCTTGTAGGCCTCTTCGACAAAGAGCGTGGCCGCCGCCTGGTTGGCCAGCGCGTCGGCACTACCGGCACCCGCCGGCACGTAGACCGCGTCGTAGACGACCGACGGTGTCGACAGGAAGGTGCGCGTCGCCGTGAGCTGCTCCCCGTCACCATGGAGGTCGCCGAGCCGGGCGGCGATCAGGTCGACGGTCACACCCTCAGCCGTGAGGGCATCGCTGACGCGCAGGGCATCGGCCGTATCGAGGCCGTCGCCAACCAGCATCGCGACCTTGCGCCCCTTCGCCGGGCCCGAATATTCCTCGATGCTCAGGCCCGACGTTCGCCGCAGGCCAGCCGACGCCGTGGTTGGGGTGGTGGCGTTGGCGAGCATCTCCAGCAGTTGCGCGTCCGTGGGGGCCTGGCCCGGAGCGTCCGTCTCGCCCAGCGCGGACGCGACCTGCTCGCCGAGCACGTCGTTGATCTTGCGCAGATGGTTGATCATCCGAAGGCGGATGTCGCGGGTTTCCACCTTGGCCAGCTCGAATTGCTGGGCGCGGACGATGTGCAGCCGCTCCGCCGGGGAGATCGAGTTCCAGAACAGGCTGGCCTGGCCGTAATGGTCGCCGAACGTCTCGGAACGGACACGCTGCTTGACGCCGCTGACCGGCGCCGGGTAGCTCACGAATCCGCCCCGGTCCGCCGTCACCTCGGCTGGCTTGTTCCCACCCAGCGAGTTCGGTTCATAGGAGACGCGGCCAGTCTCGATGGTCGTCCGCATATGGCCGTCGCGCTGATAGTTCGAGACCGCGTTGATCGGACGGTTGATCGGGATCTGCGGCCAGTTGGGGCTGCCCAGCCGGCTGAGCTGTGTGTCGAGGTACGAGAAGTTACGCCCCTGCAGGAGGGGGTCATCGGAGAAATCGATCCCCGGAACGATGTTGGTCGTCATGAAGGCGACCTGCTCTGTCTCAGAGAAGTAGTTGTCCGGGTTGCGGTTGAGGACCATCCTGCCGACCGGCTGAACCGGGACCAGATCCTCGGGCCAGATCTTCGTCGCATCGAGGATGTCGAAATCCCAGGCGGCATCCTCCCCCTCGTCGATCATCTGGATGCCCAGCTCCCACTCGGGGAAATTGCCGGCCTCGATGGCGTCCCATAGCCCGCGACGGTGGAAATCCGCGTCCCGTCCGGCGAGCTTTTGAGCCTCGTCCCAGACCAGGGCATGGACTCCGGCCATTGGCTTCCAGTGGAACTTGACGAAGCGCGAGACGCCCCGATCGTTGACGAACCGGAACGTGTGGACGCCAAAGCCCTGCATCGTGCTGAACGACCTGGGAATGGCGCGGTCGCTCATGACCCACATGATCATCGGGATCGATTCCGGCGTCAGTGAGATGAAGTCGTAGAAGGTGTCATGGGCACTGGAGGCCTGCGGAATCTCGCGGTCCGGCTCCGGCTTGACCGCATGGATCAGGTCGGGAAACTTGATCGCGTCCTGGATGAAGAAGATCGGGATGTTGTTTCCAACGATGTCCCAGTTGCCGTCATCCGTATAGAACCTGACCGCAAATCCGCGAACGTCCCGGGCGGTATCGGCCGAGCCACGGGAACCGGCGACGGTCGAGAAGCGCACGAAGACCGGCGTCTGCTTCGCTGGATCCTGCAGCACGTTCGCCATGGTGGAGGGCGCCATCGACTCGTAGACCTGGAAGTAGCCGTGCGCCGCGGCACCACGGGCGTGGACGACCCGCTCCGGGATGCGCTCGTGGTCGAAGTGGCTGATCTTCTCGCGGAAATGAAAGTCGTCCAGCAGGGTCGGACCGCGTGTCCCGGCCCGGAGGGAGTTCTGATCGTCACTGACCGCATGGCCCATGTTGTCGGTCAGGTCCGTGCCTGGGTCGACGCGGTCCGCGTCGAGTGCCTGTTCCTTCGGATCTTCCCCGCCCGCCGCCGGTGTGCCATCTGCTGCCTGAGTCACTGCCGTCTCCCCCGTGGCCCCTACGGGCCGATGCGCCGATCCGATCGCGACTGCCCCAAGGCCAATCGCCCCTGTTCGCTGGAGCAGCTGGCGCCGGTCCACCTGACTGGCACTAGTCGCTTCATCTGGTTCGTTCTTGTTCAGTGTCATTCCTCACTGATCTCATCAGCAATCAGTCGTCCAGCGAGAGAAAGTCCCTGACCGTGCACTGGTCTTCCGTCATTCTGCAACGCGCATACCATGAAAAATTCTTACTATTTAGATCGGAATTCGTTTGACCGTATTATATAATGCTGCTGAAAATCGAGCCCATCGAGAGGTTAGGTGAAGCGCCACCTATCGCACGCAGGAATGGGCACACACACATTCGACGTTGATGTCGACCATGAAGCCTGGAGTCCCGCGATCGCACAGAGGGACTCCATGAAGCGGAGCGCTCGCGGCATGGCGACCGGTCAGCTTGCCCCGCGTCCCGGATCATGTCGAACGGCAACGGCAAACGCGGCCTGTTCGGTACGACCGGGCAGCTTGGGACGTCCAGCGACGAAGGGACCAACGGCCTGGCAGTGATGGGCGCCGAGCTGCTCGCCTCCCGCCAGCCCGATGTCGAGGCCCTCATCCGCGATCTGGAGAGCGCCTGACCGACGAGAACCAGGCAAGGCCGGTCTGGCACGTCACGGGATTTCGTCCATGTCCCAGTGACATGGCGGGGATCGGCAGATTCGGGGTCCTTTTCGTGCGATCATGGCCCGGCGCGGGCGCGGAGCCGCATCGGGCCAGAAGGGGTATGGTTGGCTCGCGCGGCCAGCGTCCTGGAGAACGGGACCGATCGGACGGCTCCGCCCCGGCCGGGCAGGGAGGCATCGGGCTTCCGGCCATCCCCAGACGGTCCGGCCCCGGGCGGGTGCCTGGCCACCGAGAGGAGAGACGATGCATCACCGACTCGTTCACCGGTCACCCAGCGATCTATCACAAACCGGTCTGACCGCGGCCCGACTGATCGTCGCGGTGGCGATGCTGCTCGGCATGATGACGCTTGTCCCGCAAGGCGCCGGCGCCCAGGCAGATGAGTCGGCGGGAACGTACGAGAGCCCGTCGTTCGGCTACACCCTGGAATGGGATGCCGACCAGTGGACGGTCGATGGTGAGGCCGAAGCGGATAGCAACGGCGGTCGCGACTTCCTCGCGCTCTCCGATACCGACGGGACGACGCAATTCTTCGCCGAAGGGTCCGAGGACAGCTGGTCGGATACGAGCGACTGTGTAGACACGCTCTTCCCTGAACTCAACGTCGATGTTGCCGATGGCGAACTCGTCGACGATGCGAACGGCGACCCGTTCAAAGTCGATGAGGACAACCACTCTGCCGCTGCGTACCTCATTCCGGTCAAGCTTGACAGTGGCAAGACGCAGGATCTGGTCCTGCTCGTCGAGTGCTGGGCCGACCCTGGCAGCGACCTGATCGTCGGGTTCTCCAGTCGTTCCGGTCTCATCGACAACTACGGCACCGATGGGTACGGGTTGATCCAGCCGATCATCGCGTCCCTGCCGTTCGCCAACAGTCAGGGCGATAACGCGACACCCGTCGTGCGGAATGACGCCACGCCCGAATCCAGCGCCAACGCGAGGTCGGCGAGGCCTAGCGCCAGCGACGCTGAAGCGTCCCCCGAACCGAGCCGGTCCCGCCGCTCCGGCTCCTCGGCCCGCCCAAGCGCCAGCGACGAAGCGTCCCCCGAACCGAGCCGATCCCATCGTTCGAGTGCGTCGGCGCGTCCCAGCGCCAACGACGGAACGCCGGCCGCCGGTGGCGCGGGCGCGGACGAAAACGCTGGTACCTACGAGAGCCAGACCTATGGCTACACGCTCGCCTGGAAGTCTGGTAACTGGACGGTCGAAGCCGACAACGAGACCAATCCGGACTACCCACGCGATTACCTCCAGCTGTTCAATGTCGATCAGACCAGCGTCCTCTACATCGAGGGCACGGACGGAGAATGGACCGACACGGATGCGTGCGTGCGTTCCCTCCTCGATGAGGTCAAGGTCAACACGCGCTCGGATGCGACCGTCGATGACCCGGAGACGGGCGATCCGTACGAGGTCAGCGAGAACGACCGGTCGGCCGCTGCCTATACCCTGACACAGGACGGCACGGATATCACGGTGCTGGCGGATTGCCGCCAGGACCCGGGCAGCGATCTGATTGTCGGCTTCACGAGCATCAGCAACGAAGTCGACGACTACTTCGGTGTCGAGTACCCGGCGGTCGAGGAGATCCTGAACTCGCTGGAGTTCTAGCCGGTCGATCCGTCCGCATCACGTTCGACTCGATGAACCCGCGACAACCGGCTGGAGCAGACTCCAGCCGGTTGTCGCGTTGCATGGTTGCCCCACCCGATCTCGCCGTCCGCTCGCATCGCCTGCGTCGAGGCTTGCCTGCCCCCGGCCACGAGCGAATGGGTGACCAGCAGGGGCCGGCGCGGAGGTGCGCCGGACCCTGCTGGTGGTCCTGGGACTGCCGCGCTACGCTCGCCGGATCACGCGGTTGGAGCGACGATCGGATCGATCGTGACGAGAACCATGCCCTCGCTCAGGTGCCCCGACAACCCCGTCAGGAGACGCGGTCGCGGTGTCTTCGCCAGGCCCGTCATGCTCGACCGCCGTCAGGTGGTCCCACCAGCCCGGGCGATCCAGCGCCCGGGCTGACGTCGCGAGCCGCCGCGAGTGGGAGCGGGCCGTTGCGATCGACGCCTTCGACGCGATCAGTAGGTCCCGAAGGGCGGCGATCTTCCTCTGCATGTCGGTCGTCCGGGTCATCGCCCGCCAGAGCTCCCGCGAGTAGGGAGCATCCCGGACCCGCTCGGCCAGGACGGTCTGCTGCTCCGCCCGCCATGCCTCGAGATCCTCGTCGACTGGCGAGGCCACCGTTCGGGCGATGTGCGCCGCCACCGACTCCCACCGTGCCCGCTCGGGGGCCGGCAGCTCGTCGAATCTCCCGATTTCGTCCCGCTCGGATTCCGTGAAGAACGCGGCGTAGGCGACGGCCGGCAAGCTCCAGTCGCTGATGACCTCGACCTCGCGGGAGCGGGAGGGTGTTTGCTGGTCCACGATCTCGATCACCGTCCGCCCTCCGTCCATGTGTCGATTCAGACCCCCTCCGTGCACATTCCACACCCACGATGGCCTCGCGGTCGTGGGCCGTCGCGGGCGGGCGGCGATCTGCCCAGTCGATGATCCAGTGGGGCAGCCCTGGACGCCGGTCCCAATCACGGGATTGCCTGATATTCTGGCCGCACACGCCCGACCAGTTCCCGTCGGACAGTCCGGGACGGAGGTGCGTCCGGTTCGTCCCGACCCCTCACGGTCGACTGTCCCGCGACACGTTGCGGCGGCGCCATGCGTTGAAGGCTTTGAGGCTTCCACGCCGTTTCCCATGAGTCCGGACCCAGACGGGTGTCCGGCCCACGAGAAGGAGAGACGATGACGCGATCGAGTTCAGTTGTCCGGTTCGGACGTCCGCGGCGGATGGGACTCACTAGTGCCCGTGTGATGGCCGCCTTCGCCATATTGTTCGGCACGCTGAGCGTTGGCTTGCAGTCGACCGGCGCCCAGAGCGGCGACAACTCGTTCACTTACGACGAGGGCGGCCTGGAGTGGTCGGTCACCTGGGACGATTCGGTCTGGTCTGAGAGCACGTCCGATAGCGCCGACTTCGGATTGCAGGGCGAGAACGCCAGCCTCGTCCAGTTCCTCGTCCTGAACGATGTTACCGCGGATCCGGCCGGTTGCCTGGCCGGGGTCGTCCCGAACTTCGAGGAGGGGGCCGGCACGACCGATGCGTCGGCCTTCGAGGATGACAACGGCGACCCGGTCGCGGACGACAACCGCGACTACGCCTATGAGATGCGGACCATCACCGTCGATACTGGCGGCACGAACCTCGACGCCGATGTCATCCACGCCTGCTACACGCTGGACAGTTCGAACCTGCTCTGGGCCGTCGCTCTGATCCCGGCCGGTTCGGATGAGCTCGAGGCGGCTTACGACCTGTTCGACGGTATCGAGATCGCCGGGGAGCCGGTCGAGCTCGGGCTGGCGGATGTCGTCAGCGGCAACGGCGGTTCGGGGAACGAGACCCCCGAAGCCAGCGAAGCGAGGTCGGCGAAGCCCAGCGCCGACGAAGCGTCACCGGAGGCGAGCCGCTCCCGACGCTCCAGTTCCTCGTCGCGTTCGAGCGCCAGCGCGAACGATGAGGCGTCTCCCGAAGCGAGCCGCTCCAGGCGTTCGAGCGCCAGCAACGATGAGGCGTCTCCCGAAGCGAGCCGGTCCCGTCGCTCCAGTTCGTCGGCGCGCCCGAGCGCCAGCGACGACGCGGCCGTTGGGGCCGACGAGGGCGCTGGTACCTACACCAGCCCGACCTTCGGCTACAGCCTGGAGTGGGATGCCGACGCCTGGACCGTCGAGTCCGAGCGGGACGTCGATACCTACTCGCTGGGGCGGGACTTCCTCCAGATCAACGATCTCGACACGAGCAGCATCCTCTTCATCGAGGGGGCCGACGACTCCTGGTCCGACACCGACGACTGCGTCGCCACCCTGCTCGATGAGGTCAACGTCGATCCGGCCGACGCCGATCTGCTCGACGGCGATGACGGCGACCCGTTCGAGATCAGCGGGGACGATCGATCGGCGGTCGCTTACCAGATCGTCTCCCAGGCCAGCAACGGCGACGACCAGGACGAGATCGTCATGATCGACTGCCGGCAGGATTCGGACAGCGACCTGATCGTCGGCTTCACCAACCGGAGCGGCTTCGTTGACGACTACTTCGGCGACGGCTACCCGGCGGTCCAGGACATCCTCGACAGCCTGACCTTCTCCGGTGGCGGCTCCGGCGCTGAGACGCCGGTGGCCAGCGACAGGAGTGACGAGCCGAGTTCGCGCGCCAGCACCCGGGAGGATGCGACCCCGGAGGCGAGCCGGCGGGGGAGCCGTAGCGCGACACCGGAGCCGAGCAACGACCCCTCCGGCGACACGGGGGTCGATGGCAATGACTACACCAGCCCGACCTATGGCTACGAGCTGACCTGGGACGAGGACATCTGGACGGTCGAGGACGAGTCCAGCGAGGACGACATCGACGCCCTCTCGCTGAGTTCCGACATCCTGACGCTGAACGTCACTGGCTACAACAGCGGCGACGGCGACCCCGAGACCTGCCTTGACAACTACCTCGGCGTTCTGACCGACCGCGGCAACGGTGGGAGCGATGGCGAGGCGGAGATCGTCAGCGGCGACGACGGCGACCTGATCTTTCCGAGCGACGACGGGACCAACCTGAGGGCCTACGCCTTCTACACCGTCGATGGCGAGGATCTCGCCAGTGACATCATCTGCGTCTCCCTGAGCGACGAGAATATCCTCGCCGTCGAATTCACGACCGATCCCCAGACGCTGGCGGATACCGATACCTCGGATCAGATCCAGGACATCCTCGACGGGTTGTTCTTCTAGCCCGGTAGCCTGGTGAGGTTCGGTCTCGATCGGTCCCGTCATCGGGGACGGACGATGCCGACGTCAGAGAGATAGCCGACGATGAGGGACGGTGTCCATGAGGCGGGCGCCGTCCCTCGTTGCATCTCTCCGAGCCTGGGAAGGCCGGGGTTTCATCCAGCGACGTCATTCCGTATGCTGTCGAGCGACAGCGGTCGGGGCAACGGGACGAGCGGAACCAGGAGGCCAGATGAGCAGGCGTGGGGCTGGCGCGCGGACGATCAGATGGACGGAATCAATAACCGTCCGGCTGCTGGCGGTCGGAGCGACGCTGCTCGGGGCGGTCGCGTCCGGGCCAGCGGTTGGGGCGCAGTCCGACGAGAACGCCGGCACCTACGTCAGCCCGACCTTCGGCTACGCCCTCGCCTGGGATTCGGACGACTGGACCGTCGAGGACGAGCGTGAGCCGACCGGCCAGTCCACCCGCGACTTCCTCCGGCTCGCCACCAACGATGCCGACCGCGATGGCCGCGTCAGCGGAATCGTCTTCATCGAGGGCACCGACCAGGACTGGTCCGATCCGGACGACTGCGTCCGCACCCTCGCCCGGGAGATCGACGTCCGGCCGAGCCGGGACGAACCGATCGAGGACCCGGAGACCGGCGATCCCTACGAGATCAGTGGCGATGACCGTTCGGCCGCCGCCTACATCCGGGTCTTCGAGAACGACGAAGGCGACGAGGTCGAGCAGGGCGCGATGTTCGATTGCCGCGCCGACCCCAACAGCGATCTGATCATCGCCTTCACCAATGTCAGTGCCTTCACCACCGGCTACTTCGATGAGGCCTACCCGGCCTTCGCGGCCCTGATCGACGGGCTGACCCTGCCCGGCGGCGACGCGGACGGCCCCGGCAAGGGCGACGGCCCGAACCAGGGCGGTGGCGGCGGTGGCAAGCCGGGACCGGACGGCAACGACGTGGACCCGACCGACACCAGCACGGAGCCGATCGCCAGTGACGAGCCGACCCCGACCAACGACGACCCGACCGCCTTCAGCGCCGACGGGTTCGGCGTCGCGCTGACCTGGGACCCGGCGGTCTGGACCTATGAGGGCGAGGAGCGCGGTGACGGGTACGCCGCTGTCCGGCTGAGCTCCGAGCTGCTGACGACCGCCTTCGTCCCGTACGTCAGCGGCGATGGTAGCGTCACGACCTGTCTGGACAACTACGTCGCCATCCTCAACGAGCGCGGTGCCGGGACCGCCGCCATCGTCGTCCGGCCCGACGGTCAGCAGGACGTGACTATCAGCGCTGATCAGGCCCAGCTCGAGGCCTACGTCGCCTACACCGACAAGGACGTTCCGTTCCAGAGCCAGATCCGATGCACCTCGCTCAGCGCCACCGACGTTCTCGCCGTCGAGTTCACCGGCCCCGCCGCTGACCTCCGGGGCACCGAGGCGACCGACCAGATCGATGGTCTCCTGGCCGGCCTCCGGATCCGGGGTCAATGACGAGCCGTCGGGCGTCAATGTCGTAGAGACTTGGCCCCGATTCGCTGCCACGCTCTCAGGCGTTGGGCGCGTCGCGACGGCGGCCCGTCCTCGTAGGGACATGGCTTGCCCTGTCCGCGCCGCACGCGTCGCCGCGGGCGCCATCTCGCCGATCGACCTGTTGCCGTGAAGTCGGTTGGTCGCCGGGACCGTTATTGCCTTGGGCGGCGATGGTCGCTGCGGCGGCCGGGCTCGCAAGCTTCGCCCCTACCAGATCGATGCCGCCGCGATCGAGGACAGGAGCGCTTGCGCGTCCGGCATGAAGCCCCTCTCCGGGCGTGAGCGCCGCAGCGCGAAATGAGCCGGGGAGGTGGCGGGGCAGACCCTTCCCCGTTTCGATTTCCATTAACCATTCGGTATCATGCATTCATTTCTTGAACAGCGTTCATCGATCACGCATCTGGCCTGGCGACCACGAGGGACGATCATGCGCGAACGGTCAGGACGATACGGAGCAGCCGGACCGCTCCGGGGGCTGGTCGCCGCGCTCCTCATCCTCGGGTCGCATGCGACGGCGATGCCCGCGGCGGCGCAGGCAGACGAGAGCTATCGCAACACAGCCGACGGGCTGGAGTGGTCAGTTTCGTGGGACGGGGCGGACTGGGAGGAGACCGACACCGGCGATGCCGCTGACCTGGTCCTGACTGGCGGCGACTCGACCGTCTCCTTCCTCGCGGATACCCTCTACGACGGCAGCGCGACCGACTGCGTCGATGGCGAACTCGCCAACGTACTGGCTCCCGACGAGGTCGAGGGCAGCGAGGCGCTCGATGATCTCGACCTCGGGGAGCAGGACGGCGACCGCCGCGCCTACGCCGGCTATGCGACGACCAACCTCGATGAGGACGGCGAAGAGCAGGAGTTCGCGACGACCGTGCTGTGCCAGACGATCGTGCCGGACGAGTCCGTTCTGATCGTTTACCAGACCGTGCCGCTGGCTGGTCTGCCCGACGATGCGGCAGCCGTCGCCGATCTCGTCGCGACGATTGCCGTCGGTGAGGATGCGGTCAACCAGCCGGACCCGACCGGGCAGCCCAGCGCGTCCGCGTCCGCGCCCACCGGGGCCGACGGGGATGCCGGGACGTACGTCAGCCCGACCTATGGCTACGGGCTCGACTGGAGCGCCTCCGACTGGGAGATCGAGACCGACGAGACCCTCCGCACGCTCGGCCGCGACCGGCTGACGCTGCTGGCCAGCGACTCCGCGACCCAGGTCTACTACGAAGGTTCCGAGGAGTGGGACGGCGATCTGGATTCCTGCGTCAGTGGGCTGGTCGAGGAACTCGTCAACGACGTGGAGAGCAATGATCCGATCGAGCTGGCCTCTGGTGACACGATCAGCGACATCGCGGCGATCGACGACCCACTGACCGGCGATCCGTTCGAATCCACCGACCAGATCGCCTCGGCCGGCTACACCTACAACATCGCGTTCGAGGACGGCAGCGACCAGGACCAGTTCATCGTCGTCGACTGCATTGTGCTGAATGAGGACAGCGGCCTGCTGCTCGGTGTCAGCCAGCTCGGCCTGAGCGACGACCTCGGCGAGGGCGTCCGCCAGCGGGTCGTCGATGTCACCGCCAGCCTGACCTACGACGGCGATCCAGTCGACACCAAGCGTATCGCCCCGGTCAGGAAAGCTGGCGCCGGCGCACGGTGGCCAGTGGCCGCCGCGACGCGGCGTGACTGATCGTCGGATTCGGGACCGTCCGGAGAATGGGATGGTAAGAGCGGATGGCCGGTGGCGACGCCAGCCATCCGCTGTGTGGTGACAGGGGTGGTATGGACAGCGACGAGACCGTTCGAGAGCCGAACTCCGGGGGAGGCGGTTTCAGCCGGGCCGGCCGCGAGCTCGACCGGCTGGTCGCCTTCTCCGATGGCGTGATGGCGATCGCGATCACGCTCCTCGTGCTCAAGATCGAGATCCCGGAGTTCGACGGGACGCCCTCGACCGCCGACCTCGGCGACGCCGTCGTCGACCTGATCCCGAATATCATCACCTTCGTCTGGAGCTTCCTGCTGGTCGCCCGGTTCTGGTCGATCCACCGACGGCTGCTCAGCGGGTTGGCCCGGATCGATGGTGGGCTAGTCTGGCTTAACTCCCTCTTCCTGCTCCTGATCGCGCTGCTGCCATTCCCGTCGGACCTGCTCGGCCGCTTCGGTCCATCGCTCCTGAGCATCGCCCTGTTCGCCAGCCTGATCGCCGTGACCGGGATCGTGATCTCGACGATGGAACTCTACGTCGCTCGCCACCCGGAACTGGCCGACCCTGATTCTGGCGCGGCGGCTGGCGAGCTCGACCCATGGGACATGTTCTTCACCCCGGCAGTCTTCGTGCTCTCGATCGGCGTTGCGGTCGTCGATGCGAATCTCGCGGCGTACAGCTGGTTCCTGCTTGCGCTGCGGCGCCCGGTGGGGCAGCTACGTCACCGACGCCGGCCCGGCGACGCTACGCCCAGCGGGCGATGAGCTGCTCCGGGTCCCGGCGAGGGCGGCGGCTCGGGTCCTTCGCGGCGTAGCCGACCGGGAAGAAGGCGTGCGGTTCCAGCGCCGGGTCCAGCCCGAGGGTCGCGACGATCAGGTCCGGGGCGAACAGCGGCGCGCACATCCAGCCGGCGTCGAGGCCATCGGCGTAGAGCGACAGGAGGAAGTTCTGGGCGGCCGCGCCGAGGCTCTGGGTCGCCATCGTCTGCTCCGCCAGCTGCCGGTCCAGGTCTGGGTAGACGTGGGTGTCGGGCAGGTAGCGGCAGAGCAGGACCAGCAGCGGCGGCGTCGTGAGCCGGTCGCGGCTGTTCCGGACACGCCGCTCGATCTCGACCGGGTCCTGGCTGTCCAGCGAGAGCTGCGCCCGCCAGGTCGCCGACATCGCCTCAGCCAGCTCCGCCCGGCGCTCGCGGGACTCCAGCACGACGAACCGCCAGGGCTGCGTCCCGTGCGGCGACGGCGCCCAGCCCGCCGCCGCGACCGCCCTGTGGATGGCCTCCCGTGGGACCGGGTCCGGCCGGAACGAGCGGACCGACCGCCGTCCCCGGACGATCCCCGCCAGGTCGGTCGGTCGCGTCGCCGCGAGATCGCCACCCGCAGACCATGTCCAAGCCTGTTCGGGCTGCAGCCAGATCTGCGGACCGTGCTCCAGGTCGTGCGTCGCGTACTGAGGGTACTTGCCGCGCAACGCCAGGACCGCTCCGGCGTGGCCCGATTGGCCCGGTTCGACGAGCCTCGCCTTGCCCCGCATGGTCGCCCAGCCCAGCCGCTCCCAGTCTTCGTCGTCGTCGCTGACCAGCAGCGTCGCCGCCGGGTTGGCGAGGATGTTCCGGACCCGCGCCAGTTCCCGGACAGGGACGCCCTTGGGCTTGTCGTCCAGCGCGACGACGATCGCTGGGCTATCGCCGTCGGCGTCCACGATCGCGTAGACGCACGGCACCGCTGAAGGCCGCCCGGCCGCGTTGCTCGTGACCATGGTCCCGAAGCGGCGGGCGGCGATGAACTGGATGGCTTGCCGGATCTGGTCGTCGGTCATCGGGGATCGTGCTTTCTTGCTCAGTTTGGTCCGCCGTGGTCAGGCTGGTGGGCCGCGGAGCAGTCCCCTCCCCAAACCCCTCCCCGGCTCGATTCGTCGCTGCGGCTCCTCATCGCCCGGAGAGGGGCTCCATGCTGGTCGCCTTCGCCTACCTGAACTTCTACGTGATAAGCGAAGCTGAAGATCTCCCCTCTCTGGGGACCTGCGGAGCCGAAGCCGCTTTAGCGGGTGAGCGAGCAGGTCAGCCGGGGAGGGGTCGGGGGAGGGGACTGCTCCGCGACCAGCCTGTGCCCCTTGTTTCGGTTGGTCGCGGACACCGTTATCGCCTGACGGCGAAGGCCGCGGCGGCCAGGCACCGCAAGCGGACGCCCCTACGAAATCAGCGCCGCCATCGCATCGCAAATCGTCTCCCCATTCCCCAGAGGGCAGGACGTTACCCAACCGTCACCGGCAGGATGTACTCGTCCGGACGCGGCTGCCAGCCGGTCAGGCCGGTGCTGACGCCGTAGAGCGCCGTCACGTTCCAGAGGAAGATGGCCGGTGGGGTGTCGTGCATCACCTGGCCGATCTCCCGGAAGCGCTCCGCCCGGCTCGCCGGGTCGTTGTCCGTCCCGGCGCTGGCGATCATCGCGTCCAGATCGGTATCGCTGAACCGCGACAGGAACCCCGTCGTCGTAAACATCAGGTTGAACAGCGACTGCGGGTCGAAGACCGGCCGCCACGTCACCAGCCGGAGGTAGGTCCGCTTCGGCACGCCGCTGGTCTGCTCGTCCTGCCAGCCCTCGTTGAACGTCGCCTCATCGACGACGTCGACCGTCGTCCGGATGCCCACCTCCCCGAGCTGGGCGGCGATCGCCTCGGCGACCGCCTGGTTCGCTCCCGCGGTGATCTGGAGCTGGGCCGCCAGCCCGGAGTCGAGCTCGGCATCCGAGAGGAGCTGCCGGGCCATGTCCGGGTCGTACTGGTACGGCGCCAGGTTCGAGTCGTAGCCGAGACTCTCCGGTGCCAGCATCGTCGCGAGACGCTGGCCCCGCCCACCGAGCAGCGACTGGATGATCCCGTCGACGTCGACGGCGTAGTTGGCCGCCCGGCGGAGGGCGTTGTTGGCCCAGGGCTGGACGCTGTTGGGCAGCCGGACGAAGGTGATGCCGGCGACCGGCGAGGCGACCGTCGTCGCGACGCCGCTCCCGTCGACGCTGGCGACCTGGTCCTCCGGCACGTTGCGGACGATGTCGGCGCTGCCGGCCAGCAGGTCCGAGACCCGCGTCGTCGCCTCGCCGCTGAACCGGAACGCTACGTTCGTCGCCAGCGGGCCGCCCTTGGCCGAGGGCTGGTAGTCCGGGTTGGCCTCGAGCGTGACCTGCTGGCCGCGGTCCCAGCGGACGAACCGGTACGGCCCGGTCCCGATGGGTGCGTTGGCGCCGTACTCGTTGTCCGGGTTGGCGACGTAGTCCGGCGGCAGCATCCCGAGGTAGACGGCGACCTGCCCGAGCAGCGCCGGAGCTGGCTGCGAGAGGTGGAACCGGACGGTCCGGGCGTCGACCGCCTCGACGCTGGTGATCGCCGAGAAGTCGGCCGCGACCTGCGAGGCGGTGTCGGGGTCCTGCATGTGGGCGACCGTTGCGACGACCGAGCGGCTGTCGAACACCTCGCCGTTGTGGAACGTCACGCCGGTCCGGAGGATGAACTCGATCGTGACGTCGTCCGGCTGCGCGTACGACTCGGCCAGCAGCGGCTGGAGCGATCCGTCGGCCGTCCGCACGACGAGGGTGTCGTAGACCGAGTGGACGATCGACCAGCCGTCGATCGAGTAGGTCCGGATCGGGTCCAGGACCGGCGGCTCGGCGGCGAGGATGATCGTCAGCGACTCGCGGGCCGGGGCCATCGGCGTGGCGGCGGGGGTGCCGGTCTGGGCGGCGGCCGTCGGCCCACTAAGCAGGGACGCGGCCAGCGGGACCGGGCCGAGAGCCGCACTGGCCTGGACGATGGTCCGGCGGGAGACGGTGCGATGGGTGAGGGAGTCGATCGTCACGGGGGAACTCCTGAGTCGCCAACAGACGACGTGTGGGACCGATCGTTTGGAAACGCGAAGAGGTCGGGCTGTCTACCGGCGGACCGGCAGGATGTACTCGTCGGGCCGCGGCTGCCAGCCGCTGACGGTCTTGGCGACACCGTAGCGCGAGGTCAGGTTGTAGAGGAAGATCGCCGGCGGGTCGTCATGGAGCAGCGTCCCGAGCTGCCGGTAGGCGTCGGCCCGGTCGTCCGGATCGGTCGCGGTCGCGCCGGTGGCGATGAGCGCGTCCGCCGCTGGGTTGGCGAAGCGGGACAGGAAGCCGTCCGATGCGACGACCAGACCCAGCAGGGAGTACGGGTCGAACATCGGTGTCCAGGTCACCATCCGGAGCGGCGCGGCGGTCGGCTCGGCGTAGGTCGCGTCGAACTCGGACCGCTCGACCACCTTCACCGTGACGGTGATCCCAACCATCGCCAACTGCCCGGCGATGGCCTGGGCGATGACCTGGCTGTCGGAGGTCGTGACCTCCAGCGTCGTCTCGAACCCACCGCCCAGCCCGGCCTCGGTCAGCAGCTCGATGGCGCGGTCCGGGTCATAGGCGTAGGGCGGCAGGGACGGGTCGTCCCCGAGGCTCGTCAGGTCGAGGAGCGTCGCGAGCCGCTGCCCAGACCCACCGACCAGCGCGGCGACGATGCCATCGACGTCGACCGCCAGGTTCAGTGCCCGCCGGACCCGAGGGTCGTCGAACGGCGCCGTGTCGGTCGCGATCCGGACGAAGAGCAGTCCGGAGACCGGCGCGACGACCATCGTGGCCGTGTCGCTCCCGTCGACGGTCACGACGTCGTCCACTGTCACGTCGCGGACGATTTCGGCATGCTCCGAGAGCAGGTCGGCGACGCGGGTCGATGGGTCGTTGACGAAGCGGAAGGTCGCGGTCTCGGCGAGGGGCCAGCCCTTGAGCGCGCCGAGGGCGTAGTCGGGGTTGGCGACCAGCCGGAGCTCCTGGCCACGGTCCCAGCCGTCGAAACGGTACGGACCCGTCCCGACCGAAGCAGATGAGAGATCCGTGCCGGTGGCGAGGGCGCTGGCCGGGACGACGGCGAGGTAGGCGGCGATCTGGGCCAGCAGGTACGGCGCCGGGGCGGCCAGGGTCAGACGGACGATCAGATCGTCGACCGCCTCGGTGGCGGTGACGACGGCGAAGTTGCTGGCCGCCTGCGAGGCCGTCTCCGGGTCCTGCAGGTGAGCGATGGTCGCGACGACGTCGGCGGCCATCAGCTGGCTGCCGTCGTGGAACGTCACGTCCGGACGGAGCCGGAAGGTCAGGGCCAACGGGTCGGAGACGTCCCACGACTCAGCCAGCAGGGGCTGGAGCGTCCCATTGGTGTCATAGACGACGAGGCTGTCGTAGAGCGAGTGGATCACCGACCAGCCGTTGGCGTCGTAGGTCAGGGCCGGGTCGAGCGTGGTCGGCTCGACCGGCAAGTCGATGGCGACGTTACCGGGGCCCGGCGGGATCGGCGTGGCGATCTGTTCCGCGTTCGGCGTCGCGTCCCGCGTATTCACGGCGAGAGGTAAGCCGAGCAACGCTACGGCGGCGGGGCCAGCCGCCGCACCGACGAAGGTGCGACGGGTGAGGTGTGCGGGATGCTTCGTCATGGGCAAGGAATCTCCTCTGTCAACATAAGAAGGTCAGGTCAGGTCAGGTGGAGCCGACGATCCTGTCGTAGGGGCGATGGCTTGTGGTCGCCCGCGCCGTCACGCGCCGTACCGCGCAGCGGTCCCACGGGTTTTGCTCGGCGCGGACTGTTCATCGCAGCCGCTCCGTCAGCCAGTCGCCCGTCAGGTTGAAGGCCAGCACCGTCAGGGCCAGCGCCGCGCCCGGCATCGTCGAGACCCACCACGCCGCCGAGAGCTGCTCCCGACCGTCGTTCATCATTCCGCCCCAGGTCACCGTCTCCAGCGGCACCCCGAGTCCGAGGAAGCTGAGCGACGCCTCGTAGAGGATCATCGCGGCGACCTGCTGGGAGGCGACGACGATGATCGGCCCAGCGAGGTTGGGCAGCAGGTGGCGCAGCAGCAACCGTCCGGGCGACGCCCCGAGCGACCGGGCTGCTTCCATCCACGGCGACCCGCGCAGCGCCAGCGACTGGAGCCGGACGATCCGGGCGTAGCCGACCCACCCGGTGATCACCAGCACGATGATCACGTTGCGGAGTGACGCTCCGAGCGCCGCGGTGACCCCGAGGCCGATCAGGATTGCCGGGATGGCGAGCTCGACGTCCGCCAGCCACATGATCGCCCGGTCCCAGCGCGGACCCATCCCGCCGGCCATCAGCCCGAGCGTGACCCCGATCGCCCCGGAGACGACGGTCGCGGTCAGGCCGATCAGCAGCGAGACCCGGGCGCCGGCGATGATCCGGGAGAGCAGGTCGCGGCCGAGCCCGTCGGTGCCGAGCGGGTGGTCCCAGGCGCCGTCGAGCCAGACTGGCGGCTGGAGCCGCGCGCGGAGTTCCTGAGTGGCTGGATCGGCCGGCGACAGCCACGGACCGAGCAGCGCGACCACCGCCAGCAGCCCGAGCAGCCCGACGCCAACCCAGCCACCGAGCGTGAGGTGCGGGTGGTAGCGCCGGTGCGGCGGCCGAACCAGATCCGGGACGGTCTCAGGGCGAGCGGCGGTCCGCGGGGCCGCCCGCTCGATCATCACCCTCATGCCTGCACCAGCGCCCGCGAGGCCGAGCGGGTCACGGCCGTCGCCAGCCGCGGGTCGACCAGCCGGGCGATGACGTCCACGCCGAGGTGGATCAGGACGATCAGGACGGCGATCACGGTGACGGACGCCTGGATGATCGGCAGGTCGCGGGATGCGGCGGCGTCGTAGGTGAGCGAGCCGAGGCCGGGCCAGGCGAAGACCGACTCGACCACGACCGAGCCGCCGATCAGGAAGCTGGCCTGGAGGCCGAGGTAGGAGAGGACGGGCAGCAGCGAGTTCCGGGCGGCGTGGCCGAGGATGATCCGGTGCTCGCGCAGTCCCTTGCTCCGGGCGGTCCGGATGAAGTCCCGCCCGAGCGTCTCGCGTAGTGACGCCCGCAGGAGCCGGATGATCAGGGCCAGCGGGTGCAGGGCCAGCGTCACGGCCGGCAGGACGACCGACCCAGCGCCGTCCAGCCCCGAGGCCGGCAGCAGCCGCCAACGGACCGCGACGATCAGGATCAGGACCGTTCCGAGCCAGAACGCCGGGATCGCCTGGCCGGCCAGCGCGACCAGGTTGACGAGGCCATTGACCAGCCGATTCGGGACCAGGACGGAGACGACGCCGAGCGCGACCCCGGCGACGATCGCGATCCCGAGCGCCGAGCCGAGCAGCGCCAGCGTCGCCGGGAGGCGTTCCATGACGGCATCGAGGGCCGGGCGGTCCTGCCGCCAGGAGTCGCCGAAGTCGCCGCTCAGGGCGTGGCCCATGAACGTAACGTATTGCCGCGGGATCGACGTATCGAGTCCGTAGCGGGCGGCGAGGTTGGCGCGGTCGGCGGGGGAGGCGCCGGGCGGGGCGAGGGCGTCGATCGGATCGCCGCTGAGGTGGATCAGGCTGAAGGTGACCGTCACCACGGCCAGCAGCACCGTCACGAGCCCGACCAGGCGGCGCAGGAGGAAGGCGATCACGCCGCACCGCCGTTCCGCTGATGCCCGGCCAGGATCAGCATCAGCATGGCGGGCCGGGCGGCGGCCCGTGACGTAGGGTCATCCGCTTGCGGTGACCGGCCGCCGCAGCGGCCATCGCCCCGAAGGGCGATAGCGGTGGTCGCCAGCGCGACTTCGCGACGGCGAAGCGTCTGGCGCCTGGCGGCGCGGACAAGGCAAACCATGTCCGTACGGAACGGTCCGGCACGTCGGTCATTGCTCGCAGGGCGATGACAGGATCGTTCCACCAAGGTGGGCAACATCGCCATCTGGCGCACTGGGATGTTGCGGGTATCCATCGACGACTCCTTCCCGTGCGCTGGCGGGCGGGAATGGCCAGGGCAGCAAACGACCCCGGCGGCGATCGTGCCTCGGGGTCGGGAAGGTGGTCTGTCACTGGATGAGGGTGCGCCGATGGCCCGGCTCAGCGCATGGGCACAACACGCCCACGGCAAAGCCGGTCACTGCGCCTTCTCCCATCCGGACTGTACCGTCGGCTCCGGGATTTCACCGGATCGTGCCGCGGCCCGGGATGTGTTCCCGGCACCGCCGCTCGCGGGCTCTCACCGCCGGTCGGGACTTGGCGCGCGCCACGAGCTACTGCCCCTGACATCCGCGCACCTCACCCAACCCCGAAGGCTGATTCACTTACGAATAGATAGTATCGCAGAGGAGCGGCGTCGGCAACCCCGTCGTTTGGATCGGGACGAAGCACCGCATCTGTCAAGAAATTTTTAGCCTTCGTTTGATTGACTAGATCCTGACCATTTGGCTAAGTAGCTGGTCAGCTCGATTCTGATCAACATACTGGAAACTCTGCGGAGGCCGAGTGAAGCCAAGTGCAAGTTCCAAACTAATCGCTTCTGTTAGTCTGAAGACGTCGCCCAATACGATTGCAGTGCCGGTCAAACTGTCGGAAAAATACTTGAAGAACAAATCTCTTTCTATGCATCCAATATTCCAATAATTATCCCATATACGCTCTGGTTCGTCCGTCTTCTGCTCATTTATCCGAAAGGCACCAACTATTCGTCCCACAGGTCTAGTAGCGTATATCAAGACGAGATTGATCCTGGGGGAGAGTCGCTTCTTCCGGAATTCGGCCTGTTTACGACCCTGTAAGATGAACTGAGCATAGGGTGGATGGATGGACATCAGGACGGTGTGACCAATCTCCGCGCTAGCCATTCAACGCCCTCTTCTCTCACGCGTTGCATCGTCTGTGGCGATTGCAGGACGAGTCCAGCGGTTTGTAGCTCGTTCAAAGTCCAGCTTGGATTGAGGATTCGATCCAGACGGAATCGTATTGCCAAGACCTCATGATCTTGACACATTGATCTGAGCTGGTCAAAAGCATAAACGGTGCGGTTTCCTGCAAAGCTCAGCAGGTCGCTTGGGTCACTTGATGTATGCGTCTGCTCCGTTACTCCGATCGCCGAGATCGTGGATACTCCGGGTAAGTTTGTTTGCAAGAATACAAGAACGCTTCCCTCAGTCACCTGTTGAGATCTTGCTGTACAGAGATACACCTTTCGGATGGCATTTCCGCACGGATCCTGACGAGCTAGGAGGGGACGTTGTGGACCAGCTTCTGGGAAAAGCATGCTATGCCATTCCGTTCGCACGGGAACGAGGTAGGGATTGAACATCTTGATTGCTCCTGGTCCAAAGCGGATGTTGTAATCAAGAGGATCAATGCTGGAATCTGAATTCCGCTGAGGTATAAGTTGTTTGAGCATCACTACATCCTGGCCATTAGAGGCACCGTGAATTTGCTCGAACCCGAAGTTGCGAAGCCAGTCAAGAAGAAACAACTTGCTTGGAATGACCTCAAGATATATCGACTTACATCGGTTCTTGCGAGCGTATTCAATTGATGCGTTGAGAATTAGTTCGCCGCGACGTGTGTTGGCGAACTCGTTACCTACTTTGAAGGTGCAAATTTTTAGAGTTCGTCCAGAAATGCCATGTGAGTTGTCCTCCTCAATCTTTAGGACAGATATGGCCTCGGGGTCCGATGTCGGACCTAGTACGACAACGTCTCTATCGCCCTTCGCGACCTTGGTCTTCCACCATTTGATGAAATCAGGGTAGTCATCTTGAATGTCTATAAGCAGTGGTACGTCGGGTAGGATCTGGTACCCCTTTACGAAATTGACGGTAAGCATTGGAGGCGATTGATTAGAAAGAACTAGCATTGTCTCGGTTGCATCGGCAAGAGAAAGGGTCTGATCTCGGTAACCTGCGTTCGCGGCTCTTCGACGGAAATCATTGTCTTGGGTGACCAGCCAGTCGACCGCTCCAGAATCAAGAACTGCCAACACCGCCAAGTCGATCTGGTTGTTTCTCGAGATTGGTATTGGAAACTTTGCTCTAAGATGCAGATCTGTTGAAACTGGTATGTTCTCAAGGACATGGTACTTCTCAAGCTGTCGAAGACGGATGTCCTGGAGTGGTTTTTGGGCTCTTAGAAGGTCTTGTTTTGTCGCTTCGCAGACCGCCACTGAACAGTTCAACTGAGAAGCCAATCTCAGAAAACGGGCGGCTTCTTCTCGAAAGAGATGCGAGTCAGAGGACACTGATTCTGCTGCAATGAAGACATTAGAATCGATAACAATCCGTACCGGCTTCTGTGCTGAGATGTCGCGCACCATGAGTCTCCCTGAGAATTACGGACCTGCTTGGTGCAATGGCGATCAACATTAGTGGGAGTCGGGACCGATTGAAACATTTTACAGGATTTCATGCCAGTGCTGTCCAGTGTGCGCTACTGAAGGCAGCTTGTTGATAGGTTGGAATTAGAGAAGTCAAATTCTATGTCACCTACTTGCTAATCACTCTGGTGGCATAGAATCGAATTTCCCTCTAAATGGCTAATAGCTGGCGACCGCCACCATGAATCGGCCGCCGCAGTCCGTCGGGGCGTTGCTCCGCAGCGTCGTGGTGTCGCCGGTCTCGAGCCGGACCTCGTAGAGCGTCACGCTGCTGGACCAGCCGCCGACGAGAACGTAGTGGGAGCCGGCCTGCCGGACACAGACCACGACCATCTGGAACGCCGAGACGGCCCCGGAGTCGACCGCGAGCGCCGCCAGGACGTCGCTCTCCGTCACCGTCGCCGAAACCAGCCGGAGCTGGGCATCCGACGCCTGGCTGTTCCGCTCGGTCTGCCGGACGTCGATGTGGGGCAGGTTGGCGTCGCTCAGGCGGCCGTCGGCCCCTTCGAGGGTGACCAGCGCGAAGGCCAGGCCGCCGGGAACGATCGTCGCCGGGGCGATGTCGGTCGTGATGCCGAGTGCCACCGTGGCATCGCCGTCCCGCAGCGTCGCGGTGATCTCGGCGCCGCGGATGGCTACCTGGGCGTTGTTGCGCAGGGCGACGAGGACATCGTTACCGGAGTCGTCCGGATAGACGCCGACGACGGCCAGCTGGTCGTTGTCGCCGCGGAGGAACGGTCCGGTCGGATCCCGCGCCAGCAGACCGGCGTCAGTGGCGTAGAGCCCCGGCTGGTCGGTGGGACCGGGGATCGGGGTCGATGGCGGGACCACCCGGCTGGACCGGGTCGGGATGGCAACCGGTGTGGTGCCCAGGGACCCGGACGGATCGGCCGTGGTTGGCGTTGGCGGCGTGGGGGTCGGTCGGCCCTGACTGGCGAGGACCGGCGAGACCAGGACCAGGGCGAGCAGGAGCGCGACCAGGAACGGACGGACCATCGGAAACCTCCGTCAGTGAGGCCGAGCCGGGTCGCCATCGTTGCGACCGGCCGGAGATGCGGGCGATGCGTCGTCGCGCCAGTGTACGCTCGTGGTGGTTCCACCGATACCGCCCCGGCGTCTCGGGCGGTCTTACACCCAATGCCAGACCAGCCAGGCCGCGCCGACGGCCAGCGCGACCCAGAGCACGACGATGACACCGGCCGCCACCCAGCTCACCGGGCGGTTCGTGTCGACCGCCTCCGCCGCCCGCACCTGAGCGTCAGCCCAGACCACCGCCGGGATGAGCCGGATCGCCAGCGCTACACCGAGCGGGATCAGGATCAGGTCGTCGAGGTAGCCCAGCACCGGGATGATGTCGGGGATCAGGTCGATCGGGCTGAAGGCGTAGGCGACGACGCCGGCCGCGACGATCCGCGCCAGCACGGGCGTCCTCGGGTCGCGGTAGGCGAACAGCAGCGCCCACGTCAGCCGCTTGAGTTGCCGAGCGCGATCGCGCCATCGTGCTCGCATCGCTCAGGGCTCCCCATGGCGGGACGGACTGCCGACGTAGTCGGGCCGGATCATCACGTCGTCGAGCCCGTCAGCCGCCACCAGGCCGGGATGGCGTAGTCGTCCGGCTCCCCGTAGGCGTAGCCGGCCCACTCGACCCGCTTCGAGCGGCGCAGCGCCTGCGGGATCACCTGGCCGTGGATCACCATCTTGCTGTACCGCTCGCTCTCGCCCCAGCGGCGCAGCGCCTCCTGGTACGTCGCCTGGCCCTCCGGGTCGGTCAGCATCAGCTCGATGAACTGGCTCGTCGTGAACTCGTCCGCCCCCTCGATTCGTTCCAGCATCGCCTCGACGACCGGGGCCAGCAGGTCGGTCAGGGCGTCGACCTCGTCGGGCTGCCCCGGCCCGGTGGGTGGCGGGCCGCCGGGCAGGTTCTCGGGGCGCTGGTTGCGGCGGTGACCGGGCATGGGGTGATCCTCGTGGCTGGAGGGCGAACCCGTGCGACGCGCCAAAAATGATCGACATCGACGCGGTGCCGGATCGTCATGCGGAAGCCGGTCTGAAGCGGTGGCAGGATGCGACCTTTCGGCCGTCCGCCCCATCGTCGTCAGTCCCTCGTCACGCCAATGGTCCGTTGCCCGGCGGACGATGTCCAGTGCGCGAAAGACGTTTGCGCGAGCCTCCCCGGGGCTTGACATGGATGAAGACCAGAAGTAGCATAACCATATGATTCTGAAACAAGGTGGTGATGTATGTCGGTCGATCAACTCAGTGCTGTCTTCGGGGCGCTCGCGGACCCAACCCGCCGGGCCCTGCTCGCCCGGCTGACCGAGGGGGACGCGAACGTCGCCGAACTGGCGCAGCCGTTCAGCGTCTCGCAGCCGGCGATCTCCCGTCACCTCAAGGTGCTGGAGCACGCCGGGCTTATCTCACGGAGGCGCCAACGGACGGCTCGCCTGAGCCATCTGGAGGCGGAACCCCTCCGGGCGGCGACGGCCTGGCTGGGCGGCTATCAGGCGTTCTGGGATGAGAGCCACGCACGGCTCGACGACCTCCTCGCCACCCTGCGGAACGATGCTGGCGGCGACACGGGCTGACCGGGTCGCAGGAATCCACTCAACCGACCGGAGAGGGACACACGATGGCAATGACGCGGATCATCGCGGAACCCGGCCTGCCCATGATCTCGATCACTCGCGAGTTCGACGCCTCACCCGAACTGCTGTTCCGTGCCTACACCGACCCGGAGTTGCTCACGCAGTGGGTCGGTCCGCGCCGGCTGGTGATGGTCGTCGATCACATCGACGTCCGTAACGGCGGCACCTGGCGCTACATCCACCGGGACACCGACGGCACCGAGTACGGCTTCCACGGCGTCTACCACGGCACGCCGTCGCCGAAGGGCATCGTACAGACCTCCGAGTTCGAGGGGGCGCCGGGTCATGTCTCGCTAGAATCGCTGAACTTCGAGGGACGTGGTGGCCGGACCGTCGTCCGGACGCGCTCGGTCTTCCAGTCGGTCGCGGCGCGGGACGCGATGGTCGAGTCCGGCATGGAGGGCGGCGTTAACGAGGGATACGAGCGCCTCGATGAGCTGCTGGACAGCCTGTCCTCCGCCGTCTGACCAGCGTGGTTCGGAGTCCGGCGACGTCGGTCCTCGTTGGCGAGATGACGATGTCCCCTGGAGGAGAAATGGAGACCACAATGACCAATCCAATTCGACTGTACATGTCGATGTCGCTCGACGGCTACATCGCTGGTCTGGACGATCGACCCGGCCAGGAGCTGGGACGCGACGGGGGACGACTGTTCAACTGGCTCGACGATCGAGAGTCCGACGGCCCGAGCGGGCAGGTTTGCCGCGAGATGGACGCGACCGGCGCGGTGATCTCGGGCCGGCGGACGTTCGAACTCGCCGGGCGCTGGCAGGGCGACCATCACGACGGCGTGCCGATCTTCGTCCTCACCCACCATGTGGACGACGGGGACGTGCCACCCGGCCAGGCGCGATTCGTCACCGATGTCGAGCGCTGCGCCCGTGAAGCCCGCGCGGCCGCCGGGGACCGTGCGGTCATGGTCCACGGGGCGAGCGCGGCCCAGGCGCTTCTCCGAGCCGGGCTCATGGACGAGATGGAGATCCACCTGGTTCAGGTCCTCCTTGGGGACGGCCGGCGGCTGTTCGACCATCTCGGGGGTCATCGCATCGAGCTCGACCTCGTCCGACGGCTCGAAGATCGAGACGTGACGCACCTCCGTTATCGCGTCCATCGCCCCAAGGAGTCCGCATGAAGACGCTCTTCGTCGGTTACCGCGTCACGGATCTGGACCGCTCGCGCGATTTCTACACCACGCTGGGCTACGTCCCACTGGGCTACGTCGAGACAGGTAGCGCCGCGGGCGGCGACGAGGGTCGCCTCATGATGCTCAAGTTCCCCGATGAAATGTCAGCCTCGCTCGAATTGGTCCACCGTCCCGGCGACGGACGCGTCGAGGTGGGGAGCGGTTTCGACCACCTCGCGATCCAGGTGGACTCACTGGCCGCCACCCTGAAGAGGCTGATCGAGGCCGGTCTGGAGCCGGAAGCTGTCCAGTACCCGGCGGGACCCCACGGCCCGAAGACGTCGATGCTCACCGACCCGGACGGTTACCGGATCGAGCTGGTGGAGTGGCCGCCCGGACATCCCGACGGCATCACCGCGGCGGACTTCTCCTGAGGCGATCACGGTGAGTCGAGTGACGAAGTCCGCCGTCGGTCATCGCGGAAGCGAACCAGAGCCGTGCGGGTTCAGCCACCTGACCAGCTACGTTGGAACTGGCCGCGCGCATTACCGTCGACAACGATGCCCGGCGTGGTCGCGGCAGCGGCGGCCTGATGACGTGGACCGCGAGATCGAGGAGGTCGACACGCTGAACGTCGAGGCAGGCAGAGCGGCGCACCTGTACCGCGTCGCCACGGGTGACGCCCTCGCCCTGGTCGAGTGAAACGCCCCTTGTCGGGGTCGGCGAGGCGATTCCATCTTTGCGTTGAAGGAGGATGACATGGGAAAAGTCGTATCGTCGGCGGCAATGTCACTGGACGGCTACATCGCGAAGGACGACAACACGATCGGTCGATTGTTCGACTCCCTGCAGAACGGTGACGTGGAGGACTCCACGGCGTCGGAGGGCATCACGTTCCACCAGACCCCCCAAAGCGCCGACTACCGGCGCCGGTGGATGTCTGGGCTCGGTGCGCTGGTCTGTGGGCGGACCCTCTTCGATTACACCGACGGGTGGGGAGGACGGCACACCATGGATGTGCCGGTCGTCGTCGTCACCCACGAGGTGCCGACCGACTGGGTGGAGGCCCATCCGGGCGCCCCGTTCCACTTCGTCACCGGTGGCGTCGCGGAGGCGGTGGCCAGGGCCCAGGAGATTGCCGGACACCGCACCGTAGCGATCAGCGCCGGTACGGTTGCTCGGCAGTGTCTGGAACTCGGGCTGCTCGACGAGGTCGCGGTCGACCTGGTGCCCGTTGTGATGGGGAAAGGTCGGCCCTACTTCGGCAGTCTCAGCATTGAGGATGCCCTGCTTGGCGATCCGACGGTTTGCATCCAGGGAGATCGGGTCACCCACCTGGTATTCCCCGTGATCCACACCGACGCCGCGGACGCCGCGGTCCAGAGCTAATCGAAGGGCGGACCGGCGGACTAACGGACCCGCTGATCTGCTGCCAGCGCCTGTTCGACCTTACCCGAGGATGGGAGGCGATCATCCGACCGGCGGGTGTCCCGGTCTTCGTTGTGACGCAGTCCACCCCAACGGACTAGCCCTACCCTGAGGCACCGTTCATGTTCGTAACGGACGGTGTCGGGAGCGCCGTCCGGCAAGCTCGCGCGGTGGCAGGGGGAAAGGATGTCAGCATCGCGAGCCCGGCCATCACCCAGCACTGTCTGAACGCTGGCCTGCTGGACGAGATCGTGGTCGAACTCGTGCCGGTCCTGATGGGTGAGGGCATCCGGTTCTTCGACCACCTGGCGGCCGCGCCGATCCGGCTCACGGATCCGGACGTCATTCAGGGCACCGGCGTCACCTATCTCCCGGAGCAGGTTCTGCGATCCTGACGCGGTCCTGGACGAAGCATCATCGACGTCACCGCCAACCACGTCACCGCCAACGACATCACCGCCAACGTTCGGCCCGAGGCCGAAGAGGAGACTCATCATGGACTGGAAGCTCGAAGTGATCGTCATCCCGGTCTCCGACGTCGACCGCGCGAAGCGGTTCTACAGCGAACAGCTGGGCTTCAACGTGGACGTCGATCAGCGCATGAGCGAGACGTTTCGGGTCGTCCAGCTCACCCCGCCGGGGTCGGCCTGCTCGGTCACCATGGGTGACGGGCTCGCCGGCGACATGGTGCCCGGATCGCTGCGTGGACTGCAGCTCGTCGTGGCCGATGTCCCGGCGGCTCGCGCCGAGCTGGTCGAGCGCGGCGTCGAGGTCGGCCCGGTCAGCCACTTCGAGGACGGCGTGATGCACGACGGGCCGGGCGGCGACTGGAACTCGTTCATCTTCTTCAGCGATCCAGACGGGAACGCCTGGGCGGTCCAGCAGAAGCCTGCCCAGTCGGCACCAGACGCTCCCTGACATCGTCCCGGTCGCCGGCCCTCGACTTGGCACGGGCCCGGGCTGTTATCGTGCCGATCTTGTCCCACTCGATCGGCGCGATGACGATGTAGAGCGATCGGCAATATGCAGATGCCCCGTCCGATCACCATGCTGTTTCACCCAGCACTGATGCGGTTCAAGTGGAACCGGTGAAGGACCGGGCCGAGCCCATTGCCGGTCGCTCGCAGTCGTACTCACCAGAGTCATCTTGGGCGTTGCAATAGCGCTGCCCGAGGAAGGGCAAGGTGAGTAACGCGCTATCAGCCATCGGTCATCCGGTATTAATTGCATTAGAGCGAGGCTCAGAAGAGTTGTCCTGATCGTGACTGGCCGTTTCCTTTCGCCTGCGGCGATGCCCGGCCATAAATGGACCGGGCTCAGGAACGGCGCGAAGCGTCCCCTCGGACCCGCCTGATCTTGAGAACGATGAGCCGATAACATTTCTGAGAGCTACTGTAGTTGACGGCGTTCCAACTCATTGTCGTCAGATTGATGGAAGAGGACAGTCCCAGATGACACAAGACTCTAACAATCGATCGTCTCCGCGTTGGAGAGATGTTGGTGCCAAGCAAGATCCGATTCGTCTGGGATGGATCGGAGTGCTCTTAGCAGTCGCGGCCCTAATCGTAGCTGGAATAGCGGCTACGTTGGCTAGTACGCCGACTCCTTTGGAACTGGACGGGTTAACCGGGACTCCGGATGTTGATGCCAGGATCATCCAAACGCAGATCAGTCAACGTAGTGAGGATCGAGTGTTCGAGTTATCCGTCTGGTCACTTGGTAGTGTCGTAACGGCAGCCACTCTCCTCGTCGCCTTTAATTTCTTTCAGAATAGGACTGCGTCGGAGCGTGAGCGGCAGGCTTTGGATCGCACTATTGACGATGCCGTTGGGGATCGGTTCTCAGATCAGCAGCGAACCGTTCGAGAGTCTATGAGTCGTATAGAAACCAGTCTCAGTTCAGAAATCGACCGGATCGACAGGAAAGTTGATCACAACCGACAGCTTCAGACGGTCGACTGGAACGGTCATGAGGAAGCGTTGACGCAGCACAGTCGGTCACTGAGGGGCAACTTGGATATTTCGAAGACACAAATTTTCGATCTCGAGCGCCGTCTGATTCTGGAGGGTAAGTTGTCGGGATCAGCAGCTGACGTAAGCGCCAAGCGAGTAATGAGCTCCCAATCTGGGATCACGATAGGAGGTGTTCCGATTCAACTTCAACTTTCGCTTGACCATCTCCGCGCCGACTTGCAATCAGGGCACAAACTGGAGGCTACCTTAATCTACCGAATGGCTGAAGCTGTTAATCCTGTCCCTGATCAGATCAAGCCTTTGTGGGAAGAGATATACGAGCTGATCGACCAACAACGAACGCGAGATTCGAATTGACAAGTCGGAAGGCCCCTTAACTAATCCCTCTTGGACCCGTCCTGGTTGGCCTCCCGGCGGAGGGCGGCGTAGCTCTCGTAGCGCTCCCGGCCGATCTCGCCCCGATCGGTCGCGGCGATGACGGCGCAGTCTGGCTCGTCGAGGTGCTCGCAGTCGTCGTAGTAGCACTGCCCGAGGACGGGCCGGAACTCGGGGAAGCACTCCGGCAGCTGCTCGCCCGCGACGGCGCTCATCGCCAGCGACCGCATCCCCGGCGTGTCGGCGACAAAGGTCCCCGGTGCGATCCTGTAGAGCTGCGTACCGATCGTCGTGTGGCGGCCCTTGCGGTTGGCGGCCGATACGTCGCCGATCAGCCGCTCGCCCGTCGGGTCGATCGCGTTGAGCAGGCTGGACTTGCCGACGCCCGACGGCCCGGCGATCGCCGTGACCTTGCCGGTCAGCGCCGCCCGGAGCGCGTCGACGCCGTAGCCGTCGGCGACGCTGAGGAAGTGGAGCGGGTAGACGTTCCGGTAGTCCCGAAAATGCTCCTCGGCCAGCACCCGGGCGCCGTCGAGCCCGATCGGCTGCCCGTCCGGTCCGGGGTCGGCGGCGGCGAGGTCGAGCTTGTTGATCGCGATCCGGGGTGGGAGGTGCTGCGCCTCGGCCAGGACGAGGAAGCGGTCCAGCATCCGCAGGTGCGGCTCCGGGAAGCGAAGCGAGAAGAAGAAGATCACCTGGTCGCCATTGGCCAGGATGACCTGCTCGATCGCCTCGGCGCTGCGGGTCGGCCGGGACAGCACCCCGGTCCGCGGCGCCCGCCACTCGATCTGCCCCTCGTTCTCGCCGACGTCGATCACCGAGACCTGGTCGCCGACCGCGATCGGGTCGGTCCGGAGCCGGAACCGCTTGAGGCTGCCCTTGATCGTCGCGAGCAGCACCCGCGGCTCGCCCGAGAGCTGGACGTCGTACCAGAGCCCGTAGGACCGCAGCACCACGCCCGGAACGCCTCGCGGCGTTCGCCGGCCGAGCCCCTCGTCCGACCCGGTCGCCGCGTCAACCCGGGATGGGACGTCCGTCATCGCCTGCCGGACGACGGCGCGGTCCGAGGAATCGGCGACCGAACCGGTATCGCTGATCCGTTCGCTCGAACTGAATCCGGTACCGGGAGCTATTCCGGTTCGAGCGCCGCCGCGGCCGATCGTTCCAGTCTGCTGGCGTCTGCCGCCTCGTCGTCCACGGTCCGTCACATGTCAACCACGGGAATCCGTCCCCGAGGAGAGTGGCAAGACCCACCGAAACGCCTTCGCGGCCCCAACTGATGGCCCGCGGCTGGCGGTCGGTGGGTCGCTGTCGCCCGACAGGCGCACGCTCTCCGAATCTGTACGAAGGGTACTACCGATCGCCGTTGCCCATCGCCAGAATGACGATTCCGGCCGGAGACTGGCGTTGCCGGGGCGGTCCGGTGACGGTCGGACGGCACTTCGGTGATACTGCCGGTGCCGACGACCGGGACAGAGTGGGTCATGCCGTCGTGCTGAACGGCGAGCGGGGATCGGGGAGGGGCCGGATGGCGGGCGGGAAGAGCGGCCGGTTGCCGCGCGGCGCTGACGCCTCGCCGGTCATCATCGCGGCCGCCGTCAATGGTGGCCGGGACCGCCGCGATCACCCGGCGATCCCCTACACCCCCGAGGAAGTCGCGGCCGAGGCGATCGCCTGCGTCGACGCCGGCGCGAGCATCGTCCACATCCACGCCCGGGGCCGCTACGGCGCCTGGTCGGCGTCGCCCGCCTGGTACTCCCACGCGATCCGCCGGATCCGCCACTACCGGCCCAACGTGCTGATCAGCCTGACCTCGATCCGACCCGACACGATCCCGGTCGATGTCATCCTCGGCCTGATCACGACGCTCTCCAACAGCGACAGCACCCGGCCCGACCTGATCTCGGTCAACCTTGGCCACGTCATGCTCTGGGAGCCGGTCGCCGCCGGGGACGCCGCCGCCGGCAGGCCGATCCCCCGTCCCGTCCGGGGGATCGGCCTGCATCGTCGGACGGTCCACTACCCGAACAGCTACAGCGACGTCGTCGCCCTGCTCGATGCCTGCCGGACGCACGGCATCGTCCCGGAACTCGGGATCATGGACCTCGGCTTCGTCAGCAACGCCGTGACGCTGCACGAGGACAGGTTGATCGGCGACGAGCCGTGGTGCCTGGTCGAGCTGGACAGCCCGCGCTACGGCGCCGGCGCGCAGGTCGCCCCGTCCAGCACCGAGGACTATGACGTCCTCACCAACCGGCTCCAGCGCTACCTGCCCGGCGCCCGATGGGCGGCCCACGGCAGCGGCCGGCCCGGCTTCGCCGTGATCGAGCGGGCGCTGGCGACCGGCGCCCACCTCCGGGTCGGCTTCGAGGACAGCGTCGTCGCGCCGGACGGCCGCCGCGCCAATGGCAACGCCGAACTGGTTGGCTGGGCGGCTGGCCGCGTCCGGGAAACCGGCCGGACCATCGCCACGGTCGATCATGCCCACACCATCGTCGCGGCGGGCGTCACGGTCTGACCGATAGCCGATCCCGGGTCCATGGCGATCTGGCGCCGCAACGTATCGGCATCTCTCAACCGTCCGTCAATCGCGTGCTCATCAATCGCAGCGAGGCGGTCAGCGCCAGGAACGCCGCCCCACGTCCCGACCGGGTTCAGCCGGTCGCCAGCATCGCGACCGGCTGAACCCGTGCCGTTGCCGGTGCCCTATTCCGCGACGCCGCTCTGCGCGAGCACCCGGCTCGGCCGGAGCCGGACCAGCAGCTCGCCCGCGACGGCGTTGCGCTTCCCGAGCGCCTCGGCCCGCTCCGCGCCCATGTAGCGGCCCCCGATCCGGGTGGCCCAGCTGAGCAGCTCGTCGGGATCCTCACTGACCTCGGCCATCCCCTCGACCAGCACGAACGCGAACGGCAGGCGCTCGTCATCGACCGACAGCATCACCCGGTTGTCCCGCCGGATCGTGCGTCCCTTGACCGTCTCGGCCCCGGTGTTGAAGATCAGGTCGAAGCCCCACTCGTTGTCAGCCTCGTCGAGCACGTACCAGATCGGGGCGACGTGGGGACGGCCATCAGCCCGAACGGTCGCGAGCTTGCCCGTGCGGGTGTCCGTGTTCAGGAACGTCCGGATCTCGTCCGGAGCCATCGTCTGCGCCATGTCGTGGCCTTTCTGTCGCGGGATGGGTTGGCGAACGGGACGGCTTCTGGCCGGGCGATGGCAATCGCTCTGCCACCGCTTACTAGGTGCTGCCCAGGCGGGCACCGGGCGGCGGCGACTGGCAGGGCTCGATGTGCCAGATCACCTCGGCGCCGCCGGACAGCACGACTTCCGCGACGAAGTCGGCCAGTTCCTCCCGGGCGACATAATAGTCGTTCTCGTGCGGGATCAGCTCGTCCGACTCCAGCCGGGTCCGGACGAGGTAGAACGGAGTCTGGGCGGCCCGCGCGTCGGTGAGCGGCGCGCCGTGCCGGTAGTGATAGCGGCTGCCCTGGGCGGCGCTGACCCAGTCGACGGCGGCCCAGCCGCTGCCGTCCGGGTTGTCCGGCACCCACAGCCGGTCGCTGATCGCTCGCTTCTGTTCCGGCGTCATCGGTCGCTCCCGTTCACTGCTCAGTCCAGCCGGTCGATCACGGGCTGGGCCAGCCCGACGATCAGCTCGACCGCGTCGTTGAAGGCATCGTTGTTGGCTCCAGCCGGCGGGACCCGGATGTGGAGCTCGATATCCGTGTGCAGCAGGATCCGGCGCCAGGTGTCGGTCTGTGGCGCCACCTGGACGCCGAGCGCCGCTTCGATGTCGGCGTCCGACATCTCGCCCAGTCGCTCCCGGATCTCGTCCAGGGGGTGGCGCTCGTCCTTGAGCCGGGCGATCAGCCGGAGCCGGAGCAGGTGGCCGAGGTCGTAGGTCGCGGATGGGCCACGCCCGTAGGCCGGCGCGAGCAGGCCGCGGCTGATGTAGTAGCGGATCGTCCGCGCCGGGATCCTGGTCTCTTCCTCGAGCTCGGTGATCTCGTACCGGTAGCGTGGCACTGGGATCGGCGGGCGGCTCCCCCGGCCGATTGGCGGGATGGTTCGGCTCCGGCCCCGGGTGGTGCTGGCATCGCGCGCGGACCCGGCCCCGGACTGCGTCGGGCGGATAGGGGGTCGCTCGGTGCCTTCATCGTCGTAATCCACCACCATGGGCCCACTCCACCGGACCGGCGCTCCGCTCCTCGCTGGGCTGGCGCCGGGCCGCTCATCGGGGCATGGTGCGTCATGGGCCGGGTCGCTGCAATGTCAGGGCCGGTCGATCGGAGCTGATCGGCTGCCCGATCGTGAGCGTCATCTCGGGATCGGCACCGCATATGCGTAGCGTTCGGGTGGAGTGATGGATCGCCCGGACGGCGGCTCTGGCGTGGGCGACGGATGACGGCGCCCCGCGACGATTGCATCTGAATCGAGGAGACACCGATGACCGATGGCAGCGATCAGAACCGCGACGCGCTGGTGAACCTCGACCGGGACTACGCGGCGAACGAGCTGGCGGTGGCGACCGAGATCCGTGACGGCGAGCTCGTCCTGAGCGGGGTCGTCGATTCGGACGAGAACCGTCAGGCCGCCGTCGATCTCGCTCAGCCCTACGCCGACGCGCTGGGCCTGCGGCTGAACGAGGGACTGGACGTCGAGGTCGTCGCGCCGGAGAACGCCTTCGAGGACGACGACCGGGCCGCCCAGGGCTTCGGCGACCTCAACGCCGTCCGCCTGAACGAAGGTGACGACTCGGTCCGGATCGACGCCGGGAATGACGACGACGAGCGGGCTGGCAGCGACGAGTCCGGTGGCTCTGACGGCGAGCAGGAGCGCGAGGACGTGATCTCGCTCGACGCCAGCTTCGCCGATGACCCTGGCACGACCAACGTCATCGATGTCGTCGAGGAAGGCGCGACCTACTTCCCGCCGACCGATCCGCCCACTGGCCGGTCCGACGACAACGATGGCTTCACGGTCCTGAGCGGGTTCGCCGACTCCTCGACCGACACCATCAGCTCCAACGCGGACGAGCCCGAGGACGATAGCCGGCGAGTCCCGACCGACGACGAGCTGGCCGACATCGTCCGGCGCGAGTTGCGCGAGGACGCCCTGACGACCGACCTCGCGATCCGCGTCAGCGCCCGGGGCAGCACCGTCATCCTGCGCGGTGAGGTCGATACGCTGGAGGACGCCGAGAACGCCGAGGCGATCGCCAACGAGGTCCCGTCGGTGGTCGAGGTTCGTGAGGAACTGACGATTCTCGGTATCACCGAGCCGGAGCAGTAAGGGATGCGGGTGATCGGCTGGCGCTATCACTGGCCCTGAAGAGGCCGGCTGAACCACGGTGGGTTCGGCGATGGTGGGCCGGTGGGGACGTTCCGAGCGGGCGTTGTTCACCGTTTCTGACGGTTCGTGGCCAACGTCGTTCAGCCGGTACGCTGCGCTGCCACTCAGGGCCAGTCTGCGGTCTGGATCAGGTTGGAGCTCCGATGGGACTGGTCACTGGGTTCGACCGCCGTCGTGCGAGTCGTCGTCGCCAACGGGTGAAACCACCCACGCGGAATGGCGGGCCCCGTGCTACGCTCCAACCATTCACACTCGCTGGTGAGTTCGTGGGGGAATGCGTGTCATGGTGCAGGCTCAGGCTCAGGCTCAGGCTCAAGTTCAGGCTGGGACGCGGCAATCGGTTGCGAATCCGTTCGACGATCTGGCGCTCGACCGGCTCCGGCGCCGGACCAGCGCCAAGTGGCGGATGTACCCGGAGGACGTTCTGCCGCTCTGGGTCGCGGAGATGGACGCCACCGTTGCGACGTGCGTCGTCGACGCCGTCCAAGAGGCCCTGCTGATGGGCGACACCGGCTATCCGGCCGGCCACGCCTGCGCCGAAGCGATGGCCGGCTTCGGCCAGGAGCGCTGGGGCTGGACCTTCGACCCCGAGACGACCGCCAAAGTGACCGACGTCATGACCGGGATCCTCGAGATCGTCCGCGTCACCAGCGTCGACGGTGAGGCGATCGTCCTGACGCCGCCCGTCTACCCCCCGTTCTACATGATCGCGAAGACACTGGGCCGGCCCGTCGTCGAGGCGCCGCTGACCAGCGACGACCGGATCGACCCGGAGACGCTCGAGCGTGTCTTCACCGAAGCGACCAGCGGCGGACGGTCAGCGACGCTGATCCTCTCGAACCCGCACAACCCGACCGGCACTGTCCACACCCGCGAGGAGCTGGAGACGGTCGCCCGGCTGGCCCGGCAGCACGGCGTCCGCGTCATTGCCGACGAGATCCACGCCCCGCTCCAGATGGCGACCTCGACGTTCGTCCCGTACCTCGACGCCGCCGGGACCGAGCGGGACTTCTCGGTCATGTCGGCCTCGAAAGGCTGGAACCTGGCCGGGTTCAAGGCGGCGCTCGTCATCCCCGGCGCCGACGGGACGGCGGAGGCGGCGAGCCTGGCGGGTCGGGCCGGGAACCACCCCGGTCACATCGGCCTGATCGCCCACACCGCAGCGATCACCCATGGTGGCGACTGGCTCGACGCGGCGATCGCCGGGATCGATGCCAACCGGGTAGCGCTGACGGGGATGCTGGCGGAGCACCTGCCGGGGACCAGCTACCGGCCGCCGGAGAGTACCTACCTGGCCTGGGTAGACTGCCGGGCGCTTGGCCTCGGCGACGACCCGGCCCAGGTCTTCCTGGAGCGGGGCCGGGTCGCGCTGAGTTCCGGCGTGCCGTTCGGGCCGGGCGGCGCTGGCCACGTCCGCGTCAACCTCGCGACCTCACAGGCCGTCCTGACCGAGGCCGTGGCCCGGATGGCGTCCGTCCTTCCCGTTCCCACTGCCTGAGCCGAACCGATGTGAACCGGAGATGGACCGGGACAGCACCATACCTGGCGCTGTCCCGGTTCGTCGTTCGTCTGGCTGTTCGACATCGGCGCGGCGACGCTACCCGCGGATCACGCCCAGCGTTCGCCGGACCTCGCCGAGGTGGTAGGCGCAGTGAGCAACCATCCCGATTCCGCCCGTAATCGCCTTCGGATGGGTCCAGGTCGCCGGTTGGGCGACAGCGTTCTGGAGCGCGTCATAGGCTGCCTGGAGCGTGTCCTGGAGTCGCGTCCACTGGTCGTCATCGACCGCGCCGACCTGCCAGCTGCCGTCCCAGTCGACCTTGCCGGGCTGCTCGCCCCGCAGAAACCGGAGCGTTACGTTGATGTAGAAGGCGGTGTGGTTGACCTCGGCCGCGATGTTGGAGATCCCGTTGGCGGCCGGCTGGGAAGCCTCTTCAGCCGAGACCGTCGCCAGCGTCTGGAAGAAGGCGTCGCCGGGGTCGAGGAACATGCTCGGGCTGGAAACGCTCTCGAAGCATTCCTTCAGGACTTCCGACAGGCCGTCGGAGAACTGGGTCAACGGGACCGTCTGCCGCGCTGTCATCTTCAATGTCCTTCCTGGTAGCCGGTCCTAGTAGCCGGTTACTCCGGTCCGATGTCCGGCCGCGGAGCTCAGGGTACCCGTCCATGCGGACAATCGGTGGCCTGATGGATCGCCGGCGGCCATCGACCAGCACCGCTCCCCGCCGTTGATTTGTCGGGAGGTCAACCGTCCCCACGGTCAAGACCTGGAGCACCGGAGCCGGGTGGAGCTCGAGCGTTCCTTGCCCGAATCCGTGTCCCGGAGCTCATTCCCTGGCTTGGCGCCGGGACGTTCGTCGTGCTCCGGGCGATAGGGGCACCCAATGGGCGCCGTGACCGTCGACCTCCGGCCGGTCACCGGCGGAGTCGACTGATTCCGTAGTCCGACTCCGTAGTTCTACCGATGCGCGCCATGGCCTGCGTCCGGCAGACTGGGCCGGAGCCGGACACGGCGCGCCACCCGTTTGGAATCGACGGGTTGCCGCGGCGGCGATCGCCAAACGACTGTCCCAACCGTAACTGGCGCAACGTCGTATGCTGATCGCAACCTCCGACAACGCGCCTCGCTACCCGGAACTCCGTCGATCGATCAGGAGTCACGTTCATGGACCTCGTGCTGCTCCTCGCCCGTCTGCTCCTTGCCGGCGTCTTCGTCGTCGCTGGAATCGGCAAGCTGGTCGATCTTCCTGGCTCCCGCAGAGCCGCCGGCGAATTCGGTGTTCCGGATCGATTCGCCCCGGCGTTCAGTTTAGTCCTGCCCACCGCAGAACTCGTCGTCGCGGCCGCGCTGCTGCCCGTCGCGACGGCCCGATGGGGGGCGCTCGGGGCGCTGGCGCTGCTGCTGGTCTTCATCGGCGGGATCGGCTACCAGCTCGCGCGTGGTCGCACGCCCGACTGCCACTGCTTCGGCCAGATTCACTCCGCCCCGGCTGGCTGGCCCACGATCGGCCGCAATGCGGGGCTGGCCGCCATCGCGCTGCTCATCGCCGTGGGCGGGTGGAGCGATCCGGGGTCAAGCACTGTCGCCTGGTTGAGCGACCTGCCGGGAACAGGGATCGCTCTGGTCATCGCCGGACTGCTCGGGGTCGCGATCCTGGCCGGGCTCGCCTGGATCGCCGTCAACCTCATCAGCCAGAACGGGCGTCTGCTGCTCCGGATCGAGGCGGTCGAGCAGGCCCTGGCCACCGCCGGCACGGCGCCAGCGGTGGCGCCGGTCACCGCCGCCGTGGTCAGCCCGAAGACGTTGCCGCTCGGGCTCGCGGTGGGAACGCCGGCCCCGGCGTTCTCACTGCCTGATCTCGATGGCGCGATGGTCTCGCTGGACACGCTCCGGGCGGGTGGAACACCGGTCCTGCTGCTCTTCACCGATCCGAACTGCGGCCCCTGTAACCAGGTCATGCGCGAGGTCGGCCGGTGGGAGCGGGCCCTCGCGGGGCGCCCGGCGATCGCGGTGCTGAGTCGCGGGTCCCATGAGGCAAACGCCGCGAAGCGAGACGAGCACGGGCTGAGCACCCTGCTCATTCAGCCCAATCGGGATACCGCCGACGCCTACCGCACGCAGGGCACGCCAGCGGCGGTGTTGATCGGGCCTGACGGGACCATCGGCGCGCCGACCGCCGGCGGCCTGGACGCCGTTCGGGCGCTCGTCGCGAGCCTGATCCGGAACGGCGCCGCGACCTCGCCGGCGTCCGCCCCGGCCGACTCCTCGTCCAACGCCGCCCTGGCAACCCCGGCGACCCCGGCGGCCCCACTGTCCAACGACGCGCCCGAGTTCCAGCTCTCGGACCTCACGGGCCGGCAGGTCTCGCTGAGCGATTTGCGCGCGGCCCGCCTGCCGGTCGTCCTGTACTTCACCGATCCACAGTGCGACCCCTGCGACGTTCTGATGCCGGACCTCGGCCGCTGGCAGCGGGACCACGGCGATCGCGTCACGGTCGCGCTCGTGAGCCGCGGCACGCCGGAGGCCAACCTGGCCAAAACGGAACGACACGGCGTCGCCAACGTCCTGCTGCAGCGGGACATGGAGATCATCGAGGCCTATGGGGTGACTCAGGCCCCGGCCGTCGTCGTCGTCCAGCCGGACGGCACGCGAGATGGCGCGCCCGCATATGGTGACCTCGCGGTCAGGATGCTGGTCGCGCGGGTGGCTGATGTGCCGGAGATTCGCCCCGAGACCCCTGAGCCGGTTGCGACGGGACCGATGCTCCGGATCGGCGATCCCGTCCCGTCGATCCAGCTCCCGGCGATCGGGGGCGAACTGGCCGACCTCGCCAACGTCCGTGGCGCCGAGACGGTGCTGCTGTTCTGGAGCCCCACCTGCGGCTACTGCCTGCGGATGCTGAATGACCTGAAGGCGTGGGAGGCCCAGCGGCCGGCCGGGTCCCCCCGGCTCGTGATCGTCTCGACCGGCACGGCCGAGATGACCGCGGCCCACGGCCTTCGCTCGCCGGTCGTGCTCGACCACGGGGTCGGGGTCGGGCGCCGCTTCGGGACCCACGGCACGCCGGCCGCAATCCGGATCGACGAGCACGGCAACGTCGCCTCGCCGGTCGCTTCGGGCGTGACGGCCGTCCTGGGGATGCTGTGGGCTGGCGCTCCGGCACCGATCGATCCAGAGCCGACCGCGACGGTAGTGGCGGCCAACGGGCACGGCGCACTGCCAACCGCGTCAAGGAACTAGATGGCCAACTGTCGTCCCAGACCGGCCCCGGGACCTGATCCGGGCCGGTCTGCCATGCCAGTCACGGTTCTGATGGGCCAGAGACACGCAGGCGACTATCTGACTATTGCGAGTAGTGCAATTCCGCGATAGATTGCGATTGATGTGATCCGAACCCTTTCGGCGCAGTACGCGCGATCCCATGTCTGAAAGGAATCCCGAACCCGATGGAAACCGCACGCCGCGACGGCATCGCGCGATCGATCGCTGCCCGCTTCTCTCGCCGGACCGCGGTCCACGCGTCCGGGATCGGTCTCGCCGCCGGGCTCGTCGCGACATCGCCTTTGAGCGGTTCAGCGCGGGAAGCGACGCCCGACCCGCTCAGCGAGGACGCGACGTTCCTCTTCGTCCAGTCCGCCGCCTCCGGCACCTTCGCCGCCAACCCATTGGCTGGCACTCCCACCATTGACAGCGTCTCGGTCGGTGGCGGGGCGGACTACCTCCTGACCCTCGAAGGCCACACCGGCAACACGATCTACTTCTCCGACCGGCCCGAGCGCATCTTCGGCGAGGCGCCGACCCAGGCCTTCCTGGATGGGCTCGGTTTCCAGCCCGACAACCCGCCCAACGCCGCGCTGGTCACCAACGACGCCGACGGCAACGAGGACATCCTCGTCGTCGAGCTACTGACGCCGAGCTATGACGCCGACGCCGGATCGATCACCTATGGGGCCAATATCCTGACCGCCTACGAGGGAAGCGGGCTGGCGCATGTGGCCGGTCGGCAGCGGGACGAGGATCTGGCGCCGACTTTTGGGGAAGCGAGTCTGTTCATCGACGACTGCCCCGACATCACCAACTGCTACAACGACAGATTGCAGCCGGTCGGTCTGGTGCCTGGCGGACCGATCGGTCTCTGCTGGGTGTGGAGCGAGGTGAGTTGTCAACCGTGCGACGGCCAGTCGATCCAGTCGCTGAACGACCTCTGCACGCAAACGTATCCGGACGATTGCGTCAATGGATGCGTCGTCCTGACCGCCTGACGCCTCGTTCCCAAACGAGCGCTTCACTCGTCCGGCCAGTCATCCAATCCCCCGATCCATCGAAAGGACCAAGTTCATGGGCCGTTCCCTTGTCGCCATCGCCTGTCTCCTCATGCTCAGTCTCAACGTCTGGTCCGTCCCCACCAGCGCTCAAGAGGCAACGCCCGCCGCAACTCCTGATGGCGCAGCCTCGCAGGCCACGGACTGCGTCGCCGGGACCGAGGAGCGCAACGCCGAGGTCGCTCGCCAGTGGGAGGCGGTCTGGGGCAATGAGGACGATGCCGCACTGGAGGCTCTGTCCCAGCCCGATATCACGCATCACGTGACCGATACCGAAGATATCTCCAACGTGGCGGACCTCCGCTCCCGGGTCCGGGCCTTCGCCGCGGCTTTCTCCGATCACACGCTGACGGTCGATGAGGTCATCGCCGATGGTGACTACGTCGTGGTCCGCTGGACCGCGACTGGCACCCAGACCGGCCCCTTCTTCGATCTGGAGCCGAGTGGCGTCGAGGCGACCTGGACCGGCATCAACATCTTTCGCTTCGAGTGTGGGCTCGTCGCTGAGAGCTGGAACGAGTTCGACGGGATCGGGCTCCGGGCGCAGCTGACCGGCGCGGACGACCCGACGGTGGGCGGTCCGGCGACACCGACCGCAGCCGCCACGCCGGCGGCCGACTGTGCCCCGACCACGGAGCAGGACGTCGCCGGCGTCGCCACCCGCTGGGCGGATGTCTGGGATTCAGGCGATGTCGATCTCTACGACGAGCTGGCGTCTCCGGACTCCATCCATCACTGGGGACTGGGCGATGACACGGCGTCCCTGGACGACTTCAAGGATCGGATCGGCGATTTCTTCACGGCCTTCCCGGACCTGACATCCACCGCGGAGGAGCCGATCGTCGAGGGCAATCTGGTCGCGATCCGCTGGTCGGAGACCGGAACGCAGACCGGCCCGCTGTTCGGCTTCGCGCCGACCGGCACCGAGGTCACCTGGACTGGGATCAACATCTTCCGGGTTGAGTGCGGCCAGGTCGTCGAGAGCTGGAGCGAGGCCGACGGGTTCGGGCTCCGCGACCAGCTTGAGGCCGCCTCCGGCGCCGCGACACCTGCCGCCTGATACCGCAAATCGAGGCGTTGGCCTGACGGTGTGCCCATGAGCATCTGGCGCCATGGCTATTCGCGGGAGGTGACGCGACGGTGCTGCGGCTGCCAGCGGCGTGGCTCCGGCTACGACGGCCGATCTCGCCGTTGCCCACGGCGGCCCGGCGGCCATGAGCCGAGCCTGAGACGATCTTGCCGAGTGACGGCATGGTAGCGACAATCAGCCTATTGCGATCCGTGACGTGCTGCGATAGGTTGCGAAATGGACACCAGGAGTGATGTGGGCCGGTGTTTACATCTCGGCGCCTACGTGACCGGCTCGCGTCAGCGTTCGATTCATGGAGGTGAGCGACGCGTGTCGAGCCGCGCGGGGTAAGAACAGCGTTCCGCCAACCGGTTGGCTGGGTCCAGTCGTCGTCGGATTCACCATCGCCCGCACAGGAAGGACATTGACCGATGCGTCGTTCAGTAGTCGCCATCGCCTGGCTCCTCATGCTCACGCTCAACGTCTGGCTTACGCCCGCCAACGCTCAGGACGCGACGCCGGGCGCCGCAACGCCCTCCGCTAATTGCGCCATGAGCACGGAGGAGCAGAACGTCAAAGTCGCCCGGCAGTGGTACGACGTCTGGGGCTCCGAAGACTCGGCCGTATTTGAGGACATCGTCCAGCCCGACATCATCCATCACGGGGGCGTCGGCGAGGACGCATCCAACGTGGTAGACCTTCGCGCCCGAAGCGATGTCTTCGCCGTGGCGTTCCCGGACCTCAGCCTCGTGGTCGAGCAAGTCATCGCCGATGGCGACTACGTCGCGGTCCGTTGGATCGCGACCGGAACCCAGGACGGTCCGTTCTTCGACATCGAGCCGAGCGGTGTCGAGGCGACCTGGACCGGCATCAACATCTTCCGCTTCGAGTGCGGCAAGATCGCCGAGAACTGGAATGAGTTCGATGTCGTTGGTCTCCAGGCGCAACTGACCGGGATGACGGACCCGATCGTCGGCACCCTCGCGACCCCAGCCGCGGACGCCACGCCCGCCACCGGCTGCGCGCCGACCACTGAGCAGGACGTCGCCGACGTGGCCGCGCGCTGGGGCGACCTGTGGGACGAGGGCGACATCAACGTCTTCGACGAGCTCGCCTCCCCGGATTCCGTCCATCATTGGGGTCTGGGTCAGGACACGACGTCCCTCGCCGACTTCAAGGATCGGATCGGCACCCTCTTCGCTGGTTTCTCCGACCTGCGCCAGACCAATGAGGAGCCGATCGTCGACGGCGACCTGGTCGCGATCCGCTGGACCATGACCGGCACGCAGGACGGGCCGATCTTCGGCTTCGCGCCGACCGGCGCCGAGGTCACCTGGACCGGCATCAACATCTTCCGGGTCGCGTGCGGCCAGATCGTCGAGAGCTGGAGCGAGGTCGACAGCCTCGGGCTCAAGTCCCAGCTGGAGGCGGCGTCCAGCACCGCGACGCCCGCCGCCTGACCTCCCTCACCGGAGCGTTGGCCTGGCTCACAGCCAATGCCAGCGAACAGCCGGCGCCCGGGGCGATGTCCTGGGTGCCGGCTGTTCGGTTTTCGTTTGCCGTATCATGCTTCCCGGACGATTCGGTGGTCAATGACGGGCAGTGGGCGGCCCGTAGACCGGTGCAGAGGAGAGATCGATCATGGCGTTGCCCCGGACGATGATGGCGATCCGGACCTGGGCGCCGCAGGATTACCGGCTCGAGGAAGTGCCCGTCCCCGAGGTCGGCCAAGGCGAGGTGCTGATCGAGGTCGAGTCCGTCGGCATCTGCGCCTCGGACGTGAAGTGCTGGCACGGCGGTGGCCACTTCTGGCCGTCGGACGATGGGCCCGGCTATGTCGAGGCACCCGCCATCGCCGGGCACGAGTTCAGTGGCCACGTCGTCGCGCTGGGTGAGGGGGCGGCCGAGCGGCACGGCGTCGCGCTGGGCGACCGGGTCGTCGCCGAGCAGATCGTCCCCTGCAATGTCTGCCGCTTCTGCCGTGATGGCCACTACTGGATGTGTCAGCGCTCCTGGATCTTCGGCTTCAAGCAGGTGCTGGACGGCGGGATGGCTCGCTACTGCCGGTTGCCGCGGGAGTCGCGGATCCATCAGGTGCCGGCGTCGTTGAGTGTCGGCGCGGCCGCCTACATCGAGCCGCTGGCCTGCGCCTGGCACGCCGTCGACCGCGGCGAGATCCTGCCCAACGACACCGTCGTCGTCTGCGGGATCGGCAACATCGGCCTCTGCATGGTCCAGATCGCGAAGCGGCATTTGGCCGGGACGGGACGGGTCGTCGCCCTCGGGACGCGCCAGAACCGTCTCGACCTCGCCCGGGAGCTGGGCGCCGACATCTGCATCGACGTCACCCAGGTGGACGCGGTCGCCGAGGTCATGGCCCTGACCGGCGGTTACGGCTGCGATGTCTACATCGAGACCAGCGGCAACCCGGACGGCGTCACCCAGGGGCTCGGGATGATCCGCAAACTGGGGACGTTCGTGGAGTTCAGCGTCTTCAGCCGGCCGGCGACGGTCAACTGGACGGTGATCGGCGACAGCAAGGAGCTCACGATCCACGGTAGTCACCTCGGGCCGCACTGCTATCCGAAGGCGATCGCGGCGCTGGCCGACGGCACGATCGACGTCAGCCGTCTCGTCAACAACGTCTACCCGCTGGACCGGTTCGACGAGGCGATCCGGGAGGCCGTGACCGGCTCGGTGATGAAGAACCTCGTCCGGCCGATCTGATCGACTGGCCCGCCGATCCGGCCACGTCTCTTGTCAGGCCCGACCCAGCGGCAAGGACCGGCGGATCTCGCCGAGATGATAGGTGCAGTGCGCAATCAGGGCGATCCCGCGCTGGATCGGCTCGTCGTCCTGCCAGGCCGACGGGTCCGCCATCAGCATCAGTAGCTCGTCGTAGGCCGTGCCGAGCCCCGCGACCAGCGCCGCCCACTGCGCGTCGTCCACCTCACCAACCAGCCAGCTTGCGTCCCAGTCGACTCCCTCGGGCTGGCGTCCTTGCAGGTACTCGCCGATCGTCACGATGTAATAGGTCGTGTGGTTGACCTGGGCGGCGATGTTCGAGGCGCCGGGGGCGACCGGCCGCGAAGCCTGTTCGGCGCTGACCGTCGCCAGCGTCTCGAACATCGCCGTCCCCCGGTCGAGGTACATCCCTTCGACCTTCTCGAACGTCTCGCGGAGGACGGCCATCATCGCCGCGGTCACGTCACCGAGGGGGTAGGTCTGTGGCGTTGTCATGCTGTCTTCACTCCCGCAGTGCTGGCGAAAAACGATGTCGTCCATCCCCTTCGTTCTGGAGGGGATGGGCGACGCGGGCGATTACGGCCCGGATCGACGCCTGGATACCGGCAGACGACCATTTCGGGTTTAGTCGGCGACCGAGGCGAGCTCCCGGCCGGCCGGAGCCGCGGCGCCAGCGCCGAGCTGCTCGGCCATCAGCTCGAAGGTCCGGAGGCGGACGGCGAGGTCGGGGACGATGGTCATCAGCATGAGCTCGTCGGCTGCCGTCTGGTCGGCGAAGGTTCGGATCTCGGCGGCGACCTGTTCGGGCAGCCCGACGAAGCGGCTCCCCGGCATCCGGCGCAGCATCGCCCGGTCGCTGTCGGTGAACTGGTAGGCCAGCGCCTCAGTCCGGGACGGCCGGGCGCCGCGCTGCCCGCGGACGATCATCAGCAGGAAGAAGTTGGACAGGTGCTGGAGCTCCGCGACTTCCTGCTCGGTCTCGCCGACGACGACCCCAACGGTCAGGACAGCGTACGGCGTAGGGTAGCGCTCTGACGGGGAGAAGGTCTCCCGGTAGGTTGTCATCGCCGGGAGGGCTGTCGCGCCGCCGATATGGGCGGCGAAGGCGAGCCCGAGGCCGGCCTGGGCGGCCAGCTCGGCGCTGAACATGCTGGAGCCGAGCAGGAACACCGGCGGCAGGCGGACATCGCCGGGGACCGGCGTGATCTCGCGGAAGGGGTGGTCCTCGGGGAAGGAGCCGTCGTCGAAGGCGAGCAGTTCGGCCAGCAGCTGTGGGTAGTCGTCGCCGCTGAGCGCCTCGCGGGAGCGGCGCAGCGCGAAGGCCGTCAGCGTGTCCGTGCCGGGCGCGCGGCCGAGGCCGAGGTCGATCCGGCCAGGGTGCAGAGCCTCCAGTAGACGGAAGCCCTCGGCGATCCGGAGGGGCGGGTGGTTGGGCAACATGATCCCGCCGGCGCCGAGGCGGATCCGGTCCGTATGGGCAGCAAGGTGAGCGATCAGGATCTCGGGGGAGCCGGAGGCCAGTCCGGCCGAGTTGTGATGCTCCGACACCCAGAGGCGGTGGTAGCCGAGCCGGTCGCCGAGCTGGGCGACGGCGGTCGTCGCGGCGAGGGCCTCGCCGGAGCTCTGGCCGGATTCGATCGGGGAGAGGTCGAGGATCGAGATCGGGCGGGCGGTGGAGGTTGTTGTAACGGTCATGGTCATGCTCCCTGTGCGCGAGGATAGTCGCTTACCATTAGGAAGTATAAGCCATGATCCAGTCCCTGAGAGCGCTTGCCGGTCGGCGGTGACGGGTCACCGGGCCCACGGAAACTCGCCGTGATGGCTGCCGGAGGGCGTCGAGACGTGGGCTCCGGCCAGCAGCGCGACCACGATGCTGACCGAGCAATCGCCGGCGTTGCCGATCTGCCGGAGAGCGTCGCCAGGCACGAAGCTTGAGTCACCGATGCCGGCAACCTCGAACGTGCCGTCGATGCTGACGGTCAGCGATCCGGTCAGTACGGCGTAGACCTGGTCGACGTCCATCCGGTGCTCCGGGCCGCTTGCTCCCGGTGGCAGCGTCGCCCGCCAGACGGCGAGCGCTGAGCGATGACGCGCTGGGCTGCCCAGGAGCGCGACTGGGAGCGACTGATTGGCGCGCCGGGAACGGCCGCGGTCCGCTCCGGCCTTGCCGCATTCATCGAGTACTGGGGCGGCTTCGACCCGCCGCTTCGCCTCCGTCCGACGTGGTAAAGCCGGTCAAGGTCCCGCTCGCGCAACGGCGTTTCCCCTCAGTCGCTGATCGGCACGCAACGTCGTTGACCGTTGCGTGTCGTGCTCCTCCCATACCGGTGGCTGGATCGAGTCGACACCATCGGATCATGAGATCAGGTCCATGGCGGCTCCGTCCCGGCGTCCGTGTTTCGGCAGCGGCCCGAAGGTCCGTTGAAATGAGTGATTGACAGCCCGAAGCCGCTGTGGCACAAACCGGACTGCATTCCGGGGTGCCGAAAGACGATCAATGACGATTGACCTCGATCAGGCACATCGAGAGGGGAAGCGACCGTGAACGCAACGTCTGATTCCGGCTCTGTGCCCTCCGGTGACGAGAGGGCGCGGATGCGTCGCAAGCATGTCTTCGCGATCAATGCCTCGCCCCCGTTCCTCGATGTGATCCGGGAGTTGTTCCAGGACGAGCGGTACAACGTCACGACGACCAACTTCGTGCCCAACACCTTCGCTCAGGTCGCCGCCCTGCAGCCCGACCTCCTGCTGATCGATCTCGTCGTCCAGACACGCGCCGGATGGGACCTGCTGGAGCAGCTGCGGACGGACGCGGCCACCAGCGAGATCCCGGTTATCGTGACCTCGACCGATCGTCACATGCTCGAACACGCCGAGGCCGACAGGGCCCGGTTCGCGGGGGACCGGTACATCGTCAAGCCATTCGACATCGAGGACATCCTGTCCACCGTGCATGATCTGATCGGTGTCGCCTGACACGACCGGAATCGGTTCGGGTTGTTGCGAGTCCCGCACTGCCCGGCTGGACGTCAACACCCAGCGGGCCGCCGCGACATCATCGTCGTGGCGGCCCGCTGGGTTGGCAGGGGGTTGAGGGGTCCGCGCCGGGGACGGGGCTAGAGCAGGCGCATCACGACCGCGCAGTCGATGATCGCGCCGCTGGAGCCGAAGTCCGCGCCGTCCGGGCCAGTGAGCCAGCCCTGATCGGCAAGTCCGAGGATCTCGAACTCCTGCAGGTTGCGGGCTTGGTAGCCATTGTCGATGGCGTCCTGCGTCCAGGAGTAGATATTGGCGTCCCAGAGTGGACTGTAATCCGTGGCAACGGTCGGAATTCCGCCGAAGACATTCAGCGGTCCGCCGCCGTCGACGATGGCGCTGGTCAGTCCTTGCCGCTGCGGGTTGTCCGCGCCGGTCTGGCCGTTGGTCGCAACGAAGATCCGCTCGGTCGCGCTGAAGGCACCATCGTCGAAGCCGACCCGAATATCATTCAGTCCTGGCGCGAGCGTTGCGCCCTCGAGCGCGGCCACCATTTCGACGCTGGCATCAGTGCTCAGATAGAGGATCGGTCGTCCGAAGCTGAAGCCGGTCGTGAGCTTCATCGTGACCGTCATCTCGTCGGGGCAGATGTTCACGACGTGGTCGTGAACCAGGCTGTAGTCGGGAGCGGTGTCGCAGAAGTTGAGATCGGCGGCGTCGGTGTCATACGCCACAACGGGTGCGTTGTAGATTGCGCCGCCCCCGTTGGTGATCCGGATCACCGGTGTGTAGCCGTCGTCACCGACGGATCCGGGCATGGCGACGGACGGCGGGAAGGCGGCGTCGCCCTCGCCCGGCACGACCGTCAGGTCCGGGCTGAAGTCGACGGTGCCGCTTTCGAACGTCAGGGAGGCATCGGTCTCCAGGGTGGCATTGCGGACGCCCTGACCGGTTCCGGCGTAACCGAGCTTGGCCGAGTAGTTCAGGCCGAGCGCCGTGGCATTGCCCTGGTCGTTGGTGTCGGTCAGGATGTACCAGACGTTGGTTCCGTCCGGCATGTGGCCGAGATAGAGTGGCATAGTGATCGTGCTCGTCGCGACGTCAACCGGACCGGACTTGAGGAGCTGGTATGGGCCGATCAGCTCTCGCTGGGCTTCAGAGGGCACCGGTCCGAAGTAGCCGGCCTGGATGTCGGTTCCGATCGGGTTCAATGTCTCCGGACCGGCCTGGGAGTTGTCGGCCGGCGGTGCGGGTGGCGGCGTGCCGCCGTCCTGGGCGAGGGCCGGGGCGGACGAGCCGAGCATGAGCACGAGCGCGACGAAGAGCAGCAGCAGACGGCGACGAGACAGGTCGAACGTGGCTGGACGGAACATGGATGCTCCTTCGGGTAGCTGACAATGGGCACTGAACGGGGACGGCTCGGGTAGAGACGCGGCGAATGCTTGAGCGACGATTCCTCCGTTGCGGGTCGATACCGGTCGTGGGACGCTCCGCGATGAGGTCCTCCTCACACCGTATCCGGAGAGTGTCAACGTCCCGGTGGCGCGGCGGTATCAGTTCCGTAAACGCCGGTGTCCGTCCAGTAAACAGAGCTCGGATGAGCAGTCCAGACCGGTGCCCCGGACCGGTACCAAACCGGCGATCAACCGTTCATGCTGAATTGCTCGAAGAGGTACGACGCACGATTCGTAAGCACGGCATGGATTGCGCGTAGGGATTGAGAGAACCCACGACCGGTCGGACATCGGCCGATCGGTTACGGCAGCGGTCAGTTCGCGACCGGTCGACTCAAGACAGACCAAGAGAGAACGAGGACACCCCAATGGAGACGTTCGAAGCCGTCCGGACCGTGCTCGCGGTCCGCTCCTACACCGACCAAGCCGTCCCGTCGGAGATCGTCTGGAAGATCGTCGAATCAGCCCACCTGACCGCCAGCTCCTCCAACAAGCAACCGTGGCACTTCATCGTCGTCCAAGACCGCGAGACGCTTCGCCAGCTCGGCGAGGCGCTTTCCGGGAATGGGCCGTACATCGCCGACGCCCCGCTCGCGATCGCCGTGGTGATCGACCGGACGCCGTCGGCGGTGTCCGATGGCAGCCGAGCGGTCCAGTCGATGCTGCTGACGGCGTGGTCCGAGGGGTTGGGTGGCAACTGGGTTGGCGGCGTCGGTCCGAACGCGGGTGCCCGGCCGATCCTGGGCATTCCCGAGGACCGCGACATCCTGGCGATCCTGCCGATCGGCTACCCGACCAACCCCGGCGGCAAGGGCCAGAAGAACCGCAAGCCGTTCGACGAGGTCGTCTACGACGAGCAGTGGGGCCAGCCGTTCGCCCGGTCGTAGACGCGGTCAGGCGGTCGTCCTGAAACGGAACACCCTGGGCAATCTGCTCGGGGTGTTCCGTTTCTCTCCTGTCTGGAACGACGATGACTTGCTGGTTGTCAGTTCGCCGGATCGGCCCGGTTCGCCAGCCGGAGATGATTGCCGACCCAGGTGACCAGCCAGGTCATCGCGATGACGCCGACCGCGATCCCGACCGCTGAGCCGGCCACGCCAGCGTAGCCGCCCGCCGCATCCGGGTTCAGGAACGGGTAGGGGTACCAGTCCACGATCGGCCCACGGATCAGCGAGTAGACGAGGTAGAGGATCGGGAAGGCCAGCCAGGGCAGCGCCTCCCGAAACGCGATCTGGACAGCTGGTGGTCGGATCAGCCAGTCGGCCAGCAGGACGATCGGGAAGATTCGATGGACGACGTTGTTCACCCACGGCGTCGCGGTCTGGAGCTCATCGGTGTAGCCGCTCAGGAGCAACCCGTAGACGATGCCGGTCGTGACCATGTAGAGGACGGCCGCTCCGCGAATGAGTTCCGCCGTGCGTGACGGCGGTGAACCGACGCGGTTCAGCCCAAATGCGAGCAGCACGAGCACGGCGAGGATGTTGCTCTCGATCGTGAAGAAGCTGAAGAAGTTGCCGACGCTAAAGTCGGGTTTGATGTCGATCGAGTGGATGAGCTGGTAGAGGATCGCGATCAGCGAAAGCAGTGCGAAGGCGATCCGGTAGGCCGCGACCCACGTCGGTTGAGTTGACACGCAACGCCCTCCTGCCGGACGGCCCGGCGATCCCTACCCCCGTTCAGACCGCCGCGTTCCGTCCACTTCCAATGGGGCTGAACCGCGGCGTCCGCCACGCCTATCTTCGCAGCAATCGGGTGAATGCACGACCGGACCCTTGGCTCGGACAACCACGCCCGATCGTCGCGATCGTCGCTGGGCAAGCGCTCAACGGTCGTCGCGAACCTGATTGCCGGACATCGCCGCCCGGACCCGTTCCGGGGTAAATGGAACGGTCCGGAGGCGGGCGCCGGTGGCGGCAAAGATCGCGTTGCCGACGGCGGCGACCATCGGGCAGATCGCGCCCTCGCCGGCGCCGCATGACGGCTCGTCCGGCCGATCGATCAGGTCGATCGCGATCGCCGGGATGCCGGCGAAGCCGAGGATGGGGTAGCTGTCCCAGTCAAGTGCGGTGACGCGCGTCTCGTCCCAGGTCACCTCCTCGATCAGCGCCCGGCTGATTCCCTGGATGACGTTGCCCTCGATCTGGTTGCGGACGCCGTCCGGGTTCACGATTAGCCCGCAGTCATGGGCGACGTAGACCCGGCTGACGCGGACGGCGCCGCTCGCCGGGACGACTTCGACCTCCGCGACGATGGCGACGTAGGCGTAGGCCGTTTCGTACCGGGCGAAGGCGACGCCGCGCCCGGTCAGCGCACCGTCGTCATTCGGCACTGGTCTGGCGGCATTCGACCCGGCGGGTCGTTGCTGCCAGCCGGCCAGCACGGCGGCCCGCTCGATCACGGCGATGGCGCGGGGATCGTCCAGGTGCCGGAGCCGGAACGCGACCGGGTCGGCCCCGGCGAGGGCGGCCAGCTCATCCATCGCCGTCTCGTTGGCGGTCGTGTTGGCGAGGCCACCGAGGCTGCGCAGGGCCGAGGGCCGCAGCGTTGGGTTCGTCACCCAGTGGGCGGTCAGCCGCTGGTTCGGGAAGCGGTAACTGGTCAGCGCGTTGCGGGTCCCACCGCCCCGGCCGAGCGGGGCGTAGGTGACCGGCGGCGACTTGAGCTGCGCGGCCAGCAGGTTGCCCGGCTGACCGCTGGGCCGGGTCGAGTGGGTCGGCGTCCAGACCTCGTAGGCCCAGGCGACGATGTCGTCGTCCGCACCGAGCCCGGTCCGGACCTCACAGACCATCGCCGGCCCCTTGCCCTCCCAGGCGAACTCGCCCTGCCGCGACCAGATCACCCGGACGGGCCGTCCGACCGCCCGCGAGAGCAGGGCCGCGTCGGCCGCGACGTCGTCCGCCCCGTTGTGCCCGTAACAACCCGGTCCCTCCATATGGACGACGCGGACCGACGCTTCCGGCAGCCCGAGCACCGGCGCCAGCGCCTCTCGCAGCGAGAAGACGCCCTGCGACGCGCACCAGACCGTCGCGCCGTCCGGCCGGACATCGGCGACGGCGCAGGACGGCCCGATCGAGGCGTGGGCCTGCCACGGGTGCCGGTACGTCGCGGACAGGGTCTGCGTCGCCGCCGCGAAGCCCAGGTCGAGATCGCCGTCCGTCGCGATGTCCTGGTCGATGGTCGGTGCGTCGCGGATCGCGTCGAAGCGGTCGGCGAACGGCGGCAATCGGGCCGGCTCGGTCAACGTCGCCCGGAGCGCCTGGGCCGCGGCCAGCGCCTGGGCGTCCCGCTCGGCGACGACGCCGAGGAAGCTGCCGCTCCGGACCACGGCGACGATCCCTGGCAGGCCGTCGAGCGACGACTCGTCGACCGACACCAGCGTCGCGCCGACCCCGTCGATGGTCCGGACCATCGGCCGGATGACGCGGCCGTGGAGCATCCCGTCCAGCGTCAGGTCATGGACGTACGCTGCCCCGCCGGTCAGCTTGGCGAGCAGATCCACCCGCGGGACGGACTGCCCGACGACCTGATAGGCAGCCGGGTCCTTGAGCGTCACCTCGCCCGGCTCAACGATGGTCTGCCCGTCGACGGGCGGATCACCGATCAGGTCGCCGTAGCCGATGCCAGGACCAAGCGAGGACGGATCGCGGATCACGCCGTCGGAGACGACCAGCCGATCGGACGGCTGATCGAGGCGCTGGGCGGCCCGGTCAAGCAGCGTTGTCCGGGCCCCGGCGGCGGCCCGCCGGAGGATGGGGCCAGCGCTCTGGATCGTCTTGCTGCCGGCCGTCGTTCCCTGATCCGGGGTCGTGGCGGTGTCGCCAGCGATCATCGTCAGGCAGTGGATTGGCAGATCGAGCTCCTCGGCGACGATCTGCGTCAGGGCGGTGCGGACCCCGGTCCCGAGCTCGACCTTGCCGGCCCGGATCGTGACGCGGCCGTCCGGGTGGAGCTCGATCAAGTCATTGAGCCGCTCGCCTGGTTCGCTCTCGGTCGCCGGTTCCGGTGTCGCGGGTGGGGTAAGGGACAACGCGGCGGCCGGGAGCGCCGCCGACAGTTTCGCCATCGCCCGGGCGGCGCGGCGGACGGCCCGCATGATCCGGACGTGGGCGCCGCAGCGGCAGAGGTTGCCAGCGAGCGCGGCGTGGATCTCGGCGTTGGTCGGGTCGGGGGTCGTCGCGAGCAGCGCCGCGGTCGCGACGATCATGCCGGGGATGCAGTAGCCGCACTGGGCGGCCTGCTCATCGAGAAACGCCCGCTGGATCGGGTGAAGATCATTGCCGGGCGCGAGCCCTTCCAGCGTGGTGATCGCCGCCCCGGCCGCCTCCCGCACCGTCGTGACGCAGGACCGGATCGGCTCGCCGTCCCGCAGCACCGTGCAGACGCCGCACTGCGACAGCGCGCAGCCGATCTTCGCCCCATTGAGCCCGAGGTCGTTGCGCAGGGCGAGCAGCAGCAGGCTGTCCGGTTCGGCCGCGATGTCGTGGGTGTGGCCGTTGATGGTCAGAGTCATCGGGATTGTGGTTAGAGTCATGAAGAGTCTTTCAAGCGCGACAGATGTCGTCCGATTTGTGGTACAGGGTAGTTCGTTGCACGATACCTGCCGGTCGGGAGCTGGTGTCGTTGCGCTTTTCGATCACTGGAGAGGGTTTGTGCGGCGTTCATTCGCCTGAAAACTTCGACAGATGGGAAGGAGCAGCTGATTCGAGTGTCGGAGTTGTGGCAAATCATGGGAAGATCACCTGTATGGCTCTGAATCTGGAGACGGCAAGAGAGGGCGGCCGGGATCATGGCGATGACGATCGATGCACGAGTCGAAGTCTGGAAACAGGAATTGCTCGAGTTGTCCAACCGCAATCCACTCCTGAGCATGAGTCGGTCGACAACTCGCATGGCAACGCTCAGGATTACGGCTCCCTCAGCCGGTGAGATCTACGCCCACCTTGCCGACGGTGGGCGGCCGCTCATCCTGATGTGAACCGAACCCTCGCTCCCGCTCGACCAAGAGGCATTCAGCGACCGCGCTGACCTGCAGGCCACACCGGACGATGACTTCGTGGTTGGCAAGCTCGACGGTGTGGCCAATTCGGATCCCGATCTCAGGACCGCGTCCAGCAAGCCGACGGACAAGCTTCCCGCAAAGGGCACTGTTCGGGTCGGTCTGTCCCCTGAGCGGGCAATCCATGTCAGCCGGGCAGTGCGGAAAAGAGCTCGAGAGTCGGAGCAGGAGCAGGGCATCAACACGCTGTTTGCGGCCTGCGGGACGTTGAAATGGCGTGAGTCCGCTACGGGCAGTGGTTCCGACGCCTGGCGTTATGCCCCGCTGCTTCTCCTGCCGGTGCGAATCGAAGAGAATGTCCGGGCCGGCCGTCATACTCTGTTGGCGACGGGCGACGACCCGGAATACAACCAGACACTAGCCGAGCGACTTCGCCGCGATTTTCGGATCGAGTTGCCCATCGACGTCGATGTCAGCGACGCGGACGACATGGCCGGACTGGCGGCGATACTCCAGGCAGTTCGGTCGGCGGTCGCACTGATGCCGGACTGGGAGGTTCTGGACGAAGTAAATGTCGGGACGTTCAAGTTTCACAAGCTGCGGATGTTCCAGGATCTTGATGAGCACCGCGATGTCGCGATCCGTCACCCGATCGTGCAGGCACTTGCCGACCCAAACCGGACGGTCGCGGGCCTGCCGTCCGATGTGCCTCGCCCCGAGGATCTGGACCGGGTGGTCACACCGAAGCAGACCTTTAGTGTGCTGGACGCTGATGCGAGCCAGATGTGGGCGATCCAGGCGGCGAAACGGGGTAGCAACCTGATCGTTCAGGGGCCGCCGGGTACGGGCAAGAGCCAGACGATCGCGAATATCATCGCCGAATGCCTCGCGGCCAACAAGACGGTGCTCTTCGTCTCTGAGAAAGCCGCTGCAATCGAGGTCGTTCATCGTCGCCTGACCCAGCGCGGTCTGGGCGAGTTCTGCCTGATGCTCCATAGCCAGAAATCGAATAAGCTCCAAATCGTTCGCGACCTTGCGGCGCGGCTCACTCCGGCGACGGTCGATGGTGACCCGCGACAGGAAGATCATGATCTTGACCGGCTCGGGCAGGTTCGCGAGCGATTGAATGCCTACGCGACCTCGCTGCATCGGCGACACGAGCCGCTGGGCCGGTCAGCATTCGAAGTCCACGGCCTGCTCACAGCCCTCGACGACAACGGAGAACTTCCTGATCTCGTTGCCTCAATGCCTTCGGTCTCGATGCTGACATGGAGTGCTCTGGAAGGCTGGCAGACCATCGTTGGGGAAGCGGTTCGATCTGCACCAGTTCTGGCGGAAGGCGACCTTCACATCTGGGCGGGTTTTCGGCTCCGGGAGATCGGCTTTACTGAGCGCTCGGAACTCACCCAGCTCCTGACTGATATGTCTGCGACGTTGAACGATACCGAAGGATCGGGCGCCCGGCTAGCGTCGACGCTCGGGATGCCTGCGCCCGAAACGATTCCGGCCGCCAGGGCACTTCGAGATCTGGCGGAAGCGATCCCGGTCGAGCGCGTCCTGCGTGCTGACTGGCTCGGGGCCGACCAGCACGCCAGAGCGACGATGCTGTTGAACGAGGCGATGGAGCGGACCCGCTCGGCCACCGAGATGCGGACTGGATTGTTCTCGCGCTACGGTGACCGCATCCTGCGGGTCGCCACCCCGGAGACGATCGCGACCTATGAGACGGGGTGGTTCAGTCGCCTGTTCTCGGGGCCTCACCGTGGAGCCCGGGCTGCCGTTCGAGCTGCGTCGATCGACGCTAAGCAGCGATCGGTCACCAAGGAACTCGCCGATCTCCGTCGCGCAGCCGAACTCCATGGACAACTCGCCTGGTTCGGGGAGCAGGAGACTCCCCTCCGGACAGCACTCGGAGTCGATCTCGACCCAACGGGCATCGCGGACGCCGGCGCGCTCGCCGAGCGTCAGGCTGACCTCGCTGCCTCAGCCAGTCTCATCGACCGATATCGTCTCCGGTCCGTTCCGGCGTCGCTGGTCGCGGCGATCGGTCAGCCAGGCGCCGGAGTCCGTGTAGCGACGGCGCTTTCCGAATTGAACGACTGCATGACCCGACTTATTAGCCACCTCGCGGGATTGCAACGGTTCTTCGAACCGGAAACAATGGTGGTTCGAAGCGATACCACCATCGTCCCAATCGATCAGGGGACCGTTGGGCTCGGCCGGGAATGGCTAGAGGCGCGCCTCCAGCGGATGGACGACCTTGACGACTGGCTACGGGCGCAACGGGCGGCCGATGCCATCCGGGCCGCCGGTCTCACGGATGCCGTTGCTGAGCTCGAGCGCAAGGGCGTCGACACCGTCCGCTGGGTGGATACCCTCACCCGAACGGCCCTGCGGCGTTGGCTGGATTACGCCTATCGTCAGGACGGGATGCTCTCCCGCTTCAGCGGTGCCGACCACGAGCGGGACATCTCCGCGTTTCGGGATCTCGACCGCCGTCAGGTCGACTTCGCGGTGCGGCGCATCCGCCGTCGTCTAGCCACGGGCCAGCCCAACCTGAATGGGGCCGTGGGAGAGCCGGGCATTCTGCTCAAGGAGGCGAACAAGCGGCGCAACGTCAAGCCGCTGCGCTGGCTGTTCGCCCGGATCCCGACCCTGGTCCCGATCCTCAAGCCCTGTCTGATGATGAGTCCATTATCGGTTGCCCAGTTCCTGCCAGCCGACCAGTACCACTTCGATGTGATCATGTTCGATGAGGCATCGCAGGTTCGCCCGCACGACGCGATCGGCTCGATCATGCGGGGGACACAGCTCATCGTCGCCGGTGACGAGCAGCAGTTGCCCCCGACGAGTTTCTTCGACCGGTCCTCGACCGAGACTGAGGATGATTCAGACGAAGATGACAGTCTTGCGGCGATGGAGAGTATCCTCGGCGCTTTGTCAGCCAAGCAGATGCCGACCGCGCCGCTGCTCTGGCACTACCGAAGCAGGCATGAGGACCTGATCGCCTTCTCCAACCACAACATCTACGACGGCCGGCTCATCACGTTCCCGTCCCCCAGCGCCGAGCGCGGACCGCGGGCCGGCGTGCGGCTGGAGTACGTCCCGGATGGCGTCTACGACGTAGGCATGGGCACATTTGGGGGCTCGTCGGACCGCTCCAATCCGGTCGAGGCCAAGCGGGTGGTCGAACTAGTGATGGCGCATGTCCGGGAGCGACCGGATGAGTCTCTGGGGGTCGTCGCCCTCAACGAGGATCACGCGCAAACAATCCAGTCGGCCCTTTTCGTCGCCCAGCAAGCCACCCCCGAGCTCCAGGAGTTCTTCCGTGAGGACCGCCCAGATCCGTTCTTCGTCAAGCCCCTGGAATTGATTCAAGGGGACGAGCGCGACGTGATCTTAATCAGCATCGGCTTCGGACGGAACGCGAAGGGGGTGCTGTCGCACAACTTTGGGCCGATCAACAACGAAGGCGGGGAGCGCCGCCTGAACGTGCTGGTCACCCGCGCGCGTGAACAGATCGTCGTTGTGTCATCCATTCGCGCCGGCGACATCGACCTGAACCGGACTCAGAAGCTTGGGCCGAAGCTGCTGCGCGACTATCTCGACTTCGCTGAGCGGGGCGCGGTCGCGTTGTCGCAGGCAACCCGAGGCGGTGATGGCGCGTTCGAGTCGCCATTCGAAGCTAGCGTTTGCGTGGCGCTTGAGTCGGCCGGCCATACCGTGCGCAGGCAGGTCGGCGCATCGTCGTTCCGGATTGACCTGGCGATCGTGGATCCTCGTCAGCCGGGGCGCTATCTGCTGGGCATCGAATGCGACGGCGCGACCTATCACTCGTCGAAGACTGCGCGAGACCGTGACCGGTTGCGGCAGGAGATCCTCGAGGGTCTGGGCTGGACGATCCATCGGGTCTGGTCGACCGACTGGATTAGGAACCCGCAGCGCGCACTGGCCAAGCTGACGGACCGCATCGAAGCTTTGCTCGCCCAACCAGTTGCGAAACGTCCCGTCCTTCGTGAGTTATCTCCGCCGCAGCCAACCGAGACCGTTATCCAGGCGGACAGTCCGACTCTGTCGTCAGGGAAGTCAATGGGTCGTCCCGGGACTGAAACGTTTGTGATCCCGACTGACCGCCCGCCGCTGCTGCCGCCATACCGAATGGCGCGGTTGACGACTCGCACCGGAGAACTAACGGCTACACCGATCGCCCTGGTCGCGGAGGTCGTCATCGAGTGCGTCACGATCGAAGGGCCGATCCATCGCGAACTTCTGGGACGGCGGATCGCCGGAGTTTGGGGACATGGTCGTCAGGGCAACCGAATCGTCTCCCATCTGGACGCGGCGGTGGCGCTTGCCGTTCTACATGGGAACATCCGCCAGTTCGACGCGTTCCTATGGCCCACGACGAGTCTCGGTCTGGTCGCTCGCGGTCCGGCGATCGAAGGGGAGCCCCGGGCGATGGGGGTCATTGCCGGGGAGGAACTCGTTCTGGGTATGGTTGCGGTGCTCGGTCAGGCGCTGTCGCTTCCGGCCGACGAGCTAATTACCCAGACGACCCGTGCGTTCGGCTTTCAGCGCGTAGGAGCCGACAACCGCGCTCGTCTTGTCGGAGTCCTTGGCGCCGCAGTTGCCAGCAAACAGATAGAGGCGGTCGGGGAGATGTATCGGCTGCCCAGAACGTAGATTCACACACGATACCAAAAAGGCAGGGCCGAGAATGCTAAATCCCCGGCCCTGCCTTTCTGATGTCGCTTGGACTCCCGTCGATGGCCCTTACGCCGACAACGCCTGGATCGCGGCCAGGACCTTGGCTGGGGTGTAGGGGGTCTGGCGGAGGCGGGCGCCGGTCGCGTCGAAGATCGCGTTGCTGACGGCCGCCGCGATCGGGCAGATGGCGGGCTCGCCGGCGCCGAGGGGCGGCTGATCCGGCCGGTCGATCAGCTCGATCTCGATCAGCGGGATGTCGGCGAACCCCATGATCGAGTAGGTCGACCAGTCCAGGCTCGTGACCGCTGCGGCGTCGAAGGTGACTTCCTCCTTGAGCGCCCGGCCGATCCCCTGGATCACGCAGCCGTCGATCTGGTTCATCAGCCCATTCGGATTGATGATCAGCCCGCAGTCATGCCCGACGACGATCCGGTCGACCCGGACCGTCCCGTCGGCCGGGTTGACCGTCACCTCGGCGATCGTCGCGGCGTAGGCGAACGCGGTCTCGTAGCGGGCGAACGCGATCCCGCGACCGGTCACGGTGCCATCGGCCGCCGGGACGACGCCGGACGATTGCGGACCGGACGGTCGGGCCTGCCAGCCCGCCCGGGTCGCGGCCCGCTGGATGACCTCGATCGCTCGGGGGTCGGCCAGGTGCCGGAGCCGGAACTCGACCGCGTCGGCCCCGGCCAGCGCCGCCAGTTCCTCCATGAAGCTCTCGTTGGCTGTCACATTGGCGACCGCGCCAAGACTCCGGAGCGCCGAGGGACGCAGCGGTGGCGTCTCGACCCAGTTCACGGTCAGGCGCTGGTTGGGGATGGAGTAGTCGTTCGGCGCGTTGCGGTCGCCGCCGACCTGTCCGAGCGGGGCGGTCTCGACCGGTGGGTCGATCTGCTGCCCGACGAGCATGTTGCCGGGCTGGCCACCGGGCCGGGTCGAGTGGGTGGGGGTGAAGACAGTGTAGTCCCAGGCGACGATGTTGCCGTCCGAGTCGAGCCCGCCGCGGATGTCCATCACCATCGCCGGACCCTTGGGCTCCCAGGCGAACTCGCCCTGCCGCGACCACAGGAGCCGGACCGGCCTCCCGACCGCCTGCGACAGGACCGCCGCGTCGGCACAGACGTCGTCGGCGCCGTTGTGGCCGTAGCAGCCGGCCCCCTCCTTGTAGATCACACGGACCTGCTCCGGCGCCAGCCCGATGATCGGGCCGATCGCCGCCGGCAGCGCGTAGACGCCCTGGGAGGCCGAGTAGATCGTCGCGTCGTCGGGCCGGACGTCGGCGATCGAGCAGGACGGTCCCATCGAGGCATGGGCCTGGAACGGGTGCTGGTAGGTTGCCTCCAGCATCCTGGTCGTCCGGGTCGTGAAGGCACCGTCGACGTCGCCGGTCCGGACGGTCTCGTCGGTCTCGGCCGGCATCTCCCGGATCAGGTCGTAGAGCTGGTTGATGTCGGGCAGCGTCTCGGTCTGCGTCCACGTCACCTTGATCGCGTCGGCGTAACGGAGCGCCTGCTCCTCGCGCTCCGTCACGACCCCGACGAAGGAGCCGTTCTGGACGATGGCGATCAGCCCCGGCTGCCCCTGGACGGCACTGTCGTCGATGCTGGCGACCGTCGAGCCGATCCCGTTTAGGGTGCGGACGTAGGGCCGGATCACCCGGGCGTGGACCATCCCTTCGACGGTGAGGTCGTGGATGTAGGCCTCGCCGCCGGTCAGCTTGGTCGTGATGTCGATCCGCGGGATGGACTGGCCGACCACCCGGTAGGCGTCGTAGGGCTTGACGGGGGCGTCGCCGGTGATGGCCTGGCCGAACGACGCGGTCGCGAGCTGGCCGTAGGTAACGGTCTTCGTCGAATCGAACAGCGCCGTGACGACGCCAGACTCGACCTGCAGGTTGTCGACCGGGACCGCGAGCTGCTCGGAGGCGCGGGTCAGCAGCACGAGGCGGGCTTCGGCCGCGGCCTGCTGGAGGACGGGGCCGGCGACCTGGATGCTCTTGCTGCCGGCCGTCGTGCCCTGGTCGGGCGTCGTCAGGGTGTCGCCGGCGATCAGGGTGGCGGACGCGAAATCGACGTCGAGCTCCTCGACCACGATCTGGGTGAGCGAGGTCCAGAGCCCGGTCCCGAGCTCGACTTTGCCGCAGTAGATCGTGACCTTGCCCTCGCCGTCGATGCTCAGCCAGGAGTCGATCGTGTCGCCGGTGACGTCGCGGGTCTGGACGTCCTGGCCGGTCTGGTCGGCCGGCGTCGCGACGATGCCGGGGCCGGTCGTCGGCGTTCCGGCTGGAGTGCCCGCCGGTGCGACGGTCGGCTCCTGCGCCATCAGGCCGGCCCGGCGGAAGGCCGCGGCGAGACTGAAGCCGATCACGACGCCACCGGAGCCCTTGAGCAGGGTGCGGCGGCTGACCGGCGAGACGCGGGCTTCGGACTCGAACGGTGCGTCAGGAGAGACGGGGGCCTCGGGAGGTGCTGCGGTCATCGGGTGATCCTTTCCCACGACGTCGGATGAACTACGCGGTGGCGCCGGCGGCCCGCTGGATGGCGCGGACGATCCGGACGTGGGTCCCACAGCGGCAGAGGTTGCCGGCGAAGGCCGTGTTGATGTCGTCCTGGGTCGGCTCCGGTGTGGATTCGAGCAGTGCGGCGGCGGTCATCATCATGCCGGGGATGCAGTAGCCGCACTGGGCGGCCTGCTCGGCGATGAACGCCTGCTGGATCGGGTGGAGCTCGCTGCCGGGCGCGAGCCCTTCGAGGGTCGTGATCTCGGAACCGGCGACGGACTGGACCTGGGTGACGCAGGAGCGGATCGGCTGTCCATCCTGGTGGACGGTGCAGGCGCCGCACTGGGCCAGGCCGCAGCCGAACTTGGCGGCGTGAAGGCCGAGCTCGTTGCGGAGCACGTAGAGGAGCGGCGTGTCGGGCGTGGCCTGGACCTCGTGCGGCTGGCCGTTGATCGAGAGGGTGAGGGGCGTGGCCGGGGTGCTCTGCATCTGCAGCTCCTTCGTCGATTGTGGTCCACGACGACCACATGGTGTCCCCTGAGGTGGGGACGGCAGGAAGAATCTCATTATCGTAGCCAGTCGGGCCGTGGTCAATGTCTCAGCAGTACCCGGTTTCTCCAAAGACAAACACTTCGGAGAAATGGTGACTAGTCAACGATTGAATATCATGCTCGACGAACCCAGATGTGAATGTCGTGTCAGCCCTCCCATCACGATGGTTGATCACCACCGGCCGGACACGACGAATCCACCTGGCGAATCACGCAGGATCGTCCCTCGATGCAACGAGTCGATCGCCGATGGGTAGGTCCGGTCCTCTCACGCCAGGCTCCGTATACTGCCTGAGACACCGGCGGAGGTGACCCAGGTGGTGTAGGTTGCTCATGTCGTCCGGCGTGGACCACACCCCGGCCTGGACGGGAACCATCCAGACATCGACAATCGCTGGTCGGTTCATCCCGGCCGGATTTCTTGCTGTCCGCCGACATCATCAACCGACCGTCACCCACGACAATCATTCGCATCCGCCCTCGCTCGTCATCGGAGCCGATCCTCTCTCGATGGTTCTGAGCGAAGGGAACACGACGGATGCACGACACCAACCCGAAAACGCGCCGGGGACGTTTCGACATCGGGCTTGAACCGGCGGTCGCGGCGCTTTTTCGGAGCTGGCTGCTCTGGAACCTCGGCTTCGCCCTCTACGCCACCGTCTCGACCCTGTACCTGCGGCAGATCGGCGCGAGCTACGACGAGATCGGGCTCGTCCTCGGCGGTGCCGCCGTCGGCCGAACGATTCTCTCGATCCCGGCCGGAATCCTCGCCGACCGCCAGTCGCCGGCGCTGATCCTCGTCGGCACGATGGCGCTGCCGGTCCTCGGTATGGTCGGGCTGCTCGCCAGCACGGTCTGGTGGCAGGCGCTCGGGGCCGTGCTGGTCGTCGAGCTATCCGGACTCGGCGTCCCGGCGCTGTCGAAGCTGCTGTCGGCCTCGGCGACGGCGGAGACCCAGACCCGCGCCTTCACCTGGCTCTACACCGTCGCCCCGCAGTCGGCGTCCCTGATCGGCCCGGCCGTCAGCGGCCTGCTGGCGGACGCGAACGGCTTCGACGTGGTCTTCGTCGCGGCCGCGGCCTGCTTCGCCGCGGGCGTGGCCGTGCTCATCCCGCTGGTGCGGGCGAGCAGGGGCATCACTGGTCCAGCCCCGGAGGCAAGCACGTCAACAACGGTCGCCCCGTCAGGCGCCGACGTTGCGCCCGCTCCAGATGGATCGGCCGCAACGATCCGGGAGGCGCTGCACCAGCCCGGGGTCCGGTTCGTCGTGCTGCTCCACGTCCTGGTGCCGCTGCTGCCGTACACCGGACTCATCCTGCTGGCGAATTTCCTCGTCGACGAGCGCGGGGTATCGGTCGCGACGGTCGGTCTGCTCGGCTCGGTCAGCGCCGGGGCGGCCCTCGTCGTCGGGCTCGTGCTGGGCCGGTGGCGCCGGCTCGCGAACCCGTTCACCGGGCTGGCGCTCTGCCTTGGCGGCGGCGCGCTGGCGCTCGGGCTGGTCTGGCTGGGCGGCCCGTTCGTCGTGCTGGTCGTGGCGGTCGTCCTCCGCGGCGCCCTCAGCCCGGTCTTCGCCCTGCTGTCCGTCGCCGTCGCCCAGGTCACCCCGCCGCACCTGCGCGGCCGCGTCTTCGGCATCGCCGAGACCGGCGCCGGGGTGGGCGACATCGCCGCTCCCGTCCTCGCCGGCGGCCTCTACCAGACCAACCCGGTCCTCCCGCTGGTCGCCGGCCTGATCACGACCGCCCCGCTGGCGGTCTGGGTGGCGCTGGTCCGCAATCGCTATCGCACCGACGCGGGTAGTCTCCCAGACTGATGTGACTCTGAGTCCCGGTCGAGGGGTTGGGTCACAAGGTCGCGTCGCGTGGCTGGTATGGTATATGTAAACCACATGTTTGCAGGTGAACACGAGGGGCAAGCGACGATGCGATGGTCCAGCCAAACCTTCGAGGCGTACGAGATCGGGACGGTCCGGGCGACCACGGGCCGGACGATCACCGAGGCCGACATCGTCCTTCATGCCGGGCAGACGGGCGACTTCTACCCCCATCACATGGATGAGGCCTGGTGCCAGACGCAGCCGATCGGGCGCCGGATCGCCCACGGCACCCTGATCCTCAGCGTTGCGGTCGGGATGACGGCCAGCGACATCAACCCGCTGGCGATCTCCTATGGCTACGATCGCGTCCGGTTCGTTCGTCCGGTCTTCATTGGCGACACCATCCGCGTCCGGTCCACCATCAGTGGCAAACGCGACCATACCCGCCGGACCGGCGCGGGCATCGTCGCCGAGGCGGTCGAGGTTCTCAACCAGGACGATGAGCTCGTCCTGGTCTGCGAGCATCTCTATCTGGTCGAGCGCGAGGCTGAATGAGCGCCAGCCCGGATCTGGGTCACGAACCGCTGGCATTGGTTCCCAGCGCCGCGATGCGCCCGCCCATGCCGGAGCGGCCGCGGCCGGTCGTGCTGGTCGGGGCCGGTGGGATCGTCCGTGACGCCCACCTTCCTGCCTACCGCAAGGCCGGGTTCCCGGTCGTCGCGGTCGTGAACCGCGACCTGGCCCGGGCGCGGCGGCTGGCGAGCGATTTCGCCATCCCGGCAGTCCATGGATCGCTCGACGAGGCGATCGCGGCGGCGCCACCGGGGACGGTCTTCGATCTGGCCCTGCCGGCGGCGGCCCAGCTCGATGCCCTCGAACGCCTCCCCACAGGGGCGAGCGTGCTGATTCAGAAGCCGATGGGGGAGAACCTCGAGCAGGCAACCAGGTTCCGGCGGGTCTGCGAGGAGCGTCATCTCAACGCCGCCGTCAATTTCCAGCTCCGATACGCCCCCGCCGTGCTCGCCGCCCGGAATCTGATCGCGCGGGGAGTGATCGGGGAACTGACCGATCTGGAGATCCGGATCGCGGTCCGGACGCCGTGGCACCTCTGGCCGTTCCTGCGCGATGTCCCCTTCGCCGAGATCTACTACCACAGTATCCACTACCTCGATCTTTGCCGGTCCTTCCTGGGCGACCCGGCCGGCGTCTGGGCCAGCACGTTGCCGCACCCGGCCACGCCCGGTTTGGATGGGTCGCGGAGCATGTATATCCTTGACTACGGGGCCCGGGTCCGCGTCACGATCTCCGCCAACCACCATCACGGATACGGCGACGGGCACGCCGAGGCGTTCATCCAGTGGTCGGGCACGGCCGGGGCAATTCGCGCTACCCTCGGGGTCCTGATGCGGTACCCCGAGGGGGCGCCTGACCGGTTCGAGCTCTGCGAGCTGCGCGGTGAGGTCGCCCAATGGCGCGACCTGCCGATCAGGGGAAGCTGGTTCCCGGACGCCTTCATCGGGACGATGGCGAGCGTGATGCGCAGCGCCGACGGGCTCGATCTGACGCCCGCCACCGCGCCGGCCGACGCCTGGCAGACGATGCTTCTCGCCGATGCCGCCGTCCGCTCCAGCCAGTCAGGCGCCACGCGGGTCTGATGTGGTCCGGGTGACCAGCTGATGACATCAGGGCTCTGGATGGTGGTCGGGAGACGGGTCCGCGTCCGGGAGGATGCCCGCGGCATGACCGATCCGCGTCGCGCACTGGCGGACCAACGGGAGGGACGAGGCGATGAAGGCATCGTGGTCCCGGGCCAGAGCCGCCACGGCCAGGGCCGCCCGGGTCTGGGAGCGGGGTGCGCCGATCAGCACGGCGAGGTCGCTGACCCCCTCGGTCTGCTCGCCGCGGACGGCCTCGTAGCCCTGAGCCCGGATGACGTCGAGTCGGTCATCGAGCCGCTGTTCGCCGGTCCCGGTCCTGGCTGGATGTGGCCGCGCGGTCCCCGGTTCCAGCAGGAGCTCCGCGCGCTCGTCCGGAGGGAGGCTGGCCAGGAGCAGGCGGCCGGAGGCACTCTCCAGGACCGGGATCGAGCTGCCGACTTCGACCGAGAGCCGCACCCGCGTCATGCCTTCCTCCTGGTGGAGCACGATCAGCCGGCCGTGCTGGATCACCCCCAGATGACAGGACTGGCCGAGCGCGATCGCCAGCTCGCGCATCGACCGCCGCGCCACCCGGATCAGATAGTCATAGGGCGAATGGGTCTGCCCCAGCTCGTAGAGCCGGAGCGTCAGGTCGTAGGCGCCCGAGACCGGATCGCGCCGGAGATAGCCGCGCCGCTCCAGGACGGTCAGCATCCGGAAGAGCTCGCTCGGCCCGCGCCCGAGGTGCCGCGCGATCTGGGCCTGCGTCTGCGGACGACGCTGGCCCGACAGGTACTCCAGGATGTCAAGTCCCTTCTCCAGTGCGGGGACGGCGTAGTTGGGGCTTCGGCCAGAGTCCTGGCTCATGCTGTTCCCTCTTGACATCGTTCATTGATGAATGCAATATTCATCCACGAACCACATGCGAATACCGAACCATCTGACTCGACTCCCTCGACCGACGACGATTGAGAAGCTCGCCGATGCGCCTGACCGGAATAACCTGGAACCATACCCGGGGCTATCTCCCGCTGGTGGCGACTGCCCAGCGATACGAGGAGTTGCACCCCGGTGTCGGCATCTCCTGGGAGCGACGGTCGCTCCAGGCCTTCGCCGACGCGCCGGTCGACCAGCTGGCCGAGCGGTACGACCTGATCGTGCTGGATCACCCGTGGGCCGGGTCGCTGGGCCGGAACGGGCAGATCGTACCGCTCGACGAGCATCTGCCGGCGGCGTTCCTTGATGACCAGCGTCGCCACAGCGTCGGTCGGTCCCATGAGAGTTATAGCGCCGGCGGCCACCAGTGGGCTCTGGCGATCGACGCCGCCACCCCGGTCGCCTCGTGGCGCCCGGACGTGATGGGGACAGCCGGCGCCACGGTTCCGGAGACGTGGGACGACCTGTTGGCGCTCGCCCGGCGAGGGCTCGTCGCGCTCCCGGCCATCCCGCTCGACAGCCTGATGCACCTCTACATGCTCTGGATCGGTCTGGGCGAGACGCCGTTTACGTCGCCCGATCACGCCGTCCCCGCGGATACCGGCGTCGAGGCGCTGGAGGTGTTGCGCGAACTGGTCTCGCTCTGCGATCCACGCTGCCTCACGCGCAATCCGATCCAGACGTTCGAGGCGATGACGACGACCGATGATATTGGCTACTGCCCGTTCGCCTACGGCTACGTTCCCTATGCCCGTCGGGACTTCACCGCACGGCCGCTGCGTTTCGGATCACTCGTCGGCTTCCCCGGCTGTCCCCTGCGGTCGACGCTCGGCGGGACCGGCCTGGCGATCTCGCGGCGCTGCGCGGACATCCCGCTCGCGCTTGATTATGCCCGCTACGTCGCCGGCGCCGAATGCCAGACACACCTCTACGTGGCGGTCGGTGGTCAGCCGGGGTACCGGTCGGCCTGGATGGACACCGATGTCAACGCCCGCTGCGGCAGCTTCTTCGCCGCGACGCTGAAGACCGTCGATGACGCCTTCCTCCGGCCCACCTACAACGGGTACATCGGGTTCCAGGACCGGGCGGGCCCCGTCATTCACGGTTACCTCCACGACGGCGGCGACCCGCGCCCCGTGGTGGAGGCGGTCGATCGGCTCTATCGGGAAAGCAGGGAACAGGGTGATTGAGACGGGATCGAACCTCCGCGAGACCGCGACGATCACCGGTCCGGCCGTCCTCCCCGAGGCGGTCCGGCCGTTGCACGGGCTGGTCGTGCTGGACCTGAGCCAGTTCCTCGCCGGGCCGTCCTGTGCACTGCGCCTGGCCGACCTGGGCGCGACGGTCATCAAGGTCGAGCGCCCGCGGACCGGGGAGCTCGGTCGTCAGCTGTACATCTCCAACCTCGAGCTGGACGGCGACAGCACGCTGTTCCATTCGATCAACCGGAACAAGCGCAGCTACGCCGCCAATCTCAAGGACCCAGACGATCTTGCCCGGGTCAGAACGCTGATCGCCCAAGCCGATGTGCTGATCCAGAACTTCCGACCCGGCGTGATCGAGCGGCTCGGGCTCGACTACGAGACCGTCCGGCTGCTCAACCCCCGGCTGGTCTACGGGTCGATCTCGGGCTACGGACCGGAGGGACCATGGCGGGACCGGCCGGGGCAGGATCTGCTCGCCCAGTCCCTGTCCGGGCTGGCCTGGCTGAGCGGCGACCGGGACCAGGGCCCGGTGCCGATGGGTCTGGCCGTGGCGGACCTGTTCGCCGGTGCGCACCTCACCCAGGGGTTGCTCGCCTGCCTGGTTCGCCGCGGGATCATCGGTCAGGGTGGCCACGTCGAGGTCAGCCTGCTGGAGTCGGCCCTTGACGTCCAGTTCGAGGTCATCACGACCCATCTCAACGACGGTGGGCGTCTGCCCGGACGGAGCGCGGTCAACAACGCCCATGCCTATCTCGGTGCGCCTTACGGCATCTTCCCGACCGCCGACGGCTTTCTGGCGCTGGCCATGAACCCGGTGCCGCGCATTGGGGAGCTGCTGGGCTGCCCGGAGCTCGCTGTCTACTCCGACCCGGCGACGTGGTTCAGCCACCGGGATGCGATCAAGGCCACGCTCGCCGATCACCTCACCGGTGAGACCACCGATCACTGGCTGGCCCTGCTGGACACCGCGGACGTCTGGTGTTCCGACGTCTTCACCTGGGACCAGCTCGTCCGGCACGACGGGTTCCGGGTGCTCAACATGACCCAGCGCGTGAGACGGACGAATGGCGCGTCGCTGGAGACGCTGCGCTGCCCGATCCGGATCGACGGCGGGATCCTGACCTCGCCGGTCGGCGCACCGATCGTTGGGGAGCATAACGCCGAGCTCGGCGAGGAGTTCCGGCTGGAGTAGTCGGGACGGACCAGCGCGACAATCACCGGCCAGCGGCGACGAAGCCCAATCCGAATGCAGGGAGGACACCTGAGGTGCAGAGCGAGTTTCAGCCATACGAACGGGCCGCCCGTCACCCGATCGTGAGCGACCGGCCGGCGCTGCGCTTCTTCGAGGGCGCGCTGCTCGGCAACGGCGGGCTGGGCGTCGTCGTCACCGAGCGGCCGGACGCCATCGAGATCACGCTCGGCCACAACAACGTCTGGGACGTCCGGCTCGACGAGCGCCACGCCGCGGAGATCGGCACGTTCGCCGAGGTCTTCGCGAAGGTTCGGGCGATCGACCCGTCGCTGACGACCCTGGACGATGACCCGTGGTACGCCGCGTACTGCCGGACCATGGCCGATGACTACGACAGCCCGTACCCGCGACCCTTCCCCTGCGGCCGGATCGTCTTCGGCTTCGACCGCCGCGACGTCGAGGTGCTCGGTCACGAGCTGGATGTCGCCAATGGGCTCTGCCGGGTCGCCCTGCTGGCCGGAGGCGAGCGCGTCACCGTCCGGATCTTCGTCGATCAGACCGCGGATCAGGTCTGGATCGAGACGGTCGACGTGGACGGCAAGCCGGCGCCCGGCCCGTTCAACCGGGTCCGGGTGATGCCGGAGACGGTCGCCGCCCCGCCGGCCGGAACGGCGCCGGGCGAGCATGGGGGGCTCCCGTTTCCGTCCTTCGCCATCCCGGCCGGGCTCGCGGCCGACGTTCTCGCCTTCCACCAGCGGCTGCCGGCGACGACCAACACCGGGGCCGATCAGATTCAGCGGGAGCCGGACCGGGCGTTCCGCGTCACGCTCCGGACGTCGGTCTCGCTTGGCCAGCGCGACCGGCCGGACGTGTTCGGGTCGCGGGTCGCGATGGGTCCGCTGGAGCGAGCGGTCCCGGCCGGCCCGGCGTTCGTCGCCTGCATCCGTCTGGACGAAGGGCTGGCGGTGGCGATACCCGCGACGGCTGGCGACCCGCCGGCCGCCAACGCGGACGGGTTCGCGGAGGCCTGGCGGCAGTCGGACGCTGTCTGGCGGGCGTACTGGGACCGTTCCGGCGTGGCGCTCGACGACGAGGACCTCGAGCGCCTCTGGTACCACAACCTTTACTTCCTCAACTGCGCTGTCGCCGCCGGCGTCCAGACGCCGGGTCTCTGGGCCAACTGGTGCTACCGCGAGATCGGCACCAAATGGCACGGCGACTACCACATGAACTACAACACCCAGCAGCCCTTCTGGGTGACGTTCTCCAGCAATCACCTTGACAAGCACCTGCCCTACGTCGACCTGGTCGAGCGGCTGCTCCCGGAGAGTCGGCGCTGGGCGTCGGACTACTACGGCCTGCGCGGGGCCTGCTTCCCACACTCGGCCTACCCGCTGGAGAACACCGTCCCGCCCTATCCCGTCCCGACCTGGGGCTGGGAGATCTGCGAGACGCCATGGACCGTCCAGAGCCTGTGGTGGCACTACCAGTACGGCGGCGATGTCGACTTCCTCCGGGATCGCGCCTTCGGCCCGATCGCCGAGGCGGTCCGGTTCCTGATCGACTACGCCCGGCGACCGGAGGCGAGCGGTCCGGACTGGGGCGATGATCACCTTCACCTGTTCCCGTCGGTCGTCCCCGAGCTCTACGGTCTGACACCCGGCCTGCGCCACAACGCCGACATCCTGGTCGACCTGACCCTGACCCGGTTCGTCCTGAACGCCTACGTCTCGGCCTGCGGCGTCCTCGGGCGCGATGTCGCCACCGAGCCGATGCTGGCCGAGGCGCGGGAGCTGCGCGACCTCCTGCCGCCCAACCCGACGGCCCGATCGGAGCGCTTCGGGACGGTCTTCGTCTCCGTCACGAACGAGGACCCGGAGATCGTCTACAACGTCCCGATCCCGGCGATGCCGGTCTTCCCCGGCGAGGAGATCGGGCTCGGATCCGACCCGGCGCTGTTGGGGGTCGCCGTCAACTCGTACCGCAACCAGCGGAACGAGGGCGGCAACGAGCTGGTCTTCAGCCACCTTCAGGGCGCCCGGCTCGGAGTGCTCGACCTCGAGAAGTTCAAGCGGCAGGTGCGCTACTGCCTGCTGCCGAACGGGACTTGCACCGACCTCGCCCTCCAGTCGCTCGGCCGGTACTCCGACCAGACCCGGTTCGACTTCATGGGCGACATGGGAATCTGGCTGGAGAACTTCGCGCTGCCGGTCGTCATCAACGAGTGCCTGCTCCAGAGCCACGACGGGAACCTGCGGCTGTTCCCCAACTGGCCGCTGGGGAACCAGGCGGCGTTCCGGACGCTGCGGACGGTTGGCGCGTTCCTGGTCAGCGCAGCCTGCGCCGGTGGCTCGGTCCAGGAGGTCGAGGTTACGAGCGAGGCCGGTGGCTCGCTGCGACTGGTCAACCCGTGGCCCGGCCTGGTGCTCTGCCGGTCCCCGGCCGGCGAGCGGCAACTCGATGGCGCGGTGCTGACCCTTGAGACGCGACCGGGCGAGACGCTGACGTTTCGCCCCAGCGAGGGGAGGGCAGCGGGCATCAACCGATAACGTAGCGGGTTCTTCGATTCATGCTGGCCGGGCGTCTGGCCGTCGGCGTCGGGGCGACGACGTTTCGACACGATTCACAGGGAGACGACGATGACTCAGCAACAGGATGGGACGACCCCGGATGCGGCGAGTGAGATGCCGGTGACGGGCAGCTGGGCGGCCAGGACGCTGTCCCGCCGGCAGGCGGTCGTGGGGGCCGGGGCGGCGGTCGCCGGCGTGGGGGGCGGACTGTCGTGGCTGCGCAACCCGACGCCGCTCCAGGCCGCGCGGCAGCAGAGCACTCCGGCGGCGGAGTTCCGGCCGTCACTGCACACCTACCCGTTGGTCCAGGAGAAGAAGACCCTGCGGGTCCTGATCCCGCACTGGGGGATCAACTGGGCCGAGAACGCCTTCACGCAGTGGTACGAGGACCGGACCAACGTCCACATCGAGTGGACGGTCGTGGAGGACGAGATCGCGCTGACCCAGCTCAATCTGCAACTGGCGAGCGGCGATTATCCTGACATCATCATGGGCTTCAACTGGGCGCCCTTCGAGCTGACTCCGACGACCATCTCGGCCTACGGCGGTCAGGGGCTCTTCGTTCCACTGAACGACTACCTCGCGACCAGCGCGCCCAACTACAACACCTACGTCCTGCCCGAATACCCGATCGCCGAGAAGCTCGTCACGATGCCGGACGGCGAGATCTACTCCCTGCCGCACGTCAACGACTGCTACCACTGCCAGTTCACCACCCAGAAGCTCTGGATCCAGACTGCCTGGCTGGAGCAGCTCGGAATGACGGCGGCGACGACGCTGGATGAGTTCGAGGCCGTCCTCCGCGCCTTCAAGGACATGGACCCGAACGGGAACGGCAGCCCGGACGAGATCCCGCTGACCTCGCAGACCGGCTGGCCGCTCGATGGCTTCTTCATGAGCCCGTTCACGCCCAACCCCGGCAAGCCCTGGCTGTACCGGGACGGCGGCAAGGTCACCGCCGCCTACATGCAGGACGGCTGGGTCCAGGGCAGCAATTACCTGCGCCGCCTGCTCGAGGGGCAGTTGCTCAGCCCGGACGCCTTCACCCAGAACGAGGAGCAGATCACCGGGCTTGGCAACAACAACCGGATCGGCGCGGCACCGGGCGTCGTCCAGGGCAACTTCGTCCGGCTGACGGACGGGGCGGCTGGTCTCTGGTCGACCTTCCTGATCCAGGCCCCGCTGGCCGGTCCCGACGGCACCCGGCGGAGCTTCCGCCGGTTCAACGAGGCCAACCTCGGCAACGTCTTCGTCGTGACCGACAAGTGCGAGGATCCGGCGCTGGCCGTCGCCTGGGCCGACGGGCTGTACGAGTGGGAGACCGGGCTGCGCGCGACTTTCGGCGTCCCGGATGTCGACTGGCGCTGGGCGGACGGCACCGAGCTGGGCATCGACGGGGAGCCGGCCCGCTACTCGCGGATTCCCGGTGACCCGAACGCGCCGGAGGACACCTCGGACAACGACTCCGCCTGGAATCAGCTCGGCCCCCTGTTCCGCTCGAACAAGGACCGGCTCTCCGAGGCGGTGCTCAACGATCCCGACGTCAGCGCGGAGGTCCTGCTCTATCGCGGCTGCAAGGAGCAGCTGGAGCCGTTCGGCACCACCGAGGACATGGACGTGCTGCGCCCGATCTTCACGCCGGACGAGGCGACCCGGGTCAGCGAGCTCGAGACGGTCATCGCTGGCTACGTCGAGGAGCAGCTCGCCCTGCAGGTGACCGGGCAGGTCGACGCCGAAGCGGGGCGAGGCGACTTCCTCGACCAGCTCAGCGGCCTTGGCATCGAGGAGTACCTGTCGATCCAGCAGACCGCCCACGACCGGATGGGCGCCTAGCACTCACCGGAGTCTGAGCGACGCGCCAGCACCGCCGTCGGTCACGGGCGGTGCTGGCACCGCGTATCCGGTGCCGGGACGTCAAGCCGGTGCGGCGGCGCGGGTCTCGGGATCCGTCATGGGCAGGAGGACAGCGAATGGCCCAGAACTTCATTGGCGAGCGTGGGGTCGACCGGGGCTTCACGGTCGGGAACTACCTGATCCTCGGCTTCTTCCTGATCGTGGTGGCGTACCCGCTGATCTGGGTCGTGAGCGCGTCGATGAGCAACCCGACGGAGGTGATCGCCGGGCGGATGTGGCTCTGGCCGGTCGACATCACCTTCGACGGCTACCGGGCGGTCTTCAACCACGAGCGCGTGCTGATCGGCTTCCGCAACTCGTTCTTCTACACCGTCGCCGGCACGTTCGTCAGCGTCGTGCTGACGATCCTGGCGGCCTACCCGCTGTCCCGCCGCGACCTGCCCGGCCGCAACGTGATCATGTTCCTCTTCGTCTTCACCATGCTGTTCGGCGGAGGGCTGATCCCGACGTATCTCGTCGTTCGCGCCACGGGGATGCTCAACACGCCGTGGGCGATGATCATCCCGGCCGCCCTGTCGGTCTACAACATGATCATCACCCGGACGTTCTTCCAGTCCACGATCCCGGAGGAACTGCGCGAGGCTGCCCAGCTCGACGGGTGCAGCGATTTCCGCTTCCTCTGGGACGTCGTCCTGCCGCTGTCGGGCCCGATCATCGCGGTCAACGCCCTGTTCTACGCCGTCGCGCAGTGGAACGCCTTCTTCAACGCCCTGATCTATCTGATCAACCCGGACCTGTACCCGCTGCAGTTGATCCTGCGCGAGATCCTCGTCCAGAACCAGGTCGATCTGTCGCAGATCTCCGACATCGACCGCCTCGTCCAGCAGCAGCAGATCCGCGACCTGCTCAAGTACGCGCTGATCGTCGTGGCGAACCTGCCGATCCTGCTGATCTACCCCTTCGTCCAGCGCCACTTCGTCCGTGGTGTGCTGATCGGCTCGCTCAAGGGCTAGGCGGGCGGCGGTGACCACCCCGAAAGGAGACCGACATGGCCCCGCTCGTTCCGACCCAGGCGCGGGACGCCCGCGCGACCGACCAGACGGCCCGGCGCGACCGGACCCGGACGGGGCGGTCCAGCGTCCGGCGCAACTGGCAACTCTACGCAATGCTGGCGTTGCCGATGCTCTGGCTGCTGGTCTTCATGTACGTTCCGATGTGGGGGGCGCAGATCGCCTTCCGGGATTACCGGCCGGCGGACGGGTTCGCCGGGCTCTCCAGCGCCCCGTGGGTAGGTCTGGAGCACTTCCGGCGCTTCGTCGACTCCTACAACTTCTGGCCGATCATCCGCAACACGCTGGTCCTGAACCTGTACTCGCTGGCGGCGGGCTTTCCGCTGCCGATCATCCTGGCGCTGTCGCTGAACTACGCCACCCGGGCCTGGTTCCGTAAGACCGTCCAGATGGTGAGCTACGCGCCGCACTTCATCTCGACGGTCGTGATCGTCGGTATGCTGTTCCAGTTCGTCGCCAGCGAGGGGTTGTTCAACCAGTTGCTGGGGCTGATCGGGGTCGACCCCATCGCCTTCATGTCCGAACCGCAGTACTGGAAGTCGCTGTACGTCTGGTCCGGCGTCTGGCAGAACGTCGGGTTCAGCTGCATCATCTACCTGGCCGCGCTGGCCGGGATCGACCCGACGCTGCACGAGGCGGCGATCGTCGACGGCGCCAACAAGTTCCAGCGGATGCGGGACATCGACATCCCGGGGATCATGCCGGTCGCGATCATCCTGCTGATCCTCAACGTCGGCTCGCTGCTGAGCACGGGGTTCGAGAAGATCATCCTGATGCAGAACGCGCTCAACACGAGCACCTCCGAGGTGATCGATACCTACGTCTATCGGGTCGGGCTCGCCTCCGAGATCCCGCAGTTCTCCTACGCCGCCGCGATCGGCCTGTTCAAGGCCGTGATCGGACTGATCCTGATCTACGGCGTGAACTACCTCGCCCGGCGGCGCGGCACCAGCCTCTGGTAGGCGGTGCCCGCGATCCACGGACGATCGTGGCCGGAACAGGGCCGGCTGGTCACGATCAGCTCCCGAACGTCCGATTCCCTGAGTTGCTGGGCAGACGCCCGGTCGATTTCCGGCGCCGCCGTTCGTCGTATGGTCAGGGCGATCGTCGAATGTCGACGATCGCCCGGCGTCCGCCGGACCTGTCGGCGGCGCGTCCGGTAACGATCGAAGGGAACGTCCGATCATGGGACAGCCAGTCGTCCATTTCGAGATCATCGGCAAGGACCCGAACCAGCTCCGTACGTTCTTCGGCGACCTGTTCGGCTGGGAGTTCGATACCGATGCTCCGGTCGCGGGGGCGGTCTCGGAGCCGGGGAACTACGGGTTCGTCGATCGCAACACGACCGGCGACGGCGTCGGGATTCCGGGCGGCATCGGCGGTGGCGCTGGGTACGAGACCCATGCCGTCTTCTATGTCGGGGTTCCGGACGTGGAGACGGCGCTCTGGCACGCCGAGCGGCTGGGCGGGACGCGGCTGATGGGACCGGCGACGAACGTCAACGGAGGCGTCGTCGTCGGTCAGTTCCGCGACCCCGAGGGCAACCTGATCGGCGTGGCTGGACCGACGTAGCCGGACGCGACAGTCACGGTCGAACGGCCCCGTGGAGACTTACGGCCCCGGAACATCAGCTCATCCCGAGGCCGTTGGCGTATTCGCTCGAAGATGAACGTCGGTCGCCTAGAACTGGGCGTCGAACAGGGCCCAGCGCAGGAAATAGACGAGAAAGGCGGCCGCGACGACGTGGAGACCGACCGGCACCTTCGTCGCCTTGCCGCGGGCGATCTTGATCAGGACATAACTGACGAAGCCGACGCCGATCCCGTTGGTGATGTTGTAGGTTAGCGGCATGACGAGGATCGTCAGGACGACCGGGACGCCGATCTCGAGGTCGCTGAGATCGATCCGGCGGCCAGACCCCGCCTCGGTGTCGGTCAGGACCGACGCCATCAGGATGCCGACGATGATCAGCGCCGGGGCCGTCGCCACGCCGGGGATCGCCGTGACGAGGTTGACGAACGGCAGCGCCAGCAGGAACAGGACGCCGGTCGTGACCGAGACCAGCCCGGTCCGGCCGCCGGCCTCGACCCCCGCCAGGCTCTCGATGTAGGACGTCGCCGACGAGGCGCTCGCGGCCCCACCGGCGATCGCGGCGACGGAGTCGACGAGGAGCGGCTTCTGGGCGTCCGGTAACTGGCCGCTCCGGTCGAGGTAGCCGGCCCGGTTGCCGACGCCGATCAGCGTACCCATCGTGTCGAAGAAGTCGGCCAGCAGGATGCTGAAGACGACCAGCACCGCCGTCAGCCCGCCGAGCGTGCTCCAGTAGTTGAAGCTGAACTCGCCGAGCAGCCCGAAGTCCGGCCCGGCGAAGGGCTCGTCCGGGAAGGTCGCGACGTCGCCGGGAACGATGAAGGCGACGATGGTCGCGATCACGATCCCGACCAAAATCCCGGCCCGGAAACCCCGCGCCATCAGGACGAGCGTGACGATCAGGCCGACGATGGCGACGAAGATTGGCCAGGTGTCGAGCGCGGCGAGGGCCGGCATCCCGTCCGTCGTCGAGATGGCGATGCCGGCGTTGCGCAGGCCGATGAACAGGATGAAGAAGCCGATCCCGACCGCGATCGCCTGCTTGAGGACGAACGGGACGAGATCGAGGACGTAGCGCCGCACGCCGGCCAGCACCAGGATGGTCGCGACGATGCCCTCGGTGACGATGACGCCCATCGCCTCCGGGAAGCTCAGGCCGAGCGAGCCGACCAGCGTGAACGAGACGATCGCGTTGATCCCCAGCCCGGGGGCGATCGCGATCGCCATGTTGGCGTAGAGTCCCATGAGGATCGTCATCACCCCGGCGACGAGGCAGGTGACGGTCGCGACCTGGCGGATCTCGAGGCCGCCGCCGCCTAGGTTCAGGATGATCGGGTTGACGGCGATGATGTAGGCCATGACCAGGAACGTGCTCAGTCCGGCCAGTACTTCCGTCCGGACGTTCGTGTCGAACCGCGAGAGGTGGAACAGCCGCTCCAGCAGACCACTGGCGCCGGACGCCGGGGCGTTGCGCGAGGGCGTGTTGTGCGACGGGAGCGATGCGGCCGAGCGTCGTTGTGCCATGGTGGGTTGTTCCTCGTCTCATTGTCAGCGCGACACGATTCGTCTGTACGTACACTATAGGGTCCGTGCGCGGCGATGGGAAGCGTACGGCTGGATATCGGCGGACGGGCACCGGTGGGGCACCGGCTATCGCCCTACGGCGAGGCCCGGCCGTAACTGACCGGGCTCAACGACATTGGTCACAGCGTCGCTGGCTCATTCGATCACCGGAGCCTCCATGTACCGCGTACCGCTGACGATCACCAAAGCGCTGATGCACTCCGTCCGGGATACGGCGGCGCGGGCGATACTGGCGGGGCGAGGGATTGATCGGCGGCGACGATGGGCCGATCTCCTGACGGCGCGGTGCGGCGCGGCGGAGAGGAGCGACGATGGGCTACGAGGAGGCCAGGCGGCTGGCGGGGGAGGCGTCGGACCTCGAGTTCGAAGGCCGGAGCGACGACGCCATGGGCGTCTACGGCGAGGCGCTCGAGATCGCCCACCGCGACGCGGACCCATGGGACCTCGCCGTGTTCCTGTCGACGATGGCGTCGTTCCTGATGCGGCGGAAGCGATACGATCTCGCCCTGACGCTGTTCGAGGAGGCGATCCCACTCCACCGGGCCCATTCCGAGCCTGACCGGCTGGCGCACTGGCTGATGCGGACGGCCGAGTGCCTCCGCAAGCTCGGGCTGGACGACCGGGCGACCGTCTACTTCGACCGGGGGCTGGCCCTGTCGCGCCAGCACGCCGAGGGCGGGGTACTGTTCGACCGGCTGTTGTCCAGCGCTGCCTTCCACCAGACGCTCGGCCACCGCGACCAGGCGCTGGCCCTCTACCTGGAGGCGCTGCCGCTAGAGCGTGTCATGGACTTCCGAGTGGCAGGAGCGAGAGTTTGTGAAGCATGAGGCAGGCAAAGGCGACGAAATGCAAGCCGGCCACGGTCGTGGGCAGGCGCTCATAGTCCTTGGCCAGCCGCCGGAAGCGCGTCGCCCAGGCGAACGAGCGCTCCACCACCCAGCGCCGCGGCAGCAAGACGAAGCCCTTCTTTGCTCCCGGCAGCCGGACCACGACCAGCTCGATCCCGCGTGCCTCCGCCTCGTCAGCCGGCTCCTCCCCCGTGTAGCCCTGATCGACCCAGGCCAGTTCCACGGTGTTGCCGGTCGCCGCCTGCACCGCGTCCGCCAGCTCGCCCACCTGCGCCCGCTCCTGATCGTTGGCCGGCGTCACGCGCAGCGCCAGCAGGTGCCCCAGCGTGTCGACCGCCGCGTGGAGCTTGCTGCCGCGGGTCTTCTTGTGCCCGTCGTAGCCGGCCCGGTGCCCGCTCTCCGGGGTGCCGCGCAGGGTCCGCGCGTCCAGGATCACCGCGGTGGGATCGGGATCGCGGCCGCTCGCTTCGCGCAGCAGCGCCCGCAGGTCGTGGACCATCTCCTCGAAGCAGCCGGCGGCGATCCAGCGCAGCGTCTGCTGGTGGACCGCTGCCCACGGCGGCAGATCGCCGGGCAGATAGCGCCACGGCGAGCCGGTCCGCACCATCCAGCGCAGGGCGTTGAAAACCTCGCGGGGATCATGCCGGCGCTGCGGGGCGTCCGGGGTCATCAGCGTCAGGTAGGGGGCGACGAAGGCCCACTCGTCGTCCGTCACGTCGCTCGGGTAGGGCTTGCGGGAGATCGTGCTCATTTGCTGAGTTTACGACCCCCGCAGAGTCCATGACACGCTCTAGTCCGGGAGCACGGCGAGCCGCGTGATCTCTCGCGCTGCCTGAAGAACGTCGCGATCGGCTTCCAGAAGACGCGGCAGTACCCGCGGGCGCGTCGTCACTTCGAGGAGGCGCTGCAGGTCCGGCGGCGGCACTCGACGCCCCGCGACCTCGCCCACAGCATGATCAACACGGCGAAGTGGATGACGGAGATGGGCCGCTGGGACCGCGCCCTGGAGCTGTGCGAGGAGGCCCTGCCCGTCGCCCGCGAGCAGGCCACCCGCGCCGACCTCGTCCTCTGCCTGACGATCGCCGCACACGGCCTGCGCCGGGGTGGTGAGCCCATCCGGGCGATGGAGCTTTTCCGTGAATCTGAGGAGGTGAAGGGGAGATCGGTGGCGTTAGCCCAGGAGTGATGACGATGCCGGCCAGGCCGTTCGATCCGGCCCGGCCGACCCCCGCACCATCAAGCGGTGATCTCGCTCGAGGCGCCCAACCGTCAGACCAGGAATCGCGAGCCATTGGAGTAGCTCGCTGAGTTGAGGCTCAATGAGACACTTCACGAGACCTTGATCATCCGCTCGACCAGCGTGGCGCATCTCTGGAGCGTCGTCCGACTGACCGTGCTCCTCCGATACAACAAACGACGATGATCAACGGCCCGAATCTGATCGCAGAGGATGTCGGAGTCGTCGTCCAGGCCGGTTTCAGACGCATCGACATGGACGCGAGTGGGGATATTCTTGATCTGTCGCGACATGGGAAGGACGATCGAGACCCAACGGGCGGCGTTGACGCCGTCGACCGAAAGGATCAACGCCGGGCGAATCCCGCTCTGCTCATGCCCCAGGGTGGGCTCGAAGTCGATCTCCCAGATCTCTCCCTGCCGCGGGAATGGGTTCGCCGTCGTCACGGCTTCGGTTCGTCGTGGAGACCATCAAGCAGGGTTCCGTCGAATACCTTGACCTCATCCTGCAGTACGGACCACTGGACAGGATCGGCGCGAATCGTCGCGATCTTCTCTTGATAATCCGCCCAGAAGCTCGCGTCGTCATACTGGCTGACGGCTTCCTCGACGATCGTGCTGATCGACTGCTTCCGCGCCGCGGCGAGTTGCTGGAGACGGTCTCGAGTCTTCGTCTGAATTCTGATCGTGGCTGTGTTCATGTCGTCCCTCCCGGCGGTGTGGCGATCACAGGGACCATCCGTGGTTGTCACGCATTCTGTGTCACATTATGACACTATATTGCGAGCGTTCATGGCAAAGATCATCTCGTTCGCGCTGGACCGGTTGATCCACGCACCATCAGCTCGACCGGTAGGTCCATCCCGTCGACGATACCGTCCTCTCCGGCGATCCGGCCGAGGAGCAGTCGGACCGCCGCCGCGCCGATGTCCTCGAACGAGATCCGGATCGAGGTCAGCGGCGGGTCGGTGAAGCGGGTCAGCTCGATGTCGTCGCAGCCGACGACCGAGACGTCCTTGGGGATCCGTAGCCCGCGCCGCCGCAGGGCGTGCATCGCCCCGATCGCCATGTAGTCGTTCAGGACGAAGACCGCCGTGATCCCCGGTGCCCGGTCCAGCAACGTGTTCATCGCCCGGTAGCCGCCTTCGGCGGTCCACGAGCCGTTCTCGACCAGCCGGCTGGCCCAGTCCGAATCCGCCCGCCCGATCCCCGCCGCGAAGCTGTGCAGCCGGCCGACGATCGGCTGCCAGACGGGGTCGCCGGTAATCGCGGCGATCTCCCGGTGGCCCAGGGCAGTGAGGTGGTCCGCGGTGAGCCGGCCGGTCTGGCGGTGATCCTCGACGACATGCGGGATGCCGGCGCCGAAGCTGGAGACGGCGCTGACGCTCGGGATGGTTCCGAGGAGGTCGATCAGTGGAGTGTAGGTCTGATGGGCGATCGCGGCGCTGACGACCCCGTCGACCCGGCGCTCAAGCAGCTGCTGGACGAGCTGGTCGATGTGCGCGCCGTCCCCCTCGGCCAGCGTGAAGATCGAGAAGTAACCCTGCGCCGTCGCCTCTCGCTCGACGCCGCGCATCAGCGGCGTCAGGACGTACGACGCCAGTCCTGAGGCGACGAAGCCGATCGACCGGGTGCTGCGCGTCTTGAGGCTGCGGGCAACGGTGTTGGGGACGTAGCCCAGCTCCGCGGCCGCCGCCAGGATCCGCTCCCGGGTGGCGGGGGCGATCCGCCCCTCGCCATTGAGCGCCTTGCCGACGGTCTGGAAACTCACGCCCGCGTGCTCGGCGATGTCGCGCAGGGAGACGTGAGCCATCGGGGTCCTTTCCTTCCATCCGCTCGTGGCCCTGCCAGCGGCTGACTTTCCGCTGACCATTCGGGTCGTCACATTCGGCGGCAACACTACCGCAGACAGGCCACGATTTGCCCCGGTTCGTCCGGTTGACGGCGACGAAAGCATAGGATAAGCTCATCGCCATAACGTGAGCGAACGTTCGCGCATCGGTCGTCGGGATGGAGTTGACTGCGGCCGGTCGGGCCGCGACTGATACGGTCCCGAGCGATCCTGGCTCAGCGGCGGAGGTGTCGCGAGCGGCCATTTTCGGGATCGAGGTCATCGTCCCAGTCGTGATCAGCCCGCCGGATCAGCCGCTCCAACGAAGGGGTCGTCCAGTGACGAACGCACGGAAACGCGTCCTGCTCATCGGTGCCGGTGGTTTCGCCAACGTCTGGGTTCACGAGTTCCTGCCCGCGTTCCAGGATCGGATCGAGGTCGTCGGCCTCGTCGACATCAACCCCGAGACGCTCCGCCGGGCCGGCGACCGGCTCGGTGTCCCGGACGGCCAGCGCTTCCTCAGCATGGAGGAGGGGTTCGCCGGGACCACGGCCGACGCCTGCATCATCGTCGTCCAGCCCTTCCTTCGCTGGCAGGCCGTCAACCTGGCCGTCGCCCACGGTCTGCCGATCCTGGCCGAGAAGCCGATCGCCGACTCCTGGGAGACGAGCCTCGCCATCCTGAACCTCGTCCGGACGACCGGGACGAAGATGGCCGTCGTCCAGAACTACCGCTACTCCCGCCCTATCCGCACGCTCAAGCGCGTCCTCGAGAGCGGGGAGCTGGGCCGGACCAACTTCATCTCGTCCCGCTTCGCCGCCGACTACACGATCGAGACGGCCGGCGGCGCCTTCCGCCACCAGATTCCCTACGCGATGCTCTACGAGGGCGCCGTTCATCACTTCGACCAGTTCCGCAACCTGGCGGACGCCGACGGCGAATCCATCGCCGGCTTCCAGTGGAATCCGGCCTGGACGACGTTCGCCAACGACACGACGGCCGCCTTCCTGATCCGGATGACCAACGGCGTCGTCGGCCAGTTCGAGATCAACCACCTCGCCCGCGGCACCCAGAACGGCTGGCACGAGGAGGGCTACCGCGTCGAGTGCGAGCACGGCGCCGTCACGATCGACGGCGACGGGCTGGTCCGGACCCATGTCCACCTCGGTGACAACCGGCTCCAGGTGACTGATGTCGCGCCGGTGGTCGGGGAGCACGAGGACCATCTCCAGGTCATCGCCGACTTCCTCGACTGGCTGGACGGCGGGCCGGTCCCGAGGACGAACATCGAGGACAACATCCAGACCGCCGCGCTCTCGTTCGCGGCCGTCGAGGCGGTCCGGACGAACGCGATGATCGATATCCGAGCCATGGCGGAGGCGGGGCTTGCCTCGATCGCCGCCGGGGATGCCGTGTCGCTGGCAACGCGCTGATCGTCCTTCGATCGATCAACCACGAGGAGGTGGGAGATGCCGGTTATCCGGTCCGTCGACGACAAGCCCGAGTGGGTCCAGTGGAGCAACTTCGGTGTTGGCATCGTCCACGACGCCGAGCCGTTTGACCGCCATTTCCACGACGCCCATGAGTACTGGTTCATCTACTCCGGCCGGGCTCGGGTCATGAGCGAAGGGCAGGAGTACGAGATCGGGCCAGGCGACATCCTGGTCACGAGGATGGGCGACGAGCACGACATCCTCGAGATCCTGGATGGACCGCTCAGATCGTTCTGGGTCGAAGATCGGTTGCAGGGCCAGCGGCGTCCCGGGCACCTGCACCTGCCGGACGAGCAGCCGGACCGCTCCGGACGAAGCGAATCCGACGGACCGGTAACGGCGAAAGGGGAGGGTTGATCCGAGTCGTAAAGATGAGATTCGAGCCTGAAGGAACCGGAGCCTCACCATCCGTCCCGTGTAGCAACGACGTAGAAGGAGCACTTCGATGACGAACCGCACCGACCGCCCCCTGCACGACATGTTCAAGATCAATGGCTCTGCGTTCACGCGCCGAAGCCTGCTCGCCGCCGGCGGTGGGACAGCCGCGCTGCTGGCGGCTGGCCGCTTCGCCGGTCCCGCCGCCGCTCAGGATCCGGCCGAGCTGGTCTTCCAGTACTGGGGTTCGCCCCAGGAGCAGGACGCCGTCAAGGGGATGACCGACAGCTTCAATGCGCAAAACCCCGACGTCTCGGTCCGCGCCCAGTACGTCGCCAACGATGGCTACAACGAGCGCATGACGACCGCGCTGGCCGGTGGCACCGTCCCGGACGTCGCCTACATCGACCCCGGCATGGCCTTCGACTGGGCCGCCAACGGCCATACCCTCGATTTGACCGACTATGTCACCAACGACACCGAGACCGGCGATCTCATGCCGAACACCAATTACACGTACAACGGGGGCCGGATCCTGAGCACCAGCCTCGCGCTCACGATCAACTGCGTCCTCTACAACAAGACCCTCTTCGGGGACGCCGGCGTCGCGGCGCCGCCGACCACCGGTGAGACGGCCTGGACCTGGGACCAGTTCGTCGACACCGCGAAGCAGCTAACGAAGGACCGTGACGGCCGCAACGCCCTCGACCCCGGTTTCGACCCGGAGAGCATCGATGTCTACGGGACTACCCTCCCGTACTGGCTCCCGATGCTCTGGAGCAACAACGCCGGCGTTGCCTCCGAAGACGGCCTGACGTTCACGATGAACTCGCCCGAGGCGCTCGACGTCCTCCAGAAGCTCCAGGACCTGATCTACGTCCACCACGTCTCGCCGACGCCGGCGGCATCCGACGCGCTGCCCGCGACCAACGTGCTCATGCAGACAGGCAAGCTCGCCATGGACTGCAACGGCGCCTTCGTCATCCTTGACTACGCCAACAACGAGGGCCTCGACTGGGGGCTCGGCGTGCTGCCGAAGCATCAGGTCCCGGCGGTCGACCTGGCCGGCATCCCGCTCGTCGTCTCAGGTACGACCCAATTCCCGGACCAGGCCTACGAGTTCTATCGCTGGCGCTACAGCCCGGAGCGGATCGACCTCTACGCCCGCGGTCTCTGGATGCCGGCCCTGCAGAAGTACTACACCGACGAGGCCAGCATCAATCTCTGGCTGGACCCGGCCAACGGCGTCTACCCGCCGGAGGCCCGTCAGGTCCTGATCGATTACCCGCTCAACCACTCCAATGATCAGGCGCCGATCTACTGGCTGAAGAACTTCAACCAGCTCAACATCGAGGTCATCGGTCCGGCCTTCGAGGCGCTCTTCGCCGGCGAGGGCGACGCGGCCACGCTGTTCAACGCCGCCGCGACGGCGGCTGCCCCGCTGATGCAGGGCCGTAACTAGCTGGCCTCGTGGGGATGGTCGCCGGTCCGGCCATCCCCGCGCGGCTCCATCTGCCGCCACGACCCGCCTCTGACCTGCTTCAGGGTGAGCGACGAACCAGAGAGGTGACAAGCGTATGGTCAACGCCATTGAATCGAACCTGGCGGTGGACCACGTCCGGGCCGAGCCAGTCCGCAAGCAGCGGGTCCGGTCGGAGACGCTCTGGGGGATGCTCTGCGTCGCGCCGGCGGTGATGGGATTCCTGCTGTTCGAGTTCGGCCCGATGGTCGCCAGCTTCATCCTGACCCTGTCCGACTGGAGCGTTTCCGGCCAGACGCACTGGCTTGGCCTCCAGAACTTCCAGACGATCTTCCAGGATGACGCGCTGTTCCGGAAGGCGGCCCGAGTCACCCTCACCTACGCGGCGGTTAGTGTCCCGCTCCAGATCGTCGTCGCCTTCCTGCTGGCGCTGCTGCTCAACGAGCGCATCAAGGGGCTGCCGATCTTCCGGACGATCTTCTACCTGCCGGCGACGGTCCCGCTGGTCGCGTCGAGCGTGCTCTGGCTCTGGATGTTCAACCCGGACTTCGGTCTGCTCAACACCATCATCACCAGGGTCGGCCTGCCCGAACAGCAGTGGATCTACTCGTCCGACACGGTGCTGCCGTCGCTGATCCTGATGAGCCTCTGGGGCGTCGGCCCGATGATGATCATCTTCCTGGCCGGGCTGACCGCCATCCCGCAGCACCTCTACGAGGCGGTCTCGCTCGACGGCGGCAACGTCTTCAACCGCCTCTGGAGCGTGACGATCCCGATGATCACGCCGACGATCTTCTTCAACCTCATCCTCAGCGTGATCGGCGCGCTTCAGACGTTCATCCAGGCCTACGTCATCACCGACGGAGGGCCGAACAACGCCAGTCTGTTCTACGGGCTCTATCTCTACCGCAAGGCGTTCGAACTCGGCGATCTCGGCTACGCGGCCGCTCTGGGCGTGATCCAGTTCGCGGTCATCGCCGTGTTGACCGTGATCGTCTTCTCGACATCCAACCGCTGGGTCCATTACGGGGGAGAGGATTAGATGGCGACCATCCGTACCGATGACGCGCTCGGGGTCCGGGCGCCCCGACGTTCCTTCCTGCAGAGCCAGCGCGCGAGGCGGCGGATCGCGCTGGGCATCGCCTACGCGATCTGTCTGGTCTTCAGCGTGGCCATGTTGTTCCCCTTCGCCTGGCTGGTCCGCAGCTCCGTGATGAGCCTGAACCAGATCTTCGTCTTTCCTCCAGAATGGATCCCCCGGCCCTGGCTCTGGAGCAACTACGACGAGGCGCTGACCGAGACCATCCCGTTCGGCCGGTACTTCATGAACACGCTGGTCATTGTTGTGCTCGTCGTGACGGGCACCGTGATCTCCTCGACGCTGGCGGCCTACGGCTTCGCCCGGCTGCGCTGGCCAGGTCGGGACATCGTCTTCGGAATCATGCTCAGCACCCTGATGCTGCCCTACGCGGTGACGCTGATCCCAACCTTCATCATCTGGAGCCACCTCGGGCTGACCAACACGATCATTCCGCTGACGCTGCCGGCCTGGTTCGGCGGCGGGATGTTCAACATCTTCCTGCTCCGCCAGTTCTTCCGGACGATCCCGCGTGATCTCGACGACGCGGCCCGCCTCGACGGCGCTTCGCCGCCCCGGATTCTCTGGGACATCATCGTCCCGCTCAGCCGCCCGGCCCTGATCACGGTCGGCATCTTCTCGTTCCTCGCCACCTGGAACGACTTCCTCAACCCGCTGATCTACCTGACCGACGATCGCAAGTACACCCTGGCGCTGGGCCTGGCTCAGTTCAAGGGCCTCTACAACTCCGAGTGGGGCTTGCTCATGGCCGCCTCGACCGTCGTGCTCATTCCAACGCTCGTCCTGTTCTTCATTGCCCAGCGGTACTTCATCGCCGGAATCGCCGTGACCGGCCTCAAGGGCTAGGGGAGGGAGAGGACAACTGCCGCCCCGGAGGGCGGCGACACGACCCCTCCCCAACCCCTCCCCGGCCCGGATCGTCCCTTCGGTCCTCACCGTCCGGAGAGGGGCTCCGTTTCCGCAGCGTCGTTCCGGACTACGACGCCGGAGGCAGCCAGACACCCCTCTCCGGCCGCGAGCCCGCAGGCGAGCAGGGTCGGGGAGGGGCTGGGGAAGGGTTATCCGGCAAGCCACCACGCCGTTTAGCTCCCGCCGCCCACCGTTCACCGTCCATTTGACATCGCCGTAGATCTGAAAGGGAATGCAATGACGCACGGTAATGAACCCCGTACCGCCTCCGCTGCCCACCCCGCCACCGCCTTCGAGGCGATCATGCAGGCGCTGGACCGGGCGCAACTCTCCCGCCGCAAGCTGCTCGTTGGGACGGCGGCGGCCAGCGCGGCCGTCGCCGCCGGAGCCGCCAGTGGCCCGCGGTTCGCGGCCGCGCAGGACGCGACGGAGATCGTCTTTACCTACTGGGGCTCGCCGCAGGAGCAGGACGCCGTCGCCAGCATGTGCGACAGCTTCAACGAGCAGAACCCGACCATCCAGGTCCGGGCCCAGTACATCCCCAACGACGGCTACATCGAGAAGATCACCACGATGCTGGCGTCCAACACGCTGGCCGATGTCGCCTACATGGACGCCGCCCAGGCGTGGGATATCACCGTTGGTGGCGCGACGCTGGACCTGGCCCAGTTCGTCGCCGGCGATGCAGAATCGGGCACCCTCGTCCCGAACACCAACTACGTCTACGACGGCGGCAAGGTAATGAGCACCAGTCTCGCCATCGGCATCATCCTGACCTATTACAACAGGAAGCTGTTCGACGACGCCGGGATCCCTGTCCCGTCCTCGAAGGCCGCCGACGCGATGGCCTGGCCGGCCTTCGTCGATCTCGCCAAGAGCCTGACGAAAGACCGCTCCGGCCGCGACGCCCACGACCCCGAGTTCGACGCCGGGAGCATCGACGTCTACGGCGTCACCTTCCAGCAGTTCCTCGAGGGTTATATGCCCTACATCCTGAGCAACGGCGGGAACTTCGCCAGCGCCGACGGGACTCAGCTGCTGCTCAACCAGCCCGAGGCGGTCGAGGCACTCCAGAACCTCCAGGACCTGATCTACGTCCACCACGTCGCCCCGACACCCGCCCAGTCGTCGGCGCTCCCCGCCACGGATGTCCTGATGCAGACCGGCAAGATCGCGATGGATCTGAACGGCATGTGGAAGGTCCTCGACTATAGCCAGCACGAGGGGCTGGACTGGGGCGTCGCGCCGCTGCCGTACTTCAAGGAGCCGGTCACCGTCCGGTTCGGCATCCCGATCATCGTCTCGGCCCAGACCGCCAACCCGGCCGCGACCTACGAGTTCTACCGGTGGCGCTACAGCCCGGACCGGATCGACCTCTACCGCCGCGGCCTCTGGATGCCGATCGAGCAGGCGTCCTACACGGACGAGACGAAGATCGCGGCCTGGATCGACGCCGAGGAGGGCGTCTACCCGGAGAACGCCCGCGACGTCTTCATCGACTACGCCCTCAACAACGCGCCCTACCAGACGCCGGGCTACTGGCTGAAGAACCTCAACCAGATCCTGCTCGAGGCCGTCACTCCGGCCCTCGACCTGATCTGGACCGGCGAGGCGACGGCCCAGGCGGCGATGGATCAGGCCGTCGCCAACGCGACTCCGCTGATGCAGGGCGTCTACCAGCCCCCGGCTTGACGGACGGCGGGCGTAACCCCACCCCTCCCCATCTCGCATCTGCGGATGCGGATGGAGAGGGGCTCCATGCTGGTCGTGCCTGAAGCCCTCTGTGATTGGCGTGGTCGTTCGCGACGTTCTCCCCCTCTCCATCCGATGAGTCCTTGAAGAGGCGAATCGAGATGGGGAGGGGGCCGGGGGTGGGCTCTGGCCCGATCACCATCACATGGAGGACAGGCGTGAGCCAACGTGACCCAGTCGTCGTTCTGATCGGTACGCTCGACACCAAGGGCACCGAGTACGCCTTCGTCCGCGATCGCCTGCGGGATCAGGGTGTCGCCGTCACGGTCGTCGATGCCGGCGTCCTGGGAACGCCGGGGTTCGATCCGGACATCTCCCGTGAGGAGGTGGCCCGCGGCGGCGGCGCCGATCTCCAGGACCTCGTGGCCGCCGGCAATCGCGGCGCCGCCGTGACGGCCATGGGGGAGGGGGCCGCCGCGGTCGTCGGTCGGCTGCACGCCGCCGGGCAGCTCGACGCCGTCTTCGGTCTCGGCGGGTCGGGCGGGTCGTCGCTGTTCGCCCGGGCCGTCCGGGATCTGCCGGTCGGGGTGCCGAAGCTGCTCGTCTCGACCGTCGCCGCCGGCGACACGCGGCCCTACGTCGGCTCGACCGACCTGACGATGATGTACTCCGTCGTCGACATCGCCGGGATCAACTCGCTCTCGGTCCGGATCCTGACCAACGCCGCCGCCGCGATCGCCGGGATGGCCCGGGCAGCGGCCGAGCATGACTCCCTCTCTCCATCCGCGGATGGGGAGGGGGTCGGGGGGTGGGGCTCGTCCGCCGGTCGCCCACTGATCGGCGCGACCATGTTCGGTGTCACCACCCCGGCGGTGACCGCCGCCCGCGAGCGGCTGGAGGCGCTGGGCTACGAGGTGCTGGTCTTCCACGCGACCGGCTCCGGCGGTGACACGATGGAGGCGCTGGTCCGGAGCGGCATCATCACCGGCGTGCTTGACATCACGACGACGGAACTGGCCGACGAACTGGCCGGCGGGATCTGCGCGGCCGGGCCGCACCGGCTGGAGGCGGCCGGGACGCGCGGACTGCCGCAGGTCGTCTCGCTCGGGGCGCTCGACATGGTCAACTTCGGTCCGCGCGACTCGGTCCCCACTCGCTATGCGGACCGCCAGCTCCTGGTCCACAATGCCTCGATCACGCTGATGCGGACCAGCGCCGCGGAGTGCGCCGAGCTCGGCCGCCGGATCGCGCGGAAGCTCAATGCGGCGACCGGGCCGCTGACACTGTTCGTGCCGCTGCGCGGGGTCTCGTCGGTCTCCGTCGCCGGGCAGCCGTTCCACGACCCCGGCGCGGACGCCGCCCTGTTCGACGCTCTCCGGGCGAACCTCGATCCGGGCATCGATGTCCGGTACGTCGACGCCGACCTCAATGACGCGGCGTTCGCCGTCGCGATGGCGGAGACCTTTGACGACCATTACCGATCCTGGATCGACAGCAGAACGGAGACTTCCCGGTGACACGACAGGCGCGGCAGGACATCCTCGACCGGTTGCGGGCCCAGATCGACCGGGGCGAACTGATCCTCGGCGCGGGCGCCGGGACCGGACTCTCGGCCAAGTGCGAGGAGGCGGGCGGGGTCGACCTGATGGTCATCTACAACTCCGGCCGTTTCCGAATGGCGGGTCGGGGCTCGATGGCCGGGCTGATGCCATACGGCGACGCCAACGCGATCGTGATGGAGATGGCGGGCGAGGTCCTGCCGGTCGTGAAGCACACGCCAGTCCTGGCCGGGGTCTGCGGAACCGACCCGTTCCGGATCATGTCGGTCTTCCTGAGACAGGTGGCGGAGCTCGGCTTCAGCGGGGTTCAGAACTTCCCGACCGTCTGCCTGTTCGACGGCATCATCCGGGCCAACCTGGAGGAGACCGGGATGGGCTATGGGCTGGAGGTGGACATGATCCGGACCGCCCACGAGATGGACCTGCTGACGACGCCCTACGCCGCGACGCCGGATGAGTCGCGGCAGATGGCGGAGGCCGGGGCCGACATCATCGTCGCCCACATGGGCCTGACGACCAGCGGGCTGATCGGTGCTCAGACGGCGATGTCGCTCGACGGGGCCGTCTCGCAGACGCAGGTGATCGCCGACGCCGCCCACGCGGTCCGGCCGGACGTGATGGTGATCTGCCACGGCGGCCCGATCGCCGAGCCCGAGCACGCCACCTATGTCCTGACCCGGACGACTGGCGTCGTCGGGTTCTACGGCGCGTCGAGCATGGAGCGGCTCCCGGCCGAGATCGCCATCACCGAGAACACGCGTCGCTTCAAGGCGATCAAGAAGGAGGACATTGCACGATGACCACGCCGAACACCAACACGGCCGGTCGAAAGATCGACCCGGACGCCATTCCGACCGTCACCTTCGACTGGGGGATGACCAAGTGGCTCGTCGAGCCGGCGACCACGCCGGGCGCCGGTCTGACCTTCGGAGAGGTCGTCGTGCTGCCGGACCAGGGCCACGGCCGCCACAACCATCCGGACTCCGAGGAGATCCTGTACTTCCTCTCCGGCGAGGGCGAGCAGGTGATCGACGACGGTGAGCCGTTCGTCGTCCGGGCCGGCGACACCGTCTACATCGGAACGGCCGTGTTCCACTCGACGATGAACACCGGCTGGGAGCCGATGCGGGTGCTGGCGCTCTACAACCCGGCCGGGCCCGAGAACGATATGGCGACGCTGCCGGACGCGAAGATGCTGCCGCCCGGTGACCACGTCGACCTCACCCGCCGCTGAGCGGATCCGTGCCCGGCGCTGGTCTCTTGTTCAGCGCCGGGTCTCGGGTGGGTCGTCGCTGAAGTTGGCCGGTTCCTCGCCGGTCCGGTCGGCGGTCTGGTCAGCGGTCTGGTCGCCCCGGGTACTGCTGAACATCCCCCGGGCGAGGATCGGGATGAAGATGACGATCAGGACGACGGCGATGACGACGATGACCCAGGTATTCATGCGGGCTCCGTGATCGGGCGACTGATCCGGCCGGACGGGAACTATCCGGCCCAGGCTGGCGGTGGTCGACCTGACCAACCTCTGCCGACTGTTACGCAGGGGTCGGGCCGTGCATTGCCAGGAGGACTTCACGGTGTCACGAAACTTCGTCCGCTGGCGGGATCGGTCAGCGCGCGGCTTCGTCAGCTTGCGCTTGGACATGCTCAGCCAGGACGGCCTCGTAGATGTCGTCCGCGCCAGGGTCGCTCCAGTCGGCCAACCGGGCGGAAGTCAGTCGAGTCCGTACCTCCGACATGAACGGGCGAAGATCCGTGAACGGTTGGAGACGCTGCCGGGCATCATGCAGGTAGAGCGCCTCCGCCACCACCGAGAGCGCATCCCGGTTCCGGCCGGATGAGACCCGCTGCCGAATGAACTCCTCATGGTGCGGTGAGATGGTGACGATTGTGGTCATTCCGGTCCCCCTCTCAGTAGCGCCCGATAGTCTACGCGCCGGTGAACGACTCGAAGTACCGTGACGGTCGCACCGTCGTAGTCGTAGATGACACGATGATCCTGGAAGAGCCGCCAGCGGTGTCCGGGAGCGAATACCTCGTCAACCCGACCAATTTGGGGAAAGTCCACAAGTGTGGAAATGGACGCCTCCAACAGGTTCAGATACTGGATCGCCTGCTCGAATCCCCAGACGTTATTTCCATAGACGATAACGTCGGCCAGATCGGCGACGGCTTCTGCCGAGTAGGAGATGCTCACCCTATGGACAAACGTGAGGAGCTGGAGGCAGACCCTGCTGAATCTTCGTCCTGGCTCGCTCGATGATCTCCCGCCGAAGTTCCGGTGACCACACGCGACCCTCACCGAGCGCGAGGCTTGCCTCGGCCTCCGCGATAAGTGCAGCGACGTCAATGGACTCGCTCGGCTGGTCGTGATCAGCCAGGTCGCTCATCGCCTGATCAATGACCTGGTCCGGTTTGCTAGGGTCATCGAGCCCATCGCGCTGCGAGCGCCGGGCGATTCGATCGAGCGCCATTGGGATCGTGACATCCATCTCTCGTCCTCCGTTTCTCCGATCATGTTCCAAGGGTATCGCGTTGCCAAGCCCGTGGTCCCAACCCAGTGAATCACCGGTTCTGACGAAACAGCCATCCGTGGCGAAATGCCAGGGCGGGCTATTCGTCCAGATTGGCTGAGTTGGCTCGCTGATGAAGGACCCGGACGATCTGGATGGTATCGCCATCGATCCGGGAGAACATCCGGTGAATTCCGGTCACGAGAACCCGTGCGCCAGGAGATAGGTCCTCATGGGTGCGTCCAAATTCCGGGAAGTCGCTCAAGCGATTGACTTCCTCCCTGAAGGCGTCAACCTACCGTTCCGCGGAGACCTCTCCCCATTGCCGTAGTCCCCAACGAAAGATGTCCCGGAGGTCATCTCGTGCGGCGACGGAGAACGTCGGGTGCATCAGCGGGTCGTCTGAGGTGAAGCGGAGTTCTCGGTCGCCACGTCGCTGAGCACATCTGCGAAGAGGTTCGACGGCAAATCCGGCGTCCAGGGGACGGTCTCGCCGCGCTCGATCTGTTCGAGTCCAACGGCGAGCGCAGCCTGAAGTTCCGCTCGGTTCCGCTCGCGCGCGCTCAGCAATTGGAGCGCCTCATGGATGACATCGTTCGTATCCTGGTTCTGGCCAGACTCAATCCGTTGCCGGATCATCAACTCCTCGTCCGATGTCAGCCTGATGTGTATGGCCTCTCCCTTCCTCACTGACTATACCAGCGCATCCTGGACCATTATCTCGCTGAGGGCGGACACTTGGCGCGGACTCTGTGGTCGAGGTCAGGCACCCAGACCGAATAAGGCGAAACCGGTCCGGCATATCCGGCATGGTCCGTCCGAGTTGCGGAAATGATGACAGGCTCTGGATGGTAGCGGTCAAGCCAGCTTTGTACGCGACGGTCGTGTAAACGTCCCAGCGCCCGAGTCCGAAGACCTGGATCGCGCGGAGGTCCTCGTCGGCCTCCGGCGAAACGGTAATCCGCATCAGTGACGAATTGCCGGTTCGCCTGTCGCCGGTCGTTCCGCGGCTACTTGTGCTTCCGCGACCAGACGATTCATGTAGGTGGGCGACCATTCGATGGTGCCCTCAAGGGCCGCTCGTTCTTCACCTCGTTCAAGCGCCTTGAGCAGGTGTTCAAGCTCTCGCTCACGTTCCTCCAGCAACCCAAGCGCCTCAGCAAGGGCCTCACTGGAGTCCTGGTTACAGCCAGACGCAATCCGGCGCTGGACGATCTCTTCGAGTTCGACGGGTAACGTTACTTGCACGGTCCTTACGTCCATTCCCGCAATGATATCAAGACCGCCGGAGCTCCCAACCCGTTGACCCGCGTCAGTCCTGCGTTGGCCAGATGGCGTTGCTCATCACCCGGACCCGGCCGACCCGGTCGGTGACCTGCGCCCGTAGCCACGGCGTCCCGGCTGGGAAGGGGACGGTTACCCACCAGTCGGCGACGGGCACCGCGGCCGCGAAGACCGCTCCGTCTGGCCCGATGGCCGACAGCGTCTCGCCCGCCGCACCGACCACCCGGATCCGCAGCGCCGCGTCGGGCTCGCCGGCCAGGCGGGAGACGTACAATTCCGGTCCGGTCGGGGACTCAGCGACGAAGCAGTTGCCCCGGCGTAGCGCCGCCAGAACCGTGGCGACGGTCGGCGGGTGGTCGCCGGTCCGGATGAACGTCGTCGGTGTCCCGAAGCGAGCGTCGGGGATGCCGAACCGGGGGCGGTGCGCCGTCCTCAGCCGGTGGGTGTCGCTGCCGCCGATCGCGACGGCCCGGACACCACGCCGCAGGAGCGCCTCCCAGTACGCCAGCGAGATCGGGTTCAGCTTGTCCCAGTCGCCGTTCCAGACCTCGACGGCGTGGAACGAGGTCACGTCGGGAAAGAGCCACGGCGGGCCGAGCGGCTTCGGGTGGTTGATGCTGACGAAGGCGCCGTCGGCAACGGCCGCGGCCATCGCCGCCTCGGTCGCCGGACCGGTCGGTTCGCGGAAGTCGTACCAGTGGTGACGGGCCGCGCCGGGAGCCGCCCAGGCGTTCCAGTGCCCACCGTAGGTCGTCGTCTCGACACCGGGGACCAGGAGCGGGCCGCCGGTCAGGTCGCCGGCGGCCCCGGCGGCGGAGATGGCGCTGTTGTGGTCGGTGATGCCGATCACGTCCAGGCCGGCTGCCCAGGCGGCCGCCATCGTCTCGCTCGGCCAGGAGTCGCCGTCGGAGAAGACCGTGTGGCTGTGGAGATCGGCCCGGACCCAGCCGGGCTCGGCGGGTGGCGCGATTCCCGGACGCCGCCAGACCGGCGCGGGCGGCGGAGTTGGTCGCTCGGCCTGCTTCGGACTGAAGGCGATCTCGATCCGATAATCCAGCCCGGCCGGCGCCACTTTGTATGGGCCGAGCAGGACCGACCACGTCCCGGCGCCGATCGGGCCGGGCCGGTACGGTGGCGTCGACCAGTCTCGGCCGACGGTGAAGTCCCGCTTGTCACTGCCGCTCCAGCCCCGGAAGCCCGGCCCGCCGGCTTCCGTCCCCCGTTCGTCGAACAGGCCGATGTCGAGGGTATTGCCGTTGTCGAGGTCCGGGTCGGAGGCGATCCGGTCGCTGTAGTCGTAGCGAAGCTGGATCTGCTCGACACCGGCCGGCACCGCGAACGGCACGGTCACGTACTGTTGTTGCTGGTCAGGCGTCAGGTGACCGACGAGTTCGATATCGGCTGGTCGGGCTGGTTGGCTATCGACGGGCACGTGACTTCTCCAGCGGGTGGCGGCCAGCGGCCTGGGCACGCTGCGGCATCTTCGGCGGTGATGCGGTTCAGCGGAACGCATTATGCCCCGTTGGGTGAACGCGATGTTCGGCCGCGCGATGCCACCAGCGAGAGGATCTCAGGACGATGCGATTGGGACAGATGGATTGCGACTTGCTGGTCGTCGGAGGTGGGACCGCTGGCCTCGTCGGGGCGAAGACCGCCGCCGCCCTCGGCGCGCGGGTCATCCTGGTCGAGCGCGAGCGGACCGGCGGCGACTGCCTCTGGACCGGCTGTGTCCCGTCGAAGTCGCTCATCGCCGCGGCCAGGACGGTCGCCGAGGGTCGCGGCGGAGCGAACGGGATTGATTCGGTCACTACTGCGGGCAGCTCGTTCCCGGACATCATGGAGCAGGTCCGGGCTGCCATCGCGATCATCGCGCCGGTCGATTCCCCGGAGGCGCTGGAGTTGGCCGGGGTGACGGTCATCAAGGGCGATGTCCGCTTCACCGGGCGGAACACGGCGATGGCCGGTGATCGCCAACTGACCTTTCGGCAGGCGCTGATCGTCACTGGGGCGGCGCCCGCCATCCCGCCGCTGGATGGGCTGGACCAGACCGAGGCGCTGACCAGCGAGACCGTCTGGGAGCTAACGACGTTGCCGGATCGCCTGCTCATCCTCGGCGGCGGGCCGATCGGTTGCGAGCTCGGCCAGGCCTTTGCCCGGCTCGGTGCCGCCGTGACGATCGTCTCCCGTGCGGACCGGCTGTTGTCGCGCGAGGACCCACGGTCGTCGCGGATCGTCGCGGCCGCGCTCCAGGCCGATGGGGTCGATCTCCGGCTCAGTGCGACCGCGACCCGGGTCCAGTCGGGCACGGATGGCCACGGTCAGGTCATGACGCTGGGTGACGAATCCGTTGTTCCATTCGATGCCTTGTTGATCGCGACGGGCAAGCGGCCGCGGACGAACGATCTTGGACTGGATGTGGCCGGTGTCCGTCTGGACAATCGTGGACACATCGCGGTCGATGACCATCTGCAGACGAGCAACCCCTGGATCTGGGCCGCCGGCGACGTTACCGCCCGCTCGTCGCACACCCACACGGCCGGGATGCACGGCAGCATCGCCGCCAGCAACGCCATCCTCGGGCTGCGCCGCGCGATCGACACCCGGGCCGTCCCGCGGGTGACGTTCACGTCGCCTGAGGTCGCCGCGGTCGGGGTGAGTACCGCCGATGAGCGGACACCGCCATCGGGCCGTGTTCTGCACATGGACCACGAGGACGTCGACCGGGCGGTGACGGACCGGGCGACCACCGGGTTCTCCCGGCTCGCGGTCAACCAGAAGGGCGTCATCGTTGGCGCGACGATTGTCGGCCCGCGGGCCGGGGAAACGCTGGGCGAGGTCACGCTGGCGATCCGTCAGCGGTTGAAGGTCCGGGACATCGCCGCGACCACCCATGCCTATCCAACGTTCAACGATGGCGTCTGGAACGCGGCGGTCGCCGATGTCCAGGCGAGTCTCGGGTCGCCGCCGGTCAGCGTCGGCATCGGACTGCTGCGGTCTGTCCGGCGCGCGTGGGTTGGCTGGGGTCAGCGGAACGCACGGTAGCCGGAAACGACTTGCCGGACGGCATTGACCCCGACGACGAGTGCCCAGATCGTGGCGATTTGCCAGGCGGCCGCCGGGAAGAGAAGCCACAGGCTGTGGACGACGATCGTCTCCGTCGCGCCGGCGAAGCCCACCGGAAAGATGAACGTCCGGTCATCGCTGTCTGGCCGGTTCAACCGTTCAGCGATTGAGGACTTGGCGAGGAAGACGCCGCCGTTGACATAATAGACGACCAACACCAACATGAATGGCCAGGCGGGAGCCGCGAACTCGGCGCTCGTGCCGAAGGCGACCCCGGCGACCGTCAGCCCGTAGACTGTGAAATCCGCGACGATGTCCAGCAGGCCACTGGCATCCGTGACCGTGGCTTTCGTCGCCGGTTTGCCGGTCGTCCGTCGTCGCCGGGCCAGCGCGCCGTCCAGCCCGTCGGCCAGTCGCGAGACCAGCCACAGGACCAGCGCGGCCCTCCACCACTGACTTGCCGCCAGGCCCGCACTCCCGGCGCCGAGCAGGAGGCCCGTGGCAGTGATCCAGTTCGGGCCGAGCCATCGTTGATCCAGTAAGGTGGAAAGTCGCTCAAGCGGAGCGGCCAGTAGGCGACGGGCAACGATGTCCAGCAACCGGTCTGACTCGTTTCTGTCGTGTCGGGAGAACGAGTTCGGCATCCCGGCCCAATGTCGGTGTCGGGCTGGTCTCCGTTGAATCATTGAATCATGCTCGCCAGGAGCGGGTAAAGATCGCTGTCTTCGGATAGTGTGGCAATCAGCAGGCCCCGTGGCTGGCGGTGATGTCAGGATCGGCGTTCGCGGCGACCTGCGCGGAACCCGATTGTCGCGATCGGTCTCCAGGAGATCGCCCGTATTCGGAGATGGAGTCATGGCGAAACGCCCGCGATGCGCATCGTGTGATTCGTTGCCCGAGGCCATCCCGAGGGCGGGTACGCTCTATCTCGCCGCGCCTCTTCTGCATACGCAGGAGATCATCGCCCAGGTCGTCGCCCAGGCGGGCCTGGTCTGCGAACGCCCAGACGACAGTATTCTCAAGATGTCGTTCTCCGATGATACGCTGCCGGAGGTCCTTGAACGTCTGGACGAACGGCTGTCGTCCAGCGAGTCCAGCGAGTCCCGGATCCTCCTGCTCCGGGAAGGCGAGCAACCTGAACTCAGCACGTTCCTGCTGGCCGATCGACTCGCCATGCTCATCAAACGCTCCCGGTCGCGCTGGCTGGTCGACATCCTCGCCACCAGCGCTCTGGTGACACACTTTCAGCCGATCGTATCCAGCCATGATCCGCGCGATGTCTACGGATACGAAGCGCTCACTCGTGGTGTCGGCCACGATGGCGCGCTGATCGCGCCGCTCAAGCTCTACGACGCCGCCGTCACCGCGAATCTGCTGTACCACCTCGATCGCACGGCGCGGATCGGCGCGATCCGGGCCGCCGCGCAGCACCAGCTCGCGTCGAGCGTCTTCATCAACTTCACGCCAAGCTCGATATACACGCCGGAGTTCTGCCTTCGGTCCACGATCGCGGCGATGCGCCGCACGGATCTCACGCCGGAACAGATCGTCTTCGAGATCGTGGAGACCGGTCGATTCGACGACATGGCCCATCTCGAAGGCATTCTCGCGGTCTACCGGGAGCAGGGTTTCCGGGTTGCGCTCGATGACCTCGGCGCGGGGTTCGCGTCGATGACGCTGCTCCATTCGCTCCGGCCGGACTTCGTGAAGCTCGACCTAGCCCTCGTCCGGAACGTCGATGCCGACCACTACAAGGCGACCATCGCCAGCAAGCTCCTGGAGACGGCCCTCTCGCTGGGAGTCGAGTCAGTCGCGGAAGGCGTGGAGACCGAGGAAGAGTGGCGCTGGCTGGCCGACAACGGCGCCACCTACCAGCAGGGCTTCCTCTTCGCTCACCCGGCCACCCCACCGCCGACGGCCCCGCTCCCCCTCGCCTCCTGAGCCCGCGTTCGCAAGCCGTATCGTTACCCCGTCACCGCCTGGCCCGTCGTGCCGTCGAACAGGCGGACACCGTCGGCACTGGCCGTCAGGTAGACCGTGTCATGCGGCGCTGGCCGGACATCCGGAGCGGTGCGGACCTTGACGATCTCGTCGCCCAGCCGCACGTTGACGATCACCTCGCTGCCCAGTGGTTCGGTCAGGAAGACCTCGACTGGCAGGGCGTCCGGCTCCGGCGTCTGGCTGAGCCGGATCGCCTCCGGCCGCAGCCCGAGGGTCAGCCCGGCGCTCCTCGCGTCCAGCGACGGGCGCGTTCGGCCGGCGTCCGGGACCGGGATGCGCCAGCCGCCGACCACGACGAGGTGATCGCCGTCTGGCCGAGCCGCGAGCAGGTTCATTGGTGGCGAGCCGATGAACTCCGCGACGAACCGGTTGGCCGGGTGCTGGTAGACCTCGTCCGGCGTCCCGACCTGCTGGAGGCGCCCGGCGCTCATCACGGCGATCCGGTCGGCCAGCGTCATCGCCTCCGACTGGTCGTGCGTGACGAAGAAGGTCGTCGTGCCGAGCTCCTGGACCAGCGCCTTGATCTCGGTCCGCATGTGGGTCCGTAGCTTGGCGTCGAGGTTTGAGAGCGGCTCGTCCATCAGGAACGCCTTCGGCTGCCGGACGATCGCCCGTCCCAGCGCCACCCGCTGCTGCTCGCCGCCGGAGAGCTGGGCGGGCTTGCGCCCCAGCAGCCGCTCCAGGCTCAGCATCGTCGCGGCCCGGCCCAGCCGGCTCTGGCGCTCGCTCTGCGCGACGTTTCGGACCTTGAGCGGGTAGAGGATGTTGTCCCGGGCCGAGAGGTGGGGGTAGAGCGCGTACTGCTGGAAGACCAGCGCGATGTCCCGGTCGCGTGGCTCGAGGTCGATCACGCTCCGCCCGGCGATCCGGATGTCGCCGCCGTCCGATTCCTCCAGCCCGGCCAGGATCCGGAGCAAAGTCGACTTGCCGCAGCCGGATGGACCGAGCACGACCATCAGCTCACCGTCGCCGACGGTCATCGTCAGGTCGTTGACGGCCGGCTCGCCCTGCCCCTCGAACTGCTTAAACAAATGATCGAACTCGATCGTGGCCATGACGACTCCTGTCGCGTGGAAGGATGTGCTGTTGTCGGTCGATCACAGGCCACGGGTGCTGTTCATCAGGCCGCGGACCATCAGGCGTCGGGTGGCGAAGAACATGATCAGAACCGGGATGACGTAGAGGATGCCGAGGGCGGCGATGATGCCGTAGTCGACCTGCTGGTACGAGCCGCTGCCGCGGGCCGCGCGGTAGAAGGCGAACGGCACGGTGATCAGGTCTGGGTCGTCGACCAGCACCAGCACCATCAGGACCTCGCTCCAGGCGCTGAGGAAGCTGAGCCCGGCGGCGACGGCCAGCCCCGGCCGCGCCATCGGGAGCAGGATCTCGAACCAGGCCCGGAACTTGGAGCGGCCGTCGATCCAAGCCGCCTCCTCCAGGTAGCGCGGGACCGCGTCGAAGAAGTTCTTCATCATCCAGGTCAGGAACGGCAGCTCGATCGCGGTGTGGATCAGGATCAGGCCCCAGTAGTTGTTGCGCAGGTGGAGCTCCCGCGCCAGCCCGTAGATCGGCACCATCGTCGCCGAGAGCGGCATCGTCTGAAGCAGCAGGATCGAATAGGTGATCCAGGCCTTGCGCCGGATGTCCAGCCGTGACAGCGAGTAACCGGCCAGCGAGACGGTGGCCGTCGTCAGGACCATCGTCGCGAGCGAGACGATCAGCGAGTTGCGCAGGTAGCGGGTGAAATCCAGATCTACGAAGACGGAGTGAAAATTCGTGAATGTCCAGGGCGACGGCCACGCCAGAACGTAGTCCGCCTGGGTATTGAAGGCGGCGGTCAGGAGCCACGCGAATGGCGACAGGAAGAACAGCAGCACGACGACGAACGCGGCGTGAACGAGCAGCCATTCCAGTGGCGACCGGCGCGGCTTGCGGGATCGCCGCCGGATGGCGGGTCGGGTCGTTGCGGGGGCGTCGGTCGTTGCAGGCCGGGACAGGCCGGGGGCCGCGGTCGCCTCGGCGACAGTCGCATCCGCCGCCGGTTCCGACGATGGGCGGCCCGGCCGCGGCAGGCGGTTGCGCCAGGAGGGTGTGATGGCCGTCATGGATCAGTCTCCTGTCCGCGGCGCCCGTTGCCGGGAGATCCGGAGGTAGGCGATGGCGAAGGCGATGTTGATCGCCAGCATCACGACCGAAATCGTTGATCCGTAGCCGATCTTGTAATCCTCGAACGCCGTGCGGTAGGCGAACAGGGCGATGATCTCGGTCTGGTTACCGGGGCCGCCGTTGGTCAGCGTCTGGATGACGAGGAAGGTCCCGAAGGTCGAGATCGTGACCGAGAGCAGGACCAGCACGGCGGTCTGGCGCAGGGTTGGCAGCGTGTGGTCCCAGAACCGCCGGACCGGTCCGGCGCCATCGACCCGGGCCGCCTCGTAGATCTGGGCCGGAACGGTTCGCAACGCCCCGATGAAGATCAGCATCGTGAAGGCCGTCCCGCGCCAGACGTTGACGACGATCACGGCCAGCATCGGTTGGACCCCGAGCCATTGGACCGGGTCGACGCCGATCAGACCGAGCCCCTGGTTGAGGATGCCATTGGACGAATCGAGCATCGCCGTCCAGACGAAACCGGCGATGACGGCCGGGTTGACCCAGGCCAGCAGGATCGCCCCGTAGACGAGCGGGACCAGCCGGTAGCCGCGTTGCTCGGTGAAATCCAGCAGCAACGCCATCAGCAGGCCGAGCAGGAACTGGCCGATCATCGCCGAGCCGATGACGAAGACCAGCGAGTTCAGCAGGACGGTCCCGAAGGTCGGATCGCTGAAGAGGCGGGTGTAGTTGTCGATCCCGATGAACTCCGGGTGGCGGGCACCGGGGCCGAGCAGGGCGCGGTTGGTGAACGATGACCAGACGGCCCAGATGGCCGGGCCGATGAAGAATAGCGCCAGCAGGAACGCGACCGGCGACAGCCCGAGCAGGTAGGCCCGGTTCCGCCGCCAGGCGCTCTTGTGCCGCCGGCGGGGCAGCACCGGAGCGCTCCTCGCCGGCGGAGTCGACGCGTCGGGGATGGGAATTGCCATAAGGATGAAGAGCCTGTTGGATTGGCGGCGCGGTTGATTGGACGCTCGGGGTTGGTCGATTCGCCCCAACCTCTCCCCATCTCGCCTTCCGCTCGCATCGACTGCGTCAACACTCGCCCGGAAGACGGATGGAGAGGGGCTCACGCTGGTCGGGCCACAGCCCCTCCCCGAGTGGCAATGTCGTCCGCAAACAGCTCCCCCTCTCCATCCGTTCCGGTCGAACGCCGACGAAGTCGGAGTGAGCCGGGACGAGATGGGGAGGGGGCTGGGGGGTGGGGCCAGCCTACACGCCCGGCGTCCCGAGGACGAGCGGCGTACTCTCGGTGACACTGACGACGTTCCCCGCGCCAACGAGGGCGGTCAGCTCCTCGGCGTACCGCTGGGCGGCGCCGGCGGCGTCGAGGTCGCCGGTCGCGATATCGCCGGTGATCTTCTGGACGATGGTGGAGACGTCGTTGAGCTCCGGGACGACCGGCAGGAAGATGGCGGAGTCCAGGGCGGCGGTGCTGTCGACGAGGTACGGCTCCGCCTGGAACCGTGGCAGCGCGACCGAGTCCATCCGGGCAACCGGATGCGGATCCTCGATGTTGATGTCGGCCACGATGTCGGGGGTGTTGAACGCCTTGATGAATTCCCAGGCCAGGTCCGGGTTCTGCGATCCGGCGCCGATGTACCAGCAGGTGCCGGGGCCGCCGATGGTGAATGTCGGACCGGCGTCGGTCGTCGGGAACAGGCTGTAGCCGATCTGGTCAAGCTCGACGCTGCCGTCGGCGGCGGCGGTCTGGTAGCCGCCGTAGACCCAGCCCCCCTCGAACAGGAGGCCGACGTCGCCGGAACCGATGCCCGATCGGGATGGCTTCCAAGGCTCCGGCGACGTCAGGATGCTGGTCGGGACGACCTGGAGAGTCTGCCAGGCATCGACATAGTACTGGTAGGCGGCGGTGATGGCCGGGGAGTCGCTGACCCACTTGCCATCTGGCGTCTGCAGTGTGCCGCCGTTCGCCAGCAGAACCGGCAGGAAGCCATGCGTCGTCGTGCCGCCGGAACCGATGATACCGGCGTAGAGGACATACGGCTCGATCCCGAGGTCAGCGTTCTTGAGCGCCGTGGCGGCCTCGAGGACGCCGTTGAGGCTGGCCGGCTGCCAGTCGCGGCTGAGCCCGGCCTCCTCGAGGCGGTCACGGCGGGCGTACAGCCAGCGAACGTCGAGGCCGTACGGGATACCCCAGACCTGACCCTTGTAGGTCACGCCGGATCGGACGCTCTCGGGGTACTGCGCCGTCCAGTCCGGCCACTGGGCCAGGTAGGCGTCCAGCGGCGAGATGAAGCCGGAGTCGGCGAACTGGCCGATCCGGTCGCCGCCGAGGTGGATCACGTCCGGCCCGCCGCCGCCGTCGATCTCGAGCAGCAGCTGGGTGAGGAAATCTTGACCGGCGACCTGGCGGAGGTCGATCTCGACGGTCGCGCCAGGGTTGGCGGCCTGGACGGCGGCGGCGGCCTGCTCGACGTACTTCGGCTTGTAGCCAGCCTCGTCGGCGTAGGCGACCCGGATCGTCCCGGTCAACCCCTGTCGGAGGTTCGGCGCGGCGGACGCGCGGCGAACCTCCGTCTTCGGCCCGGCGACGGCCAGCCCGGCCGCGGCGCCAGCGCCGGCGGCACCCTTGAGCAGCCCGCGGCGGTCGAGTCGGTTCGGGGCCTGGTCGGCAGCGGTCATTGGCATCTCCTCATCTCGCTGAGTGAGTCTGGGCACGTCTTCCCACCTGACGCAGAGTGGTGGCGCGTGGCCGTGGCGTCCGGCACGTCGTTCCGGACGCCGTCAGACCAGCGGAAACCCAGGAATTCTAGCAGCCGGATCGGTCCCGGATGTCAACGTGATGTGAAATCCGTGAGTGGAATCGTTACAACAACCAGATCGGGTTGGTCCAGGCGCGGCCGCCGGCGTCATCCCGGACCGTCACCCGGAGGTAGCCGAGTTCGCGCCACGCGGCGATCGGGAAGCGGGTCTCGCGAATGCCCGGCTGGATGACCCGCTGACTCCTGGCGCCCCGGCTCGTGATCAGGATCGTCTCGACCGGCGAGCACGCGATGACGATGTCATCCCCTTCGATCCGGACTTCGTGGAGCTCCGGTCCGGTCGAGGAGTAGAACGACCCGGCCTTGAGCGCCGAGAGGAGAGCCGTCGGTTCCCGCGATTCGGCCCGAACCTGCACCCAGCCGCTGAGCGCGTCCCGGGTCAGGCCGAGCGGGTGCTTGAGGTGGGCGTCATCGGTGGCGACCGCCGTCAGCCGGTCGCCCTCTTCCAGCAGTTCGTCGAGCAAGTACCAGCCGTCGGCCCGGTCGACGCCGGTACAGGCACGGTTGTAGGTCTCGACGGTGTGGGAGAACGGCAGCACTGGCCGGACATCGTCGAGCGTCAGCGTGTACCGGGCCGGGTGGGCGATCGTGGCGAATGCGCCGGCGTCGTAGGCCCAGTAGGCGATCTCGGGGCCGGTCTCGTGCTCCCCGCGGGAAGTCGAGCAGCAGTCCGACCGCGACGACGTGCCACGGCTCGCCGTTGCGCAGCGCCGGTCCGTGAATCTCGGCCCCGGGGATCGTCGTGCACCCGTCCGAGGCCAGTGCGGTCGTATCGGTGATGTCGATGAAGTCGACGGCCTTGCCGAAGCGCTCGCCGGGGAGGAAGTGGTCAGTCAGGGAGAGGAAGTCGTAGCCCGCACCACCGTAGATATCGATGACCTGCTCCGGCTCGATCGTGCCGTCGGAGCGATTGGAGTGGGTGTCGAGGTTGCCCCGGTAGAAGCGGCTGGGCTGGGCGAAGGGGAACGTCCGTATGAGGGCGAGGTCCTCCCGTTCGGATCACGTGAGCGGCGACCGATCCGGGACTGGCGAGACCTGGACCTGTCGCCTGCCGATCGGCACGGTGATCCTGAAGGTAACGGGCCGGGAGGGTGCCAAGAGCGTGTTAGGGTCCGCGAGTCGAACGGGTGGCATAAACCGGTGCCATGATCCGGACGATCGGACACACGAGATGGGGATGGCCGTCGTCCAACGGCCATCCCCATCTCGCGGGACATCTACGGTTCTGGGCGGTCGCCCCGGTTGCCTTACCTCGGGCCGGTGCTGGCGACGCCCGTCTTGCGCAGGACGAAGAGAATGATCACGGCACCGATGACGGCGACGACGATCGACCCGATGATGCCTCCGCCAACGCCGAGGTCGAAGACGCTATTGAGGAGCCAGCCACCGAGGATGGCGCCGATGATGCCGACGATGATCGTGCCGATGATGCCGCCCGGGTTGCGACCCGGAACGATGGCTCCAGCAATTGCACCGGCGATCAAACCGATGATGATGTACCAGAGGAATTCCATGTTCGCTGTCTCCTTGGGTCGGTCGCTCAGAGCGACTCAGCTCAGACGCGGGCCCGTGTAAGGACGCCGTCCGTTCGATCGCGGTTGTCGCCAGCCGCGCCGCGGATCATCAGTCCTTCTTCAGGCGATCCTGAAGCTTCCCGGCCTCATCCTTGGCATCGCCCAGGGTGTCGCGGCCCGAGCCCTTGGCCTGGTCGAGCTTGCCCTCGGCCTGCTGGCCCTTGTCGTCGCGGGCGTCGCCCGCGGCTTCCTTGGCGCTGCCCGTCGCCTTGTCGATCGCGCCCTTGGCCTTGTCCATGAGTCCGTCAGCCATGTTCTGTGACCTTTCCTGTCGATCCTGGTCGTCCGTAACTGCCGTCCGGTGACCGCCGGGACCGTCTCTGCCTCGATCGCCATCCGTCAGACCATTCTGACAGGTGACAATCTCGTTGAGTCACTACGCAGCCTTCGTGCCATCCAGCACCCGGGAATTGCTCAATGCGGACCAAAATGTGATCAATTGCGAAGTTGGGCAGTCGAAGCCGAGCGATTTATCCAGATTCGGCTAACCGGATCGCGACGAGCGGGGCAGATCGGACTTCGAGCTGTCCGCATTCGGGCTGCATCGCCTGAAGCGGACTGGACCGGATGGCCAGCGGACGGGCCAGCCGGGACGCAGCCCATTCGCTGGCCATCACGGCGGCGGATGATCAGGTCCCGGCGCGATCGCGGTTGACCGCTGAATCCGATCGGTTCGCGAGACGGCGCCAGAAGAACCAGGCGACGCCAAGCACGACGAGGGCGATGACGACGTACTGGAAGTAGCCAACGTACGTTCCGACGGCCTCCCAGTTGTCGCCGAGCGCCCAGCCGGCACCGATCAGGACCGCGTTCCAGACTGCGCTGCCGATCGCCGTGAAGAGGAGGAACCGCGCCATGTTCATTCGCCGGAGGCCCGCCGGCAGCGAGACGATCGACCGGACGATCGGGACGCAGCGGCAGATCAGGACCGCCAGCGAGCTATAGCGGTCGAACCAGTCGTCGGCCCGGTCCAGGTCCTTCTCCGTCACCTGGAACCATTTGCCATAGCGCCGGATCAACGACCGGATCCGGTGCTCACCGACGAAATGGGCGACATAATACAGAATGACGGCTCCGACGACCGACCCGATCGTGGCCGCGATCACCATCAGGACGTAGTTGGACTGGCCCCGGCTCGTCTCGAACCCGGCCAGCGGCAGGATCAGTTCCGACGGCAGCGGCGGGAAGACGTTCTCCAGGGCGATCAGGGCCGCGACGCCGACGTAGCCCAGTGTCTCGACGATGTTGGTGACCCAGTCCGAGATGCCGCTCAGCATCCATGCTCCTTCGGATAACAGCTCATGCCGAGGGTCGATGCCGCTCGTCCGCACCGGGATGAGGAAACCATGAAAGGCACCTTGTCAGTGTCCCGGTGAACCATGACCATGATGATGTCCGGACGTGACGGTTCCGTGGCGGTGGCCTGGGCCACGCATCAGGCGGCCAGCTCGGTCCGCCAGGCCACCGGGCAACTCGGGTTGGTCTCCTCGATCGGGATCCGCTTGCCTCCGCAGGCGCACCAGATTCCGATGCCCTCCGATGACGCCACCTCGGCGGCGGCCGCGAACCGGGGTTGCTCGCGGTTGTCCGGGGCGTAGGGGTAGGGGATGGCGTAGCCGTCCGCCACCAGGAGCTCGTTGAACATCGCGGCCGTCCCCGCCGGTCCCGCTCCGACGCTGCCGGCGTCGACCCAGACGTAGCGCAGCAGCCGGTCGTAGCGATCGGTGTCGGTGATGTCCCGGTCCAGGTAGACGACGGTCCCCGGCGTGAGCATCTCCTTGGCGAAGGCGCTGGCCTCGGCGCCGTAGCACTCCTTGTAGCCGGTCCGGGTGACGAAGGTCTCCGGCGTGTCGATCCCGATCAGCCGGACGCTGGACCGCTCGCCATCCAGCTCGACCGTGATCGTGTCGCCGTCGGCCACCTTGACGACGGTCGCCGCCTCGGCCGTCGTCGGGAGGCCGGTGGGGATGCCGCCCGAACCGGTCGTCCTGGTCGTGGAGACGGCGGTGGCCGTGCCGGTGACCGAGCGGGTCACCTGGGCGGTCGGCGTCGTGCTCGACCCGTCCGGGAACAGCCCCCAGCCGAACTGCTGGTCGACCAGGTAGAAGACGACGACCACCCCGATGATAAGCAGACCCGTCGAGCCGAGCTGGCTGCCGGGGACGTTGCTCTGGGGGCGGCGGTTGCGCGGTGACGGCATGCGGCGATCGCTTTCCAGCGGGACGACCGGGACGACGTCCCGTGGTCGTGGGGTTCCTGGACGGCCGAACGGATGCGAAGATGGATCTTTCATGGATTCGGTGACGGATGCTCCCGCGTGTCTACCACATCGGCGACGGCGTGTGCCGGAGGCGACCGCTCCGATGGCGCACGGGCGCCGCTCGTCGGTCGTCCGGACAACGGCATTTGGCCTCCCGCGGTCGGTCAGCTCCTTCCAAAGACCAGGGGATGGCGATGGCGCCTACGTCCGTTCGGCGGTACCCTGTGTGGACGCAACGACCGCCGCGGGACGCGTCCTGCCCGCGGAGCGGCGAGACCCACAGAGATACCCGATACCTGATACCAGATCACACGAGGGGGAACCGGTGGCTGCCACCACGCAAGAGACGTCCACTGAGCGCGCCACGACGGCGCCGGCCAGATCGCCGGTCCACACCGTCGACGGACGCCTGCCGCACGTCGTGATCGTCGGCGGCGGGTTCGGTGGGTTGCAGGCCGCGCGGGCGCTCGCGGGCCAGCCGGTCCGGGTCACGATCGTCGACCGGCGCAACCACTTCCTCTTCCAGCCGTTGCTCTACCAGGTCGCGATGGGTCAGCTCGAGCCGGCCGACATCGCCCAGCCAATCCGCCGCCTCGTCAAGAAGCAGCGCAACGCCCGCGTCCTCCAGGCCGAGGTCGGCGCGATCGACGCCGGCGCGAAGCAGCTGGAACTCAGCGACGGCACGACGCTCGCCTACGACTACCTCGTCGTCGCGACCGGCTCCAGCCACAACTACTTCGGGAACGACCAGTTCGCGCCGTTCGCGCCGGGCATGAAGACGATCGAGGACGCGCTGGAGATCCGGCGCCGCGTCTTCAGCGCCTTCGAGGCCGCCGAGCGGGCGACCGACCCGGACGAGCGCCAGGCGCTGCTGACCTTCGTCGTGATCGGCGCCGGCCCGACGGGCGTTGAGCTGACCGGCGCCCTGGCCGAGATCACCAAACAGACGCTGACCGACGAGTTCAAGTCGATCGACCCGAGCCACGCGAAGGTCTACCTGGTCGAGGGGCTGGATCGTGTGCTGCCACCGTTCCCCGAGGAGCTGTCGAAGTCGGCCCAGGCGTCGCTCGACCGGCTCGGCGTCCAGACCAAGCTCAAGGGCTTCGCGACCAACATCGACGCCACCGGGATCACGATCGGCAAGGACCCCGGCGAGTTCATCCCGGCCCGGACGATCATCTGGTCGGCCGGCGTCAAGGCGTCGCCGCTGGCGGGTTCGCTCGGCGTCGAGCTGGACCGGCCGGGCCGCGTCGTCGTCCAGCCGGACCTGAGCGTCCCCGGCCACCCGGAGATCTTCATCGTCGGCGACCTCGCCGCCGCGAAGAACCCCGACGGCAAGCCGGTCCCCGGCGTCGCGCCGGCCGCGATCCAGAGCGGGACGTGGGCGGGACACAACATCATCCACCTGATCCAGGGCGAGCCGACGAAGCCCTTCGCCTATAACAACCGCGGCAATCTGGCGATCATCGCCCGGAACGAGGCCGTCGCCGACATCCGGGGCCGGTTCATCACCGGCTTCCCCGCCTGGCTGATGTGGCTGGGCATCCACGTCGCCTACCTGCCGGGGATCAAGAACAAGATCTCGACGGTCTTCACCTGGGTGACGAGCTACGCCGGCAACTCGCGCCGCGGCCGGGCGATACCGCCGACGTCGTAGGCTTCACCTCAACCCCCCGATCCGCCAGTGCGAACCACGCCAGCGAGAAAGGGAGGGGTTATTCGCCACGGTCCAACGTTGCCGAGCGCGATGTTCTGGCAGATACCGACCATAGCGATGGCGGAGCAGACCCCTCCCCAAACCCCTCTCCGGGCGAGGAGGAGCCGCAGCGACGAGTCGCCCGGAGAGGGGCCTCCTGATGGACGGCTTCGCCTTCGTATCATGGCACTGTTGTCGTCCAGGGTCCGGAGATGGTGCCCGCGTCGTTTGTCTTGGCCACACCGCCAGACGCTACTGCATCGCAGAGGCGGCGTTCCCCGCCCCCTGCGTGGTTCGCGACGGAAGCCCCTCTCCGGGACCGGTGAGGGGTTGGGGAGGGGTGTGCTCTGCCATCGCTATGGTCGATATCTGCCCACCACTTTCCTCCAACCGCTTCGTGTTGTGGGGCTCCTGGACCAAGGGAAGTGGCTCCTGCGTCAAGAGTTATCCGACCACAAGCCCCGAGACGTGCTCGTAGAACGGGTCGCCTTCGACGATCGCGCCACGGGCGACCGGCTGGGCCGTTCGAGCCGACTTGTACAGCGCGGTCAGGAACTCGATCGTCGGGCGAACGTCGGCGGCGCTGGCGGGCGGCCGCTGTCCCGCCGCTAGGGCGTCCAGCACGTCGCTGAGCTGGGCGGCGTGGCTGGACCGCAGGTCGGTCGCCGGGGGCCAACCGGTGAGGGCGTCCTCCTGGCCGTCGAGGGACGTCAGCGTCCAGTCGGCGTTGCCGTAGCCGTAGAGCCCGGTCACCTCGACCGTCGCCCGCTGGAAGTCCAGCCGCAGCCGCGTCTCCTGCCGGGGCGAGAGGACGCTGCTGACGACCGAAGCCAGCGAGCGGTCGGCGAACCGAACCATGCCCAGCGCGACGTCCTCGACCTCGATCTCGCGGTCGAGCGTCTCGGCGATGCCGGTGACTTCGGTCCAGTCGGAGCTCAGCGAGAGCATCAGGTCGATCAGGTGGATGGCGTGACCCATGCTGACGCCGCCGAGCTCCGACGCCCACGTCCCGCGCCAGGGGACGGCGTAGTAGGCGGCGTCGCGGTACCACGTCGTCGCGCAGAGCGAGACGGTGTGCCGGCCGAGCTGGCCACTCGCGATCATCTCGGAGACCCGCTTCGCCGCCGACCCGAAGCGCCACTGGACGACGCTGACGCAGGCTTTCCCCGTGCGCTCTTCGGTCGCGACGATCTCGTCGAGCTGCCGGAGCGAGGCGCAGAGCGGCTTCTCGCACAGCACCGACGCGCCGGCCTCCAGTGCCTCGATGATCAGCGGGAAGTGCAGCGCCGGTGGCGTGCAGATGTGGACCAGGTCTGGTCGCTCGGTCGCCAGCATCTCGGTGGCGGAGATGTAGGAGCGCGGGATTCCGTGCCGCTCGGCGAAGGCCCGGACGCGGTCGGCGTCGATGTCGACGGCCGCGACGCGCTCGACGCGCTCCCCGGCGGCGTCCCCCGCCGCCGTGTGCTGGCCGGCGATCCCGCCCGTCCCGATGATGGCAACTCTGGTGGTCATCGTGATCCTCTGTCTGTCTGACGGCAGCGGCGATCGGTGTTGATGTCTGGGAGGGAACCGCCAGCGCGGTTGCCGAAGGCCTGCACGTCGTGCTAGAGCACGTCGCTCGCGAACCGGTCCTTCATCAGCCGCATGACGTCGTCGGGGTCACGCGACCAGATCTCCTCGTTGAAGATCTCGACCTCGATCGGGCCGGTGTAGCCCTGGGCGTCGACGGCCTCACGGAGGCGACGGTTCTCGACGACGCCATCGCCCATCATGCCGCGGCTCATCAGCGGCTCGAAGTTCGGCGACAGCCAGTCGTTGACGTGGAACCCGACGATCCGGCCAGCGGCGCGCTCGATCCCGGCGTAGACCGCCGGGTCCCACCAGACGTGATAGATGTCGATGACGACGCCGACCTGGGGCGTGTCGAATCCCGCCGCCAGGTCGTTGGCCTCACTGAGCAGCGAGATCACCGACCGGTCGGCCGCGAACGCCGGGTGGAGCGGCTCGATCCCGAGCACGACGCCCCGCTCCTCGGCGTACGGGATGATCGCCTCGATCCCGTCCCGAACCATCCGGCGCGCCTCGTCGATCGCGCGGACGCCATTCAGACCGCCGCAGACCAGGACGAGGACGTCGGCACCGAGCGTGGCGGCCTCATGGATCGCGCGCCGGTTGTCCTCGATGTTGGCGGCGCGCTGCTCCCGCGTCGATGCCGGGAACATGCCGCCCCGGCAGAGGCTCGACACGCGCAGGCCCGAATCGCGGATGAGCTTCGCGGACTGTTCGAGCCCGGTCTCCTCGACCTTGTCCCGCCACAGCGCGATCCACGGCACCTCATGCCGCAGGCACCCCTCGACCGCCTCCGGCAGCGACCATCGCTGCGTCGTCTTCTGGTTGAGGCTCAACCGGCCCATGCCATCCGCCATGATCTACTCCACCCCCGCGAGCGCGAGGAACTGCCGCATCCGGCGCGACGCGGTCTCGGGGTCATGGAACAGGCTGGCCGCGTCCGCCAGGCGGAACAACTCGCTGAGATGCACGACCGACCGGGCACTCTGCTGACCCCCGACCATGTGGAAGTGAGCCTGGTGCCCATTGAGCCAGGCCAGGAAGACGACCCCCGTCTTGTAGAAGCGGGTCGGCGTCCGGAAGATATGGCGCGAGAGCGGCACGGTCGGCGCGAGGATGGACCGGTAGCGCTCCAGGTCGCCGGCGTCGAAGGCGGCCAGCGCCGCGCCCGCCGCCGGGGCGATCGCGTCGAAGATCCCGAGCAGGGCGTCGCTGTAGCCCTGCCCGTCGCCCTCGATCAGCTCGCTGTAGTTGAAGTCGTCGCCCGTGTACATGCGGACATGCGCTGGCAGGCGGCGGCGCATCGCGATCTCCCGATCCTTGTCGAGCAGCGAGATCTTGATCCCGTCGACCCTGTCCGGGTGGGCGGCGATCACCTGGAGGCAGTTGTCCATCGCGACGTCCAGGTCCTGGCTGCCCCAGTAGCCGGTCAGGGCCGGGTCGAACATGTCACCCAGCCAGTGCAGGATCACCGGCTGGCGGACCTGCGACAGGATCCGCCCGTAGACGGCGGCGTAGTCGTCGAATGTCCGCGCGGAGGCGGCGAGGGCGCGGCTCGCCATCAGGATGATCTGGCCACCCTCGCCCTCGACGAACGCGCACTGCTCCTCGTAGGCGGCGATGACCTCATCCATCGTCAGATTGGCCGACGGCACGAGCTGGTCCGTGCCCACGCCAGAGGCGACGTGCCCACCGACGGCCCTCGCCTCGCCGATCGAGCGGCGGATCAACTCACGGGACATGGTCCAGTCCAGCCCCATGCCGCGCTGGGCGGTGTCCATCGCCTCTGCGACGCGCAGACCCAGCGACCACAGGTAGCGGCGGTAGGCGAGGGTTGCCTCCCAGTCCAGGCTGGCGCCGAGCGTTGGGTCGATGTCGGCCAGCGGGTCGGCGACCACATGCGCCGCCGCGAAGGCGACCCGTTTGACCGGCGGTGGGAAGGACAGACCATGCGTCGCGGCCGGCCCCAGCTGATACCGCTCGGTGGTCCCGTCGGCCGAGGGAAGGGTCAGCTGCGTCGTCGGGCTCATGATGGCCATGGCTAGGCTCCCGCCACTGGCTGCGCAACGCGACCGTCGACCGGAGTGGACGGCGCCGGGACGGTGAGCGGCTCGACGTCGACCCAGCGACGTTCCTTCCACGACTTCAGGCCGAGCTCGGCGAGTTGGACCCCTCTGGCGCCCGCCATGAAGCCATAGGGCCACGGCTCATCGAAGGCGACGTGCCGGAGGAACATCTCCCACTGGACCTTGAAGGCGTTGTCGAAGATGGTGTTGTCGGGGGTGTCCTGCCAGTCGTCGAAGTATCCGTGCGGATCGTCGATGTCCGGGTTCCAGACCGCCCTCGGGGTGGAGACGCGGTGCTGGGTCCGGCACTGCCTCAGTCCGGCGACGGCGCTGCCTTCGGTGCCATCGACCTGGAGGGTGAACAGTTCGTCCCGGTAGACGCGGACCGCCCATGAGGAGTTAATCTGGGCGATGATCCCGCCGTCGAGTTCGAAGGTAGCGTAGGCGGCGTCGTCTGCGGTGACGGTGTAGGGCCGGCCGGCCTCGTCGAATCGTTCCGGGATGTGGATGGCGCCCCGGCAGCTCACGCTCCGCACGTCGCCGAAGATGTTGTCCAGCACGTACCGCCAGTGGCAGAGCATGTCGACGATGATCCCACCGCCATCCTCCTTGCGGTAGTTCCACGACGGGCGCTGGCCGGCCTGCCAGTCCCCCTCGAAGACCCAATACCCGAACTCCCCCCGGACCGACAGGATCCGGCCGAAGAACCCGCTCCGGATCAGCCGCTGCAGCTTCATCAGGCCCGGCAGATAGAGCTTGTCCTGAACCACGCCGTGCTTGATCCCCGCCTGTTCGGCCAGCGCGGTCAAGTCGAGCGCCTCCCGCAGGTCGACCGAGATGGGCTTCTCGCAGTAGACGTTCTTCCCGGCGGCGATCGCCCGGCGGACGCTGTCGGCGCGAAACTCCGTGCGCTGCGCGTCGAAGTAGACCGTGTCCTGCTTGTTGGCCAGCGCCTCGTCGAGGCTGGTCGTCCAGCGCTCGACGCCGTTGGCCCGCGCGAGCTGGGCGAGCTTGTCCTCATTGCGGCCGACCAGGATCGGATCGACCTCGATCCGGTCGCCGTTCGCGCCGGTGACGCCGCCCGCGGTCCGGATCGCGGCGACTGACCGGATCAGGTGCTGGTTGGTGCCCATTCGTCCGGTCACGCCGTTCATGATGACGCCGATGCGTGTCGTTGCCATGGTGTCGTATCTCCCCTGGTTCAGGACGCCTGGTGGTCGGCCGTCACCGCGGCCGACGCTTCGATCTGGGCGAGGTACGAGCCCTTCGCTCCGCGGTTGTGCTGGATCGCCAACTGACGGACCGAGTCGGCGTCCCCGCGCTCCAGGGCCGCGACGATCTCGTGATGCTGGGCCTGCGCGGTTTCCATCCGGTAGGCCACCACGTTGTAGTGGCGCCGGACGCGCTCCCACTGGGCGAAGGTCCGGGCGGTCATGTCCTCGAGCATCGCCATCCCGGTCGCGCGGGCGATCGCCTGGTGGAACTCCGAGTTGAGCCGTGCCCATCGCTCCGGGTCTTTGGCGAGCATCGCGGTGTCCATCTTCGCCAGGTGCTGGCGCAGGGACGTTCGCTTGTCAGCATCGAGCCGCTCGGCGGCGATCGGCATCGTGACGAACTCCAGCCCCTCCATGAGCGAGAAGACCTCGATCACGAGGTCGGTGGAGATGGGGGCGACCGTCACGCCCATGTGCGGCACCGTGACGACCAGGCGTTCGGAATGAAGCGTTTGCAGGGCTTCGCGAACGGGAATATGGCTGACGCCAAGCTGGCGCGAGATCTCGTCGATGATGAGCCGCTGGCCGGGGGCGAACTCGCCGGACATGATGCCGTCGCGCAGCCGTTGATAGACGAGTTCCTGTTTGGTCCGGTGCAGTCGCCGCATCATCGACCGGGCTCCCTCGTGACGACACGGCTCATGACGCGTGAAACGATTCGGTCCGTCTCCGGCACCGAAACCGGATGTGGCTGGGTCTCCGCCCTGGAACCTGGCACGGGAAAACCCATTAGACGCTCCACGGCGTGAGCACTTCGGCTGGAGGCGTGAGGGTGACGACGCCCTCGGGCAGGTAGGTGTCGAGCCGACCGCACATCCCGATGCCGGCGTGGTCATCCTTTGGGAGCATCTCATGGATGCGAGCGGCATGAAGCAGAGCGGTCCGGCCCGCGGCGACCTCGTCCAGCCGAGCGCCGGTCAACTCCGCCTCGGCCAGGGCCGCATCGCGCCAGCGTTCGCGCCAGACCTCCACCCGCGGTCGCTTGAGCCGGACGGCAGCCTCGTGGAACCGGAGCAGCGGCGCGAGGTCCCCGGCCCGGGCGGCCTCGCGCAGGGCGACGAAGCCCTCCACGGCGAGATCGCGCCGTCGCATCGCCTGGGCCAGCCGGTCGGCCTCGGTCCCGTCGGGCAGGGTCGCGGCGCTGGCGTAGCGGGCGGGGTCGTCGAGGGAGTCGGGCGGGAAGGCGAGCACGGCGTCGCCCGCCTCCGGCAGCCCGGCGTTCTGCATCACGACGGTGATCTCGAGGTCGCCGGTGTTCACGAGCCGGTGGATCAGGCCGGGCTCGAACCAGACGATCGCGCCGGGCACGAGGTCGAAATCGGCGATCCCGCGCGCGACGCTGAGGGTCTCGACCCGGCCGCTCCCCCGCGTGACGACGTAGGCCTCGGCGCTGGCGAGGTGCATGTGCGGGCTGCCGCCGAGCTGGCCGTCCGGGGTCGGGGTGTCGTAGACGCGGAGGTGGCTCAGCCCGACCGCCGCCGGGAAGGGCGGCACGCCCGCTGAACCGTGCTCGGACTCAGTCATGTCGCCGCCGTCCCTCTCTCGTGGGACGGGGTGTTTTCGTCCGGCTCAGCGACGTAGCGCTCGAACTGGCCCCGCACGTCCTCCTTTCGCCACAGGCCGTCATGGACAAGGATTCGGTAGCGCAGGCGGAGCGCCTCGCCCGCGCCGAGCGGCATCGGTTCATGGAACAGGATGGCGGCGTTGAGGAAATTGCCGGCGCCGCTGCCGGTGTACCAGGGCGTCGGGTGGCGCGGGTTGGATGGGTGGTCCAGGATCGCGACGCCCGCCGACCGGTCGGCTGCGCCGTCGATCGGGCCGCTGACATCGCACCACGGGGCTGTCTCGCCGAGCAGGAAGCCGTCCGTGGCGCGGTCGCCGACGGTGCGCTGGCTCGGATGCCAGAGCGGGGTCGCCCGGAACGCCACACCGCCGTAGCCGCCCCAGGTCGTGTAGGGCGTCCGGTCCAGGGTGATGTCCCGGGTCGCTCGCAGGGTCGTCGCCAGGTCGATCTGCGTCGCCTCGTCGGTCAGCCGGATCGAGAAGCGACGCTGTTCGGTGATGACCGGCGCCGACTGCCCGCTCGCGATCCAGTCCAGGTCGAGATCGATCACGGTCGTCGCCGGATCCGGATGGGAGACTCGTGGGATCCCGATGACGTGCTGGGAGCCATAGCCGTCCCGCTCCTCCCAGAAGTTCTGGCCGTCGACGAACTTGAAGGTGAACCAAAGGCCACGGTGCCAGAGGTGATCGAAGGGTTCGATCAGCGTCAAGCTCGTGCCGCTCGGCGTGGTGACCGGGTGGAAGTACGGCTTGGGCGCGGACGCGTAGTCGAGCGTCGCCACCGGCGGGATTCCGGGCTGGGCCGCGACCGCGATCTGCCGGCCGATGTCATGTTCGACGTGCATCGATCATCCTCAAGCTCCGGAGGGGAGCGTCAGGCGCTCCCCTCCGGGCGTCGTAACGAGCGCCGTCGCGCTAGGAGATCAGGCCGATCTCTCGCGCCCGCTCGGATGCGGTCTCGACCCACGTCGGCAGGCCAACCCCGTCGAGGGACTCGACATAGCTGCCCCACTCATCGAACGAGCGCTGGCCGGTCGCGAAGGCAAGCTCGCCTTCGGCGCGAAGTCGGGTGAAGTCCGCCGAGATCTCGGCCGGTGGTGGCGGTAGCGGTGCAAACTGGGTCAGGTCGACCTTCGGCAACAGCTGCGCCTGAGCCAGGATCTCCGGCAGGTTGACCGTCTGGCCGTTGGTATGCGTCGTCACCTCGGCGTAGCGGGCGTTGAACTCGACGTCGCTGCCGACGTAGGCGAAGGGACAGAGCTGCCGGTTCTGGACGGATTCGAGACTGGTGTCCTGGGTGATGGAGCCGTCCGGGTTCTTCTGGTAGTTGGTTCCCTCGACGCCGAACGCGGTGCGCTCGTAGCCGCCGGTCGCGAACCACTCGAAGAGCCGGGCGGCCGCCTCGCCCTTGCCGTCGTCGGCCGCCTGCCGCGACAGGCCGTACATGGTGCCCGCCGCGTTGTACCCACCGCTCGCGGACAGACCGGTCGGGCCGATGGGCGGGTTGATGATCGTGAGGACGCCGGTCGGGTTGGCGGCGGCGAACTGGCTGTAGCCCTGGTAGCAGTAGTTGGCGCACCAGTCCTCCTGGAAGATGCCGATCCGGCCGGCCTTCCACTTGCTCAGCCGGTCCTCTCCGGTCTGGGACGTCCAGTCCGGGTCGATCACGCCGGCCGCCTGCATCCGCGCGATGAACTCGAGGGCCTGCCGCCGGTTCTCCGTGGTCGACATCGGCACGAACTGGTTATCGATCACCGCCCAGTCCCCGAGCGCGCCGAACGCGCCGAAGATCGGATCGAAGTTGCTGAATTCGCCATCGGGACGTACCGGAAGATCAGGAAGTAGAGGATGCCCGGCACCACCATGAGGTACAGGATCCACTGCGATCGCAGCTCGACAACAAGGCGCTCGCGCCGGGATCTGGTCCGTGGGATGGATTGAGTCCCAAAACCCGTGGCCGCCGCGTCGCCGGCACTCGTCGCCATCGTCTCTCCTTGCCATCCGGGAGCGCCGCGCCGCGCTCGACCCTGGCACATCACCCGCGGGACCGCGGCGGAGCAGCCCCGGTGGACGTCACCCCTGACGTGGATGGGCGTGTTGTGCGCCGATCATACATCATATATTTGATATGACAAGTGAACCGGCGTGATCGGTTCGGCCCCACCGAAACCGCTGTTGCAAGCGGATCACGCAGATTTGGAGGTCATCTGCCAATCGACTATTGCTGTCCAGGGAGCGAGATGGTGGAACCCGACGGAGCCAGAGCGGCCGAGTCCGGATTCCGAACGGCGTCCTGAGCGATCCGGCGGGCGATCTTCTGTTGGTCCGGGAACAGCCGCTGGGTGACCGGAATCGCCAGACTCGCGAAGACGACGGCGATCAGGAATGGGATTTGGTAGCCGACGAACGTGAGGATGAACCCGGCCGCGACGGGGACGATGATCGCCGGGGCGTGCTGCATCGTCAGACCCATCGTCAGCGACGGCGCGATGTCCTCGTGCGGGGCGATCTTGCGCAGGTAGGTCGACGATCCCATCCAGCTCAGCGGCATGATCAACGAGTAGAGGACGTAGCAGACGACCGCCGCGACGACGTTGTCGATCAGGCCGTAGCCGAGCAGCGCGACGATGTAGGCGAGGTTGACATACTTCAGCAGCCGCCGCTCGCCGATCCGGTCCAGCAGCCGGCCGATGGACTGCGAGGACAGCATCGCGACGACCGCGACTGACAGCAGGACCAGCGAGATCACCGGGACATCGAGCGCGAAGTGGTTGACGAGCACCCAGAGGCCGAACGAGAAGAAGATCTGCTGCCGGGCGCCGTCGAGGATGCAGAGCAGGTAGTAGCGCGAGTACTCCCGCCGCAGGACGATCGGCTGGCGGCGGACGGCCCGGGCCTCGACCTCGCCGTCGCGCATGTTGGGGAAGCGGAAGATCGCGACGGCGGCGATCAGGGCGGCGATGCCACAGACCGCGAAGACCGCCGTGTAGCTGAGGAGGTCGAACTGGAAGACGAGGAAGACAACGGCCATCGCGAGCAGAGCGCCGCCCTGGTTGATGGCGGCCATCCGGCCGAGGATCCGGCCGGAATGCGTCTCCTTGACGAGGCTCAGGCTCAACGCGGACGACGTCTGCAGGAAGGTGTGGTAGCCGGCCGAGCTGAAGATGACCCAGGGCGCGACGCTCCAGAACGAGGACGACACCCCGAAGAAGCCGAAGCCGACGGCGAGGACGAGCAGTGCCAGGGCGGTCAGGTGCGGGAGGGAAAGCCGGAAGAACAGCGCCGTCACGAAGATCAGGAGGAAGCCGGGGACCTCGCGGATGGCGGTGATGTAGCCGAACTGGGAACCATCGAGGCCGAGCGATTGCTCGAAGTAGTTCGAGACGATGTTCTGCTGGGCCGCCAGGGCGAAGCCGAAGGCAAGGGTCGCGATCGCCAGCAGGGCGATACCGCGGTTGATCGGATCGGCCAGGAACACGCGAAGGGCCGGGCCGGAGGATGGCTGCTGATCGACGGTCGCCACTGGATTCGTCCTCGGACATTCCCGGTCGGGAGCGGGCATACAAGTCCCGTCAGTATACCCAGCCGGACCTGTCGCTCACGGCGGCCCGCGCTATAGTCCCCCTCATGGGAGACAGCGTTGGTCAGGGTGGTGTCACGGTGGGGATCAACGGGATCGGCGTCACCTACCTGACGGTTCGCCGGAGAACCGAACCGGTCGTGGCGCTCGCGGACGTCTCCCTGAGCCTTCCAGCTGGCGAGTTCGTCGCGGTCGTCGGGCCGAGCGGGTGCGGCAAGAGCACCCTGCTGCGCCTTCTGGCCGGACTTCTGGCGCCGACGACTGGCCAGATCGTCGTCGGCGGGGAGCCGCTGACCGACCCGCGGCCAGACACCGCCGTCGTCTTTCAGCGCCCGACGCTGCTGCCGTGGCGGACGGTTCGGGGGAATGTGGTGTTGCCGGACGACGTCATGCCGGGCCGCAACCGCCGGGCCCACGACCGGGCCGATGACCTGCTCCGGCTGGTCGGGCTGGACGGGTTCGGCGACAGCTACCCGGCCGAGCTCTCGGGCGGGATGCGACAGCGCGTCGCCCTCGCCCGGGCGCTGGTGCTGGATCCATCGCTGCTGCTGATGGACGAGCCGTTCGCCGCCCTCGACGCCCTGCTGCGGGACGAACTGGCGACCGAGCTGGAGCGAATCTGGCTTGGGCACAGCCGCGGTGGAAGACCCGGGTTCGCCAGTGGCAACCGGCCAACGGTGTTGTTCGTCACGCACAGCATCGCCGAAGCCGTCCAGCTGGCCGACCGGGTCGTCGTGATGTCGCCCCGTCCCGGCCGGATCGTCGCCGACATCGCCGTCTCGCTGCCACGCCCGCGCCCCCCGGCCGGGGAAGACCCGGCGGCGATCGCGATCTCCCGTTCGATTCGGGCGGCGCTTCAGCAATCCGCCGTAACCAGGTCCTGATCGGTCAGCCAGGTCACGCCGACCGGATCACGCTCGATATCGTCCGATCGCTCCGATCGGATGCACGCTACTGGCAGCACCGATCGATCTCGCCCCGAGGGCCGATCGCCAGACGTTCGTCGATCACTGGAGCCTGGATGGGATCGAGCCGACCTCCCGGCTGGTCGGTTCCGGCGGCTGCATGAAGAGTCGGAGAATCTGCGCGCCAGCTGGGAGTACCTGCGGGCGCTGTTGTCCCTGAAGCGCGACTAGCTAATCTGTGTACCCGACGCCTGCGTTAGGAGCGGCGTTTGTTCGTCGTTTCGATCGATGACGACGAATGGCTGGATCGCCCGGTTCGCGGTCAGGCGATAGACGCCAGGGTAGACGTTGCGGCAGACCTCGTAGTGGTAGAGCGTCAGCAACTCGACCTGCCAGCTCTCCGGGCCGTAGCGCGCTGTCATCTGGTCGAGGTACCGGGCATTGGTCTCGGTTCGGCTCATCCGGATCCTCCCTGGCTCGCGGTGCACGCGGGGCATTGCATCCCTGTCATACGGCATGTGAGGGCAGCAAACCGTGAGGAAATGTGAGACATCGACGATCGGGACCGGAGTACCAGAGATTGCCCGCAATGCCGACCAGCGGGCGCGGCATCGGCGCGAGGAGCCGGGATGTCAGGCGTCTGGCGCGCTCAGGCGGTGACGGACTCCCCGTCCACTTCGACCTCGACCTTGTCGGCGTAGAAGCAGACGTGCTCGGCCGCCCTCAACCCCTCGGGGAGTGGGTGCGGCAGACTCCAGGCGGCGTCCTCGGTCCGCTGGCCGTCGATGGTCAAGTGCCAGTGCTGGCCGTCACCCTTGTAGGGGCACTCCGAGACCGTGTCGCTGAGCGAGAGCAGTTCCAGCCGGACATCGGCGAAGGGCAGGTAGTACCTGGTCGGCAAACCCGTTTCGAACAGCAGGGCTGGCCGCGTGGTCTCGGCGATCACCTGTCCAGCCTTCCGCACGACGACGTGACGCGACGATGAGTTGACGTCCACCCGGTGGTATGGGTCCTTGAGATGGGCGTAGACCGGGACGTCCTCGTCGAACCAGCGGTCCATCGCGTCGAACGTGACGGTCACGTATTCGCTGAGGTCCGGGTCGGCATCATCGCGCCGGTGGTGCGCAAGGACCGCCCGGCTGGCGACACGGTCGCCGACGACCACGTCCCACGATGACGTCTCCCCGGAGGCTGAACCGGCCGGGCGGAGCAGGTCATGCCGGACGTCAGCCAGGGGGACCCACAGGGTCGGAAACTTGCCGGTCTCATTGAAGGTCATGGCGCCATCCGTGTCGAAGACCATCTCGCCGCCGAGGACAGCCCGGAGACGGCGCCCCCAGGGCTGGACGAAGACCACCCGGCTGGGAACTGTGAAATTGAACTGCCCGACTGTCTGGGGAGAGAACGGGCCGGAGCCAAGCATCAGACTCATGGGTGTCTCCTTGTCAGCGTTGACCGGTCGATCGGTCCTTCCGGACCGACCTGCGCGCCGGCCTGGTCGCCGTGGCACAAGGTCCGTGCCGGGGTTGACCGGACAGGGCCGAGTCAGTCGAGGAGCTCGTTGACCGCGTCATCGTAGACCTGCCAGGCGGTGCAGGTAGGGCAGATGAAGACGACCTCCTCGATCGACGGGACCGCGAAGAGCGCTGAATGGATCGTGCTGACGGCGATGGCGGCGGCCCGATCGACGGGAAAGCCGGGACCAATCGGGCTGAACGCCACACGAGCGAACCGCTTCCGGACAGCCGCGACCAGCACCCGTTCCACCGTCAGGGCCAGCCGTCGATCCTCGTCCTTCCCGCCGCCCTGCCAGACGGGCGCCGCGACATGGATGATGGCCTGAGCCGGGAGCCGGTATGGAGCCGTGACGACCGGCCGGGCTTCGGCCAGGGGCTCATGGCGCTGGACATCGGCCCGGAGTTCCGCGCCGCCGGCGAGCAGGATCGGGTCGCTCGCCGAGTCGGACGGTCCAACGACCGGAACGCACCGGACGATCGCCCCGCCGACGCACCGCCGGATGTCACCCTGGACGACTACCAGCCCGCCGCTCATCTCTCCCCTCTCTCAGAAGCATCAGCCCGAAAACACCCAACGCCCCGCCCGAAGGCGAGGCGTTGAAGCTGAACCGGGAAAGTCCGCATCCGACGCCCCTCCCCATCCGCGGATAGGGAGCGGTTGGGTGGGGCCGGTCACGCGCTAGTCGGCGTTGACCCGTAAGCCTGGCTGACTCTGCTGGTCGACAGCGGTCTGCGGCTGACGCGGGACCATCCCGGCGTTCGGGTCTTCCGGGGTCGCCGGGCCGAAGATCGCGGTCACCTCCGTGCCGTCGATCGTCTCCTTTTCGAGGAGCGCCGCGACGAGCAGGTCCAACTGCGGCCGGAAGCGGGTGTTGACTTCGAGCGCCCTGTCCAGCGCCGTCTCGACCATGTCGCGGATGGCGGTGTCGAGCCGCTGGGCCGTGCTGTCGGAGAACGACTTGTCCTGAGTGATCTCGCGACCGAGGAAGACGTGCTCCTCACCGGCGCCCAGGTAGATCGGACCGACATCCGAGCTCATGCCCCAGAGGCCGACCATCCGGCGAGCCAGCGACGTGGCTTCCTTGAGGTCGCTCTCGGCGCCCGTCGTGACTTCGTCATAGACGACCATCTCGGCGGCGCGGCCACCCAGCAGCATGGCGAGCCGGCCAAGCAGATAGGTGCGGCTGTAGTTGTGGCGATCCTCGTCCGGCATCTGGACGGTCACGCCCAGGGCGCGGCCGCGGGGGACGATGCTGACCTTGCGGAGCGGATCGGACCCCGGCGTGAAGTGGGCGACGATCGCGTGACCCGCCTCGTGATAGGCGACGACCTCGCGCTCCTTCGGGTTCATCAGCCCATTGCGCGTCGTGCCAAGGAGGATCTTGTCGAGGGCTTCCTCGAAGTCGCTCGGCGTGATCTCGCGCCGGTTGCGGCGGGCGGCGGTCAGGGCGGCCTCGTTGACGAGGTTCGCCAGGTCCGCGCCGGAGAAACCGGTCGTGCCGCGGGCGAGGGATGGGAGGTCGATGTTGCTGGCGAGCGGGATGCCGCGGGAGTGGATGTTGAGGATGGCCTCGCGTCCACGCCGGTCGGGCAGACCGATCGTGACCTGACGGTCGAAGCGGCCCGGACGGAGCAGGGCGGGGTCGAGCACGTCCGGGCGGTTCGTGGCCGCCATGACGATGACTTCCTGGTTGGTGTCGAAGCCGTCCATCTCGACGAGCATCTGATTGAGCGTCTGCTCGCGCTCGTCGTTGGAGCCGCCCAGGCCGGCGAACCGCTGGCGACCGACGGCGTCGAGCTCGTCGACGAAGATGATCGCGGGGGCCGAGGCCTTGGCCTTCTCGAAGAGGTCGCGGACGCGGCTCGCGCCGACACCGACGAACATCTCGACGAACTCGGAGGCGGAGACGCTGTAGAACGGCGTTCCGGCCTCACCGGCGACGGCCCGGGCCAGAAGGGTCTTGCCGGTGCCCGGAGGGCCGACGAGCAGGACACCGCGCGGCAGGCGGGCGCCGAGGGCGTGGTACTTGGCCGGGTTGCGGAGGAAGTCAACGACCTCAGTCAACTCCTGTTTGGCCTCATCCTCCCCGGCGACGTCGGCAAAGGTGACCTGCGGGCGCTCCGGGTCGTGCTGGCGGGCCTTGCTCCGGCCGAAGCCGAAGACGTTCTGCTGGCCGCGGCCCATCGAGCGGGCCATGAACAGGATCAGACCGAGGAACAGGAGGAAGGGCAGGAAGCTGAGCAGGATCGTCAGGAATCCGGAGCCGCTGGGCTGACGCCCCTCGACCGTGATGGTCGAGTTGTTGGTCGTCAGTGCCTGGACGAGCTGCTGATCGTCGAAGGCCGGCGGGCGCTCGGCGGTGATCTGGTTGGTGCTGGTGATGCCGTCACCGCCCGCCGCCACAAGGGTGCCATCGCTGTTGACGAAGATGTTGGACGCGAGGTCGGCGTCGATGTCGCCGGTCCCGACCGTGACATGGGTCGCGTTGTTGGCGCCGATGACCTGGCCGGTCAGGATCGAGTAATCGACCGAGGTCCGGCCGCCGTTGGTGTCTCGCCCAAAGGCGTTCCAGGCCCAGAAGCCGAGGATGACGACGACGATCGCCGCGATTGCCCAGGAAGGGATCCGGGATCGCGGAGCTGGGTTGTCGCCGCCCTGATTGTTCTGACCGTTCTTGTTCGGGCCCTGCGGTCGGCCGCTGCCGTTCTGTGGTGGACGCGGCGGCTGGTTACCGTCTCGCTGTTGCATCAACGCTTTCCATTTCTGATCACGATGGGCCGGGAAGGGCGCCCGGACCGGCTGAACCACGGGACGGCACCGCGGGGTCTGACCTCGCGGCGTGACCTGATGGCGCAGATGCACGGGGCGGGCCAGACCGAGCGGCCACGACGGGGACGTGTGTCACCTCGTGATCGGCTCGCCAGGTGGGCAACGGCTGATAAGGCACCAGACGTATGGCTCCCGCGTATTGTACGACGTTTAACTTGACGATTCGGCGCTGGACGGTCACGGATGTGTCACGTTTTGTCCGGTCCCGCGCCCCTTTCTCGATCTCGTCGCGGATCGCCCTCACCGCGCACCTGCTCGTTCGGAGAGGTTCGGACCGCCAGGCCGGTCAGGGGGCAGCGTGACTACGACGCTGCCAGCCAAGGACCACGCCGGTCGCATCGGGCGGGCGTCGACCGTGGCCCGGATTCATGAGATGCTCCCGCCCTGCGACTACGCCCAGGGCGGGATGGGCGGCCGGCTCGTCACCTGTGTGGTGGAGGGCATCATCACCATCGCGCGGGACATGGATTCGCTCGACAACCGACAATCATGGAAAGGCCAAGCGTGTCAGACCTCGGGACGCACCGGATCGCCCGCATCGAGCAGGGCGACCTCGTCAGCCACTACCCGCGCCTGATCGGCCGGAACTCGCACCTCGGCAGCCACGGCACCGGCAACACGAGTGCCTACGCCGTCGTCCACACCGACCAGGGCGCCATCGGCTGGGGTCTGCTCCGCGGCCCTCTCGACAGCGAGCGGGTCGTCGGACGGGGCGTCATGGATCTGTTCGACCCCGCCACCGGAGTGATCGATGAGGGTGCCGCTGCGCTGGACTTCGCCCTCCACGACCTCGCCGGCGTCATCCTCGGCCAGCCGGTCCATGAGCTGCTCGGCGGCCACGGGGAGCGAGCCGTCCCCTGCTATAGCGGCGCGATCTACATGGACGATCTCGATCCCGAGGACGATCCGGAGGGGATCGCCGCCGTCCTGCGGAACTGCGCTCAGGACTACGCGACCGGCTACCGGGCGCTCAAGCTCAAGATCGGCCGCGGATACAGGTGGATGCCGGCGGCGGACGGGCTGGCGCGGGACATCGCCGTCACCCGCGCCGTCCATGAGGCCTACGCGGACTGCCAGATCCTGGTCGACGGCAACAACGGCTTCAGCGGCTCCGGCTTCCAGGAGTACCTGGATGGAGTCAGCGACTGCGACCTGTTCTGGGTGGAAGAGCCGTTCCAGGAGGACCGGGACGACCTCGCGGCGCTGAGCGACCACCTCGCCCGGACCAGCCCGGCGACTCTGATCGCCGACGGCGAAGTGGCACCGGAGATGCCGTTCCTGCTCGACCTCGCCCGGGAGGGGCTGCTGGACGTCCTCCTGATGGACATCGTCTCGTTCGGGCTGACCGCCTGGCGCCAGATCATGCCGGAAGTCCGGGAGATCGGTGTCCAGACGTCGCCGCACGCCTGGGGTGTCCCGCTCAAGTCGTTCTACACCGCGCAGATGGCGGCCGGACTCGGCGGTGTCGTCACCGTCGAGGCCGTGCCCGGCGACGCGGACGGAATCGATGCCAGCGGTTACCAGCTCCGCGACGGGCTTCTCCACGTCCCTGACCGGCCGGGCTTCGGCATCCTCCCACCGTCGGTCTGAGACCTCGAACCAACGCTGTCCAGCGGTGTCGAGCGCTGTCCAGTTAGACCAAGCACGGGGTCAATTGGCAGCTATCCACCGCTCGGCCAGTCAAGAGCCTCTGTCAGAACCGCTTACCGACGGTAGACCGGCCCTGAAGGCACCGGCTGAACAACATGATTTCAGAACCGTCCCCCAGCCAGCCCGGCCAGAACGGTCAGCCCGGCCGCCAACGCGAATGCCCATGTCGTTCAGCTGATCCCGTTCGGGCCGGCCTGGCCCCGGGACGGTTCTGAAATAGGCGTTAATTCTTCCACTTGATGTGCGGGATGACCTCTTTGCCGTACCGCTCGATGAACTCCTCCTGGTTGCGGCCGACGTTGTGGACGTAGACCTCGTCGAATCCCAGGTCGACGTAGTGCTGGATCAGCTCGACGTGCCGGTCGAGGTCCGGTGTCATCGTGACGCGGTTGCGGAAGTTCTCCGGCCGGACCAGCTTCGCCATCTCCCGGAAGTCCTCCGGGTTGCGGATGTCGCCCTTGGGGAAGGGCATCCCGCCGTTGGGCCATTCCCTGAGGGCCTGCTCACCGGCGGCCTCCTCGGTCGCGGCCAGCGAGATCTTGATCAGCAGGATCTTCGGCATCTGGGCCGGGTCCTTGCCGGCCTTGCGGGCGCCCTCCTCGAACTTCTCGATCAGCCCGGTCAGCTTCTCGTCGGCCGCGCCGACCAGCATCACGCCGTCGGTGTACTGCCCGGTCTTGCCGGCGTTGAGCGGCCCGGCCGTCGCGACGTAGAGCGGTGGTGGCGTCTCCGGGCGGGTGTAGATCCGGGCGCTCTCAAGGGTGAAGTACTTGCCGCTGTGCTTCGTCACCTTGCCGGTGAGCAGCTTGTTAATGATCTCGATGGCTTCCCAGAGGCGGGCGGAGCGGACGCCGGCCTCCGGCCAGTACTCGCCGACGATGTGCTCGTTGAGCGCCTCGCCGGCCCCGAGCCCGAGGAAGAAGCGGTTCGGGAACATCGCCTCCAGCGTCGCGGCGGCCTGGGCGAGGATGGCCGGGTGGTAACGCCAACCCGGTGGAGTGACGGCCGTGCCGAAGCGCAGGTTGGTGGCGGCGCCGAGGGCGCCCATCCACGACCAGACGAAGGCGCTGTGGCCCTGCTCGGGCGTCCAGGGGTGGAAGTGGTCCGAGGCGGCGACGGCCTCGAAGCCGGCCTGCTCGGCCTGCTGGCTCCAGCGCAGCATGTCGGTCGGGTGGAACTGCTCGAAGCTGGCGACGTAGCCAATCCCGCGGTGTTGCATGTCTGCTCATTCCTGCCTGTTTCCGCCACCGTTTTGGCCGGCGACGGATCGGATATGCATGCCACCGAAGTAGCAAGACACTGGCCGTGGCGTCGACCCACCGATTCTCGCAAGGAGGCGGCCTCCTCTTGTGCCGGGCAAACCAGCGGAATGACGCCCGATTGGACGGGCCAACGCCGCGCCAGTTGGTTGGATGGGAGTTGAGGAAAGGGAACGCGGGTGGTATCTTGCGGAAATCCGCAAGGATCTTTGAGCACATGGCTCTGAGACGCAGAGTTGCGTTTAGGGAGTGTCAATAATGACCGATACCCAGTATCCCGCCACGCTGAGTGGGATCATGGCCCGTCTCAACCGTCGTGACCTGATGAAAACCGTTCTCGTGGCCGGTGGCGCCGTCGCCTGGGCGGGCTATGGCCGGGCGCCACGGTCCTACGCGCAGGGCACCACGACCCTGAGCCAGTGGTACCACGAGTACGGCGAGGCCGGGACGCAGGACGCTGCCCTCCGCTACGCCCAGGCCTACACGTCCGATCCGGCCGGTAACCCCGCCGTCTCGGTCGAGATGGTCTGGAACCCGGGCGACTACGCCGCCAAGCTCAATGCCGCCCTGCTGACGCCGGACGGCCCCGACATCTACGAGAACGGCGGTGTCACCTCTGCGGTCGTGAACGCCAACCAGGCCGTGCCGCTGAATGACCTTCTCACGCCGGATGTGGCGGCTGACTTCAGTCCGCTCAGTCTCCAGGTCAACCAGTTCGGTGACAACATTTACGGCATCAAGATGGTCAACGACACTGGCGTCATTTACTACCGGAAGAGCCTCCTGGAAGCTGCGGGTGTGACACCGCCAACGACGATGGACGAGCTGATCGCCGCCTCGACCACGCTGGGTACGGGGCGGCAAAAGGGACTGTTCGTCGGCAACGATGGCGGGGTTTCGGCCCTTCTGACGCTGCTCCCGCAGTCCGGCGGCTCGCAGTTCCTCGATGGCGACCAGGTCGTCTTCAACAACGAGCGTACGGTCCTCGCCTACCAGAAACTGATCGAGCTTAACCAGTCTGGCTCGCTGCTAACTGGCGCCCCGGTCGAGTGGTTCGACCCGAGTTCCTTCACGCAGGGACTGGTCGCCATGCAGTGGTGCGGCCTGTGGGCCATGCCGCAGATCCAGCGCGAGCTGGGCGACGACTTCGGCGTCATCCCCTGGCCGGCCCTGGACGCGCAGGGCACGCCAGTCACCTTCTTCGGTGGCTGGACGCAGTACGTCAACGGCAACCGGCCCAATGTCGACCTCGCCAAGGAGTTCGTCAACTGGCTGTGGATCTCGAAGACGGACCTTCAGACCGACTGGAACCTGGCCTACGGCTTCCATGTTCCGCCCCGAAACAGCGTTGCCGCGTCCGCCACAGCACTTCAGTCCGGTCCTCCGCTCGAGGTCGTCAACATCCTCGGCCAGTACGGGCAGATCCTGCCGCCGACCTGGACGGCGACCATGGGAACGATCCTCACTGATGCCGTGACCGGCGTGGTCCAGGGCGGTGGGGACATCACGGCGGCCCTGACCGACGCGCAGACCCAGATCGAGGCCGAGGTCCAGCGCCAGGCCACCCCGGTCGCCTAACGGGGACCCCACCCCCGACCTTCTCCCCAGCTCACTTCGCTCTTCGAGCTTGTGGCTGGAGAGGGGGAGACGTCAGCAATGGCGCTGCCATCCATGGAGCGCTTCAGCGCGACCAGCGTGGAGACCCTCTCCAGCCGCGAGCCGAAGGCGACGCGAGCTGGGGAGGGGTCGGGGAGGGGTCACACCGGTGCGACGGGCTCACCCGCGACCACACCCTGTACCGTCATTGGCACCGGTCCTATGCGCCTACGGAGGTGCCCATGGCCATCGCCCAGCCCCCCGGTAACCTCAAGGTTGAGGTCCCCAAGGTCTCGTTCTGGCAGAAGTCGTCGACCCAGGCGCAGCTGGCCTTCTGGGTGTTCGTCGGACCGATCGTGATCGGCCTGACGATCTTCACGTTCATCCCGATCGTCTGGGGCTTCCTGATCAGCCTGTCCGACGCCCGCAACAGCGTCAGCGTCGGCAACTGGATCGGCTTCGACAACTACCGCTACATGATCGGCAACGATCAGTTCCGGCGATCGCTCAAGACAATCCTGATCTTCACGGCCTTCATCGTCCCGCTGACGACGATCTTCGCGTTGGCGCTGGCGATGCTTGTCAACGCGCTGACGCTCGGCCGCGGCATCTTCCGGACGATCTTCTTCATTCCGACCGCGGTGTCCTACGTCGTCGCCTCACTGATCTGGAAGACGAGTATCTTCACCGGTGTCCCCTCCGGCTTCGCCAATACGATCGTCTACTGGCTGAGCGGCAGCGACCCAACTTCGCCGGTCTACAACTGGGTGATCGAGTACACCTGGTTCGTGCTGGTCTCGGTCCGCCTCTGGCTTCAGGTCGGCTTCTACATGATCATCCTGATCGCCGCGCTTCAGAACATCCCGCGGGATCTCTACGAGGCGGCCTATGTCGACGGGGGCCGGCCCGGCTGGACGACTTTCCGGACGATCACCCTGCCGCTGCTGCGTAACGCCGTCGTCGCCGTCGTCGTCCTGAACCTGATTGGCGCCTTCCAGGCCTTCGATGAGTTCTACAACATCCTCAGCGGCGGGCTGGCGTCGTCGGCCAACCTCTCGATCGCCCGGACCCCGCTGATCTACACGTACCAGATCGCGATCGGCCAGCAGGACTACGGGCGTGGCGCCGCCGCCGGCTTCATCCTGACCGCGATCATCATCGCCGTCACGGTCGTCCAGGGGCGCCTGTTCGGCTTCGGACGCGCGTCGGACTAAGCAACAGCGCGGTGCCAGCCGCCGGGGAGGCGCATCCATGGCCACGACCCTCGACTCGACCAACCAGCCAGCCCGCGAGATCGCTGGTGTGCAGGCCTACACCGCACGGCGCTCGGGACGGCGGACCGGCTCGATCGTGAGTCAGATCGTCCTGTACATCCTCGCGACCGTGCTGGCGGTGATCTTCCTGTTCCCGTTCTATCTGTTGATCCGCAACGCCCTGCTGACCCAGGCTCAGCTCTCCTCGCTGGAGTGGTCCTGGTGGCCGACCGACGCTCAGTGGGCGAACTTCAAGACCCTGTTCAATGACTACCCAATGGGGACCGGGATCAGGAACTCGGCGATCATCGCCGTCGTCAACCTCGTCTTCCAGACCCTGTTCGCCTCGATGGCAGCTTACGGGCTGGCGCGGATGCCGGTCCGGGGCAAGGATCTGGTCTTCTACATCATCCTGCTGACGCTGATGATCCCGAGCGCCGTCACCTTCGTGCCGACGTACGTCGTGATTTCGTGGCTGGGCTGGATCAACACGATCCAGGGCATCGTCGTGCCGGGGCTATTCAGCGCCTTCGCGGTCTTCATCTTCCGGCAGTTCTACCTGGACTTCCCGAAGGAGCTGGAGGACGCCGGCCGGCTGGACGGGCTGAGCTACTTCGGCGTCTTCCGGTCGCTGGTGCTGCCGAACTCGTGGGGCGTCATGGCCGCGATCGGGGCGCTGAGCTTCATCAACAGCTGGAACGCCTTCCTCTGGCCGCTGGTGATCGGGCAGACTCCGGACAGCTACACGATCCAGATCGTGCTCTCGACGCTGATCACCGCCCAGGTCATCAACCTGCCGGTCATGTTCATGGGCGCCATCGTCGCGATCGCCCCGCTGGTCCTGATCTTCCTGATCCTCCAGCGCTACATCGTCCAGGGTGTCACGATGTCCGGTATCAAGGGGTAGCGGCTGGAAAAGACCCCTCCCCCAGCGAAGCGAGACCCTTCCCCGACTCACTCGCACTGCGGTGCTCGTGCCCGGAGAGGGGCTTTTGTTGAACGATCGCACGACGCACAGCAAGGTCTCGCTCCTACGAACTGAACCGCGGCCGCCGCTGAAGGCCACGAACCGGCCGCGGGGCCGTCTCCGAATCCCTCGATGGAGTGATCTCATCGTAGGGTCATGGGCTTGCCCTGACCGGCGCCCGCAGGCGCCATCGCCTCGCAGGGCGATACTGTTCGCAATCGCCCTGTTCGCGGTGAATGGGAATGGTTCGGCTCGTTCGGCGCCTTATAGCGCGGACGGCCACACGGGTCGCCCATCCGGGATTGTCTCCTGCGTTCATCGACCAGTCGATGGTGGGCGCCGCAATAACCGGGCCGAGTTCAGCATGATGCCGAGGTCGGGCAGGGACTGGGCGGCTGCGGCGGCGACCGGCGGCAGGATCCCAAAGGCGGCCAGCCCCAGGCCGGCGACGTTGTAGACAGCAGTGAAGCCGAGGTTGAGCCGGACAATGCCCATCGTCCGGTGGGCGCTCCGGATCGCTTCGGGCACGAGCGGCCAGTCGTCCCGCAGCAGAGTGACATGAGCTGCCTCCCGGGCGATCGCCGTGCCGCGGGCGCCCATCGCGATCCCGACGTCGGCCTGGGCCAGCGCCGGGTGGGCGTTGATCCCGGCCCCAACCATCACGACCGTCCGGCCGGCGGCCTGGTACACGCGGACGATCCCGATCTTGTTCTGGGAAGCAGCACAGCCCGGTAGCCGATCCCCAGAACTGCCGCGACGCTGGCCGCGGCCCGCTCGTGGTCGCCAGTCAACAGCTTGAACCGCCGGATGCCAAGGTCGCGGAGTTGCAGGCAGGCGAGGGGGGTCGAGACGCTGGGCTCGCTCAGCCCGATCGGCTCGCCGAGTTCACCGGCGTTGGCCTCGCCGTCCTGGAGCGCCCGAGCAGGGCGAGCCGCGATGGGTCGCCGAGCCCGCGCAACAGCTGGTTGGTCGGTTGGGAGAGGTCAGGTGCCGCGACCAAACTCGAAGGGGGCTCCTCTTGTCCCATGATGTTTCAACGCCTTAATGGACGTTGATACTATTTCGGATTCCAACCTCGCGTGTGAGCGTCGCGGCTCCGGGTAAGCCGCGACGCAAGGCCTGGCCGGTATTGGGACGCAATGGGGGACGACCAGTGGAGTATCTGGAGAACACGAGCCTGCACGGCGAGTTGGTCACCTTGCGGCCGACCGTCCTGGATGACGCGCCTCGGCTGCTGGAGATCTTCAGCGAGCCGGCCGTCACCGAATGGTGGGGACAGTGGGACCTGGCGAAAGTCCTCCGCAAGATGATCGACCGTGACGATGAGACGGTCGTCTTCGTCGTCGTGGTGGGCGGCGAGAGGATCGGGCTGGTCCAGTACGCCGAGGAGGACGACCCGGACTACCGCCACGCCGGCATCGACATCGCCCTGCACCCGGACTGGCACGGCCGTGGACTCGGCAGCGAAACGATCCGCACCGTCGCCCAGCATCTGTTCCATGCTCGTGGCCATCACCGGATCACCATCGACCCGGCCGCCCACAATCACCGCGCGATCCGATCCTACGAGCGGGTTGGTTTCCAGGCCGTCGGCCTGATGCGCCAGTACGAGCGCGGCCCCGACGGCAGCTGGCACGACGGTCTGCTGATGGACCTGCTGCGCGACGACCTCGCCTGACGGAGAATGCCTGTTGCGACGGGGGGCGTGAAGTTCGAGTGGGCCGAGGCCAAGCACCTCAGCAACCGTGAGAAGTACGATCTGGACTTCGTGTCGATCCAGGACATGTTCGACGGCCGACCGCTAGAAGCGTTCGACAGTCTTCGGGGCGGTGAAACGCGAACGCTCTCGATCGGAGTGCTGGATGGCGTCGCGTATGCGGTGGTGACGACTCTGCGTGCCGATCGGATCCGCATCATCTCGGCAAGGAGGGCGAGCAGTGACGAGCGAGACGAATATCGTGCGGTACACGGATGAACAGATCGATGAGATGATCCACCGTGGCGAGAGTCGGACGGACTGGGAGCGAGTCCGAGCACTGACGCCTGAGGAGATCGAGGCGTCGATCGACTATGAGGACGAAGGTCACTTCGATCTGTCGCAGGGCTACGCCACCTCCGGCCCTCCACTCGGTCGATACGAGTCGGGCAAGTCGCGGATCGACGCGGAGATCCTGGCCTGGTTTGACCGCCGCGGACCGGAGCGTGTCGATGAGATCAACGACGTACTCCGCGCATACATCGCCGAGCAGGAGCGTAAGGCGTCCTGAGGCTGTAACTCGCCGTTACCGGTACAGATCGCGTTCCGGCGGCATGACGAGGTCGCGGCCGGTGCCGTCCGGGGTCTCCGTCTGCGGGACGTAGCCGCGGATGATCGTTACCGGGCGGGCGTCGAGCTTGTTCTGGACCAGCTCGGCGGCCGAGGCCAGCTCGTCGCCGACGGCGAGGACCGAGGCGCGGAGCTCGTAGCCGCTGGCGTCGTGCTGGCCGCGATAATCGGCCAGCGGCGCGAGGCCGGCGACGCCGATCGCGACGTTGATGATCCCCGCCCGCCAGGCCCGGCCGAAGGAATCGGAGATGATGACGCCCGGCGCGTTCGTCAGCGGGATGCCGAACCGAGCCGCGAGGCCGCTGCGAAGGCGGGCGGCCGAGGCGTCCGGCTCCTTCGGCAGCAGGCAGACGATGTGCGGCGCGACGTTGCTGGCGTCGACGGCGGCGTTGGCGCAGACGAAGCCGTGCCGCGTCTCGGCGATGATGACACCGCGCTGGGCATCCATCCGCGAGATCCGGACGGATTCGCGCAGGACGACCTCGACCTGGCGCGGGTCCTTGCCGGTCGGCGTCGCGAACGCGATCGCGAACGCGGACGGCTCGATCTCCCGCAGGTCGACCAGCTGTCCCTCGGACTTGCTCACGATCTTGTGGGTGACGACGACGACGTCGTCGGGCAGGACCGTCTGGCCGGCCGCCTCGATCGCGTCGCCGATCAGGGCGACGAGATCGTCACCGGGACGGACTTCCGGGATGCCGCCGATCCCGAAGATGCGGAGATCGCCGGGCCGCTCGGGTGGGAACGATCCGCTGGTTGCCATGCCTCGTCCTTCGATAGGGCTCGCGCGGGTCATCAGGGGCAATCGTCGGTGTAACCCGCCGGTCCGCGGTCGGGGTGACGGTGCAGTATCGCCGGTCCGGCGGTTAGTGGGCGGCTGGGGTCGCGGCCCTTGTCGTCCATTCCGCGAGGTCAGCCGGGGTGTCGACGTCGAGTGAGGTTCCGGCCGTGACCACGGTCTCCGTCGTCAGGCCGAGCCGATCGGCCTCGGCGAGGTGCTTCCGGAAGCTGCCTTGCCCGAACCGGAATGGGAACGCGGCGGCGACCTGCCCGGCGCCGGAGTCGAACCGGAGCAGGAGGGCGTTGGTACCCTCGCCGTGGCGGTCCGGGGAGATGACGACGCTGGCCACGCTGGTCGCCATCGTCCGGACATCGTCGGCCGATAGGAGGGGGAGGTCGCCAAACAGGATCAGCATCGCGGTAGCCCCGTTCTCGACGGCGAAGGCTCGCCCCTGATCCAGCGCCGGAATCAGCCCCGGCCGATCGTCTGCCTGATGGAGCGCGATCAGGTCCGGCGCGAGGTGACCAGCGAGCGACAAGACGTCGTCGTCCGGGCTGACGACGATGATCCGGTCGATCGCCCCGGATGCGACCGTCGCGGAGACGACATCGCCGAGCATCGAGCGGATCAGGTCGGCGCGCTCGGTACCGTCGAGCGCACCGGCCAGCCGGGTCTTGCCCCCTGTCAGGGACCGAACGGGAACAAGGGCGACCGTCTGGCCGGCGAGGCTCAGTCGCGGGGAATGCGGCGTCATCTCAGCCTTTCTGGGGAGCGTCGCGGGCGACAACATGATCTGACGGGCTAGAGTGGTTGGGAAGCAATCGTAATCGTCTGACCAAAGGTGAGCAATTCCTCGGCCAGCCGGCGCCGGTCGTCGGGACCGCCCATGACGGTGCCAGTCGTGAGGACCATCATCCCGGTCTCACGGTCGATCTGTTCGGTGAGGTCGGCGTCGGCGTGGTCGATCACGAAGCCGTCGACCAGCCCGGCGTAGAGTCGAGCGACGCCGAGGGCCGAGCTCTCGTGGCCGAGCGTCGCCAGCATCCGGTCGGCCGGGCCCTTGAGCGCTTTCCCGCCGATGATCGGACTGACCGCGATCGTCGGGGCGGCCGATCTCAGCAGCGCCTCACGCATCCCCGGTACGGCGAGGATCGGGCCGATGCTGACGATCGGGTTGGACGGGCAGAAGACGATCAGATCGGCGTAGGCGATCGCCTCCCGGACCCGCTCCGGCAGCCGGGCCGCCTCGGCGCCCTCGAACCGGACACCGGACACATCGTCCCGCTGCTGCCGACGGACGAAATAGTCCTGGAACAGCAGCTCGCCGTCCGGGGTGTTGACGATCGTCCGAAGCGGGTCGTCGGTCATCGGCAGAATCGTCGCCTCGATCCCGAGGGCGCGAGCCATCTCGCCGGTGACGTCGGTCAGGGGGACGCCGGCCGCCAGCCGAGACGTCCGATAGATGTGGGTGGCGAAGTCGCGGTCGCCCAGCCAGAACCAGGCGTCGTGGCCGTAGCGGCGAAGCTGGTCGAGGGTGTTGGTCGTGTCGCCCTGGATGCCCCAGCCGGTCGTCGGGTTGGCGATCCCGCCGAGGGTATAGAGGACGGTATCGATGTCGGGCGAGATGTGGAGGCCAAGGTGCTCAATATCGTCGGCCGTGTTGACGATGACCGTCAGGTCGCCGGAGGGGTGTCCAGACACGGCCAGGGCCAGCCCTTGCGCCATCTTCGCCCCGCCGACGCCGCCCGCGATTGCGACTATCACTCCGTCGTTGCTCCCGTTCGTGCCGCCGGGAAGGGTTCCAGGCAGCGGCTGGCCCGGTTGCCGGGTCCGTCTCCGACAAGGGTACCGTGCCGCGTGGCCGGCGCGGACGCTTCCGCCGGGCAGACTGCCTGTTCTGTCAGGAGTGGGATGATGGCTGAAGCAGTTGCCCGGACCAGAACGGTCGTGGACAATGGCCGTTGCCAGCGCGGCAGACGACCGGGCGGTGGGCAGGGTGAGCGCCAGTGCCGGCGGCCCGACCAGTCAGAATGAGAGAAGCGCATGGCAACGGCCAGTACGACAGCCTCCAACTACCAGCGCGATCTCGACGGGATCGCAATCGTTCCCCGGCCGGTCGGCATGGAGCGAGCCGGGACAGGATTCCGGCTGGTAGCGCCGGTCAGGATCGAGGCGCTCGATGAGACCGGGTCGGCCACGGGCCTCCTCGGTGAGCGTCTCGGGTCGGTCGTCTCGGTGCCTGCGGCGGATGCGCAAGTCACCATCGCGATCGATGCATCGCTTGGCGCCGAGGCCTATGAGTTGGTCAGCGACGAGACGGGTGTGCGGATCACGGGCGGCGACGCGGCCGGGGCGTTCTACGGTGTCCAGACGCTGCTCCAGCTCCTGCCGCCGGCGGTGTTCTCGGGTGAGCCGGGGACGGCGTGGGACGTCCCCGGTGTCCGGATCAGCGACCGGCCGGCGTTTGGCTGGCGCGGGGCGATGCTGGACGTTGCCCGCCACTTCATGCCGGTCGACTTCGTCCTGCGCTTCATCGACCTCTTGGCGATGCACAAGCTCAACACCCTGCATTTCCACCTGACCGAGGACCAGGGCTGGCGGCTCCAGATCGACCGCTACCCGCGGTTGACCGGGGTCGGCGGCCACCGGGACGAGACGGTCATGGTCCGGCCGGACAAGGCGCACCCGGAGAACGACCGCTACGACCGCACCCCGCACGGTGGCTTCTACACGAAGGACGACATCCGCCGGATCCTGGCCCACGCCGCGAAGCGCCACGTTCGGGTCGTGCCGGAGGTCGAGGTGCCGGGCCACTCGCAGGCCGCCATCGCCGCGTACCCGGAGCTTGGCAATACGGGCCAGCACCTGGAGGTCGCGAAGAAGTGGGGCGTGATCTACCACACCCTCAACGTCGAGGAGTCGACGATCCAGTTCTACCAGAACGTTTTCGACGAGGTGATCGAGCTGTTCGACTCGCCCTACATCCACGTTGGCGGCGACGAGTGCGAGAAGGATGAGTGGCTGGCGAGCGAACGGGCCCAGGCCAGCATGGCCGAACTGGACCTGGACCACGTCGAGCAGCTCCAGAGCTGGTTCATCCGCCGGATGGCGGCCCACATTCAGTCCCGCGGTCGGACGCTGGTCGGGTGGGACGAGATTCTCGAGGGCGGGCTCGCGCCGGGCGCCGTCGTCATGTCGTGGCGCGGCGAGGCCGGCGGGATCGCCGCGGCCCAGTCCGGCCACGATGTGATCATGGCGCCGTTCACCCACACGTACTTCGACTACTACCAGACCGAGGACCGGGTGACGGAGCCATACGGCATCGGTGGCCTGATCACACTGGAGCGGGCCTACTCGTACCGGCCAGTCCCCGAGGCGCTGACGACCGAGGAGTCGGGCCATGTTCTCGGAGCGCAGTTCCAGCTCTGGACCGAGTACATGCCCAAGCCGGCCAACGTCGAGTTCATGGCCTTCCCACGGGGCTGCGCCTTCGCCGAGACCGTCTGGCACCCGGACGCCGGAGACTACCCCGAGTTCCTTGGACGCCTCCGCACCCACGAGCAGAGACTCCGAGCCCTCGGTGTCGCCTACCACCCACTGCCGGGCGATTGACCTCGGGCACCTTTGCAAGGGCTTCAGGCCGTCGCTCGGCCAAGTGCCCTGCGAATGTCCTCAAGGGGGAGACACAGGGTCATCGGTTCCCCCATCGACTCAATGAATCCGTTCTTGAGGTAGAACGTCTTCGCGTCGACAGAGATAGCGTGAACCAGAATCGCGCGGATTCCAGCAATCTCGGCCGCCTGAAGAACTCGGAAGCTGGCATCCTTGATCAAGGCTTGTTCGATCCCGTGTCCCTGGAAGCGACGATCGGATGCCAAACGCCCGAACACCATGACGGGAATGGGGTTCGGCATGTTTCGCTGGAGCCGCTTTGGCGCGTCGCTCCGGAGAATCGATCCGGCAGCCAGGCTGTAATATCCGATCACCGTCGGTCCGTCGCAGACCACATACGTCCGGGATGCGCCTCGAAGCTCGTTTCCGGGGGCCTGTTCCTGTAACCAGGCATCCAGGCCCGCTTCGCCACAGGAGAACGTGCTGCGGTCGTGCTCGGCGGTCAGTCGAACTGGTGACGAGATGTTCGCTAGAGTCACTCCCAGGGAGCTTTCCGGGTAAGCATGGCTCGTAGGGCCTCGGATGGCTCCGGAGGTGCGTCCAGCATGGCCTCGAGTTCGTCGAAGACATCCGGATCGAGAACGAAGAGGGTTCGGTCCAGTATGACCTTCTCCGCCTCGCGGTAGCTGGCATCGAGCATGAACTCCGATCGGCTCGTGCCACGAATCTCGGCTGCCTGATCGATCACCGTTCGTTGACCACCACTCACTCTGATGTTGATCGTCTCGTCTTTTGCTGCTGTCGACTTTGGTCGTGCCATGACTTTCCTCACGATCGGATGGAGGCTCCAGCAAGTCGTTTGTGAATTGTATGCACAACGTCCACACGGTTACAACGGACCCGGGAACTGGAAACGTATGGATGATGATCCTTTGTCCGATCAGCGACTCCCGGCGCGATGGTCTCTCGCATGATCGGCCGGGGGCGGGTCTGGAGGCCGGGCTCGGCGAGGGCCGGGACCTCGGCGGTAGCGCGGCGACCATGACGAGGTCCAGTTCCGGGACGACGTAGTTGCTGGACTCGCTGTAGCCGAGCAAGAACCAGGCCGGATAGCCCGCGACCTCGTCCAGCCACCAGTAGTAGCCATAGCCGGTCCCGCCGCCGAAGTCGTTGGTCGGGCTGGTGGTGATCCGGAATCCTGTCGACTCCGTGACCCAGTCGGCCGGGACAATCTGCTCGCCGTCCCAGGCGCCGCCATTCACCGTCAGGTAGCCGAACGACGCCATTTCCCGCGGCGTCAGGAACAGCCCCCAGCCGCCGGCCGTCTCGTCCTGCGGCGATCCGAGCCAGTCGGAGACCTCGATCCCGATCGGCCCGAACAGCCGCTCCTGGGCGAACTCCCGCAGGGTCTGCCCGGAGACGGTCTGGAGGATGACCAACATGACATGGCAGTTTCCGGAGTTGCAGGTGAACGTCTCGCCAGGTGTCGCGACGACGGGCAGCGACAGTGTCAGGGCGGCCCAGTCATCGGTGTTGTCGAGGTTGGCGTAGTAGACCGTGCCGTCCCAGTCCCAGCCGCTGGACATCGTCAGCAGGTCGCGGACGGTGATTCCAGCCGTCGCCGGGTCAGTGTCGGTGGGGAGCCGGTCGCCCAGCAGGTCGCCGATCCGGTCATCGAGGGCCAGCAGTCCGTTGTCGATCGCGATCCCGATCGCCGCGCTGGTGACGCTCTTGGTCGAGGACCAGATGTCGGTCGTGTCGTCGTCCGCGAAGCCGTCGGCGTAGGACTCGAAGGCGATCCGGCCGCCGACCGTGACGCCGAAGGCCGAGAGTGACGGCGTCTCATTCCGGATCGGGCTGGTCGCCGCCTCGAAGATGGCCGGTCGTCCCGCGCCCGTGCGCGGAGTTCGAGTCGGAAAGCGATCAGGGGCAGGGCGACGGCTCCGGAGCCGTCGCCCTGCCCCTGCCGGCGATTGAGCGTCAGCACTGAGCAGATCCTCGTGGGGGTCTCGAGCGCGTGAGTCCAGTCGCAACGTCACCGAGCAGCCGCGCTTCACGCAGGAGCATGGCCCTGCCCGGTCAGGCAGAGCCATGTCCTGCATCGACGGAATGATCGCCTGTCGGCCTGTCGGCCTGACTACCCGGCGTCGGACGCGGAAGGGCTCGGCGACTGCTGCGGGTCCGCGGCGCCAGGGGGCGGTCCACCCGGACCACCCGCACCACCCGATCCGCCGCCCATTCCGCCGGACTGGACGGCGGCTGGATCGACGCCGACCGTGACGGTGCCCGTGTAGCCGGTCCCGAGGTCGCCCGGGTCGATCTGGGTGATGGCGACCAGGAACTCCGGGTCGTCGCCGTGGTCGCCGAGGATGTTGTCCCCGGCGTTCTCCGTCCGCTCATCGTCCGGCCGGTTGGCGTAGGCATTGGTCCCGAAGGCGGCATCGGAGATCGCGTCGTCAAAGAACAGCTGGCCGGTGTGGGCGGTCGTGCCGCCTTCCCAGGTCTCTCCGGCGTCGATGGCGCCGCCGACGTGGACCTTCATGTGAATGTGGACCGTCCGGCCCCGGTACCATCCGGGGTAGATCGTGTCGAACGTGACGGCGCCGTCGGCGTCGGTGATTTGGACGCCGCGCAGGAACATCGATCCGGCGGCGACGGCGGCCTCCTCGGCGGAGGAGTCGCTGCCGGGGTGGTTGGCCGAGACGCCGGAGTAGTAGCCTCGGGCGTCGCAGTGCCAGATTTCGACGGCGGCGTCGGCCAGCGGCGTGCAGGCGACGGCGTCGATGACATTGATCGTCAGGGCCAGCGGCAGCCCCTCGCGGTCGTCGGTGATGTCGCGCCGGACGAGTGCCTCGTCGACGTAGTACGGCCCCTCGGTCAGTTCCGGCGTCAGCGACACACAGGAGGATACGGTCGTGTCCGCCGCGGCCGTCATGGCGCCGGCTGGGCTGGCCGATGGAATCGCGTCTTGGGCTCCGGCGAGGGTGCGCACCCCGAAAGTGGCGATGCCGACTGCCGAGGCGGCAGTGGCGCCGGTTTGAATGACGGTCCGGCGTGAGACTCCGGTACGGACCTCGCCGGTAGTCACCCGACCGGCTGCGGCGCGATGCCGGGCGATGAGCTCGCCAATGGGGCGCGGGGTTGCTGTCGAATTTGTCATGTTCCAGATTCCTTTGGTTGGGACGCTCGCTGCGGTCCAAATTCGGCTCGGAGGCGATCGGCATCCGGTGGGCGTTGAGGTCCCGACGATGGCCGGCTGTCTCCGTAACGATCGTAGACGACGCGAGATATGGTTTTCGTATGCCGTGGTCCATGTCAGATTCACTTGGGACCGCAGCAAGACCTGACGACGTGCCGGACTTGAGACTGAGTGTATAAAGCGTCGTGCTTCATCGCGCCCGTGAATCGATCTGCTTGTATTTGGGCAAGAATCGCCACCTACCTTGCCTCAAACTGAGCAAATAATGTCGGGGTCTGGCTTCACTCGCAGATGGGCACGTAGCTTTGGTCACGTTTATAGGATATTTGGCACCCGTCCTGCGTAAATAATGTTTGGTGCACGGAGTTCATTCGTGGATCCAGCGTTTTCGCGGCGTAGCGACATGGTCTTTGCCAGTCGTTGCGTTGCCAATCGAGATAGGACAAATCGTATGCGACGCGATGACGATGACTGGACAGGGATAAGCGGAATGACGGTGACCTCTCGGCGTAGTCTCCTCGTGGGCGGTGCCGCCCTCGCCGGTGGTGGAGCGGCGATGGCTGCCGGCATGGGTCACGGCGACCTCGCAGCCTCGGCGCAGGATGCGACTCCCTCTGCCGGAGCGACGCCCACGGCCGGAGGCGAAGTCTACATGCAGTCGCCCTGGTGGCCGTACCTCTCCGGGCATATCGATAACGAAACGCCTCCGGATCTCCCCGGCGGACCGATCACGACCACGATTACTCAGGACGACGGCGCGGCGTTCTGGGTGCTGCCCGGCAAGCGACGGCTCGACCCAACCGTTTTCGGCACGCCAGACGCGCCAATCGGCACCGAGCAGCCGGCGCTCTTCCTCGGGTTGCCGGAGTCGCTGCGCGAAGTCAGTGACGACGGGACCTATCAGACCAGTGTGCCCACGCCGTTCGGTGACAGCGCCGCGTCGGTGGAGCACGCCACGGTCAAGATGACGGTGGTCGATGCTACCGCTATCGACGGCGCAACGACCAAGGATCAGGTCGATTTCGAGGCAACGTTCGACGCGCCGATGGGTCAGGGCACCTACCGGGTCGTGGTTCAGAAGGCGGCGCCGTTCGGCTGGGTCTTCCCGATCGGCGGCGGTGTCGTTCACAACGTCATGCTACACGGCGTGACTGGGCGTGGAACGCGGTTGTTCCCAACCATCTTCACCTTCGTCGCGTTCTGGGGACCGGGCGACATCTACAAGGACGGTGAACTGATCGCTGAGAACCGGGCGGTCCACGTTATGCACACCGAGTTCGCCCGTGTCGCACCATATGCTCAGGCATTCGATGACCAGGTCAACCCGAACCAGCAGCACCTGCACCTGCAAATCGCTCCGTTCACGGCGAAGGGCGAGATGGACCCGGTTCCGACCGGCTTCATGCTCCCGAACGGGATGGAACAGCCGTTCATGCATGTGATGTTCCCGGCGGCAACGCTCGTGTCGAGTCAGTCTGGTTCGTAACCGCTCAAATATGTCCAGCCGGTTCTCCGGAACGCGATAGTGGAAACAAGTGACACCGCTGACACCCCAACCAGCATGCGTCGCTTCGGTGACTCAGCTGGTCGGGGTGTCAGTCTGACAAGCGATCCTGGCGGCGGTTCAGCATGTTGAGATCGTCATAGGCTCGGACCAGTAGTGGTGCGTCTTCGCGATTGACGTCACGACGTTCCTGATCTCGAGGGTGAGACGGACATCCGGTCCAGCCGGGTCGGACGTTGCGGTTGACGATCCAGTGGGTGGTCATCGCAACGCCCCGTCCGAGCTCATCGAGCACTCGCTCACGACCGTGTCGGACCTGGTGTCGTCACTGGCAATCAATGACGCCTCGATCAGGCCTTTCGCGGCGGTCCGCTGCTCGACGATGAGTGTGGCGATGGGCGACTCGGTTGTCTTCCCGAAGGCAGTCAGGGGGGTGACCGGTTGCCGCGATCGGATAGAGATCTGGGATGACGGTCGCATCGTTCGTGACACCAATGAACGCGGCCGTGATGGCTTCGCCGCCGACCTCCTGTCAGCCATTACGGGGTATTTCAGTAGAGGCGCAATTCGTACAAGAAACCGGGGATCGGCATGTCCTGGATGGTCCCGATACGACGCCAGCCGAGATGTTCATAGAACCGGATCGCCTCGTCGTTGAACCCAAAGACGTCGAGGGTCGCTCTCGAAAATCCAGCTGCCGTGATCGTCGCCGTCGTGCGTTCCAGCAGGGCCCGGCCCAGGCCGAGTCCCTGGAAGCCCGGCGCGATGTAGAGCAGGTGGACATGCCAGGACGGGTCCGTCTGGGTCGTTGTCCCGGCGCTGGCATGAGCGAAGCCGGAGATCCGGCCGTCGATCTCCGCGATCCAGATCACGCTGTTGGAATCGATCTGGGTCAACCGGTCGTGCCAGCGGTTCCGGCGGTCCTCCACCGATTGGTGGTCCATCATGTCGTCAGGCATTCGGCCCCGGTAGGCCGCCTCACGAGACGCAGTGTGGACGGCGACGATCCCGTCGATGTCGTCAAGGGTGGCGGTGCGGAAGGTCGCATCGTCCCATGCCTCGGTGTCCACCCAGTCTCGCTCCTGCTCTGGTTCCGTCCACCGGTTGGATCTCAGCTTCCCTGACCCGATGCCCGGACGCGCTCGATGTTGAGCGTGTAGCTGACGCGCACGCAGCCCGGGGAATTGCGATCGTAGAAGGTCGCCTTGGTGCCGGCGTGGGCGGCGGCTCGGACGTCGACGATCCAGACGGTGCCGTTCAGCGAGAGGTAGCGGTAGCCGTCCTCGACCAGAGGGCGACCCGCTGGTCGCGGCGCAGGTTCCGCTCCTTCCTTCGGGCCGACTCGGTGTAGAAGACGATCGTGTCGCCCCAGCGGAGATACCCCATCACCGTCAGGTGGGGCGTGCCATCCTCCGAGATGGTCGCGATAGTGGCCAAGCGGCGCTCATCAAGGCGGGAGCGAGTAACGGCGTCAAGGGTCACGGTCATCGGTGCCTGTTCTCCGGTCAACTAACTGAGGGTCAGATGTCCTGGGTCGAGCCAGAAGTGCTGAGCCACGGTTGTTCCCGTTCCCACGCCCAGGGAAGATAGTCCTGGGCGACGGTCTCGCCACCGAGCCGATGGAGGCCGGCCAGCATCTGCGCCCGGTGATCGGTGTTGTGATTGATGATCTGACTCAGACCCTGCCAGACGGCGAACGGGGTCCGGCCACGCGCTGCCCAGTGGTCCGGCAGCACCACCCGGTCGAGCCCGGCGGGTGTCAGGGCGTCGATGTAGTCGCGGGACTCGCGGTGGACCTGCGCCCATGCCGCCCTGATCACCGGACGGGTCGGGAACTCGTCGTAGTCCACGAACCGTCGCTGGCCCGTCGTCAGGAAGCCGACCCAGAACGACTGGTTCGTCAGCGTGTGAACCGTCTGTATCCGGAGCGAGCCGACCGAGTAGTGCAGATCCGTCGTGAACTGCTCCTCGGTCAGCCGCTCCAGGCAGTCCCAAACCCGGCGGCTGGCCCACTCATCGTAGGCGAAGAGCTGACGATAGTGGTCCGGCTGCATCACGATTGCCTCCGGGTTCAGGTGAGGTCGGTCGACTGGTCCCCCCAGACCTGGAACAGGTAGTCCTGGGCGGCGGTCGTGCCACCGAGCCGGTGGATGCCGGCCAGGGTCTGGGCCCGGTGATCGGTGCCGTGGTTGATGATCTGGAACAGCGCCTGCCAGACGGCGACCGGTTGCTCGGCTTCGCCCCAGTGATCAGGCCGGACCATTCGGTTCAGCCCGTCGTCGGTCAGGGTCAAGAGGTAGGCCGCCGTGGCCGCCTCGACGCGGTCCCAGCCTGGAGGGACCGTCGCACGGGTCGGGTAGTCGTCATGGTCGAGGTAGCGGATCTCGCCGGTCGCAAGGAAATGCACCCACCACGACTGGACCGCCATGGTGTGGAGGATCTGGGTCCGGATCGATCCGACTGAATAGTCGAGCTCGTCGGTGAACTGCTCGTCGGACAGCGATGCGGCACACGCCCAGACGCGCCGGTTGGCCCAGGCGTCGTAGGCGAACAACTGGCGGAAGCGGTCGACGCTCATCCTCATCCTCCGTTGTTCCGACGAGAGCGGCGGGGAGAAGAACCATCAGCGCCGATCAGTCTTCGACCAGCTGACCGGGAGCGTTGATGGTTCAGACGGTCAGGGCTCGCTCGGCGGGCTGATCGTCAGATACTCCGCGGCGACCCACAGGGTGCCGTCCTCGTCCACGGCGAACCAGTCGGTTCCGTCCGCGTCCCGGGACGATTCGAAGACATTGACCGCGTCGCCGCTGGTCAGGGTCAGCAGGATCGTTGCGGACAGGCTGGCATCCTCGCGCACATTGAGGACGTCTGCTGTGACGTAGCGCGGGTACTGCTCCGGGAAGAGTCCACCGCTCTCCCCAGCCGCCTGCCCACCGACCCAGCCGATGTCATCGACCGGGAACCAGAGGAGGCCGTCGGCCTCGACCGTTTCCCCGGTCTGCGTGAGTTGTGTTCCAGTGGTCACGATTCTGGCAACACGGGAGTCACTGGACGGCTCCGCCCGGATCTCGAGGAAGCCGGCGGTCACCGTCCAGATCGTCTGGGCCTCGGGAACCGTTGGGACTGGCGGGGGGACGATGACGGCGGCGCCAATGCCGGAATACGTTCGGCTGAAGCCCTCGACCGACCAGCCGATGGTTCCGGCCTGGTCCACCTGGTACCAGTCATAGCCATCGGCCGGGACCGGGCCATCGAGCAGCACGAGATCCGTCCCAAAGGGCAGCCAGGCGATCACGGCGCCGTTCAGACCGGGAGCCTGGCGGAGGGTCAGCGAGTCGACGTTGACGGAGGCCGCTTCACCGGCCTGGCTTTCCTGAGCGGACGTCGTGGGGGCAAACGCGACCGCTCCCACCACTATGGCGACGACCACGATCGCCACGGCGATCGACGCCATTGCCAGGTGCCTCATCCATCCAAGAGCCCGCATCGTGGCAATCCTTCCCCAACTGACCGAACCGCCGGATCGCGCTCCTGTGACAGGATCGCACAGGAGCGTCCGTACTGTACGTTATCCGCATGCAATTAGGAGAGGTAGTCGGCGGGGAGTCAGACGCACGCTTTGCGGCACCCGGTCAACTGGCCGGGCGCACCGGGATGGGAGATTCGTGTCCCTCTGGCGATGACATCGCGAGGAATCAGCTGGGGACAACGCGGGAATGGGACGGGGCATGGGGCATCGTCGCCCGTGCTAGTCCGCGATCAGGACGGGCCGAACAAGGGGCTCGGCCGTGTCGTCGGCCCGGGCCGGTCGCAACTCGCGGTCGGCGATCAGGTCTTCGAGCAGACCGATCGCCTCGGCCATCTCGCTGGTCGTGAGCTGGGCGATCAGCGACCGGAGCCGGGTGTCGCTGGCCGTCATCGCCCGGTGGTTGAGTACGACGTCCTCCATGGGGGTCCTCACGATCAATGGGTTGGGAGATGCGGTTCAGCGCCGATCGGATTCTGGTTAGGCAGGAACGGGGTGGGCCTGGTCGCTGAATACACCATACGGGCCATCCTGATCGTCCACCATCCGCAAGATTACGGATGCCCTGACTGGCTCGGCTGGAGATTCCCAGGGATTGGTTCCTCCGACGGCGCTGGATTCCGACCTGACCAAGTCCGTGGATCAGGCCGTCACCGCCGGCGTGGTTCGGTGACGTGACGTCGCCGTCACCTGGCGGGGCGTTTCCCCGGTCGCTATCCTTCCGGGATACGCTGCCCGGTGCCTGGACTAGCGCCGCCGCTGATGCGTCCTCGCCATCCGGGTCATCGGCTGGTTCGGCTCGCGCCATACGGTCGCGCCCCGTCCGGTCGTGGCCTCACGCCAAGGAGACCCACCGGCATGCCGTCGGTCAGCCCCGCCGCCGCGGAATCGCCCCTCGTCCTCGCGCTCGATCTCGGCACCTCATCGTTCCGCGCCCTGGTCTACGACGCTCAGGTTCGCGCGCTGGATGGCAGCGAGCAGCAGCTCACCTATCCGCTCGAGACGACCGCTGACGGAGGAGTCCAGGTCGACGCCGGGAGGGTGGTCGATCTCGTCGTCCAGTGCGTCGATGGCGTGCTCACGGCGATCGGGCCGGAAGCGGCCCGGCGGATCGCGGCGGTCGGGACGACGTCATTCTGGCACAGCCTGATGGGGGTGGGAGCCGATGGGGAGCCGGTCACGCCGGTCCTGATCTGGGCCGACAGCCGTTCCAGGCGGCAGGTCGATCACCTTCGGCGGGAACTGGACGCCGGCGCGGTCCATCAGGAGACGGGGACGTTCATCCACTCGTCGTACTGGCCGGCCAAGCTGCGCTGGATCCGGGAGGAGCGGCCGGAGTGGTGGGGCGCTGTCCGGCACTGGTGCTCGTTCACGGATTACCTCTTCGAGCGGTTGGCGGGCGACGGCCGGACCTCGATCTCGATGGCCTCGGGGACGGGGCTGCTGGCGGTCCATGACAACCGGTGGCACGCCGGCCTGGCCAAGGTCGCCGGGATCGACCTGACATCGCTGCCGGAGCTGACCGAGCGAGACCGGCCGTTGCGTCCGCTGCGGGATGAGTGGGCGCGACGCTGGCCAACCCTCGCGGCCGTGCCGTGGTTTCCGGCGATCGGCGACGGTGCCGCCGCCAACGTCGGCTCGTTCGCCGCCCGGCCCGGCCGTCTGGCCCTGACGCTGGGGACATCGGGTGCGCTCCGGATGATCGCCCGGTCCGGCCGGGTCCAGGTACCGGTTGGCCTCTGGGCCTACCGGCTGGATGGCCAACGGTACGTCCTCGGCGGCGCGCTCAGCAACGGCGGCAACACGACTCAGTGGCTGATGGACCTGCTCGACGCTGACTTCGGGGGGGGAGATCTCAGGGCGGCGTGCGAGCTCGCGCCCGACAGCCACGGCCTGACGATGCTGCCATTCCTCGCCGGGGAGCGGAGCCCGACCTGGAATGACCACGCCCGTGGCACGATCGTCGGGCTCCGGCTGGCGACGACGAAGGCCGATCTGCTCCGGGTCGCGATGGAGAGCGTCGTCTACCGGTTCGGTCTGATCGCCAGCCGCTTGATCCCGATGTCAGGGGAGGCGCCGATGGTGATCGCCAACGGCGGGGCGATCCTGCGCTCGGAACCGTGGCTGCAGATGACGGCCGATGTCCTTGGCGAGCCGGTCGTCGCGCTGCCGGCCGAGGACGAGGCGTCGGCCGCCGGCGCCGCGATCGTCGCGCTCGTCGGCGCGGGCTTCCTGCCCGATATCGAGTCGGCACCGGACTGGGCGACCGAGGGCCACACCCGCCGCTTCGCCCCCGACCCGGCCCACCACCGGATCTATCTCGCGGCCAGCGAGCGGCAGAAGGAGCTCGAGCGACGCCTCTTCCCGGAGGGAACGACATGGGATTCCGGGTCGCACCGCTGATGAACCCGGACTCGCGGTGATTCAGGACATCGCCGTCGCGGTGATCCTCGTCGGGACCCTGGCGGGAATCCTGGTCCGTCCGTGGGGTCGGTCCGAAGCGTGGCCGGCCGCGGTCGGGGCATTGCTCGTCTTTGCCGTCGGGGCGGCCGGGCGGGACGATGTCCGGGCGACGATCGCGCAGACCGCCGACGTGCTGCTGTTCCTGCTCGGGATGATGCTGCTCTCGTGGGTGGCCGACCGGGCTGGCGTCTTTGCCTGGCTGGCCGAGGGGTGCGCGGTGTTGGCGCGGGGATCGGGTCCGGCGCTGTTCGCCGCCGTGGTCGTCCTTGCCGCGATCGTGACAGCCTTGTTGTCGCTCGATACAACGATCATCATGCTGACGCCGATCGTCTACCGGCTCGCCGTCCGCCGCCAGTTGGACCCCCTGCCGATGCTGTTCGCCTGGGTCTTCGTCGCCAACATCGGCTCGCTGCTGTTACCCGTCAGCAACCTGAGCAACCTGCTCATGTACCGCCGGCTCGGGCTGGATTTCGGCGGGTTCGCCGCGTTGATGTGGTCGCTCGACCTCGTCGCCGTCGCCGCGACCGGGCTGATGCTCGCGCTGATCTTTCGCCGGCGGATCCCGCGCCGGTTCGCCCCGTCCGGAGACGAGTTCCCCGCCGTCGACCCGTGGCTGGTCGGTGTCGCGGCCGGAGTCGTCGTCACGCTCGGCGCCCTGGTTGGGTTTGGGCTGGCCGACCGGGCGCTGGCCGGGCCGGCGCTGGTGGGGGCCGTCGTCCTCGTCGCGGCCGGGCTCATTACCCGGCGGCTGACGGTCCGTGGGGCCGCACGGGCGGTGTCGTGGAACGTCTTCGTCTTCGTCGCCGCGATGACGCTTCTGGTCCGGGGCGTCGAGGGGACGTTGCTCGATGGCGTCTCGATCCCACTGCCGGGTGACCCCGTCGCCGCGCTATGGGGAAGTGCCCTGGTCGCGACCGTTGGCGGCAACGTGATCAACAACCTGCCGATGGCGGTGCTGGCGCTGTCGTTCCTGCCGCCCGCCCGGGACGCCGCCGGTGACGCGCTGGCTGTCGGGACACTGATTGGGACCAACATCGGGTCGAGCCTGACGACCGTCGGCTCGCTGGCGACGATCCTCTGGCTGGACCAGCTCCGCTCCCGCGGGATCGTGGTCAGCACGCATGACTACCTCCGGGTCGCCGTCGTCGTCACGCCGCTCGTGCTCATCGTCACGCTGCTCGTTGCGATGCTGGCGCCGCGGTAGCGGGGCACCTCCTGATGCACCCATTGCCTACCACCCGAATCGGTTCGACGACCCCTCGCCTATACTCCCCAACCGGATCGTCGAATGTGGCCGGGAGCCGTCCCATCCGTGCGTGAGGCATGGGTGGGCAGCCCGCGGCTGTCGTGGTCAGTGTGATGGGACAGGGACCGTTGCGGGAATCGCCTCCTGGCCGGCGCGACCGCGCTGGCCCGGCAACGCAGCAATCCGCCGCCGGTCGCGCCTCGGGGCAGCGACGCGGAACGGCGACCCCGCCGCCCAGCCGCCGTCCAGCCGGCGCCTACCCGGAAGCCGCGCCGATCTTCGAGCCCGGTACTGGTCGTTCCCGCCGTGGGCCGAATGGCCGGGGCTCGGATCGCCGCCGTCGTAGCGGCCGGCGGGAGACCGACGTGCCGGCCCCGACCGACCTCGGCGGCCACATCCGCCGGCCGCTCCAGCGACGCGTTCCCCCAGGTGCCCGGTTCGCCGGGGGGATCGTCGGGGAATTGCTCCGCCGGGCGGGCGGCCGGCCGGACGCCGCCCGGGTCTGGGGGGCGCTCGTCGTCGGGATCGTCGGCGCGCTGCTGCTTGGTGTCGCCGGAATCTCCGACAACTACCTACATCGTGGCGTTGAGACCTCGGCCAACGGCCCCTTCGTCGTTCAGCCGATCGGCGACGCGCCGGCCGCCAACGAGGATCTGCTCGCGCTGGCCACCGACGAGCGTCCCGGGGTGATCGCCGAGATGGCCAGCGGCGGGATCCGTTACGTCCGTATGCCGCTCCGCTGGGCCGAACTGGAGCCGCAACCCGGCGAGTACGCCTGGGACGACCTCGAAAGCACTGTCGCGGCACTGGAGACGGCCGGTATCGCCCCGGTCGTGACGGTCGTCGATTCGCCCGGCTGGGCCTTCCAGTCCGGTCCCGCGACCGACGCCGCCCTCGACACGCCGCCCGCCGACCCGACCAACATGTACGGCTTCATCGAGGAGCTGATGAAGACGTTCAGCGGCCGGCTGCCGTTCCTCCAGATCTGGGACGCCCCGAACGATCCGGCCCACTGGGGCGGCCAGACGCCGGACCCGGTCAGCTACGCGACCCTGCTCGGGGAATCCGCGAACGCCGCCCGGCTGTCGTCGCCTGGCGTCCAGATCGTGCTGGCCGAGCTGGCCGTCGCCCCGACCAACGGGCCGGACGATCTCAGTTTCCTCCGCGCGGTCTACCGCTCCCGGGCGGCGGACTTCTTCGACATCGCCACGACCGTCGCCGACGGCGGTGACCGGTCGCCGTTCGACCGGCAGGTCGACCCGGACCGGATCAACATCTCCCGGGCGGTCCTGACCCGCGAGGTCATGATCGAGGAGGGGGACCCGGAGACCCCGGTCTGGGCGACCCACTTCGGCTGGACGACGGCGCCGGGGGGCGTCTCGGCTTCGGAGCAGGCCCAATACACCGTCGCCGCGCTGCAGCGGATGCGGACGGAGTGGCCATGGATGGGGCTGGCCTTTCTCTGGGACGCGACGGCGACTGGGTCGGACGATCCCGGCCGGGCGCTGATCGTGGACGGGCGGCCGACCGCCACGCTCGGTGCGATCGGTTCCGGGGCGGCTGATCAGACCGCGCTCGCCCCGACCGGTTACACGCCGCTTGGGGCGCCAGCCGTCACCCTCGTCGGGCGCTGGACGGCCCTGGCGGCTGAGCCGGAGTATCGGACCAGCCCGGACGTTGGCTCGACCGTCGAGATCCGCTTCAACGGCTCGGGGCTGATCGCAAACGTCGTCTACGGTCCGAACTCCGGCGACGTCCGTGTCCAGGTCGATGGGGGACCAGTCCCCGGCCTGCCCGCCGACGCCGGCGGCGGGTCGATCCTCGATCTGTCCAACTACGTCGCCTACGACGCCTCCGAGCCGATCGTGACAGGACTCGACCCCGGACAACACACGATCACCATGGAGCTCGTCGAGGAGGGCTCGCTGACCGTTGGCGGGCTGATCGTCGTCCGGAACCTGCCGACCCTCTGGCCGATCGTCGTGCTGGCGGTGGCCGGAATGCTCCTGCTATTCCTCGCGATCCGCGAGATGCTCTACGTCCTCGCCCTTCGCCGGGGCTACCTGCGTCGTCGCCGGCTGATCGATCTCAACCAGGCCGGTCGCCTGTGACGCTCCCCGCCGCGGTCACCACGCCCACCTCGCCGTCCCTGCTCGGGCAGGACCGCCTTCAGAGTCTGTCGTGGCTACCGCCGGTGCTGGCGGTGGCTTCCGTCGCGCTGCTGGTGACGGTGCCGTTCCCTGGCTCGATCCTGCTCTGCGGGGCCGGGGCGATCGGGATCATCGCCGCGCTTTCGCCCGCCTGGGCGGTCACGCTGCTGACCGCCTCGCTGGCGCTCAACAACGTGCTTGGTTGGGACGCGGGCGGGACGACCATTACCCTGCCCAACACGCTCGTCATCGGCGTCGGGATCGGCTGGGCGCTGCGGGTCTTCGCGCTGCGTGAGCCGCTGCGCCAGTCGCCGATCGCCTGGCCGCTGGCCGCCTGTGTCCTGGCGGAGCTGTTCTCGGTCGTCGCGGCTTCGGATCTCGCGGCCTGGTCCAACGAGATCCAGGTCTGGGCCAACGGGCTGGCGATCCTCGTCGTCGCGACGCAGGCGATCCGGACGCCCACCCACGTCTGGCGGATCGTTGCCGTGATGTCGGGCTGCACCGTCGCGCTGGCCGGCTATGCGCTCTGGCAGGTCGTGGAGGACATGGGACCGTCCTCCTATGAGGTCGGCGGGCTGTTGCGTGCCTACGCGACCTTCGGCGGACCGAATTCGTTCGCGAAGTACCTTGAGATGACGGTGCCGCTGCTGGCCGCGATCAGCGGAGCGTGGCTGGTCGCCGTCACGCCCTGGCTGCGGGACCGGGTGCCGCTGATCGCCCGGTCGATCCCGTGGTGGGTCGGAGCGCTGGCGACCGTCGCGACGGCGGCTGGCGGGCTGGCGCTGATCCTCACCCAGTCCCGTGGGGGCTGGATCGGTGCGGCGCTCGGGCTGGCCGTCGTCGCACTGCTGCTCGGCGGCGTCTACCGGTGGACTTTCATCATCGCGACCTTCGCCATTGTCCTGCTCGCCATCCTGACGCCGGTCGGCGATCGCGTCGCGCTCCGGTTCGGGTCGGAGGCGCTCGGGATCAGTACCTCGTCGACGCCGGTCAACGTCACGCCGGCCAACTGGGCCGTCCAGGAGCGGCTGGCGCACTACCGGGCGGGCCTGCACATGGTGGAGGAGAACCCGTGGCTCGGGGTCGGAGCGGGCAACTTCGATGCGAGGTACCGGGAGTACACCGAGGTCTGGCGGTTCCGGATCCCGCGCAGCCACGCCCATAACGCCTACATCCAGGTCGCGGCCCAGAGCGGTCTGGTTGGCCTCGGCGCCTACCTTGCGCTTATCGTGACAATCACCATCCGGCTGCGTTCACGCTGGCGGGCGGTGCGTGGCGGTGACCGGATCATCGTGATCGGCGCGATCGGTGTCTCGATCGCGGTAGCCACGCACAATCTCTTCGATTATCTTCACGTTGGCGTGCTGCCGATCCAGTTGAGCATCGTCTGGGCGCTCGCCGAGCGCGTGCGTTTGGGTCAGGCCGAGCCCGCCGATTCTGGGCAGGAACAGGAACAGGTGTCTGCGTGACGGATTCCCGATCGGCGAGTGGGCCGCGACCGGTCCTTGAACGCCCCGATGACGAGCATGACAAGTCGTTCAATGCCGAGGAGCAGGCGGTCCAGGAGGCACTCGATGCCGAGCGGGAGCAGGAATCGGCGATCCCGCCGACCAGTCTCGGCAAGCGGTTCCTGCAGCCCCAGACGCTGATCTCATTCGCGATCGCGATCGGTATCGCCGTCTTCTTCATCCTGCGTCTGGACATCAATCCCGCGCAGGTCTGGGACAACGTCCGCCGGACGAACCCGTTCATCTACGCCCTCGCCTTCGTCGTGTTCTACTCGGCCTTCATCCTCCGGGCCCTGCGCTGGAAGGCGATGTTGTCCCGCGTCGACATCGACGAGCAGCACGGCTACCACATTCCGGGAATGCCCCGCTTCCTCGAGATCTATCTGATCTCCTGGTTCGCCAACTGCATCGTCCCGGCCAAGCTCGGCGACGCGGTCCGGAGCTACCTGTTCAAGAAGGACACACGGGCACCGTTCAGTTCCACCTTCGGGACGATCCTGACCGAGCGGCTGATCGACCTGATCGCCCTGTTCCTGGCGATGATCGTCGCGGCGGTCGTCGTCTTCGGGACGCACCTGCCCGGGCAGGCCGACAACGCCGTCATCGGCGGGACGGCCCTGCTCGCGGTCGCCGTGGTCGGCGTGACGGTGCTCTGGTTCGTCCGGGACCGCATCGAGCAGCGCCTGCCGGAGCGGCTCCGCGAGCAGTACGTCCGGCTCCACGGCGCGATCTTCGCCTCACTGCGTCGTCCGGAGCGGTTCCTCGGCGTCGGTTTCATCATCTGGGCGACCGAGGGGCTGCGGCTCTACCTCGTCTGCATCGCCCTCGGCGCCGACATCAACTTCGCGACGGCCGTCTTCGTCGCCCTGATGGCCTCGTTGCTGACCGCGCTGCCGTTCACCCCGGCCGGTCTCGGTGTCGTCGAGGGCGGCATGACCGTGATCCTGACGTCGCAGGTGATCGGCCTCAACGCCGACCTCGCCCTGGCGGTCACGCTGCTCGACCGGGTGATCGGCTACTGGAGCATCATCGGTGTCGGCTCGGTTCTCTACCTCTTCCGGATGCGACGCGAGGTCGCGGATACCGTCCGGGGTACCGTCGTCCCGGCCCAGTAGCGCCGAGATCTCGATGCATGTTGTCGTTGACGACAGCACCGCCACGAATCAGGGCGCCGGGATCGGCCGCTACGCCCGAAACGTCGTTCGGGGCGCGATTTTGGCTGGCGATGAGATCGAGTGGACGCTGGCCTACGCCTCACCCAGCCGAGGCGAACCGCCGTTTCTGGCGGAGGTTTGCGCCGGTCTCTCCGGACGGGATCGTGTTGCGCTCCGGCGTTTGCCCCTGCCCGACGTCTGGATGACCCGGCTCTGGCACCGGGCCCGGCTGCCGCTACCGATCCAGCTGCTGACCGGGCGACGGGCCGACCTCGTCTACAGCCCGGACCTCGCCGTCGCCCCGTCGGGCCGGGCACCGCGAGTCTCAACCGTTCACGATCTCGCCTTCCTCGTTCACCCCGAACTCTACCCACCCGGGCTGCTGCGCTACCTTCGCGCCATAACTGATCGTCAGCTGGCCAGTGCCGCTCACATCGTCACCGTCTCGGAGGCGTCCCGGACGGATCTGATCGAGCGGGCCGAAGTCCGGCCGGAACGGATCAGCGTCGTCCCGAACGGAGTTGACGGGCGCTTCTTCGACGCTGGGCCGCCGGATCAGGCACTGCGGGCACGGCTCGGTCTGCCCGGGGCGTACCTCCTGACTGTCGGTTCGATCGAACCGCGCAAGAACCACCTCGGTCTGTTCGCCGCGCTGGACCAGCTCCCAGCGTCCGACCGTCTGCCGCTGGTCGTCGCGGGCCGGGCCGGCTGGGGCAATGAGGCGATCATGGCCGAACTCCGGCGGCGTGAGCGGGACGGGTCGGTGATCTTCCTGCCCGATGTTTCCGATGATGCGCTGCCCGCGCTCTACACCGGGGCGGCGGCGCTGGTCTACCCCGCCTGGTACGAGGGCTTCGGCATCCCGGTGATCGAGGCGCTGGCGGCCGGCACACCGGTGGTCATCAACGACACGCCGGCGCTGCGGGAGTCGGCCGGGCCGCATGGCATCGTCGCCGACGCCTCGGACCCCGCGGCGCTGGCCGCGGCGATCGGCCTCGCGCTCGGTAGTGCTGCGCAGGACCCGGCCAGCCGAACGCCACGCCAGACGTGGGCGCGGCGCTGGGACTGGTCGATGTCGGGGAAGTTGCTGGTCGACGCGCTCCGCACCGTCGTCGCCGAGCGTTGAGCCGCTACTGCTTGAACTCGAACCGAACGCCGTGGGTCAGTTCCCGGTCCAGCCCCGCGAAGGACCGATCGGTGGTCCGCAGGACGACGGTGTAGGGCGAGGCGCCGCGCTGGTCGAGGGCGATCCTAAGGGCCGAGTCGGTCTCGTCCGGTGCGTTGAGCTCGACCCACTGGTCGCCGATCGGGAAGCGGTAGGCTCCGGCGCTGCCCGCGACCGACGGCTGGATCTCGTTGCCGTCGTCGTCGAGCAGCGTCGTGTAGACCCGCCGGGCGACTTGAAGGTCGCCGACGACGACCGTCAGACCGTCGATGGCCTGGAAGCCGCCGGGGTGGACCGCGTCGTCGCCCGTGGGCACCCGGAGCTCACGTGAGGTCCGGTCCTCGATGATGAACGGCCCGGCGGCCTGCTGGGCGCCCGGCACGACGAGATTGCGCCAGCCGACCTGCTGGCCATCCGGTCGTTGCCGGCCGCCGTCGACCGCCCCGTCGTTGGCAAGACCCTCGCCGGCGATCCGTTCAGCCTCTCCGGCCGCGTCATCCGTCCCGACGGCGAAGTCGATCACGCCCTGGCCGGCCGCGATCGCGTCCCACCAGCGGTGGGCCGCTCGCCGGGTCGGGTCGACGAAGGCGATCAGCTCGAAGTAGGTGCCGTCACTGAAGCCGATCAGTGCGTTGTGCGTCAGGCCGCCGGTGTGGGTGCCGCCGGGTACGACAGTGAAGCCGAGCGTCCGGTAGTCCGCGACCGCCTGGTCGAGGTCGTCGACACCGATGACGATGTGGTCGATCTGGGTGATCACGCTGGGTCCTTTCGGGGTCGAGCTTATCGCTTGCCGGCCATTCGGTCACGAATCGGCCGTCCGGGTGGAATCCCGGCCGGACTGGCGGGATGATGGGGGAGTATCGCCAATCGCGGCGCCCCGTGGCGCCCGCCGGTGGCGAGGAACAGGAGACGCGACGTGACCGATACCAACGAGACCGAACGGCAGCCCGACGCATCCCGGTTCGCCTGGCATCCGCAGTATCGTGGCCAGACCACCGACGAGGTCCGGGCGATCCTCCTGGAGGATCTGCGCCTCGATCAGCGATCCTACGCCATTACGATGGACGGACCGGACGAGAACGAGAGTGAGATTCTGGTCCGAGTCGTCGGGCTGGAGAAGAAGTGGGGACCCTACGCGCTGGACTGGGCGACCGCCGAGCCAGTCACCGTCGTCGACCGGGTGATGGACTTCGAGCGTGAGCGCGAGGACCGGCAGGAGCTCTTTCCGTACGCTCAGTACCGCGACCGGCACGCCAACCTGAACTCGTCCGCTCCCTCTGGATCGGGCTCGTCCATCCTCGACGAGCCATCCGGCACTCCGTGGTGGGCCTTTTGGCGACGTTAGGGGGTGGTGGAGATCAGTTCGACCCGATGGCCAAAGCGTGATCTCCCCCGGCCTACCGGTTGCGCCGCCAGATCTCGAGATTGAGCGCTGTCGCGAACGTCGTCCAGGCGAGATAGGGCAGCAGCAGCGTAGCGGCGAGGCGCGACACCCGCCAGAAGCGGATCACCGTTAGCAGCACCGCGACCCAGAGGGCGACGATGTCGACGAGCGCCCAGGACGGGGAGCGCCGCCCGAAGAACAGCCAGGTCCAGAGGAAATTGAGGGCGAGCTGGATTCGGTAGATCGAGCGGGCCGCGCTGACCGCGTCGCGCCGGTCACCGGACGCCTTGTCCCCGACAGCCTCGGCCACCCGCCAGTCGGCGATTCCCATCAGCAGGTACAGCACGCTCCAGACGGGGCCGAAGATACTGTTGGGGGGCGAGAAGGGTGGCTTCTCGAGCGTCGGGTACCAGGTCCGTACGCTCTGTATCGTGGTCCGCGCACCGACCCCTGCCGTGGCGAGGGGCGGAAGCAGGTGGACGATCAGCCGAGGGAGCTGAGCTCGGAGGGCGGCGGCGTCCATGTCGTGACGACCTTTCATAACAGGCGGATCAGCACCGCCAATGCCGCGAGCCGATGCAGCCGGGATGCCAGCGTCTGGCCTTCTGGTTCGAACTGGGCGGCGGGTGACGATGAGTGGTTCGAGTTGCCCAGATCCTTGACGGTGGCTGAGGGCATCAGCTATCATCTGCTCCGCTGTGGAGGCGTGGTGTAGTGGTTAACATGCAGCCCTGTCAAGGCTGAGATCGCGGGTTCGATCCCCGTCGCTTCCGTCCAACTTGTAACACCGATGCCGCTCTCGGTTGATTCCGGAGTGGCATCAGTGTTTTTCATGGCAACAAGCTCGAAGAAGGGCGCCATTTCGGAGCGGGGCACGACCGCAATCACCGTTTTGTCTCGAACCACCGCCTGACGCAGGAGCTGTCGTGCGAGTCGGTTACGCTCTTCCGCCGAAGCCAGGTGCCAGGCTGTACCGACGTCCTTCAGCAACTGTGCAAGGCGCTCCCCGGTGGTGTCGTCCTTTGATGAGTCATGTGGCAGCGCACCAAGCTGGTCGGTGAGATCAGCACGCTCCCGCCGGAAGCGCGCCTGGTCGATCGTTCCATCAAGGTAAAGGTCCTTGAGCCGCTCAAGGCGACGCTCGAGCCGTAGGCGCTCCGCAGCCCTGTCGCCAATGTTGCCTTGGGCCTTTTTCCATATCGCAAGCAGACTCCTCTGACTGTCAACAGGTAGGACGAAGCGATTGAGCACGCTCCCTAGGCTGCTCTCGACCGAATCTGCAAAATAGCTTCGAGCGCTGCATCCGTTGCCCTGTGTTCTTCCAGCGCAACCGATCCGCCTCCGCCCTTCGGTCTGTCCATTGATCGTCATGGGGCTCCCGCATAACGCACAGGTCGCGAGACCGGAGAGCCCCCAAGGGCGGTAGTTGTGTCCTTGGCGAACGGGCTTGCGGGTGTTGGTCGCTCGTACCGCTTGCGCTCGCTCGAACAGCAATGGGTCAATTACCGGGCTGTGTTTGCCAGGCATGTGCCCATTTCGTCCATCCGGTAGTTCCCCGAGATAAAACCGGTTCCGCAGGATGACCCGTACAGTGTCCTTCGTGAACGGGTTCGCGCCGCGGTTCCCGGTGGTGCGGTATCCCGAGGTGTTCAGCACCTGCGCGACCTCTCGGTCTGTCTTGCCGGAGGCGGCCAGCTCGAACGCCATGACCAGGCCGGTATGGGCAATTGGGTGAGCGACAGGAATGCCGTCCTCCCCCTTGATGGTCCCGAACGGAAGCACACCATTGTAGAGCCCCTGCTTCTTCCGCTCCGTCTTCCCCTTCCGCGTCTCGGCACTGAGGTTAGCGGAGTAGTACTCGGCGAAGGCGCCCAGGGTGGCGAGGATCACCTTCCCGATGGGCGTGGTGAAATCCATAGCCTCAGAAATCGAAACGAAGCCGACTCCAGCTCCTTCCAACCGCTGCAGTGTGTCGAGGGTTGTCATCAGATTGCGAGAGAACCGGTCGAGTTTGTGGACGACCACCACGTCGACGAGCCCGGCTTCAGCGTCATTGATCATCTGCAGGAACGCTGGGCGTCGAGCGAGATCATCCGTCCATGCGCTCTTTCCCTCATCGCGGTACTCACGGACTACGGTCCACCCGTGGGCGACGCAATACGCTGCCGTAGCCCGCTGCTGAGCGTCGAGGGAGTAACCCTCCACCTGCTCTTCCGAACTGACCCGGTGATAGATTGCCGCGCGAGACGGACCTGTCGGGGTGGATTGAGATCGTAACGGCCGCTTAGCCACGTTGGGCACCTCTCGTACTTCCGACGAAATGACGCTGGTTCAGGTTTGCTCTCATTTCGCACAGAAGCAAGTGAGTCGTTTGACACACGCCATGGTCGGACATCTCTTGAGGTCCTGCCCTCGAGAACCCTCCATCATCGGGGCCCGTCAGGCCGAGTCCGAATCTCGATCACCACCGGCGGCATCCTCGGTTTCCACCCACCTGGTGGGAACACGGGCCGGTTCCCCGTTCGTCGCTCGACGATGTCGGCCTGCGTTCCCCGGTCCCCACGGTCTCGCGCGGCGTCATAGGCCACCTGGTCCGCCGGCGACCAGTCGTCCGGGTAGATGATCACGATCCGACCCACCGGGGAGAGGGACGTCGTCCTCCCCACGCGCTCGATCCGCCGTCCGAGGCTCCTGATCGGCATCCCCGTTCTTCCCTCCACAGCACGTCAGATGTCCGCCCACGAGATCCCGATGATCTGACGTAGCAGCCGGATCGGCACCGCCCGGCCACAGCCGGGGCAGGCGTCTGGTCGGTCCCGCAGCCCGTCGCCGTCCTCGTAGACCACCCCCGACCAGCTCCGGCAGGTCGCGCAGCCCTCCTGTCGCTGTCCCTGCAGCCGCGCCACCCGACGCCCCAATCTCGTCATGCGGCGGTCCCCAGGCGAAATCGCTTCAGATCCGCGAGACCGGCTCGCAGCACGTCCGCCGGGACGCCGTCGTCCGCCGCGACAACCGCCAGACGCGCCGCCGTGTTCCAGGCGCCTTCTGCCCGGCACAGCGCCTCGATCCGCCGCGCCTCGGCCAGCAGCTCGACGGGGGAGACACCGGCCCAGCGCGCCGTCGCCTCCAGGTGCCCCGGGTCGATAGCCGGGACGACCGTCGCCCCGACCCGGTCGAGGCGACGCCGCAGTCGCGCACCTCTCATCGCCAGTCCCCTTCCGCCTGTCGGTCGTTCCCAAGCCCCGCCGCCCGTTCCAGCTCGCTCACCCGCGCCTCCAGCGTCGCCAGTTCCCGCAGCTGGAGCAAGCGCCCCAGCACCGCGTCCGCCGCCCGCACCCGCGTCGCCGACGGCGTCATGGGATCGGCCATTGCCCGAGCCAGCGTCCCGGCCGCCGTCCGCCCCAGCCGGACCAGCATCCGGCTCAGGTCGTCCAGCGCCTGTGCCTCCGCCGACCGGACCGCCGCGACGAACACCGGCTCGGTCAGCCACCGGTGCAGGGTTGCCCGGCTGACGCCGACCGTCTGGGCGGCCGACGTCACCTCACCGGTGGCGAGCAGCGCCTCCACCGCACGCCGCTGCCTCGCCGAGAGGGTGGGTGGGGCATGCCTAGCCCGCTCCCCAGGTGTCGCATCAGGTGTCGCATTCTGTCGCACGGTGTCGCCCTCCTCCCGCCCGCCCGCCCTGCCGGCCGGTCGGCCCTACCCAGCCCGTCTAGCAGGATCGGTCTGAGCGCTACCTGCCTCCGGGCCCGCGGAATCGTCACCGGCATGCAGGTCAACGGGCTCGTGCCGGGCGGTGTTGCCGGTCGCCGCTTCCCAGCGCCGCACGATGACGTCGCAGTAGCGCGGGTCCAGCTCCAGCAGCCGCGCCGTCCGCCCGAGTTGCTCGCAGGCCAGGAGGGTCGATCCCGCCCCGCCGAACGGGTCCAGCACCACGTCGCCCGGTCGGCTGCTGCTCCCCACCGCCAGCGCGATCAGGGCGACGGGCTTCATCGTCGGGTGCTCCGGGCTGCGGGCCGGCCGGTCCACCTCCCAGACCGTCGTCTGGGTCCGGTCATCGACGAAGTAGTGCCCGGCCCCGGGCTGCCAGCCGTAGAGGATCGGCTCGTGGCGCCAGTGGTAGTCCTGCCGGCCCAGGACGCGGCTCTGCTTGATCCAGACCAGGCACTGGGCCAGCTTCCACCCCGCCGCCAGGAACGCCTGCCGAATCAGCAGCCCACGGGAGTCGGCGTGCCAGACGTAGATGCCTGGCCCGGGACGGCTGACCCTGGCCATGGCCGTGAAGGCGTTGGTCAGGAAGGGGAGGAAGGCCGCGTCGTCGAGGTTGTCGTTCGCGATGGTCAGTTCGTCAGGGGTTCCGCCGGTATAGCTGACGCCGTAGTGTGGATCCGTCACGACGAGGTCGGCGAGTTGGCCAGACATGAGAGCATTCAGGGCAGTGGGGGATGTCGCGTCGCCGCAGACGAGTCGATGGCGGCCAAGCACCCAGTGGTCACCGGGCCGGGTAACAGGTTGCGCCGGGACCTCGGGGACACCGTCCGGATCGGTGAGCAGGGACGCCGGAGCAGCGGACTCATCGAGCGCAAGCAGGGCAGCCAGCTCCTCATCATCCCAGAGCCCGGCCAGGTCGGTGTCGTCGAGGGTGGCAAGGACAGCCGGGTCCCACTCAGCCAGCTCGGCGGCGCGGTTGTCGAACAGGGCGAGGCGGCGCTTCTGGGCATCGGACAGGCCCGATCGCCGGACCGCGATGAGCTGGCTGCCATCGGCGTCCACGATCCGGACCCGGTCGATACCGGCGGCCGAAGCGGCGGTAACGGTCGCATTGCCGGCGAGGATGATGCCGTGCTCATCGACCACGACCGAGCGAGCGGCGCCGACCTCGCGCAGGGCGTTGGTGATGGTGGCGAGGTTGCGGTCAGTGTGGCGGCGGGCGTTGCGTGGGTCGGGCAGGAGTGAGTCGAGCGGCTGGCTCGCCGAAGTATTCGTCATTGATTGAAGCTGATGAGAGGCGGTGTCAGTATGAGTTGCCATGGAGTCTGCTCCCTTCGAAAAACAGGAAGGGCCGCCGGACGAACTTATCTGGTTCGTGTCCGGCGGCCCTCATGTCCACCACTCAGTTGTCTGAGTCTAATTGTACCGCCAAACGCCTTGCCGGTGTCAGGTAATTCCCCGATGGGACGAGAAAACCGCCGCGCCCCGGAAGTCCCGGGGGACACCGCACGCCGGGCAGCGGACGGTCACTCGCCTTGTATCGAGATGAACCGAGAACGCGACCACCTCGCGAGCCAGGTCAGGTCGCCCAGATCAGTGACGACTCCAAGCACTGCTCCGAAACGTGTCTCGCATTCCGGGTTCCGACAGAGCCACTTCGACCGTCCCATCGCTGGTTTCTCCTTTCCCAATCAACCTGGAGATAACGCACTCGTCTGAAATGCGCGGCATAGGTTGGACGCGGCACCGCTCCCCCTAGGGGGACGGCGATGCGTCCAACCTCCAGGCATGGCCTACACGCGCTACCAAGTCGTTTGCATCGATACATGAGTCGCCCATCCACTGGCCGTCGATCTTGTTTGAGACCGGTGCGATTTCCACATGGACGAGCGCTCATTCGGGGTCACTCGGGATTGCATAGACTTCCTTCGGTCTGCCACCTCGCTCGCCCGCCTTGATCGTGCGGTTCGTTACCAGACCCGCCTGGATCAGCTTCCGGAGGTGTCGTCGGACGGTGTCCGCACTGCAGTCGAGCCAGGCAGCGATTGCTGTCGCGTCGACGCCGTCCGCGCCCAGCTGGGTGTCAATCGCCTGGATCGCCTCGACGATGTCATTCCCTTTGGTGACGGCATCAGCAACCACTGGTCCCGCAAACGAGACCGCAACCGTTCCTGCTTCGCGATCGGCGTCGAGCTCGAGGACGAAAGGTTCCAGCCGTGGCCCCCATCGACTCTTGGCATCGGTGATAGTCATCCGGGTGTTTTCGCCCGGTGACGCAAACAGGATCGAGTCTGGCCGGTCGCGCTTTTCGGTTGACCCGCGAAGCATCTCCTCGGGGTCATTGATGAGCGACTTCTTCCGCAAGTGATCGGTGAACAGGATTGCGGTCCCATACGCACGCATCAGCTGCTTGGCGACCGCGAAGACCCCGGCCATGGAGCCGGCGTCGTTCTCATCACCACCGTGGACCCTGGTAAGGCTGTCAATGATGACGAGGCTGGGACGGTGCGAGCTGATCACCGCTTCGAGTCGTTCCACCTCTGCCTGGGTATCGAGTCGTACTCCATGGCCGACGCAAAACTAGATCTCCGGAGCCGGATCGAGAGGGGAGGCTGCTTCAAACATCCTGCATCGATCCTGCATCCCTGGGAGATGCCCCTCCTCGTCGAAGATGACGACCGGACTCTGCGTGGTGTCGAACCGGTCCAGCCACGGTGTGCCCGATGCGACAGCCCTGGCTAGTGACAGCACAACCCAGGTCTTTCCGACGTTCGGAGGGCCGGCGATGATCCCACCGCAGCCCTCGTCGAGGATGCCAGCGACGAGTGGCTTGGGACGCGGCAGATTGCGTCGAAGGAGGTCGGCATAAGTGATGCTCTCGTGATGCTCGTTCCGCAGCTCAGCCAATGCTCGAACCTCTCTGCTTGACCGTAAGTTCGATCCCGCCGACCCTGAGCGTGCGATGCTGTCCAGTGTTCGGTTGGTTCTTCAGCGGGGGTTTACCGGATGGATATCTGCCGACCGAATGGGCAATGCAGGAGACCTCTTCGGGGGAGAGTGGGGGGCAGCAGCGAGCCTGATTCTCGACTTGTATCGCCGCCTCGATTGCAGCTTCGGCGAACCCGCGTCGCCGCATGGTGCCGGCGAGCGAGGTCAGGGTGGCGTTGCGCTGACCCGTTTCTATAGGTCCCGACGCTGGCGGGAACGGCTGCGACACTCCGGCGCGTCGGGTCTCGCGCTCTGTGACGAGCTCGAGCAGCCAGGGAGGGGCGTCGGCCAGTGCCACCTCCTTGGGCGCAAAACTTCCTACCCACGCATATCGTCGCCTCGACGCGTGCTGCGACGGAGGGAGCACGGCGTACCCACCGTCGCCCCGCACGTCCACCCCCGGCGCGATGACCCCAGCGGTCGTCCGAACCTTCACGTCCGAACCCGAGTGGCGGAAATACAGGTGGGCTCCGAGATTCCCGGTGCGAACCGTCCAGGTATCAGGGCACCAGTTGCGTGCCCCTCGACTTGCCGCGAGTTCGTCCAGCGCATCGAAGCCGGCGGCATCGACATCGAGGACGAACACCGCACTGTCCCTTCCGGTTCGTGCACCCAGGTTCGCTTGTGGCCATCGGCTCCACCAACCTCTGATCAGCTCGATGTCGGTCGTCGCCGATGTGAGCCCATCAGGCGTTCGCGGGTGTTTCCCCACGCTGCGACAGTCCGCTCGGCGACAGGAGCACCGTCCCTCACAATCAGGAGTGTGGCAGGGCAATATCGCGATTCCCTTCGCTGCCATTTCAAGTGCCGCGTCGAGGAGATCCTTGGAATCTGCCTTGGGTACCACTCCCGCATCCTGCGTCGCAGTTCGCTCTTCGGTCATTGCTGCTTGCCTCCCTTGATCTCACGGTTGACCGCCGGTAGCGCTTCCTCGGTGTTCTGACCGGTCCGTCGTTCTTTCTCGAGCTCCGGAGCGATCTCGGCGAGCACCAACGCAAGCCCGCAGAACTGTATTGAGTCCTCATGGCTTGATTCCGATCGTTGCTCAATTCCCCTCAAGGTCATGCTCCACTTCGTTCGAACCAGACGACGTTCGTCCAATCCACGTCTGAAGACTTCGCCGCAAGCGGTGCGACCCTCGACCCGTCGTGCTCGTCGGACTAACTCAAGGCTGACAGATGGGGCATCTCGGAAAAACCAGAAACCCCGACTTTGACGTCGAGGTTGTCGTGACATGAGCTGAAGCCATTCCCGGGTGAATGCTGGGGACCACTGAGAATTTCCGGGTAGAGTTTCCGTACGATCACGCACTGTTTCGGATATCGATCGGCCATGTATATCCGCTTACTTTGAGCTCCTTGATCCGCTCGCCGAGCGTTGTGACTGAGAATCCGAATGCATCGGTCATGTCCTTCTTGGTAGGTGGGCGCAGATTCTCTTCGTCGTACTCTTCGAAGATCTCCATTAGGCGCCGATAGAGTGCATCGAGCTCCGGCCCCTTGCGCGGAGCTCCCGGGCACGGTCGGCGTCGATCGCTCAGGAGTGGGACCGGGCCGAGACGGGATCGCACCAGCTCATCGATCAGGGCGGTGAGCACCGTGAGTTGTGGCCAGGGCAGATCTGGTGTTTCGAATGACCGTGTATCCACGATGAGCCCGGACAGGACATCCGCTGCCCGGTCCAGTTCCGTCTCTTCATACTGGCGACGCCCCGGATCCCGCCGAGCCTGCGCAACGAGGGGGGATGAGGCTGTCGAGTCGACGGGCTGCGTTCCATCGGTAATGTCGATCGGCAAACGGATGTGAATGATCGATGACCCAGAGTTGCCAGGCGCACGTCTGTCCCAGCACCTGCCGGCGCAGCCACTGCACGAGTTCCTGCTCAGGCAAGAAGCCTTCGATCCGGTCGCCGGGATGAGACCAAAGTCTTCTCAGAAGCCGAAGGCACTCCCGCGCCGTGTAAAACTGAAATCCAACCACTTCAGCGAGGTCACTAACTCCCTCCCACTCAAGAGCCCAGTGGTGATCAGAGTCATCACGGCATTGGGAAAATACTCGAGCCTGCCATCGCTTGACGTCAAAGGGTGCCTGCTCGCGACGTGAAGACATCCCGGCCCCCTTGGCATGTTTGAAACACAACGATGCTACGCAGGAGAATAGAATATATGTTCGTATTTGGCGAGTCCTTAGAGCGCTCCCGTTACTCCAAGTGGCAGCAATGGCGGCGCTTGCCCCGCCTGCTATCTTTCATCGCGCACCGCGACGTAGTGGCATGTTCTAACCGGGCGATAGAGTGGGCATGACGTTGTGCAGCCGTAATGAGCTTCCCGAGTCCGCTGGCTTCCTTGACCGGATCTCCGGTGCGGCACTCGGGCGCTCGACGATGATTCCCGACTTGACGACGCTCCTTGCTACCTGCGGGCCGGACGCCGCGCTCAGGGATTACCGGTTGGCTGTCGTGGATGACAACCTGCTCGGCAAGCCCAGTCAGGACGCTCGCCACCGGACCCTCCGCGCCCTGCGAGACCGCTACCTGCTTGACCCAGGAGAGCCCATGTTCCGGGCTTTGCGCCTTGCCCGGATCGCCGATCCCAGTGTGGGGCCTCTCTTGGGGATGCTGCTCGCATGCGCCCGTGACCCGCTGCTCCGCAGAGCGGCGACGGTGATCCTGCCGATGCCGCTGGGGACGCCCTACAACCATGAGGCACTGCGGCCAGCCCTCGTCGAGGCGGCGGGGGGACGTGTCCAGCCGGCGTCGATCGATGCGATCCTTTCCAGGCAGTCGACCTGCTGGTTTCAGTCCGGCCATCTTCGTCCGGCGACTGCGTCGTCCGGCCCGACGCGGCGCGTCCGGGGACGGGCCGTGTGCCGGCCGGCGGCGGTTGCCTATGCGCTCTGGCTGGGTCACCTCGAGGGGCTGGGTGGCGACGCGCTGTTTGCCTCACGCTGGGTACCCCTGCTCGATGTCTCGCGTGCTGAGCTCGATGAGCAGGCGGCCGAGGCCGGCCGTCAGGGGCTGATCGACCTGCGGAGAGGCGGCGGCGTGACCAGTGTCGGATTTCGCTACCTGACTGGGAACCAGGTTGCAACAGGGTCGCGCGTGGGAGGGAAGGCTGAGCATGACTGAGATCGATGCGCTCGTCACGGCCTACACCCGGCATGTCGCGATTCCCTGGGAGCCGCACCTCGCAGGCCCACAGCGAGTCTGGTTCGTCGTTCACGAGCCGAACCATGAGCGACAGATCCGGGCTGCCCTGGAGCGATTCCAGCAGGCGACCGAACTGGCCGGGCACGGCTGGGTCGAGATCGACCTCGCCGGACGGTTCGGTGCGTGGCTGGCCGATCAGCGCTACCGCAACGCCTACTTCCGGGAGCCGGCAGCACTCACTGACCGCCTGAGCGACTTCGGTACCTGGCTGGCGGACCAGCTCAAGCCCCGACTTGCCGACGCCGCCGATCCTGACAGGACCGTCGTCGCGCTGGTCGGCGCCTCGTCCCTGTTCGGCCTGACCAGCGTCTCGGCGCTGGAGGAGGCGCTGGCCCCGGCGATCCGGGGCCGCCTGCTGGTCTTCTTCCCCGGTGAGCGGATCGGCTCGTCGTACCGGTTCATGGGCGCCGGCGACGGCTGGAACTACCTCGCGATTCCCATCACCGCGACGGACGGAGTGTGACGACTATGACCACGACGATGCTGAACAGGGACGTCTTCGCGGGTGATGTGACCGGCAACCAGCTCCGCAACCAGGGGGTCGCCAAGGTCGGCCGGCCCACGACCACCAACGAGTGGGACAACCTCGCCTTCGAACTCAGCTCGTTCGTATGCGACGGCGCCTACGCCGACGGGCTGGACCGGATCCTGTCCAGCTTCCTGAGCAACGCCGGTCGCGACCAGCCCGCCGTCTGGGTGAGCGGCTTCTACGGCAGCGGCAAATCCCACTTCGCCCGGGTGCTGGAGTACCTCTGGCGCAACGAGGAGTTCCCGGACCGGCAGTCCGCCCGCGACAAGGTCAACCTGCCTGACCGGATCCGGGCGCAGCTGATCGACCTGACGACCGAGGGCCGGCGGGCCGGCGGGCTCTGGGCCGCGTCCGGACTGCTCAGCGCCCAGGCGAGCAAGGCAGCCGGGTCCGAGGCGATCCGGCTCGCGACCCTCGGGATCATCTTCGGGGCGGCGGGGCTCCCGACCCAGATCAGCCGGGCCCGCTTCATTCTCTGGCTCCACCGCCACGGTCGCTACGACGCCGTCGTCCGGATGCTGGCCGAGCGAGGCACGACGCTGGACGACGAGGTCGCCAACCTGCATGTCGCCGAGGAGCTGCCGGCCGTCATCGCTGAGCTGGTCCCGGCCTACGGCGGGCCGGCCGGGGCGATGGCCGCCATCCAGGCCGAGTTCCCGCGCAACGTCACCGACATCAGCAACGACGATTTCATCGAGGCGCTGGACCAGACGCTCACGCTAATGGGGCAGAACGGCAAGCGGCCGCTGACCCTGATCGTCTTCGACGAGCTCCAGCAGTTCCTCAACAACGACCCCGAGCGCACCCTGCAGGTCCAGGAGATCGTCGAGGCCGTCACGTCGCGGTTCCGGGGAGAGGTCCTGTTCCTCGCCACGGGCCAGGCGGCGATGAACGAGAACCCCAACCTCCAGAAGCTCCAGGGCCGTTTTGCCGTCCGCGTCATGCTCCAGGACACCGACGTCGAGCACGTCGTCCGCGAGGTGATTCTGCGGAAGGACCAGACGAAGGTCCCACAGCTGACCAACGTCCTCGACCGGGCGTCCGGCGAGATCAATCGGCAACTCAACGGGACGCGGATCGCTCCGACCAATGCCGATCGCGAGCACCTCGTTTCCGACTACCCGCTGCTGCCGACCCGGCGCCGGTTCTGGGAGCGACTGCTGCGCGACATCGACACGGCCGGGAACGCCGGTCAGCTCCGGACCCAGCTGCGCATCGTCCAAGAGACCAACCGGGCCGTTGCCAATCGACCGGTCGGGACGGTGATTGGGGCGGACGCGATCTTCGGGCAGGTCAGTGCTGACATGCTGGCATCGTCGACCCTGCCGGCCGACACCAACGCGCTGTTCGCGGAGCTAGACCGTGACCCGAAGGAGGGGGAGCTCAAGGGGCGGGTCGCCCGGCTGGTCTTCCTGATCGGCAAACTGGGCACGGTCGGGCCGATGGCGTCCGGCCTGACCCCGACCGAGACCCACCTCGGCGACCTGCTCGTCGAGGACCTGAACGACGGTGGCTCGTCGATCCGGCGCCGGCTGGGTCCGGTCCTGGCCGACCTGGTCGATTCCGGCAAGCTTCAGCTGATCGACGGGCAGTACCAGATCCAGACGCCCGAGGGGCGCGAGTGGGAGATCGTCTACAACGCTCGAGCCCAGGCGCTCCGCGTCGATGACGACCGGATCTCGGAGCAACGCGACGCCCGGATCAGGGCCGAGGTCAGCCTGCTGCTCGGGAAGGTCCGCGTCCGGCAGGGCGAGAGCAGGACCGAGCGGGGCACGAAGCTGTTCCCCGGGGCCCAGCCGCCGACCGGGTACGGCGCCAGCATCCCGATCTGGGTCCGGGACGAGTGGACTACCCCGCGGAGCGCGGTCGTCTCGGACGCGAAGAAGATGGGCCAGGACAGCGAGGTCGTCTTCGTCTCGATCCCGAGTCAGAGCTCGGACGATCTGCGGGAGGCGATCGTCAAGGCGCTGGCCGCGCAGGAGACGACCTATGCCCGGCAGGGGGTGCAGTCGACCGACAACGGGGCTCAGGCCCAGTCGTCGATGGAGTCGCGCCGGAAGCAGAACGAGGCGACCATCGCCCGGATCATCAGCGATGCCGTCTCGGCGGCGGCCGTGTTCCAGGGTGGCGGGGCGCGAGTGCAGGAGGGCAGCCTGGCCGGGTCCGTCGAGACGGCCGTCCGGGCCAGCGTCAGCCGGCTGTTTCCCCGTTTCGGCCCGGCCGACCACCTCGGCTGGGAGAAGGTCTATGAGCGCGCGATCGCCGGAACTCCGGATGCGCTCAAGCTGGTTGGCTGGGAGGGCGAGCCGGAGAACCAGCCACTCGTTGGCGAGGTGCTGAAGGTGCTCGGAGCGAGCGGCAAGACCGGGAACGAGGTCCGGAAGCACTTCGAGGACGCCCCCTATGGCTGGCCCAAGCGCGCGGCCGAGGCGGCGCTGGTCGTGCTGGTCGCGGCCGGGCGGGTCGAGGCGAAGCTCAATGGCACCACGCAACCGTCGAAGACCCTCACCTCGCAGAAGCTGGGTACGGTCCGGTTTACGGCGGAGGAGGAGCCGCTGACCAACGCCGAGGCGATCTCGCTGCAGGGGCTGGTCCAGACGCTCGACCCCAGCATCAAGACCGTCACCCGCGAGCAGTTGCCGGTCTACGTCTCGCAGCTGCTCAAGCAGGCGGTCCAGGACGCGGCGCGGGCGGGTGGCGAGGCCCCTCTGCCGGTCCCGCCATCTGCCGCGATGGTCAACGACCTCGCCCAGCGGACGGGTAACAACCAGCTCAAGGAGACGTACGCGGTCCGGAACGAGTTGCAGGAGAACATTAAGGTGTGGCGGGCGGCTCGCGAGGAGATCGAGCGCCGCCAGCCCCGCTGGAAGCAGCTCCACGATCTGCTCGCCCACTCCACGACCGTGTCGTCGCTGGATGGCGTCCGGGGCCAGGTCGAGGCGATCCGCGACAATCGCAGCCTGCTGGTCACTCCGGACCCCATCCTGCCGCTGATCGCGAAGGTCGCCGATGCGCTGCGGGCGGCGATCCGCACGGAGGTCGAGCGGACGAAGTCGGCGCTGGACCGGGAGACCAGGTCCATCCAGGGAACGCCGGAGTCGCTGGCGTTGACGGATGAGCGGTGGGCGCAGATCTTCCGCGACCACGGGTTGCAGCCGGTGGCCGAACCGAAGATCGGGACGGACGTCGAGCTCCTGCGGTCGCTGGACCATGAGCCGCTCAGCAGCTGGGAGACGCGTCGCCAGGCGTATCCGACCCGGGTGCACAACGCGTTCGCGGCGGCGGCCGACCTGCTCGAACGCGAGCGACTGGAGCAGGAGCGGCAAGAAGCCATTCGCAAGGCGAAAGAGCGAGCCATAGCGGAGGGCAAGGATCAGCGGCCACCCGTCGTGCCGCTCATCGAGAAGAAGCCGATGGTGTCGTTCAAGGCACCCCCGCGGATGATCGACACCGAGGCCGACCTCGACGCCTGGCTCGGTTCCCAGCGGGAGCGGATCGCCAGCCTGCTGGCCGAAGGGAAGCGGGTCGCCGTGTAATGGGTAGCGGCTTGGCGGCCCGGGGCTAAAGCCGCCGGGCTCCGGGACGGCGCAGAGCGTGGCAAAGCCCCGGTCCTATGCCGCAGAGTGCGCTGGTACTGCCCGGCCCGCTTTCACAGAGCAATCTCCCCCTCTCCTGGCCGGGTGAGCCGAACACCGCTTCAGCGGTGAGAGCGATCCCGGAGCAGGAGAGGGGGTCGGGGGGAGAGGTCTGCTCCGCCCCCACGATCGTTCGACCCAAGCCTGACCCGACCCGCAACACCCAGAAGGGATCCCGCCCATGCCCACTCTCGCCACTCCGCTCCGCCGCGAACTCGAGAAGGCCGTCATCGAAGCCCGCAAGGTCGCCGAGCAGGGGGCGGACGCGTTCCTGACCTACGTGGGCTACGCCGACACGGACCGGCCTACCCACCTCTCAGCCGAGGACGCGCAGCTGCGGACGGCGCTGCGGGCCCGTGGTCGGCAGCTGGGCGAGGCCAAGGGCGAGACGGGCGTTCGGCAGGGGCAGCGGCCACTGATCGAGGAGATCGCCTACGAGCAGTGGCACCGGATGCTGTTCGCCCGGTTCCTGGCCGAGAACGGCTTGCTCCGCCACCCGGAGGGCGCCTCGCTCACGATCGAGCTGTGCGCCGAGCTGGCCCCGGACGAGGGCGCCCGCGACGGCTGGGACCTGGCCGCCCGCTACGCCGGCCTGATGCTGCCCGGGCTGTTCCGCGCCTCCGACCCGGCGGTCCGGGTCCGGCTGGCCCGGGAGCACTACCTCGCGCTGGAGGGGCTGGTCGAGGGGCTACCGGCGGACGTGTTCAGCAGCGACGACGGGCTGGGCTGGGTCTACCAGTTCTGGCAGACGGAGCGGAAGAAGCAGGTCAACGCCGAGGCCAAGAGCCGCGGGACCAAGATCGGCGCGGCCGAGCTGCCGGCCGTCACCCAGCTGTTCACCGAGCCGTACATGGTCGACTTTCTGCTCCAGAACACGCTCGGCGCCTGGTGGGCGGGCAAGTACCCCGACTCCCCGCTGCTGGCCGAGATGCCCTACCTGCGCTGGGACCCCTCCCCAACCCCTCCCCGGCTCGATTCGTCCCTTCGGTCCTCATCGCCCGGAGAGGGGCTCACGGGTGCAATGGACAAGAGCCCCTCTCCTGACGCATCCGCAGATGCGGGCAGGGGAGGGGTTGGGGAGGGGTCAATCCGCCGCCCGGCGGCGGGGACGTTCGACGGCTGGGCGAAGACCGTCGCCGGGCTCAAGGTTCTGGACCCGTGCTGCGGCTCGGGCCACTTCCTCGTCGCGGCGTTCGGCTGGCTGCGGCGGATGCGGGAGGCGGAGGAGGGGGTGTCCGAGGGCGACGCCGCCGACGCGGTGCTGCGCGACAACCTGTTCGGGTTGGAGCTGGACCGGCGCTGCACCCAGATCGCGATGTTCAACATCGCACTGGCGGCCTGGCGTGTTGGCGGCGCACCGGAGCGGCACGTCCCGCAGGTCCACTGCAGCGGTACGGCATCGGGTAATGCCAACGACTGGTTCCGACTGGCTAGGAGGGATTCGAATCTACAGAACTATGCGGCGGCGATGACTGAGGCGTTCAAGGATGCGCCGATTATGGGCAGCCTGATTGACCCGGTTGCGCTCACAAAGGGTGTCGGCTTGCCGGACGGGAAGATCAAGCGCGTCGACGACGGCTCGACCCGCGTCAGCATGCGGACGTACAGCCTAATTCCGTACGAGGATCGTCGTGAGCAGGCGAAGGAGTTCGCCGATCAGCTTGGCGTCCGTGGACAGCGAGATCTGCTGCTAAGCATGTTTATGGATTCGGCCACCGAAGTAGCTCATGTCGCAAGCATCCTCTCATCGCGTTATGACCTGATCGTGACCAACGTGCCGTACCTGTCCCGTGCATCGCAGCACGAGACGTTGCGTGTGCAAGCCGATGAGCGTTACGCGACCGCAAAGGCCGACCTGGCAACGATCTTCCTTGACCGCTGCCTGTCACTCGGTGAGACGGGTGGGACGGTCGCCGCCGTCACTCCGCAGAACTGGCTGTTCCTCGGCGCCTACCGCAAGCTGCGCGAGGACCTGCTCGTTTCCCGGACACTGGACGTCATCGCGCGGCTTGGACCGGGCGCGTTCGAGACAGTCACCGGCGAGGTCGTCAGCGTCGCCTTGGTCGCCCTGACTGCTCAGGCACCGCTGCCAGACACGACGTTCGCCGGTATCGACGTTTCATCATGGCAGGGTCCGTTAATCAAGAACGAGATGCTTCGCACTCAGTCAACCATTACATGTTGTCAATCCGATCAACTCGATAGTGCTGACAGTCGAATCTCTTTCGATTCGCAGAGTCCACTCCCCCTGCTTCAGAAGTATGCAAATGGAATTCATGGGTTTGGAACTAAGGATGCACCGCGTTTTGTGAGAAAATATTGGGAAATCGGTTTTCATGACTCGGAATGGTCATACATGCAGACTACAACGGACACGATTCGATTGTGGAATGGAATGACTGATATTGTCTACTGGCAGCAGGGCCAAGGCATTCTGCGAGATTACGGTCGAAAGGGTTGGGCTATTCCAGTTGGAGCATCAGCTTGGGGTAAGCGGGGAGTATCGGTTTCTCAAATGGGAATGCTTCCCGCTAGCTTATCTACGGGAGATATCTTCGATAAGAACGTAGCTGTGGTGCTTCCACATGACCCCTCACATTTACCAGCGATCTGGTCCTATTGCTCATCAACCCAGTACGGTCGAAATGTAAGAAAAATCGATCAGAGTCTTGCAGTTACCAACGCGACCCTCGTCAAAGTCCCCTTCGACCTTGAGCACTGGACGAAGGTCGCGCAGGAGCAGTACCCGAACGGTCTGCCTGAGCCGCACTCCGACGACCCGACCCAGTGGCTGTTCACCGGCCACCCCAAGGGATCGGACGACCCGCTCCACGTCGCCCTCGCCCGCCTGCTTGGCTGCCGCTGGCCTGACCAACCCGAGGACGACCACGGTCTCAAGGACTACATCGACCCGGACGGCATCGTCTGTCTGCCCGCCGTCGCCGGTGAGCAGCCCGCCCACCTCCGCCTGCGCGAGCTGCTCCGCGCCGCCTGGGGCGATGACTGGCGCGGCGACCTCGTCGACACCCTCGTCGCCGGGGCCGGGTCGCCGGGCACGACGCTGGAGGACTGGCTGCGCGACGACGCGTTCAAGCAGCACTGCGCCCTGTTCCACAACCGCCCATTCCTCTGGCACGTCTGGGACGGGCGCAAGGACGGCTTCAGCGCCATCGTCAACTACCACCGCCTGGATGCGGCCCTGCTCGACAAGCTGACCTACACCTACCTCGGTGACTGGATCGGCCGGCAGCGTGAGGCCGCCCAGGCCAACGTCCCCGGCGCCCAAGCACGATCGGACGCGGCGCTCGAACTGCAGCGCAGGTTGGAACTTATCCGGCAAGGCGAGGCGCCCTACGACATCTACGTCCGCTGGAAGCCGCTCGACCGCCAGCCGATCGGCTGGGCGCCGGACCTGGACGACGGGGTCCGGCTGAACGTCCGCCCGTTCATCGAGGCCGGGGTGCTGCGAGTCAACCTGAAGACCAAGGTCAAATGGGGCAAGGACCGGGGCGCCAACCCGGAGGGAGCGGACGTCTACCGCTGGTCGGAGGACGCCCAACGCGCGGCGGGGATCCCGGTCGCCGAGGTCAACGGCAAGGACCGCCTCAACGACCTCCACTTGTCGCTGACGACCAAGCGCGCCGCCCGCGAGGAGACTACGGCCAACCCCGAGGTGGCCGCGGCGCCTGGTGGCCGGAAGCGGTTGGTGGATTGACGGGTGTGGCCGGGGTCCAAACGGCCTGGTAGCGAGCAGACCTCTCCCCCCGACCCCCTCTCCGGCTCCCCGCCGCGCTCCGATCGGCTGAAGCCGACCGTCGTCTGCGACGGGTCCCGGAGAGGGGGAGTCCGGCTCCAGGTGAATTGTGATATCTGGGGTGTGGTACCAATTCCGGTTGAACACGGGGTGACTGGGCCGAAGCGGAAACTCCCCCTCTCCGGGCCCGGTGAGTCGAGCACCGCTCCAGCGGTGGGAGCGAACCGGGAGCCGGAGAGGGGGTCGGGGGGAGAGGTCGGCTCCGCCTCCACCTCGTTTGGACCCCGGCGCCGTGTTGGCGGACGTGATCCCGTCTGCGCTCACCACCTCCTGCTCGGACCGGCTACGATACGGTGATGACCGACCGCACCAGCACGGGGACGACGATGACCGACGGCCTGCCCGCCGATGCTACGCTCATAGACGCGCTCGCCCGGGGCATCGAGGACGGGCTCCAGTCCAACTCCGGCATCGAGACGCCGCCGGTGGTTCTGCTCTGGCCGGACCCGGACGGCGACTTCGCCCCATACATCCCGGCGCTCCGGCAGGCTCGCCCCGTCCTGACCCTCGGGGATTGGGACCCCGACGCCGCGACCGGTCCCGCCTACTGGCTGCGCTTCGAGTTGGACCGCCTGCCCGCTGACATAATGACCGGGGAGGCGACCGGTACCGGAGTGGTACCGGTGGGGACCCCGGTCGTCTACCTACCGGGCGTGTCGCGGTCCGCTTTCCACGACGCCGAGCATTGCCCCCTGACGCTGCGGCCCCTCTTCGCGCTCCAGTTCAGTGGGCGAATCTGGGGGACGAGCAAGCGGCTGGACTGGACGCTGGTCGTCGCGTTGCGAGACCTGGCCGGGGCGCGGGTCCAAGCCGGGGAGAAGCACGGGACGGCGCTGCGGCAGGCCCGGGTCAAGCTGGCCGGGGTACCACTAGGTGACCTGCGGGCGAACGCTCCCCTCCGGGATACGTGGCTCCTGTCGCTGTTGATCGACGACGCGCCGCGGGCGTTGCTGCGCTGGCTGAACGACCCGACCGGTGTGGCGGCGGCGCTGGGCGAGGGTGGCCTTGCCGCGCTGGTCGACGTCGCCTCCGGGCAGTACGGCGTCGACCTGACCCGGCTCGGGCCGGCCGAGGTCGCGGCGCGGCTCGCTGACCGGCAGGGGGCATGGGCGTCGGTCTGGGACCGGTTCGCCGAGAACCCGACTGCCTGGTCTGGGGTGGTCGAGCAGCTCCGCCAGGCGCACGGGCTGACGACCCACCAGCCGGGCCTGCTCGGCGGAATGGCTCCCTCGCCGATCAAGCGGGGCAAAACGACAAAGCGCCCAGCCGGATCCTTCCCGCAGGACAACCAGGAGGCGGAGAGCGCGCTACGCGTGGAACTCGGTCGGGTGGCGCAGCTGCCGCCGGCCGGTGCTCGCAACGCCATCCGCCATCTGGAGACCGAGCACGGTCCGCGGCGCGACTGGGTCTGGGCAGCGCTGGGCCGGGCACCGCTGGCCGCGGCGCTGGGCTGGCTGGCCGCGCTGGCCGAGGCCACCGCCCTCCCGGCCGGAGGTCCGACTGTCGCCGCGATCGTCGACTCGTACGCTGGCGGCGGATGGCGCGCCGACGATGCGCTGCTCCGGGCACTGGCCAGCGTCTCCGGCGACGATCAGATGGCGGTCGCCGGGGCAGCCGTCGCCCTCTACCGGTCGTGGGTCCGGGATGGCGCCGCCGCACTACAGGCAGCTTGGGCGGCCGACCCTCCAACCCGGCCCGAGCCGCCGGTCGGGCTCAAGGCCCGGGGCGGCACCTGCGTGATCTTCGCCGATGGTCTCCGCTACGACCTCGGCCAGCGGCTCGGGGCGGAACTGACCGCGGCCGGGTTACCCGCCACGGTCCGGCCGCACCTCGCCGCGCTGCCGACCGTCACTCCGACCGCCAAGAACGCCGTCGCGCCGGTCGCGTCGCTGCTCGCCGGCGGTCCCGACTTCGACCCGTCCGTCGCCGCGACCGGTCAGAAGCTGTCCGCCACTGTGTTACGGCAGCTGCTCCGCGACAACGGCTGGCAGGTGCTGACCGGCCCGGAGACCGGCGATCCGATGGACGGCCGAGCCTGGACCGAGCTGGGCCAGATCGACTCCTACGGCCACAACGCGAAACTCGATGTTGCCCGGCAGGCGCAGACCGAGATCGACGGACTGGTCGACCGGGTCCGGAAGCTAATCGCTGCCGGCTGGCGAACCGTCACGGTCGTGACCGATCACGGCTGGCTACTCCTGCCAGACGGGTTCCCGAAGAACGAGCTCTATCTGCACCTGACCGAGGAGCGCAAGGGCCGCTGCGCCCGGCTCAAACCGGGGGCCGAGCCGGAGCAGCAGGTCGTCCCGTGGCACTGGGACGCCTCGGTCGGCATCGCGATCGCCCCGGACATCACCAGCTTCCAGAGCGGGAACGTCTACGATCACGGCGGACTGTCACCGCAGGAGGTCGTCATCCCGGTCGTCACCGTCGGTGCCGCCCAACCAGCTGCGGCCGCCGCGAAAATCGGGCAGGTCACCTGGCGCGGCCTGACGTGCCGGGTGACGATCACCGGCGCCGTGGACGGACTCCGGCTCCAGCTCCGGGGTGCCGCCGCCGACGCGGGGACGGCCCTGACAGGGGTGAAGACGCCCAAAGGGGACGGTACGACCCCGTTGCTGGTCGAGGACGAGGACCAGGGCGGACGCATGGTCTGGGTGGTCCTGTTCGCGGCGGACGGCACGATCATCGACCAGCGCTCGACCAGCGTGCCGATCACATAGGCTGTCGGACACCGGCACAGGCACAGGAACAGGGACGCATGAGTACGACGCTGTCGGATCACGGTGCCGAGACGAAACTCGACGACCTCGATCGCCTCGCTGCCGAGGTATTCGATGGCTACATTGTGCGCAAGGACCTCGCCCGCTTCGTTAAGGGGCAATACCCCGTTCCAACCTATGTCGGCGAGTTCCTGATCGGCCGCTACTGCGCGAGCACCGACGACGACGAGATCCGGGAGGGGCTGGAGATCGTCCAGCGCCAGCTCCAGGAACGGACAGTCCAGGCCGGCGAGGCCGAACTGTTCAAGGCCCGCACTCGCGACCGCGGTTCGCTCAAGCTGATCGACCTCATCACCGCCCGGCTCGACGCGAAGTCCGACTCGTTCTTCGGCTCACTCCCGAGCCTCCAGCTCACCGACGTCCGAATCGACCAGACCCTGGTAATGGGCAACGAGCGGATGCTGACTGGCGGGTTCTTCGCCGAGATCACGCTGGAGTACGACGCGACCATCGCCCAGGAGAAGAACGGCCGGCCCTTCGCCGTCTCGGCCGTCCGGCCGATCCAGGTGGCAAAGTCCAACGTGCTCGGCGACTTCGCCCGCGCACGCGACCTGTTCTCGACCGAGGACTGGAAGCGCTTCCTGCTCCGCAGCGTCGGGTTCGAGCCCGACCGGCTCAGTACCCGTGCCCGCGACGTCCTGCTGCTCCGAATGGTCCCGTTCGTCGAACGGAACTACAACGCCGTCGAACTCGGCCCGCGCGGCACCGGCAAGAGTCACCTGTTCCAGCAGGTCTCGCCCTACGCGCACCTGGTCTCGGGCGGCAAGGCGAGCGTCGCGCGCATGTTTGTCAACAACGCCAACGGGCAGCGCGGCCTGGTCGTGACGTATGACGTCGTCTGCTTCGACGAGGTGTCTGGCGTCTCCTTCGATCAGAAGGACGGAGTCAACATCATGAAGGGGTACATGGAGTCGGGCGAGTTCAGCCGGGGCCGGGAGAGCATCCGTGGCTTCGGCGGGATCGTCCTGCTCGGCAACTTCGACGTCGACGTCGCCCACCAGCAGCGCGTCGGGCACCTGTTCGGCCCGCTGCCGCCGGAAATGCGCAACGACACCGCGTTCATGGACCGGATCCACGCCTACCTGCCGGGCTGGGACGTGCCCAAGCTGAACAACGACCTGTTCACCACCCACTTCGGTCTGGTCAGCGATGTCCTCTCCAAGGTCTGGAACGAACTGCGTGACCAGAATCGCCTGCAGCTGATCCAGGGCCGGGTCCAGTACGGTGGAGCACTGTCCGGTCGCGACACGACAGCAGTCAACCGGACCGTCAACGGGCTCCTCAAGCTGCTCTACCCGGACGGAGACACGCCAATCCCGGACGAGGACCTGGAGTGGGCGGTCCGGCTGGCGCTGGAGTGCCGGCGTCGGGTCAAGGAGCAGCAGCGCCGCGTTGGCTCCGCCGAGTTCCGGAACACGCACTTCAGCTACCAGATGGGTCCCGACGGCGTCGAGCAGTTTGTCTCGACGCCGGAACTCCAGGGCGAGGAGGGCATTGCGACCGATCCGCTCCCGCCAGGACAGGTGTGGGGCATCGGCACTGGTGGGCAGGACGAGTCTGCAGGGCTCTACCGGATCGAGGTCGGGGAAGGACCGGGGAGTGGCGTTCGGATCGCCAACGTCCAGCCTCCCGCCCCGTTCCGCGAGGCCGTCGGCATCGCCCGCGAGAACCTTTACGCCCGCGCCCGCGAACTGGTCGGCGATCGCGAGCCCCGTCAGCACGAGCTGACGGTCCAGCTGCGGGCGATGGACACGGCGCGTTCGGGAGCCGGTCTCAGCCTGCCAGCCCTGCTCGGGTTCTGCTCCGCGCTGCTCGGCAAGAGTCTGCGCGGCGGACTTGTCGCGGTCGGTGGCCTGTCACTCGGCGGCGGCCTGGAGCCGATCTACGATGCCGTCCAGGTCGCCGAGCTGGCGGTCGAGAAGGGGGCGGAAACGCTTCTCATGCCGATCGGCTCCCGCCGCCAGCTCAACGACCTCTCTGACGACATGGCCGCCAAGCTCCAGGTTACGTACTACACCGACGCCCGGGATGCGCTGATGAAGGCGCTGGCTGATTGATTGTGTCAGCACCCGGACGACCGACGTCAGGGATACTCGCCAGCCGCCAGCCGCAGCTGAATTGGCCCTCACCATGGTTGGCTCTCAGCTGGACTGCGACTTGGGTCAGCGTCCCGGCTGGCGTCGTGCCTTCACCAACGCGGGTTCCCGCGTCAGAAGGATGGTCGGCCGTTGGCAAGACCCAATAAGTGCGAGAGATCGCTGACGCTTAGCGGCAGGATATCTTGTCTTTGACGATCTAGCTTTGACAAGCCACCCGGCAATGACAAGACGTCCTGCTACCAATCGGCGACGGCACCGTCGCGGTGATGCCAATTCATCAAGATTTCCTGCTCAAAAGGATGTTTGATGGCCTCGGCTTCATTGACCTCCAAGCCCAGCCCAGGCGCCTCTGAGGGATAGATGTAGCCTTCCCTGACCTCATGTAGACCCGAAACGATGTCATCGCGCCACGGTACATCGTTACGAATGGCTTCTTGAATCAAGTGATTGGGGGTAGCGAACGCGAATTGCACGGCAGCAGCCGTCGCGATGGGTCCTAATGGATTGTGCGGTGCAACTGCGACGAAATACGCCTCCGCCATTGCAGCGATTTTGCGTGCTTCCCATAGTCCACCACAGTGACAGATGTCCGGCTGGATTACGGCACAGGCCCTCAGCTCAAGTACTTCTCGAAATTCGAATCTCGTCACCAACCGTTCGCCGGTCGCCAAAGGCGTAGACAAGGCTCGGGCTACTTCCACCATTGCCGCTACGTTCTCCGGAGGACACACCTCCTCCAAAAAGAACGGCTGGTAGGGCTCGAAAACCTTTCCATACTGAATCGCCATCGCGGGCGTCGTACGACCATGAAAGTCAATCATGAGGTCAATATCGGGTCCCACGGTCTCACGTAAGGATGAAAGCAAGTGTTCCGCGCCTCTAAGAGACGCGGTACCAGCAAGGGGTTCGGTACGAGGTACGACCAGTACCTTCAAGGCAGTGTAGCCGGCGGCAATGCTTTCTCGGGCTCGCTCGGTCATCTGCTCGGCCGTATCTTGCAGATAGAGACTCGACATCTCACCGCCACCCAGATGATCGTACATTCGAACCTGGTCGCGGACACGACCGCCCAGGAGCGCATGCACTGGCAGACCGACTGACTTCCCAAAGATGTCCCAGCAGGCCATCTCGATTCCGCTGATGGCGCTCATCCCAATCATGCCCGGTCGAAAGAACCCTTGGCGATAGAGTATCTGGTAAATATGTTCAATTCGCCGGGGATCCTGCCCAATGATAAGAGGTTCGAGGTCAGCTACCGCGCCGACAACAGCTCTGGTCTTCCATTCCAGACTGGCCTCGCCCCAGCCGGTGAGCCCCTCGTCGGTGCACACTTTTACGAACACCCAGTTTCGCATCTTGGCGTTGACGACGACGGTAGCTACGCTGGTGATTCTCATTGGTATTTTCCATTTCTCTCTGCGTCGTTGGCCTTGTCGGCCACGTGAAGTCAGGGCTAGGTCACGTCGATACAACCGGTGTCGGACTCGGAGGCCAGTTGGAAGAGATAGGAGCCAAGGATTGCTGTGGCAGGAGGAGTGAGGTTGTAGCGGGCGCACTAGCGGACGCGTCGATTCGTGGCATCTCTATACCGTGCAACGTCGCCAGGGAGCTAATCGCGTCGTTCACGTGGCTCAGCATCAGAAGCCGAGCTTGGATTGCATTGTGCGTCCGTATGGCGTCGGCGATGAGAAAGTGATATTGAATTGCTCGCACCACGGTAGCCTGGTGGCGAGATGTGAGCCGTTGACCTTCCTTGAGAAGCTCAGTAACGCCCTCCATCATTTTGGCCAGAACAGGATTTCTTGCCGCCTTCGCAATCTGCCGATGAAATTCGAGGTCCGGAACGAAGAAGTCCTTGTGAGCGGCAACGAGGCCGGCCATGGATGCCGCAGACTCCACAATGCGGTTGATCTCTTCGTCGCTGCCGCGTTCTGCTGCGAACGCTGCGAGTTCTGGTTCCAGAATGCGACGGGCCTCGAAAAGAGCCAGCACGGAACTGGCGTCGAAATCTTGAAACGGTCGAAATGGATCACTGGGCAAGGAAGGTTGGGCCTCTACGAAGATCCCTCGCCCATGTTCGATGCGGAGGATTCCCTCCGAAGCAAGTACTCGCGCTGCCTCGCGGATCGAACCTGGACCAACCTGGAATTCCGTCGCTAGCTGGGCAATGGTGGGCAATCGGTCCCCCACTGACCACTTGCCAGAGGTGATCTGCTCTTTGATCGTTTCAACGATTACGGCGTATACCTGCACATTGCGCTGGCCCAAGGAGTTTCCCATCCGCTGCAACAACGGAACTGCGCGTTCCCGTTGGGAAGCCAGCCGTTTCTCAATTGTAAAGCCGTCTCGCTGTGGAACGAAAGTGCACGTCAGTGGAATCGCTCACTCAGTTGCCTGCCTAGTCCAGGGAGTCGGCACGGACAGTGGGACTTCCTGTCGGTCCTGGTTGATTCAGTCACTAGGTCAGAAGCCGGGTTCAAGCGACGAATCCTGCACCAAGCATCGGCAATGGTGATCTCATAGTCGGTGCGCTGCACCGTGAGCAGAGTGACGTACTCCGGGGATGTCGTGTCGAGATGTTCCCGAAGTGGGGCGCGCCTACCATGTCTGCTCGACACAGCGGCCCGCTCACTGGCTGATTCAGCCTAACTGGTTTCTGACACGCCATAGTCCCGCCTGACGGTTTGAATCGAGCACTGAGAGAGATCGTATCACAGGTTGACGCGGCGCTAAAGAGATCGTATCATCCAATTATTCAAGGTGGCGTGGTCAGTCGACTCGGCCGGCACGACTGGCGACATCATTCGGTTGCGTGCAGCGATGACGCTGCGTTTCATCCTTGGGCAGGCTGCTTGCCGAAAGTCTTAAGGATGTGGAGGGAAGGACCGATGATCCAATCCAAGCAGGTGACCCGGAGAGACCTATTGGCGCTCTCGGCGATTGCGGGCGCGTCGGCCCTAGTGGCCTCAAGCCCCAAGGCTGAACGGACGCAAGCAGCCTCGGCTAGGCAAGCGGCAAAAACGCTAACGGTCAATGCTTATGTACCGAGCGAGTGGACAGAGCGTTCGGCGGAGCATCCATTTGTCACGAATGCTCCGCGGATTCTGGCAGAACGCTTCCAAGAGGAAAATCCCAACGTCCAAATAGAATGGGTTCGGTTCACCCCGCCTGCGGGTTCCGGCGGCGACTCGTTTTATGCCAGTTGGTTGACGTCGCTAATGTCCGCCGGTCAGGCTCCAGACGTTATTTCGCCTTTGCATGAGATCCCTATTCAGCGCGGATGGTGCTTGCCCATCGACGACTACCTGGCCCAGCCCAGCCCTTATGCGCCGTCTTACGCTACCTGGGCCGAGAGCTTCTACCCTTCTCTCATGAAATCGCTGGTCTTCGGTGACGGCAAGACGTACTGCGCGCCGGTGAGCCACCCCTTCCCTGGAGTCGAGGTCGGGCTCGCTTACAACAAAGAGTGGCTTGATCAACTTGGAATGCAGCCCCCGACAACGTGGACGGAACAGCTCGCGCTCTCGTCCGCACTGAAGGATGCAGGCAGCGGTCTGGCGCCCTGGCCGAATGAGGCCGCAGACGGCAATATCTGGCCACTCGCTCTCCAATTGCTCGTCTCCATGCTCCAACAGCAGGGTCCCGAGCTTGATCTGGACGGCGACCTCTTCGTAGGGGCGGAGGAAGCACTGCCCGCCTTCCGAAACGGGCTGATTGGCCCAAACACCGCTACCTATCGCACCGCGTGGTTGGAGATGAAGAAGATCGCCACGTCATGGGTTGATGGCTGGGCTACCACCGACCTCGATGTCCTGTGGCGGGATGGGAAGGTCGGACTTCGGACGACGAGCGCAGGAGAGTTCTCCGAGCAGAAGAATGACCCCTTCATCAAGTTCGAGCGCGGTCTGATTCCATCGCCATACGTCACGAGCGCTGATGTGCCAGGAGCAAGCGATCCTCCGGCGTTTACCGCGGGCGACGGCAAGGTACCAGCCGGTCTTGTCACGGCCATCAATGGTCCCGATACGGCCATCATGGCGGACGCTACCCGTGATCACGGAACTGTGGATGAGGCGGTGAAGTGGCTGCAATGGATCACCGAACCACAGAATAACGCCTTTTTGGTGAACGAGAACGAGACGGCCATTCCAGCTGCCAAGGACGCCGCTCTTGGTCCGCTGTTCACTGAGATCGCGAGCTTCAAGGTCCCGATGTGGACTTACCAGATCGCCTGGTGGGGGGAAGGTCTGTACTTCGACAACACCCAGTTCAATGAGATCCGAAGGCTGTTCGTAGCTTGGATTACCGGTCAACTCGACGACAACGCCTTCTTCGATCGAATCCAGGCGGAAACCACGGCCGGGTCCGATCGCTACGCTGCATCGCTTCAAGAGCTCAGCACGCCTCAACCGTAGGGACTGTTACTCAGACAAGGGTGTCCAGGGCGAATCAGTCCTGGACACCCTAGCCGCCTCTGCGAGTTTTAATGGGAGAGTGAACCGTGAAGTCGTGGCAGTTGTGGGTGTCAGGCGTTGTAGTCTTGGGATTGCTGATCCTTGGTATTGACTACAAAGTGACAACTGCCAAACTCGACGGGATCGAGATTACGACGTCAGCTGATCCTCCTCAGGTGGTGGCGGACGGGCGCAATCAGGTTATTGTCACTCTTCACGTCACTGAAGATGGAAAGCCGCGAGCCAACGATCTAATCCAGTCGTGGTTGGGACGTGGAGGGGGCCTCTTGATTCCCAGCTGGGTCGTAACAGACCAAAATGGTATGGCTCAGGTTACCTACACGCCGAATCCCTATAGTCCGTATGACCCTCAGGATTTCGTCGAGATAAACATATCTGATACGTCTGTTGGCCGAATCATCGAAGTGGATAAGCGGGAGGTCGTCCAAGTATCGTTGTTGGATCCCACCTGATCGCAGCTGACTAGAGTAATCGCAGATGTCCATGGAAGGAGAAGGACCAATGTCGCCGGCTTCTCAGACTGCATCTCATCGAAATGGAAAGGTCACCTCCCAGGGGTCAAATCGGTTGACCGCTAACCTTCGTGCCATGCGAAAGTCATGGCAGGCCTACGCACTGCTGAGCCCTATCTTCATCTTGTTGATCGTTTTTGTGTACTATCCGCCTCTCCTTGGACTCTATCGCGCCTTCTACACCTGGAATCCAGCTGAAGAGTCTCAATACATTGGCCTCGACAATTTCAAGACCTATTTTGCCGATCCAGAGTTTGCCCGAGGTGTCCGCAACGTTGTCTTTCTGCTCGTCTTCTCAATCTTCGCAAACGTCGTCGTTCCGTTTGCCATGGCAGAGTTGATCTTCTCGGTTCGATCAAAGGTGGCAAAAGAATTCTACCGGTTCTTGATTGTCATCCCACTGGTAGTGCCAACAGTCGTGACCATTCTCCTTTGGCGTTACATCTATGACCCCAATATCGGGCCGATCAATCCGTTCCTTCATCGCATTGGAGTCGGCTGGTTGGCTCACAACTGGCTTGGTGAGCCGGGGACAGCATTGCCAGCGATTATGGGCATGGGGTTCCCCTGGGTTGCGGGAGTCGGGACCCTTATCTATCTGGGTGGTCTTGCGCAGATCTCGCCATCAGTCTTTGACGCGAGCCTTCTCGACGGGAGCACAGGTGCACGACGTGCCCTCCAGATAGACCTTCCTCTGGTCATTGGCCAAGTGCGGCTCCTTTTGATCCTGGCTATAGTCGGAGCGCTTACCTCATTCGAGACGGTCCTGCTCCTAACACAAGGGGGACCAGGGTACGCCACGATGGTTCCTGGGCTCACCATGTTCGAGCGTGCCTTCACCACGGGCTTGTTCGGTCTTGCCTCGGCCATCGGTTTGATTCTCTTCGTTTTTACCATCGGCCTTACTCTCGTTGTAAATCGGGCACTGCGACCATTTCAGGAGGGGCAGTAGCGTGAAAAAGTCTTGCCGGATGAGGGTCAGCTTTCTATTACTATGGCCGGAATGCGGGTCACTAGTTCGTACGGCGTCAGTCTGGATTGAGCTCGATTAGCATGGCCCGGTTATTCGGGAGGAGTCGAAATGGTGTCGCAGGGTCCTCGAACGAAGTCCAGTCTGAAGTCCAGTCAACGGTCCCAATTGTTTTTACACGTTGGTATCACGCTTCTGCTGATTGCCACCCTCCTACCTATCTACTTGATGGTGTCGATCTCCGTAAAAAATCCACTGCAGTTTCAATATGAGCGATGGACTCCGAGTTTCCCTATGCGGTTGGGAAATTACAGTGCTGCCTGGAGTGTCGTCTCTACTTATGTATGGAACACCCTGCTCGTTGCTGTAGTCGGCTTCCTCGGCATGCTGGTGCTGTCCATCATCGGTGGCTACGTTTTCGCTCGGATGAGGTTTCCGCTCCGCGAACCGTTATTCTTCGCGATCATCTCCTTGTTGGCAGTGCCGTGGGTTATTTCGTTTGTTCCTGCATACATGCTGTATGGCGACCTCGGTCTGCTTGACACGCGCTGGGCGTTAATCCTGCCCAACATAGCCAGCGGACCGGTCTTCGGAATCTTCCTGCTTCGGGCCTTCTTCTCCGGCATCCCAGAGGAGCTCTACGAGGCGGCTCGAATTGATGGTGCCGGTCACTTTCGCATGATCTGGCAGCTCACCCTCCCATTATCGCTTCCTATCATAGCTACACTGGCGGTAATCAATTTCACCTCTACATGGAATTCGTTTCTCTGGCCGCTCGTGACGATCAACGACGACTCAAAGCAGATGATTTCGGTTGGCCTCTACCGACTGGCCGCCGGTGCATCTCAGTCCGCGAGCGCCTCCGCTTGGGGACCATTGTTTGCGGGATACGTCATTGCGTCCTTCCCGCTCGTGCTCCTCTTCTTCGCCCTTGGAAAGTGGTACATCGAGGGACTAGTGAATTCGGGTATTAAAGTGTGACGTGATGATGATGAGTTAAACTGATCCGTAGTTTGGCTTTCGTAAGTGAGAGCAGGAGGCGGTTTGACAGTGAGACCTGCGGTTATTCAGGGTACAGACGCCTCAGATCGATTGAGCCAGGGGTTTCACGTCCTTGCCAATCTGCTCGCTTCGACTCTGGGGCCGACGACGGGGTCAGTCCTCATCCAGTCGATTGTTGGTTCCAGGCCAGAGTTCGTCGTCGGTGGGGCGCTGCTGGCGAGGCAGGTGACTCAGCTGCCAGGACGCGCCGAAGACGTCGGCGCAATGCTAGTGCGTCATTTGGTGTGGCAGACACATCTGGACGTTGGAGACGGGGCAGCTACAGCGGCCGTTCTCGCCGATGCGCTCCTGAAAAACAGCCGTCGCTACTTGTTGGCCAGTGCAGACGCCGAGCAGATGAAGAAGGCCATAGAACAAGCAGCAGAGATCGCTTTTGCTGCGCTTCGAAGGATTAGTCGCCCCCTCCAAGGCATAGACGATTTCGAGCGACTCGCTATGACCGTGTCGGGCAATTCGTCCCTCAGTTACGTTCTAGCGGAAATGTTTGATGCTCTTGGTCCAGAGGGTCACGTAGCAATCGAAGAATACGTATCTGCACGACTCGAGCGAGAGTACTTGGAAGGAGGGCGATGGGACGGACATATGGGATCCGCCTACCTCTTTACCGATCCTGTCGGGCGTCAGTCTCAACTTCACGACTGCTCAGTGGCGATCTTCAATGGGACCATCGAGTCGGCGGACGATATGCTTCGGCTCGTCGATGTCATGGTCGAATCCGGTACTCGTCATATTGCCGTATTCGCGCGTGCATACTCAGATGCTGCCCTCGGTGTCCTTGTTACCAATCGCCAGCAAGGGAGGCTCCGCGCTGCGGCGATCAAGTTCTCCGGTTCCTTCGGTGGAGAGGAACTCGAGGACCTTGCGGTGCTCACCGGCGGGTCAATGCTCTCTAGGGAGTCGGGACGAGTGCTCGGCAGCGTGCGACCCGACGACCTTGGAAGGATCCGCCGCCTTGAATCCAGCCCAAAGGGCGTCGCGGTCATTGGTGGCGGCGGAGATCCTCTCTTGGTCCGCGAGCATGTCCGTATCCTGCGAGAACGGTTGCAACTCACCGAAGACGAGCATAGTCGGGACCGCCTGCGCTTTCGCCTGGCGAGAATGTTGGGACGGACGGGTGTTCTTCAGATCGGTGCTGCTACTGCCGCGGAGCTGAAGACTCTCCGTCACCGGGCCGAGCAAGCGATTCGCGGTTTGGCACTCGCTGCCCAAGAGGGGATAGTGCCAGGTGGCGGAGTCGCCTTTCTGGCGTGTGCCCGTGATCTTCAAGATCTTGGAGTCACTGGTGATCGATTGAGCGGTTGGGGTGCGAAATCGCTCCTGGCGGCGCTCGAAGAACCCTTTCGTCGCATCGCCCAGAATGCAGGCTCATCCTCACCGAGTGTCTGGCTTACAGATGCCAAGAGAATGGGGCTTCCCTATGGTTACGATGCCATCAGTCGACGGCTGGTACATATGGAGGAGGCCGGTATTTTCGATCCGACCGAGGTCTTGGTCAGCGCTTTGAGAAATGCGGTGAGTGGAGCGACGCTTGCCCTCACGGTGGACACCCTCGTCTTTAGACGTCATCCTGAAATGAGTTCACGTCCATGAGCTTCGATAATCTGGGAGACAAATGGAGCTTCTGCAATGCCGTCAGTTCGGGCGGAACGGTAAGCGGGGGAGTGGCCTCGGCCGACGGAAAGGTCTGGCTGGTGACGGAGGCAGGCCTCTTACGGGGCGAAGGCGACAACTGGTTTCCGTCGCCAGTCGGCCCACCGCTCTCCAACGTCCAGGCCGTCGCGGCTAGCGAGGCAACCGTTATCGTCGGCGGCGAAGGCGGAACAGCCTACTCAATGGACGACGGGAAGACGTGGTTCCGAGGCGCGTCGGACGAGACCTTCGTATCTGTTACGTGCCTCGCTAAATCACCGTCATGGCAGCGAGACGGGGGGGCCCTGGCTGGCACCAACGGCACGGGGATCGTGCGATCATCTGACGGGGGCAGGAGCTGGCAGGCATCCAGTTTCGGCCTCAAACATCCAACGATACTGTCGCTCGCAACAGCACCAGTCTGGACAAAACGCGAGATCGTCTTCGCCGCGACAGTCGACAGTTTTTACCGATCAGCAAGTGGTGGTCGCGCCTGGAAATCGATAGACCTGGGCCCGGACGCTGGATCCGCTCAAGACGTGGCCTTCAGCCCGGCATTTGCCGAAGATGGAACGATCCTGGTCGGAACGGAAAGCGGTGGCATCTTTCGCTCAGTCGATGGTGGTGAATCGTGGACACCATGGGGGGTCGGCATTGGATCTCCCGCCGGATCGTCGCCAATCAACGCGCTGTGGTTCTGCCCTGACCGACAGCACCTAGGCATCTGCCTGGCGGCAACTGCCGACGGTACCATCTTCCGTTCCAAGGATGGCGGTGCAATATGGAGCGAAGTCTCTCGGGTAGGGACACCAGTTCTTTGTCTGTTTGAAGCACATGGCACCGTCTACGCTGGTTTGAATGAGGACGGATTTGTCGTATCCACGGATCTTGGCAAAACATGGCAGTTTGGACGTGTCGCAGCAAGAGGCTTTGCCCGTTTGGTTGCCGGACGCGATGCTACCCACTACGCATCAGGCCCACTGACCGGTTTGTGGTACTCCGAAGACGGCGGGAATGCCTGGAACGAAATCGAGTCGCCGCGTGAAGCGAGCGTGATTCATGCCTTGGGTATTGCACCGGATTATTCTTGCCTGCTGGCGGGAACTAGCCAGGGACTCTTCGTGTCGGATGACGCCGGCCGGACATGGCTTGGATCGGGAGTGAGCGACCAAGTTCACGTAATCGCTTTCGCTCCGCGCTTCGCCAACAATCACCGGATATACATTGGTACTCATCAAGGAAGCGTTGCATGCTCAAGAGATGGCGGGATGTCATGGGACACCCAGTCAAGCTCGACCACATCCGGGCCAGTAGTGGCTATTGCAGAGCTGCCTTCGACGGACGATCAGGTGCACCTTGTAAAAGTCTCGTTCGATGCACTAATGGCACAACTCATCGTCTGGCATCGCACAGAATCTGAGGAATGGGAGCCATGGCTCCGTTCATCCGCTCATCGTGGCGAGGCCCACCTGGCCGTGGACTCTGAGCACCAAGTGGTCGTTGCCTGTCTTGACCGCGCCTGCTGGCGATTCAGTGAAGGCCATTGGGCGCAAATGCTAACCGTTGACACGTCATTTCTCGGTATCGAGCATCGACAAGGAGCCGTTGGGTTTGTGGCCTTCACTGACAGCCGATTCTATCAATCCGTGGATGGCAAGTCCTGGGTCTCCTGGTTCGACGGCCCCCCCGGGGCGCCGTTGGTGGATGCAGCGTTCTCATGGGAAGGGATCGGCGGAACGGTGCGAGCCCTTGCTGTCGGAGGGACCATTTGGCAACAGGATCTTCCGGCCATAACCGTCGATGCCACGACATCGTCCTAGCCAAGAGGAATCAACATGAACCATGTGGAACAGTACGGAAAGCTTCGGGGCTTCAACTACGTGCCCAGCACGGCGTTCAATGACATTGCATTCTGGCGCGACTACGATGAACGTCTTGTCGAGCGGGAACTTGAGTATGCCCGTCGACTCGGTCTGAATTCGGCCCGGGTGTTTCTTTCCTACTCGGTGTACGAACACGACCGAGGACTCTTCTTGGCTCGCCTTCGCCATTTCGTTCACGCAGCGCATGACCTCGGCATCAGCGTGATGCCGGTGGTCTGGGACGGATGCTTCGACGAGTCTGATCCGCGCTACGACTCGACTGAAAACAAGTGGTATCCCAATCCCGGAGTTCATCGACTTGGACCTGATTTTTGGGAAGCGGGTGAAGCGTATTGTGCTGACCTCGTCAACTGCCTAAAGGATGAGCCGAGCCTCCTGATGTGGGATGTCATGAACGAGCCGCTTATCAGTACGTGGATCAGAGTAAGCGAACCTGTCCGAACCGAGCGTACCGAAGTAATCTGGCGGTTCGTCCGTCATTTTTGCGGAGTGATGCGGCGGCTGGATGATCAACATCCGGTTACGGTCGGCGTTCACACTCCCAAGAACCTGACTGCGATCGGCCCCGATGTTGATGTACTGTCATTTCACGACTACAGCAATGATCGGGAAGCAATCAGGGCCCAGATCGAGATTGGCCTTACGGTGGCGCGAGAGCTACAGAAGCCAATCCTGCTATCGGAAATGTGTTGCCTGGCACGGGCCAACCCGTACGATGTTTCAATCGAAGTCTGCGGGGAGATGGGAGTTGGTTGGTACCTCTGGGAGCTGATGATCGGTGAAAGCCGATGGCGCGACATCCACGGCGTCGTGTACCCAGATGGGACGGTGAGGGATCCAAGTGTCGTAGCCGCAATCGGTGGCTTCTTTCGCAAGCGCCATGGGTCGGTCATACCACCCAACGTAGATAAAGAGGGTGCTGTAACACGCGTCACCGCTGACGCCTCAGCCTGGCTCGAAGATGGACCACAAGATTACGTGGACGGCCTTCGCGTGGCGGAACGGCTGGCCAATCTCCTGGAGACCGGTGAGCTCGTTCCGATGAACGATCTGCCTAGCGCGAAGGTGTTATGCCTGACCGAAGAGGCAGAAACCGACACGAACCGGGCTGAACTGCGCCGATTGATAGCTCTCTGGAACGAGGAGTTAGGCCGTCATACCCACCGCGATACCGTGAGCGTTTGAGGGGAGCCGTTCAAAGACCAACAGGGGCAGGATGGCGGTTCGTGAATCGTGATGGAGAGATTGGTACATGACGGGCCAGTATGGCGCTTCCGACGGGCCTCAAGGCATAGGCCCACCGTGCGAAATAGTGAGTACCGACTTGCACGGCTGGAGCGCCATAGTGCTCAGGAATGAGTTGATCGCTGTAACTGCGGTTCCGGTCATTGGCGGCCGTGTCATGTCGATAAAGCTGGGAACGCGAGAGTATCTCTTTACCAATCCTGCCCTCGCTGGTCGAAAGTTCACAGCAGCGGAACACCATGGTGATGGAACGCTGGCCTCTTGGAAGAACTATGGCGGGGAAAAGACCTGGCCAGCGCCCCAAGGGTGGGGAGGACCGAATGAGTGGCCAGGCCCGCCCGATCCCATACTTGACTCCGGTCCCTATCAAGCCATGTCGTCTCTACGAGACCAATCGGCTAATTTGACTATGGTAAGCGCCTCCGATCCAACCACTGGGCTGCGCATTCACCGCCACTTGAAGGTTCAGCCAGGAATGGCCCGAGTGGTGATCGAGCAGACCATTGAGAACACGATAGACCGCCCTGTGTGCTGGGCACCGTGGAATGTCCTTCAGATTGATTGCGCTCGCCTAACTTCGAAAGGTGGCTATGAACCGGACGATAACTGCTGGCTCTACGTTCCGTTCGACAGAGGGGCCAGCGGCGAACGTCCGTATCGAGTGATGTTCGGTCATGACCATCCCCAATGGCAGCATTTGGTTTATCCAGGCCTGTTGGGTGTCCAATACCAGGGTATCGTTGGCAAGATCGGTTTAGTCAGTACAGCTGGATGGTTCGCGTTTGCCTCGCAGACCGATGGGTACGTCCTGTGTGCGAGATTCGCTGTTGACCTGGGTGCCGAGTATCCAGACGATGGCTCAACCGTGGAATGCTGGACTGAGTCTCCCATAGCGATGACTCACCAAGGACTGACCTACCAGTCAGCGGGTTATGTGATGGAAGCCGAGGTGCTCGGCCCACTTCGAACTCTACAGCCAGGTCAACGAAGTTCTCTCACAGTTGAATGGTGTGCCGTTCGGTGCGATGGACCAATCGTAGGGGTAAACGAAGCCGGCTGTATCCACACCCCGCTAAGTATCATTGCTCACGGGGAATGGGCACGCCTGAAGGGACAGTTCGGATGCTTTGATATGGGTAAAGTAGAGCTGGTCTGGTTAGACGCTGACCAAAACGAACTTGAGCGTCACCCGATTAAAAGTGCGTCACCATCAAGCATGCTCACCCTTGACAGTATTCATCGCATACCAGACCGGGCAGTCCGGGGCCGAGTAGAGATTCTATGCATGTACGATAATAATAGGAATATATTAGACGAAACCCTCATATATTAGCATGTTCATCGGGTCGAAGGATCGGAGGGAAGTACTGATACGGAATCCGTGTAGCGGTAGGTGTATTGTGGCAGGACCGCAGGAGATCCCGCCATGCGCCGCCGCCTCACCCTCGCGCCGCACCTGCCCGTCGCCGACCTCGAGCAGCGCTACCGCACAGCCCGCGACCCCGTCGCCCGCTCCCAGTGGCAGGTCATCTGGCTGCTCGCCCGCGGCGAGGGGTCCGAGCGCGACGCCGACGTGACGGGCTATTCAGTCAAGTGGGTCCGCCAGGTCGCCGCCCGCTACACCCATGACGGCCCCAATGCCGTCGGTGATCAGCGCCATCGCCTCCCCGTCCGCGCCGACCGGCGGCTGCGCACGCCCGCCTTGGCCGCCGAGCTGACGGCGGCGCTCGGTGGCCCGGCGCCCGACGGCGGGTTGTGGACCAGCCGCACGGTGGCCGGGTGGATGAGCGAACGGCTGGGACGCGCCGTCGCGGTCCAGCGGGGCTGCGAGGTGATCCGGGCCGTGGGCTTCACCCCCCAGCGGTCCCGGCCCCGCGCAACCCGTGCCGACCCCGATGCCCAGGCGGCGTTCAAAAAGGGGGGTTCCAGGCCGCGGTCGATGCTGCCGCCGCCGCCCATCCCGACGCGCTGAGCAACGTCTGGGCCGAGGACGAGCACCGGCTCGGGCTGCTCCCGGTGCTTCGTCGCGTCTGGGCGTCGCGCGGCCAGCGCCCGACCGCTCCCGTCCGGCCGCGGTACCAGTGGTGCTACGTCTACGCCTGCGTGCGCACGATGACGGGCCAGACGTGGTGGTGCCTCCTCCCCACCGTCAGCGCGGCGGCGATGAGCCTGGCCCTGGCTCACTTCGCGTGCGACGAGGGGATCGACGCGATGCACCGGGCGGTCCTGACGCGGGACGGGGCGGGCTGACACACGGCCGGGACGCTGCTGGTGCCAGACGGGATCGACCTGGTCCCGTTGCCGCCGGCGTCGCCGGAGCTGCAGCCAGTCGAGCGGCTCTGGCCGCTCGTGGACGAGGTGGTGGCCAACCGGATCTTCGCCGACCTCGATGAGCTGGAGGACGTGCTGGTCGTGCTGTGGCTGACGCCGCGGGCGGACCGACGGCGCGTCAGGGGGCACACCCGCTTCCACTGGTGGCCGCGTGAGCGCCGCCCGCGCCGGGGACGCCGATACACCCCCTGAATACACGGATTCCGTATAACAGTTGGTAAACTGCCCGGCGCCAATCATCGCCGGGTAGTTTGCTATTCGGAGTATGCTCCAAAACGTTGCCGGGCGAACCCTCAAGGTGGCGTACCGGTCGCGCTGGTCCATAATCTCAAGACACATCACGCCGGGCCCTCTACGAGATGCTCCCGGGCATCGAGGCCCAGAGCAGTGCGCACTCCATAATTTGGCATTGCACTCCCAACGCTCGAGGCTAGGGTAATATCCGGCCGGTGTCTGTATCGTCGGCGGCCCTGCGCTGGACCAAATCGGCGAAGAAGTAGCGACCAGGCAGGCGGCGTATTACGCGGCAGACGTGACCGTCAACTCTCAGCGCATCATCGACATCGCCGGAATCAGCCTCCAGCGGAGTCGTTGTGGACTCACCCGGCAACGAACATCGTCGTAATCAATGGGCCAGACCGGCAGCCGGATCACCGCCTTGATTCCGTGACTGGTTGCCGGTCGCTTCCGCATCGAGTGGCATGTCAGGCGGACCTGGGCGTGGACCGGCTGCGGAACTCCGCGGAAATCTCCCGCATCTGGGCGAACCAGACGCCGTCGAAGCCAAGTATGTGCTGGATGATCCGCTCTAGCATCTGCATCCGGTGTCGCCGGCCGATGATCTGCGGGTGCATGGTCAGCACATAGCAGCCATCGCCGCCGTCCTCGTAGGCGCCCTCGAAGTCTTCTCGCCAGATCTCCTCAACCTTGGATGGACCGCTCATTCCCATGAGGTAGACCGGGTTGTAGGCGAAGAGGAAGTGCGCCGAGTCGGCCAGTTCCCAGGCGGACGGGATCTCGACGACATCTGTTTGGACGCCCCGGTCCTCGACCCAGTACGGCCGGTCGCGGGCCAGTTGACTGGCGTCGTAGTCGAAGCCGTACTCGACGAGGAGACCGAAGGTTGCCTTCGACAGTTCCCAGGACGGTGACCGATATCCGGTCGGCGTCGTGCCGGTGATCCGCTGGATCGCATCGAGGCCGCGCTCGATCATGCGCCGCTCCTCGACCGGGCTCAGCAGATGTGGGGCCTCGTGGAGATAGCCGTGATGGCCGATCTCATGGCCCGCCACTGCAATCGATCGGACCACGTCCGGGTGGCGGTCGCAGGTGTCACCAGGAATGAAGAAGGTTGCCGGCAGGTCGTACTTCTCGAGCAGTTTTAGGATCCTGGGCATGCCCTCGTTGGCTCCGTAGGCACCGCGCGAGAGTGCGGACGGCGTATCCACCCCGAACGCTCCCAGCCATGCCGATTCGGCGTCGAAGTCGAACGTGAGTGACACCGCCAACTGATGATCGCTTGTCGTTCCTGCTCGTCCTGTCATTCCTAGTCTCCCATCTCAAGCGACCCCTGCGCGCGGGACGTCGTCATCGTGGTCTGGCTGGTGGTAAGAGCAGCACCGTTGCATGCTGGTCAGATACGACATGGCGCAGTCGTCCAAGCTGGAGTCGACTCAGCTCCCCATCATCGTGCCGGCCTGCTCCGCCTTCTCTCGTCGGACCTTCCCGTTCCTGAGCATTCGAGTCCAGTTGTACCGGCTCTTGGGCTGACGCAGGATCGTCGAGGTGTCGACGCCCTTGATCCCGGGAATCTGGGAGAGTTCGTCCTCGATGAACCCGAGGAAGTCGCTGATCGAGGGGAGGTAGACCTCGACGATCAGATCGAAGGCGCCGGTCGAGAGCGCCACGAAACGGACTTCCTCCAGCGCGACTAGTTGCTCGGCGATCTCGACGGCCTTGCCGAGTTCGGTGTGGACGCCAATGATGATGTGTCCCTCCAGCCCGATCACCGAGAAGTCGGGCACGATCACCGTCCGGAACACGCCAGCCTGCTGCATCCGGTCGACGCGCTTGCGGACGGTCGATTCGGCGATCCCGAGCGCACGTGCGATCTCCACGTTCGGCCGGCGTCCGTTCTCCTCCAGAAGTTCCAGGATGTCGAGGTCGGTCTCATCGAGTTCAAACTTCATCGGGATCCCTTGCTGACCAACTGTTCGTCCTGCCAACTGGTCGGATCTGGCAGCCGTTCGCCCGCACGCCGGTTGGCGCGGGCCCATTCCACGGCGTGACAGGCAACGAGGTGGCCGTCAGCGTCACCGAGAAGCGCCGGGTCGTCCACCGAGCAGCGCGGGCGGGCGATCGGGCAGCGGGGATGGAACCGACAGGCGCTCGGCGGGTTGAGTGGGCTCGGGATCTCGCCAGTGAGCAGCACGGGCTGGTGCCGGACGGACGGGTCCGGGTCGGGGATCGCGCTCATCAGGGCCCGGGCGTAGGGGTGGAGCGGCTGATCGAACAGCGCGTCGGCCGGCGCCGTCTCGACGATCCGGCCAAGGTACATGACGGCGACCCGGTCGCTGAGGTGCCGGACGACTTCGAGATTGTGAGAGATGAACAGGTAGGCAACACCAAGCGACTGTTGGAGCTCCTGAAGGAGATTCAGGATCTGGGCCTGGACCGACACGTCCAGGGCCGAGGTCGGTTCGTCGGCGATGATCACCGACGGTTCGAGGGCGAGCGCCGCGGCGATCCCCACTCGCTGGCGTTGCCCACCACTGAACTGGTGCGGGTACCGATCCGCCGCACTGGCTGGCAGTCCGACCTGGTCGAGCAGTTCATGGACGCGTGCGCGCCGATCGGCCCGGTCTCTGATGTTGAAGATGGCGAGCGGCTCGCTGATCGTCTGACCGACGGTCATCCTTGGGTCCAGCGACGAGGCCGGATCCTGGAAGATGATCTGGGCGCGTCGCCGGATCTGTTGCAACTGCGCCCCGGACGCATTGACGACGTCCATCCCGTCGATCCGCACCTCGCCGCTGGTCGGTCGGACCAGCCGCAGGATCGATCGGCCGAGCGTGCTCTTGCCGCACCCAGACTCTCCGACCAGTCCGACGGTCTCGCCGCGGAAGACGGAGAGGTCGACCCCATCGACCGCCCGGACGACGCTCTTGCCACTCCGGAATCGCGCGACGATGTTCTGCGCGAGAGTAAAGTGTGTCCGAAGGTCGCGAACATCAAGAATGGGCTCGCCCCGGGCGCCCGGCGCCCCGGCAACGTCAGGCGGATGCACGGACCGGCTCCTCCTCGTAGAGGACGCAGGCGACCTGCTGCGTCCCGACGGTGCGGACGGGCGGCGCGACCTGGCAGGCCGGCATCGCGAACTGACAGCGGGGATGGAAACGGCAACCGGCTGGCATGTGCCGCGGGTCGGGGACGGAGCCCGCGATCTGGACGAGGGACTGGCCGCGGCGGACCCGCCCCGGCAGTGAGCCGAGCAGCCCCTGCGTGTAGGGGTGGCGCGGCGTCGCGAAGACATCGCTGACCGGACCCTGCTCGACGATCTGCCCCGCGTACATCACGGCAACCCGGTGGCAGAGCTGCGCGACCACGCCGAGATCGTGGGTGATCATCAGAATGCCAGTCTGCCGGTTCTGCTCCTGAAGCGACCGGAGCAATGCCAGGATCTGGGCCTGCACTGTCACGTCAAGGGCCGACGTCGGCTCGTCGCAAATTAGCAGGGCTGGGTCGCAAGCGAGGGCAATCGCGATCACGACCCGCTGGCGCATGCCGCCGCTGAACTCGTGTGGGTATCGCTTCATCCGGTCCGCCGGCGAGGGGATGCCGACCCGGGTCAGCAGGTCGATCGCACGCTCGGCGGCGGCTCGGGAGCTCAGCCCGAGGTGTGCCTGCAGGGGCTCCCGGATCTGGTCGCCAACCGTGAACGATGGATCGAGGGACGTCATCGGGTCCTGGAAGATCATGGCGAGCCGGTTGCCTCTGAGCTTTCGGCGCTCCGGCTCGCTGAGCTTCAGCAGGTCGCGACCATCGAACAGGGCCTCGCCACGGACGACGCTGGCCTTGGGTGGGAGCAGCCCGAGCAGGGAGAATCCGACGGTCGTCTTGCCGCAGCCCGATTCACCGACCAGCCCGACGATCTCGCCGGGCTGGACATCGAAGGAGACGCCATCGACTGCACGGACCGGGGAGCCGTCGCCGGGGTATTCGGTTGCGAGGTCTCGGACACTTAGTAACGTCATGTGTCTCCTCAGCCCGTCAGGGATGCGCTCCGGGCGAGCGCATCCTCATAGACCAGTTGTCCGCCAGAGATCGTCCCAAGCACCGGGATCCTGTCGATCTCATCAGGTATGACACTTCTGGGGTCGTCCCGCAGGATCGCGAAGTCAGCCAGTTTGCCAGCGGTGATCGTTCCCTTCCGGTGCTCGTCGAACGATGCGTAGGCTCCGGCGCTGGTGTAGAGGGCGATCGCCTCTTCAACGGAGATCGCTTCGGCCGGGGCGAACGGGGTCCCATTGCTCGTTCGCTCGGTGACGGCGAGTTTGATCCCGAGGAGTGGCTGGAACGACGAGACGGGGGAGTCGGAGCTGGCGGCCAATGGGATGCCGGCATCCAGCACGGTCCGGAGCGCATAGGTGAGCTGGCTCCGCTCCCGGCCGAGGTGTCGGAGGAAGCCATCACCGAACTCGTAGACGAACGGTGGCTGCCCGACCGGCACGACGCCCATATCGCGGATGCGCCGGATAAGATCGGGCCGGAGAACGCCGCAGTGCTCGATCCGGTGACGATGGTCGGCCCGGGGGAGGCGGTCGAGGGCGCGCTCGAAGCCGTCGAGGCACATCTCGATTCCGCGGTCGCCGATCGCGTGGATCGCAACCTGCCAGCCCGCCGAGTGTCCTCGCCAGATCAGGTCGTCCAGCTCCGCCTGCGGCATCATCGCCAGGCCAAGGTTGTCGGGCGACGGGTCATCCAGGAACGGTTCCGAGACCGCTGCCGTCCGTCCGATCAATGAGCCATCGGCGAGTAGCTTGAAGCAGCCGATCCGGAGCCGGTCGTCTCCGAACCCGGTGAAGACGCCGAGCTTCTCCAGGGACTCGAGGAACTGCTGACGAATCATCAGGTAGGTCCGCAGTGGCAGCGCACCCTCAGCCCATGCCTGCTGGAAAACCGTGAACTCGGGCGTGGAGAAGATGCCCGCCTCGTGGCTACTCGTGATCCCCGCGGCCAGGTAGGCCCGGCTGGCGATATCGAGGCAGCGCCGCAGGGCGGTGTGGTCTGTCGGGATGAAGGGCAGCGGGATCAGCGACTGGGCGGCCTCTTGGAGGAGACCGGTCGGCTCGCCAGTCATGCGGTCGATCTCGATGGCTCCGCCGAATGGAACCTCCGTCTCGGCCGCAATACCTGCGATCTTGAGCCCGAGGCTGTTGACGACGCACATGTGCCCGGAGGCGTTGCGGATCAGGACGGGGTGGTTCGGAGCGACGGCGTCGAGGTCCCACCGGTTTGGATGGCGGTGCTCGGCAAGTTTGTTGTCGTCATAGCCTCGTCCCTGAATCCACTCACCCTCGGGGGTCGTCACGACCCGCTCACCGACGGCGGCGGCGATCTCGGTGACCGAATGCACGCTTGGAAACGAGCAGTCGACCTGCGTGAGCCAGTGACCAAGCAGCAGCAGGTGATGATGGGCGTCATTGAAGCCGGGGACAACGGTGGCGCCGCCGAGATCCATCGTCCGGTACTGCCCGCTCAGTTGCGTCGAGACATCGTCGGTCTCGCCGACCCAGACGATGCGTTCGCCCCGGATACCGATGGCGCTCGCGCTGAGCTGACTGGCGTCCATCGTCATCACGGTCGCGTTGATCAGGACGGTATCGATATCCATTGTTCCGGTCTCTCTCGCTAGGTCGCTAGCGCCCACGCTGGCGCGTGTCAGCCCAGTCGCGAACGCCGTCGCCAATCAGGTTGAAGCTCAGGACGGCCAGGCCGATGGCCGCTCCGGGGAAGATCACGACCGGGGGGTTGTCGCTCATGAAGTCACGGCCGTCCGACAGCATTCGGCCAAGAGACGGCGTAGGTGGTTCGATGCCGAGGCCGAGGAAGGAGAGCGCAGCCTCAATCAGGATCGCGAAGCCGAGCATCAGTGAGACCTGGACCAGGATTGCGCCGAGGCAGTTCGGCAGGATGTGCCGGAACATAATCCGGATAGGCCCGGCCCCCCGGGCGCGCGCTCCCTCAATGAAGAGTTCCTGTTTGACCGCGAGGCTTGACCCGCGTACGACGCGGGCGATGTACGGCACATAGATCGTGCCGATCGCCAACATCAGCACGCCCATCCCGGAACCGAAGACCGAGATCAGGGCGATCGCGAGGAGGATCGTCGGGAAGGCGAAGAAGACATCCATGACCCGCATGATCACGTTGTCCGTCCAGCCACCCGCGTAGCCGGCCAGTAACCCAAGCGGGATGCCCACGAGCAGGGATGCCGCCGTCGCGGTAATGGCGATCAGGAGCGAAGTCCGGTACGCGTACAGCACCCGGCTGAACAGATCCCGGCCCAGGTTGTCGGTCCCGAACGGGTGGTGCGCCCCGATCCCGACGAGGACGTCGTCGGAATTGATCGCGTTGGGGTCGGCGGGGGACAGGACCGGCGCCGCCAAGGCGAGGAGGATCAGGACCAGGATGATGCCGATACCAAGCGTCAGGGCTGGGTAACGGCGCAGCCCACGCAGTCGCACGGATCGGTCACGCCGCGTTGGGGTGTCGATGATGGCCGTGGTGGGAGGGATCCCGCCGGTGACGATCTCGCTACTCATACCTGATCCGAGGGTTGAGGACGGCGTACAGGAGGTCGGTCAGCAGGTTGACCAGCATGAACAGCACCCCAATGATCAGGATGCCGCCCTGGACGATTGGATATGACCGGGTGTTGACGGCGTTGAGCGTCATCCGGCCGATGCCTGGCAGGCTGAAGATCGATTCGACGATCACCGCGCCGCCGAGCAGGAAGCCAAACTGAAGTCCCAGGACGGTCACGATCGGGATCGAGGCGTTCCGCAGCGCGTGCTTGGCAATGACGAGGTTCTCGCTGATCCCTTTGGCGCGGGCGAATTTGACGTAATCCTGGCCAAGGACTTCAAGCATCGCCGCCCGGGTTGTGCGAAGGAGGACGCTCGCCATCGAGATGGAAAGTGTCAGCGCCGGCAGGATCATGTAGCGGAGGTTGTCGATCACCCCTTCGGAGAGCGGCCGGTAGCCCGACGGTGGCAGCCAGTCCAGCTTCAGCGATACCAGCAGGACCAGCAGGACGCCCAGCCCGAAGTCCGGCAGTGAGATGCCGAGCAGGGAGACGGTCGTTCCGGTGACATCAGCTACACCACGCCGGCGGACAGCACCAAGTACCCCAAGCGGGACCGCGATCAGTACCGAGAAGACCGTCGCGAGGATCGTCAATTCCAGAGTTACTGGCAGCCGGGCGAGGAGCATCTGGGTGAGGGGCTCGTGCGATCGGTAGTCAGTGCCGAGGTCGCCGTGCAGGACGTTCCCCAGCCAGGTCAGATACTGGCGCCCGATCGGATCGTCCAGCCCAAGCTGCTGGTGCAGCGTGGCGACATTCTCCGGAGTCGCAGTCAGGCCCAGCATGACGCGGGCCGGATCGCCAGGGACCAGGTGGATCAGGCTGAAGACGAGCAGGGACATGCCGATTAGCACCGGGATGGTGATCAGCAGGCGCTTGAGGACGAAGATCAGAATTCCCACCGACCCTCCCAGCCCCTGGTGACGAGGAGGTATGACGTGCATACCTCCTCGTCACCAGGATACTGACGCCTATGGCTTGATCCAAACGTCCTCGAAGCGAAGCTCCATGGACGGCAGGATCTGCGTGCCCATGACGTTCTTCGCCGTCGCGTAGTTGAGCAGTTCGTAGTGGACGAACGTCAGCGGGACCTCCTCGTTCAGGAGGGTGCGGGCCTGCTGGTAGATCGCCTTGCGCGCCTCGAAGTCTGTCTCGGAACGGCCCGACTCAGCGTACTCGTCCATCTGTGGGTTGCCGTAGCCGACGTAGTTGCCGGCCGAGGTCGACAGCAGAAGCTGGTGATAGAAGTCGTCCGGGTCGAGCATGCTGCTGGAGTAGGCTGAAGTGATCTGGTAGTTCTTCGAGAACAGATTCTGGCCCCAGACGGTGACCTCCTGCTGCTCGATCTCCAGGTTGATTCCGATCTTGGAGAGGTTGTCCTTCAGGATCTCGCCGGTCCGGAGCAGTTCGGGGTACTGGGGCAGACCGAGGTAGGTGATCGCGACGCTAGTGTCGTAGCCGGATTCGGCCAGCAATTGCGTCGCCTTTTCGATATCAGGAGCCGAGTCGAAGGCCGTCGAGCCGGAGTGCCAGGTGCTTCCGGTAGCGACCTCCTCGTTGGCGACCTCGCCCACGTTCGAGTAGGCGAGCTGGAGGATCGCCTTGCGGTCCGTTGCCCAGGCGATCGCCTGCCGGAGCTTGACGTTGTCGAACGGCGGCTGGCTCGAGTTCATGACGAGGAAGTCCGGCAGACCGGCGGTGGCGGCCGTGTAGAAGTTGTACTCGTCGCCGCTGCTGATCTCCGAGACCTTCTGGAGCGGGACCGCGTCGACCCAGTTGACTTCTCCGCTCTGCAGGGCGGCCATCCGGGTATCGTCGACCGGAAGGCCCCGGAACGTGATCTCATCGAGGTACGGCTGACCTGGCTTGAAGTACTGGTCCCAGCGAGCGACGGTAAGGTGATCATCGGTGACCCACTCGACGAACTTGAACGGGCCGGTCCCGACCGGGTTTCGTGCAGGATCAGCGGCCTCGACCGCCTTCTGATTGACGATCTGCCCGGAACCCGCGAGGTGGGACAGGAAGGGGCCGAACGGCTCGGCCAACGTGAACTGGATGTGATAGTCGTCGACAACGGTGACCATTGAGACCGGCGCGAACAGAGTGGCCGCGGGTGACGCGGTTGCGGGGTCGTTGATCCGGTCGAAGGTGTACTTCACGTCGGCGGCCGTGAAGAGCTCGCCGTTGTGGAAGACCGCGTTCTGCACCAGTTCGAAGACCCATTCCGTCGGGCTCGGGTTGGTCCACGAGGACGCAAGGGCCGGGATGAAGTTGAGATCGGCGTCGACGTTGATGAGCTTGCTGTAGATGTTGTCATAGATCTGGAGCGACGAGTAGATCGTCGCCTTGTGCGGGTCGAGCGTGTCTGGCTGCCCGGTGATGCCAGCGATGAGTGATCCGCCGGCGACCGGCGTCTCATCCTGGGTCAGGAGGCGACTGGGTTGAGCGGCAGAAGGCTTCTGTGCCGCCGTCGTTAGGGTGCCGACATGACTGGCAACAGCGAGACCGGCCGCTCCGGCCATGGCGCCCCTCATGAGGTCCCGTCGGGAAATGGCCCGGGCCAGTTGCTGGGTGTGCCTGATGACTTGGTTGTCGGGCTGCTGTTCGGTCATGGATGCCTCCTCAAGACTGCGTAGAATCAGGTCAATTGGACACGAAAGCGTAGGGAATCCGCGCGGACGATCCGGCGATCAGGTCTGCTGGCCGCGGAAGTCGTCCGCGATTTCATGCATCTGAACGAACCGGACCCCGTCCTGCGCGAGCATGTGTTGAACGACGCGATCGAGCAGCCGCATCCGGTGATGACGTCCGATGATCTGGGGATGCAGCGTCAGGACAAAGATGCCGTTCTCGGCGTAGGCACCATCGAAGTCGCCGCGCCAGATTTCCTCGGCCTTGGACGGGGCGCTTAGACCGACGATGCCGGCGCTCGGGACGAACATGAAGTGGGCGGAGTCCGTCGACTCCCACGCCGAGGGAACCTCGACGAGGTTGGTCGTGCGGTCGCCGACTTCGACCCAGTACGGGGTGTCGCGCGCCAGCATGCTCGAGTCGTAGCGAAAACCGTACTCCTCGAGCAGAGGCAATGTGGCCTTGGAGAGTTCCCAGGAAGGTGAGCGGTAGCCGGTCGGTGTCACACCATGCCGTGCCAGGGCTTCGAGTCCGCGTTCCATGATGGCGCGCTCCTCATCGGGTTCCAGTAGGTGCGGTGGCTCGTGGAGGTAGCCATGGTGACCGACCTCGTGCCCATCGGCGATGATCGTCCGCACGACATCCGGGTGACGATCGGCCGTGTCGCCGGGGATGAAGAACGTTGCCGGGAGGTCGTACGTCCGAAGCAGCTTCAGGATTCTGGGTACGCCCTCGAAGGCGCCGTACGCGCCGCGGGAGAGTGCTGACGGCGTGTCCAGCTTGAATGAACCGAGCCAAACCGACTCGGCGTCGAAGTCGAACGTGAGCGCCACGGTGCAGGGCGCCGCACTACTCCACATACGCGTCCCTCCAGGAGTCGTCCGAATCGAGCTCTCATTGAGATTGGGGCAGACTATCAGTCGGTGCGAATCCCGTCAATGTGTGGGTCGAATAGATCACGATTCGCCTGATGGGACGACCTATTGAGCAGATATCGCATAATCGGTGAACGTATCCCTGTCGAGAACGCAAGGCCTGGTGTCTGACGATGTCGACCAGAGGATTAGCTTTGGGCGGCAATGGCCAGACCAGCCCGTGGGATTCTGGGCGCTGTGCCGACATGTCCAGATGCACACAGGGTGGATGGAAGGAGGACGGCGATTCCCGGTACGCAATAGGGCAAACTGGCCGAAAGGTGTTTCTTCGGGTTGTCTGCCTTGCCCCTATCAACGCAGATGGCGTGGGCGGTATGCTAGCGAACGTGCCGGCAACTTATTCGAACAATGACGGGTCGCGGAACGAGGTCCCGGCCGAGGTGTCCATGTCCCTGTCATCGCCTCACGTATATCACCCGTATCCGTCTGGTCGCTGGCTGATATCCTACGGCGACGCGGGGGCTGCTTCGCTCTGGATCGTATCCAACCGGGAGTCACCCCTTGGGCCACGTCGAGACAATGCCGTTCAGCATCTAATCGATTCCCTCCGCCGGCCAGAGTGTCTTCGACCAGCTGAAGCGGATGATCGTGACTCTCGAACTGGTGCCCGGCGCCTCGTTGAGCGAAGCCGGGCTCATGGCGCAACTCGAAGTCGGTCGAACGCCGCTGCGCGAGGCCCTGCGCCGTCTGGCTGACGAGGGGTTCCTCATCATCTATCCGCGGCGGGGGATCGTCGTCCGGCAACTCGGGCTGGCGGACGCCCAGTACGTCTTCGAAAGTCGGGCGGTGATCGAACCGGCCAACGCGCGATCGGCCGCGATCGCGATCGACACCCAGCGGACGACCGCACTGGAGTCCATCGCGGAGGCGGTCGACGTGGCTGAGCGGGCCGGAGATCTGGAGACCTTCATGGAGCGGGACATGAACCTTCACCTGACGATCGCGCGGCTGGGTGGAAATCACATCCTGACCGGGTTCACCGAGCGTCTGGTTTCGTTCAACGCCTGGTTGTGGTTCACCCATCTCAAGCGCTATGGCATGACGGCGTCGGATCTGGCCCCCCATCGGGAGATCATCGCCGCAATCGTCGCCGGCGATCCTGACTCCGCCGAATCAGCCATGAGGCGACACATCGCGATTGCCCGTGAACGCATGCGTCTCGCGCTTTAGGAGGAGAGTCTCATGACATCGTCCGCCATGCCAATCGATCTCGGGGGGATCCCGGCGCTCGACCATCATTGCCATCCGTTCGGGGCCGACTCGATCGACCTGACTGCCGCACTGCTCCGCAACAGCATCTCGGTCTCACTCCGGGGCGACACGTCGGTCCTCAATGAGTCGATGATGCTCAGCCGGGTGACGGTTACCGAACTGGGCAGCCTGCTCGGGTGCGAGCCGACCTTCGAAGCCGTCGTCGCGGCTCGCAACCGGGTCGCCATCACGGATTACCGCGCGTACATCCAGACGCTCTTCGCCGCACAGAACATCAGCGGGCTGCTCTTCGACCCCGGCTTTCCGGCCGAGCCCGTCCACCGCGGCGACGAGTTCGCCGACCTGATTCCGGTCCCGGTCTGGGAGGGGTACCGGATCGAGCGATTCTTTCCCTACGACGGCTCGTTCCACGGCGCGGATGGTGCTGCCCCGGCTCGCACCTTCGGCGAGACGATGGAGGCGTTCGAGGCGGCGCTGGATGTCGAGGCCGCTCGCCCCGGTTTCGCGTTCTTCAAGTCGATCATGGCCTACCGGACCGGCCTGGCGATCCGGCCAACCACGTTCGCCGAGGCCGAAGCTGCCTGGGACGCGCACCGGGCCTACGGCGAGCCGACCGAGAAGGTCATCCGGGATTACCTGATCCACGTGACCTGCACCAAGGCACGGCAGTACGACGTGCCGCTCCAGCTCCACACCGGGCACACCTCTCACAGCAACCCGTGGCCGAACGTCAATCCGATCCTGCTGACACCCTTCCTCAACCAGCCCGACATCCTCAAGACGAAGATCGTGCTGATCCACTGTGGCTACCCCTACAGCACGGAAGCCGGCTATCTGACTTCGGTCTATCCGCTGGTCTGGTGTGACCTCTCGCTCATGGTCCCGTGGGCGTCGGTCGGCATCGCTGCCCGGATCGAGCAGGTTTTCGAAGCCGCTCCGACGGCCAAGGTGATGTATGGCTCCGACGCGATCAATATCCCGGAGCTCAACTGGCTGGGGGGGCTGGTCGGTCGGCGCGGCCTGAGCCAGGCCCTCGCAAAGATCTCGGCGGCGGGCTATTTCCCGCTCGGTGACGCTCAGGAGATCGCCGCCGACGTCCTCCATCGCAACGTCGAGTCACTCTACGGTCTGGCTAGTCGCGGGCCAGTCCCCGGTATTACCGCGTCGACGCACGCGCAGTAAGGAGGGTAGCGGAGCACCGGACGCGTCCAAATCAAAAGTCGACATCAAAAGTCGACCCGTTCTTCATCGTCCGTTGGCTTTCACCCCGAAGGAGATATCCGGATGCAGAGCGAACTCTCATTGATCAGCGCCTTTCTTGACCGCAAAATCGACCGGCGCGAGTTCCTGAGTCGGGCTGCCGTCATCGGGCTGGCGACACCGCTGGTCGCGTCCATCATCGGAACCGCCGACGCCAGGAGCGTTCTGGCCGCTCCGAGCCTGGCACAGGCAACCCCGGAAACCCTAGGTACTCCGGGAGGCACGATGGTGTTTGGCGCTTGGCAGACACCGGACACGATGGACCCGCAGAAGACCGGATTGGCCGCCACCGGCCGGATCCTGGCCAATGCCTTCGACCCACTCGTCTGGCGCTTCCCAGAAGACGACACGTTCTACCCGGGGCTGGCGTCGAGTTGGGAGGTCTCGCTCGATGGTCTGGAGTACACCTTCCATCTGCGGACCGATGTAACCTTCCACAACGGTGAGGTCTTCGACGCCAACGCCGTCAAGTTCGCGTTCGACCGGCTCAATGACCCTGCCAACTCTACGCTCGAAAGCGTACCGCGCGGCTTCAACCGCGTCGACGTGGTCGATCCGGCCACCGCGAAGATCGTCTTCGATTCGCCCTACGCGCCGTTCCTGACCTTAATCGCCGCTGGCAACTGGCGGATTCTGGCTCCCGGTTACGCCGCCTCCAACCCAGAGGGGATGGGGCTGACCCCTCCGGGAACCGGGCCGTTCGTCATCTCCGAATACGTCCCGAACAGCTACGTGACCCTGAAGCGCAACGATGCCTACAACTGGGCACCGGAGGCGTACTTTGGTCGACAGGGACCGGCGCTTCTGGAGGGCATCGACTGGCGGATCATCTCCGAGTCCGGCACCCGATCGTCCACGCTCGAGAGTGGCGAAGTCGACCTGGTCGAGGAGATCGTCCCGGCCCAGTACGAGTCACTCAAGAGCAACTCCGCGCTGAGGGTTTACGAGCAGCCGACCCTTGGCTGTCCACGCTCGGTCCAGCTCAACTGCACCAAGGCGCCGACCGATGATGTGCTCGTCCGGCAGGCCATGAACTACGCCGTCGACAAGCGCGTCATCACGGACGTGATTTTCCGCAAGACGGTGAGCCCGGCCTTCGGTCCGCTGGAGGCATTGACACCGGGGTACAACCCGGCCGTCGAGGCGTACTATCCGTACGACGTCGACCAAGCCAACGCGCTGCTCGACCAGGCTGGCTGGGTCCGCGACGGTGATACCCGGAGCAAGGACGGCGTTCCGCTGGCAGCGTCCTTCATCGTTGTGGCCAATGACAACTTCGACGAGGCCGCTCAGGTGCTCCAGTCCCAGTTCAAGGAGGTTGGGATTGACCTGACACTGACGTCGGAAGCAGAGCCGACCGTCTTCAATACGTACAACCGGGGTGACCAGAACCTCGGCAATATCTTCTGGTGGGGCGCCGATCCGGAATCCCTCTACTCGCTCTACCACTCGAGTCAGATCGAGGCCGGCTTCAACTGGTCTCACTACACGAACCCCGAGGTCGATGCGCTGCTCGAGCAGGGATACGTCGAGGGGGACGAGACCGCCCGGATGGCGCTCTACGGGGAGGCCCAGATCAAGATCATGGATGACGCCGCGCTGATCCCGGTCTGGGGCAAGATGCAGTCCATGGCCGGTAAAGTTGCTGTCGTCGGCTGGAAGTACACGCTCAACGTCTACCCGCTCCATTACAACACCACGATCGGCTAGGCTCTCGTACTATGGGCGCTACCTTTCACCGGCATTGGCGCCATGGGAAGGTAGCGCCCGGCAGATCCTGTCACTCGACCTCATGTCATTCAGACGCGAAGCAGCGTCAAGAGGGGAACTCCGATGACCAACGAGATGTCACTGATCGACGCGATGATCGACCGGAAGATTGACCGGCGCGAGTTCTTCATCAAGGCGACGACCCTGGGGCTGTCCATGCCGCTGGTCGCGTCCCTGCTCGGAACCAAGGGCGCGGCGGCTGCGGCCCGACCACTGCCAGCGCAGGGAACGCCCGGCGGCACCATGGTCTTCGGCGCCTGGCAGACCCCCGACACGATGGACCCGCAGAAATCAGGTCTGGCCGCGACCGGCCGCATCCTGGCCAATGTCTTCGACCCACTCGTCTGGCGCTTCCCCGGTGATGACGCGTTCTACCCGGGACTGGCGTCGACATGGGAGATCTCGGCTGACGGCCTGGAATACACCTTTCACCTGCGGACCGATGTGACCTTCCACAACGGTGAAGTTTTCGACGCCAACGCTGTCAAGTTCACGTTTGACCGGCTCAACGACCCGGCGGCGGCCACGCTCGCCAGTGTTCCGCGCGGCTTCAACCGCGTCGACGTGGTCGATCCGGCCACCGCGAAGATCGTCTTCGATTCGCCCTACGCTCCATTCCTGACCTTGCTTGCGGCCGGAAACTGGCGGGCGATCGCGCCCGGCTATGCCGCCTCCAACCCGGAAGGGATGGGGCTGACCCCTCCGGGCACCGGGCCGTTTGTCATCTCCGAGTACGTCCCGAACAGTCACGTCACGCTCGACCGGTTCGCCGCCTACAACTGGGGGCCGGAGGCGTACTACGGCCGCCAGGGACCGGCGCTTCTGGAGCGGATTGACTGGCGCATCATCTCGGAGGCCGGGACCCGATCCTCCACACTGGAGAGCGGCGAGGTGGATCTGATCGAGGAGATCGTTCCCGCTCAGTACGCCGACCTCAAGGCAAACTCGTCGCTCGTCGTCTATGAGCAGGGGACGCTCGGGTGCCCGCGCTCAGTCCAGCTCAACTGCACGAAAGCCCCGACGGACGACAAGCTGGTTCGCCAGGCGATGAACTACGCCGTCGACAAGCGGGTCATTACGGACGTGATCTTCCAGAAGACCGTTCCGGCGGCATTCGGTCCACTCGAACCCCTGACCCCCGCCTATAACCCGGCCGTCGAGGCGTACTACCCGTACGACGTCGATCAGGCTAACGCGCTGCTCGACCAGGCTGGCTGGGTCCGGGATGGCGATACCCGGAGCAAGGGTGGTCAGACGCTGTCGGCGTCCTTCATCGTTCAGGCGAACAACAATTTCGATGAGGCGGCCCAGGTGCTCCAATCCCAGTTCAAGGAGGTTGGCATCGACCTCCAGCTCACGACCGAGTCCAACCCGACCATCTTCAACACGTACAACCGGGGTGACCAGAACCTCGGCGACATCTTCTGGTGGGGTGCCGATCCGGAGTCGCTGTACTCGCTCTACCACTCCAGTCAGATCGCAGCCGGCTTCAACTGGTCGCACTACACCAACCCCGCCCTTGATGCCCTGCTCGAACAGGGCTACGCGGAGAGCGACATCGCTGCCCGCATGGCGCTCTACCAGCAGGCTCAGGTGATGATCATGGACGACGCCGTGTTGATCCCGCTCTGGGGCAAGATGCAGTTGATGGCTGGAAAGACGACCGTCACCGGCTGGGATTACACCCTGAATATCTACCCTCTCCACTACAACACGAGCGTTAGCTGATTCGGTGGGCCGGGTGGGTCGGTCGCCTAGTCTCGTGGTTTGCGAGTCACGGGCAAGTAGCTGGACTTGGTCGAGGCCGTCGGCCCGTACACGACCCCTTGATCGTTCCCGTGTCCAAGGGGCGGAGGTCCCATGTCTCAGTACCTGATCCGGCGACTCGTCTTTGCGATCCCGGTCCTGCTCGGCGTCTCGATCGCCGTCTTCCTCATGCTGCACCTGATCCCGGGCGACCCGGCCCTTGCCATGCTCCGTGGCCAGCCGTCGGTCACGCAGGATGACGTCGAGCGCCTTCGGGTGCAGATGGGGCTCAACGATCCGCTCCCGGTTCAGTACCTGAAGTGGATCGGCAACGTGTTGCAGGGCGACTTCGGCGATTCGATTCAGGCGCATCGTCCCGTCCTGACGATGATCTCGGAGCAGGCCGGGGCGACGATCCAGCTTGCGTTGGTCGCGATGGTCCTCGCGATCGTCATCGGGGTCGTCCTAGGAACGATCTCAGCCCTGCGGCGCAACTCCTGGGTGGATACGCTGTGCTCGCTCGTTGCTCTGTTCGGCGTCTCAATGCCCAGCTTCTGGTTCGGGCTGATCCTGATCTACGTGTTCTCGCTCCGGCTCGGGTGGTTCCCGGTAACCGGTGAGGGCGGCTGGAAACGCCTCGTTCTGCCAGCGTTGGCGCTTAGTCTGGATTTCTCGGCGATCATCGCGCGGCTGATCCGCTCCAGCCTGATCGAGGTGCTTCAGCAGGACTACATTCGGACGGCACGGGCGAAGGGACTGCGCGAGCCGTTGGTTGTCGCCCGTCATGCCCTGCGCAACGCCCTGATGGCGGTAATCACGATCATCGGTCTTCAGCTTGGGACTCTGCTCGGCGGTGCGGTCGTGATTGAGACGGTCTTCGCCCGGCAGGGCATCGGGCGGCTTGCGATCACCGGCATCCTCGGGAAGGACTTCCCACTCGTGCAGGGCATCGTGATCCTTGCAGCGTCGGTCTATGTCGTGATCAATCTGATCATCGACCTGAGCTATGGCCTGCTCGACCCTCGAATCAAGAATTCCTAGTCCAGGACAGGGAGACCGAGTCACTGTGGTTGAACAAGCCAACACCCTGGCGCTCCGGACGCAGACGACCCGACAACTGCGTCCGGAGGGCGAGTTCCGCAAGGCAATTCGCCAGTTGAGCAAGAACCGAAGTTCTCTGGCGGGTGGGGTCGTGATCGTCCTGATCATCTCCGCTGCGCTTCTGGCGCCGCTGCTTGCGCCGGAGGATCCACTCGATCAGGACTACGCCCGCTACCTGACCGCCCCGACGAGTGCCAACATCTTCGGGACCGACCAGTTCGGCCGGGACATTCTGAGCCGGGTCATTATCGGCTCACGCCAGTCACTGGCCGTGGCGGCGATCGCGATTCTCATCGCTGGCTCGTTCGGGACGCTCTTCGGCCTGATCAGCGGGTTCTACGGTGGCTGGAGCGACATGATCATCCAGCGCCTGATCGACATCCAGCTGGCCTTCCCAGGAATCCTGTTCGCGCTCGCAGTCGTGGCGGTGCTCGGTCCAGGGCTGAGGAACGCCATGATCGCGGTCGGGATCTCACTGATTCCGAGCTACGCCCGGATGGTCCGCGGGTCTGTGATGAGTATCCGGGAGGACGTCTACATCGAGGCGGCCAGGGTCATGGGCGCCGATGACCGCCGGATCGTGCTTCGCCACATCCTGCCGAACATCCTAGGTCCCATCATCGTCCTGTCCACCATCAGCATCGCGTGGGCGATCCTGATCGGATCGTCCCTGAGTTTCCTCGGCCTCGGCGCGCAGCTACCCAACCCGGAGTGGGGACTCGACCTCGCGATGAGCCGCGACTACCTCCGCGAGGCCTGGTGGATGAGCACGTTCCCGGGGCTCGCTATCATGGTCACGGTCGTCTCGGTCAACCTGCTCGGCGAGGGCCTTCGGGATGCCCTCGATCCGCGGACGCGCGCGCGGTGATGCGGTTGTTAGTGAACTGCCTGGGTCGCGAAGTAGACCTCTCCGGCAGCTCCTCTCCGGTTCACCTGCATGATCACCCGCAGAAGCGGCTTCGGCTCCGCAGACGCGCGGAGAGGGGAGCAGCGCCACTTGGCAAGCGCAGACATCTCAATTCAAAACTGCTGGGGTCGCCCGTCAACTGTTCGGCGATCGATCCGCCTGACCGGCATGTCGACGCCGATGACCGTGAATCTCTCTTCATACGACCGAATATGCACTGGCACAAGGAGGACATCTCGTGGGGAAGCTGGACGGCAAGGTCGCGTTGGTCACTGGGGCGAGCCGAGGAATCGGCCGGGAGATCGCCCTAGCGTTCGCCCGTGAAGGCGCCGATGTAGCCTGCAACTATCACCGGAGCCCGGACAAGGCCGATGAGGTCGTCGCCGAGATCCGGAGTACGGGTCGACGAGCGATCGCGATCCATGCCGATGTCGCGCTCGAGGACGACGTCATCGCTATGGTCGAAGAGGCCACCGCGACGCTGGGTCGGATTGACATCCTGGTCAACAACGCTGGTTTCGCGACGATGTACCGGGTCCAGGATATGCCGCTTCAGGCTTGGGACGAGCTGATCGCCGCCCACTTGCGCGGGACGTTCATGACGACCCACGCGGTGCTGCCTCAGATGCTTGAGCGGCACGATGGGCGGATCATCAATATCGCGTCACAGCTTGCCTACAAGGGCCGCCCCGGCTGGGCCCACTACTCCGCTGCCAAAGCCGGGATCATCGCCTTCACCCGCGTCCTTGCCACAGAGGTGAGCCGCCAGGGCGTCCTGGTGAACTGCATCGCGCCGGGCCCGATCGATACCGACATCGTTCCCGCTGGGTCGAGTGTGCCCGGAACCGAGGGGATGGACGTCCTCGGCCAGCTCCCACTAGGCCGGTCGGGAACGGTCGAGGAGGTCGCGCCGACGGCCGTCTTCCTGGCATCGAGCGACTCGACGTACTACGTCGGTCAAACCCTCGGACCCAATGGTGGGGATGTGATGCTGTAGTGCGACACGTCAAATCATTACGGGTTGCCAGCAATGGGCAAAAGGATGACGGAGTAGTCATCGTTACGGAGGTTGGCCGGTGAGCGCTCATGGAAGAGTCGATCAACCTCTGGGTCTTTCCGCCGGGCTGGGACTCGATGAATTGGGTGGGCAGATCGCTGTCGTCACCGGTGCTGCTTCCGGAATCGGCCGCGCCACGTCCATTTTGCTGGCAAGCCTGGGTGTTCGCGTCGCGCTACTCGACATTTCCCGCGAGGGAATGGCCGTGACCCAAACGCTTCTCGAGGGGTCCGGCCACGAGTCGATCGACTGCGACGTCTCATCGGTGGTCTCCATCGCGGCCGCGTTTGCGACGGTAGCCGAACGTCTGGGGCCACTCGACATTCTGGTCAACAACGCCGGCATCAACCCAGTAGTTGCCTCGTCCCTGGACGTGACGGAGGCCTACTACGATCAGATGATGGGGGTCAACGCGAGGGGAATGTTCTTCGTTGCTCAGGCCGCCATGCGGTCAATGGTGCCCCGGCGGCGCGGTTCGATCGTCAATATCGGGTCCGTGTCCGGGCTGATCGGGTGGGGTGGGAGCAGCATCTACTGCGCTTCCAAAGGGTCAGTGATGGCCCTGACCCGGGCGTTGGCGACCGAACTCGCGCCGCACAACATCCGGGTAAATGCCGTCGCTCCAGGGTCGGTCGACACGCCAATGGTGGCCAACAACCTGAACCGACTCGCGGACCCGGAGCAGGCCAAGCGCCAGACAGCGGCGATTCATCCGATGGGCCGAACCGCCCAGCCGCAGGAGGTCGCCCGGGCAATTGTCTATCTTGCGTCGCCAGCCAGTTCGTTTACGACCGGCGCTGTTCTAACGGTGGATGGTGGGCTGACTGTCCGGTAGCCGGTTCATCCCATCCGTAGCAACCGCGACGCTCGACATGAGGCGTTGACGGTCAGAGAGGATCAGTATGATTATCGACTCGCACACGCATGTCGACGACTCGTCAACGCTTGGCTGGTCCGACCCGCCGGAAATGATCATCCGTCTGCTTGATGAGGCGGAGATCGAGCGGGCCGTCGTGATGACATACCGCGATGCGCCCGGCCGGGAGGAAGGTGTCATCGAGTACATCGCGGAAGCGGTGCAAAAGTACCCCGATCGGCTAATCGGCTATGCCCGCATGAACCCTCGCTATGGCGATGAGGCGATCGAACTCTTCGACCGGGCCATCCGCGAGTACAAGATGCGCGGACTCAAGCTGCACCCGGTCGGCTACGGCCAGCACCCGACCAACCCCCAGACGCTCGACATCATCCGTCATGCCGCCGGACTCAATGTCCCGACGCTGTTCCACTGCGGCGACGAGGAGTACACAATGCCGCTCCAGGTGGCGCAGGCAGCGAAACTTGTCCCGGAAGCGACGATCATCCTTGGGCACATGGGCGGGTACTTCCACGTCAAGGACGCGATCCGGGTGGCGAAACGTCACCCGAACCTGATCCTTGAGACGTCGGCGATGCCCTACCCAAAGCTCATTAAAGAGGCGGTCGATGAGCTCGGAGCCGAGCGAATCCTTTTCGCCAGTGACGGTCCTGGTTGTGATCCCACGATCGAAGTCGAAAAGGTGCGCCGGGCTGGACTGACGTCGGAGCAGGAAGCCCTCATCTTCTCCGGGAACACGGAGCGCATCCTTGGCCTGTCGCCGTCCACCCCGTTCAGAAAGGGGGATCGCCATGCTGATTGACGCCCACGCGCACATTGGCCAGTCACTCTTTGGTATGGAGAACTCAGTCGAGAGTCTCCTTGCGTCAATGGAGACCAGCGAGATCGATCAGGCGATCCTGGTTCCCCTCAAGCCGGTCGATTACCACTTTGGTCCGGAGAATGACCGCGTCGCTCGCGCCGTCGAGGACCATCCGGACCGGTTCTTCGCCTTCGCCCGGGTCGATCCCTGGCAGGCGGAGCGTGCGGTTGCTGAACTCGTCCGGGGGATCGACCAGCTTGGGTTGATCGGACTGTATCTCCACCCCTTCGAGGAGCAGTTCGCCGCCAACGATGAGGTGTCCTTTCCACTCCTCAAGGTGTTGGAAGAGCGGGGTCTGCCACTGATGGTGGCGGGTGGATACCCGACGTTCTCACATCCGTCACAGATCAACGACCTCGCGGCCCAGTTCCCAAGCCTGACGATCATCGCCACCCATGGTGGACAGATAAACATAAGCGGGATGCTGCTGGCCGATGCGCTCACGACCCTGCGCAACAACCCGAACGTTATCATGGAGACCTCGGGGATCTACCGTGAAGATTTTATTGAAGACACGATCACCGAGCTGGGCGCCGACCGCGTCGTCTGGGGCTCCAACTCCCCATATATGGATCAGGGCTTCGAGACCCTCCGGGTCCGTCTCGGACACTTCGACGATGACACTAAGACGATGATCGGCCGGACGAACATTCAGCGCATTTGCCGGCTGAACGAGTTCGCCGGGGCGGCGGTGTCCTGAGCGGAGGAGATCGTCAGACAGCCGCTCGGTAACCCCCAGTGGTTTTGAGATGGGACACCTGACTTTCCAAGCTGGCGAGAGCTTGGGGGAAGTCTGCTCCGCCCATGCCTTTTTACGTGCAAACCGACCCCTAGACGATCGGGAAGTACGTCTCACGCTCCCACCGGTGGACGATCGTCTGGTAGTGGGCGAGCTCATGTCGGCGAATGGCGAGGAAGTGCCGGAGTGCGCTGGCCTCAAGGGCATCGGTAATGACCTGGTCGGCCTCCAGCGCGTCGAGCGCCGCATCGAGCGATCGCGGCAGGAGGCCGATCCCGGAAGCGGCGATGTCGGCGGCACTCATGTGGCCGACATCGCCGTGGAATGGCTGGCCGGCGTCGAGGTCGCGACGGATACCGTCCAGCCCGGCGGCAATGAGCCCCGTCAGGAGCATCTCTGGCTGGGCAGCGTTGTCGCTGGCCCGGTACTCGATGTGCCGACGACGGCCGTGTCCGGGGATACGAATGACGCCGGATCGGTTGCCGTACCCCCAGTAGGTGTTTGCGGGCGCCCATGATCCAGGCTGGAGGCGCTTGTAGCTATTGACGGTCGGCGATCCGAGGCCGGTGAGCGCATCGACGTGGGCGAGGATGCCACCGATGAACTGCCGACCCGTCCGTGAGATGGAGACCTCGTCGGTCGGGTCGGGTGTCAGGTCGGTGGCGCCAGTCTGATCCCATATACTTAGATGGACATGGAGGCTGTTGCCAGACCAGTCGGTGTACGGCTTGGGCATGAAGGTCGCCTCGTACTCAAACTCCCGGGCGGCGTCCCGGATGGCCTCCCTAACGGCGTAGTAGCTGTCGACGGCACTGATCGGGTTCCCATGGACCATCGAAAGTTCGTACTGACCGGGACTGTACTCCTGACCGATCTGTGGGATGTTCACGCCCATCCCGTCGAGCAGATCCAGGACGCGCCGCAGGAAGGACTCTTCGGTGGCCAGTCCCGCGGATGAGAACATATGAGAGGTGTTAACGGGCTGGAGCTCTCCGCGCTCGTCCCTGCGAGTTAGATAGAACTCCGGCTCCAGGGCCGCCATGACAACGAAGCCGTGATCTCGCAGTTCGTTGACCATGCGGACGAGCTGTGTTCGCGGGCAGCCATCCCACGATGTCCCGTCATCCTGCCGCATCAAGCACTGAACCCGCGCTGTCGCCGGATATTGGGGGAGCAGGCCGTAACTGACTGGGTCGGGAACAGCAAGGAAGTCGCCGGCGTTGGCAAGGTACTCGGCCCCCTCGACCTGGTGGTCATGATGGTCGAAGTCGAGGTTGGCCTTTGCGAAGACCACCCCGGTCCGGACTGCGCTTTGGAAGCTCGACCTTGGAATGATTTTGCCGCCGGCCCGGCCGAGGTAGTCATGGTAGAGGACCCAGAGGCGTTCGATGCCGTCCGACTCGAGTCGTGCCAGCAGGTCGTCGGCGTTCCTGGGTTGATCATCCGTCCCCATGGTCATCGGGCGATACTCTCCGTTTCAGACTGACCAAACCCTAACCAGCGATCGTGGTGTCGGTGTGCCTGTCGTTGGCTACGCATCATGGCCGCACCAGGCCATCATGAACAGCGCAAATGCCTTGGTCGACTGCATCAGGCTACTGATCGAGACATGCTCGTCCAGCCCATGGGCGCCGCCGCCTTCGCCCGGTCCGCAGAGGGCCGAAGGAATGCCCACTTCACCGAACCAGGCGATGTCGCTCACGGCCTCGAAGCCCAGGGTCATCGGTGTGGCACCGACTTCATGCAGGCTCCCCCGGAGGATCTCTAGGGCCGGATGGTCCGCTGGGGTATTGGCGGGTGGGAACGACACCCCGTGCAACCCCCACTCGATGGTTGGTGGGTGATCGCGCAGCCAGTCGTCGGTCTGGCAGACGTGATGGATGAACGTTTCGAACTCAACTCGTACGTCCGCCGCGTTCTCGGATGGCAGGTATTTCAGACTCAGGTCGATCGCGCAGTAGTCGGGTAGGGAGGATACCGATGTCATCACATTGGGCATCCCGTTGGAACCGCCACCGGAGCCAGCCGCGATCGCGCCAACGTTGATCGTCGTGATCCCGGCCGGCAACAATGAGTGGACCTTGCGATTGGCCCACATCCGCTCCAGCTCGGCCACCGCGTTGATGAGCTTGACGCCCTTGTCCAAGGCGCTGACCGCCGTTCCCTGTCCCCCCGCGTGGACACTCTTGAACCGGAAAGCGGAGTGGCCCGAGATACCGGTCACTGTCATCCGCAGCCACTCCAGTCCACCCTCGACCGGCATGATCGCGAGACCGGTGGTAGGTTCGACCACCAAGGCGAAGTCCGGCTGATACCCCCGCTCCACCGTCGCCCGCGTTCCGGGTCCTCCAGTCTCTTCATCGATGACTGACTCGAGGTAGACATCTCCCTGGAGTCTGATGCCGAGGCGCTGGAGCGTGAGGGCGGCGAATAGCATCGCCCCAAGTCCGCCCTTCATGTCCAGCGCACCGCGACCGTAGATTTGACCGTTGTGAATCTCCGCCCCGTACGGTGGGTGGGCCCAATCGGCGTGATCCCCGGCCGGCACGACATCGACATGTCCGTTGAGCGCAAGGGAGCGTCCACCTCCTGTTCCCGAGACGATCCCGACGAGGTTCGGACGCCCAGGCAGTGGTTCCCAGCGATCCGTGGTCGCTCCGATCATGGCCAACAGTGTCTCGACGTAATCTTGAACCTTCGCCTCGCCGCCTAGCGTCCGGTCGGTCAGCTTGGGGTTCTCGGAGGGGATCTGAACCAGGTGCCGGACGATTTCGATAAGTTCTTGCTGATTCATCTGAATCGATGAGATGACCCGGTTGACCAGTTCTTTGGGGAGAATCGGCGTTGCGGTCATTGAAGAAGTCATATGGCCCTTCCTTTCTCGAAAGCGGAACCTCACCCGGCCAGTCGGGCCCGCTAGCGCTGCACGTCAGGGACGTTATAAGACCGGATGCATCCTGGCATCATCAGCGTGCTGAACATCCTGATGATGGAGCCTTTTTTGGCCCAAAGCTCAAAGTCTATGATCGCCCAGTTTTAATCCGTACTTCCCCCTCCATTCCCGAAGAAGCTCGAAGTCATTTCCCTTTGGGGGGCGTTCAGGGCTACAACGGACATCGATCCTCATTTGTCAGTCAAATGAGCCTGACTCGAATCAGTCGGCATCAAGTAGATGGCGAAGTAGGGCTAGCAGGCGTGATCGTTGCGCTGTCCTCTCTTGGGGATGCAGGAGTAGCTCCTGTCTCTAATGAAAAGGTCCAGGCTGCTAAGGCCTCCCAATGGATCCTTCGTCGTCAGATCTGGGTTGATGCGGCAATGCGGATAGCTCCGGCCGGCAATGGGGATTCTGCGTGACCGATCCCCGTCGCTTCCGCCCACGGAGTCAGAGCCCGGAGTCATTTCGACTCCGGGCTCTGACGTTCTCCGGCGTCTCACGTCCTCGGGCCAGGCAGGGATGCAGATCGTCCGCCGGGCCGTGACCCGATCCGGGCCGACTCGGTTTCAGCACTCCGCTCCGCGCTCGTCCGTGATCAGCGTCGGGCGTCCGGTTGCTGGTGGTCGGCCTCGAAGTCGCTGATGATCGCGACCTTGTCCGCCGAGGCACTGCCGGGGTCGAACTCCAGGGAGAGCCAGCCGTCAACCAGCTTCCGGGCCAGCTCGGTGCCAATCACCCGGGCGCCGAAGGTCAGGATCTGGCAGTCGTTGGACAGCACCGAGCGCTCGACCGAATAGGGGTCATGGGCCACCGTCGCCCGGATCCCCGGAACCTTGTTGGCCGAGATCGCCATCCCGATGCCCGTCCCGCAGATCAGGAGCCCACGCCGGGCCTCACCCAGCGCCACGGCATTGGCGACCGCCAGCCCGACATGTGGATAGGCGGTCGTGTCCGCGCTGCTGCCCACACCGAAGTCGCGGACCTCGACGCGTGGGTCCTGCTCGAGGGTCGCTCTGAGCGCGTTCTTCAAATCGACGCCGGCGTTGTCCGCTCCCAGCGCCAGGACGTATCGCTCCGTCATCTCAGTCTCCTCGTTTCGCTCGCCGGATCACCGGTCCGAACGGTATGCCAGTGCCGCGACCAGTGGGTCACGGAAGCTGCCCAGCACGTAGTACATCGAGGTCGCTCCCGCGTCCTGGTAGCCGCGGCTCCGCTCGCCGAGACGGGATGAACGGCCCAGCCGGCTGACCATGTCGATGGTCGACTCCATGCCGACCCGGGCGGCGGCGAGCGCCGTGTCCCAGGCGGCGGCGGCGGACGCCCCGGTCCCGATCGCTTCGCGGAACGTGCGGACGAATGGGTCGAGCGTATCGAGCATCGTCTTGTCGCCCGGTTGGCCGCGGCCGAGCCGGACGATGAGGTCCTGGCCGGCCCGCAGCGCCTCGCCGAACCTCGTCGGATCGATGTCGGTATCGTCGGCCGGGAGAGCACCGCCGATCGCCGCCAGCCAGCCCCCGATCAGGGCGCCGGAGGCACCGCCGGCCTGATCCATGAAGGCCGTGCCGGCCCGGATGAAGCTCTGGCTGGCCGTGCCGCCGTACCCGTCGAGTGCCCCGGTCGCCGCGTGGAATCCCCGGACCATCCCGGCACCGTGGTCGCCGTCGCCGGCCGACGCATCCAGCCGGGCGAGCTCGTCCTCGGACGCCTCGATCGCGTCACGCCCCGCCAGGATCGCCAACCGTGTGGCCTCGCCCATCGCCCCCGCCACGCCGACGGCGGGCTCGGTCGTGGTCGGCGCGTCGTCCTGACCGCGCTCGGCGACTGGCTGCTCCGATACCCTGTTCGGCGGGCGCCAGCCGCCGGCAACGGGACCGATCCGGACGAACGCCGGGGTCAGGGCGGTCGCGTCGTGGAGGTGTTCCAACTCATCGTCCAGCCAGAAGAGCGTCAGGGAACAGCCGGCCATGTCCAGCGACGTGACGAACTCGCCGATGATCGGTTCGTGCAGATCGATCCCGGCCCTGGTGAGGTGGGGCAGGACATCGCGGTAGAGGACGAAGAGTTCCTCGTACTTGGTCGAGCCCAGGCCGTTGACCATCACCGCTGCCCGGCCGCTGACTCCGTCGGGGATGTCGTCGAGCAGCGCGTCGGCGAGGACCCTGGCGATCTGGCTGGACGGGAGCAAAGCTGACCGGCGTACGCCCGGCTCGCCGTGGATGCCGAGCCCGATCTCCATCTGGTCGGCTGGCACGGTGAACAGAGGTTCGCCGCCACCGGGGACGGTGCAGCCCGCGAAGGCGACGCCAACTGTGCGGACCCGGTCGTTCGCGAGCCGCGCGAGCCGCTCGACCGTCGCCAGATCATCGCCCCGGGCCGCGCTCGCTCCGGCCACCTTGAAGACATAGAAGGCCCCGGCGATGCCGCGGCGCCGGTCGATCTCGGTCTTCGGGGCGGAGAGGACGTCGTCGGTGACGAGGACCGTCCGGCAGTCGATCCCGTCCGTCTGGAGCCGGAGCTCGGCCATGCCGAAGTTCATCACGTCGCCGCTGTAGTTCCCGAAGGTGAACAGGACGCCGGCCCCGCCATCGACGGCACGGGCGACCCGGTAGGCCTGCTCGCCGGAGGGGCTGGTGAAGACGTCCCCGATGACGGAGGCGCTGGCCATTCCCTGCCCGACGACCCCGTAGAAGGCGGGGTAGTGGCCGGAGCCGCCACCCGTGATGACCGCGACGCGGCCCTCGGCCGGTGAGTCGATGGACATGACGCCCGAGGCGCCGGGGACCCGCCGCACCATCCGGCCGTAGGCGGCGGTGAAGCCATCGATCAGCTCCTCGCGGAAGGCCCGCGGGTCGTTGTACATCCGTGTCACGCACAGCCTCCTTGGCACTGGGGAAGCGCAGCCGGTCGGTCAGACGAGCGCCGTCTCCTGGTTCGACCGAGCCTGGTGGCGCGCCGAACGGGCCGCGCGGCGGTCTAGCGGCTCCGATCCGGCACGGCGGTGGCGAGGCGGCTGATCAGCTGGTGCCGAACGTCATCGAGGGACGGCGAGACGGCGATGCAGAGATCGAGAATCTCCTGGCGGGGTGGGTAGAGCCTGTTCGGGAAGGCGACGACGGCCAGCCCAGCGCTGGCCGCCGACCGGATCCCGTTGGTCGAGTCTTCCACGGCCAGGCACCGGGCCGGATTCCGGTGCAGCCGCCGGACCGCTTCGAGGTAGACATCCGGGGACGGTTTGCCGCGGGGCACTTCCTCGCTGGAGACGGTCGCGCTGAAGTAGATCGAGAGCCCGGAGGTATCGAGGACGGCGTCGATCAGGCGGCGTGGGGCGGAGGAGGCCAGGGCGATCGGCGCGCACTGGGCGACGGCGACTACGAGCTCGGACGCGCCGGAGGTCAGCTCGGCGCGTCCGCTGTTGAGCGCCGCGATCATCCAGTCGGTCAGGTTGATCGCGATCTCCGCCGGTGGCTCGCCGCTGCCAGTGTGTTCGGCGAGATACCGGGCGGTCTCCGGCATGCTCATGCCCATCATCGCCTGGGTGTGCGTCGCCGCCCACGGCTGGCCGAACCTGCCGCTGTAGCCGACCCAGTTCTCCTCCCAGAGGTGCTCGGTATCAGTCAGTACCCCGTCGAGGTCGAAGACGACTCCGGCGAAGCCGCCCGGTTCATGGCCGCCGTTGCCTGTCCCAATCACCATGCCGATTCCCCTCTCGATGCATCTGTCTGAAGCTGAGCGATCTCGAATGGCACGCCAGTGTCGCGCAGTTCCCGCAGCTGATCCTCGCTGACGCCGCTGTCGACGATCACGAGGTCGAACACGTCGAGCGGCGCCAGGGTGTGCAGGGCCAGCCGGCCGAGCTTGCCATGGTCCATCAGCAGGATCTTCCGCTGCGCCACATGCAGCATCGCCCGCTTGATCGAGACGACCTGTTGTTCCTGGTGAAATGTCATCCCGCCCGAGAGGGCCGAGGTGGACATGAAGAAGAGGTCGGCCCGGATGGTGTCGATCGCGCTCTCGCAGACCACGCCAACGAACGAGTCATGGCTGGACGAGTACTCGCCCCCGAGCGCGATCAGCCGGATGCCCTCCTGGTCACGCAGCTCGTTGATCATCCGAAGATAGCTCGTGATGACCGTCAGGGGGGAGACCGGGGCGAGCAGTCGGGACAGGGCGAGCGCCGTCGTCGAATCGTCCAGCAGGATCGCCTGGCCCGGTTCTATCAGGCGCATCGCGTGCCGGGCGAGCGCCTCCTTCTCGGCCGTCGCGCTCGTCAGCCGGAAGCGGACGTTGCTCTCGAACAGACTCGAGGGCTGGGCGGTCGCTCCGCCCCGCGACTTGCGCAGGACGCCCTGCCGCTCCAGCTCGTCCAGGTCGCGGTGGACAGTCATCACGCTGATATCGAACGCGGTCGCCAACTCCTTGGCGCTGGCGAACTCGCGTTCCAGCACGTACTCAGCCATCCGTTCACGGCGCAGAGCTGGCAGCGAACCGTTCCGGCGACCATCGTCGGCACCCTCGGCGTCGTCGCCCCGCGTCCGCCGGCCATTCGCCACGTCCACCGCACCCCCCGATCATCCTGAGACGCTTTCGCCGTTCCGTTCATCGTGACGCCGCCTCATGGTACCCGGCCCGCGAAACGATGGTGGTTCATGTGAAGATCACTCCGACATATCACGGTGGAGACATGGTAGCACCATTGTCGTCAGGCGCAAGATTCGGCTGAGAAAGGCCGCAGCGGTGGGGTGAATGGTTTACCCAGAATTGTCGATTAGACCGGATGCCGGGACGCGAATCAACGCCCTGGGGACTTGTACCGCCTGTGATGCCGTGATATCCTGTGAAATATCACAAGAAGAATGTGAAATCTCCCCAATGTCTGGGGTCCCAAAACATCGATGTCAAGACGCCGTGGCGTCGCCTCGGACACTCCGGTGGCACTCCGGCGAAGACGACATGGGGAGCGATCGCCCCTGACGATCGGCCAGCCTTCATCTGAGTCGAGGTGGATTCAATGGGCGAGAGATTCAACGACGGCGACCCGAGCGCTATGTCGTCGACCCATCAACTGTTCGGCGGTAGCCTCTCCCGGCGGCGAATGCTGCAGGCGGCGGCGGTCGGCGCGGGAGCGATCGGTCTGGGGGGGCTGGGCCATGGCCTCGTCGCCCAGGCCCAGGATAACGGGGCCAACGGGGTCACCGGTGCGTTCGACTGGAAGCGGAACACGGGTACGACGATCCGCGCGCTGCTCAACAATCACCCGTACCAGGAGGCACTGATCGCCGACCTGGCCGCGTTCACGGAACTGACCGGGATTGAAGTCAAGTACGACATCTTCCCGGAGAACAACTACTTCGACAAGCTCACGGTCGACCTGACCTCGGGCAGCCCGACCTACGACGTGTTCATGCTCGGGGCCTACATGGTCTGGCAGTACGGACCGCCGGGCTACCTCGAGGACATGCTGCCCTGGATCCAGAACGCGTCGGCGACCAACCCGAACTACGACTGGGAGGACATCTTCCCGAACCTCCGCTCCGCGACCCAGTGGAGCCTGACGACCGGTGACCCACTCGGGACCGGCGGCCAGTACGCCCTGCCGTGGGGCTTCGAGACCAATACCGTCGCCTACAACAAGGAAGTCTTCGACAAGCTCGGCAGGAAGCCGGCCGAGACCTTCGATGAGCTCATCGCCCTGGCGGCGGACCTGACCGCGGCCGCGCCCGGCGCTGGCTACGACGGGATGTACGGCATCGGCACCCGCGGCTCCCGGGCCTGGGCGACGATCCACCCCGGCTACATGACCATGTACTCGCGCCTCGGCGGCAAGGATTTCGACCTGGTCGATGGGACCCTGACCCCGGTCATGAACTCCGCGATCGGGGTCGACTTCACGTCGAAGTGGGCCACGATGATGAAGGATTCGGGCCCGGCCAACTGGACCAACTACTTCTGGTACGACGTCGGCAATGACTTCGGCGCCCAGAAGTCGGCCATGATGTTCGACGCGGACATCGCCAGCTTCTTCCAGAACCAGCCCGGCGCGGGCGCGGCGGCCGGCAAGATCGCCTGGCATCCCGGACCGTCCGGGACCGACGGCTCCCTCGCGACCAACCAGTGGATCTGGTCGCTCGGGATGGGGGCGAAATCCCAGAACAAGAGCGCGGCCTGGCTGTTCCTCCAGTGGGCGACCGGCAAGGAGCACCTGCTCACGGCCGCGACGACCGGCGGCAACCATGTCGACCCGATCCGGCAGTCGGTGCTCGACAACGCGGACTTCCAGACCAAGATGGGCAGCAACATCGACTACCTCGCCACCTTCAACGCCATCATCGACCAGACGAAGATCCTCTTCACCCCGCAGCCCCAGTTCTTCGAGGCGACCACCCTCTGGGCCGGTGCGCTGCAGGAGGTCTACGGCGGATCGGACGCGCAGGAGACGATGGACGACCTGGTCTCCCAGATCGAGGACGAGGTCTCGGCCTGATCCCCGGCTGACCGGCGGCGATCGTGCCCGGTTGACGACAGTCGTTCATCCGGTCGGGAGGTGGCGCTGGCCCTGGCGTTACCTCCCGGCCTCCCATCCCGAACTCGGGTCGATCAGGAAAGAGTGCCGATGGCGACCATCAATGCGCCCGAACCGAGACGACTCCCGAACTGGCGACGGGCGGCCCGGCCGTACCTGCTGACGATCCCGGCCATCATCCTGACGATCGGGATCCTCTACCCGTTCATCCTCGGGGCGACCTACGCCTTCCAGAACCGACGGGCGACCCGGCCGAACCCGGAGTGGGTCGGGTTCCTCAACTTCCGGACGATCCTCGAGAACGGCGACTTCTACCAGAGCGCCTTCGTGACACTCTCGTTCGCCGTCACGGCCACGGCCGTGCAGACCGCGCTCGGCCTCGGCGTCGCGCTGTTGCTGTTCCGCGGCACCCGCACGACCAGCGTGCTGGAGCGCCTGCTGATCATGCCGCTGATGATCGCGCCGATCATCGCCACGATCATGTGGCGCCTGATGATGCTGCCCAGCGTCGGGATTCTGAACTACGTGCTGTCGCCGATCGGCCTCGGCAACTACGCCTGGACCGATACGCCGCGAAGCGCGTTCGCGTCCGTCGTGATGATCGACACCTGGACCTACACGCCGTTCGTCGCCCTGCTGATCCTGGCCGGACTGCGCTCCCTGCCCCGGGCGCCCTTCGAGGCCGCCGCCGTCGAGGGAGCCGGCTTCGCCTATACCTTCCGCAATCTCACGCTGCCGATGCTCTGGCCCTACATCCTCGTCGCGGTCATCTTCCGGTTCATGGATTCGCTCAAGGTCTTCGATGTCATTTACGGGCTCACCCAGGGCGGCCCTGGCGACTCCCTGCTGACGCTGCAGGTCCGGGCCTACCAGCAGGCGATCACCTTCACCAACTACTCGCGTGGTCTGACCTACATGTTCATCCTCTGGGTGGCTGTCTACATCGCGACCAAGGGACTGGTCTCCGTGCTGGCGCGTGCGCAGGCACGGGCGGCCGGGTCCTGAGAGGGAGGCGCACATGGCGATCACCGGGACGGACATCACCGCGGGGAGCGAGGCGGGCGGGATCGAGCCCGCCGCCGTTCCCGTCGCCGCCGAGCGCACACGGGATCGTTCCCGGGGCTTGCGCTGGCTGCTCGACGGCCTGACGATCCTGTACTTCATCTTCGCGCTGTTCCCGTTCGTCTGGATGATCCTCCTGTCCCTGAAGGAGCAGGGCGATCTGTTCTCGACCTATTTCCAGTTCAGCCCGACGCTCGGCGCCTATCGCGAGGTCCTCGGGATCGGCGAGACGGCCGTCATCCCGTTCCTACGCTTCTTCGCCAACAGCCTGATCATCTCGTTCGGGGCGGTCATGGTCTCGCTGGTCGTCGGCGTCCCGGCGGCCTACGCCTTCGCTCGCTACCAGTTCCGCGGCGGTGAGACGCTGCTCTTCACGCTGCTGTCGTTCCGGTTCGCCCCGGAACTGATGGTCATCGTGCCGCTCTACGTCATCTTTCAGCAGCTCCACCTGTTCGACACGCAGCTCGGGATGATCTGGGTCTACCAGCTCATCACCCTGCCGCTGATCGTCTGGATCCTCCGGTCGTACTTCCAGGACCTGACGCCGGAGCTGGAGCAGTCCGCCATGCTCGACGGTTATTCCCGAGCCCAGGCGTTCATCAAGATCGTGCTGCCGCTGGTCCGGCCCGGCCTGGCGGCGTCGAGCCTGCTCGCCTTCATCTTCGCGTGGAACTCGTTCGTGTTCCCGTTCATCCTGACGGGCAGCAATGCCCAGACGGTGACGGTCGGGTCGCTCTCGTTCCTGGGCGGCGCGACGCCGCCCTACAACCTGACGGCCGCGGCCTCGCTGATTGCCCTGCTCCCGCCGCTGCTGCTGGCCCTGCTGATCCAGCGCTACCTCGTCCGCGGCCTGACGCTCGGCGCGGTCAAGGGTTGACACGGCGGCCCTGTCTTCGAACGCGACCAGCGCGACGAAGACAGGGCCGGTAGGAACGATCCCCTGTGGTCGTCCGCGCCGCCGGGCGCCATCGGTGCCCGGCCTCCGTGGTTCGATGCGGACCGATGGGCTGCGAACACCGCTATCGCCCCGCGGGGCGATAGCCCGTTCGGGCCGGGCGACCACACGGGATCGCCCCTACGTCATGCGCGACAGGCGAAGCCGGCCGGCCGATTCGATCACCCGAGGGACAACCCTGATGGCGACACTGGAACTCAGAGGCATCCGCAAGGAGTACGGCCCGACGGTCGCGCTCGACGGGGTCGACATCGCGGTTGGCGACGGGGAGTTCTTCGTCCTGCTCGGGCCGTCCGGCGCGGGCAAGACGACGACGCTCAAGACCGTGGCCGGCCTGGAAGAGCCGACGGCGGGCAGTGTCTGGATCGGTGGCCGGGACATGACCGGTGTCGAGCCCAACCACCGCCACGTCGCAATGGCGTTCGAGAACTACGCCCTCTACCCGCAGATGACGAACTACGACAACATCGCCTTCCCGCTCCGCTCACCGCGCTACCGGGTGCCGGAGGCTGAGGCACGCGGGCGGATCGAGCGCGTCACCGAGACCCTCGGCATCCGGCACCTGCTCCAGCGGCTACCCGCCGAGCTGTCCGGTGGGCAGCGCCAGCGCGTCGCGCTGGCCCGGGTCCTGGTCCGGCCGGCCGATGTCCTGCTGCTGGACGAGCCGCTGTCCCACCTCGACGCCAAGCTGCGGGCGACGATGCGGGCCGAGCTCAAGTCGCTCGGCGAGATGGAGCGGACGACCAGCCTTTACGTCACCCACGACTACCTGGAGGCGCTGGCGCTCGGGGACCGGATCGCCGTCCTGGACCGGGGGCAGTTGCGTCAGGTTGGCACCCGGGAGCAGATCTGGACCGAACCCGTCGACACGTTCGTCGCCCGGGCCTTCGGCCAGCCCGAGATCAACCTGATCGAAGGCGAGATCACCGCGCGCGATGGGACCGAGTTCCATTCGACGGATGGCTCCGTCGTGATCCCGCTCCCCGGCTGGCCGATCGCGCCGGGAGCGGCCGTGACCGTCGGGCTGCGTCCGCGCGACCTCCGGGTCGATCGAGGGCAGCGGCTTCCCGGGGACGGGCAGGTCGAGATCCGCGGGACCGTCTACGTCGTCGAACCGATCGGCCGGCAGATCGAGCTGACCATCCAGGCCGGTAGCAACCAGGTGGTCGCGGTGATCGAGCGGCAGGAGCTGGCCCTCGACACGGCCGTCAGCCTCGTGGCGGACCGCGACCGGGTCCTGCTCTTCGACCGCGCCACCGGCCGGCGTATCGTGGCACCGGACCGACAGCAGGACATAACGCCAATCGCGGAGCGGCGACAGCCTCAGGAGGTCGGACATGCGTGACGCACGAATGGAGGGCGGCGGAGGCGACCTCGTCCTCAGCGGACTGACCAAGACCTACCGACAGCGGGGCAAGGAGGGCGTCCCGGCGGTTCGCGGGATCGACCTGACCGTCCGGGACGGCGAGTTCCTCGGCCTGCTCGGTCCGTCCGGCTGCGGCAAATCGTCGACGCTGCGGATGATCGCCGGGCTGGAGGAGACGACGGCCGGCGATATCCGGATCGGAGCCCGCTCGATCGCCGCGCTGCCGCCGCACCAGCGCGACGTCGCGGTCGCCTTCGAGAACTACGCCCTCTACCCACCGCTGACGGTCGAGGAGAACATCACCTTCGGGATGAAGGCCCGGAAGGAGGCCAACCCGACCGAGCGGGCCCGCGAGGTGGCCGAGCGGCTGGGTATTACGGACATCCTGTCGCGGAAACCCGGCGCGCTGTCGAGCGGCCAGAAGCAGCGCGTCAGTCTGGCTCGGGCGATCGTCCGGCGCCCCAAGGTCCTGCTGCTGGACGAGCCGCTGTCGCACCTCGACGCGTCGGAGCGCGAGAGGACGCGGCGCGAGCTCAAGCGCCTCCAGCGGGAGACGGGGTACACGACGGTCCTCGTGACCCACGATCAGCACGAGGCGCTCTCGCTGGCCGACCGGATCGCGGTGATGGACGGTGGGCAGTTCAAGCAGATCGGGACACCGGATGAGGTCTACGACGCGCCTGAGAACCTCTTCGTGGCGGAGTTCGTCGGGGAGCCCCGGATGAACCTGATCGCTGGCGAGGCCCAGTCGGGGGGGACGGTCCGGCTCGGACCGGACCTGACGGTTCCGGTGGCCGTCGCCGGGCAGGTCGTGGGCCGGCCGGTCAAGCTCGGCATCCGCCCGCAGGACATCGTCGTGAGCCGGCAGGCGGTCGATGGCGCGCTCCCGGCCCGGGTCTTCGTCTTCGAGCCGTTGCAGGAAGTCGGCCGTCTGACGGTCGAACTGCCGGGGCTGCCGGACCGGATCGTGATCGAGACCCATCACCGGCTGGAGTTCCAGCGCGACGAGGAGGTCTGGGTCCGGTTCCCGAACGAGCGGACGCACCTGTTCGATGTCGAGTCGGGCGCCGTCATCCGGGGTGACCGATGAGCTCCCCCCACATCCTGCTCGCCGGCGATCTCTTCGTCACCAACCAGCTTCTCCTCGAAGCCCTTCGCTCGGAGGAGGTCGATCTCGGAGGGGTCACGGAATACGAGTTCGCCTGGCCGGTCGAGCCGTTCGGCGACGTAGCGGAGGTGCATGAGGCCAGTGGGACCGAGGCGCAGCTGAGCGAGCTGGTCCGGGACGCCGAGATCGTCGTGACTGAGATGGCGGCCATGACGGAGCGGGTGATCGCCGCTGCCGGTGATCTCCGCCTGATCGTGGTCTGCCGAGGGGGGCCGATCAACGTCAACGTCGATGCGGCGACCGCGCGCGGCATCCCGGTCTGCTTCAGTCCCGGGCGTAACGCGGCGGCGACGGCCGAGTACACCGTTGGGCTGATCCTCTCGGCGATGCGGCAGATTCCCTTCGCGACGGCGGACCTGGCGCGGGGCATCTGGCGCGGCGACTTCTACCGGTACGACCAGACCGGCTCCGAGATCGAGGGCAAGGTGGTCGGACTGCTCGGGTTTGGTGCGGTTGGCGCCCGGGTCGCCCGGGTGATGGTGGCGTTTGGCGCCCGCGTGCTGGTCGCTGACCCGTATGTCGATGAGGCGGCGGTCGCGGCGGTCGGCGCGGAGCGGGCGGAGCTGGACGAGCTGTTGCCGCTGGCCCAGGTCCTGAGCCTGCATGCCCGCCTGACCCCGGAGACGCATCATGTGATCGGGCGGCGCGAGATCGGGATGCTGCCGCCGGGCGCGGTCGTCGTCAACAGCGCCCGGGGCGGATTGCTCGACTACGCGGCGCTCTGCGACGCGCTGGATTCCGGTCATCTCCGGGCCGGGGCGCTGGATGTCTACGACCCCGAACCGCCGCCGCCGGGAGACCGGGTCTACACGACGCCTCGCCTGGTACTGTCTCCGCACATTGCCGGGGCTTCCCGGGAGACGGCGGAGCGGGCGGCGGCGGTCGCGGCGGGCGAGGTCGGCCGGTTCGTCCGGGGCGAGCCGCTGCGCTGGGTCGCGAACCCGGCCACGGTCGGCCGCTGACCGGCGTCCGGCAGACGGCGGGCATCTCCGTCGATTGGCGAGGGCGTCACGAAGGGAGCAGCGGTGTACGTCGGACTGGATGCGGGGACCTCGGTGGTCAAGGCCGTTGCGCTTGACGACGATGGTGGCGCGATCGCCGTCGCCTCACGTCCGACCCGGACGCTGACACCGGCGGCTGGCCAGCAGGAGCAGGACCTCGAAGCGGTCATCGCCGCCGCGGCCGGGGCGATTCGCGAAGTTGTCGCAGCAGCGGGGACGCAGCCGGACCTGATCGGGCTGACTGGACAGGGAGACGGGGTCTGGCTCCTGGATGCCGCCGGCAACGCCGTCCGGCCGCCCATCCTCTGGTCCGACGCCCGGGCCGCGGCCATTGCCGAGCAGTGGCTGGGATGCGGGCTGGCCGAGACGCTCTTCCGACGCAATGGCAACGCCCTGTTTCCTGGCGCGGCGGCGCCGATCCTCTCATGGTTGCGGACTCACGAGCCGGAGGTGCTCGCTCGCGCCGCCACGGCCGCCTCCTGCGATGGGGCCATCTTTCAGCGCCTGACCGGGCGCCGGCAGACCGACCCGTCGGACGCCTCGCTTCCCTTCCTCGATATGCGGTCCCGGCAGTACGACGAGGAGACGATCGCGCTCTGTGGGCTGACGGATCTCCGTCATCTCCTGCCGCCGGTCGAGACCGACAGTGCGTCGCAGGCGCCATTGTCCGAGGTGGGCGCGGCCCTGACCGGACTTCCGGCTGGACTCCTCGTCCACGCCGGGCCGTACGACATCCCGGCGACCATGATCGGCGCCGGGATCACCAGTCCAGGACAGGGCCTGATCATTCTGGGAACCACGCTGGCCTGTGGGGTCCTGACCGACGAGTTCCGGACCGACCGCGAAGTGGCGGGCCTAACGTTCTGCCTGCCGGAGCCGGACCGCTGGGGGCGGGTAATGGCGGCGATGGTCGGGACTCCGGTGCTGGAGTGGGCCCTGACGATGGTCGGTGCCGATCGGACGGAGCTGGACACCCTGCTCTCGGCCAGCGAGCCAGGCGCTCACGGCGTGTCCGCGTTGCCGTTCCTCTCGCTAGCCGGCGAGCGGGCGCCGTTCCTCGACCCGCTCGCCCGGGGCGAGCTGGCCGGGGTGTCGCTGGAATCGACCCGGGCCGACATCGTCCGGGCGGTCTGCGAGGGCATCGCCCATGCCGCTCGCCACTGCCTGGAGGCGGCCGGCCACAGCAGCGGCGAGGTGATGCTGTGTGGCGGCGGCGCCCGCTCGCCCGTCTGGCGTCAGATCCTGGCCGACGTCCTCGGCCGCCCGCTGCTGCTCGCCCGCCCACCCGAGGTCGGAGCCCGCGGCGCGGTCATGGCCGCCCTAGCCGCGACCGGGCGGCCCGTCGACGCCGGGATCTGGTGCCGGCCCGAGCAGACGATCCAGCCCCGTCCGGAGTGCCGGGAGACGTACGACGTCAACCACCGGCGCTACCTGCGACGGCTGGAGTCGGCGCGATCCCTCTGGGCTGCGCCTGTCATTTCATAGGAATTCCACAGGGCCACTCCTCGGTAACGTCACTGTTTGTTGATGGGCCGACTGTTCCAGCTTGTTGAGCGGCGACCGCAGCGACGATCCATCCGATAGGGTCCATTGCTGGTCCGACCCGTGGATGCGGCCGCCGTAGCCCTTCTCGTCAAGCACGAAGACGAGCTGGTCGCCGACGACGATGAAGTCGATCTCCCTTCTCACCCCGCCATGGACGGGCAGCATCTTGTTCGCGATCACCACCCACTCATCGGGCAGGAGGCGAAGCTCGTCCGCGAGCAGGCGCTCGCCGTCGGTGATGAAGCCGTCACTGCCGGCCATGTGAAGAATCGCCACGCGGAGAGCCTCTCCTGAGACAGACGGGAACAGATGTTTGACGGTTTATCGCACGGAACGACCATCCAGGGCGACGTCTGGCTCCCCTTTCCAGGGAGGCTTTCGCTTTCCGACAGGTTGGCCAATGCACGCGGTCATCGGTCCGAAGCGGCGGTTGTCGTCCGAGTAGTTATGACATAACGTCGCCGAAGCGGTTAGCGAACCCGTCGTCGTTCCCGCAGGCCGCCAATGAGCGGGACGAAACGCATCGGGCGGAAGCGGCGGGCATTGCCGCCGGACGGGACGAAGAGAGCGGCGATCAGGCCAACGACGCCAATCAGGAAGGCGAAGCGCATGGCGCCGTCGAAGCCGGCCGCGAGCGCTTCGCGGGTGATCGCCTCGATGTCGGCGACGGTGCCGGCTGCCAGCGAGCTCAGTTCGGCCTGCGCGGCCGGCGACCCCGAGAGCAGGCCGGCGACTTCGCCCGGCTGGACCTGATCCGACAGCCCGTCCGACGGGGTCAGGAGCGCGGCCAGCCGGGCGTTCTCGACGTCCTTGAAAAGGATGCCGGTCACCGCGACCCCGATCACCGGACCCAGCTCGCGCAGCGTGTTGAGCACGCCCGAGGCGGCGCCGGCCTGCTCGTCCGGAATGGCCGCCATCGCCGCCGCACCGGCGACGTTGTAGGCGAAGGCCTGACCGACGCCGAAGACGACCAGGGCGACCACGATCAGCTCGACGCGGCTGGCCGGCCCGGTGAAGGTCAGTGCCCCGAAGGCGACCGCAATGAGACCCATCCCGGCGATCAGCGGTAGCCGGATGCCGATCGTGGTCACGACCCGGCCGACGAACGGCGACAGCGCCGCGTACGGGACGGCCAGCGCGAGGAAGATCACCCCGGCGCCGAGCGCGGAGTACCCACGGGCGTGCTGAAGATAGAGGGTCAGGATGACGATCAGCGCCCCGAACCCGTAGTTGGCCAGGACCGAGATCCCGGAGGCGAGCAGGAAGCTCCGCCCAGTGAACAGCCGCAGGTCCAGCAACGGGTTGGCGACATGCTGCTCGATCCAGACGAACAAGGCCAGCAGCGCGACCCCGCCGACCGCCGAACCGACGACCAGTGCTGAGGTCCAGCCGGTTGTGTCACCCTCCTGCATCGCCAGCACGATCAGGACGAGTCCGCCGGTCAGCGTGGCGAAGCCCGTCAGGTCGAGCCGGGGATTCGCGTCCGGGGCCTTCGATTCCTCGACGACGATCAGGGTGAGGGCGATGGCCGCCAGCGCCAGGGGGATGTTCAGCCAGAAGAACCAGCGCCAGGACAGGCTGTCGGTCAGGGCGCCGGCGACCAGCGGTCCGAGCGACATGCCGATGGCCCCGGCACCGCTCCAGACGGCGAGGCCGAGGTAGCGCTGGGCCGGCGGGAAGGCGCTGCTGACGATCGAGAGGGCATTGACGAAGAACAGCGCCGCCCCCAGCCCCTGGGCGGCCCGGGCGGCGATCATGATGGTGTCGTTCATCGCGCCGCCGGAGACCGCTGAGGCCACCGCGTAGAGCACCAGGCCGATCAGCAGGATCAGCCGGCGGCCCCGCAGGTCGCCCAGTCGGCCGGCCGCGACGAGCGGGGCCGCGAAGGCGAGGCCGAAGGCGTTGACGACCCACTGGAGCGTCGTGGTGCTGCCGTGGAGATCACGGCCGAGGGCGGGGAGCGCCACGCCGACGCTGAAGAAGTCGACGTTGGAGATGAACAGCGGCAACGCCATCGCCGCGACGATCCACCAGCGCCGGTTGCCGTCCGTGATCGCCAGGCGGTCGCGCAGTCCGGCCAGAGCGGGAACGTGGTCGTTCAGGGGCGGCCTCGCAGTCCGGAATCCAGTGCGGCGTCGGTCGCGGCCATTCTCTCGCGTCATGCCATCTCGTGCCGGACGGGTCCGGAGGCCGAACGCGGGCTGGCAAGGCGCGCTCACTGACGACGAGGTTGCGGGCCCTCTGCGTGATGTGCGCGCGACGTTAACAATTAGCCAATAATGATGTAGAATATCGAGCTCTTCGCGAGCGGGGTGGCGTTGCGCGATCCCGGGTGTTCCCATGAAAGCGATCGATGTCAGATATCACGCTGCCGTTCTTCGATATGGTTCTCCGGCTCGGTGTCGCCGCCCTGCTCGGCGCCCTCATTGGTCTGGAGCGCGAGCGTCTGGAGCGAGCGGCGGGCCTGCGAACCCATTCCCTCGTCGCGCTCGCATCGGCGCTGCTCATGATCGTGTCGACCTATGGGTTCTCTGACGTCCTGGGGAAGGACGGCTTCGTCGCCCTCGATCCGAGCCGGGTCGCCGCGCAGGTCGTCAGCGGGATCGGGTTCCTGGGGGCGGGTGTCATCATCTTTCGGAAGAACGCCGTCCGCGGACTCACGACGGCGGCCAGTGTCTGGAGTGTGTCTGGCATCGGCCTGGCGGCCGGCGGCGGGCTGCTGACGACGGCTCTGGTGGCGACCGGGTTCATCCTGCTCATCCAGGCCGGGTTCCGTCCCCTCGAGCGTCGCTTCTTCAATCACCGCGCGCCGCAGCAAATCGCGCTCCGGGTGCAGCGGGGTGCCGGCTCGCTGGCCGCTGTCGAAGCCCAACTGATACGGTCCCGGGCCGATATCATCGGGCTGCGGATGCGTCCGGTCCGTGGGGGGCTCGAGGAACGCATCGAGATCCTGTTCGCCGATCTCCCATTGAACCGGGCAACCTCGCTCCTCGAGGGAATCCGGCAGATCGATGGGGTCCGCGTGGTCACCTTCAGTCTCGGCGTTCCTCGCCCTGGTCCCAGCGATCCCTCCGATAACGACGATAGTCTGGGTGACGATGAGAGCGAGCCCTACGGACGATAGGACGGGTCTTCGCCGGTCCTCTGACGCATCGAGCGGTCGGCGCTGGGTAGCCCATCGCGGTCGGCAGAGTGCGTGCTGAACTGCTATGAACCGGCGCATGGCTCGTGGAAAGGCAGGAAGATCTCATGGAAACGACAGGCGACAGGGTATCTCCCATGGATCGGATTGCGCTTCAGGCGGTACGAGTCGCTCAGCCTCGCGTCATCGGTGCCCGGCAGTCTGGCGAGCGGGTCCTGAGCGCGATCGCCAAGCAGCCGGTCGCGGCCGATGAGCTTTACCTGACCGAGCTCAACCTCGCCGGCGACCGGCAGGCGGACCTGACCGTCCATGGCGGACCGGACAAGGCGGTCTACGTCTACCCCGCCGAGCACCTGCCCCGATGGAACGAGGAGCTTGGGACCTCATTCGATGCGGGGATCTTCGGCGAGAATCTGACCGTCGCGGGAACGGACGAGCGGAACGTGCGGGTTGGCGACATCTGGTCCTGGGGGGAGGCGCTGCTTCAGGTCAGCCAGCCGCGCTCGCCCTGCTACAAGCTGGCGATGATCACAGGACAACCCACCGTTGGCCGCCACATGGCCGAGAGTGGGCGGACCGGCTGGTACCTGCGGGTGCTCCGGCCGGGCACCGTTCCCGTCGTCGGGCCGATCCGCGTTGTTGAACGGCACCTGGCCGGGGTGACGGTCCTCGATGCGCACCGGGCCAGCCTGCCCGGCGCCAGTTTCGCCGAGATCGAGCGGGTCCTCGCCGTCGAACCGCTGGCGGGGATGTGGCGGGCCTCGCTGGAGGACCGGCTTGGCCGGTCCTCCAGCGCCGGTTCTCCGGTCCTGTGACCGCCCGTTGACGGGTTCCGCCGGATGCCCCATGCTCCGCCCATGACGTACGCCCTTCGCCCCACCTTCCGCCAGGTCGTCCGGGGCTACCTCGTCCTTCCGCACGCCGTGCCGATCGTCGTCGTCATGGTCGCGACGGCGGCGTTCGCGCTGGTCGCGGCGCGGGGCTGGCCGGGGCTGGGGACGATGACGCTCCTGCTCGGGGCGATGTTCGGTGGGCAGCTCGCGATCGGCGCCGTCAACGAGCTGGTCGACGCTGACCTCGACGCCGTCTCCAAGCCGGCCAAGCCGATCCCGGCCGGCCTCGTCTCCCGGCGCGGAGCACGGACCGTGACCTTCGGCGGCGTGGCGGTGATGGCCCTGCTCAGCGTCTGGCTCGGGCTCGACGCCTTCCTGCTCTGCGCGCTCGGTACCGGCGCCGGCGTGGCCTACAGCCTCTGGTTCAAGCGCACGGTCTGGTCGTGGGTGCCGTACCTGATCGCCCTGCCGCTGCTGCCGATCTGGGTCTGGACGGCGCTGAGTACCGTCCAGCCTGGTCTGTTCGCGATCTACCCGATCGGGGCGGCCGCCGTCGTCGCCGTCCAGATCGCCCAGTCGCTCCCCGACGTCGTGGCCGACCGGGGGACCGGCGTTCGAACGCTGGCCGTCGTGCTGGGCGCGACCCGGGCGCACCGGGTCTGCTGGGCGGCGCTGGGGCTGGCGGCGGTGCTGGCGGCCGGGCTGGCGCCATCGCTGACCGGAAACGCCGTTCCCGTCTGGGTCGCGGCGCTGGTGGCGGCGCTGCTTGTCAGTCTTAACATCGCGCAGACGCGAGTCGACACGCGACTCGGGACAATGGCCTGCTTTCCATGCATTGCATCTGGAGCGGTCGCCCTCGGTGTCGGCTGGACTATTGCCCTGGTCGGCATCTGAAGCGCGAGTACGACGAGCTGTGCCAGAGACCGCCGGCGGGATGATGAGGCAGCTCCACCTGGCCGGCCAGCCCGATCGGTCCCGTCGCACGATCCACAGTCCGGGCAATGGCCAGAAACCTGCATCATTCGCGTAGGCGGCTGGGGCTAAGGACAGGCGGTCGCGAGTGACCGAATCATCATGATCTGGAAGGACCACATGTCTCGGTCAATACAGGTCCTTCGTAGCTGGCGCAACGCGCTCCTGACTCCGCTGCCCCGGAGCGTTCAGGAGGAGTTGCTCGATGGCGACCTGCCCGACGCGGCGGAGCTGGGCGAGAACTTCCGCGACATCCAGCGCGTCAACCAGCTCCTCGGCGGGACCGCGACCGTCCTGCGTCACCTGCCGGGGCTGCTCACCGCCGTTCCGTCCGACCGCCCAACGACGATCCTCGATCTCGCGACCGGCTCGGGGGACATTCCGCTGGCGATCTCGCGCTGGGCCAAACGACGCAAACACCGGGTCGCGATCGTTGCCAGCGACTACTCGGACGCCATCCTCGCCCTGGCGCGGAAGCAGGTCGTCGGTCGGCCGGATATCAGCCTGGCCGAGTACGACGCCCGGGCGGTGCCGCTGCCGGACGCAAGCTTCGACATCGTGCTCTGCTCGCTCTCGCTGCACCACTTCACGCCGGACGACGCGGTGCGGGTCCTGCGGGAGATGGACCGCGTGGCCCGGCGTGGTTTCATCCTCAATGACCTCCGTCGGGGCCGGCTAGGCTACGTCGCGGCCTGGATCGCCGCCCGGCTGACGACCCGGAACCGGCTCACCCGCAACGACGCCCCGCTCTCAGTCCGCCGGGCCTACACCGTCGACGAGCTGGCCGCACTCTTGCGGCGCGCCGGCGTCGAAGGTGCGAAGATCACGACGCACCGCTGGTTCCGGATGGCCGCGGTCAGGACAGGAGCGCGACCATGAGCAGTGACGTCGGACGATCCACGAGCTCCCACGGGCGGGACGTCGAGGCGATCGTCGTCGGCGGTGGGCCGGCCGGCAGCGCAGTCGCCGCGGGCCTGGCCGCCGCCGGGCACCGTGTTCTCCTGCTGGACAAGGCGAGCTTCCCGCGCCACAAGGCCTGCTCCGAGTACATCAACCCGGCCGGCGCGACCCTGCTGGATGAGATGGGGATGAGCGGCGAGATCATGGCCGCCGGGGCGCACCGGATGGAGGCGATGCTCGTCCACGCGCCGGGTGGGCAGCACTTCGTCGCCAACTACGAGCGGGCCGAACCGGGCCGGACGGCGCTGGGCCTCTCCCGCTACCGGCTGGATCATCTCCTGATTGATCGGGCGAGGGCGGCCGGCGTCGATGTCCGGGAACGGGCCCACGTCCGGAAGGTCGTCCAGGAGAACGGTCGCGTCGTCGGGGTCGAGACGACGATCGACGGTACCCGCCAGGAGATTCGGGCGGGGATCGTGATCGGCGCCGACGGGCACCGGTCCGTCGTATCCCGTGAACTCGGTCAGGACACGTCGCCCCGCTGGCCGCGCAAGACCGGACTCGTCGCCCACTACCGCGGCGTCCGGGACCTCGACTGCTTCGGCGAGATGCACATCGGCCGGCACGCCTACGCCGGGCTGGCGCCACTGGAGGACGGGCTGACGAACGTCGCCGTCGTCGCCGACGTCCGCGCGGTCGAGGGGCGAAGCGGGACAATCGACGAGTTCTTCATCAACTCGCTCTGGGACCTCCCGGCAGTCGCCCGGAAGCTGGAGGGTGCGGAGCGGGTCGGCACGATCCGCGGCGTCGGGTCGATGGCCCGCCGGGCCCGCCGCACGACCGGCGACGGCTACCTGCTGGTCGGGGACGCCGCCCAGTTCCTCGATCCCTTCACCGGCGAGGGGATCTACGAGGCCCTGCGGGGAGCGGGCCTGGCGGCTCCGATCGTCAGCGCGGCGCTACGGGCCGGGAACGTTTCCGGTGATGCGCTCCGACCCTACCGGGCCGGGCGCCGGCGGGCCTTCATGGCCAAGCGCGATGTCTGCTGGATCGTCCAGGGGTTCATCAGTACGCCGCCACTGATGAACTACGTGACCGACCGCCTGGCCCGGCGCGAGGAACTCGGACTGACCCTGAGCGGGGTGCTCGGGAACTTCCGCCCGGCGACTCAGGCGCTCTCCCCGGTCTTTCTGGCCCGACTGTTGCGTCCCTGACTCGTGAACTACAGTTAGGGCCTACGAACCGAGCTGACAAGAGGTAGATGGAACCAGAGATGAGAACCGCGAACGTGGTCACCATGCATGGCGACCTGGAGCGCATCGTTGCCCTCGCGGTCGACACCCAGCGCTGGCCGATCATCCTTCCGCACTACCGTTGGGTCACGCTTCTCTCCGGCGGGGGCGATCACAAGACCGTCGAGATGGCGGCCCGGCGTGGCCGGATCCCGGTCCGCTGGCGGGCGAGCCAGGATGTCGAGCGCGACGGGCCGACACCGGTGATCCGCTTCGTCCACGTCTGGGGCGTGACGAAGGGGATGGACGTTGCCTGGACGTTCGCGCCGGATGACGGTGGAGTTCGGGTCACGATCGACCACGACTTCACGCCGCCGTGGCCGCTCGTTGGCCGGCCAGTCGCCGATCACATCATCGGTCCGCAGTTCGTCGGAGCGATCGCCGGCCAGACGCTGGAGACGATCAAGGGCATCGTCGAGGACCGGAACGAGCGGTTCGCCCCCGATGGGAGGCTCCGGTCGTGAAGCATCGCGTCGCCATCACCGGCATCGGCGCGATCACTCCGATCGGGACCGGTGTCGAAGCCCTCTGGTCGGGAGTTCGATCAAACGAGTCGGCCGTCCGGCGGATCACCCGCTTCGACCCCTCGTACTTCTCGAGCCAGGTCGCGGCCGAGGTCGCCTTCGACCCGCTCGACTACATGACCGCCAAGCGCGCCCGGCGGCTGGACCGGTTCTCCCAGTTCGCGCTGGTCTGCTCGCAGATGGCCCTGGAGGACGCTGGGCTCGCGGCCGAGGACGTCGCCCGCGACGGAGCCGGTATCTACGTCGGCTCGGCCCTCGGCGGGATCGCCTTCGCCGAGGAGCAGCACGAGTCGTACGTCGTCAACGGGCCGCATCACGTCAACCCGCTGCTGGCGCTGTCGGTCTTCGGCGGGGCCGCCTCGTCGAACGTCACGATTGAGCTGGGCCTGACCGGGCCGTCGCTCTCGAACGGCAACTCCTGCGCGGCCGGGATGATCGCGATCGGGGAGGCCGCGCGGCTGATCGAGGACGGGCGGGTGCCGGTGATGCTGGCCGGTGGGGCCGAGGCGCCCCTCGCGCCGCTGACCTTCGGTGCCTTCGCGATGATCCATGTCATCAGCAAGCGCAACGACGACCCGGAGACCTCCAGCCGGCCGTTCGACACCGGTCGCGACGGCTTCGTCATCGCCGAGGGCGGGACGATCCTGACGCTGGAGTCGTTCGAGCACGCCGAGGCGCGCGGCGCCCACATCTACGCCGAGCTGCTCGGCTACGGTACCACCAGCGACGGCTTCCACATGACCGCGCCGCGGCCCGATGGGGTCCAGGCGGCCGGGGCGATGTGTGCTGCCCTGACCGCGGCCGGCCTCGAGCCCGAGGCGATCGACTACGTCAACGCCCACGGCTCGTCGACGGTGCTGAACGACTCGACCGAGTGCCGCGCCATCCGGATCGCGCTGGGCGACCAGGCCGACCGGATCTCGGTCAGCGGGACCAAGGGGCTGCACGGTCACGCCCTCGGCGCGACGGGCGCGATGGAGACGGCGATCTGCGCGCTGGCTCTGGAGCGGGGCTACCTGCCCGGCACCGCCAACCTCGTCGACCTCGACCCGGTCTGCGACCTCGACATCATCCCGCCGGGCGGACGCGACCAGCAGGTGACGCACCTGCTCAACAACGCCTTCGGGTTCGGCGGGATCAACGCCAGCCTGGCGATGCGCGCCGTCTGAGCAAGCGGCGGTATGCAGCCGGAGAGCTCCACTTCCAGCCGTGCACCCGGACGCAAACCAACGATGCCGTTCTCCATATTCAGGTGACGATCATTGGCTGTGGGAGCTGCCTGGCAGGACCAGGCCGGTCTCGTAGGCGAAGACGACGGCTTGGGCGCGATCGCGGAGCTCCAGCTTGGCAAGCACGCCTGAGACGTGGCTCTTGACGGTCGTCTCGCTGACGAACAGGTGCCGCGCGATCTCGGCGTTGCTGAGCCCCCGGGCGAGCAGGCGCAGTGTCTCCATCTCCCGCTCCGTCAGCCGCTGGGTGGCGACCGGCTGATCGATGGGGGCGGGTTGGCGGACGAACTCGGCGATGATCCGCCGGGTTACGGAGGGCGCTAGCAGGGCGTCGCCAGCGGCGACGATCCGGACCGCTTCGATTAGGTCCTCGGGCGGCGCGTTCTTGAGCAGGAAGCCGCTGGCCCCGGCCCTGAGCGCGGCGAAGATGTAGTCGTCCTGCTCGAATGTCGTCAGGACGAGGAGCCGGGGCGCCCGGTCGCCGAGCGCCTCGATGATCTGCCGCGTAGCCGTGATCCCGTCCATGACGGGCATCTGGACATCCATCAGCACGACGTCCGGTTGGAGCGATGTGGCGAGCGCGACGGCCTGTCGTCCGTCCCCGGCCTCACCCGAGACCGCGATGTCGGTATCCGGATCCGACTCGAGAATCAGGCGGAGACCGGCCCGGACCATCGCCTGATCGTCGACGAGCAGCACCCGGATCGACATCAGCGCTGACCCCCGGTCGGCAGGCGGGCCACGACCCGGTAGCCGCCGCCATCCTCATGACCGATCTGGAGCTGGCCACTCAGCAGGTTGACCCGCTCCCGCATCCCGGTCAGACCGTTGCCGTCCGGCGGGCCGCTGATTCCGGTTATGGCGGCCCGGCCATCATCGCAAATGTCGACAACGAGCGAGTCTGGCCCGTAGTGGATGCTCACGGTCGCCGTGGCCGGCCCGGCGTGGCGCAGCGCATTCGTGAGCGCCTCCTGGACGATCCGGTAGCCGCAGAGATCGATCGCCGGTGGCAGAGCGCGCACGTCCCCGGTCACGGTCAGGTTGACCGGGAGGCCGCCCTCGCCAAGGCGGCGGATCAGTTCCGGCAACTGGCTCATGTCGGGCAGTGGGGCGAGGGAGTCGGCGTCCTGCTCTTGGCGGAGGAATCCAACCAGCCGGTGTAGCTCGCGCACCGCCTCGCGGCTGCTCGACTCGATCACCGAGAGCACCTCCTCGGCCGTGTCCGGCTGCCGCCGAAGGACGCGGCGGGCGGCACCGGCCTGGATCCCCATCAGACTGACGTGATGGGCGACGACGTCATGCACTTCCCGGGCAATTCGAACGCGCTCGTCGCTGACCGCCTGACGGGTGTTGACCTCGCGTTGCCGTTCGAGCTGGTCCGTCCGCTCGGCGAGCTCCGCCTCTCGCTGGTGCCGGACCCGAGTTCCGTCTCCGAACCACCAGATCCAGATCGCGATGGCAATGTTCCCACCGAACGTGAAGAGCTGAAGCAGGACGATGTTGCCGGTCGTGAGCGGTTCCGACTCCTCGGCCGGCAGGAGGCTGAAGACCTCCCAGGCCACGTAGCCAATGAAGGTGATCGTGGCCACGAGCCGGACCGGATCGCGCCAACGGCCGGCGCCATATGCCCCGGCGGTGTAGGCAGCCAGCAGCCAGGCGTTCACGGTCCAGATCGTGTCGGCCCCGCCGGCAAGCCCGTAGAGGATCGTCCCGGCCGTGACAATCGGCAGGACCGTCAGGGGGCGGCGGCGGCGCCAGGCCAGCGGCAGACCCTGCAGCAGACCGAGCCCGGCCGTGAGCGGGGTGGCGGGCAGGCGGTCGGGCGGCCATTGCAGCCAGAGCCAGAGCGTCGCGAGGGCAGCCAGCAGCACCGCGATGACGGCATCCGTCAGGGCGGGCCGCCGGTCGAGGGTCGCCCAGAGCGAGTTTTCCGGTCGCAGGTGCATGGTCCAATCATAGTCAACCGATCGGCGGTGCTCTTCATCCCTACGAAGGAGATTCGGGCGCCGGAAGTCCGTCGCCAGGAGGAGGAACGATTCCCGCCCTGGGCGGATGTGGCCCCGATAGTATCCCGGTAAACTGCTTCCTGTCCTCGGTCCACCTGCCGAACTGGCATGAGAAGCGACGGCGAAACCGATCATCGTCGCAGAAAAGGCGAAGCCCTTTCATCAGCGAATTGCCTCAGGTACCGCTCACGTCGCCAGCAGAAGGAGCACAGATGACTGTCCCGGATTTCGCAAGGTCTCGGCTGTCCCGCCGCCGGCTCATCGAGTTGACGGCCGCCGCCAGTTCAATCACCGCGGTCGATCGCGTGATGGGGCCATGGTCGCCGCCGGTCGCGGCGGCGCCATTGCCGCTGGCTGCCCGGAGCCAGGGCGCAACGCCGGCCCCGGTAACATCGGTGGTGGCGGACGATGCCTCGCCGGCGTTCCGGGCCGTCGCCGGAGCGCTGGCGGAGGCGATGGCGCAGGTGAACCTGCCGGGCGCGGCGCTCGGCATCCTGTCGGACGGTCGCGAGGAACACGCGACCTTTGGGCTGGCCGACGTCGCGAGCGGCGAGCCGGTCGGCGAGCAGACCCTGTTCCAGATTGGCTCCCTGTCCAAGACGTTCACCGGGACCGCCATCATGCGGCTGGTCGATCAGGGGCTCGTCGACATCGACGCCACCGTCAGGACGTACCTGCCCACCTTCACCGTCGCCGATGCATCCGTCTCCGAACGCGTCACCGTCCGGCAACTGCTCACCCACACAGCGGGGTGGTTTGGCGACCTCTTCGTCGACACCGGTTCCGGTGACGACGCTGGCGCCCGCTTCGTGGACGAGGTGATGCCGGGGCTGCCGCAACTCTCGCCGCTCGGCGCCCTCTTCAGCTACAACAACACCTGCTTCTTCGTGCTCGGGCAGATCATCGAGGCCGTGACTGGCGGCACCTACCGGGCCGCGATCTCGGACCTCGTGCTCGATCCGCTCGGAATGGCGGAATCCACGTTCGACCCGGATCAGGTGATGGCCGGTTCGTACGCGCGGGCGTACGCCGACGATGACGGTGTCCTGCAGGACCAGACGCTCTACCTGCCGCGGGCCATCGATGCGGCGGGAGGCCTCCGGTCGACCACCCGCGATCTGATCCGCTACGCCCGGTTCCACCTCGGGGACGGAACGGCCGACGGGCAGCGCCTGCTCTCGCCGTACACCCTGGACCTGATGCAGACCAGCCAGGTGCCTGTCCCGGGTACCCCAGGGCTCTCGATGGGCATGAACTGGCTGGTGCAGGAGCAGGCGGGACTCAAGCTCGTGTCTCACTCCGGCGACACCTTTGGCCAGCACACCGACTTCTGGTTCCTGCCGGCTGCTGGCCTCGTTATCACCATCCTGACCAACGCCGCGCCGGGCGGGGCCGCCGCCGCCGCTGCCGCCTTCGCGGCCGCCGCCGAGGTGTATCCGGCCCTGGCGCCCCTGCTGCCGGCCAGCGGCGATTCCGGATCAGCCTCGGCGGCGACCCCGGTCGCGACGCCCGTGTCGGCGACATCCGCCTCGACGCCCGCCGTGGGGACGGTCGATACGGCTGCCTATGCGGGGCGGTACGAGCGGCCGGACGTGGTGTTTACGTTCGCTCCGCAGGGGGACGGGCTGACGCTGAAGATCGAGACCATCACGCTGCCGGAGGCGTTTGAGCCGGCCGTCAGCCAGGAACTCCCCAGCGACCTGCAGGTCGAGCTGGTCGGTCCCGACCTGGCCGCGTTGACGGTTTTGGGGCAGACGATTCCCCTGCCGTTCATCCGGCGTCCTGACGGCGAGGTCGGCTACATCGGGTTCGGCCTTCGTCTGGTTCCCCGGACCGGGGACGCCTGAGCTGGTTAGGCGCGTCGGTTCCGTTGCCCGGAGGGCGGCGGAACCGACGCGCCTCGTTGGCCCAGCCTCACACCGGTGGAGCTCAGAGCGCTTGACAGGTCGGGCGAACCTGAACGATCATCAACCGGTGATCAGGTGAGCACAGCCGCCGACCGGTGGGCTGTGCTCCGTTTGTGTCTCACGTGCGTCGCCAGTCTCCGCAAGAGCCCGTCTGGTTCTGGAACCCTGGGCGACGCCATGATCACCACGCTGCCACGATTCAGGGCGCCAGTCGCCCGGCAGCGAGACGTGGCAACCAGGCGCGATGGCAGGGCATCGCCACGAGGAGTGCATCCCGTGAATTTCACCGGCCCGAAGGTCAAGAAGTCGCGCGCCCTTGGTGTCGCGCTGACGCCAAAGGCGCAGAAGTACATGCGCAACCGGCCGTACGGCCCGGGGCAGCACGGCCAGAACCGCCGTCGCCGCCGCTCGGACTACGGCGCCCAGTTGCTCGAGAAGCAGCGGCTCCGGTTCCAGTACAACGTCAGCGAGAAGTACCTCCAGGGCGCCTACACGAAGGTCGTGAAGCGCAAGGGCCCGACGGGCGACCTGCTGCTCCAGTTCCTCGAGAGCCGCCTCGACGCGATCGTGCTGCGCTCCGGCCTGGCTCCGACGATCTTCGCCGCCCGCCAGTTCGTGACGCACGGCCACTTCCGCGTCAACGGCCGCAAGGCCAGCATCCCGTCCATGCAGCTCAAGCCGGGTGACATCATCACCATCCGCGAGCGCAGCAAGGCGATGGCGATGTTCAATGACCTGCGGATCGAGACGCAGCCCGCCCCGTACATCAACCTCGAGGAGGGGGGGATGGCTGCCCGCTACGCCTACACCCCGCCGCGCGAAGAGATCCCCGTTATCTGCGACGAGCAGCTGATCGTCGAGTACTACAACCGGTAACGGTTACACGTCCTGACCAAGGCCCAGCCGTCGCATTCGTTGCGACGGCTGGGCTTTGGTCGTTTTCCAGCGGCCCGCAATTGCTATCCGGCGATGGCGGCGAAGCGCTTGACATCGGGGGCGCAGAAGACGGCGACCCGGCCGTCGCGGTGGAAGTAGTTCAGGACGACGCCGGCCGCATCGAAGCGCGGGAACCCGGTTCCGTCGTTCGTGAAGAAGACTTCGCTGCGGCCGTCAGTGAAGGTGACCTTGCGGCGAAGCAGGATCTTGCGGCCGTCGGCGGTCGTGATCGTCATCGTGCTGCTCCCAGTTGAGGTCGTCCATCTCGATCACTGTCTGGATAGCATACGCCCTATCGGGCCATCTGGACGGCGGCGGGACTGAACCGCCAGCGTGATCAGCCGGCGGTTGGAGGCTTTGCTTCGATCCGCACGACCTGTCCAGTCAGCGCCGTCGTCATCGGGCTGAGGAACAGGACGGCGGCGGCCACGGACGGCGCGGTCTGGACGATGGGGTCATCCAGCCTGGTCGGCTCCGCTGGGTGCCGGGTGGGTTGCGGTTCGGCCGGAGGATCGGCCGGCGACGGGAACGGGAGCACCGGCGCCTGGTCGATGACCTCGTCGGATGGGACGGACATGGCCTCTCCGCTCTCCTCGGAGGCGCCCTCGCCGGCGCTATCGGCCGAGACATCCTGCAAGTGCGGTGGGTTGGACGACTGCGGCAGGCTGTCGACGACAGTGTCTTCGGCAGTGGTGCCCGGCTCCGGTCCGGCCGGCAGCGCGGCTGGCGCCAATGGGGCCGGGGCGCTCAGGGCGGTGTCGGGCAGGGCGGCGATGATGCCGTTGATCGTGACGTTCTGGGTGGCGAAGGCGGGGGCGGTCGTTCGGACGAACTCCGCGACGGCGCCCGTCGTGATCGCGCCGACGGCCGGGTCCCGCGGGGTCCCGCCGGCGACGATCAGGATCCGCCCCCCGCCGAGCACGGCCATCCGGCGCTCGGCCGCCCGGACGAGGTGGATCATCTCGCCCAGGGAGACGCCGCTGGCCGCCTCCCGGTTGGCTGAGGCCCGGCCAAGGTCGACGATCACGACCAGGGCGTCGAGCTGGCTGGTGAGCTGCTCGACGGCGCCGATGCCGCGGCGGACGTGTTCGGCCCGGGTCGAGTCCATCCCGAGCGCGATCGAACCCTGACTGCCAGGCCGGGAGGAGATCTGGGCGGTGACCTTGGCCCGGTCGATGTCCCGCTGGGCGATCGCCATCCGGGCGCCGTAATCGGCCAGCCCGGTCGCGATCGCGACGTCGAGGCCGTCGCCGTGGCCAGTCAGCAGAATGACGAGGCCGGTCAGGTCATGCAGGGTCGACCAGGCGCCGGCCGGGTAGGAGTTCGGGGTGGGCAATGGAGTGGGCGACGAAGAGCCGGTGGCGGGCTCACCCTCGCTATCGGTCGTGTCGCCGGTCGGCGGACCGATCAGCCGCAGGCGCGGCCGGCCGTTGTCATCGTCGGACATGCAGGAGATATCCCTTGTGGGTCGATGATCTTCCACGCGAGGCAGGGACGCGAGGTGAACGGATCCGGGGGATCGAGGTGTGGGCGGACGGTCGGCTAGAAGATGATCCAGCCGAGGAAGAGCGCCAGTGCCAGCACGAACAGGACCGGACTCGCCACGCCGGCGCCAGCCGTGAAGTAGAGCGCGATGGCGACGATGACCAGGACCGCCAGCACGATCAGATAGAGCATCTGGGTGCGGTTGATGATTCCATCGGACGGGGCGAGGTCGAGCGGATGCTGTGGCGGGTCGATCTCGTTCCCGCCCAGAACCTGCCGAGCCCGCTGGGCGCGGGCGTATCGCTGCTCTTCGGGAGGTCGGTTCATACCGGCTTCGCTTTCTCTGATGGGATGGGCGCCCGCCGGTTCGCGGCGGCTCTCTCCGGGCCGTGGTCTCCAGTGTCGCATGTCTCCCGCCGCGCGGTCGTCACACCCGGCTGGTCTCCGACCGGCTCGACCACCTGGCCGTCAGGCCATCAGGCCATTCCAGACGGCGAAGACGGCGGCCCCGTCCATCCCGAGCAGGACCAGCCCGCCCTGGCGATGGGCCGGACGGCAGCGAGCGGGACGCACCCGATTGCCGCTGCCCGGACGAACTGATGATGCCGCACGGATCGACCGCGTTCGACGTGGGACACCCCGTCTGCCGGCTCCGCGACGCTTCCCATGATAGCCGCCTCGCTCCGCCGAGACCGGCTCGTCAGTCCGGCGGTCGGTTCCGTGCGCCCTTCCTCAGGTAGCCGAGCCCGTCCTCCAGGGCGGTCGGCTGCCGGCCGAGGAGTGTCCCCGTGGCGCTGTGATCGGTCGTGTTGTTGGTCCTGAGCATCTTCAGTTGCTCACCGGTCACCGGCGGCCGCAGCGGGCGGGGGAGTGGCTTCGACAGGGTGACGATCAGCGAGATCAGCGGAACCGGGACCTTGATCCGGGGGTGGTGTTTGCCCAGCTCGTTGCCGATCGCGTCCAGCATCTGCTCGAAGGTGTAGATCTTCGCGCCGCCGAGCTCGTAGGTCTGACCGAACCGGGACGGGACGCCGAAGGAGCCGGCGAAGATCTCGGCGACTTCCCCGACGGCGACTGGCATGAAGCGGCTCTGGCCATCGCCGACGACCGGGGTCAGCGGGAACTTCACCAGCAGCGCCAGCGGGTTGATGAAACCATCGCCGGGGCCGAAGTTCACCGATGGCCGGAAGATCGTCCACGGGACCTGGCTGGACCGGACAGCTGTCTCGGCCCGGGACTTCGCCTCCATATACGGAAAGGCCGGGTCGTCGCTGGCGCCCATCGCGCTCATGTGGACGAAGTGGGCGATCCCGGCCCGTTGCGCCTCAGCGAGGACGTTGGCCGTCCCCTGATGGATGATGGTGTCGAAGCTGCCCGCGCCGGTCTCCTCGATGATCCCGACGAGGTGGATGACATACCGGCATCCGTCCATCGCGCCGCGCAGCGTCTCCGGCTGGGTGACGTCACCGGCGACGAGCTCGACGTTCAGTCCACGGAGGTGTTCGGAGCTCGCGAGGTCGCGGACGAGGAGCCGAACCGGGCGGTCGCGAAGCGCGGCGCGAACGTTGCTGCCGACGAAGCCGGTCCCGCCGGTCAGGAATATCCGGCCGTCGTCGTGTGGATCAGATGTGGTGTGGTCGTCCGGGCTGGCCCCGTCTGGGCGGTCGTTGTCCATGCCGTCTCCCCGGAACGCACCCTCAGGGCGCCGTTGGGTCCGAGCCGTTCTGGTCGTCGAACGACCGGTCGGCCGGGCCGCTCCCCGAAGCGTACGCCTGCAGACGGCCAACATCCACCGCGAGGATATTGCGGCCCAGCGACTTCACCGCTCCATCGCGCTGGAGTTCGAGCAGCTTGCGGGTGACGGTCACCCGGTTGGAGCCGATCATGTTGGCCAGCCCCTGGTGGGTGAGGGGCAGGGTGATCTCCTCCAGCCCGCCCTTCGCCGGCCGGCCGAACTTCGAGGCAAGGCTCAACAGCGTCACGGACAAACGGACCGATGTATCGCGGACCAGTAGGTGTTCGACCAGCGTCTGGAGGTCGGTCAGACGACGGGTCAGCCCCCGGACGACTGCCGAGGCGAGGTCCGGCGAGGCCGATATCAGTTTGGCCAGGTCGCCCGTCTCGACGATCGAGAGGGTCGAGGCGACGATCGCCTCGGCGGTCGCCCCGGTCGCCAGCCCGTCGGAGCTGTCCTCCTGCACGAAGATCGTGCTTGGGCCGAGCAGGCCGACGGTGATCGAGCGGCCGTCGGACAGCGTCTTGAACAGTCGGATGCAGCCAGACCGGACGATGTAGACGAGTCCTTCCCCGGTTCCCGGCGTGAAGATCTCCTCGCCCCGGCGGTACATGGCCGTCGTTGGGTTCTCCTGCTGGTCCCGACCCGCCGTCACCGGTGGGGTGGCCGTCCGGGTTCGGCCGCGGAGTGGCGATGCGGTCAGGGCGCGGGCCGATCGCCCGTCCTGCGAAGCCGGAACCATGCCCGGGCCGGACGAGGCCAGCAGGCCATCCCGCCGGTGGGGCGGAGCCACCGGGTCGGTGTTCACCTCGCCAATCGAACCATTCCGGGCGGCGACCTTCATCCTGAACTCCCTAACTCCCTGCGGCGGTCTCGCGGCGTCCGCCGGTGTCACGCTGCCAGGCATCGCTCGATGTCGCATGTCGCCGTCGCCTCACCGTGCGACGGTCTGGCGATAGCTTCTCCGCCGGTGTCAGACCGGATGACGAGCGCGGTCGCCGGTGGGGTGGAACGCTGCTTCGTTACTCCGATCCTTCGCGTCTGGTCGAGTCGTCACGACAACCGTTTTCAGGCCACTGGCCTGAGCGACGATTCAGACGCGTTGGGTAACGGGATCGTGCGGCGAGTGTGAGGAGAATGACCCGGCCGGATCGACGGAACGGACCGGTCGGACTATCGTCAGTAGCTAATACGTGACCGGACGGATGTTGGATCAATAGCCCGAAACGATGCCGTGCCCTGACCATCATCGGGCAGGGCATCCATGCGTCTGGCCGATCTCCGCGGACCATCGAGCGACCAGAGTTGCATCTCCTGTATCCAGGGATACTACGATGGGACCGTGTGGCCAGCACCACACCAGGCGGCGATACCAAGGGCGATGGTCCGGGTCGCCACCAGCAACGCGTCGATGTCCATCCGCTCGTCGGTCTGATGGGCCAGGGCGACGTCGCCGGCGCCATAGACGACGCACGGTATGCCGGCGATCTGGAGGAAGTGCCGGGCATCGGTCCCGTACGTAACCCCCTCGATCACTATCGGTGTTCCGGTCGCCGCCTCGTGGGCCGCGCCGATCACACCGACGAGCGGGTCGTCCGGCTGGATCTCCCCGGCGGTGAACTGTCCCGTGATCCACTCCACCACTGGCTGATGGTCCCGGAGCCAGGGGTGCCCGTCGGCGATCCGCCGGACCTCCGCGACGAAGTCCCGCTGCACGTCCGCCAGCGATTCTCCCGGAACCAGCCCGCCCCGCCCCTCGGCGACCAGCCATTCCGGCACCGACGACGGCCACGAACCGCCCCGGATGGTACCGATGTTGAGCGGAACCCGGTTGGCGATCGGTACGTAGAGCGGGTGCGTGATGGCGGCGTTGCGGCGGGCCTCGTAGGCCAGGAGGCCCGCGTGGAGGAAGCTGAAGGCCTCGATCGCGCTGACCCCCTCGTTCCGCGCGGCGGCGTGGGCGGCGAGCCCCTCGATGGTGATCCGGAAGACGAACGAGCCGCCCGTTGCGGCGACGAGGCGGAGCCGGGTCGGCTCGGTGATGATCGCTCCGTCGGCCCGGTACGGCCGGAGTAGAGCCGCGACCGTGCCCGCCCCGCCGTCTTCCTCCGAGATGACGCTCTCGATCATGACGTCGCCGTGCGGGGTCAGACCGGCGGCCAGCAGGGCGCGCACGGCGACGAGATTGGTCGCCAGCCCACCCTTCATGTCCAGACTGCCGCGGCCCCAGACCTGGCCGCCGGTGTCGTCACCAGAGAACGGTGGGTGCGTCCAGCGGTCCGGATCGCCCGGCTCGACAGTATCGATGTGCGAGTTCAGGATCAGCGACCGGCCACCGCCGCTCCCCCGCAGCGTCCCGACGACATTGGGACGACCGGCCCATGATCCGGACTCCGGAAGTCCGACCGCGTCGAGATGGGGTGCCATCAGGGCCGGGTCCGGCTCCCAGACGTCGATCTCCAGACCCAGATCGGTCATGTGCCGCGCGACGACCTGCTGGACGGAACTCTCTTCGCCGGTAACGCTCGGGATACGCACGAGATCCCGCAGTGTCGAGATGAGGGTTTCCCGTAGCCCATCGACGGATGCGAGGATCCGGGCGGCGGTCTCCGGGTCGAGCGGGGAACTGGGGCGCGACGTGGCCGTCATGGGTGCTGCTCTCCCTGGACCCAACGCGAGGTCTGGTCCCGTGGTGGTCGCCCGGTCAATGGCGGGCGGTCTTGCGGGAGCATAGCGGGAATCGCTGTCACATCGGAACAGATCGGCGACCGGATTCCTGTTTCCTGGTCACCGTTCCCGGAACGCGTGAGACACGTCGTGGCCGAGAGAGGCGATCGTATCGGCGGGCAACCGACCTCATTCGGCTGACCGGTCAGATATACTCCGCCAAACATTGTCCGAATCGCTGGTCTGGTCGCCTCTTGCCGGCTCGGCGCGATCGTGTAGCCTTCAACACCAGCATCTCCGGTTCGTCAGCACGACCCTGGTCAACCGTCGCTCATCCGCACCATCGTCGTGCCAGGTGGCACCGCCGCCACAAGGGTCGCCGGATTGACCCCTACCAAGCGAGAGACGCCGTGAGCCAGCCCGCCGCATTGCCCGAGCCCTCTGTGACCGCCCCGGCCGGAGTGGCCAGCCGGGACTTCCGGTTGTACTTCAGCGGCCGGTTCATCTCCAACGTCGGCAACTCCGTCACGGACTTCGCGCTGCCCCTGCTCGTCTACCAGATCACCGGCTCCCAGCTCGGCCTTGGCCTGGCGTTCGCGATCCGGATGCTGCCGTATCTCCTGTTCGGATTGCCGATCGGCGCCTGGGTCGACCGGCTCGACCGCAAGAAGCTCATGGTGGCATCCGACGTTCTCAATGCCGTCCTGCTGCTCCCGATCCCGATCCTGGGGCTGGCTGGCGTCCTCCCGATCGAGCTGATCTTCGTCTTCCTCTTCCTGTCCAGCACGCTCGGCATCGTCTTCGACACGGGCGGGTTCGCGGCCGTCTACAGCCTGGTCGATGAGCGGGAACTCGTCGGCGCGAATGGCCGGCTCCAGGCCAACTACCAGATCACCAGTGTCATCGGTGCCCCGATCGTCGGTGGTCTCATCTGGCTCGGCGTCCGTCTGGAGGCGGTCCTGCTGCTCGATGCGGTCTCGTTCGTCGTTTCGGCGGCGGCGTTGCTGGCGGTCCGGCGCTCGTTCAACGCGCCGCCGGACGACGAGCCGACCCCCGTGGCCTCGATCCTGTCCGACATCCGCGAGGGACTCCGCTTCGTCGTCCGCCATCCGCTGATGCGGGCGACGATCGGGATGTCGACGCTGATCAACCTGACGACGACGGTCGTTCCGGCCACGATCATCGCCTTCGGGGTCGAGCGGCTGAGCGCTACGGAGTTCGAGCTGTCGATCCTGATGGCGTTCGGCGCGGCCGGATCGATCGTGCTGGCCCTGGGCGCGGCACCGCTCCGCCAGCGTTTCTCGTTCTCAGCCGTCACCGTCGTCTCGGTCGTCGTGGCCGGCGCGCTGGTCGTCGGGCTGGCGCTGACGACAAACCTCTGGCTGGCGATGCCGCTCTGGGGACTGGCCTTCGGGATGACGATCCTGTTCAACGTCTGCCTCGGCAGCCTCTGGCAGCAGATCACCCCACCCCGGATGATGAGCCGGGTGATCACGTCGGTCCAGGTCCTGAGCCTGTCGGTCATCCCGGTCGGTGCCTTCGGTGGTAGCCTGATCGCCCGGGTGACCGGCCATCTGGAACTGGTCTACCTGGTCTCGGGCCTGTCGATGGTGGTGATCGGGATCGTGTTCTTCCTGGCGACGGCACTGCGCCACCCGACCCGCTACGCGAAGGAGGCCGCGCCGATGCGGACCCTCACGCCATCGGCTGAGCCCGCCGACTGAGCCGAGCAGAGAAGCGTCCCAACGCGAAGGCGTCGTGTCGTCGCGGCGCCTTCGTTGCGGGGGCGACGCTTGCGCTCCGCTCTCGACTCAGGCCGCCGTGGCCTGAGTCATGTCAGTTCAGATCTCTCGGACGGATGAGCGGCTTTTTCGTCCCAGGAACACCGTGCCACCTGGCGGAGGTGGCCGCCGCAGCGGCCAGGCGACCACCAGGGATCGTCCCGACAACGACGATCACCTCCTCCGGGCTGGGAAACGAAGACCCAACGAGACCGTTACGACGTGATGGTCAATCGCTCTGGCAGCGATTGCGACAGCAGCACCAGGTCACGACGCATGCCGGCCTGCTGGTATTTGTTCCACTGCTCGATGAACCGGCGGTGAATCTCGCCGCGTCGGATCCGCTCGCGCTCGGCATAGCGGTCCAGACCGGCGACGATCGTCACTGGATCGCCGTGGTCGCCCCGCGCCTTGCCTCCTGAGAGTCGATCCCGTTCGGAATGGATCAGATCGACCCGAACATCGAGGTCGTGGAGATCACCGAGGGTCTCCTGAAGTGCCTTGACCCGGTCGGTCTGGCGCTCGCCCGCCTCCCCGAAGACGGAAGCGAAGAGTTCCAGCGAGTAGCGCAGCCGCTTGAGCGAGATCCGGAGCGCGTGGGTCTGTTCGACGGCCTCCGGGCGGTGGATGATCGGACGGTAGCTGTAGACCTCGGCGATCCGGACAGCGAGGATCCGGCGGGCGGCATCCCCGAGCGACCGGTTGCCCTCGATCCCGTTGAGAGGCCAGGCGCGGCTCATCGGGCTGCCTCCTTGCCGGGCCGGCCGAACCGCTCCCGCGTCGCCGCTCGCGCCCCGCTGGACTCCAGCACCGCGAGGAACTCTCGCATCGACCGGCGGGCAAGGGTGCGCTCACGCGCGACTCGGGTGATGAGCGCGTCGAGCGCCGGGCCGTCCTCATCAGCCGAGCTCTCGCGATCCTTTCCGAGCGCCTCAAGGATGACGTCGCGGTCCCGGACATCGCCCAGCGCCGAGGTGATGTCGCGCGCGGTCCGGTGAAGCGGGGCGTACCACTCGGCCGGGTAGCAGGGCGCGGCGACGTCCATCGCCGCCCGCAGCCGGCGGGAGGCGACGCGGATGTCGTGGATGGCGTCGGCGTCGTCGGACTTCTGGAGGCGGTCGAGGTCGGCCCAGACTCGCTCCCAGCGCGGGGCGATCAGGGCCGTCATCGCCGAGGCGAAATCCTGATCCGACTTGAGAACGGGGTCCTTGTCGCGTGCCACGGATATCTCTCCTGGTCGGGCGATCGGTCGATCGGTCGATCGGTCGATCGGTCGGCCGATCGCCGGCTGACTGGATCGGCGGGGCTGATTCGGTTCAGGGAGTAGTCGGGGCGGTCTCGAATGCCCGCAGCAGCAGACCGGTCCGGATGCCGCTCGGCCCGACCTCGATCGGCGGGTCGTCCAGCCGGGTGGCGATCGCCGCGATCACTGCGATCCCGGCCGGGAGAACATGGGCGCGGGCCTCCGGAATCGTCAGACGGGCGGCCAGTTCGGTGGCTGGCACGGTGGTCAGTTGGTCGAGGACCTGGTTGACATCCGCCATCGCGAGCGCCGTCTGACCTGACAGCAGCCGAGCAAGGTACGTTCCCGTCCCGCCGACGGCGACCAGACGGCTGGCTCCATCCCTGGGCAGTTCAGCCGGGGCCAGCGTCATGGCCGCATCATCCTTGCAGGCGGCGATCTCGGCGGCGGTCGGCGGGTCTCCGGCGACATGGCGGTCGGTCAGTGAACCGGAGCCAACCGGGTAGGAACGGGAGAAGGTGACGGTGCTGTCGGTCGCGACGACCAACTCGGTGCTGCCGCCACCGATGTCGGCGATCACGACCCGACCGGTCGTGTCGATCGTGCGGGACAGCCCCCGGAAGGTGAGTTCGGCCTCGTCGGACCCGGTGATGGACTGGATGTCCCAGCCGATCTCGCCGCGGACCCGGTCCAGGAAGTCCGGACCGTTGGCGGCGGTCCGGGTCGCTTCGGTGGCGACCCCGGTCAGTCGCGTGGCGCCCTGGGCCCGGGCGGCGGCGGCGAAGCGCTGGAGCGTCGCGATGGCGGCGGCGACGCGGTCGTCGGCGAGACGGCCGGTCGTCGCGACGCCGGTCCCGAGCCGGACGGTGTCGGATGCCCAGCCGAACTCGACGAGTTCGCCCGACGCGTCGAGCCGCCCGAGGGTCATCTTGATCGTGTTCGAGCCCAGATCGAGCGCCGCGACGATCATTGCCGGGACGTTCGTTGGGCGATCATCGGTGCTGGTACCGGGGTCTGAATCGCGTGACGACTGGTTGTCCATCGGGTTGCCTCGGCGGATATCGTCAGGCTGGTCTCCAGTGGAAGTGGACGGGTCCGGAGGGGCGGGCGACGGTGCTGATGCGCCTGAGTGTACGCCGAGTGGATCGTGGTGCCAAAGTCGCGATAAATGTTAACGCCATTGAGAGCGAAGCCTGCCCATTCTCCCGGTATCACGGACGGGACCGCGGCGTGTTGCCCGGAGTTACGGCATAAACGGGGAACGTGCTACCATGGCTGGCGAACCGTCGGTGATGAATACTCAGTTCACAGATTTAACAATTGGAAGCTCACCGGACATCCGGAAAACTTCCCGTCGCGTCCCATCGTCAGCGGTACGGGCCATCGGGCGATCGTCATGATCCGGCTCCCGCCCACGACAGGAAGAGTCTGAATGTCCAAGCGATCACCGCGCAACGAGCGTACCGGCGACCACAAGGCACCTGAGCCGATGACGAAGGAGACCCGCAAGGCGCTCCTGCGGGAAGCCAGGGCGGAGCGCCGGCTGGTCGAGCGGGAGCAGGAGGCCGTCGACAAGGTCGAGCGGACGCGGCAGGGCCTGTCGGAGGCCGTCGGCAAGCTGGCCAAGGCGCAGGAGCGGGTCAGCCGGCGGGCCGACCGGCTGGCCGAGGCCGAAGCCGAGTTGCGGCTCCGGCAGCGCGAACGGCTCAACGGTCCGCACCATTCGACGGTCTCCAATCCGTACGACGGAGGTCGGCAGGGCGAGTCCGCGGCGAAGGGCGTCGATGAGCAGCCGGCGGCGCCCACCGAACCGGGTCAGGAGGCGGCGATAGATCTTGGCCTCCTGGACGACAGGACCGGAGGTCAGGCGGACGACCACGAGGATCAGCCCGGTCAGGGTGCGGCCCATGACCTCGGCCTCGCGGACGACGAGGACGGGTCGGACAGCTAGTCCAGTCGACGTTTCCAGAACCATCGCGAGAGAGCCGGGTGTGACGAGCACCCGGCTTCATCGTCCCTGCCATAACGGCTGACCCTGCGGTCCGTCTTCCCAAAGGCAGTGGCTGGGGTGATCCCGGACAGGAAGCCAACGGAGGACAGGCGGGGATGAGCGTGACGAGTGTGACGGAGCAGAGTGATCGGCGGACGGCGGCGACCGCGCAACCAGTCGCAAGGGCGGTCAATCGAATCCAGACCATCACCGTCGAGCAGGGAGCGTGGGTCCTCCTGCTGCTCCTCGCCGCCCTCTCCCGCTTCTGGGACCTCGGCTCCCGCGCCCTCATGCACGACGAGTCCATCCACACCTATTACTCATGGCTACTCTTCCGCGGCGACGGCTACACCCACGATCCCCTCTCTCATGGCCCCTTCCTCTTCCACGCCAACGCCCTGGTCTACTTCCTCCTCGGCGACTCCGACGCCACCTCCCGCGTCATGCCCGCCCTGTTCGGCCTCCTCCTCGTCGCCGCCCCCTGGTTCCTCCGAAGTCCCCGCCACCTCGGCCGCTTCGGCGCCCTCGCCGCCGGGTCCTTCCTGCTCCTCTCCCCCGCCCTGCTCTACTACACCCGCTTCATCCGCCACGACCCCTATACCGTCGTCGGCACCCTCTTCCTCCTGATCGCGCTCTTCCGCTTCATCGAACACCCCCAGCGCCGCTGGCTCGTCCTCGGCGGCGCCATGCTCGGCCTCCTCGCTACCAACCACGAGATCGTCTTCGCCCTCGCCGCCCTCTTCGCCGGGCTGCTCGCCCTCGCCCTGCTCGCCGGACCGCTCCGCCCCCTGATCCCGGTCGTGCTGGGCGGCGGCGGCCTCGGCGGCCTCGTCCTGCTGCTCCACCGCGCCCGTCCCGCCGCGCTCGGCGGTCCGCTGCCCGCCATCCCCTGGGACCGCTCCGGTCCGCCCGCCCTCCAGCCCACCCCCGCCCACCAGCGCCAGTTCTACACGGACCTGCTCAGCCATCCCCTGATCCTGAGCCTGCTCGCGGTGCTGGTGCTCACCCTCGTCGCCGCCTGGCTCGTGCTGCGCCGGCTGACGCTGCCCGACGCCAAGGCGCCCGACGCCGCCGGCTCCCCGACCGGCTGGGTGGCGGTCCGGTTCCACGACGCCGCGCCGGGCACGATCGGGGCGGCCGTCCGGGCGGCCTGGGCCGACCGGGTCGGGCTGCAGCTGGCGGTGCTGGTGGCGGGGGTAATCGGGGTGACGCTGTTCACGACCGTCTTCACGAACCTGGGCGGGCTGGCGACGGGGACGGTGGCGACGGACGGGACGCTGCTGTACTGGCTGGGGCAGCAGGGCGTGCGGCGGGGGGAGCAGCCGTGGTTCTACTTCCTGGTGCTGGCGCCGCCGTACGAGCTGGTGGCGCTGGGGCTGGGGCTGCCGGCGATCGCCCTAGTACTCTGGCGCGGCGTGAGAGTGGCGTTGCGGCGGCGGCGGTTCGCCGCCGACCCGGCGCTGACGTTCCGCCTCTTTCTGGTGGGCTGGGCAGTGGGGATCACGCTGGCGCTCTCGTATGCGGGGGAGAAGATGCCGTGGCTGATCGTGCATCTGACGCTGCCGCTGCTGCTGCTGGCCGCGAGTCTGGTCAACGAGCTCCTCGCCCGGTGGCGAATCGGCCGCCCGAAGGTTGGAAGTTCCGGCTCCGGCTGGGCCGTGCCCCTCGCGACCGGGCTCCTGTTGACGCTGGGCGCCGCCTGGCTGCTCATCGCCAGTCGCCTGACGAGGCCAGTCTACGCACCGGATGCCGCCGGTCGCCCGCAACGGACGATCGACCCAGCGGCGCTCGATGACTGGTGGCTTCTGGGCGTTCCGCCGGTGCTCGCGGTCGTCGTCGTCGGGCTGTCCCTGTGGCGGTTCGGAGTCCGGCCGGCGGCGGGGTCCGTCGCCTTGGCGCTTGTGGTTGGACTGCTGCTTCTGCAGGTCCACGCCGGCTTCCGGCTCAGCTACACCGACGGCGATGTCGCCCGCGACAGTCTGATCTACAACACCACCACCCCGGATGTGTCCCGGATGGTCTCGGACCTCGAGCGGCTCTCCTACGAGATCAACGGTGACCGCAGCCTCGCCATCCAGTACGGCGACGACGTCAACTGGCCGCTGTACTGGTACCTGCGAAACTTCGACGGCAGCGTCCACCAAAGCACCATTCAGCCCGGAACCGACGTTTCGGTCATCATCCTGGCCAGCCAGCACACCCGCGAGATCCCGGTTCCGGACGCGGACATCGCCCGGCCGCTACTCCGGGCCGGCTACACCGAGCAGACCTACATCCTGCGCTGGCACGAGCCTGAGGGCGCGATCTACCGCAACTTCGCCATCGCCCCGGAACTGCTGCCCGACCGCTCGGCCTGGGGCAAGGCGGAGAACCCGCACGGGCTAGTGGCGATCCTCGGCTCGATCTGGTCCAGCCTGATGACCGCAACGACCCCGGACGGGCAGCAGCGGCTCTGGCGGATCGTCTTCTTCCGGGAGATGCCCGAGCATCCGATTACCTACACCTACTCCCTGTTTGTCCGCTATGATCTCGTGCCGGCCTACAACGCCATCCACTACGGTCAGTAGCCGGTTCACGGGGAGCGCCGCGGCGCCCGACCAAGCGTGGCAACGCAAGTTGTCGCCATCTTCGGGCAAAATGTCGGACAATGTCCGATCCGATGGAATCGGGGAGGGCGTGGCGCGAGCGGGTGCCAGCGCGGAGGCTGGTGGGTTGCCAGGTAGGGCGGGGGAACCGTGACGACGCCGTCCAATCAGACACCTGAGCAGTCCCATGGCTCGGAGACTCGCCAAACGGTCGTCGACGCGGATCCGTCGGGTGACGGGACCGGGCAGCCGGGCCAGGACTGGCACCGACTTGCGACGACGACATCGGTGCCGAAGCCACGCAGACGGGCAGTGTCCGCTGGTCGGACCGGAGGGGCGCCAAGACCGGGGCAGCTCTCATTCGGTGATCTTCCCGTTTTGGCACCGACCCGAGTCCCGGGACTCCCGCTCGGTGCCAAAGCTGCACCCGCCCCGAATGCCAAGGACGACCGGCGAGGTGTCCTGCTCACGGGCCACTTCCCGGAGACGGCGGCGCAGGCGGCTCCGGCCCGGCCGCGTCCCGCTGACTGGTCGGGAACTGGCGTGACGCCGAAGACCGTTGCGTTCGAGTTGCCACCACCGGCGATTTTGGACGACGCCAATCCTGACCGGACGCTGCCGGTTTACGCGACGAAGGAGCTCGAGCAGCGGCTCGGCCGGCTTCGCGGTGGTCAGACGCTCGACCTCGAGCCGGGCGAGTATCGTGGGACGCTGACGATCCGGACGGCCGTCACCCTCCGGGCGGTGGGCGGGACGGTCCGAATCCGCTCGACGACCGGCCCGGCCGTCCGCCTCAAGGGCTGCGGCGCGACGCTGATCGGTCTGAATCTTCGCAGCGACCACGGCGATGCCGTCATCGTCGAGAGCGGCGCTGGCCGTTCGGTCGGGGTGGCGTCGTCAGCGTCTGACGGCCAGCGGCTGGAGGTCGTTGGCTGCGAGGTCACGGGCGGTCTGGGCGGCATCGTCGTCCAGACCTCGCTGGTCCGGCTCGGCGTCGATGGCGGCGGCGTCTCGGCCGGGGAGGGCTCCGCGATCCGGCTGGCGGAGCGCGGCATCGCGTCGGTCGCCGGGAGCCGCCTGACCAGCGCCAACGCCCATGGGGTCGCCGGCGAGCGCGATGTCCGGCTGGTCCTGATCGGCGCGACGATCGAGGGCTGCGGCGGAGCCGGCGTGAGGCTGGGCGCGGAGGCGACGCTCTGGATGGACGACGGCGACCCGACGACGATCACTGGCAACCACGGCTCCGGCATCGCCCTCGGACCGGGCGCGTCCGGCGCGATCACCGGCGCAACGATCACGGCCAACGGCGGCTGGGGGATCGTCGCGCCCGGTGCGGACCTGCCCGCCCGTGGCCTGACGATGCACGGCAACGCCCTCGGCGACATCAAACGATAGTGAGTTGTCAGGTCTGATTGGTTGCGCCGGAGAGGTCTCCCGATGTGGTTCGCCATCGGCACCACATTCGCGAAGCCCCTGGCGCCTTGCGGCGCGGACAAGGCAAGCCATGTCCCTACGATTGACCGTCGCACCCGCTCCCGGAGCGCTTGCGCGACCAGCATGAAGCCCCTCTCCTGACGCATCCGCAGATGCGGGCAGGGGAGGGGTTGGGGAGGGGACTGCTCCGCGACTACTGTGTTCGATCGCATCGCTGGCTTGGGAAGGGGAACTGCTCCGCTTCCCCCACGTTCGATATTGCCAATCACGCCACGGAACCATCCCTGGCTCACCCGACCCCGATCCCAAGGGTCGCGACGACGATCCGGGCGACGTCGGCCAGCGGGGTGGCGATCATGCCGGGTGGGACGGCGGTCCGATCGGGGTCGACGCCGACCGCGAGGACGGCGAAGCCGGTCCGGGCCAGGCTGCCAAGCTCCGGGTCGGCGAGGTGAGTGGCGGTGACGATCAGACCGCCGAAGCGCCGGGTCCGGACGAGCTCGAGGACCGGGTTCCCGGTCAGCCCGCCGCCGACCGGGCAGACGACCATCGGGACACCGACGGCGGCGAGATCCCGCTGCACGGCGGCGATCATACCCAGCGGCGGGTCGGGGTCGGCCGGGTCGAGTGAGGCGAGCAGGCCGACGAGCGGGACCTGCTGGCCCTGGAGCAGGCGGGCGTTGCCGTTGGGGGTGTAGCCGGTCTCGTCGATGATGGCGTTGACGCGGCGAGCGGTCTCTGGCGCGACATATCCCGCACGGTTGACAACGCGGGAGACGGTCGCATACGACACACCGGCCAGCGCCGCGATGCTCTTCAGCGTCGGGATGCTCCGCGGCGCCGCGACGGTGAAGCGGTGGCCCTGCCGGATGATCACCTCGGCCGCCTCCGGGCTGGTCTCGTGGACCCGCAGCATCGCGTCCGACAGCCGGGACCGCGTCGCCGCGTCCAGCGTCGAACGGACGACCAGGGGGCCGAGCGGGATCGGCCGCGACCGGGCGAGGACCCGCAGCCGGGCGTACTCCGGCGCCCGCTCCGGGTCGGGTGGCTTCAGGCGGGATTCATGGAAGGCACCGGCCCGGACATCGCCCCAGATGACCGCCTCGACGACGGCGCGGTGGCTGCCGAGCAGCCGGACCGAGATCTCCTGGTCCGGGTCGAGTCCCGCTTCCCGCAGCATCGCTCGCGGGACGAGGAAGCCAGAGGTGGACTGCTCATCGACCAGCCCCAGCGACAGGCCGCGCAGCGCCGCGAGGTCGTGGATGCCGGAATCGAGCCGGGTGACGACGACGCTGCGGTAGGTCGGGACCGTCTCGTCGGATGTGACCGGCGCGACCAGCGGCTCGACCCCGCCCTCCTGCTCAGCCCGACGGGTCGCGTACTCGCCCAGCATCGCGGCGTCTGCCCGGCCGGACCGCAGCGCCGCCAGTGTCTCCGCGTAGGAGGTCGCGACGATCATCTCGACCGGCCGGCCCAGCGCCTCCTCAAGATAGCGCCGCAAGGGCAGGACCCTGCTCTCCCGGTGGGGCTGGTTCTGGCCGATCGTCGGGGCAAAGAGAAACGCGAACGGCCGGTCATCGGTCACGGTGCCGGGTCTCCTCTGCCGATGGATGCACGCACCTTCGCGCTGGCAACTGTCGCGGAGATGGGGGACGGAGTCAAGGCGACCAGGGCGTCGCCGAGCGCCGTGCCTTCCCGTCACGATGTCACACCGCACCGCCCAATCGTGATGACATTGTGATCTCTGTAAAGCTTTGCAGACACTTAACCATTGCCAGCCTTCAGCCCGATATCGTCTCCCTGTCAAGACAAGCCAACCGGCGCGCCCCGATCCATCCCGGCCGTTCCTCATTGACCGTCCCCGACTTGTGGGATCAGCCCGATCGGGTCTGCCCGTTCGCGTCTCGGGCCGGGTGGGCGACATCGCGACAGTCCGAGCGATCGTCAGACACGCCAGCCAGCTGGGGAGCGTATGGACCGAACCGATCGATGCGAACAGATCGCTCAGCTGACCAACGCCGAGATCGAGCGGCTCGCCCGGCTCGTCCTCGATGGGAACGACCCGGAGCGGCGCCCGACCCTCATCACTCCGCCGACCGTAGGGATGGTGATGGCGCGGGTCGCGGAGGGCGCCCACGGCGATGTCTTCAACTTCGGCGAGGTGCTCGTCACCGAGTGCCACGTCCGGATCGGCCAGAGCGAGGGCTGGAGCATGGTCATGGGCAGCCGCCCGGCCGCCGCGCTGCGGGCCGCCTCGATCGACGCCGTCCTCGCCGGTGGGGGAGTCGATCCGACGCCGCTCGACCAACTGCTCGCCAGCCTGACTCGATCTCGTCAGGCCGCCGTCGCCGCCAGCCGCGCCCATCTGGCCGAGACCCGGGTCCAGTTCGAGACCCAGTAGGGATGACAGCAACCAGGATGAACACCACGAGTACGACGGCAACACGCACTCCCCTCGATGCCAACGACCTCGACGCGGTCCAGACCGTCGACCCGCGCATCATTGGCACCCAGCAGACCTTTCGGGTCGCGCTGGCCGCGATGACGACGCCCGGCCGGATTGGCCAGCTCATCTGGGAGCCGGACCTGAGCTACCAGATCGCCGGGCCGGATCGCTGGCTGGCGGCGCTGCTGCTGGCGCTGGCCGACCACGAGGTCTCCCTGGCCGTCGAGCTGGCCGGCCGCTCGGCGAGCTTCGCCGGCGAGATCACCCGCCGGACGCGGACGGCGACGGCGGCCCCCGAGGCGGCCGACATGGTCGTCGTCGAGGCCGCCTCCATGGAGACGGGCCTCCCGGCCCGTCTCCGGCGCGGCAGCCTCCAGTACCCGGACGACGCGGCCCTCCTGATCGTCCAGGTTGGGCGGCTCGGCGACGGCCCTGACGGAACGACGCTCGACCTCCGGGGTCCCGGCGTCGACGGTCGGATCGCGCTGCTGGTCGACGACCTCAGCCCGGGCGTGATCGCCGCCCGCAACGTCGCCGTCAGGCAGTACCCGACCGGGATCGACCTGCTGCTCGTCGACCACGACGGGCGGATCGCCGGTATCCCGCGGACGACGGTGATCACGATCATCGACGGAGAGGTGAGCTAGATGGCCTACACATCCGTCACCGGCGGCGCCGAGGCGATCGCCGCCGCTGAGCGTCTGATCCAGCGACTTCCGATCGAACCGGGTGAGGCGCTGGTCGAGCTGCGGCAGGTTCGCAACCAGTTCCGGGCCGCCGTCGATCAGGTCATGAGCGAGGGCGGCCTCTACGCCCCCGACCTCGCCGCCCTGGCCTTCAAGCAGGCCGAGGGCGACATGGCCGAAGCGGCCTTCATGCTGCGCGCCTACCGCAGCACCCTCCCCCGGCTCGGCTACACCGAGGCCGTCAGCGGCAACGAGATGGCCGTCGTCCGGCGAATCTCCTCGACCTTCCGCGACATCCCCGGCGGCCAGGTCCTCGGCCGGACGCGGGACTACACCCAGCGGCTGCTCGACCTCGACTCCTACGCCAGCGCCCACGTCACCTCGACCGATGCCAACGGCCCGGTCGATGGCACCGCCAACGGCAACGGAGTGGCGGACGCCGACGCGGCGACGCAGGCGGACTGGGACGGGCGACTGCCCAAGGTCGTCGACACCATGCGGACGATGGGATTGATCCCGCCGGCCCCGCCGATCGATGAGCAGGAGGAGCCGGACGACATCACCCGGCACGCAATGCGCTTCCCCGCCAGCCGGCCCGCTTGGCTCCAGGCGCTGGCGCGGGCCGAGACCGGCGCGCTGGTCTGCCTGGCCTACAGCGGCCTGCGCGGCTACGGCGGCGGATCGCACGGCACGATCGCCGAGCTTCGGGTCGGCGACCTGCCGCTCCGCGTCACCCACCCGCTGACCGGTCGGCCGATGACCATCGGCAGCGCCCGCGTCACCGAGTGCGAGATGACGGGACCGCAGCGTAAGGCGAAGGCGCCGGTTGGCGCCACGGCCAAACCGGCCGGGCAGAGCTACGGCGTCTCCTACGGGCTGGTCTTCGGCCAGAACGAGCGCAAGGCCATCTCGATGTCTCTGCTGGACAGCTCTCTGATGGCGGGCCACACCGGCGAGGGCAACCCCGCCCCCGCCAATGATCAGGAGATGGTCCTCTCCAGCACCGATGGCATCGAGAGCTTCGGCTTCATCGAGCACCTCAAGCTGCCGCACTTCGTCACCTTCGGCGCGAGCCTGAACGTCTCGGAACAGCTGGACGCCGACCGGCAGTCCGCCACGACCGACGATGAGGACGCCTTCGCCGCCGAGACTGAAACCACCCGCTCGCTCGAACTGGCCGGCGTTGCGGACGGAGGAGCCGAGTGACCACGACCATCGAGACGCACCAGTCCAATGCCACGCACGACCTCGCGGAGCCGGCGAACGGCCATCACGAGGACCTGCAGCTGCCCGGCTACAACTACGCCTTCCTCGATGAGCTGAGCAAGAAAGCGATCCGCCGGTCGATGCTCAAGGCCGTCGCGATCCCCGGCTACCAGGTCCCGTTCGGCTCCCGCGAGCTGCCGATCTCCCGCGGCTGGGGGACGGGCGGGCTCCAGATCACCCTCTCACTGATCGGCCCCGGCGACGTCGTCAAGGTGATCGACCAGGGTGCCGACGACAGCGTCAACGCCGTCAACATCCGCCGGCTGGTCGAGCGGACCGCGCCGGGCGTCCGGACGACCACCATGACCGCCGACGCGACGATCATCCAGTCGCGCCACCGCCTGCCGGAGCGGCCGCTGACCGCTGACCAGATCATGATCTACCAGGTCCCGCTGCCGGAGCCGCTCCGGGTGATCGAGCGCCGCGAGGCCGAGACCCGGCGGATGCACGGCGAGGCCGACTACAGCGGGATGTGGGTCGCGCTCTACGAGGACATCGTCCGCAACGGCCGGATCACCCGTGCCGCCGGCTACCCGGTGATGGTCCACGGGCGCTACATCATGTCGACCAGCCCGGTCCCGAAGTGGGACCTGCCGGCGCTCCACATGTCGGCCAATCTCCATCTCTACGGCGCCGGCCGGGAGAAACGGATCTACGCGATCCCGCCCCATACCTCGGTCGTGCCGCTGGCCTTCGAGGATTACCCGTTCGCGGTCGAATCCTTCGCCGGCCGGTCCTGCGATCTCTGCGGGAGCACCGAGTCGTTCCTCGTCGCGACCCCGGCCGAGGACGGCTCGGCCGTCTGGGTCTGCTCCGACACCGCCTGGTGCGGCGATCGGGTGATCGCCGCCGAGGCCCTGGCGACCGAGACCGACCCGGAAGGAGCGACCGCATGACGACCGCGACCATCACGGCCCCGGAGCGGGCCAACGGCCTCCATACTCCCCGCCCACCACTATCGGTGATCGAGGTCCAGGGACTGGAGAAACGCTACGGCGCCGGCTGCCCGGACTGCCTCCGCCTGACCGGACCGGAGCGCAACCAGACGACCTGCCCGGTCTGCGGTACCGTCGTCGCCTGCGCTGATGTCTCCTTCACTCTCCGGGCCGGCAAGACGCTCGGCATCGTCGGCGAGAGCGGCAGCGGCAAGACGACCGTCCTGCGCTGCCTCTACGGGGACGTCGAGCCGACCGCTGGCCGGGCCGTTCTGACGACCACCGGAGCCGGCTCGCGGGATCTCTTCACGCTCGACCCACAGGACCGCCGCCGGGTCCGCAACTTCGACATCGGCATGGTCTACCAGACGCCGCGGCAGGGGCTGAACTTCGGTATCTCGGCCGGCGGCAACATCGCCGAGCGGCTGCTGGCGGCCGACTGGCGCGTCGTCTCCCGGATCCGCGAGCGGGCCGCCGCCCTGCTCGGTCGGATGGAGATCCCGATCGACCGGATGGACGAACTGCCCGGCACCTTCAGCGGCGGGATGCAGCAGCGGGTCCAGATCGCCCGGGCGCTGGCCAACGACCCGGTCGTCGTGCTGCTGGACGAGATGACGTCCGGGCTCGACGTCTCGGTCCAGGCCGGTGTGCTGGACCTGATTCAGGAGCTCCAGTACGAAGCCGGGATCGCCGTCGTGGTCGTCTCCCATGACCTCGGCGTCATCCGGCTGCTCTGCGAGCAGGCAATCGTGATGAAGAACGGTCGGATCGTCGAGCGGGGCATCACGGACCAGATCCTCGAGGACCCGCACCACCCCTACACGCAACTGCTCGTCAGCTCGGTCAACACCTGATGGAAGGGGGGGAGAGGTTCCGGATGGACACGATCAACACGGACGCGCCGCACCTCGACGTGTGCGACCTGAGCAAGTCGTTCGAGCTGCACATCCTGCACGGCAAGCGGATCGTCGGCTTCGAGCACGTCTCCTTCACCGTCCCGAGGGGCGCCTTCGTCGGGATCGCCGGCCAGAGCGGCAGCGGCAAGTCGTCACTCCTGAAGTGCCTCTACCGAACCTACCTGGCCGACTCCGGCGAGATCATGTTCCGGGCCGACGCCGGGCCGACCGTCGACCTCGTCTCGGCGCCGGACGAGACCGTGCTGGACCTGCGGGAGCGCCAGATCGGCTACGTCTCGCAGTTCCTCCGCCCGACGCCCCGCGTCACGGCGCTGGACCTCGGCGCCCGGCCGATGATCCGGCGCGACATCGCCCGGGCGGAGGCCCACGAGCGGGTCGGCGACCTGTTCCGGACGCTGGCCCTGCCCGAGGATCTCTGGGACGGCTTCCCGGTCCTGTTCAGCGGCGGCGAGCAGCAGCGGGTCAACCTCGCCCGGGCGCTGGTCGGCGACGCGCCACTCCTGCTGCTGGACGAGCCGACCTCGGCGCTCGATGCGTCGCTCCAGGACGTCGTCGTCCGGCTGCTGGCCGAGCGCCGCGACCAGGGCACGACGATGGTCGGCATCATGCACGACGCCGCACTCCTCCGGCAGCTCTCGGACGTCCTCCTTCATATGGAAGCCGGCCGGCTGACCGGGATCGAGATCATCGGGGACCGGCTGCCGGCCGGCCAGCGAACCGGGAGCGATCTCCTCGGGCTGGGCCGGGCGGAATGAGGCTGACCGTGCTCGGTGCCAGCGCCTCGTTCCCGGCGCCCGGCGGGGCCTGCTCCGGCTACCTCGTCGAGGACGGCGACACCCGCGTCCTGCTCGACTGCGGCAGCGGCGTCCTCAGCCAGCTCCAGGTCGTCGCCCGGATCGGCGACCTGACGGCCATCGTGATCTCCCACTTCCACCCCGACCACTACATCGATCTGATCGCCCTGCGCTACGGGCTCCGCTACGGCTTCGAGGAGCCTCTGCGTCCCAGGGTGCTCGTCCCGCCAGGTGGACGCCAGTTCCTGCGGGGGCTTGGTGCCGCGCTCCGCAACGCCCCGGAGATGTTCGAGGCGAGCTTCGCCCTGGAGGAGTATGACGAGGAGGCGGTCTTCACGGTCGGTGGATTAACGCTCCGGTTCCAGCGGACGACCCACGACGAGCCGACCTGGGCCTGTGCCCTCGAACGGGGCGATGGTTCGGCCCGGCTGGTCTACACCGCCGACACCCAGGGGTCGGACGACCTCGAGCGATTCGCGCGGGGAGCGGACTTCCTCCTCTGCGAGGCGACCTACCTGGACGACGGTGGGGCACTCCCCAGCGGCAACCACTTGACGGCCGGTCAAGCCGGGGCCCTGGCCCGCCGGGCCGGTGTGCCGCGGCTGATGCTGACCCATTTCTGGCCGGGTCTCGACCTCGATCGTTTCGCCGCCGAGGCTGCCGCGACGTTCGGCGAGCTCGTCCTGCTGGCGCGCCCCGGCCAGCCCGTCGAGATCACGCCCGGCCAGCTGCCCGGGTTCGCCGCGCCGCGCCAACCGCCCGTCCCTCTGGAGGTCTGACGACATGCTCACGATCAAGGATCTGCGGGTCGTCTACCCCAACGGCTACGAGGCGCTCAAATCGGTCAGCCTCGATGTCCAGAGCGGCGAGATCGTCGCCCTGATCGGCCGCTCCGGCGCCGGCAAGTCGACGATCCTGCGCTGCATCAACCGGCTCCAGCCGGCCACCGCCGGCCAGATCATCCTCGACGGGATCGACATCGCCAGCCTCAACGCCAGCGAGGTTCGCCGGATGCGGAGCAAGATCGGCTTCGTCTGGCAGGAGTACAACCTCGTCGAGCGCCTGACGGTCATGAAGAACGTCCTCTCCGGGCGGCTCGGGCAGTACTCCGGACTCCAGAGCTGCCTCCACTGGTTCGACACCAGCCAGCGCGAGATCGCCCTGCACAGCCTGGAGCGGGTCAATATGCTCCATCGCGCTACCCAGCGGGCGGACAGGCTGTCCGGCGGCGAGAAGCAGCGCGTGGCGATCGCAAGGGCGCTCGCCCAACAGCCGACGATTATCGTCGCCGACGAGCCGGTCGCCAGTCTGGACGTCGAGCTGTCCTGGCAGATCATGAGCGACCTCGTCCGGGTCTCCCGCGACGAGCAGGTCCCGACGCTGATCAGCATTCACGACGTCGAGCTGGCGAAGGCCTTCTGCGACCGGATCGTCGGGCTGGCCCAGGGCCAGATCGTCTTCGACGGCCTGCCGTCCCAGCTGGACCGGGCCGCACTCGACCGCATCTTCCGTTTCGACCGCCCGGTCGATCTGGTCCCGCTCGAGGAGCGCCAGGCGCTCATCGAGCAGGCGAGGGCCTGAGACGATGGTGACCCATTCCGCTGCCCCGACCCCCGTCTTCCAGGGGGCGACCGACCAGCAGCGCGCCCGGCTGCTGGACCCGAAGCCGCACATCGGCCTGACCGGCCTGCTTGGGATCCTCGCGATCGTCGGTGTCTACGTCTGGGGCGCCGCCGGGACGAATGCCTCCGTCGGCGAGCTGATCTCCGGCCTGCCCAACATCTGGAACTTCCTCGTCCGCCTGATGCCGCCCCAGTGGGTCACCGACGACGTCGGGCTCGGGTTCGGCTCCTGGACGCTGGTGACCGTCACGATCCCGGAGGTCCTGCCGTACCTGGTCGAGACCATCCAGATGGCGATCATCGGGACCTCCCTCGCCATCGTCCTCTCGATCCCCTTCGGACTCCTGGCGGCCCGCAACACCTCGCCCCACCCGGTCGTCTATCAGGGCATCCGCTTCTTCCTCAACGTCAACCGGGCGATCCCCGACATCATCGTCGCGCTGGTCTTCGTCGCCGCGGTCGGTCTCGGCCCGTTCTCCGGAGTGCTGGCCCTCGCGATCTCCTCGATCGGGACGATGGCCAAGCTCTACGCCGAGGCGATCGAGGCGATCGACCCGCAGCAGGTCCAGGCCGTCAACGCCACGGGCGCGACCCGGTCCCAGACCTTCATCTTCGGCGTCATCCCCCAGGCCATGCCGGTGGTGGCGTCCTATTCCCTGCTCCTCTTCGAGGGCAATGTCCGCTCGGCGTCGATCCTGGGCATCGTCGGCGCCGGCGGCATTGGCCTGATCCTGAACAAGTACATGGCGCTCTTCAAATACCAGGAGCTGATGGGCGCCCTCGTCCTGCTGATCGTCGCCGTCACGATCCTCGACCGGATCAGTGACGCCATCCGAAGGAGGCTGATCTAGGGAGAAGCAATCGGTGACCGAATCAGTGCCGCCACGCGGCGGAGACCAGGTCCGGGAACCCGTTCCTCGAAGAACCCGTCCGTCGAACCATGTGGACACGCGAGGTCGCCTGACCTCGTGACGGGACCGTGCTGCCCGAACGACGCGTGCCCGGCGCCATTGCCGGCCGCTCCCGGTGATACAAGGAAATCAGAATGAAGCAGAACCCATCCACTCGCCTGCGGCCCCTGTTGATCCTCGTCGCGTTCCTCTTCGCTTTCCCTGTCCTCGTTACCCCGTCGGTCGTCGCCCGGGGCGTCCCGGCGGTCGTCGCTCAGGATGGGGCCACGACTCCGGCCGCCCCGGCCGAGTACGACCGCACCGGCTGGCCAAGTGAGCTGAACTGCGGCCTGTTCGGTGGCGATGACGCCGAGGCCGCGCTGGAGGGCAACAAGCCGCTGGCGACGTATCTCCAGGAGCGCCTCGGCATGCCGGTCAACTACACGACCGGGACGAGCTACAACGCCGTGATCGAGTCGATGCGCGCCGGCCACACCAACTGCGGCACGGTGGGTTCATTTTCCTACATCCTCGCGGTCCAGGAGGCTCACGCCGAGGCACTCGCGGTCGGCGTCTCGCCCGGCGCCGACCCGGGTCAGGCGGTCTACGATCCGGCCGTTCGTCCGGCCTACTTCAGCGTCATCTCCGTCAAGAAGGGAAGTGGCATCGAGAGCCTGGATGACCTCCGGGGCAAGACCTTATCCTTCGTCGATCCGGCCTCGACCTCCGGGTTTCTGATCCCGTCCAGCGTGCTGGTCGCCGCCGGGATCGACCCCGAGACCGACCTGCAGACGATCTTCGCCGGCAGTCATCCGACCTCTGGCCTGGCGCTCTGGAACGACAAGGTCGACGCCGCGGCGACGACGGAGACGACCCTGGTCAACCTCGCCAGGGAGGGCCAGATCGACTACTGCGGCTTCGCCGATGGCATCATCGGCAAGGACCGGACGCCGGAGGAGATCAAGGCCGTGTTCGACGCCTGCCCGGACGGCAGCATGGTCGCCCTGACCTACTCGGCGCCGATCCCCAACAGCCCGTTCTCCGTCGTCTCCTCCCTTCCCGAGACGCTGAAGCAGGCGATCAAGGACGCGCTGCTGGATATCCGGAATCAGCCGGAGCTTGTCGCCGCGCTTGGCCGGTGGTACATGGATCCGAACATCGAGTACAACCTCGGACTCGCCCACCTCGACAACTACTACGATCCGCTCCGTGAGGTCGCCCGGGTTCTCGATCTGGACCTGCAGTCGCTGGAACCGTAGCGCCTGATTCGACCAGGAATCATGGAGGCTCCGGGGCGGACAGCCCCGGAGCCTCCATGATTCGATCACCCGCATCCGAGGAGTTCGTGTCGTGGAAGAACGCATCATCATCAACGCGGTCGTCGTCCTGGCCGACCGGCTCCTGCCGCGGGCGGCGGTCGTCATCCGTGACGGCCTGATCGCCGACGTGGTCGAGGGCGGCAGCGGCGTGGCTGGCCACGGGACGATCGACGCCGATGGCGCCTACCTGATCCCCGGCGTGGTCGACCTCCACAACGACAACCTCGAGTTCGAGGTCCACCCGCGTTCCTCCGCCAACCTGCCACTGCCGTTCGCGCTGGCGACGATGGAGCGGCGGCTGGCGGCAGCTGGGGTGACGACCGAGTTCCACGCGATCTCGTTCCAGGAGCAGGTCCGCAAGGGCCGGACGATCTCTGACGCCGGAGAACGGGCGGCGTTCATCGCCGGGTTCGACGACTCCCCGGCCCGCGCCGTCCGCCACCACATCCTTCACCGGCTAGACATGCGGACGCCGGGCGTGCTGGGATCGGCGCTGCCGAGCCTGCGCCGGGTGCGGGTGCCCTATGTCTCACTCAACGACCACACGCCGGGGCAGGGGCAGTACCGCGACGTCGAGCGGCTGATCGCGATGGCGAACGCCAACCGGGCGATGCGGAGCGACGACACGGTCGACCCGGAGTGGTACCGCGAGCGGATGCGGCGCGGGATGGAGGACACCAACACGGTGCCGGCCTTCTACCAGACCGTCGCCGAGGCAATGAGCCACGTCCCGATGATCATCTCGACCCATGACGACGACACCGTCGCGAAGGTCGACGAGCAGCTCCTGCTCGGCGCGACGCTGGCCGAGTTCCCGATCACGGTCGAGGCCGCCGCCCACGCCCGCCGCCACGGCATGGCGATCATCGTCGGCGCGCCGAACATCGTCCGGGGCGGCTCACAGAGCGGCAACCTCCCCGCCGCCGAGCTGGTCCGGCAGGGGCTGGCCGACATCATCTGTGCGGACTACCACGCGCCAAGCCTGATCCCGGCCGCGATCCGGTTGGTCGACGACGGGCTGCTTGGCCTGCCTGAGGCGATCCGGATGATCACCCGGGCGCCGGCCCTCGCCGTCGGGCTGACCGACCGGGGCGAGATCGCCCCCGGCCTGCTCGCCGACCTCTGCCTGGTCCGGCGGGACGGGGAAGGCTGGCCGCACGTCGAGCGGACCTTCGTCGCCGGGCGGGAGTCGTTCGCCTTCCTTCGCTACGATGCGACGGCGACGGCGATGGCAACCGAGAACGGACTGACGATGCCGCAACCGGCCGGGCACGATGTCGCCGGCCGCGAGTTCGCGGGACGGGAAGCAGGGAACGAATGACCGACGCAACGACGAATCGAACGAGTTCCATCACGAAGGACCGCCACGCTCCGAAGATGCTCGGCGAGGCGCCGACCGTCCACCCGTCGTCCCGGATCCACGACTCGACCCTCGGCGCCTGGACCGACATCGGCCCGAACTGCGGGATCTCCGAGTCATCGGTCGGGGACTACACCTACACCGCCGGCGACGTCTCGATCATCTACAGCACCGTCGGAAAGTTCTGCTCGATCGCGTCCCACGTCCGGCTCAACCCCGGCAATCACCCCATGCACCGCGTTACGCAGCACCACATGACCTACCGGCGGCGCATGTTCGGCTTCGGCGACGAGGACGACACCGACTTCTTCGCCTGGCGCCGGGCCCATCACGTCACGATCGGCAACGATGTCTGGATCGGCCACGGGGCGATCGTCATGCCCGGCGTCACCGTCGGGGATGGCGCGGTGATCGGTGCCGGTGCCGTCGTGACGAAGGACGTCGCGCCCTACACGATCGTCGGCGGCGTCCCGGCGAAGCTGATCCGGGAGCGGTTCCCGAAGGACGTCGCCGATCGGATCGCCGCGACGGCGTGGTGGGACTGGCCACGCGACGTGCTGGCCGAGCGGTTCGACGACCTCGACGACATCGACCGCTTCCTCGACCGCTACGGAAAGTCCTGACGTGGATCGGCTCCGGATCGTCACGACCAACACGGGCAAGGGCGACGGCCCATACCGCCACCGACTCGGCTGGCTGGCGGCGGAGCTGGGGAGGCTGGTGCCGGATATCGTCCTGCTGCAGGAGGCCCTGGCCACGCCCGGCGGCGAGTTGAACACCACCGGGTACCTCGTGGCGGAGCTGGGGATGGCCTCGGCCTTCGCTCCGGCCCGGCGGAAGCCGCGCGCGGTCGAGGGCATCTGGCACGACACCTGGTCCGGGCTCGGCATTCTGAGCCGCTTCGATGCCTTCCGGACTGACACCGTCGCCCTGCCGGACCACCCGGAAGACGGCGAGCGGATCGCGCTGCTGGGCCGCTGGGACGTCGGTGACGTGAATCTCGTCATCGCCAACGTCCACCTGACACACCTCCGCGATCAGGACGATCTCCGGGCGGAGCAGCTCACGACGACGCTGGCCCATCCGTGGCTGAACACTCCGGGTTCAGTTGCGCTCATCGGCGGCGACTTCAACACTCACCCGTCCGGGCTCGGTCAGCTCCGGGCCGCCGCCGCGCCGCGCCAGTTGACCGATGCCTTCGCTGTGGGCGGCGGGGCGCCGGATCGCGTGACGGTGCCAGTTGGTCGACCGGAGCTGCCGGGAACCTGCGTCGATTACCTGCTTGCCGTCGAATCACCGAACGACGCGGCACTCGAGTTCTCCGGCGCGGCCGTCGTCCTCGATCGGTCGGACCCGGACGGCGTCTACCCGAGCGACCACTACGGCATCATGGTTGACCTGCACCTGCCGCCGTCCGACGAACCAATGACGGGAGAATGACGGGATTGACCGCTTCACCCCAGGGTCGTCGCATCCTGATCGCCGTCGTGACTGGGCCCACCGGTGACGCGATCCATCGCTGGCGCGAGACCCACGACCCCGAGCAGGCTCGCCGGATCCCGCCTCACACGACGCTGTGCTACTGGGCTCCCGTCGTCGAACCCGCGGTCCTGGAGGCACAGGTCCGCCACGCCTTCCCGGCGCCGATCCCGGTCCGGCTCGGCGCCGCGCGGACGTTCGACAACCGGGACCTGACCCGCTACCTCCCGGTCCTGAACACGGACGAACTCGACACCGCCCGCGTCCGCCTCTACGACGGCGCCCACACCCAGCTCCCGAAGGACCGCGACTGGGAGTGGCACGTCACCTGTGTCCGCTACGGCTCCGCCCGGAACCATGCCGAGCTGGCGGAAGCAACCACCGCGCTGCCGGTCGATGCCCCGTGGCTGATCGACACCGTCGCGTATATGGAACTGCGGGACGGGGTGTACGAGCCGATCGCGACGTGGACGATCGGCGCTGATTGACGGGGCTTCGTGCTGGTCTGTTTCGACATCGCGCTGACGATACGTTGCCGCGGCTACGTGGGGAAGCCTGAATCCCGCAGCGGGGATGCGGGTCCCACAGCGCAATGAACCGTCTACGAACGTCGAGCGAGCTGGTTCTCGTCGGTGGACGATGGCCACCGCGGCATCCGGGAGCCGTGGGCGGACCTCCCCAACGAGCCGTTGAGACGGTCCTAGCACGTCTCAGAATCGTTCTATTCCGCCTGCCCGGTCGTCCGGTTCAGCGTGGCGGGAAGACCGTCCAGCAGTCCCTCGGCGCCGGACGGACGCCAGAGCGGAACGGCCGTGGCGGAGAGTTGCGTCGGCCACGGTGCGATCTCGACGACCGCCCCGCGCTCGGCCGAGTCCAGTCCGCCGAGAATGATCTCCATGTTGCGCCAGCTCTGCGCCACCGTACTGACGACCGGCGCCTGCCCGGTCACGGCCTCGTGGAAGTTCAGGAACTCGTTCAGGTAGCCTCCGTCCCCTCCCTCGACTCTGTACGTCTCGACCGCGCCATCCGGCCGGTAGATCTTCGTCCCGCGCCAGCCAGCCGTCATGACGGCCTCGGTGCCGTAGAGCCGCATCTCACCGGGCTCGGACGGCACGGGCAACTCCGGATAGCAGGCGGTGTAGTTGCCGACCGCCCCGGAGACGAACCGGAGGTTCAGCGTCAGGTCCGAGGGGCCGCCGTGCGTGCTGTTGGCGTCCTGCGTCTCCCCGGAGACCCGGACGGCGTCCCCGAGCAGCAGGCGAATCTGGGCCGTGTGGTGGACACCGGCGTCGAGGTGCGGACCGCCCTCGTACCCTGGGTCATGTCGCCACGGCGTACCGGAGAACTGGCCTTCCCGCGGGACCAGCTGGGAGACCTGCCGCCAGGCGGCGAGGTGGATCCGGCCGATCTGGCCTTCGTCCAGCAGGGAGCGGGCGATCCGGAGGTCGTCCCGGTAGAACGCGTTCTCGGCGATCAGCACGGTCAGATCCGGGTAGCGGGCCGACAGCTCGACGAAGGCCCGACCCTCCGCGGCGTTGGAGCCGGACGGCTTCTCGCAGATGACGTGCTTGCCGGCCTCCAGTGCTTCCCGCGTAACGGGAAGGTTGAGGGGGATCGGGAGCGAGATCAGCACGGCGTCGACGTCGTCGCGGTTGAGCAAGTCGTGGTAATCGGCGACGAAGGCGTCCATCGGGGTGCCGCTGTACCCGGCGAACCGCTCGGCGTTGGGCCGCGACCGGTTGGTGAAGGACGTGACGCGGAACTGGCCGGTCAGTTGCTTGAGGGCTGGCCAGTGCAGCTTCTCGACGGCGAGCCCCGTCCCAATGATGCCGAGCCGGATCTGTGGAGTGTCCTGAGTGGTGGCGGTCACGATCAATCCCTCGTTGGTGGCGATGTTGTCTGCAGGTCGGCGGGCCGGGATCGGGATGCGACCGCGTCATGATGGACCAAACCGGTCGGCAGGGACAGCCGCGCGTCGGAAACGCCGCCGATCCCGGATTCGGTCAAATGATGCGTTGCGAGCCGGCGGACGATGTGCTCATCCACCCGGTGACGCGAACGCATCGATTGACGTGGCACGGTGTATGCACCTTCGGCGGCACGAGGGGCGGTCGAGCCGACGGCCTCTGTTCAACAGGAGATTCCCATGGATAACACCAGCACGACAACCAGCAATGCTGGCGAATGGATCGTTCAGCCGGGCACAGATGTCTACGGCACTGACGACAAGAAGATTGGCAGCGTCGACGACATCCAGGGCGATTACCTGGTCGTCCACAAGGGTTTCTTCTTCCCGAAGGACCATTACATCCCGTTCTCGGCGATCGCCAGCCATACCGATGATCGGATCAACCTGAATGTGTCGGCCGACGAAGCCGGTACCATGGACTGGGATCAGGCTCCGACATCGACGAGCACGTCAACGACGACCACTGGTGGATACGCCACCAATGACTACGACGCGGCCCGTGTTCCGGGGACAGAGGGCGTCGATGGCGCCTACGCCACGGACACCACCATGACCGGAACCGGCGTCACCGGCACGGCCGTAAGCGATGGTTCCGTGACCGATGCCACCGCCCGTACCGGCTACGACACGGACACGGCGACCGGCACCGAGGCGGCCCCGTTCGAGCACCGCACGGCCGGTACCGTCGCGCACAGTGATGATAGCGATGACATCCGCGTTCCCGTCGTCGAGGAAGAGTTGTCCGCGATCAAGCGTGGCGTCGAGCGCGGCGCGGTCCGCGTCGAGACCAATGTCACCGAGCGGGACGAGACGCTGAACGTGCCGGTCACCGAGGAGCGCGTTCACGTCGAGCGGCGCACGGTCGACCGCCCGGCCGATGCCGCCGACATCTCCGCGGAAGGCGGCGTGATCGACGTCCCGGTCTACGGCGAAGAGGTCGACATGGCCAAGCGGGCCCGCGTCGTCGAGGAGGTCGAGATCTCCAAGGACGCCGTCCAGGAGACTCGCCAGGTCAGTGGCACGGTTCGCCGTGAGGACGTCGAAGTGGTGGATGGCACGACCGACACCACAACGAACTCGACGACGACCGACACGAACCGGCGCCGCAGCTAATCCTGAGCCAGTTCTACTCGTCTCGATTCAGCGGCGAAGCGGATGGTTGCCTCAAAGCTGCCGTCCGCTTCGCTCGTTGTTTCCCTTCGGAGTTGACCACGATCAGGGTGCCGGGGTCCTGAAGTCGATCGGAATCCCGTCTCCACCCACCGTCACCGGCCGCGTGGGTGGAATCGCACGGTCGCCAGCGAGCTGGCGCGATAGTGTGGGAGCCGCCAGTGTCCTCTCCAGGACAACGCTGGCTCCGGCCGGAATGGCGACGCCGCGATCGCGGGTTGTGCTCGCTACCGCGACCGGTGTAGTGGGCTCCAGCGTTGAGAACGACGATGGGGCAGGGGCGATCGGTGTAGCTGGCGAAGCCGCCCATGGGGTGGCCACGGTGAGAGGCGTCTCGACCACCGCCCGGACGGGCGTCGCCGGGATGCCTGCGGCGCTGACGGTGGCGCTAATGAAAGGGGTCGTCCTGACGGCCGAATTGGTCGGATCGGTCAGGAACACCTGACTTTCGCCGATCGGAGTACCGCTACCGAACGATGGCGGCTGAAGGCCGCCGAGACGGCTCGAGATCGAGTCGCCCGTGCCGCCGCCGCCGGATCGTCCGACGACGTAGCCGATCCCGACACTGGCTACGATGAGCAGCACCGCGACGGCGGCGATCGTTCGTTTCACGCTTGACCTCCACGAACTCGCGTCGCGGGACGGAGTTCTTGGGAACGGGGGACGTGGCGGAGTCTATCAGGTCGAGGGGGTGGCAATGGAGCAGGCCCGCAGAGCCACCAGCATCTGATCGTCAGCCGTCTCGTAATCATCCCGGGCCGTCGTGACCAACGCCGTCGCCCGTTCCAACACCGTATCGTCACCGGATGCGATCGCATCGGCCGCGAGGTTCAGAGCTTCGACATACCCATACAGTGCCCCGATTAGGGACGTTTGGGCCCGGGCAGCCGGAGGCGGCGTCACGAGCGCTGTCTGCCGGTCGGCCAGATCGCCCAGCTCAATTGCGATCCCTCTGAGTTTCTCTCCCGCGTCATCCATGGTCAGATCAAGGGTCTCGATCGACGCGATGAGCGCTTCGGCGTCGGTCATGTTGCCGCCCGTCGCCGCCACCCAGGCAGTCATCTCCGCACATGGATCCTGCCGGACGGATGGCGCCTTGGGATCGGTCAGCGACAGCGTCAGGAACGAAACGGATTCGGCGGTGGGCTGGATGAAGGTCACCTGGCAGCCGATCGAACCGGCTCCGGACCCGAAATCCGTCGACGTGATCAGATCGCTTTGGCACGTCGGCTGGGGCGGTTGGTCGGTACCCGGTGTCCCGTTCAGCTCGACAAGCGCGTCGGTCGGGAGGAAATGCCGGGCGATCTCTTGCGCTTCGTCCATCGTCCAGTCGTTGGCATCGGACGACTCCGCAGCCGTTCCGGGATCGCGCGGCGCACTGATGATGATCACCGCGGCGATGTCGTAGGGTTGGGGCTCACGAGTTCGGCCCTGGAAGCTGACGAGGAAGAGCCCGAGGTCGTCGAACGTGAACAGGGTACCGCTCCCCGTGACCTCTGGATGCCGATCGGCATAGGCCACCTGGAACGAATCGCGCGATCCGCCCAGACGACCAGAGGCATCGACGGTCGGTTGGGAGGCCGAATGGGTGGCCCCGACATGGGAATACTCTCCTATTGAAGCGATTAGAATTGCAGATAGTATCAATGTGAACATCCTGGTCATCGCCATTCGGTGTTCCTCTCTCATGCTCCCGCCGGTCTGACCGTTTCAGACCAAATCACTTTCACGCCGTGTCATCGGTTTCACTATGGTAACAGTCAGTGTTTCCGGATCTGGGTCGGTGACAACCTTCCTGCTCAGGCTCGATTTCGGGCAGTGCTTTCCTCGCTGGTCCGCTGCCGAACGTCTCATTCGAGGGCCGTCATGGACAAACGATTCGGATCCGAACCGCCCCAGGATGACAACTACGCTGGGCATCGATCCCCGGACCTGATCGTCGTTCGCTCCAGCCAGTCGCACGACATCGAGTCTCGGCGGCTTGGCGGAGCGGCGTGGATCCGTGGTTCGAACGTTCCGACCGGACAGATCAGCAGCGAGGCGCTTTTGGTCGTCGCGCCGACACTGAAACGCACACCCCGCCGGCCGAGGCGCTGGTATTCCCGACCAGTTCCTGTGGCTCTGCTGATCTTGCTGATCGTCGCTGGGTCTCTGGGTGGGTACGCGCTGAACCGAGTTACACGCGCCATGGGCGATGTCCAGCACGTCAGCACGCCCCCGCCGGTCGTCACGACGTCCGACGAGGAACTCGGCACGGCCGAGTTTACGATCGACACGCAGCCGGCCATGGCGGCGCTCCAAGAGAGCGGAGTCGTCCCGGCAAACGATGCCGGGTTGCTCGGCCAGTTCCAGAACGGGGCTTCCGATCTCGGCGATCTCGCCGGGGGGGCGGCCGCGGCGGCAGGTATTTCGGGTGGAAGCCAGACCGCACGGACGGTCTTGATGCTCGGGGTCGATGCCCGGCCGGGCGCCGCAATCGATGTCGGCGTTCGGTCCGACACGATCATGCTGGTCCGGCTCGACCCGGCAGCGGGGACGTGCCGGGTTCTCTCTGTACCCCGCGACACGCAGGTCAACCTGCCGGGCTACGGTCTGTCCAAGATCAACCACGCTCTACTCGTCGGCGGAATCCCGTATCAGCAAATGGTGATCGAGCAGACCCTCGGCATTACGGTTGATAACTATGCGCTGATCGACTTCAACGCCTTCAAGGAACTCGTCGACACCGTCGGCGGGATCGAGATCAACATTCCGGCCAGTCTTGTTCACGACGACGGCCGGGTCGCCTTCGCGGCCGGGCCGCAGTTCATGGATGGAGCGACCGCGTTGATCTACGCCCGCTTTCGGTCAAAAGCCGATGGCGGCGATCAGGCACGGGTGGAGCGGCAGTGGAATGTTCTGCGCGCTTTGGGTGAGAAGGCTGATCGGGGAGATGTCGTGCGGGACATCGACACACTGTTGCCGGCCCTGAGCGCTCACCTCCGGACAGACCTGTCAGCGTCGGAGCTGGCCGGGCTCGCTGAGTCGATGGATGGCCGCTGCACTAGTGAAACCGTCGAGACAGAGCAGCTGAATGGGAATCGCGTCCGGCAGCAGGACGCCATCCTTCAGCAGCCGCTCTATTTCAACATCGTCGGCGACGCCGTCCTCCGGGAGCGGGTCCAATGGCTACTCTCATGACAGCTGGACGCAATCCGTACCGGCGGCGAGTACGGGCACGGCAAGCAGCCGTAACGCCCGGGCTGCCGCGGTGTCCGCTGCCCGGGGCGGGCTCGCCGCGGATTCGCGATACACGGCCGGTGCCCTTCGATCGCCGGACCACCGACGCGCAGTTACGACGAAAGGGAACGCTCCTATGTCAAAGCAGGAACTGATCCGGCTCTACTCCAAGGGTCTACTCCCACGGCGCGACTTCGTCAGGCGACTGACCCTCACCGGCGTCTCGGCCGGGGCGGCGATCGGCTACGCCCAGAGCCTTGCCCCATCCGCCAGTGCTGCCGTTCGGCCGCTCGATCTCCGCCGGCAGGCCGATTACGGTGGGCCGATCAACTCGGGAGATCTCGACGAGGCGATCCAGACGCTGAACGCGATCCTGGACACGCTCATCGATTACTTTTCAGGGGCGTTCGAGCAGTTCAACTCGGGGGACTTCGCCGACTTCCTCGGCGGTGACGTGGATGTATTCGGCCAGTTGCAGACGCTGCTCGATCAACTTCAGACCGAGCGGGATACGCTCGGTGCCGAGACAGGGTCGGGCACCTCACTGGACGTCCAGCCGGCTCAGTCCGGATCGGTGGACGACTTCCTCGCGGATCTCGGCGATGTGCTCGATGTCATGGTTCAGCTCTATGCCGGCCTGATTGGCGCCGCTGAAGATGTGGAACTCCGTCAGACCCTAGCCAGCCTGGGGCTCGTCAAGGGGGAGCAGGCATCCTTCGTGCGGACCCTTCGCGGTCTGGGTGCGTTCCCAAGCGCGCTGGAGACGCCGATCGACGCTGCGGAAGCCCGCAATCAGATCGCGTCGATCCTCGCCTGATCTCGTAAATCGCGTCAACCTTCGTCTCTTGCCGCGCCCCCCAGCGCCCTGGGGAGCGCGGCACTTTTTCCGGAGAGGCCGGAGACCTGCCCTACTGTGACATCCGACCCGGTACGCGGTTGCGCGGTTGCGGGGATGCGGCACCCTGTAAACCACCGTCAATGCTGGCAGATGATCGGACGACGGTGAACGGCCGTGTCAGCGCCGCGACGATGACGAACCGCCGGACGATCGACATGGGGCGATTGCGACATCCGCCGGCTAAGAGGATCGTTGGGACCATTCGCCAGTATCGACCTTCGACCGATGTGGATTGGGCAGCGCGGGGCTCGTGCAGAACGATGTGCGCTCGCAGGCCAGTGGCCATCTCGATTGCCGCAATGCGATCGCCTGTTGACAGATGACGATCGACCGCGCCGAGGGACGGTCCATCCGAACCACGCCACGACTCAAGGGTCAGGACCTGTGCATGACGGGTCGTCAGATCGAGCCGGAGTAAATCGGCCTCCCACTCATCACCCTCCGAGACCGTGAGGACGACGACGTCGCGGTACCCAGTCAACCGTGCGAGTTTGCCGGGTCGGGGCCGTAGGATCTCCAGCCACATCCCTGCCCATCCCGCGATGACGCCAATCTTGACTAACCAACGCACCGACGCATACTGCGCCGCCAGCTCCGGGTCGGCCCGGGCGACGCCGTCGTCGATCCGAGCCATCCAGCCGGGAATGTGCCTGAACAACCGCTGTCGAAGGAATGACCAGTCGATCACTGCCGCGTCGGCCGGTGGGTCCGCGGTCGCGAGCCGGCCCCACCCCCGGCCGCGGGTCAGGTGATGGCCGATCAACCCGCGGGTGCTCCGGCAGGGGCTGCTGTGATTGAACCGGATGGCAGGCTCGCGAAAGGCCACGTATCCCTGACGAACGAGGGTTTGGTTGACTTTCGTGTCCTCGGCTGAGCGAACCCCCTCCGGAAAGCCGCCGGTCTGGACCAGCGGCTGCCGGGCGTAGGAGCAGTGGGCGGGCGGTCCGTCGATCCGGGCGGGCCGGTGGCCGGGTAGGCCGGCATGATGGTCGATGAAGTACGACGCCCAGCCAGCCGGGGTCCGATTGCCGTTGACCGCGACCCCCGTCACCATAGGATAGCCACGCCGGTGAGCATCGAGCCGCGCCTGGAGGCTGCCCGGCGGGAGTTCGACATGGGAGCCGGGGAAACTGATGTACGTCCCCGAGGCAACCCGCAGACCGGCGTTGCGGGCTTCTCCCGGCAACGCCCGGCGGGGCAACTCGACCAGTCGGACCCGCGGGAATCGCTGCCGAACGATCGCTGCCGTCCGGTCCGTCCCGCTGGTCACGACGATCACCTCGAACGGCTCCGACACCACCTGACCGACGATGGAGGCGACGGTCCGCTCGATCGTCCGTTCATCGTTGTAGGAAATCACGACGACCGACAGTGGCAATTCGGCCTCTGGCGGGAGAACCGGGTCAAGACCGCTGTCAAGCCCGAAGGGAGCGGGAGTCGGACCGGGATCGTGGGCCACGGCTTCGGCCAGCAGGACCGGTTGTCCCGCTGGCCGCGGTTCCCAGCGTCGCAGCTCCGTGGTGCGAGGACCGGCCAGGAGCCGATCGTAGTCCGCCCGAAAGAATCGCTCGGGGTCCGCCTCGACGTACTTTGCGAACCGCTCAAGTCGCCGGGCGTCCGTCATTCCGCCGAGATGCTGGATGCGCAGTGTCGTGCGGACCCATAGCGAGCGGGGCAGATCGGTCGGCACGGGAACGAAGTGCAGGCGCTGGTCGGTGAACCGCTGGCCCCGCTCCCAGGCGAATAGCCGGTAGACCCATTGATCGTCCGGCAGAAACCACCCGTCCCTCTCCCGCATCGGAACGTGCCGGAAGCCGTAGGCGCAACCCGGTAACGCGTCCGTCCCGAGGAACTGGCGCAGGGCGGCGGCGTCGGCGGCGTCCATGCGTTCGTCTGCGTCCAGCGACAGGATCCAGTCGGGTTCGTACTCCGCGGAGGCCGTAAGGAGCCGGTTCCGGTTGACAGCATCGTCCCAACCAGCGTATGACGTCCGGATCGGGTTGATCAGGATGTCCCGGACGAGCGGTTCCCGCTCGAGCAACCGGCGAGTGTCGTCGGTGCTGCCATCGTCCAGTGCGACGATTCCGTCGCAGAGTGGTCGTAGGCAATCGAACAGGCCGGGCAGGTCCCGCGCAGCGTTTCGTACCGGCAGAAGAACGATGAGTCGTTGCGACATGAACCTGCTCCGGTGGGACGTCTGGGTCGCTCTGGAGCATAAACGACCGACCGATCCTGGGAACGGATGGCGCGGAGGGAGCGACCCTTGGTCCCTTCCGTCCGGCCTGGCCTGGCGTGGCGGTAACCATCGGTCAGCCGACCAGCAGATCGGATGAGACGTTTGTGCTACGGAAGAAGGCGCCAACACGATAGTACACTCTGGACCATGCGCCCTCATCGGGGCGCCCGTACCAATCTCCGCGACCCGACCCGGACGATCCCCGCGGCCACCTGGCGTCCGCCAGTTTCCCTATCAGGAGACAGCCTCCCTTGAACCTCGATCTCAGAACGCTGCTGCGGTTCGCGCGACGCTGGTGGTTCCTACTGCTGCTCGGTCCCCTCGTCGCTGGCGGAGCGGCCTACTGGACGTCCTCCCAGCAGGAGGAGATGTACGCGGCGACCGCGACGCTGTTCATCTCCCAGACCGATCCCAGCCAGCAGGACCTGAGCGGTCTTCAGGCGGGTGAACGGCTCGGGTCGACTTACCAGCAATTGGTGAACACCGATCCAGTTCTCCAGGCGGTGATCGACCGGCTTCAGCTTCCAGTGATGATCGGCGATCTGCGCGGCAGTGTCAGCGCCTCGGTCGTGACGGGAACACAGCTTCTCCACGTGTCGGTCTCCGACTCGGACCCGCGCCGCGCCGCTCAGGTCGCCGACGCAGTGGCGGAGGAGTTCGCCCGCGTGCTGAGCGAGCGATCCACCCAGCTCTCGAGTGCCTCGCGCGAAGCGCTGCAATCGCAACTGGACAGGGCCGAGGGGCAGATCACGGACGTCACGACGCAGATTGATCAGCTCGAGGCATCCGGGACGGTCGGGTCGGCGGAGGTGCAAACGCAGCTCAGTTCGCTCCGCGTCACGCTCAGCCAGGCTCAGGTCGTTTACGGCGACCTGCTCAGCCAGCAGCAGCAGATGGACCTGGCTGAGGCCGCCCTCCAGAGCCGGGTCACGGTTTGGGAACACGCCCGACTCCCAGGTACCCCGTACGCACCGCGCACGTCGCTGTACACGCTGCTGGCTTTGATCGCGGGGATGATCGTCGCGGCCGCAAGCGTCTTCCTGCTGGAATACCTCGACAACACGGTCAAGAGCGAACAGGACATCGTTGATCTGACTGGCGTCCCGATGCTCGCCGAAGTTCGCGTCGTGCCCAAGCTGCTTCCGGGCCGGGACCAACTCTATGTTTTGAACCGTCCGGCATCGGCCGCGTCGGAAGCGATTCGGCTGCTTCGGACCAACCTCGAGTTCGCTTCGGCATCGAAGGAGGTCGCGGTCATGCTGGTCTCCAGTGCGGGGCCATCCGAGGGCAAGAGCACGGTGACGGCGAACCTGGCGGCGGCGATGGCAGGGACGGGACTGGTCACGGTCGTGATCGATGCCGATCTGCGGCGACCCACTCAGCATCGCATCTTCGACTTGTCCAACGAGCGTGGACTGACGTCCCTGCTGACGCATCCGGCGCAACCGTGGAGCTGGGCCGCGGCCGAAGTGATCCCTGGTCGCCTGTTCGTCGTTCCGAGCGGCCCACAGCCCCCGAATCCGTCCGACCTGCTGAGTACCGAGCGGATGCGTCGCCTGCTCGAGGATCTTCGGTCGACCGTCGACCTCGTCATCATCGACTCACCGCCCCTACTTGCGGCGGCGGACGCTCTTGTCCTCGCCCCCCATTCCGACGGCGTCGTGCTGCTCTGCCGCGCCGGTCAGACGCGTCGTGAGGCCTTGCAGCGGGCGGTCGGCGCCCTCCGCAACGGTTCGATTCGGGTGATCGGCACGGTCCTCAACGGGCAGTCCAGTTCGGGTGAGAGCGGCTACTACTATGCCGGCTACTACTCGAGTGAGACCACGGACCAGCGGCCCAGCCTTCCGGCTCGTGAACCCGCAACGCAGCCGTAGCGACCGGTGTGCCTCCGTGGACGGCCGAGGGAGTGGTCGGAACCGATCATCGCTCCGGTGGGTTCCGCGCGGGATGGCCATGCCCGGGGTTGGGTACGGACCGATCCCGACGATTGCCTTGGGGCCGTTATCGGGCGCCCCGCCCAATCGGCCACCAGCGACGCGGGCGTCGCTGGAAATCACCTTCACCGGCTTGCTCGCCCAGGGCAATGTCGTCGCCGGAGAGGATCGCCACCGGGTTGCGGTTCACGATCCGGTCCCGCCGTTCTCGCCCGACGATCTGCTCCAGGCGACGCAGCGCGTCCGGGACGGCCGCCAGCCGGTGATCGTCCCCGTGGGCGTCCGAGGCAACCAGAGTGATCGCGCCGGCCTCGAGTAGCCGCGTGGATACCTTCTGGATCCGACGGGACGATCCAGTCAGGCTCTGCAGCGTCAATTGCAGCTGGACCCCGCGACGGGCCAGGGCGATCGCGAGGTCGGGCTGCTCCTGCACCGCGCGGTAGCGTTCCGGGTGGGCGAGGATCGGGCGGTAGCCGGCCGCCTGAAGGGCGAACATCGTCGCCTCGGTGTAGGTCGGCCAGCCGACGAACGGCAGTTCGACCAGGATTGCCCGAGTCCCGGCGATCGTCGAAGGTTCCCCCGCCTCGAGCCGGCGGGGCAGATCGGGCGACAGGAAGACCTCGTAGCCACCGATCACGCTGATTCCATATGGCCCGGCCTCATGCCGCACCTCAGCCAATCGGGTCTCCACAGCCAACCGATAGTCCCCGGCGAGCTGGACATGCAGGTGCGGCGTGGCGACGATGGTCCGGTATCCCAGCTCAACCGATCTGGCTAGCAGGAGCCGTGTGCCGGCCATGGATGAAGCACCGTCGTCAACCCCTGGGAGCAGATGATTGTGCAGGTCTATCACAGGTTTACTCCGATGCTCACCCACTAGCGGGTATCGCCGCAGTCTGGTTCTACCACGTGGGCGCCAGATGGGTGCCAGACAGGGGGCCGTGGTCGGCCCGCCCCTGTCCTGATGATGGCGCTCCGAGCCCGATCATGACTCTTGGGGGGTTCGATCTATACCTTCTGGCCTAACCCGACTGTCGAATCGTGGCGTGCTCGATCCCAGAACCAGTCCATGCCATGGCAGGAGGACGGGCTCGGGTTCAGGAAGGGTGCCATTCGGACTGTCAAGTCCGGTTTCATGCGGGACCAGAAATGACTATGCCGGCAGGATGAATGGCCTATTTCCAGTCGATGGTGCCATTGCGTAGGGTTAGAGAGGTTCCCGCTCGGTCCAGACTCGCCTATCCATTGGCGGCCTGCACAGCGCGGCATCATGCCGGATTCGGACCCAGTGGATTCAGGCGATGTCCACGCGCTGGACGTCCAGGCATCTTCGCCTCAGTCTCGGGCGCATCCCAATGGAGGTCGCGATGTCGGTTGGTGCCCTCGAGGTCGATGATCAGATCGCATCCCGTGTGGAGCGTGTGACTGGCTCGGATCTCTACATCGTTCCGGGCGGCCGGGTCGTGTCCGGCGACATCCATGAGGTCCCGCCTCGTTCCTGGCAGGGTGCGGTCGTCGCGATTCCCGTCGGTCCAGACACGGTCCGGGTCGAGGCGACGTTGCCGATTGGGGGCGTCATGGACCCCGGTGTCGCCTATCACCTGATCAAGCGATCGCTCGACATCGTGGTGGCTCTCCTCGCCATCGTCCTGCTCCTCCCGTTGATCTTGATGATCGCCATAGCTATCCGGGTCAATAGCCCTGGACCGATCCTGTTTCGTCACCGCCGTGTAGGGCGGGACGGAGTTCCCTTCTCGTGCCTGAAGTTTCGAACGATGGTGGCGGACGCCGATACGCGACTCAAGACCGATGCAACGCTTCAGGCGGAATTGATGCTCAAGTGGAAGTTGAATCGTGATCCTCGCGTGACGTCAGTGGGTCGAGTCCTCCGCAAGACGAGCGTCGACGAACTTCCCCAACTCCTGAATGTTCTCAAAGGACAGATGAGCCTTATTGGTCCTCGGCCGGTGCCTCGCGTTGAGTTCGATGCGAATTATCATCGACATGGCCATCTGATCTTCAGCGTGCGACCGGGGATTACCGGCCTCTGGCAGGTGTCGGGAAGATCGAGTCTCACCTACGAGGAGCGAATCGCGCTGGACCTCGATTATGTCCGAAGCCGCTGCTTCTGGATGGAACTTCGGATTCTCGTGATGACCATTCCCGCGGTTCTCCTGAGGCGGGGAGCAGTCTGATGACCCTTGAGAGGCTCAATCTCCTGATTGTCGGCCTCAACTATTGGCCGGAAGACACGGGAAGCGCTCCCTACACGACAGGCGTGGCTGAAGCCATGGCGGCGCGCGGGGCAAACGTCACGGTGCTGGCAGGCATGCCCTATTATCCAGGCTGGCGGGTTTCGGCGTCCTATGCCGGCCGGCTCTCCATGACCGAACGACACAATGGTGTCACGATCCATCGAGTTCGTCAGTATGTCCCGGGCCGGCAGTCGGCGGCTCGTCGTGGTTTCTCGGAACTCTCCTTCCATTCGCACCTGCTAAGACTGTCTCGTCTATCCCGACCTGATCTCATCCTTGCCTCGATGCCGTATGTCGCGAACGGCGTCCTGGGTAGATGGGCGAGTCGGCGCTTTCACGTGCCGTATGGGCTCATCATCCAGGACCTGTCCAGTCAGGCAGCTGCTCAGTCATCCATTCGTGGGGGAACACGAGTCGCAACGATATTACGGTCAGTCGAAGGTCGAATGCTTCGCGATGCCGCTGGCGTTGGTCTCGTGGCGGACGGCTTCCGGGCCAGCGTCGAGGCGATGGGGGTCGCGCACGACCGGATCACGATGCTCCCGAACTGGTCGCACGTCTCGTCGCCGACCGGTGACCGGACGCGGACCCGGGCCGAGCTGGGCTGGGACGACGCGACGCAGGTCGTCCTGCACGCCGGGAACATGGGGCTGAAGCAGGGGCTGGAGCACGTCGTCGCGGCCGCGCGGGTCGCGGAACAGCGCGAGGATCCCGTCCGGTTCATACTGATGGGGGATGGCAACCAACGGGTCGCCCTGACGATACTCGCCCGTGGAACCGCCGCCATCGAGTTCCTGCCCCCGCAGCCCGCCGACCGGTTCATGGATGTCCTTGCCGCTGCCGACGTCCTGCTCGTCAATGAGCGAGCGAGCGTCGTCGACATGTCGCTACCCAGCAAGCTGACGTCGTACTTCATGGCGGGCCGCGCCGTCGTAGCCGCGACGAACCCGCTGGGAATCACCGCCCAGGAGGTGTCGCGGTCCGGGGCGGGAGTCTCGGTCCCGGCGGAGGATCCGGAGTCGCTGCTGGCGGCGCTGGGAGCGCTCCGGGCCGACCCGGCGCTGGCCGGCGAGCTCGGCGCCAACGGCCCGCGTTACGCCGCCGCTCACCTCGGGGCGGACGCCGCCTACGATCGGGTCGAGCGGTTCCTGGAGGGGTTGCTCGGCGACGCGCCAGCGCGAACTGTCGTGGGCGGTCCGGTTCCCACCCCGACCCAAGCCTCAGCCATGCCCGTCGCCGGACGCGACGTCGCGGCGGCGAGCACCGTACGGATTGGAGACATCGGGCGATGAAGCGGGCGCTGATTACGGGCATCACCGGGCAGGACGGGTCGTACCTGGCCGAGTCGCTGCTGACCAAGGGGTACGAGGTCCACGGGGTGATGCGGCGCTCGAGCTCGTTCTCGACCGGGCGGATCGAGCACCTCTACCATGACCCGCACGAGCTGGGCGTCCCGCTGACGCTGCACTACGGCGACCTCTCCGACTCCTCCGGGCTGATCAATTTGATCCACCGGATCCGGCCGGACGAGGTCTACAACCTCGGCGCGCAAAGCCACGTCGCCGTCTCCTTCGACATGCCGGAGTACACGGCGGACTCGGTCGCGATGGGCACCCTGCGGTTGCTGGAGGCCCTGCGCCATGCCGACTGGCCAGTCCGGTTCTACCAGGCCGGGTCGTCCGAGATGTTCGGCAAGGTCCTGGAGACGCCCCAGCGGGAGACGACGCCCTTCTCCCCGCGGAGCCCTTACGCCGTGGCCAAGGTTTTCGCGCACCAGATGACGGTCCAGTACCGCGACGCGTACGACCTGTTCGCCTGCAATGGGATCCTGTTCAACCACGAGTCCCCCCGGCGCGGCGGTACGTTTGTCACCCGGAAGGTCACCCGGGGCATCGCCCAGATCCTCACCGGGCGGGCCAGCACGCTCTACATGGGCAACCTGGACGCCAAGCGGGACTGGGGCTACGCCCGGGAGTACGTCGAGGCGATGTGGCTGATGCTCCAGCAGGAGCGGCCCGATGACTACGTCATCGCCACAGGGGAGACCCACAGCGTCCAGGAGCTGATCGACGTCGCGTTCGGCTACGTCGGGCTCGACCCGGCCGCCCACATCGCGATCGACCAGCGCTACTTCCGGCCGACCGAGGTCGACCTGTTGCTCGGGGACGCGAGCAAGGCGCGGGAGCGGCTGGATTGGGCGCCGAAGACGACCTTCCACGAACTGGTCCGGATCATGGTCGCCAACGACCTCCGGGCCGCCGGGGTCGAGCTGGCCGGCTTCCCGGAGTTGGCCAACGTCCTGCCCGACACCCCGGTCCTCCGGGCGCTCGGGCTGATCGCGCAGGAGCTGGCCGCCTGATGTCCAATACGGGATTCTGGGACGATCGCCGGGTGCTGGTCACGGGCGGGGCCGGGTTCCTCGGTCGGCATGTCGTCGCGCGGCTGACGGCGGACGGAGCGCGGGACGTCTTCGTGCCGCGGAGCGCCGACTACGACCTGCGCGACCGGGCGGCGATCGACCAGGCGCTGAGCGACAGCCGGGCCGACACGGTGATCCACCTGGCGGCGACGGTCGGCGGGATCGGGGCCAACCGGGACAACCCGGGCCTGTATTTCTACGAGAACGCCATCATGGGCATCCAGCTCATGGAGCAGGCCCGGCTGGCCGGCGTCGCGAAGTACGTCACGATCGGGACGGTCTGCTCGTACCCGAAGTTCACGCCGGTGCCGTTCCGGGAGGACGCCCTCTGGGACGGCTACCCGGAGGAGACGAACGCGCCGTACGGGATCGCGAAGAAGGCGCTGCTGGTTCAGGGCCAGGCCTACCGGCAGCAGTACGGCTTCAACGCGATCTTCCTGATCCCGGTCAACCTCTACGGCCCGGGTGACAACTTCGACCCAGCCAGCTCGCACGTCATCCCGGCGCTGATCCGGAAATGCGTGGATGCCCGCGAGTCCGGGGACCCGGTGATCGAGGTCTGGGGGACAGGCGCGGCGTCGCGGGAGTTCATCTACGTCGACGACGCGGCCGAGGGCATCGTGCTGGGGGCGGAGCACTACGACGGCGCCGAGCCGGTCAACCTCGGCACCGGCGGGGAGATCACGATCCGCGACCTGGTCGGGCTGATCGTCCAGCTGACGGGGTTCCGGGGGGAGATCGTCTGGGATCACCGCAAGCCCGACGGGCAGCCCCGCCGTGGCCTCGATACCTCCCGCGCTTCCCGGGAGTTCGGCTTCACGGCGAGGACGAGCTTCGAGGATGGACTTCGCACAACCCAGGATTGGTACGAACAGTCGAGATCCAGCCGATCGGTTGAACAGGTGGGCGTTTGAGACCATCGAGGCTTGGATGGACGTCGACTGGGGCGACGGGACACACCGTTGAAGACGAGGGTTCTTGCGTTCGACGCTGGGGGTGCCGGTCATGCAGGTATTGACGAAAGTTCTGGGGTCCGGCGATCACCGCAAGTCACGGTTCCATACCAGACGCGGCCAATTGCTGCCGATTCACGCCTGGCCACAGCTGATCTCATCTGCGCGCCAGAGGGTCTCCCGTCACCAACCGACTACGCCATGGCTAGCGTCATCCGCAGTCGCATTCCTGGATGAGTCGATTCAGGCAACGTGGAATGTCTTTGAGTTCGGTTCCGGTGCGTCGACAGCCTGGTATGCTCAACGGGCCGGAACAGTCGAGAGTGTCGAGAACAACCCGGAGTGGCACCGCCAAGTGAGCGAGCAGCTTGCCCATGCTGGGGTCGAGAATTGCACGCTGACTTGGCTGGATTCGTCTCGGGATTTCCCGAGTTATCTCGAGCAATACAGCGATGACTCGTTCGATCTCGTCGTCGTCGACGGCTACGAGGCTCGATCCGGGCATCGAATAGAGTGCCTGAAGGTCGCAAAATCTAAGACAAAGCCGGGAGGGTTAATTGTGCTCGACGATTCCGACCGGCTCGAGTACCGCGCCGCTGATGACATTTTGATGGGGTGGACGGTTAGGCGCTTCATCTCAGTGAAACCGTTCCCTCTGGCTTCAGTTGAGACAAGTGTCTTCATTCGGCCACTCGAGCCGACGGAGTCTACCGAATGAGCTCAAGTGGCCTTTTGGAGCATAGGAGTCCGTGGCACCGGCAAATGTATCGTGCTACCCCGATGGTGCGTCCGATGTCCAGTTCGCTCGCTGGAGCGTTCGCCGGACAGAGTGCATTACTCGTAGGGGATAACGTCTGGGCCCCTGCCAAAGCCGATGGCCACCCCCGCGCTGGCTCCGATACCTCCCGCGCCAGGCAGGAGTTCGGCTTAACAGCCAGCACGAGCTTCGAGGATGGACTACGTGGAACGATCGATTGGTACGAGGAGTGCCTCGATGAGAGTTCGATCCGGATGCAGGACTCACTGGACAAACGTCATGGTTGATACATCGCCTCTTAGACAGCAGCTCTCGTATTTACGAGAGGATTGGAAACAGAACAGCTCACTCGTCGTGCGCACAGCACTCGTCAACTATCGGCTGGGTAGGGGCGTTTCTCTATCCTCATTGCCAGCTCCGGCGAAGAGGATTGTACGACTTATCGGGGCGATTGTTGACGCGCTGATTGTGATACCAATGGGCTGCGGCAAGATATTCTCGACCTCCGAGATCGGCCCAGGGTTCATCATGGCTCACCGAATGACTGGTTCTGTCATCCACCCGCACGCTCACATCGGGAAGGCCGCCAAGATTTTCCATCAAGTGACCATCGGCAACGCCGGGAGCAAGAACGGAGGCGCCCGCGTGCCAATAATCGGCGACGGCGTCACGATTTATCCGGGAGCCATTCTGGTGGGAAAAATCACGATTGGCGACAATGTCGTGATTGGTCCGAACGCGCTGGTCAACCAGGACGTGCCGTCTGGCAGCAGGGTGGTGGCACCGAGGGCCACCGTACTCGCTTCCATCATTGATAGCCGTGCGGGCGAACTCAAGTATGAACAAGCCTGGGAGGTAGTGGCACGGATACCGCCCGACGATTGACTGATAGTGCATACCCCGTGCCCCTCAGTCCGAGCGTCTGATGCTGTTCTGGCTCGCGAGACCACGGTAGAGAGATCACATCGGAACTGGAGAGCTAGCTAAGCAAAAGGGAGATGCGTGAAATGACCAATGTTGAAGATTACCTCCGACTTCAATACGCATCTGGGGTTTCGGAATACACGTGGGGGGACCGTGCGAAGAATATTGCGACCTTACTGCTCCGTCCCGTCGAGCGAAGAAAGGCGGCTCGGTTGGTGGCGAAGGGTGACCGACCTTTACGGCTTCATCTCGGCTGCGGCAATACATACAAGGCCGGTTGGCTGAATATCGATCTCGCACGTCCAGGGCGCACGCTAGACCTGAAGTGGGATTTACGCGCTGGATTGCCTTTTTCAAACCAAAGCGTTGAGTCGATTTTCTCAGAACACTTATTTGAGCATATTCCCCTTCCCAGTGTCATGATCTTGTTGAAGGAGTGTCGTCGCGTTCTTGCGCCTGACGGTGTAATCCGGATCGGCGTCCCGGATCTCGAACGCTATGTTCGAGCCTATCTCGGCAATGATCCCATCATCGACGAAGTCAGGCCGGGACGGCCTACGAGAGCCATCGCGATAAGCGAGATCTTCTACTTTCACAATCATCGCGCAGCGTACGACGCAGAGACCTTGTGCTTATTGTTAACCGAGTCGGGTTTCAGTAGCGCTGGTCAAGCAAGCTTTGGCCGGAGCTCAATCAGTCCAGCTCCAGACTCGCCCAACAGGCAACGGGAAACGTTGTACGTGGAGGCGATCGCGTCATGATTCTTCTTAGTGTGAACAAATCGTCGGATCCGATAACGTGAGAGTGAATCACAACCTCCGACCTATCGGGTCATGGCGCGATCAAATTCTTCGAGCGATGCCAATCGCTCGGACGATGCTTGGCTCGCTCGCCGCCGCGTTTATAGCGCAGGGAGCGTTACTCGTCAGTGGCATCCTCGCGGCGCGACTTCTCGGTCCAGAGAACCGGGGGCATCTCGCACTGCTCACGTTGATCCCGGTCGTTATCTGTCAATTGGGAATGCTGGGGGTTGAAAAGGCAGTTTCATATCATATAGCCCGTAATGAGAAAGCCATCGCATCGATTGTCGCAACCGCAAGACAATTGGGAGTTATCCAGTCAATACTTTGCAGTGTTATCAACGGTGTCGTTTTATGGTCGCTGATGGGCGGCGATGCGAATGAGGTGCGGTGGAGCGCCGCGATAACGATGATGGTGCCTGTTACCATCTTCATTCGAAACTACGTTTTAGCCATCCTGCAGGGAATGCGTCTCTTCCGCGCCTACAACTTTCAGCGAAACGTTCAACCGTTTCTGTACGCTGCGGGGTTGCTGCTCCTTTGGTCGCTCCATGAACCGTCCCTTCTGGTCGCCACTGGCATATGGACCCTAACGAGTATCGTGTCAGCGACGATTGGTATCATCTCGGTAGCCAGAGCCCTACCTCGTGATGCTAGGAGCGAAGTGCCTACACCGTCGGCCGGTGAACTTATGCGGTTTGGTGCCAAAGGGTTCCTGGGTTCTGCCTCTCCGCTTGAGACTTTTCGCCTCGACCAAGCCGCTGTCGGACTTTTTCTCTCTCCAGCCATGCTGGGAATTTATGTTGCGTCGCTTGCGTTCACGAACTTGCCTCGGTTCGTGTCACAAAGTGTTGGAATGATCGCATTTCCACATATCGCTGGACAGCCCAACGACAAGTTGGCGGCTCGCTCGATGTGGCGGTTCTTCTGGCTATCATTGGCTATGTCCATCATGATCGCAACTCCCCTAATAGTAGCAGCGCCAGTTTTAGTGCCATTGGCATTCGGCGAGGACTTCCGTGATGCCATTGCGCCGATGCAGATTCTCCTTATTGGCTCGGTTATCTTCGGAGCCAGGCGGACGCTTGGAGACGGAATGCGAGGCCGGGGCATGCCTCTCGCTACTACATGGGCGGAAATTGCCTCCTGGGTTTGCCTTGTACCGGCACTAGTCATTTTTGTTCAGTGGAGCGAACTCAAGGGCATCGCAGTCGCCATTGGTGCGTCAGGGGCGGTGGGACTGGCGGCCCTTGTCTTCTTGCAGCGGGCCAAAGAACTGAAGCCAACAGGAGTACCGCTGGAGAAGGAGTCATTATCGTCCCGGTTGACCGACGTACGATTCGTGCGTGCTCTGTTTAGCGTACATCGGAAGGCGCGACCGGAAATACAACCATCTCGTAGGAACTCCTTTGGACTATCCATCAAGGTCGTGCGCATTGCGACCGTCTTGCTGCTCTTCCTTATTACTGTGCTTACGGTGGGAGCGGCAATACCGTTACTTGGAACTGGACTCGCTATTCTTCTCGTCGTCGCGGTGATTGGCGCAGCAGCAACAGGCATTGTATGCGTTCGACTCGGCTATCCTGGTCTCATTATGATGTTATTCGCAGCGTCATTTGTTCTATTGGCGATGAATGGAGTCCGGGTCAACTCCAGTATCGCGATGAGCGATGTGCCGCTTTTGCTTGCTGTGCTTCTATCACTGCCCCTCCTAATGCAAAGTCGTCGGCAAGCAGTGCCGCGAGAACTCAAACGATTCATGATCGGTGTAACGTTACTTATTATTGGGAGTTTTATCGCCACAGCATTCTCTTCTGCAGTTACCGAAAGCTTAGTGCGGCTGATTAAGATGTCGACTTCGGTAGCAGTCGTTCCCCTCGCCATTGTGCTGCTTGCTCCTTCGACACGCTTTCTACGTCTCTTAAGTCTTCTATGGATAGCATCCGTGTCCCTGAGCGTCTTCATCGGCGTCGTTCAAGGGCCACCTCATAACAGCAGTCGTATTATCGGCCTTGCGACGCATCAAAACGTTCTAGCATTTACTTGTATTTTGGCACTTGGACCCGCTCTAGCGTTCATGGTGGCCGGTAATCGTATCGAACGATTCATTGCCTTGGGTGGTACTGTTAGCGTCCTTATGGGCGTCTACTTTAGCGGGTCTCGGGCGGGACTGGTCGGCACGTTGGTGGTGGTTCTCATTTTCGCTATCATCACTCGCAACCGTGTACTGACGCTATTTCTCACTACAGCAACTCTACTCGGTGTGGCCGTCGGAGTGTTTGGCGTTCAAGTTCCATTCGAGCAAGGCACTTCGATCGAGAGACTGCTGCATTCAAGGAGTTCGGATGTGACGGTAGCGGCTAGTGACGAGGGACGCCAGGAGCGATTTGCGCAAGGGATTGCCAGTATTGAACAGCGACCCTTCGTCGGTATAGGTCTACAAGAAGCACGTGCCGCGCATAACGTCTACCTTCAAGTGCTATCGGCGTCGGGAGTAATTGGTTTCGTCGGATTCATTGTCGCCATCTGGGCGGCTCTTGCTCCGCTTAGGGATCGAACATTGAGGGCAAGAGCAAGAGTGGGCGAAAAGGCGCCGTTAATCATAGTCGGCTTTGGTGCTGGATACGCAGGTTTTCTGGTAGGAGAAGTGTTCAACAACAGCCTGTGGGAGCGGTTCATGTGGGCGTATCCAATCGTTGGGCTGCTGCTCTATCTACGTTACAAGGAGGGTTCGTCCGAGATCAGCACGCTAGGCCTGGCTGACGCCAAGATTGAATGGAGAAGCCGATGAAGCCACTACCGCGTGTTGTCTACTGGAACAATATCCCTAGTCCGTATGTGGTCGGGAGATTCAATGCCGTGGCGCGGCGTGGGAACATTGACCTCCAAGCGTGGTTCAACTCGCGTACGAATCCTGATCGAAGTTGGGATGTAATTGAAAGCCACTGGGAGTTTCCCGCGCGATACATTCCGTCCGTCCAGATCGCTGGGCAGTCGCTGCACTTGCCCTTCGCCGAGCTGCGTCAGTCGCAACCAGATCTGGTAATCTGCCTGTATAACCCGGTGTCGTTTGCGCTAGGAAGCGTCGGAATGGCCGCAAGCGGAGTTCGCTTCGCCTATCGTGTGCTCCCTACATACGGCAGCTGGGTGCGTCGCTCGACCGCCAAGGAGCTTTCGAAGAAGTTGCTTTTCCGCTTGGCCGATGCAGCGAAAGTACCTGGCCCGGAGGGCGCTGCTGTTGCTCTGCGTTACGGAGTTCCCGAAGAGCGGATTTTTGCCGTTCGCCAGTCCGTCGACGTGGATCACTTTGCGACGGCATCTGACGTGCCGGTCGTCGTACGTCGTAAAGAACGAGATCGCAGAGCCCTTCATGGATGCGTCTTCATCTATGTTGGAAGACTCTGGCGGGGTAAAGGCCTCGATTACCTGTTTGACGCATTTGACCAAGTCCGCCAACACAATCCGGAAACTTCGCTGCTGATTGTAGGAGACGGCATTGACGAGGGACGCTATCGGACGCAGGCGAGGCAAAATCCGAATATCCACTTCGAGGGATTTGTGCAGCCAGCAGATATGCCGTCGATGTACGCGCTTGCGGATGTCTGTGTGTTCCCTACGCTTGGAGATCCTCACGGATTAGTGACGGAAGAGGCAATGGCTGCTGGGCTTCCTGTGATCGTTACGGAAGCGGCGGGTGACATTGATCGACGGTTACCGGACGGTGAGGCAGGTTTCATCGTTCCGCCGAGGTCAGCAGACGCCCTCGCTGCCCGAATGCTGGATCTCGCGAATGACGCTTCTATACGCCACCGATTTGCCCGATGCGGTCAAACACTGGTCTCATCACGTACACATGATGAATATGCGCTTGATCTTGAGGTTATGGTTGATCGCGTTTTGTCTCTCCCCCGACGACGGCAACCCAGTCCAATAAACTCCCTGGCCTTCCGCTCCTTGCATACAGGCTTACGGCGGGATCCGGCACCTATGGTGAGTCGATGAGCGCGAAGGTGTTTTCGTCTGCGGGTCGCGATCAACCACCCGAGGTGAGGATGTCGTGGAAGCACGAATCGGAACAAGCAGGGTTGCGCGTACTGCAAGTGGTGCCTTCAGTTGGGATAAGCGAGGGAGGACTCGCTGTAGTCGTCGTTGAGCTTAGTGACGCCCTCCAACGCGCCGGAATGGCGGTGCAGATAGTTACGACGAACTCCGCCATACCCGGGCGTTCGGGGCAACCCCGCCGAAGCGTTGCAGAAACGGACTTGCCTTATGGCGCCGAAAACCTTGACATCCGTTACTTCCGAGTGCGGAGACCCTATCGCTTTCTGTTCGCCCCCGATATGGCGCGCGCGCTGAACACTTCGATCAGTTCCTTCGATCTTGTGCACATCCATGGAATATGGAGCTTCTGCGCGCGTGCAAGTTGGAGAGCAGCCAGGCGCGCCGGCGTACCGATCGTCGTCTCTACACATGGGATGCTCGATCCATTCTTACTTGGCCGAGGAAGGGCGCAGAAGTTCATTGCACTAAACGAGTGGGTTCGACCGATGTTGCAAGGCGCCGCAGCCATTCATTGTACTTCGGAGCTCGAACACGACCAGATCTCCTCGTTTGCTCCTAACACCCAGCGCGCCGTGATTCCGAATGGTTTTCATCTCGACAGACTTGCCGTAGCGGCCGACTACGGCTCGTTTCGGCGCGAAATGGGAATCGGGGAGTCCTCGGCCATAGTGCTCAATCACGGTCGGCTCTCATATAAAAAGGGTTTGGACGTTCTTTTACGCGCATTCGCGAGGGTTTGTGACCAAGTCCAAGATTGTCGCTTGGTTCTTGTAGGTCCAGATGATGAGGGGATTCGAGCCGAACTTGAGGCACTGGCGAGCGATTTAGGGATCGGAAATGACGTTATATTCACGGGCGAGCTTTCCGGCGCAAAGCTGGCTAACGCGATTGCCGCTGCGGACGTGTGGGTACTCACTTCACACGCGGAAAACTTCGGAATGGCGGTCGTCGAGGCGATGTCCGCCGGTAAACCAACGGTGATTTCGAGTGCCGTCAATATAGCTCAGGATGCTGAGCAAGCGGGCGCTACTCTGAAAGTTGATGTCGATGCGAATGCTGCAGCATCGGCCATCGTCGAGTTGCTCAACGATCAAGAATTGAGCCGTGCCATTGGCCGCAGAGCGCGCCGGTTCGTCGAGCGATTCGATTGGGGAAAGGTTTCTGATCAATACATCTCGCTTTATCGGGAAGTAAGTGCCCGATGATGTCCGGCGCCGATAGTGCGCCGGACATAGCAACCGAAGGAGTAGAAGGGTGTAGCCGAGAAGAATCCCATTTCATACTCGTGGCTCAACTGGCATTCAGAAACGGCTACTCCTAGCTCACCCGATTCGTAAGTACCCCAAGGAGACCTACAACATGGACCTTAACGGAAAGAACGTTGTTCTTGTATCAAGCTGGTCACAAAACATCGGCAACGCTTTCTTCAGTGTGTCGGGACGATGGATCATGGAACAGGCGGCCCCTGGCGCACGTGTCACATGGTTTCAAGACCAGCCCGGATATCGCACGTTTCATAACCAAACTAGGGGAAATCCTCAAAACCATGCGAGTCTGATCGCATCCCTCGATGTTGATTACCTCGTACTTCAGGGCCCGATGCTGACCTCCACCTTCCGCGCTATTTGGGAACCTTCGTTCCGTGCGCTGCGGGAGCGCGGCACCAAGATCGTGCTCCTTAGTGCCGGACTTTTCCGATACACCTCTGAGGAGATCGCTTCCGTGCGCGAATTCTTGTCCGAGTATCCGCCGGCCATCTTGGCGACTCGCGACTCAGTGACCTATTCTCACTTCCACGACCTGTGCGAAATATCCTACGACGGTATTGAGAGCGCGTTCTGCATTCCAGATGCTTATCAACCGCCCAAGATTGACTATCCTTCGTTTGCGGCGGTTTGCTTTGACCGCTATCCGGAGCCAGAGATTGTTATCGGCGGTCAGCCCTCACCATCCGCGCCAAATGGACGTAGCGGCAGCTTCGAATTCGAGGACGCGACCTGGAACTGGACGTTTCCACGGATCCCGTACTTGCTCGCGAAGAAGGGACAAGGCGTTGCCTATCTCGGGGCTATGGCAGACCGAAGAAAGTCAATGCCTAACGCGTTGAATGGATTGGCAATCTTGCGACCCGAGCACCGCACGAACCCTTTCATTGGTTGGAAAGTGTATCGCCGTCCCGGCGCAGTGGCCACGGATGAGCCGTATACCTATCTAGCCACGTACGCCAATGCGGAGTTGACTCTAACTGATCGCGTCCACTCGGGCGTAGTTGCATTGGCGTACGGAACGCCGGCGATGCTCTTTGGAGCGACCCCGCGGGATGCACTCTTCGAGCGCATGGGAATCGCTGACATTCGGCGTCACCCGGTTACGCTTCCTGAAGAGCAGCGTGTGGCTGAGCGAGAAAAGCTGGTCGATTTCCTTCGAAGCGGACTTGAACGGCTCGAATCCCGGGGCCAAAGAAGCTAAGCCCGCCGTTCGACGCTGCGTTCAGGGTGCCGCTCGACAGCCAGTCCATTGGCATCCTAAAGTAGGGAAAGAGGTGCACTGTTGGGTCGTATCCAATTATCGCTGACATCCCAGCGCGGTTACCAGGCAGGGCGGCCGTTCTGGTTCCGAAGCCTCTGGCTCGTGGTCGAGGCGGTCACCCTCCTCAACCCTGTTTTCGTCCCGTACGGGCTCAAGGCCCGCATCCTCCGCCGGTTCGGCGCGACCATCGGGCGGAACGTCATCATCAAACCGTCGATCCATATCAAGTACCCGTGGCACCTCGCGGTCGGCGACGATGTCTGGCTCGGCGAGCGGATCTGGATCGACAACTTCGTCCCGGTCACCATCGGCGACGATGCCTGCATCTCCCAGGGTGCGTACCTCTGCACGGGCAACCACGACTGGGCCGACCCTGGGATGGGTCTGGTCGTCCGACCAATCGCGGTCGAGCGGGGAGCCTGGGTCGGCGCGTTCGCCCGCGTCGGACCGGGCGTGACGGTTGGCGAGGAGGCGATCGTCACCCTGGGGTCGGTCCTGCTCAGGGATGCCGCGCCGCGTGGCGTCTACCGCGGCAATCCGGCCGAGTGGGTCCGGGAGCGTACGATCCGGGACCGGCCCGGGCCCGGCGGCGGTGGCGACGCTGGACCGGCGCCGGAATGATCCGGTGAGGTGGTGGCGCATCGGGCTGGGGATCGTCCTCGCCGGCTGGTTCGTCGGCGTCCTGCTCCTCGGGCTGGTGCTCAACACCTTCCGGATCGACGAGGGGCCGACGGTGATCGTGGTCGACGCCGCGCGGGGCTGGGGGCTCCACCGGATGGACCTCGTCATGATCGCGGCCGCCGTCCTTCCGGTCCTCGTCACCGCGCTGGTCGCGACCCTGATGCTCCTCGCATCGTCTGGTTCCCCTGCGCCCCGGCCTGACCGACGGCATCGCGCCGGCAACCGGCGAGGTGGCTGACCCCGTCCGCCTCGTCGGACCACCGGCTGGCCGGTTGGCACCACGCCAGAACCAAACGACCGCTCCGTCGTTCACCGCCGCGCGAGGTGATCTAGGCAGGACCAACGGCTGGGTGGTTCCGGACGACACGGCCAGATCGGACCATGGATCTGCGTTCGCGCTACTGATACGGTGAGAGTGATCGGGGAGCTGTGCGTAGTGTTGCCGCTCGCCGGTGGGCTCCATCCGACCCGAGAACCCCTACCCAGAGAGGGACAACCTTCATGGTCGAACAGTCAGGACTCCGGTTCCAGACCCGACAGTCGCGCCGCCACGTCCTGGCGACCATGGCGACGGCTGGCTCGGCCGTGATGGCCGTGGGCGCGTTCAGCGGGCCGACCGAGAGCCATGCCCAGGTCGCTGGGACACCGGACGCGTCACCGCGGCTGGACGCCACGCCCCAGTCGAACGCCACGCCGGATGCCACGCCTCAGACGGACGACGACGCGATCGCGCGCATCGCTCCACCCGACTGGTCGTTCACCGTTTACACCGTCCGGGACCCCTACGAGCTCCCGGAGGCGTCGATGCTGGTCGTTCCGCCAGGGACGCACTACTTCGCCACCGAGGTCGAGATCAACAACGCCTCGAATCAGCCGCTCTCGTTCGCCGCCAGTCAGATCCGTCTGCGCGCCACCGATGGGTTCGAATACACAGCCGGTGGCGCGGCGGGCCCGGAAACGACCCTGAAGGCCCGCGTGCTCCCGCCCGGTGACCTGACGCGTGGCTGGCTCTGGTTCAACGTCCCAGACGACGCGGAGCTGACCAAGCTGGTGTTCATCGCCCAGAGCCCCGAGTTCTCCCTGTCGCTGACGGATTGAGGCGGACGCGGACGGTACCGATTCGACCGGGCGGTCCTGGGACTGGCATTGACGCGACACCTGACCGTCCGTCAAAGCGTCGAACCCGGTGACCGTAGGCGCCGCCATGTCGGCCCCCTTCCATCCTCACCCGACGTAGGCGGTATCGCCCTGCCGGAGCAGTGCGTTGAGTTGGCCGACCTCTTCCCGGCCGATCCGCTCGACGGTTCCAACGATCTCGTCCAGCTCGCCGGTCAACCTGGTGAAGACGTCGCGCGCCTGGGCGGGCGGGGCGAAGTCAGCGCTGTCGACCGACTCGAACAGGGCGTTGAACTTCTCGTGCAGCCCGCTGGGCCAGAGCTGGGCCTCGTGTATCCCGATGTCGATCAGGCGGGGACGTAGCGGCCCCGTGGCGTCGAGGATTGCCTGGGCAGCCCCGCTCAGTGCCGGATCGGACGTCCGCGTCAGCCAGTCCGACGCCTGTGCGCGGAGCGACTCGACCCGGATGATCGTCTCGTTGGTCCGGGACAGGCTGGCGAGGATCTCCAGCAACATTTTGCGCTGGGCGACGAGGTCGGCGATCGGGGCGGTGTTGCGCGGATCGGGCAGGAGCGTGAAGGGCTGCGAGACGGTCTCGCCGTCGACAATCAGGCGGACTTCGTACTCGCCGGGGACGATCAGGGGGCCGTCGGGCCGCTCCCAGGCAGCCAGCGGAACATCGTGCAGGCTCGTCGCGCCGGGCGAGCGTAGGTTCCAGGTGAACCGGTTGACGCCGGGCGCGGCCGGAACTCCGGGTTCGCCGAGGGTGAAGCGGCGCACCTCCGTTCCGGCCGGATCATGGAACGACAGGGTCGCGTCGGTCACTGGGGAATGGGGGAGGTAGTACGTGACGACCATCCCGGCCGGTGGGTTGGTCCCGGCCGTCAGGAGGCGGACCGCCGGCTGGCCATTTTGGCCGGGGACGGTGTCCCAAAGGACGGGGCTGGTGTCGGCGCTGGCGTAGTTGATGTGGCCGGGCTTGGCATCGGCGACGTCGATCTCCTGCCGCCGCGCCCGGACCCTCGCCCTTGGCGGGAACAGCCGAACACCCCGCGAGTCGCCGGAGTCGCGGATCAGTTCCCGGAGTGGGTTCAGATCGTCGAGGATCCAGAACGACCGGCCATGGGTCGCGACGACCAGCTCGTCCCCCTTGATCGCCAGATCGTAAACCGGGACGACTGGCAGCCCACCGCTCATCCGGTCCCACGACTCGCCTTCATCCAGTGAGACATAAAGACCCGTCTCCGTCCCGGCGAACAGCAGCCCGGGCTGGACCGGGTCCTGGCGGATAACGCGGGTGAACTCGTCGGCAGGGATGCCGCCCGTGATCCGCGTCCAGGTGGCTCCGAAATCGTCGGTCCGGAACAGGTAGGGCGTCGTGTCGTCGAGGCGGTAGCGGGTCGCGGCGATGAAGGCGGTTGCCTCGTGGTGCGGTGACGCCTCGATGATGCTGATCATCGCCCACTCCGGCAGATCCGGCGGGGTGATGTCCCGCCAGGTCGCGCCATCGTCCTGAGAGATGTGAACGAGCCCGTCGTCGCTCCCGGCCCAGAGGACGCCCTGCCTCAGGGGCGCCTCGGCCAGCGCGTAGACCGTGCAGTAGACCTCGGCGCCAGTGTTGTCGCGGGTCAGCGGGCCGCCCGACGGTTTCAACTTGTTCGGATCGTTCCGGGTCAGGTCCGGCGAGATCACGCGGAAGCTGCCGCCCAGGTCGTCGGAGCGGTGGATGTGGTTCGAGGCGACGTAGAGCGGGTGCGGAGCGTGGGGCGAGAACATGATCGGGAAAGTCCACTGGAACCGGTACTTCATCGACTCCGCGCCGGCGCCCCAGCCGAACAGCTCCGGCCAGACGGTGATGTTGCGCGGCTGCCCGGTCCGGCTGTCGTGGTGCGACATAACGTCGTTGTAGGCCCGCGGCCCGACCGGACCAGAGGCGACGACGTGCCACGGCTCGTCCGGCTTGATGGCGATGTAGCCGCTCTCACCGCCACCAGGGGCGTACCACGTCCGTTCGTGGATCGCGACGTCGTCGGTCGCGCTCGGCAGGGTGATGGCGGTGTTGTCCTGCTGCGAGCCGTAGACGCGATAGGGGTACTGGTCGTCGGTGATGACGTGGTACATCTGCGCGGTCGGCTGGTTGACGATCGTCGACCAGCTCTGGCCACCGTTGTGGCTGACGCAGGCGCCGCCATCGTCACCCTTGATCATCGTTCGGTTGTCTCGCGGGTGGATCCAGAGCGCGTGCTCGTCGCCGTGCATCGTCGGCAGCTTCTCGAAGGTCGCGCCGGCATCAGTCGACTTCCAGATGCCATAGTTCTGGACGTAGACCGTGTCCGCGTCGACGGGGTCGGCGGTGACGTGCATGTAGTACCAGGGCCGAGTCCGCAGCGTGGACTGCTCGCTGAGCCGAACCCACGACTCGCCGTAGTCGTCGGAGCGGAACAGAGCGCCGTCTCCGGCTTCGATCAGCGTCCAGACCCGGCCCGGCTGGGCTCGAGAGGCCGCGACGCCGATCTTGCCGAGCAGACCGCCGGGCAGACCCGGCTTCCGGCTGATCTCCTCCCAGGTATCGCCGCCATCGAAGGAGCGGTGCAGGCCGCACTCCTCGCCGCCGGAATCCAGGGCGTGCGGATAGCGCCGGACCTGCCAGGACGGAGCGTAGAGGATGCGAGGGTTGTTCGGGTCCATCGCGAGGTCGTGTGTTCCGGACCGGTCACTCCTGTGAAAGACACGCTCCCAGCTCGTGCCGCCGTCGCGGGAGCGGAAGACGCCGCGCTCGTCGTTCGGACCGAAGGCGTGGCCGAGAGCCGCGACATAGACGGTGTCCGGGTCGTGCGGGTGGATCTGGATCTTGCCGATGTGCCGCGTATCGCTCAGGCCGGCGTGCTCCCAGGACCGGCCGCCGTCGGTAGATTTGTAGATGCCGTCGCCATGAGAAACCTGGTTGCGGATCGAGGTCTCGCCGGTGCCGGCGTAGATCACGTTTGGGTCGGACTCGGAGACGGCCAGCGCACCGATCGCGGCGGTGTTGAAGAAGCCATCCGAGACGTTGCGCCAGGTAATGCCGCTGTCGGTCGTCTTCCAGACGCCGCCGGCGCAGGCCCCGAACCAGAACTGGCCGGGCGTGGAGACGTCCCCCGCGACGGCGACGACTCTCCCGCCGCGATGCGGGCCGATGTTGCGCCATGCGGACGCGTGGATGACTTCCTGGGTGAGTTGATGAGCGGTCTCGGTCATGGTCGTGTCGACCTCCTCGTCGTGTGGGGCTGGAGTGGGTCTGGATCGGATGGACGCCATTGCAAACGCCATCGTCTCAGATGGCGCGCGGTTCCGCGATCCGGTAGCCGGCCGGCGGATCGGCGCCGAGCAGATGGCGAACGAAGAAGTCCCAACGACGGCGGGTGACACACCAGTCGTCGTCCATGCGGGGGGCGTCTTCGAGATCATCTGGGGGACAAACTATCGCTCAGGTCCGGCGCTGGATCTCCGCCCAGGAACCGACCGTGTCCCAGCCATCCAGCGGCGTGTCCGACGTGTCGGCAATCAGGACGATCGCGAAGGTGAGCACGGTGCAGCCTTCGTGCATGTGGCCGCCCATCGCCGTCTGCTGGTCCGAGAAGGTGATGTGGGAGTGGACCCGGCCGCCCATGATCGCTCCGGTAACCGTCACGATGTCGAACGGGCCCTCGCCGCGAACGTGGGCGTTCTCCGGCGGAATCTCGGCCGTCCCGACGACGTGGTAGTGATAGGCGCTGAGCGAGCCGACGCCGCAGAGGATCGCGCCGTGGCGGATGCCCTCTCGTTCGGCGGCGGCCCGCAGGACCTCGAGCAGATCCTCGCCCGGGTCGGCCCGGACGTAGATGAGCCGGCGCTGGGTCGCGATCTCGGTGTGCATGGTGACCGCTCCTGATTTTCTGATGGAGTCCTTGGCGGCAACGTCGCGCGGTCAGCTTACCGCCATTCCGGCGTCGCCAGAATGGCGTGCTGTCGAACGTCTGACGGCCGTGCGGAATCGTCGTCGCCAGCTCGTCGCCCCAGCCCGGGTTGCGCGCCCGACCCATGGGTCGCTCCGGAAGGACGGCCGCCTTTCCGCCATCGGCGATGACCTCTTGGCCATCCGGGACGGGATTGTCTGTTCGTCATCGAAGATGGAACGGCTTCTGCGTCACCACCGTTCGAGCACGCGACCAGGTTGGCCAGCGAGCCGGACGCACCGTGACGATATCGACCACCGTCCGCCGACGAGGAGCGTGGTCGGCAATACCGAACCGCCGGGATGTCCGGCAGAGGGAGATGAGAAGTGGATACGAATGGGATGCGCGAACTACTGCGGGGCTATCTCGGCGACCTGGACTGGTCCGGCGGCGCGACCCAGGATCGGGTCGTTGGCCACCTGGTCGGGCGCGACCCCGCGCTCGCGACGATGGTCAACCAGTATGTCGTGGATGGGTCATACCGGGACGCCGCCCACCTGATGACGGTCATCCCCGAAGAGGCCTGGCAGAACGTCCAGGGCGACGCCTGGCGAGGTGGGGACAGCCTGGATCCGGCCGACGTCCCGAGCAACTTCCGGGGCGGAGCGACCGACCGGACCGAGCGGGATGCATCCCGCACGAGGCGGGGTGGCGACGCATAGGTCTGCGCCCGGTCTGCATGGAGACTTGAAGTCATCAACGTCGACAGGGAAGGCTTGACATCTGGCCCTCCCTGTTCCGTATTGCCCGGGCGCGGGGATGCCTCAGCCGAGATGGATCGCCGGTCGCTTCTTTGGGTCCGGCTCGGCCTGCCGCAGGATCTCATGGGTCAGCGGCGCGATGTCGCCCTCGCCGAACAGGACGAACCGGGTGAGATACTTGAGCGGATTGCCTTCGGTCCAGCCGAAGTAGACGTGTGGCTTCGTGCCGGTCCGGTCGCGCAGGTAGAGCAGGACGGCGGCGATCGTGTTCGGCACGGCGGCCCCGTCGGCCCGGAGGATCTGGTAGTCGCCGATCTGGACGCCCCTGATCCGCACGACCTGAGTGAACTCCGACGCGTCCGGGACGTTGACCTCGAGAAAGAGGATCGGGTCCCTCACCGGGATATGGCTGGCCTCCCGTTCCTCGCGCTCCTTGATCAGATACTCCCGCCGCGAGCGGCCGTCGGGATTGTTGGCGACGATCCGCAGCTCACGCCCGTTCCGGGCGGCCGCCGAGATCATCTGCTCGGCGGCCTTATCCAGCACGACGCTCTGGACCCGCAGCTCGGTCGAGCGCCAGACCCGCGAGACGAGCGACACTACCACGATCGCGGCGATGAAGACCAACGCGATCTTCAGCCCTTCGGGCCGGCTGACGAGCGTGTCGGCCGTGGTGTAGATGAAGATCACGGCCACGGTTCCAAAGAAGAACGTCGCCCTCCGCTCCCGGTGTCGCCGGACGGATAGCGTGACCGCGATGGTGGCAGAGGTGATGATGACGAGGACGCCGGTCGCGTAGGCGCCGGCCTGGGCATCGACGTTGGCCCGGAACAGAATCGTGACGGCGAAGCAGACCAGGGTGAAGATCAGGACCAGCGGGCGGGTCGCGAGCGCCCAGTCCGGTGCCATGCCGTAGCGCGGCAGGTAGCGCGGCACGATGTTCAGCAGGCCCGCCATCGCCGAGGCGCCGGCGAACCAGAGGATCAAGACCGTGCTGACATCGTAGACCGTTCCGAACGCGTTGCCGATGTGCTCATGGGCGAGGTACGACAGGGCCCGGCCGTTGGCCTCGCCGCCGTTCTCGAAGGCCTCGGACGGAATCAGCGTGATCGTGATCAGGCTGGTCGAGAGCAGGAATACGCTCATGATGGTCGCGGCCGTGGTGAGAAGCAGCTTCGAGTTGTGGATCCGACCGGCCGGCCGGATGACGGTGTCCTCCGGAGCGCCCTTCACCAGCGGCATGACGAGGACGCCGGTCTCAAACCCGGACAGGCCGAGCGCGAGGGCGGGGAACAGCACCAGCGCCGTCCCGAACATCAGGAACGGATTGTCGTAGCTGTTGGTCACCTCCTGCCGCCAGCTGCTGAGTTCGGATGGATCCTGGATCAGTTCGATGAACCCGGAGACGACCACCACGGTGTTCAGCAGCAGGTAGATCGCGACCAGCACCACGGCGATCGAGATCGCCTCGCCGAACCCCTTGAGGAAGACCGCCCCGAGCAGGCCGATCAGGACGAGCGTGACGATGATTTCCTGCCCATGGAGAAAGCTCGTTACCGGGTTCTCGACGATGTGCGCCGTCGCGTCGGCAGCGGACAGGGTGATCGTGATGACGAAGCCGGTCACGACGAACCCGAGCAGGGCCAGGACGAACAGCTTGCCCTGCCACCACGGCAGCAGGCGCTCGAGCATCGAGATCGAGCCGTCGCCGTTCGGGCTCTTCTCGGCCACCCGCTTGTACATCGGCAGGGCGCCGAAGAGGGTGATCAGCACCAGGATCAGCGTCGCGATCGGCGACAGCACGCCAGCGGCGAGGGCGGCGATCCCCGGCTGATAGCCCAGGCTGGAGAAATAGTCCACTCCGGTCAAGCAGACGACCTTCCACCAGGGATAGGTCTCCGCCTGCCGCTTCTTCGTCATCGGGCCGGGAACGCTCTTCCGGTGTCCCTGGAGGAGCCAGGTCTTGATGCGGTCATTGGATCGTGCCGGACGGAGCCGGGGGATGGTCGCCATCGACACCCTGCGTTTCGATGTGTTGCGAGTGGTGTCCGGGCACGGTGTCTGGACGGGAGTCGGGTCAAGGGTCGTCAGATTCGGTGCGGCGACCGCCGGGCGCGTGGCTCACAGCATCGAAGTATGCCACCAAGCGAGTGCAGAAACATGCGATTCAGCGTCCGGGAATCTTCGATCGGTTGCAGTGCCGTCCCACCCGATGAACCGACGCATCGTGACCGCGACGGTCTGGGTGGTGGCGTCCAGCAGATGGGTCGGTGGAGAGCCGTCCCCCCAGCGTCTACCTCTGACGGCCTCCGAATCGTCCAGCGGGAGAACACGCCACCGCCGGGCTAGCTGGACGGCGAGGTAGATCAGCAGCTTGTCCCGTTCCCGCTCAGACAGACGTGTGTCTGGCATCTCCCGCCGAGACGGTTCGCGTCGAATAGCCGACCGTTCAGGAGGCTCAAGCTGGATTGAGCATCGGCAGCAAATCGCGGCCGATGGCCTCCAGCCAGGTAGCCGGATCGGCGCTCGGCGGCGCGACGAAGACGACCGAGTCCGCGCCGGCCGCGACCAGCCGTTCGATAGTCGCGGCGGCCTGCTCAGGCGTGCCCGCGGCGGCCAGGTCGTCCAGCCAGGCATCGGGCATCTCCCGCTGGACGGCATCCTCCCCACCCTGGGCGATCAGCTCGGACAGCTCGTCGGCGAAGGGCAGGGCGGCCATGTGCGCCGTGAACCCTCCGCCAGCGAGGCCGCCGGCGATCACCGGGCGCAGCGCGTCGCGGGCGGTCCCCGGGCCGTCCTGATCGACCGCCCCGTGCATGTAGACCGTCAGACGATGGGGGGCCGTTCGACCGGCTTCGGCCATCCCGGCCGCGATGTGGCGACGAGCCGCCGCGACGTAGGCCGGCGACGAGTACTCCGAGAGGACCGTGCCGTCGGCCACCCGCCCGGCCAGTTCCAGCGACCGGTTGCCCATGACTCCGACCGAGACCGGAGGAACCACCGCCGGAGCCTGATCCAGCCGCACATCGCTGAGCCGGACCGTCCGCCCGTCCATGGTGACGGTCTCGCCGGCCAGCAGCGACCGGACGGCCGTCGTCGTCTCCTCCAGAGCCGCAAGCCACGATGGCGGCCGAGCGCCAATCTGAGTCATCCATGCCGCGACGCCATGGCCGATCCCGGGGAGGAATCGACCGGGATGCATCCGCGCCAGGGTGGCGAACTCCATCGCCAGGATGGCTGCGTTGTGCGCGACCGCCGGGGCGATGCCGAGCCCGACGCGTAGCCGGTGCGTCACGGCCAGCGCGGTCGCCGCCTGGGCGATCCCGGCGGAGTAGAGCGTGTCCTCGATTACCCACAGTTCGTCAAGGCCGATCGCCTCGGCCCGGCGCGCAAAGGGGATCAGCGTTTCGGGAGACCAGTCCCGCAGGAACATTGCGCCGACGTCAGGTCGCCTGGCCATCATCATCCCTTCCGTGCGACCGGCCTCCATCTTGTGGTTGTAGCGTATCGCAGGCTGCCCGGTTCCGGTTCCGGTTCCGGTTCCGGTTCCGGTTCCGGTTCCGGTTGGGCTCGACTTTCACGTCGAGGCCATTGTTGGGTCGTCCGCGAGCGGTCCGGCGATCTGGCCGATTGGACCGCTCATCCAACGCAGCGTGCATTTCGTGCCATCATCGGCACGTCATGCGATTATCAGGAATCCATGTGCCGGTCCAGGAACATGGAGACGGTTATCATAGGATGCACCGAGGCATGGTAACCGCATACGTGACGGCTTTGGTTGGGCTTCGAACCAGTGGGAGTGGCGATCGATGTCGATTCCGCGACCCGCCCGGACCGCGAGGACGACCCAAACGCCAGTTGTGCCGTGGAACGGACTGACCATCGCTCCGCTACCGGTCGCCCTGACCCCGATGATCGGTCGCCAGCACGAGATCGCGGTCGTCACCGGACTTTTTCAGCGCGGAACGTCCCGCCTCGTGACGCTGACCGGGCCGGGCGGGATCGGCAAGACGCGCCTCGCGATCGATCTCGTTCATCATCTCCAGACCGAGCTCCGCTGTCAGGTCGCCTTCGTCCCCCTCGAGGCCATCCGACGTCCCCAGGACGTCGTTCCCGCGATCCTCGAGGCGATCGGCCTCAGCGATCAGGGGCTGATCGACCCTCCGGCGTACCTCGTGTCGGCCCTCGTCCACGCCGAGATGCTAATCATCATTGACAATTTCGAGCAGGTCCTCGGGGCGCGAGGCAACCTCGCCGAACTCCTGGCCGCCGCTCCTCGCGTGCGGCTGCTCGTCACCAGCCGGTCCCGCCTGCGACTGCGCGGCGAGCACGTCGTTCACGTCCCGCCACTGGGGTTGTCGGAGCTGGCCGAACCGGGCCCGGCTGATCCCGAAGCGCCTGGCTCGGACGCGGTGCGCCTGTTCGTCGAGCGGGCCACCGCGGCGGTCTCAGGACTGAGCGTCTCCGGGGCAGAGGCCACGCTGATCGCGAGCATCTGCCGCCGGCTGGACGGGGTACCGCTGGCGATCGAGCTCGCCGCCGCCCGGGTGACGCACCTGTCGCTCGCGATGCTCGACCAGCGACTCGGCCGGAGCCTCCCGCTGCTGATCACGGGTGCCGAGGACCTGCCGGAGCGCCACCGGACCCTCCGGGACACCATCGCCTGGAGCTACGATCTCCTGACGACCAGCCAGCAGCGCATCTTTCGGCAGGTGGCCGTCTTCCGGGGCGGCTTCTCCCTGGAGGCGGCCGAGATGGTCATGGGCGAGACGCCGGAGGCCTCGTCACTGGACACGGCGGTCCTCGACGGGTTGCAGACCCTGGTCGAGGCCAGTCTCGTCATCCACGCGACTGAGGCGGGCGGGGAGTCGCGCTACAGCACCCTGGAGACGATCAGCGAGTTCGCTGGCGAGGTCCTGGCCGCCGCCGGGGCGCTCGATTCGGCACGGCAGCGCCACGCGGACTGGTATCTCGTGTTCGCCGAATCGCGGGAGGTTCGGCCGTTCAGCCCCGAGGCGACGGAGCGATCCCGCCAGCTCGCCGGCGAGCAGCCCAACATGATCGCGGCGATCGAATGGTTCGAACGCACCGGCGATCGAGTTGGTTTCGCCCGGCTGGTCGCGGCGCTGAGCTGGTCCTGGTGGCTTCGGGGGGAATGGCGATCCGGCCAGCCGTGGCTGGGTCAGGTCTGGGACGATCCGGAGATCCGGGGATCGCTTGCCCCCACCGCGCTGACGTCGGTTGGGGTGGCGCTCGGTTTGATCTCGGCGGCCGGCTCGGACGATGTGCCGCGCTCGAAGGAGATCCTGGAAGTTTGCCTGGTCCTCGTTCGAGCCCGGGGCGATGCGCTCGGCATGATCTGCGCCCGGATCGGGCTGGGCTGGGTGACGGGGATGACCGGTGAAATGGACGCCGGCGCCCGGCACCTGGAGGAGGCACTCCGGCTCGCGCGGGAACTACCGGCCTCGCGAATGGCGTCCTCCGTAATGGGGGTCATCCTGAACAATCTCGGCGCTGTCTATCGCTGGGCCGGTCGATATGACGATGCCGCGGCGGTGCTCGATGAGGGACGTGGCCTCCTGGTCGAGGCGAACAACTCGACCGCGGTCCTTTTCAACCTGATCGACCGCGGCTATCTCGCGCGGGACATGGGACGGTACGCGGACGCCGCCAGCCTGTTCGCGCAGGTACTCGGTCCCGCTCGCGGGATCGGTGACCGGCGCTATCTGCTCGGTGTGCTGGAGGGGATGGCGACCGTCGCCGTCGCCACCGGAGACCATGTCCGGGGCGTCCGGCTGCTGGCGGTCGTCGAAGGAGAGTACCGAACCTTCGGAATGACTGGCCACACGCCGAAGGATCGAACGCAACGTGAGGACGCCACTGCCGCGGCCCGGACGGCCATGGGCGATGAAGCGTACGAGAAAGCTGAGAACGAGGGCGTCCAGCTGTCCATCGACCAGGCCATGGTCCTGGCCAGCGAGCCGAAGCCGATCGCTGTGGGCGTCCGACCGCCGGAACCGGGTCTTCTGACCCGCCGCGAGACCGAGCTCCTCCAGCTTCTCGCCGGCGGGCGCACCAACCGGGAGATCGCGGAGAGCCTGTTCATCGGGGAGCGGACGGTCGAGAGCCACCTCGAGCGCATCTACGCCAAGCTCGGTGTCCGGCGGCGACTGGCCGCGATCGCGGCCGCCAACCGTCTTGGTCTGCTGGGTCCGGCGTCGAACCGGGAGGACCCGAGCTAACGCCGCGCACGCCTGCCCGTTCGCCATCAGGGAGTTGGGAACGGGTCTCCCGCGGGCCATTCAGTCACAGACGCCGCGGCGCCGACCAGGGCCGGACGCAGGGCGCCAAAGAACCCGAGGACATCGGCCGGAAGCGTGTTGGTCAGGAACGACAGCGTTAGCCCGGCGTCGTTGCGGAGCAGGAAGGCGGCGGTCGAGCCACCGAGGGCGCCGGTGTGGGCCCATTCCCGGCCGAGCGGACCGTCCTGGACGACCCACGCGAGGCCGGTCGCCGGCTCCGTATTGGCGGCTCCGTTGGCCCCCGTGAACGGCGCGTGCGGCGCGGTCAGCATCTGGTCGATGGTCTCGGGCGCCAGCAGGGCTGGTCCGGCCTGGCCGTCGATCGCGCCGGCGTAACGAACGAGATCGGCGGCCCGGGCGATCCAGCCGCCGTGGGCGTCCATGCCGTCCAGGAAGAAACTGCCGTAAGCGAACGGGCCGAAGCCCTCGCCAGGAAAGACCGACGGAACGGCCGGAGGGTACTCCGGGGGAGCGTAGTAGAGCACCTCGCCCTCGGCCCGCTCCGACCGGCGGGTCTTGCCCAGCACCATGTCGGGAATCCCGGCCGGCGCGAGGACCTGCTCCTGGATGTGGGTCTCGTAGCTCTGGCCCGAGACCGTCTCCAGCACGCGACCGAGGACGTTGAAGCCGAAGTTGCTGTAGACGGCCATCGTGCCGGGCTCGTAGTCCAGCCCGGAGCCAAGCATGAACCGGACGATCATCTTGGCCGATGCGGGCCCAGGCTCGCCGAACGTCGCGGCCGCCAGCTGGGACAGCGGCAGGTACTGCGGGTCGCCGGAGACGGGTGCGTTCCAGCCGCCGGCGTGGATCAGGACCTGCCCGACCGTGACCGTGGCCATGATCGGGTCCACATACGCGCCGGTCGGTGCCTCCAGATCGAGCAGCGGAAAGACCGCATCGTCAAGCGACAGCTGGCCCGCTTCGACGAGCCGCATGATGCCGACGGCGGTGATCGTCTTGGTGACGCTGGCAATCCGGAAGCGGTGCCCCGGCTCGACTGGCTCCAGGGCGTCCCGATCGGCATAGCCATACCCGCGATTCAGGACCAGGCGGCCCGCGTAGCCGACGGCGAGCTGGGCGCCGGGCAATCCCCAGGTGGCGACGAGATCCCGCATGGCGGCATCGAGGGCGGCCAGTTCCGGCACCTCCTCGCCGGAGACCGGAACGTCGCTGGCCGTGGGCGTTCCGGGCTCAGGCGTCGCGCTGGTTCCGGCCGCCCAGGCGGGGTGGCGACCGACACCGGCGAGGGCAACCCCGGCTGGGATGGCCGCGACGGCGGTGCGCCTGGTGATCCGGGTCCTGGACAAGGCCTTCATCTCGTGGGTCATCTCGCGCTGGCTCCTCGTCGGTACAGGCGATAGGGTGAGGACGGCAATCGTCAGGCGACCGGTGTGGCGACCGGGGTTCCGGTGGTCGTCGCGAAGCGATCTGGGAAGAGCATCTGGATGATCTGGATGAAGATCGGGTCGGCGCTGCCGCCGTCGTTGTTGGCCCGGTTCGTAACGATCACGACCGTGGCGTCCTCCTCCGGCGCGTGGACCATCCAGGAGCTGTAGCCGAAGATCCCGCCGCTGTGGCCGATCAGCCCGTTGACCTCCAGAATGCCGAGACCGTAGCGCACGTCCAGCACCTGGCCGGGGAAGACACCCCAGGTCAGCCGCTCCCGCTGGGTCGCCGGGCTGAGGATGGTACCGTCGGCAAGCGCCTTCGCCCAGACCCGCAGGTCGGCCAGCGTCGAGGTCATCGCCCCGGCGGTCCAGGGGACGTAGGGATTGGACGCGGTCATGTCGCGCAGGGTCGCGCCGGGAACTGCGGCCTCATAGCCGCGCACGAACGGCTCGGGCAGATCGGGCGTGGTCGGGAAGACGGTGTTCGTCAGGCCGAGGGGCCGGATGATGCGCTCGGTGATCGCCACGTCGGCCGTCTGACCGGTGATCTGCTCGATGACCAGTCCGAGCAGGACGTAGTTGCTGTTGGAATACTGGACGTGGTCGCCGGGCGCGAAGTCGGCCGGGTACTGCCGTATGATCTCGACCGCGTTCTGCGGCGTGAATTCCATCAGCGGGTCGAGCTCGTAGTTGGCGGAGAGGATCGGGTCCTCGACGAAATCGAAGATGCCGCCGGTCATGCCCAGAACCTGACGGATGGTGATCCGGTCGCCATTGGCGATCCCCGGCACGAACGACTCGAGGACGTCATCCAGACCGAGCTTGCTCTCGTCGACGAGCTGCAGGATCACCGTCGCGGTGAATGTCTTGGTGATGCTTGCGATCCGGACGTGGTCGTCGAGGGTGACCGGGACGGCGGTCGCCAGGTCCCTGATCCCGGCCGCGTAGGTCCAGGCGCCCCGGCCAGGATACCAGATGCCGACCATCGCCCCCGGCGTGTTCGTCTGAGCCAGGCCGGACTCGACGATCGTCGTCAGCGCGAGCTGCTCCTCCGGCCTGAAGCTCGTCTCTTCGGTGGTGGCGATCGGGGTGGCGTCCTGCGCGGTCACGGCGTTCCGTGCGTCGCCGAGGGGCGAGAGCGCGACAGCGACGATTCCGGCCAGGCCGCCGCCCAGCGCGACCCGGCGGGTCATCTGATGTCCGGTGCGACGTCTGAGCTCGGCGACGGGAAGTCGTGGATGCATGGTCGTGGTGGTCCTCGCTGGCTTGCCGGGCGGTGCCGGCAATGGTCGGTCCCTGAGCGCGCCGCGGTTCGACCGGGACCGGCTCCCGCGCGGCAAGGGCGGCCGTTGGGTCGCCAGCCAGGGCGGCTACACACAGGATAGGGAGCGCGCGTGACATTGGGATGCCGTAGAAATACGGAATCGCCAGCCAGCCGGTACGGAATCGCCGGACCCGCCTTGCCGGGGCGTGAGCCGGGGTCGGGGTATCGAACGGAAACGGAGCCGGCACAAGGCGTGTGCGCGGCTCCGCTGGGGGACTCTTCGACTGGAGCGGGGTGCCGTCGCGTTACTCGACGACCTCGACGGTGCCCATCATGCCCGCGTCCTCGTGGCCGAGGATGTGGCAGTGGTAGACGAACTTGCCGGTGAAGTCGGTGAAGCGCGTGCGGATGACGATCTCCCCGCGCGGTGGGATCGGTGTCGTGTCCTCGTAACTCCGTGGCACCGTCCGGCCGTTGATGGTCATGACCTGGAAGTCGTTGACATGGATGTGGAACGGGTGCCACTCCGGGCTGGCGTTCTGGATCACCCACTCCTCGAGCGTTCCGAGCAGCACCGTCTGGTCGATCCGGTCCCCGACGAAGGCCTTGTCGTCGATCGCGAAGTTGGGCGCGGTGCTGTTCTCCTGGAAGACGATCGTCCGCTGGCCGTCGATCGGCGACGTGCTGAAGTCCTCGCGGTCGATCAGCGTCGTTGGGAGTGCCGCGGGCTCGACCGGCGCTCCGGAGGAGATCAGCGTGGCGACGAGGAACTCCGGCTGGGCCTGGCTCGGGATGTCTTCCGCCCAGACGATCGAGCGCAACTGATAGATCCCGGCCGCGCTGCCCTGGATCAGGAACTCGCCCCGCTCGCCCGGCCCCAGGAGCAGGGTCTCGGTCGTCCTCGCCTCGGGAAACGGGTTGCCGTCGGTGGCGATCATATGGAGCTGGTGCCGGGCGAGCTGGAGGTTGTAGAAGCCGTTGGCGCTCGCGTTGAGTACCCGCCAGCGCTGGGTCTCACCGGGCTGGATGTCGATCTTCGGGTTGATCTGCCCGTTGACGAGATACTGCGTCTCCCCGCCGGCGTCGCGGAACGGACCCTGAAGGACAAGCAGACGCTCCTTGACGCCGGCGATCCCCGGCAGGTCGTCAAGCCCGCCAGTGACGACGATTGCTCCGGCCAAACCAGCCGAGACCTGGGCAGAGGACATGCCGTGGGCGTGCGGGTGATACCAGTAGAGGCCCGGCGGGTGGTCGAGCGGGATGTCATAGGCGTAGCCAAACGTCTGGCCCTTCTCGACGTGGAGGAAGACATTGTCGCCGTTGTCGCTCGGCGAGACGTGCATGCCGTGGACGTGCAGATTGGTCGTGCCGTCGTCCAGCCCATTGACCAGGGCGACTCTGAGTCGGTCGCCGGGAGAGACCCGGATCGTCGGACCCGGCAACGACTGCTCGTAGGCCAGACGGCCGGCGCCTCGGGCGGGATCGGGCTGAGCCTGGAGCGTGACGGCCAGGTAGCCGTCCTCGCTGGCCAGGATGGGCGGCTCAACGAAGCCATCCGCTGCCTCCGGCGTACCCGCCAGATTGGCAATTGGTGTTGAGACACCGGCTCCGTGGTGTGCTCCAGCCACGGCCTCGGCCGTGGGTGTGCCGCCCGTGCCGGCCAGGGTGTTCGCCTCCGACCCCAGCCAGCCGACCGTGGCGGTGGCCAGCGCGGCGACCGCGGCACCGGTCAGGTGCCGACGACTCAGGGTCGGTTGCCACGGTTCGACCTCTGTTGGCTCTGCCGTTCTGACGCGATCCATGACATCCTCCTCTGGTCTGACGGCTGGTGTGACGGCCCGAGAAGGGTCCGGTCAGGGTGTGACGACGACGGTCGCCTGCATCGCCGGGTCGGTGGTGCTGGTGTAGGCAAAGGTGCCGGCGGAGTCGAAGGCGTGGACCCACTCCTCGCCTGAATCGAGCGTGCCGGAGTCGAACGACCCATCGGTTGCCGTGACGGAGTGCGGACCGCTGTCGAGGTTGGTCCAGGTCACGATTCCGCCAGCCGTCACCTCGATCTGGGCGGGGGTGAAGGCGTTGCCCTGAATCAGGACGGCCAGCGACGCGATGCCCGGCTTGCCGCCGGGGTCGTCGGTCGTCGCGTTCGGCGCGGCGCCAGTCTCCGGAGTGGCGTCGGTCGTTGCCGGAGTGGTCTCCGGCGAGGCGGCCGGGACGGTGTCCGGCGTCCCCTCGGCGGAGACGGGCGGAGCGCAGGTCGAGCCGGCGAACAGACCGGTCGGCATCGTTACCGGCCCGGCCAGCGTCGGATCGATTCGGACGATCCCGCCCAGTTCGCCGTCGGTCGCGATCGCCGGCATCGAGACGTAGAGCCCATTGTCCGGCCCGAGCGCCATCGAGATCGGGAAGTCCATTCCCTCCACGACGACGTCGAGGCTGGCCGGTCCGGTCTGCCGGACGAGCCGGCCGGTGTTCGGCAGGATGTTGGGTTCAGTCGTCTGGTTGCCGGTCGCCATCTCCAGGGCGAAGAGGGTGCCGTCGGGCGTCACCGCCAGCCCGGTCACCGTCGTGAGCCCGGTCCAGAAGTCACTGACCGTGCCGTCCGGCTCGACCTTGATGACCTTGGCGGTCCCATCGATGTGCGGCGACGAGGTCAGGAAGCCGACGTAGACGCCGCCGTCCGGCGCAAGGGCGATTGCGGTCGGGACCGGGTGACCCTCGGAGATATCGGCCAGGACGCCGACCGTCCCGCTCGTCTCGACCCGAAGCAGCAGCCCCTGGTTGGCGTCGATGACCAGGAACCCACCGTTCCACGGCACCATGGCGAACGGCTCGCCCAATTCGAGGACGTGGTAGAGGTTGCTGGCCGGGTCCGCCGCGACGTAGGTGGAGAGGTCGCTCACCAGTCGGACGCCGCCATTCGGGGTGCGGGCGTAGAGGCCGTTGGGGAAGTCCGGCCCGACCGCCTCGTAGCCGCCCGTGGCGTCCTGCAGGATGTAGAGCTCCCCGTCGAGCATCGCCACGCCGACCGGCCCCTGGACGTCGCTGTACGGGTCCTGGGTGGAGGGTAATCCCGTCACGACCGGCGTGCCGCAGCCATCGATGATCTGAACGACGCTCGCCGACGTTCCGGTCAGCGTCGGACCCAGCACCTGATCCTCGGGCGAGGCATCCGTCGAGGTCGTGATCGTCGTTCCGCCGCTACCGGCCAGGGCAACGTAGAACTCGCCGTCCGGCCCCCAGGCGAAGCCGCGGGGATTCGCCAGCCCGGTGGCCGCGACGACGATCTCGCCGAGGCCGGCCCCTGGAGTGGCTTCGGGCGTTCCACCCGGTGTCCCTTCGGGCGTCGCGCTCTGCGTCGCGCTCAGCGTTGCGTCCCCGATCCCGGCTGCGACCACGGCGGCACCGGCCACGCCGACGAGACTTCGCCGGTTGAGCGACCCTGACATTCGAGAACTCACGGATCCCTTCCTCCTTCGCTGCTCGCGCGACCTGTTCGGGGCTACTGGACGACGATGGTGGCGACCATGTTCGGGTGGTAATTGCAGTGGTAGGCGACGCTGCCGGCTGTCGTGAAGGTGAACGTGAAGGTGGCGCCCGGTGCCATGTTGCCCGAGTCGAACGAGCCGTCATCGGCCGTGACCGTGTGCGCGGCGGTGTCGTTGTTGGTCCAGGTCACGGTAGTGCCGGCCGCGACCTGGAGTGAGGTCGGCGCGAAGGCGTAGTTGATCAGGGAGACAGCCGAGCCGCCGTCCGCGGGCGCCGCGCTTCCGGAGTCCGATCCGGCCGGAGTCGCCGTTTCCGACATGTCAGGCGTGTCCGGCGTGGCCGTGGGGGTGGGCGTCGCGACGGCTCCGGGACACGTCGAAGTTGCCAGCAGTGAGTCGCTCATCGTGAGCGTCTCGCCCTGGCTGAGGTTGAGCCGGACGATCGCTCCCATCGCGCTGGTCGGGCCGAAGGCCGGGGTGGCGACGTAGAGACCACCGTTCGGGCCGAACGCCATCGCCACCGGCCGGTCCAGCCCCGTCGCGATGTCGACCGATTCGGCGGGTCCGGTCTGGCGGACGACCTTCCCGGTCCCGGCCTCCGCGAACGGCGGCGTATCCGTATTGCCCGTGCCCATCTCAAGCGCATAGAGCGACCCGTCGGAGCCGACGGCGACACCCGTCACCGCGGTCAGACCGGTCCAGACGTCGGTGACCATCCCGTCGGGCGTGACCTGGACGATCTTCGAGTCGCCATCCGCGTAGGGCGCGGACGTCAGGAAGCCGACGTAGAGCGACCCGTCGGGCGCCAGCGCGAGCCCGCTCGGAACCCGGTGCGTGCCAGTGGAAAAGTCGACGAGACGGGTGATCGTTCCATCGGTCGTGACTCTGAGTAACTGGCCGCTGTTGGCCTCGACCAGCCAGAGTTCGTCGTCGCCAGCAACCATCGCGAACGGATCGCCGTCCGGGCTGTAATCGCCGGGCACCACCGACACGGGATTCGACGCCATCCAGGCGCTGAGGTCCGCGACCAGTTCGGCGCTGCCATCCCCGTCGAGCGCGTAGACGCCGTTGGGCGTGCTCGGGTTGTCATTGCTCGGTCCGCCCCCGGCGATCGCGACGTAGACCCGATTGTTGAGCAGGGCGACCGCGGCGGGCCCGCGAACGCTGCCAGTCGTTCCGCGCGTCGAGGGCAGGTCACCTTCGAAGGCGACTGGGCAGCCCCCATCGACGTAGGAGACGGATCCTGTCAGGCCGCCACCCGCCGGTGCCATCCCACTCGCGACCGGGGTCGCCCCGATCGGGGGCAGCCCGCCCGATCCGCCTTCCGTGACGTAGAACGAGCCGTCGGCGCCCCAGGTGAAGCCACGGGGATTTTCCAGACCGCTGGCCGCGAGCGTGATGCCCTCGGTCGAGACCACCGGTGTCGCCTGCTGGGCGAGGACGGCCAACGGGGTCGCCAGGAGGAGGAGACTGATGAGGGCCATTGCGACACCGGCCCATCGCGACCGTCTGACGTTCACGTTCACTCCTTCTGGCGAGCAGACAGACAGCAAGGGACGGTTTGGACTGGACTGTCGTTGCACTCTATCCGCGAAACGACAATACCGTCAATAGCTACGCGTATGACGTTCGTACTGTCCTGCTCGGCCGCTCGATCCTCCCGCCGGAGGACGGCTCGTCCTGAGCCGGTTCTGACGATCAGCGGCTGGTGCTCCCAGTGCCGTCCTCAAGGTTTGTCCTGGCAAAGGACCACAGCGGCTCGGAATGGGCGAAGCACATCTGGTGGCCAGTGGAGCGCGCTGGCGGCCATCGTGACGATGCCCTGGTCGAGTCCGGCGAGGCCCTGGATCTCGTCCATCGCGGCGGTCAGTTCCCGGAAGATCTGGTCGCTATGGCGCAGGAAGACTTCGCCGAACTGGTTCAGGCGAATCCCCATCGCGCCCGCCTTCATCGACGACGAGGCACGGCTTGGCTAGGCCGTGGTCGAGACCTCGAAACGGGCCGTGGTGCGCCGCTTCGTCTTCTCGTCCGTCATCCACCCGACGCTCTCAGCGCTCGAGAACCACCGGGCGAAAGGGCCGGTCGAGGAGGCGGTTCTCACGTCCGACATGGAGTTCACCTTCCTGCACCCGGCCCTCTTCTTTCAGGATCTTGATGATGGGTGGCCAAACGTGGTGAGGACCGGCGTCTTCGCCCAGCCCTGGTCGATCGGGACGCGCTTCACATGGGTCGACTACCGCGACGTCGCCGAGGTCGCGGCGATCGCGCTAACCGAGGACCGGCTGGTCGACGGAACGTTCGAGCTCTGCGCCGCGGGCAATCTCAACCGCCACGACGTGGCGGCGCTCATGAGTGAAGCGCTGGGTCGAACCATCCGGGCCAACCGGCTGGAACCGCCCGCGAGGGGCGACTCCCAGGGGGACCAGATGGTGGGGTTGCGGACGATGTTCGACTGGTACGACCACCACGGCTTGCTGGGCAATTCCCTGACACTGATGGCCATCCTCGGGCACGAGCCGCGGACGTTACGCACCTACATCCAGGAACTCGCCGCGAAACCGCTGCCGGCCGGGTGATGACCCGTCTTACTGGCTGCGTCTCGCCCGTGACCGATCCGGCTCGGCATTTTCCAGATGCCAAAGGAGGACCACCATGACCGACACCGCAACGACGCCGTCGCAGCCAGCCTCGCCGATTCCGACTGACGATCTATCGCGCTCGCTGACGGTGGCTCGTCCGAATGACGACCAGTCGCTGCCGCACATCGGGCTCGTGAGCGACACCTACACGATCCTGCTCACCGGCGACGACACCGCCGGCCGCTACTGCCTGATCGACATGCTCGTCCCGCCCGGCGGTGGTCCGGCCCCACATCGCCACGACTTCGAGGAGATGTTCACCGTGCTCGATGGCGAGTATCGAGGCCAATTTCCGGGGCGAGAGGTCGACCGTGCGGGCCGGGGAGACGATCAACATCCCGGCCAACGCACCGTATGAGTTCCACAACGTCGCGGACCGTTCGGCCCGGTTGCTCTGCATGTGCTCGCCGGCCGGGCAGGAGAAGTTCTTCATGGAGGTCGGCCAGCGGGTCGCGACACGAACGGAGGCGCCACCACTGCTCGATGACGCTGGCCAGAAGGCGTTCATGGTCAAGGCGCAGGAACTCGCGCCGAAGTACCGGACCGAATTGCTTCCACCGGGAAGCCTGTAGGAGGATCACGGACTCGCTCCCCGTCCATCCGTCGCGGCGCGATTTCCGACGGGGACCGTTCGACGATCCGTAGAAGGGCGACCCGTGAGCACCAGTAACAGCCAGAATCAGCGGATCGTCGATGAATTCCGGGCCAATGGTGGCAAGGTGGGCGGTCGCTTCGCCGGGGCAACGCTGCTGCTTCTGACGACGACCGGCGCGAAGAGCGGCAAGCAGACCATCCCCCGGTGATCTGCCACGACGAGGGCGACCGGCTGATCATCTACGCCTCGGCCGCCGGCCGACCCAACAACCCGGCGTGGTACTACAACGTCGTCGCCAACCCCGAGGTGACGGTCGAGTATGGGACCGATCACTTCACCGCCCAGGCAATGGTCGTCAGCGGCGCCGAGCGGGACCGGCTCTGGGCGGAGCAGGTCGCCCGAATGCCGACCTTCGCCGCCTACGAAGAGAACACGGATCGGATCATCCCGGTCGTCGCCCTGGAACGGATCCCGTGAGCGGTCGGTCTCGTCTGTCTCGTTGAGCTGGTCCCGGTGTTCCCGCATCCTGCGACCCGATACGCGTTTCGGGGCGCGGGAATCACCCCCGCCGGTAGATGCGCGCCTCCCATGGCCGCAGCGTGATGCCGGTCGAGAGCACCTTGTTCATCGGGTAGTTTCCGAGCAGCATCCTAACCGTGCCCATCCGACGGCGTCGAGGAGATCGACCAGTGCGTCCGCACCGAAGAAGTTGGCGACTACCAGCAGCGTCACGCCGTCGAGATGACGCGTGAAGGCGTAGACCGTCGGGTCGTCCGGCAGCAGCATCGTGAAGTCCCCCCATCGCCACCACCGGCAGGTCGTGCCGCAGCGAGATCAGCTTCCGGTGATGGTGGAAGACGGAGTTGACGTCCGTCCGCTCGGTCGCGGCGTTGATCTCCGTGGCGTTCGGGTTAGGTGTCCGTGGTTAAAGGTATATGAGACAACGTTGGGAACTGTGTCGTAGTGGTGGACTGCTTCGGCTTCCGAAACGAATCGGCATCCGGGCGGCTCGCTGAGCAGGTGTCCCACTGGTGGGAGGCGGCCGGGGTCCGGCGGGGAACTGGTGCTCGCTCGATGGTGGATCGGGCATCAGGTCGTTTTCCTGCGAGTGAAATTCCGCAGTCGACGCAAGTCCGCGTTGCTGATTTAGCCGAGGTTCCGGGGCTTGATACAAGCCGTGCTCGCCCGCCCAAACTTGGCCACGGGAAGACAAGGGATCTCAAGCCAGGTTGAATGTCAGATATCCTGAAGCATGGATGCCCACTCAATCAACTCGTCCACTTGTCGCCGAGTTACTCCCACACTTGGGTCGGCCTCCAAGAGAAGTGTCGGCTCACGCCGACCTGAAGCCCACGCCCGCGCCTCCTCTGTAATGATGTCATCGATCCATGCCACGCAACTATTCAAGGCAAGGCCTCTAATACTGTCAACTTTTTGCTCGGGCCTGAATGGCTTCGGTGGCATAGATGCAGCGGCGACAAAATCCGGATAATCCAGCACGGTCTTGAGCAAGCGTCTCTCCTCCTCGTTCCAGGCGGTCGCCCAAATCAAATTGAATGACTCTGACAGTTCCGCAAGCCAATCAGCGTGTGCAGCGCAAATCCGGACTGGTTCTTCATCGTCGGGAAGCAGGTTGATTTCCACGCATCCTTGCGGGCAAGGGCCAGCGAACGGATTCAGTACACCGTCGATGTCGACGAAAAGGATGGGGGTGTGATTGGGGGGAATCATAGTGACCGATCTTCTCCAAGCTTACAGAGCGTCATCCAAACCCAACCGCGTCGGGCATTCTTTGATTTCGCTGTGCCAAATCCGGTGGCCACTGGGCGATCCGACACAACATCGGATAGACCGTCCTTTCGACAGGAGTTGCAACTGGCCGAACCGTCTCGCGGGCAGGGCTGGTGCGCTGGTAGCGTGATGACCGGCAGGTGCACTGGACGGCTGGCTCGCTGGCCGGGCGTGGTGCCAGGCAGGTCGCCGATGCCATCGCCGTTGCTGCCGGCGAAGCTGCGCGGGTAGATGCGATGGGCAACCACGTACCGCCACCACTGCTGGTTCAGCCGAAGCGCGCTCCCGTCCGTCGGTAGTCTGGCGCCGGCGTCATGGCACGCCGCGAACGGGACGAGCGGATCCATCCCGCCCTCGATCGTCTCGCCGCGCTGAGAATCGAGCTGGCTAGAGGTCCTCCAGCCGTGAGCCGAGCTTCACGGTGACGTCCCGGACCCAGGCGGCGGGGTCCGAGCCGGCTGGTCCGTTCCAGACCGTGTGGATGCCCATCTTCGCGTAGACCTCCATCTGGCGGAGGAAGCCGTCGGTGTCGTCGCGGGCGTCGGGACCGCCGATGATCGTCTTCTCGATCCGGTCGTAGTCGGTGCCCGCGTCGTCGCAGTGGCCCTTCAGGACGTCGAGCTTGTGCTGGATCCCGGCCGGGTCGGTCAGGAACAGGTTGCAGGCGTCGCCGTACCGCGCCACGAACCGGAGCGTCTTCCGCTCGCCCTGGCCACCAATCAGGATCGGCGGGTGCGGCTGGCTGATCACCTGCGGGTGATTCATGGTCTCGGCCAACTGGTAGTGCTTGCCGTTGTAGGGGCCGTCGTTGTCGCTCCACATCTGCCGGACGATCTGGAGGGTCTCCTCCAGCCGCTCGAACCGCTCGGCCGTGGGCGGGTAGGGGACGCCGAGGGCGTGGTGCTCGCGCTCGTACCAGGCGGCGCCGATGCCCAGCATCGCCCGCCCGTTGGAGAGGATGTCGAGCGTCGTGACGATCTTGGCCAGCAGGCCGGGGTAGCGGTAGGTGACGCCGGTGACGAGCAGACCGAGCCGCAGGTTCTGGGTCTGGCCGGCGATGAAACCGAGCGAGGTGTAGCCTTCCATCATCGCGTTCTCGGCCGGACCAACGTTGCTGATCTGGAAGTAGTGATCCATCAGCGTCATGGTCGAGACGCCGCCCTCGTCGGCCGCGCGGGCGGTATCGGCCAGGATCCGCGCCAGCGGCGCCGGGTTGCCGGGGAACGTCATATTGGCGAAGTGGACGGCGAGCTTCATGGTGTTCCTTCTGATCTGTCCGCCGGAGCAGCGCACGGGTGGTGGGGAGGCGCGACGTGCGTAACGGTCGTGAAAGAATTCATAAGGAAGCACGCGAGATCGATACCAGCAGGGCGACGCGAGTCGGAAAGTCCGGGCCGGAGCGGTCGGTCGGTCGGTCGGTCGATCGGTCGGTCGGTCGGTCGGTCGGTCGGTCGGTCGGTCGGTCGTAGTTAGCGCATCACGATCGCGTAGGGAAATGGGACTTCGGACGAGTTCATGGCGGCGCTGGGCGACTCGCGGGTGCCGGAGACGTCATCCGCAGGCCGATGAGCGTCAGCATGGCGTCCAGCGCGACCTCCAGTGGTCGGGTGTCGCGCTGAATCTGGGCCAGCAGGAGGCCGCCCTGGAGGGCGGCGAGGGTGGCGAGGGCGAGCTCATCCGGGTCCACATCCGGGCTGAGGGCTCCGTTCGCGTGCATGGTCCGAAGACCGTTCCCGAGGGCGGACGCCCAGCGATCGAATGCGGCGGCGACATCGAGCCGGGCCCCGGGGTCGGTCTCGGCGAGCTGGCCCCCCAGCGATCCCAGCGGGCAACCTCCGCGGCCATGGAGCCGCCGATGCTGGGCGACGATGTCGTCCCGCCAGGCCCGCAACGCCGCCAGGCCCGTCAGATCGACACGTTCCTGGTGCCCGACGATGGTGTCGGACTGGTAGGCGACGACTGCTCGCACGAGATCCCGCTTGTCGCTGAAGTAGTGGTAAAGCTGCGAACTGCTGACCGTGGCGGCCGCTCGAACCTCGTCCAGGGTCGTGCCAGTGACACCGTGGTCGAACATCAGCTCCGCCGCTGAGGCGACGATGCGCTGACGGGTGCGGGCGCCTTTGACGGTCAGCGGGTTCGGATGGGGTGCGGGCGAATCAATCGCGCCGGAATCGTTCATGGCCATACCCAAAGTGTGCCAGCTTGAAACCCGCCCCACCACCCGCGACTGCCGCCCCGGCCCGGATGAGCGGGGACGAGCACGGCCGAACCGGACGACTGTCGAATGTGGACGAATGGGCGAGGACCGATCGCTGGCCGGACGGCCCTCCTGCATACGATCAAGCTGGCCCGGATCGACCGGCGTCTACGCCGCTCCCGTCTTCTTCGCGTACTGCACCATACCGAGCACATCCTGCCAGCCGAGCCGACCGATCGCACCCGAGCTGTAGAGCGCCACCAGAATGCGTCGATCGGGACCCAGGACGAAGCCGGTCGATTGCAGGTAGGGCGACGTGTGGGCTGGGGCCTCTTCGTAGTAGGCGCCAAGGGTCCGTGCCGTCTCAAGGACCGGCAGGCCATGGGCGACCGGGAACTTGAGCCCCAGCGACTCGACGGTGGATGCGGCGTGCGCCTCATCGTCCACCGAGGCGGCGATGACGCCGATGCCTTCCTCCGTCAGCCGTGCCAAACCGGACGCATACGACTTCAACTGCGCCTGGCAATAGGGGCACCAGTGACCGCGGTAGAGCAGGACGGCCTGAAACGGATGATCGAGCTCGTCCGGCACGCGGAGTTGACGACCGTCGGGGAGCTCGAGCTTCATCGTGGGAAAGGCATCGCCGGTGTCGAGTCGATTGCTGTTGGGGATCAACATGAATGCTCCTTGTCTGACGCCTGGTCTGACAGCGTCGACGTTCGAAGGTAGCCGGGCGATGACATCAGCGCGATTTTCGGTTGGCTCGGGTGCGCGATCGCTGGACCGATTCCGTGAACCGGGCGATGGAGTCGTTCGTGAGGGGATAGAGCCACGCCCGTCGTGGTCCCCGGCCACTTCCCTAAATGGAGTGCACAATCCATTTTAGCGGGATGCAATGGATTGTCAAATCCAGAATGGTGAGATCCCTGCCACACGATCGATGGACGACTGCCTCTTGCCAGAACGCTCGTCAGGGACCAGAGTGGGCAGCAGCATCGGGCGGCAGGCTCGGGTTGCCGGGAATACCACCTCCGCGCTCCTGAACGGGGAAAGAGGATCTCGCCATGGCAGAAGGGTTCATCTCGCGCGCGTTCCGGGGGCGACGGCGTGATCCGGCGCTGGAGGGACGCCTCCCGCCCGGCCAGTATTCGACCGCCGACTTTCCGGTTCTCTCCGCCGGTCCGACTCCCCGGAGGGACCTCGGTCAGTGGGATCTCCGCCTGACCGGTGAGCTCGACGCGCCTCAACGCTGGAACTGGACGGAGTTCCTCGCCTTGCCACGCGAGACATTCACGGTCGACATCCACTGCGTGACCAAGTGGTCCAAGTTCGACACGGCCTGGGAGGGCGTCTCGCTCGACACGCTCCTCGGCACGGTCGAGACGAGCGCGACGTACCTGATCGCCCACTGCGACGGCGGCTACACCACCAACCTGCCGATCGAGGATGTGCGCAACGGCAAGGCCTGGGTCGCCTTCGGCTACGGCGGCGAGACGCTCGCAGCCGAGCATGGCGGGCCGGCGCGGCTCCTCGTGCCGCATCTCTACTTCTGGAAGAGTGCCAAGTGGGTCCGCCGGCTGGAGCTCGTGAGCGAGGATCACCCGGGGTTCTGGGAGGGTCTTGGCTACCACAACTATGGTGATCCGTGGAAAGAACAGCGATACCAGGGCGACTGAGCTGGCTGCTCGGCGAAGTCGTCGAGACCATCGTGGAGACGCCGACGACCAGAAGTCTCGTCCTGTCCGTCCCCGGCTGGGGCGGGCACCGGGCGGGGCAGCACGTCGATGTCCGCCTGACGGCGCCCGATGGCTACCGGGCGGAGCGCAGCTACTCGATCGCGTCGGCGGCGAGCGGTGAGCGCATCGAGCTCACGGTCGAGCGCCTGGATGACGGCGAGGTCTCGCCCTACCTGACCGACGAGCTCCGGGTCGGGGACAAGATCGAGCTGCGCGGCCCGATCGGCGGCTACTTCGCCTGGGACGAGGGGCAGGGCGGGCCGTTGTTCCTGGTCGGTGGCGGCTCGGGCATCGTGCCGCTGATGGCGATGATCCGGCGGCGAGCCGCGGCCGGGAGCGACGTTCCGGTCCGCCTGCTCCATTCTTCCCGAGCGTATGAAGAGATCATCTACCGGGCGGAGCTCGACCGTCTGGCCAGGGCCGACAAGGCCCTCGAGGTCTTTCACACGCTGACCCGGAGCCATCCGCCGGACTGGGCTGGCTACCAGCGCCGGATTGACGAGACGATGCTGGCCGAGGTCGCCTGGCCACCCGCCGACCGGCCGCTGGTCTTCGTCTGCGGCCCGACCCGCCTCGTCGAGTCGGTCGCGACGACGCTGACCATGCTCGGGCATGAACCGGGGCGGGTGAAGACGGAGCGCTTCGGTCCGACAGGAGGATGATGATGGACGACAACGATTTGCGTCTGGATGGAAACACCGCGGCCGGTCCCCTGGCCGAGATCTTCGGCCGTGAGATGACGACGGCCATCGCGGTCTGCCGAGGCTGCGGGACGGACGCGCCGGTCGGCGGCCTGGCCGCCTACGATCCCGGCATGGGCATCATCCTGCGCTGTCCCAGTTGCGACACCGCGATGATCCGCGTCTCACGGGTGCGGGGCGGGTACTGGCTCGATGTGCAGGGTGCCAGCGTCCTGCGGATTCAGGCGGACGAGTGACGCGAAGCGGGTTCCCGCACGACCAGATACGCCGATCGGTCCGCCAGCGCCAGCGGAATCGGGTCCGGCACTCGCTAGGTGATTCACAGGGTGGATTCTGGGAGTCCGAGCGCCCGAAACGTCGTGGCCGTTGGCCGGAAGGACGATCGACATGGATGAAGCTTCGCGGCTGGTGGGCGAGCGGTACGTGGCGCTGGGTGATTCCTATACCATCGGGGAGGGCGTCGAGCGATCACGGGCATGGCCGAATCTGCTCACCGATCACCTCCGACGCGAGGGCGTGGCGATCGATCTAGTCGCCAACCCGTCCGTGACGGGCTGGACGACGAGTCAGCTGATTGAGCATGAGCTGCCGGTCTTCGAGGCGAGCCGGCCGACCTTCGCGACGGTCCTGATCGGAGTCAACGACTGGGTCCAGGGGGTCCCCAACGAGGATTTTCGGTCCCGCCTGGTCGCGATCCTCGACCGGGTGCGGGCGACGCTGCCGGACAGGCGCAAGCTCCTGCTCGTCACCATCCCGGACTTCTCCGTCACGCCCGAGGCCGCCAGGTACCGCAACGGGCGGGACATCGCCCGGGAGATCTCCGCTGTCAATGACCTCATCAAGGCGGAAGCGTCTCGCCGGTCACTTCCCGTTGTCGATATCTTCCCGTTGTCGCAGCAACTGGTCGGTCGGGAATTCCTGGCGGAGGACGACCTGCACCCATCGGCGGCCGCCTACGCCCGGTGGGAAGAGCTGATCTTTCCCGCCGCCCTCTCGCTCCTGAGGTAGTCAAGGCGGGCGATCGCCCCGTTCCGGAACGCCGGCACTGGTGCGCGTCGATTGTGGGAGAACGGCCAGCCGTCGGGATTTCGACGAGCGGTCGTCCAGAACGAGCTCGCGCTCAGAAGGGATGGCACCACATGACCAGCAGGTCCCTCACAGTCGAGCAGGTGCTGACGCTGCTCGCCGGGGCGCCGCCGCGCATCGCCGCGCTGACTGACGGTCTGACCCCGGCCGAACTGCGAACTCCTCCCGCGGCCGATGAGTGGTCCGCGAACGACGTGCTGGCGCATCTCCGTTCCTGTGCGGACGTCTGGGGAGACGGCATCCGGATGATCCTCGCCGAGGACCATCCAACGTTCCGGGCAATCGACCCGAGGACTTGGATCAATCGGACGGATTACCCCGACCTGGAGTTCCCGCCGTCATTCCAAGCCTTCGCGACGCAGCGAACCGACTTGCTGACCGTCCTCGAACCGTTGACGCCCGACGACTGGGCACGGGCTGTCACGGTGACGGGGGCGGGCGCGCCACTCCAGCGGACGGTCCTGTCCTTCGCTCAGCGGCTGGCTCGCCACGAACGAACGCATATCAGGCAAATCGACCGAACCGTGCATTCGGTGCGTGAGTTGCAACGGTGATGACCGGAACGTGCGGATTGGCCACACCAACCCCGGTGACCAGGGCGTCCCCCGAATAATGACACCGGAAGCAAATAGCGCCAGACGTCGTCAACACCGTATCGAATGCTGCCGCTTCGTCGAAGAGGACCGGAAGGGAACAGCCCTTGGTGGACGACATCTCTGAACGAGTGCGACGCAACTGGGCTGGGTGAGCGTGGAAATCGGTCGGGTATAAGGAGTGGGTCGCGCGGGCCTGGGCGAGGAAGCACGTACCAGCTTGCGTGTGCTGAACACCTGCTCGATCGGGTACCGGTCGGGGAGTACCGGGACAGAAACCACAGCGCGCACCCCGCCGCTGCCAGCCGCTCCTCGGCTCGGGCACCCCGATGAACGCCCCGGCTCACCTGAACGCTCAGATCCTTCAGCACCACGATCTGCTGACCTGCTGCATCGAGAGTGGCACTGCGGCGAGAGACCGATAACGGTCCCCTGGTCCATCCATTGCGGCAGCGCCCACGATGTTCTCATCCCGTGCGTATGACGGCTCGATAGCAGCGGGACGATATACTGCGGCATAGTTGCGCCCTTGGGGTGCTGCCAAGCGCAACTTGAGGGACGAAAGATGAGCGTACAAGCGACGACCCACGTCAACTTCCGGGGCCGGGCCCGAGCGGCGTTTGCGTTCTATCACTCATTTTTTGGCGGCGACATCACCATCGCCACGTATACCGACATCCATGCCGTCGAAGACCCGACGCAGGCCGACCAGGTCGCCTGGGGGCAGCTGGCCGCGCCGAACGGCTTCCGGATCATGGCGTATGACGTGCAGCCGTCCAAAGGCTTCGACCCAGGCGAGAATCCCTTCTACATCGCGCTTCGCGGCACAGACGCTGACGAGATCACGTCACTCTGGGCTCCCCTCGCCGATGGCGCGACGATCGCCACACCGCTCGCCCCGGCTCCGTTCGCACCTCTCTGCGGGATGCTCACTGACCGCTTCGGCGTCACCTGGATCGTCGACGTCGAGGCTCCAGGACAGGACGCGAATCAATAGACTAACCTGTACGGGTCGTTCGCGATGCTGAGCGGCGGGCCAGACTCGCGGTCCGGCATGCGTTGGCTCAGCCAGTAGCGGATCCGCTAGCCGCGACTTCGGCCGTGGTGTGTATGCACGCCACTGAGCCGTCAAGTGTGTATTTGTCCTGTCGCGCCCGCTGTGGCGCGAGCCGGGCTGACATCGATCACGCGTTGTACACCGATCGTACGATTGTCCGGCAACTGGCGATGCGCCGTACGGTGTTTGCCTGTCCGCGTGACATGCTGCCTGGGGTCCTCGGTAGCGCCGCTGCCCGGGTAGCGGCTCAACAAGCCAACCAACTTGCCAGAATCATCGTCGCCGACGGAATCGCCGACGATGGGAGCGCCTGGGTCCGCCAAACCTGCGATGCGACGCTTGCGCTGTTGAGAGAGGCGCCCGCCACGACGGCACAGCTACGTGCGCGTCTGCCGGCACTTCAAGAGCGGATCACGCCACCTGAGCGACGAGGGGCAGCTCGAATGCCAGTCGCCTCCCGAGTACTCACCGTGCTGGGAGCCGGTGGCCGTGTCGTCCGGGGGGTGAACGTCGGCGGCTGGAAGACATCGCGACCAATATGGACGATCGCCGAGGATTGGCTGAGGAGTCCAACGGTGGCGCTTCCTGAGCCGGAGGGCTACGCCGATCTGATCAGCCGCTGGCTCTGGGCCTTCGGTCCGGGTACTGAAGACGATATGACGTGGTGGCTGGGCGCAACGAGAACGGCTGTGCGCAGGGCTCTTTCCGACCTTGCTGCTGTACCTGTGCGGCTCGAGGACAGCTCGCCGGCGTGGCTGCATCCGGACGAGGTTGATGAGGTACCCGCAGTTGCGGATTGGGCGGCGCTGCTGCCAGCACTCGACCCAACGACAATGGGTTGGCGAAGGCGTGACTTCTATATCGACAAGAACACCGTCCCATCGATCTATGACCGCGCCGGTAATGGCAGACCGACCGCCTGGTGGAACGGGCGTACCGTCGGTGGTTGGACGCAGGAAGACGATGGCACAGTTGTCGTTCTGCCTGTCTTGCCGCTGCCGCAGACCGCGATCGCAGCACTTCGAAAAGAGGCGAGAGACCTGACTGAATGGCTCAGCGGCGACGTCATTCGCTCAAGCATGCAGTCACCATTGATCGATGGGACGGTCTGCCCAGTGATTCGATGAGCGGAATTGGAAGACAAACAGGTCTGAGCGGGAAAGCCAGTCGGGTTGAAGCGGTGGGGCACTGGAGGGCATAAGGCTGTTTCGATGCGACGCACCGGTGGAGGAGTCGATGCTCTCAAGCTCCGGAGTCTATGAGAACGCCGCGGCGTTCTCCATGGCGAACTGTTCAAAGGAACGCGCCGACCGGCCGAGGAGCCCGGGCACGTCGTCAGTGACCCAGTCGGAGTCGCCAGCCGCGAACAGAGCAAGTGCCTGCGCGTTCATCGTTGCGACCTGAGCGGGGACGCCGGAATCGATCATCGCCTGCCGCTGCTGCTCGAAGGTCAACGGACGGAAGGCGATGGGTCGGCCGAGCACGCGCGCGAGGAGTGTCGCCGCGTCCGCATATGAGAGCGAGGCCGGACCGGTCAGCCAGTAGGTCTTGCAGGCATAGCTACCCGGATTACTGGCGACTGCCGCCGCGACCGCCGCGACATCTCGCGTGTCGACCATGCCGACGCGGCCATCACCCGTGTTCGACCCGAAGCTGTCGTTCCGGGCGATCGACGGGGCCAGCATGAGGAAGTTCTGCATGTAGGCGTTGTTTCGCAGAAGCGTGTAGGCGAGGCCGGAGGCGATCAGCCCGTCCTCGATCTCGGTCTGGGCGCGGCGCCGGGCAATGGGCGAGTCCGCTGACGCTTTGCTCGTGATCTTCACGACGTGCTCGACGCCCGCGCGGACGGCACTGTCGACGACGTTCAACTCCTGAGCCGGAATTGCCGGACTGACGAGAATCACGGCCGAGACATCGCGCATCGCGGCGTCGATGGTCGTCGGTACTTCAAGGTCGCCAGGGACGACGTCGACCCCTATCCGGGCCAGCTCGGTCACCTTCTCCGGATCGCGAACCAGGAGCCGCACGGGCGCTCCTCGCTGGGCGAGCAGACGTGCCGCCTCCCAGCCCACCTTGCCGGCGGTCGAGATGAGAATCATGGTCCTGTCTCCTCGTGGCCGAGCTGAAAACTGTCCTCGTTCAGGACAGCAACGTCAGTTGCAGGATGGCTCCGCTGGTCCCGAACGCCCGTGAACAGCGAAGAAAAGACATCCTTCACACCCAGCGCGGCGAGTCGTAGAGCGTGTCATGGACTCTGCGGGGGTCGTAAACTCAGCAAATGAGCACGATCTCCCGCAAGCCCTACCCGAGCGACGTGACGGACGACGAGTGGGCCTTCGTCGCCCCCTACCTGACGCTGATGACCCCGGACGCCCCGCAGCGCCGGCATGATCCCCGCGAGGTTTTCAACGCCCTGCGCTGGATGGTGCGGACCGGCTCGCCGTGGCGCTATCTGCCCGGCGATCTGCCGCCGTGGGCAGCGGTCCACCAGCAGACGCTGCGCTGGATCGCCGCCGGCTGCTTCGAGGAGATGGTCCACGACCTGCGGGCGCTGCTGCGCGAAGCGAGCGGCCGCGATCCCGATCCCACCGCGGTGATCCTGGACGCGCGGACCCTGCGCGGCACCCCGGAGAGCGGGCACCGGGCCGGCTACGACGGGCACAAGAAGACCCGCGGCAGCAAGCTCCACGCGGCGGTCGACACGCTGGGGCACCTGCTGGCGCTGCGCGTGACGCCGGCCAACGATCAGGAGCGGGCGCAGGTGGGCGAGCTGGCGGACGCGGTGCAGGCGGCGACCGGCAACACCGTGGAACTGGCCTGGGTCGATCAGGGCTACACGGGGGAGGAGCCGGCTGACGAGGCGGAGGCACGCGGGATCGAGCTGGTCGTGGTCCGGCTGCCGGGAGCAAAGAAGGGCTTCGTCTTGCTGCCGCGGCGCTGGGTGGTGGAGCGCTCGTTCGCCTGGGCGACGCGCTTCCGGCGGCTGGCCAAGGACTATGAGCGCCTGCCCACGACCGTGGCCGGCTTGCATTTCGTCGCCTTTGCCTGCCTCATGCTTCACAAACTCTCGCTCCTGCCACTCGGAAGTCCATGACACGCTCTAGTTCTCGCGGAGCAGCGCTATTCCGTCTTCCGCGTCTCCGTCGTTCGCGAGTGACTTGCTCACCCAGTTGGCGTACCACGCCTTCGCCCGACCGGCGTTCAGCACCGCTGAGCGTCGGTCGTCGGGGAGAGGAAGGTCGAGCGTGCCGCGGTCCGGATGAACATGCCCAAGTTCGCGGCCTTCGAACACGAATGCCGTGGCGCCTCGCGGGGTGGTTCGGGTGCTGACGCCGGGCCACAGAACGACCACGCTGAGGACCGAGACGGCAGGTGAGACAGGATTCATGGCTGACTCCTTCCGGGTGAGGCTGGTGAGAACGAGGGCCGCTGATTCTGACAGGAGCCCCGGTCGCCGCGTGTCTCGTTGGGATCCAGCGGCTGGTTCGTGGCTGTCGGACCTCGCGAGCCAGCCGATGGGTCTCGCGGCCAGGCCAGCCCGATCTGCCGAGCCTGGAGGGCGGCGTCCCAGAAGGCGGCGATTTCGGTGACCTGGTCGCCGTCCCACTTGACGGTCTGGACGAATTCGGCGTCAAACGCCCCTCCGGTCGGGGCGATCACCGTGCCGTCAGGCAGGCTCATCTCCCCTGTGAAGGTCCCGGTGACGCGGGTGATCACCGTGATCCAGTCTCCGCTTCCGAACTGGATGGGGTAGGGGTCGTTCTCGACGTGAACGTCGGGGAAGATGCGGAAGAACTGCGTCATCGCCGCCGCGTGCGCCGCCCGTCCGTAGAGCGGCTCAGCGTTTCCAGTGACGTGCGCGATCATGTCCGGATGGTGTACTGCGTTCATGGCTTCGATGTCACGGGCGTTGAAGGCGTCGTCGCCCTGCTTCATCAGCGCGAGCAGGTGCGTTGTTCGGTCGGTGATGTCTGAAGGGGTCGTCATTCGGGATCCTTCTCATGCTCGGTGGGTATCGTCATGCTCAGCTGAAAATTTGTAGTTGAGTACAATAATAGTGTAGCACACAGGTAGGCCCAAGGAGATCCGACCCTGGCGACGCAACTGGATCAGGCGGCTGGAAACACGTTGACGTCCTAAACTGGTGAGTGACGTGCCGAGCGCACCCGTCGAGAAGAGCGACGAGTTCGGTCATCCAGCTTGGATCTGAATCCAACTGTAGAGTTGAGTGCAGCCTCGGGAGTTCCGAGTAGAATCGTGTCATGCCCAACCCCGGACTCCGCGAGCGCAAGAAGGCCCGCACTCGCCGACACATCGCCGATACCGCAGCCCGGCTGTTCGCCGAACGCGGCTATGAACGGGTCGCCGTCAGTGACGTCGCGCGCGAGGCCGAGGTCGCCGAGCAGACGGTCTACAACTACTTCCAGACCAAGGAGCAACTGGTCACCGACCGCGACCGGCAGATTCAGGATCGGCTGTGCGACCTGATCCGGGCACGGCCACCGGCCATGACGCCCGCAGCGGCCATCCGCGATTTCGTCCTTGAGTCCGTCGCCGGGATTCGCCGTATCCCACCGGAAATCTGGCGTGGCGAACTCGGTTACCTGGCGGCTATCAGTCCGACCGTCCATCGACTGGTGCTGGAGTTGAACGATCGTCAGGCCGTAGCTCTTTGTCGCACGATCAATGACACGTCGACCGTTTCGCCGGAGGTCGCCAGGCTTCAGGGGATTGCGCTGGCGGGGGTCTTTCACATCATCATTACCGAGGCAGGTCGCCGCACTCGCGAGGGACATGATCAGGCCACAATTGCCGACGAGTTGTGCGTGGTCGCGACCAGCATCCTTGATGAGCTCGACCGCTGGTTCACCGTCTCCAGTCGGACGTCATGGCTACAATCCGGTAGCCAGGACGTGTGTCGTCCCGGACATTGATGCACTTCGGCGGCACATTGATAGAATCTCCGTCTGACTGGAAGTTGGGGTATCAACGTATTGACGGTCGCGGCTTGACGCGTCAGACCGGAGCAAGACGTCGTTCCGGTCGCCTGGCCCTCAATTTCACCCGCAACCAGATGGAGCGCCGATAACGTCACCGCGGACAGGTGTCTGCGCTACTCTCCGGCAATCGCCCCGCTCGTCGACCCGATTCCTGAGCCAGTTGGTCTGGACTGGTTCCCGAAGTGGAGAGCTGCTTCGGATCCAATCGAACCGAATCAGGTTCATGCGTGCGAAGAAAGGCGAGCGCCAGGTCGAATGGACCTGGCGCTCGCTGTCCATCTGGTACACACAGTAGACCGACACTCGAATAAGTCTACCCTGGAGCCCTCGAGCCCTCAAGAGTTGATGCAGCTGGCCCAGCAGATCCGGACCAGTAATCCGCAACCCTTACCGATCGAGCCCGCTCGAGCCCCGACGAAGAGTCTCCGGCGACGGTTCTCTCCCCAAGAGATCGAAGATCTTGTAGCTCGATACAACGCTGGAGCGGCCATTCGGGCGTTGAGTTTAGAGTACGGTGTTTCGAGGAGTGGGCTTCGGCAGCTCCTCCAAGCTGAGGGTGTGACGTTGCGGGTACAAGGGATCATGCCGGAAGATGCCGAAAAAGCGGTGCGACTTTACGAAACCGGGCTTACGATCAGGCAGGTCGTGGACCTGGTTGGCTACTCGTATGGCACGATCCGGTCAGCGCTCCATGAGAACGGTGTCGCCATGCGAGCAGGCCGTGGCGGCATGGGCCACGCGCTGGAACACGGCCGACACCCGCACCAAGCTGCGCCGCCTCTACCCGACATAGGACGGTTGACAGACCACTAAGTACATTCACAGAATTTCTGCGGGATGTGGCTGTACGCCAATGATCGAGCGCATCTGTTTGGGTACGTGATTGTACCGGTCAAAGAAGGCGGTTGCGGCGGCGATGAGCGCCTTGACGGTCGGGAAGAGTTCGCAGTGGGTGACTTCCCGCCGGAAGTGCCGCCAGAGCATCTCGATCGGATTGAGCCATGGGCTGTAGCTTGGAAGATAGAGCAGGACGAGACGGCCCGCCGCACCACGCACCACCGCCTCGATCTCATCGCCTTCGTGGGTGGAGGCGTTGTCCCATGCCACATAGATGGTTCCGGCGGGATGCTTCTCCACCAACGCCTCAAGGAGTTCGGCGATTTCGCGCCGTCGTTTATGCCGGCGGATGAGGACGACGGTCTGGCCGGCATGGTAATCCACCGCCCCAATGCCGTACCGTTTCTGTGGCTGGCCAGGCGTTGAAATCATCACCTGCTGGCCTTTGGGACTCCACATGGCCGTGAGCGTTGGTAGCCAACTCAGGTTGAACTCGTCGGCATAGTAGAAGTGATCATCGGGGGCGAGGTGGTCACGCATGGCTTCAATCGTCTTTTTTTGAGCGCGTACGCCGGGTCGGGGCTGGTGATCGTGTGCTGCGGCCGGCTCAGCACGATGCCGACGGCTTTCAGATGCAGGCGCACGGTCTCGTCGGCAACCCGGATCCCGGTTTGCTCCGCCAGGTAGTCGGCAAGTCGCTGCAAGGTCCACAGTGAGAACGGCAGATCCAGGCTCCGGGGCCGGCGCCGCACGGCGGCAAGCAACTGGTCGACATAGGCCGCGGTGACCTTGCTGGGCGCTCCGGGATGGGGCTGGTCGCGCAGCCCTTCGATCCCCTCACTCAGGTAGCGTTTGAGCCAGCGTCGCACCGTGTCCTCGCTCATGCGCACGATGCCGGCAATGGCCGCCGCCGTTAGGTGCTGCTCCCCGGCCAACAACACCATCTGGACCCGGGTCCGCAGGCGGACATCGCGGCAGGTTCGGTACACCTCGTCCAAGGCGTCAAGCTGCGTCGAGGTGAGTTCGGGAATGCGTACGGGCTGCATCGCCGCCTCCTTTTTCTCAGCATACACCCCGCAACTTCTCTTTGGTTGTACTTAGATCGTCTGCGAGAACGAAACGGCCCTGCGGCAGTCTACAGTGTCAACAGCAAGGACTATCCTTCCATCCGTAGGCCTGCCGAGCTGATCTCGACTATTGACGATGGGGCTGGCGCCAGGACCACTTCGGGTTTCCAGGCGGCCGACCGATTACTTGGGTGTGAGGCGATCTCTACCTCATAGCCTGGGACATGCTAGGGCGGGATGCATTCTGATGGACAGGCTCGACACGGGCGAGGAGTGAGACCGAAGAGCATGACGGAGCAATCGGCTCGGCCACCGACCACCCCAAAGCGGCAACTCAAGCAGTACAAGCGCCGCCCCGACGTCGATCTCCAGATCGACGAAGCGCTCACCCTCGATCCCGCCGACCTGCGTCGGCGCGTCAATATCGTCTCCCCGACCGAGGAGGGATATTTCAAGGCTGAAACGATCGTCTACTTGCTACGCGAAGCTCACGCTGTGGGCGATCAGGAGCGCGTGGGCTGGCTTTGGACCTCACTCGTCAGCCGCTCCAAGGGTTACGTCAGAGGGTGGCTGGGTGGCTTGTCTCGCGAGCTGCAGGGGGAAGCCGTCGACGCTGTCTGGGATCGACTCATCGGGAAACTGCTGGCGCCTGATCACAGCGGGGACTACTACGAGGTTTCCTACTGGGACGCGCTGGAGAAGCGGTCCGTCGACGTCTTCCGGAGCTTCACGGCGAAGACGAGTGCTTATCAAGAGACAAGTGTATCCGCCGTCCAGCTCCGCGCCGCGGACGACGCGGCTGAGCTAGATCCGGTCGATTTGGACCGTTCCTGGCAGCCCGAGTTTGCCACCCTCAACCAGGATGGGAGTCAGAGGATTCTCGCCCTCATCCCCGAGCAGTACCGAGAGGCCTTCTACCTCTACGCCGTCGAGGGCTGGCCACTCTCGAGCTCAGATCCCCACCGACCGTCACTTTGCAAGAAGTTCAACAGAACACCGGAAACGATACGGACGTGGCTGAGGCGGGCCCGCGCCGCTGCCAAGGAAGGGCTTGGAGAGCAACCATGAGCGAGCGACCGCAGGACGAGCGCCTGGAGCGCATCCTCAACGAATTCGTGACGGAGGTGCCGTCACCGCACGCCTCCCACGTTGGAGCCTGGATGGCTCGCTTCCCCGAGTACGGTGACGAGATCATGGCTTTCGCCGCAAGCTGGGCCATGATGAGGGTGTCGCCCCGCAGCCCTAACGTGATCACCGAAGAAGAGGTCGAGGCGCGGGGTCTGGCTGCACTCGAACGGTTGCGTTCAGAGTCGGGTGCGTCGAACCATGGAGCGGCATCGGGTGGCATCACGTCGTTGATGCCACCCGGCTCCTCGCTCGACGACCTGGCCGAACATGCTGGCCTGAGTGTCCCTCTGTGGCGGCAGATCAGCCTGCGCCAGATCGCGAATGTGCCACCCGATGTGATCAAGGACATAGCGGCAGCTATCCAGACGTCGTATCAGGCGGTGGCTGACTTCATTCGACAGGGACCACCCCTCGCCGCCCCTGGACATTACAGGGCGGCGGAACAACCCCGGGTAAGCGAACCACTCGACTTCTTCGAGGAAGTCCGGCTTGACGACGACCTCACAGAGAGCCAGAAAGCCCGCCTCCTCGCGATGGGTTCGAACACCGCAGAGGATGGCCTCACCGGCGGACTGATCCGATGAATGACTGGAGTGCGGAGCGACGTGCCGCCAGGTCGCTCCGCACTCGAGCTGGGGCCGAACATCTCTCGCTCGCTTCCGACGTGATCGCGGCCATCGCGATATTGACCAAGGTGAAGTCGTCGAGCGTCCGCGAGGGGCGTTCCCTTCTGGACGGCGGTCAAGCCAAGCTTGATATCGACGCGAAGCGAATCTGGTACAGCGCCGCGATCGAGCCCTCGGTACTGCCATTCTTCCTCGCCCACGAGTACGCGCACCTCGAGCTCAATCATGGCGGGTGCCGAGGTAGAGCGGGCGACGTCGACGTCGAGGCCACCGGCACGGAGATGGACGCCGGCATCGAGCGGGTTCAGGGCTACAGCCCACAGGAGCGACGAGAACGAGCGGCCAATATCTTCGCCCAAGAACTGTTGCTGCCGACCCCGCTCCTGCGTCGGTGGTTCCTGGACGACGGGCTGGGCGCTACCGCGATAGCGAACCGCGTCAGGCTCGACGTGGGACTCGTTCGCCGCCAGCTGATGGCCGCGCTCCTCGACGTGACCAACGACGCCGCTGTCCAGGAGGATGGTAGCAACGAGGCCGACGACGAGGTCATGGGTGCGGGTAAGGTTGCGCCGACGACGGACACCGTCCCGGCCGCTCTGGACGACAGCCAGGCCGCCGCCGCGTACGTCGACCAGGGCCCCTTCCTGCTCGAGGCTGGCCCGGGAACCGGGAAGACCCGGACGCTGATCGCACGCATCCTCCACCTCCTCGCACGGGGCGCCCGGCCTGACCAGATCGTGGTGCTGACCTTCAGCAACCGAGCGGCAGCGGAGATCCGGGATCGGGTGGCCCTGACCATGCCGGGAGCCGAGGCGGACCTATGGGTCGGCACGTTCCACGCCTTCGGCCTTGAGCTGCTTCGCCAGTATGGTCCCCGGATCGGTCTGCCCAAGCAGCTGGACATACTCGACCCGTTCCGGGCACTGCAGTTCCTGGAGGAGAACCTGCTGCAGCTCGGGTTGGCCCACTACCAGCAGCTCTCGCGCCCGTCACAGCCGCTGCGCGACATCGCGAAGGCCATCTCGCGGGCCAAGGACGAGCTCTGCGAACCCGATGACTATCGCGGGCACGCCGAGAAGATGTTGATCCGGGCCCAGGAGCGGCGGGATGACGAGGCCATCCTCGTGGCGGAGAAGGCGATCAAGGTCGCCCACGTCTACCGCTTCTATCAGGATCACCTGGAGCGCAGCGGACTGGTCGACTTCGGTGACCTGATCGTCCGGACGGTGAAGCTCCTACGGGACGACGCCGGGTTGCGGGACGAGGTTCGCGACCGGTACCGCTACGTCCTCGTCGACGAATACCAGGACGTCAACCACGCCTCCACCGAGCTGGTCCGGGAACTGGCGGGAGCAGGGGAGGGGCTATGGGTCGTCGGCGACCCACGTCAGGCCATCTACCGCTTCCGTGGTGCCGACCCGAGCAACGTCTCCCGGTTCACCGAGCACTTCCCGACGGCTAGTCGATCAGCTCTGCGCTTTCAACTACCGCTCTCGCCCTGTGATCATCGAGGCCGTGTCGGGCCTCGCCGGCGTCATGAAGGCCGCCGACGGGTCAGTGCCTGAGCCCTGGCAGTCGACGCGGGTCGACACGCGTGGTGAGATAGGCCTCGGTATCGCCGCCACGTTCGAGGACGAGATGGCCGGCATCGTCGCGGCTATCCGGCAGTACCAGGCGGCCAAGGTGCCGTTCAGGGACCAGGCGGTCCTCTGCCGCACCCATACGATCCTCGGCCGCGTCGCCGGGGCGCTCAAGGCGGCCGGGATACCCACGCAGTACTTTGGCAACCTGTTCGAGCGGGAAGAGACGCGCGACATGCTGGCGCTCCTCTCGCTGGCGGCCGAGGCCGACGGCGTCAGCCTGATACGCGTGGCCACCTTGCCCGAATACGCCATCCCGGCCGCCGATGTCGCCCAGCTGCTCGACGCGGCCGGGGACCGCGCGATGGCCTTCCCGCAGGCACTCTCGCTCACGTCGACCCTGCAGGATCTCTCCGCTGAAGGTCGCGCTGGTTTGGAGCGTCTCGCGGACCATCTGGGAGATGTCCCCTTCACGACCGGCCCCTGGGGGTTCCTGAGCCGCTACCTCCTAGAGGTGAGCCAGTACCTCGCGTCCCTGGCCCGTGACGCCAGTGTCGAGGGGGCCATCAGCCGGTCAGCCCTACTGGCCTTCCTCGACGTTGTTCATGGCTATGAGCGGGCCAACCGGACACCGGACCTGCCGGGCAGGGATGTGGCTCAGTTGAAGTCCGGCTTCCTCAAGCATGTGCGCGACCTGCAGGTCTACGGCGAGGAGCGACAGTACCGGCAGCCACCCGACCTGCCTGATGGCGTCGACGCGGTCCGCGTGATGACCATGCACGCCAGCAAGGGGCTGGAGTTTCCGGTCGTGTACCTGCCCTACCTTGGTGGGCAGTACATACCGCAACCCAGGCAGTCCGACGACTGCCCGCCGCCGGACGGGATGGTCGCCAACCCGGTGTCGGACAACGACACCGACGAGCTCAATGTGTTCTTCGTCGCCGTGTCGCGGGCGCAGGATGCGCTCTTGCTGTCCCGGGCCGAGCGGTATGGCGATGCGTCCAGCAACGCGTCAAAGTTCCTTGCACACGTCCAGCCCTGGTTGCCCCGGAAGGCAGACAGCTCGCCGTGGTGGCTTTCGCAGGCCGATCCTCCCATGCCAAGGTCGGGGACAGGAGCCAACCTCGGACGTGACCTGTTCGGTGACCGGGAGCTGGAGACCTACATCCGGTGCCCCCGACAGTATTACTACGATCGCGTATTACGTCTCGAGGGGCGGTTCGGCGGGACGGCATCGCTGCGGTTCCACCGGTCGATCCAGCGCACCCTGCGTTGGGTCGAGGGTGTCCACACTGGACCAGCCGGTCAGGCGCCGGCGAACGCCGAGGTCCTTGACCAGCTGGACGCGATCTGGGCGGAGACCGGCCCGGTCACGCACCCCTACGAGCCGCTCTACCGGACTGAGGCCAGGCGGATGGTACTGCTGGCCGCGGGCTGGCTGCACCAGCGCGCGGGGACCTTTGAGGAAGTCACGCTGGAGATCCCGGTCGGCGATGCCCAGGTCCGGTTCCGGCCACACCAGGTCGAGCGGATCGGCACCTCCGACGCGAGGATCCGGCGGATTCGCACGGGTCGCGTGCCGCGGAAAGCTCCTGACGACGACCGCGATGCTCTCTACATGTTGGGGACCGGCCAGATCGGGGGCCGCGTGGACGCCGAGGCGATGTACCTTGGCGGGGCTGAGGTAAAGATCGAGCCGATCAATCTCTCCCCGAAGAAACGTGCTACACGCATCGAGCACTACCGTGAGGCCATCGAGGGCATCAGAGCTGGCGAGTTCCCGGCTAGGCCCAGCAGCCGGCAGTGCCCAGGCTGCCCGTTCCTCTTCATCTGCCCTGCGCCGGAGCCACCCACACTCCCGGCCGGCTGACTACTTCCGGTTTTTCTGACGGCTCCCGATTACTCCAGTGTGAGGGGATGTCGCCGGCGCCGTGCCGGCGCCCCGCACCGGTCGGCTGTCTCGCTGACCGCTTATTGGACCGCCCTCACCAGGGCAAGGAGACCGTCACCATGGTCAACCCGACCACCATTTTGCGGCCGATTAAGCCGCGCAAGGAGATCAAGGTCACCGTCCGCTACCCGGCCGCCGCCAAACCCTTCAAGGACAACAACGCCGCCATCGACGAGACTGTCGGTGAGCTCAAGGTCCGGGTGCTGCGCGCGTTCGGCCTCGACGCCGGTGGCGACGCCGTGAGCTATCAGCTGTTCCACGGGCGGGCCGCCCTGGATGAAACCCGCACCCTCGGGTCAATCGAGGCCAACGAGGGCGATGCTGACCGCGAGCTTCAGCTGAAGTTCGCGCAGCAGATCACGCAGGGCTGATCGGTGGACCAGCAGCTAGCCGCGCTCAACCTTCAGCTGGACCTGGAGCAGATCCGCCAGGAGGTCCTCCCGGCGGAACTGGATCGCTGGGCGATTGCGTTGGTCGGTCCTGTCTGCCTCGACGTCAGCCTCTCGCCTGGTCGCGACCCCGTCGAGCGCTACCAGGCCCGACTGACTTGGCCGGACTACCCGGACCGGCCACCCTCGGTCCGCTTCGTCGAGCCCGCGACGGGCCGCCTCGACCTGAGCCGGGCCTGGCCCGATTTTCCCGGCGTCCGCCCGCCGCAGGATATCTCCGCCCCCTGGACCAGCGACGGTCACGCAGCCCACCCCGAGTGGCACGCTGATTCCCGCTACCGGTGGTCCAGCCACGGCAACCCGCTGCTCCGGATCCTCCGCACGCTCCAGGAACAACTGGACGACGAATACCTAGGGAGGTTCCCGTGAGCACTGACTACTTCCCGATGACGAGCCGCTGGGTGATCGGGCGGGGGGTCGTCGACGCCACGCTGATGGGGCTCGCCCGGGACGGTCGCGACCGACGCGAGGGCATCGCACTGTGGCTGGGACGACGGGTCGGGGAGACGGCACGGGTCTCCCATGTCGTCCGCCTGGCCGGACCGGGCCTCGTCACGCGCGAGGACCTGCTCGAGGTGTCAGCCGAGCTGTTCAACGAGGTCGACGACGTCTGCGCCGAGCGCGGCCTCGTCTGGCTCGGTCAGGCGCACACCCATGGCGGCGCCTGGACCGGCATGTCGCGTACGGACCGGATGTTCGGGCCGGCGACCCCGTACTTCCTCTCGGTCATCGTCCCGCACTTCGCGCAGGACGCCCGGACGACGCTCGCGGACTGCGGGGTCCACCTGCTCGACCCGGTCGACGGCTGGAGGACGCTAGGTCGCGACGAGGTGGAGTCTCGGATCGACATCGCCAATGTCGAGCCGGAGGACGCCGGCGTCGTCATCACCGTGGGGGAGGGGAGCCGATGATCGATGCCACGCTCGCGCTCAGTCGGCCCGTCAAGGTCGCCGCAGGCCTGAATCCCGCTTTGGCCGACGCGGACGCTCACCGCTTCCACGAGAAGGCCGTCCTGCTCACCGGCGAGGCCGTCACCCTTGGGACGCCCAACGGCCGGACTTGCATCGTGGACAGCCTCCGGCTGCTCGTGCGGACCACGAGCGACCTGACCGTGGTGGTACCGCCCGGGTGCCACGAGCTCGCCGACCTGCTCGGCGCTGAGGCGGCCCGGGTCAGCTTCGCTGCCACCGTCCCGATCATGGTAAGTGGCGGTGATGACGTCGACTACGGCCGCTACGACGCCATCCTGTCGGTCGGCCATACGGCCCGGCCCGACCTTCCCTGGACAGTCATCAATGCGTACGGGTGGCTGGCCCGGGTGTCGTCCGGCTCGCGCGACCTGCCCGAGAGGTGCGACCAGACCAATCCGGTCGCGGCGCTGGCGGCCGCCAGCCTCGGCGTGTCCGAGGTCTTCAAACGACTGCTGGGCGTGCCGGCCGGGACGGCAGCGCCCTTCGACGGCGTGACGCTCAACCTCAACAGCTACCAGCCCGACGACTCGGACCCGGGTTCGGGAATCGACCGGCCGATCGACGGCGACCTTCTGATCATCGGCGCAGGCGCGATCGGTAGCGGCCTGGCCGCTACCGATCGCGCCTGCGCCTCACGGGGCACGTCGACGTGATCGATCCGCAGGCGTACGCCGCCGAGAACCTCGGGACCAGCATCCTCCTCGGCCCGGCCGAGGTCGGCCAGCCCAAGGCGATGGTCGCGGCCGCGGTGCTCCGGTCAGCCGGGATCGACGCCACGGGCCACCAGGAGACGATCGCTGAGTACCGGGAGCGGGTCGGTCTCGGGCGGCCCGCCGTCATCCTCGGCGCCCTCGACAACGTCGAGGCGCGCCACCAGACGCAGGACCTGTGGCCGGACATCGTCATCGACGGTGCCATCGGCCCGGTCAGTGCCCAGGTCAGCCGCCACCCGTGGGGAGTCGACGTCGCCTGTCTCCGGTGCCTGTTCGTGGAGCAGCCCGTGGACACGACGGCGGCCAAGGTGCGCATGATGGGACTGAGCGCCGACCGGCTCGACCAGGGCGACGAGCCTGTTGACGAGCAAGACATCGCGGCCGCTCCCGAGGAGCGCAAAGCTTGGCTGCGCGAGCGGAAAGGCGAGCGGATCTGCTCCATCATCCCGCCCGAGGATCTCGCCAGGCTGGCGGGAGGGGCGGACGACGGGGCGTTCGCCGCCTCGGCTCCCTTCGTCGCCTGCATGAGCGCGGCGATGGTGGCCGGTGAGCTGGTCAAGCACGCGCTGGGTCTACCCTCACCACTCGAGCCGCGCTACCAGGTCGACCTGTTGCAGGGGCCGGCGTCCGGACTGACCCTGGAGCAGGGGCGACGATCGGGATGCACCTGCGTCGTCCGGCGAGCGAACATCGACGCGATCAGGCAGCAGGCACGCTAGCCCGGAGACGGGCGGGTCCGCTATAGGGAAAAGGTCGCCCCGCCGAGCTACCTCGGCGGGGCGACCTTGCGGGTATGCGGGGTCATCAGGGACTACCCCTTCTGATGCCTGGTCGGGTCGACCAGGATGTACCCGGAACCCTTCGGCCCGGGTGGCAGCGGGTTCCCCTTGGTCGAGGTCACCTCGGCCTTGGTCGAAGTATTCTTGTACTGACCAGACTTCGGGGCCGGGGTGCCGGGTGGTAGCGGCTTGGCCATTGCGTCTCACCTCCTCTCTGACAGCTAGTTTCCGAGGGCCGGGCGAACCAACCCGCAGGACTGCCTATGGAAGTAATCGGAGGGGCTGCTCAAAACCGGAAGTGCCGTGGAGACTCTCCTTAGTTGGAGCGTGTCACGGACTTTCCCGGGTCGTAGACTCAGGAGATGAGCACGACGCCCCGCAAACCCTACCCAAGTGATGTGACCGATGAGGAGTGGGCGTTCGTCGCCCCCTACCTGACGCTGATGACCTCCGATGCCCCCAGCGCCGGCATGACCCCCGTGAGATCTATAACGCCCTGTGCTGGATCGTGCGGACCGGCGCGCCCTGGCGCTATCTGCCCGCTGACCTGTCGCCGTGGGCGGCGGTCCATCAGCAGGCGCAGCGCTGGATCGCCGCGGGCTGCTTTGAGGACATGGTCCATGACCTACGGGCGCTGCTGCACGACGCGGCGGGGCGCGACCCCGATCCCACCGCCGTCGTGCTGGACGCGCGGACGGTGCACAGCACGCCGGAGAGCGAGCATCGGGCGGACTACGACGGGCACAAGAAGACCCGGGGCAGCAAGCTGCACGCGGCGGTCGACACGCTGGGCCAGCTGCTGGCGCTGCGAGTGACCCCTGCCAACGCGCAGGAGCGCTTGCAAGTCGGTGCACTGGCCGATGCGGTGCAGGCGGCGACGGGCAACACCGTCGAGCTGGCCTGGGTCGATCAGGGGTACACCGGGGACGATCCGGCCGAGGCGGCGGCGCGGGGGATCGAGCTGGTCGTGGTGAGGTTGCCGGAGGCGAAGAAGGCCTTCGTGCTGCTGCCGCGGCGCTGGGTGGTGGAGCGCTCCTTCACGTGGGCGACGCGCTTCGGCGGCTGGCCAAGGATTATGAGCGGCTGCCCACGACGGTGGCGGGCTTGCATTTCGTCGCCTTTGCCTGCTTGATGCTTCACAAACTGTCGCTCCTGTCCCTCGGAAGTCCATGACACGCTCCAGGTTACCGGTCACGGGGTCACAGAGGCAAACACTCCGCAGACTTGTTTGGCTCGATCACCGCACTGTCTTTTATTCGAGCAAGCGCCAGAACACCCTGTGCTTGGGGTACACTGCCCCCCGCAGTTGCCTTGAGCACCGTGCGTCAAGGTTCGTTCTCCCCTCGCGCCTCCAGGAGGTTCCCGTCATGCGTGGCGCCCGGCATCTCGCGGCCGTCGTCCTGAGTGGATCGTTGCTCTTCGGCACCGCGGCCATCGGCCACCATCCCAGTGCGTTGGCGCAGGACTTCCAGGTCGGCCAGCCGGTCGTGGTCGATGTCCCCGCGCTCAACGTGCGCAGCGCTCCGAACCTGAGTGGCTCGATCGTCACGGTCCTCCTCCAAGACGAGGAGGTCAGTGTGGTGAGCGCGCCAACGACTGCTGACGGTTACGACTGGTATCAGATCCAGCGCGCCGGCGTCTACGTCGGCTGGGCGGTTAACGGCTTCATCCCGGGCTCCGCTGGGTCCGGAGGGGCAGATCCGTCGACGCCACCGACCACCACGCCGGGCGGCGGGTACGCCTACGGTGCCTCGGTCACGGTGACGACGTCGCTGCTCAACGTGCGCTCACTGCCGTCCATCACCGCGCAGATCCTCTCCGTCTACGCCTATGGCCGCGTGGCCACCATCACCGGCGAGGCGCAAGTCGCCGACAACATCACCTGGTACCCCGTCGACAATTATGGCTGGGTTTCCGGCGAGTACCTAGCGGCCAATGGGATCTCGACGCCGAGACCTCCGACGACGCCGACTACGCCCCCCACCACCGGTGGTTCGGGGATCTTGACCGTGGCGGTCGATGCCTTGAACGTCCGGGCCACGCCGGGGACGACGGGTGCGATTGTCAAGACCGTGTCCTACGGCACCCAGCTCACCCAGACCGGCGAGGCGACATTCGTCGAGGGCGCGGCCTGGTTCCCGGTCGACAACATCGGCTGGGTGAGCGGACAGTTCCTGGCCGTTGCGCCGGACGAGGTCTACGTTACGGCCGACGTGCTCAATGTCCGCTCGACGCCGAGCACCAGTGGGTCGATCGTTGGCACCCTGAGTTACGGCCAGGCGGTTACCGTCTACGACTCCGCCGTGGATGCGAGCGGTGGAAACTGGTTCGCGATCAATGCGGCCGGCACGCAATGGGTCAGTGGCCCCTACGTCAACATTCGACTGTAGCATCAGACCGAACGGAGGCCGACGGCCGCCATCAGAAAGCAGCGACGCGGGGTCAGGGAAACGTTTCCCTGACCCCGCGTCGCTTGGCATCGCTTGCCGCTACCGGGCGGGTGAAGCGAACCGGACAGGAGACCGCCCGCGCGAACCCCTGACCACGGGCTTCGACCGTTAGATCGGATCGAACCCATTCACGCACCAGCCGGTGCCATACCCCTCGGCCTCCACGTTGTACCAGCTGTACCCCTGATTGCTCACCGGGCCGCTGATGACGCGTAGACGCGTGCCGTTGGGCATGGAGCCGATCACCGATGCCGATGTGTTCGAGGCGGTCCGCAGATTCAGCGGGCCACTCGTCACCTTGTGGGTGTAGGTCGTGGTCGGCGGCTCCGGCTCAGTCGGTGGGATCGGCGGCGGAACGTCGCTACCGGTCTTGGTGAGGCCATCCTCAATGGCCCAGCCGGTCCCGAGCGAGGTGAGGAGCTGCCACCAGGTGTAGCCGTTGGCGCTGATCGGCCCGCCGACCACCGAGGCCGTCGCTCCAACCGAGAGGGCGCCGACGACGGAGTAGTTGGTACCCGGTCCTGACCGGAAGTTGAGCGCCGTCGTCACCCGGACCTTGTCATTCTGCTCGAACTTGGGCGCGGGCGGCTCTCCCTGCTGGACGACGAAGTAGATCTCGACGGCCCAGCCGATGCCGATGGTGGTCTGGAGCTGATACCAGGTGTAGCCGTTGGCCGACTGCGGCCCCGCGACCACGGAGGCGATCGCTCCGGTATTCAGCGTGCCGATGATCGACCCAGAGGTGCTGGGAGAGGGGCGCAGGTTGATCGCATAATCGGTTGCCCGGATCACGTCGCCCTTGGCGAAACGGCCCGTCGCGGGCGGCGGCGGCGCGGGGAGCGACTGCTTCTGGAGCCAGTCCTGCGCGGCCCATCCAGTACCGGACGACGTCTGAATCCGGTACCACTGGTACCCGTCGGCCGACGTGGGGCCGGCAAGGACCGTACCGGTCACGCCAGCTGAAAGCCTCGCCACGACGGAGGCGGACGTCGAGGCGGCAGAGCGCATGTTGAGCGATTCTGTCACCCGGACAGAGTCACCGTTCTGGAACTTTGGGGTCGACGCGGGAGGAGGCGTCGGAGTGCCTGAATACGGGAACAGGCGCCGCGCGCCAAGGAAGATCGCTTGAAAATACGGGCTGAACGGATTGCTGATCACGACACCGTAGGTTTCATTTAGCGCGTTGATCATTTGGCCGGGCCCCATGTAGATGCCAACATGGCCACAGGTACCATCTCTGTTACTGTCGTAGCACAAAATGTCACCGGGGCGAAGCTGGGTCGTTGCAACCGCTGTCCCAAGTCGGAACTGGTCCTCCGAAGACCGCGAAATGGTCTGCCCTGTAACCTGAAGGACGACATAGTGAACGAGGCCGGAGCAATCGAAGATATGAGGCCCCGCGGTTGCGAGCTGATAGGGCTCGCCGAGATGCTTTAGTGCCTCATTGACCATAAGATCGCCGGTGTTTGCCATGTGACGTTCTCCTATTTCGATCCAGTGTGTACTGATTGATTTGTAGCCTTGGTCATTGCCACATATTTATGCGCCTGACCATTGTCGCGGTTCTTGTCCCCTCCTCGGACAAACGTTCCAACTTGTTATCGACGGCGGGGATCTCCCACCCTTGCGAGGCGGTCTGGAGCTAGGCGATGGCGCAATACTCCTGAGCCACATAACCGGTCCTCCCACTCGCCACGTCAGTCACTGGTATCCAGACATGTCCGTCCCGTTGCACGCCCACCCCGGTGGACCGGAGCGCGGCGCCATAGGAGAGCGCCACCAAGATCGGGTTGTTGAGTCCGGGTGCTGTACGAAGGTTCAGGCCATCTGTCGCCGTTACCCAGAGCCTGACCTGGCCGGGAGGCGGTGACGAACCCCCTTCAGCACTCGACCCGACACGAGTACCCGTTTGACCGACCCGCATGATCTCCCGAGCGCGCGCCAGATAGCGGTCTCGTATCGAACGGACCGCCCGATAGGGGCAATCCTTCACACTGAACTCCCAGTGCTCCAGACAGGTCACGAGACCGGACGTCGGGTGTCGGGGAAAGACATTGAACGGCACGCCGGCGGCATCATGGATGTAGGCGATCAGCGCGGCGAGCGACTCAACCTGGGCGGGCGTCACCGGGGTCTCAGGACCGCACGCGCTCTCGCCCGAACACCCGGACAGTTCGATCGACACGAGATCCCGGTTGACCGCCACGATGCCGTAGTGCTCGACGAACGGGATACCATTGCCGTCGAGGTCATTGGCCCTGCCATTGGCCCATGGCGCACGGCGCTCAGTCGTCGCGTTTCATTGGTAGATGACGCCGTCCCGACCACTGGCGGCGTCCAGGGCGCCGCCGATGCCAAAGTCCGTGAGGGCTCCCGTATCTCCACCGTGATTCGCCGTCGTACGGAAGTGAAGTACTGATCTGTCCCACCGAGCGTTCCATCCATGCGGTGGACGCATGTGCCGACGACAGCACGAGGACCGAGATCGTCCCAGCTCGCGGTGGCATCGATGATTCGCTCGATGATCGCGGGCCGGCTGACATTACCGAACTTATACATCGAAAGTTCTACCATTCCCACGCGCTCACTGGACCGACATTAGGCCCCACTCATGGCGTGATTACTCTTACGGCATTGGGAGTTGCACCGACCGGCCCGGACTACTTCCAGGCCGATCGATGCTTCGTGAACAGGACCGCCTGACTCGCGAATCCATCCACCTTCCTAGATCGGATCGAACCCGTTGACGCACCAACCCTGGCCGAAATCTTCCGCGTCCACGCTGTACCAGCTGTAGCCTTGGTTGCTTACTGGCCCACTAATAATCCGCAGTCGAGTGCCATTGGGCATCGCACCGATGACCGTCGCCGAGGTGTTGCTCGCCGTCCGCAGGTTCAGCGGCCCGTTGGTCACCCGGTGCGTCCACTGCGGTGCCGGGGTAGGCGGCCCGAGGACGATCAGCTTGGCGTTGTCGGTGTTGAACGACCACGCCACCCCGGCCGCCGTCGAGCGGACGATGTGCAGCTCCACCTTGCTGATGGTCTTAGCCGCGCTGGCCGCGATCCGCGGGGTCACCACCCGCTGCCACTTGTTCGCGATCAGCGTTATCGCCGGCGCCGAGGCCGAGTCGCCGAACGTGCCATCGGTGTACCGGACTCGGACGACGATCAGGTTGATCGTGCCGGAGCCCAGCACGTCGACCACGCCGACCAAGTGCCGACCCGAACCGGGCTGGTTGAGGTTCGGTTGACTCTCGTAGCGAACCCCCTCGTACCCCTGAGTCCCCGCGTTCTGCGCCTTGACCGTCGCGTTGCTATTGATGAACTCCCGGGATAGCGTGGTCGAGGCCGCGTTGGCGAAGATGTAGGCGAGGCTAGTACTGGCGACCGAATTGCCCGCCCAGTTGCGGTCGACGGGGATCAGATCCTGCTTGACCGTCTCGTCAGCTGCCACCCAGCCGGCACCGTAGATCGTCTCAACTGGGTGCCAGGAGTGGCCGTTGGCGAGGACGGCGGCTCCCATCACGACGGCGTACTGACCGGCCCCCAGGACTCCCTTGCTGGTACTGGTCGCGCTGGTACTCGACCGGACGTTGACCTTGCCAGCGAGGGCGGGGGCGCCAACGAGCACCGTCCCCAAGGGAACGCCGGAAGGCGAGACCGGAGCGGCCTGCGCCGTGACCGGTCCCTCCGAGTAGAGGCACCCACCGGCCGCAACCAGTTCACAATAGACGCCGGCCACATAGCCGGTCTGGCCATTCGCCGACACGCTGTACCAGGCGTAGCCGTCCGCATAGGTGACCGCGGTTGACCGCACGCAGAGCTGTGTCCAGGTCGGCAGCATGGTGATGACCGTGCCGTTCAGGTTCGGCTCCTGACGCAGGTGGAGCGGCCCATCAGCCACCCGAACTCGGTCATCAAGCCGGAACGCGCTCGTGCCGACACCGGTCCGGCAGCCGCCGTCCTGGGCGAGTCCGGCGTACTGCCCCGCGAGCCACCCCTCCCGACCGGCCGTGCGAACACGGTACCAGTCCAGACCGCCGGCATAGCGAGGGCCAGCGACGACGCACGCCTCGATGCCACCGGTAAGAACAGTCAGGATCGGCGCCGTGGTCGACGGAGCCGTCCGCAGGTTGAGCTCAGCGACCGCGATGTAGATCCGGTCGTCAGCACCGAACCGTCCGTCCACAGGGGTGCTGGTGCACCCATCGGCGGCCACGAGCCGGCAGTAATTGCCGGCGATCCAGCCGGCCTTGCCCTGGGCCGAGACGCGGTACCACTCGAAGACCTTGGCGCGGACCGGCCCTTCCAGCACGCACAGTTCGGTACCGGTGGCGTAGTCCCCGACGACGGCTGCCTGAGTGGTCGGCGTACCGCGGATATTGAGTGGCCCGTCAGTCACGGCAATCCGATCATTGACGGTGAACAGGCCGGGTGTCGTGCCCGTGCCGCAGCCACCGGACCGGACCAAGTTGCAGAAGTCACCGGCGATCCAGCCGCCAGAGACCTGGTACCACTCATAGCCGTTGGCGCGGGTGGGACCACTCGTGACGCACAGATCTGTGCCGATCGCGAAGCTGGAGAGGATCTGCGCCGACGTCGAGGCGGCGCTGCGCAGGTTGAGTGGTCCATCAAAGACCCGCACCTTGTCCTTCGTCTTGAACTTGGCGGTCGGCGTCGGCTCCGGTGTCGTGGCGGTACAACCACCCTGCTCAACAATGTCGACATAGGCGGCCGCGACGAAGCCCTTGAGTTCGTAGCGTTCGACCGGGAACCAGTCGAAGCCATCCGCTGAGGTCGGGGCGCCCGTGACACACAACTCCGTCCCTTGGGTCAGGTCGGCGATCTTCTTCCCGGCCGGCGGCGGCGCGGCGGCGGCCTGAATGACCTGACCGAAGATCTCATTCCCCCTTGTGACAATCTTTGGGGCGTACTGGGTGTCGACTGCCCACTTGCTCGTGAGATCGTTGATCGTCACGACCTTTCCGGCATTGCCAGATGAGAGCACCGTGTTGTACCGGTTGTCGGCACCTACGAGATCACTCGGAAGCGACCGCGTAGTGCCGTAGACGTAAGCGTGCATGTGGGCCAGTTGGGCGCGCGCCGACGCTGTCCCGTTGGGAAAGTTCTGGCTCTGCTGGTCCTGTACCGAATCTCCGGTGATGCCCAGGCCGGCCGGATTGAGCCGGTCGTTCCACCAGCCCTGCCCCCAGTAATTCGTCTCGAGCGCCGACTGAGCAATCAGGATGGCGGGATCGAACTCCAGGGTGGGGGCGAGTCGGTAGATCTCGTTGACGTACGCGATAACGTCGTTGAGCCGCAGCGAACCCGCGTCGCGGGCGAAGGCGATAGCAGTCTCGGACGCTCCACGCTGCGGGCTACGGATCGGGTCCGTCACCTTCATCTCTGCGGTCGGAGCCGGTGTACTGGCGTTGCCCGGTGAAGAGACGAGCTTGGTCTTGGAGATGGTCTTGATGCGATCACCGGCGGCGAACGGAGTCTTCGGCGCACCTGTCCCACAGCCGTTCTTGGCGACGCGAGTACACAGATCACCAGCGACATAGCCCTGCTGACTGCCACTGACCTTCTTGACCTGGTACCAGTTGTAGCCGTCGGCCGCCTTGCTCCCGCTGAGGACACACAACTCGGTGCCTTTCGGCAGCTCGGTCACCACAGCAGCCGTGGTGGACGGCCCTGATCGCAGATTGACAATCCCGCCGGTATTGGTCTTGATTTTGTCGTTGATCTCAAACACCCCAGCCGGCCCATCGCCAGGAGTGCCAGGCGCTCCGTCCTCTGGAAGCGTAACGCCGGGGTCGAAGTCACCTTCCTGCCCCGTCTGATAGTGCTTCATCCACTCGACGGCGCGAGCGTGATATTTCGGTCGCTCTGCCTTCATAAGAGGATAAGGGCAGTCCTTCTCGCTAAAGTTCCAGTGCTCGAGGCAGGTGATAACGTCCGTTCCAGAAGTGTTTGGATCCGGGTAATAAGGGAACGTGTCGAATGGCACCTGAGCTTGATCGTGGATGTAAGCGATCAAATGGCTGAGCGCCTCGAACTGGTTACGGCTCACCGGCGTTTCCGGTGGTGCTGGGAAGGAGCCATCGGTACAACTGTCGGGGTAGCCAGAGCAGCCCGATGTCTCGATCGAGACGAGGAGGCGATTCAAGTAACCACCGTACTTCTGCTTGAACGGGATGCCATCGCCGCGCGGAGGGGTAGTCGGGCTGTTGCCTCCGTTTGCGTAGGGCTCTCGATTGCCGTTGGGGTCGACAAATTCCCAGATCGCTCCATCAAGCCCTTCCGCTGCGTCAAGCTCGCCACCGATACCATAATCCGCAAGCGCTCCCGTGCCAGGAGTGTTGAAGAAGTTGTAGGTGCCCCTGAGAGGACCGTCCATACGATGGACGACGGTCCCAATATTCCGTCTATTGGCAGGCGTGTAATCGAAATTGACACCCTCGACGCCAGCAATGATCTTCTGCGTGATGCTGGGACGCGGCACCTTGCCGAACTTGTATTCCATGGTTTCTTCCTAGCTAACTGAGAACAAAACGTGGGACTCTTGTTGGTTGGTCCCACAGTGGGGCGGTTCCCGTGCTCGCGTTGTGCGTCCCTTGCTCATGTGCTTCTGAACCCTCCCCACGAAACCAGGCCGCCAGCTTTGCCCTAAGGGACTCGCTGGCGGCCTGATGCGCACCTCGTATCATTTTGGCCAGAGACTAAAACAGAACATCTGTTCTGTCAACCCTGGTGAACGCTCTCATCCAGGCAAGCAGTCGTTCCGGCCCTAGCCCTGGCCGACGGTGCCGATTCGGGTAAGCTTGAGGAGCAATGCGGTTCGCGGACCTCTCGCCCGCGCGATGGGCCCGACTTCCCGCTCGCTCGAGTGTCGACTCGCGTGTCGACGAGAACAGTCTTTGGATAACCAGGAGAGATCATCATGTTGGGTCGGCTCATCGCGGCCATTTTGCTCGTCCTCGTCCTCGTGGGCGGTCTGACGACACCTGTCATTGCCCAACCTGAGACTGCGACCGTGACGATCAATGCGCTGAACTGCCCAGACTCCGCGTCCTCGGGGCGTAACTTCGATTCGAGCCAGTGTGAGCCGGGCTATGGCATTGCCTTCACCCTGACGTCCGAGGATGGAACCGTTCTGGGGAACTGCGTTGCCAGCGAACTTTCTAGCGGCGGGACTGCGGCGGGATGCGCGATCTCCGGCGTCCCCTACGAGACGACCGTCGTCGTGAGCCAGGATTCCACCACTCTGCCGGCCAATGTTGAACCGGACCCAAGCAACAGCATCTCACTCTACACTTCAGTACCGGGACCGTCATCCAATCTCACCGTCGTGTTCTTCAATCGGCTCGTGGTCGAGACAGCTCCGACTGCCGAGCCAATCGCTACTGCCGCTCCCTCAGAGGTGCCCACTGCTGGGAACCCCGCTTCGTCGCCCGGTCCAAGCGTCACTGGTAGTGCCTCCGCTCCCCCGGCGACCGGTGGTTCCACCGAAGGGAGTAATGCCACTGTCGTAATCGGCACCTGCGATAACAAGACCTTCGAGGAGCCTGTTGCCGAGTTGACCGACGTGATCGCTCCTGTCGGCGACTTGCGTGGCGCTACTAACGCCTCGGCCGTCGAGACGTCCTTTACCACCATCGATCTTTCCCTAGACGACCTGACGAGCGACGATCATATTATCGTCGTTTTCGATCAGGACGCTCCGGACACGGCACTTGCCTGCGGTGCGGTCGGCGGGATCGTTGCCGAGGACGGGTCGCTGGCGATCGGTCTCCGCGCTCAGGGCGATTCCCGCTTCACCGGCGTCGCCTACCTCGCCCCCTCCGGCGAGGGGACTGCCGTCTCAATCTTCCTGGCCGAGAATCTGGCCGGCGAGCAAGACGGCAACTGACCGCCTGGCTTCCCCACTGATAGACGATCCATCGATCTTGAAAGGTGGTGGTGGAGTGATCCTTCACCACTTCTCTTTCATCCTATCTCCGCCCATTCTCCTCCAGGTGCCTCAGGCGGCGCTCGTGCTCAATGAGGCGGCGATGGATTTCGCCCATTCCTCGGTCGGATTCTGGTGTCCGGTCAGCATGGCCGCGCAACTCCTGCCAGAGGCTGACGACCGAGATGGTCACCGTGACCATCGCGATCAAGCGGATCAGATTGCGGGTAAGCGACGTGTCGAAGACGAGCGGCTGGTAGAGGCTAAGCAACGAGCGCAGGTAGCTTAGCGCCAGCATGAAGACCAGCGCCGTCAGGGCTGCGTCCAGCAAGTTCCTTCGCCTGGGCACAGTGACAAGGATGCCGCCGAACACGAACAGGAAGACGGTCATATAGGTGAGGGTCACTACGTCCAGGGTGCGTTCAGCCATCGTCGTTCTCGCCTCTCTGCCGATCCGGCCACTGATCCACCTGGACGTCCCAGTCCGCCAGGCGCAACCGCCCTGCGGCCCGATCTCCAAGGTAGTGTCCGGTCTCAAGCTGCCGTGCCCGCGCGAGGACCGCGTGTTCACGCTGAGCGGCATGGGTTCGATGCGTTGCCATTCGCTGACGCAGGTCGTCCAACGTGTCATCCCGGCCCCAGCCAAACAGTCGGGCAAGTAGGTCACGCATCGGAGGCTCTCCTTCTCCGGTCCGCCGACCGTTGTTCCGGCCGAGGGCGGGCATCGAGCGAGCGTTCAAGCCGCTCGACCGCGCTAGTCAGCCGGGTAAGGTGATCATCACTGGCCCGGGCTTCGGATTCGAGCGCCTCACACTTCGCCTGGAGGCGACGAAACTTCCAGCCAGGTACGATGGTCTCCCGATAGATGGCGATCGCGATGATGATCGCGGCGCTGGTAACACTGATGTCCTGGGCGTTGCCGACCACCCAGCTGATGACCATGTCCATCCAGATTCACTACGATTCTGACCGCTCTGCCTGAGGTCCCTGCTGCCGTTGGCCGGCCCGGAAAGCCTGATCGACCCGCACCTGGGCCAGTCCAGCCGGCGTGACCCGCTGCCGGGTCACGATGCCCAGCACGGCGGCGATGAGGGCCACGATCAAGGTGACCTGGTGACCAGACAGCTGGAGGCCGAAGCCGACCGCCAGCGCGAGCGACACCTCGACCAGCGTCAGGTAAAGGACCGGTTCACGCCCCCAGAGCACGGGTCACCTCACCTTCCCGCCTATGACCCGGGCGATCGCCCAGGCGCTCCCAACGCCAGGGCTGGCCGTGCCCGCGCCGGACCAGACGGTTCCCGCCGGTGAAGACCACCAGATCCTGCCGTTGGCCATCCAGCACCTCCCCTTCGATCCAGACCAGCGGCACAGGTAGCTCGCCCGTCCGCCAGCCAAAGCGCAACCACTCGCAACACACGACGTGACCGGGATCGAAGGTCAGGGCGCAGCGGGTGCCATCCGCCCGGCAGTGGTCGATCTCCCCGAACAGCTCGCGGGCCGTATCAGCGTTCCAGCCATCGGGGTAGCGCACACCGGCCGGGGGCTTACGGCCCATGGGCGGCGGGCTGAAATCCTCCACCATCCCGGTCTGGGCCTCCTTGAGCAGGGCCCGCACCCGGTCTTCCAGCGGCTGCGACCAGCGGCGCTGGAATGCCTCGCCGGGGCAGGCCTCGAAGCCGAAGTCGCAGTGCCAGAAGTTCAGGACCGACCCGTAGAGGGGATTGAACGGAAAACAATCCCAGGGACAGCACGCCTGCTGGTGGATCGCGGCCGACAGGCGCGCCGACGCCTCGAACTGCGCATCGGTCAGATCCTGATCCTCGCGGCAGATATGCGCCTTGCTCACCAGGTGTCGGCCCAGCCCAACGGTCCCGAAGCGGCTGAGATATGCCGCCCCGGCGGGACTGAGCTGGGTCCCGGGGCCGTTGTTGACCCAGCTGGCGCGCGCCCCGTCCTCCGTCACAAAGGGGTAGTTGAGCAGACCGATCTGACCGTCGCGCCCGATCACCGCGTCGACCAGCAGGTCGTCCTCGCGATCGCCGCCTGGCGCCATCAGACGGTAGAAATGCTCGATCCGGCCGTTGGTCCGGGTAAGGTGATTGACGTCGCCAATCACGACGCGGGACGCGACCCAGTCAAACCCGTCGTGGTCGAAGGGCTTGGGCACGTACAGGTCAACCCATTCGGGATAGTCGATCGGCGTAAAGTCATACATCGCGCGCCTCCTCTCAACTCATGGACTCAGATTCACACCAATTACGAATAGCGAGACCGATAACCGCAGCCCAGGTCGTCCGATCGCACACGCTAGCTCGAGCCGCAGCTAGAGCAGGGTGGTATCGAGGGGAAGCCCGGTCTGGTCGCGCAGGGCGGCCAGCTGAAATCGCAGCCGGCCGGGCGGGTGACGCCGCTCGTCCTGGCAGGCTTGGACTTGGCGCAATACCCGGATCACCGTGCGCATCTGGCCGGCCGGTACCGCCGCCGTTCCCTCCCGCTCCAACGCCTCGAGGTCATGGACGAAGCGATCCTGATCGCTGGCTTCTCCTTCAACCGACCGGAGCGCCCGCTCCTGATGGAAGTCGGCCAGAACGTCCTCCTTGAGCGCCATCCGCCAGCGCTCGAGCGAGATGATCTCTGGCCACACGGCGCCTCTGCCGATCACTTGCACTCTCCGATTCCCTCCGCGGCCTCCTGCAGCACGCCGGTCCGCACGACGACCGAGCCGTCCTTGTAATCGCGGTGGCTGTTGCAATGCGGGCAGACTAGACGCACGTAGGGTCCGAACTGGCCCCGCGGGTCGAGATAGACCACCACTCCCGGCAGCGGGTGCAGCCGGCCCGAATGATGGCGAAAGCCCAACGGCTGGTGACATGAACGACACGACCAGACACTGCGAGTCACGGTCTTCTACCTCCTATTCTCCGGCCGACGCCGGACGGTATCCATCAGGCGAGGACCTCCTTGGCGTCTCAGCACGGTGTTCAGGACAGGGTCCCGACAAACGACCCCGGCAACGGGACTAAGAGCAATCCCCTTTCCCAATCTCAGCGGCTCGTTCAACCTGGCAGCGAGCGGACAACGAAACGGGCCGCCGGCACGTTTGGTTGGCGTGCCGGCGGCCCATGGTGTCCACCTCGTTGCTTGCGTTGGGTCTAGGCGAAGCGATCTGACATCCTCCGCCCCACAAAGGTAGAACATAAGTTCTAATTTCGTCAAGGGAAAATCGAGGGTGACCTTAAGGCACCTAAAGCACTTACGTCCTGTGGTCCTCTGTCCTCGGGGATCAGCCGGTGCCACGCCCATCGGCAACGCCCCAGGCCGGTGGGGCCAAGGGGAGTCGTGGATGAACCATTGGATTGACTGTCGGGCCGGTCGCTTCTTCTTGGCCGCTGGGCCGTCGCCGGAGACGACGTCGGCTTGAGCACCGTCTTCGTCCAGCTGGACCCGGCCGCCCTCGCGCAGCTCCCGGGTGCCGGACTGGGTGGCATCAACTTCCGGGTCGCCCTGGGACGGCGCGTCGTTGCCCTCGGACTCGCTGAACTGCCACTTGTACAGGTCGTGCATCTGGGCTAGCCGGCCGGATTCCTCACTGATAAAGGCGCCTCCATGCTGGACCTCGAAGTCGCCGTCCTGGAAGACCGGGTTCTTGCGTTTGTCTAGCTCCTGCTGGGTGAGTCCATGCATGTCTGGTTCGGAAATAAGCTCCGCTAAGACAATAGCGTGACCGATGGCGCTAGAGGGTGTTTACGAGGCGCTGCCCGAGGTCAAGGAGGCGTGAGTCCAGCTCGCCATGATCGGGGTCATGGTCCGCCGCCTGGCGCGGTCGTACGCCTCGTAAACAGCCTCCAAGACCACACGGTCGGGAATCCATTGCCGAGGACAGCCAAGGGGGTGGGTCGGGAGGCGGAGGGATGACCGGGGAGCAGGACGGAGAACGCTGACCAGATGGGGTCCAACAGGCATACTGGCATGGCAGGCACGGTCTCCTCCAGCGCTGAGAGACAGGTGAGATCGCTCTCCTCGCTGGTCCCGTGCCTGTGCCGCTGCTCTCCTATTGCCGGTCGCTCTGAGTGGTTGAGAAAGGCGGGTGGCGTCGCGTGAATGGTCTTCGTGATCGTTCACCCGATTGTCAGCATGGTGGAGAGGCGGATCCATCGACGGTTCGGGCCCGCATGTCACGTCCTACACCCCCCGTGCGGTGCGGAGCCGCCTCACCGCGGCGACCATTTCGAGGGTGACGCGGTCGAGGTCATGGGCTTGAAGGATCTCGTCGTCGGTCATGAGCTCCAGCAGGCCGTCTTCGCCGAGTTCGGCGAGCTTGGCGTCGATGGACACCACCTGCTCGTCCGGAATGGCGTACGGGTAGCGAGCGAGGAGGAATGAGGTGTCGAAGACATCGCGGCCAAGGGTGCGGTCGAGGAAGGCATCGATCTTCAGTGGCGCGAGCCGCTCGATCGTGTACATGCGGATGCCGTTGATGGCGGCCACTTCGTCCTCGCTGATGGCATCGGCGCGACGAAACGATGCCTCGATCTTGAGGCGCTGTGGTGCGGTGGTGGAGGAACCGGTGTAGTGCAACAGGTAGCGCTTGGTGGTCGGTGTGTCTTTCCTGATGATCAATGCCTGCGGAGTGACAGCGGCCGCTTGGGCGCCGCTCTCGATACTGCGCGTCAGATCCGTCATGGTGCGTCGGCCGTCGAAGTCGAGATCGAACGAGAACCGGGGCAAACCGTAGCCAAGCAACAGCGCCGTGCCGCCCTTGAGGACGAAGTTGTCACCCGTGCTCGCGGTGATGGCCTGGGCGATCCGCCGCATCAATGCAACGTGTTGCTGGCGTTCCGGCGAGAGGCGGGGGCCGTCAAACATCATCGGCTCGGAGTCCTCCGGCGATGGCTGACCCGATGGTTCGTTGCGTTCCCGCACCCTATGCCCTTTGCCGCTCTTCTTCAATCCAGGTAGCCAGTGCCCGCTGGGTGTCGGCGTCGAACTGGTCAGCCATCCGGGTCGCGTGCACCAGCACGAACGCTTGCTGCTCGGGAGTGTCGAGCCAATCGGTGGTGGCGCCGGTCAGGTTCAGCACGCGACCATGGCGGCTGAGAGACCGGTAGAGCAGGTCGAGCACCGCCCGGAAGTGGTTGGCAAGGTAGACCTGGGTCATGTTCGCCGGAATGTCGAGCCCCTTGTCAAGCAGGCGGTCGCGTCCTTCGTAGACCCCGAGATCGCCATAGATGGCATTGGTATCAGTGTCGCCGCTCCCACCAAGCGTCACCGTGCGCGGCCGCTCACTGATTGCCTGCCAATGGAAGACGTCGTGCCAGTCCCCGGTCGTGCCCTCAGGGGCGAAAACGTTCAACGCATAGACGCCCGTGATGTAGTGCTCCCGGTCGGTCGGAGGAATCGCCACCTGATACCCCTCAGCGGTACCGAACTCGAGCAGTTCAGGCTTGTTTGCAATCGTTGCCATGCGTCTCGACTCCTTTCTCGGCTTCGGCGTAGGTGCTACTTGATATCTGTCACTTATTCTATCACGGTGCCGATAGTATGCTACGAGATTAATTATTCGTCCTCCGTTGAAGCGGAAACGGGCCTGCAACCGGGGTGGTGCCGATCGTCCGCGTCGCCATCTACCATCAACTGCCGGACCGATTGCCACGTCTCGAGATCGGCGTCCAGGAGCAGATCGATGATGTCGTGCGGCACTGACCCGACTGCCTTGTACACCGCATCATGGTGAACGCTCAGAGCTTCCGCCCACGCCGCGATCGTTTCGCGTGCCGTCAGCTTGACGCGGCCCGCCTCTACGTTCCAGACATAAGTATGCGACCGGTCGATCGCTGTCGCAAGCGCGTTCTGGGACAGTCCCGCTTGGGTGCGGAGCGCGCGAAGCGCTTCCATCGTTGCCATTTGCTACCTCTGGCGTGATGATTGATCAGTTGGGCGTGGTGGCGATATCCAGGCAGTCTCATCAAATCACACTTGAAGGATATCCAGCTGAATCGAACGCAAGGAGAAGAACGGCAATGAATGGCATTGGGTGCGAACGCTAGTTGTTTTCTGGATCGATCATATAGTCCAGCGACTCGATACCACGCTGGATCTCGCTCAACGTCTCCTCGAGTTGCTGTCCCAGGTTGGACGCCTCGGCAAGATTCTTGATGAGTGCGTTTCGCTCTAAGTTGATGTCCGCGCGGCGCGATGGGTCAAACAGCACGCCCATCAGCTCTGTTTCATAGGTGTCGGCAATGGTCAGGGATGCTTGCTTGCCGAGGCCGAGGATGACGTCGTGCCAAGGGGTTCGCTCGATGTCGATCACCTGATTAGTTAGCTCGTGCTCCATGGCAAAGCTCGACAGGTCGTTCTCTTTCGCCAGATTGTCCAGATCGATCGCATGATCCTGCTCGGTTGGATCCGTTTCGATAACGTCCGGTCCCTGGAGGATCAATCGTCCGTAGGTACCGGTGTCCACGCGCTCGATCCAATCGGCGGTCTCCGTGAAGCTCCACTCTCTGGCTAGTTGGAGGACCACCGGGCGATCGAGCATATTCGTCGCACCAGAGCGCCTGATGAACTCTAGCCCGTCAAAGACGGCCTTGGTAATCTGCACTCGACTGTTGGTCTCTGGCCCGTATTCCATTTAAGTCTTTTCACTCATAAATTATTTTTTTCTATTATAGTAATCATATCACACTGCAATGAAATGATAAGTTCTGCCAGACTCGAGTAATAGCCTAGGGAGATTTGACTATTCTCCCGACCTTCACGCACGGCCCTGATACCGCCAGCAGCTGCGTTTAAAGCCGAAGGAGAATTCTTCCGCAGACCGCAAGCGGAATGTTGGCAACTCTGCTCTGAGTAAGGCCAGCCCTCACACATCGACACTCCAGAAGTTGGTGGCAGGCAGCGTACGGGCGTAAGCCTCGCTCTGCGAGCCACCAACTTCTTGAGAGATCTGGCGTGTCGTCGAGGCACCTCTGACGCCAGTGACGGCCCTGCTCCGACAGCTAGCGTTGTCCGCCGCGCGCTGATCTTCTTCGGAGCGTAGGTGTTGTCGAGCTAGAGCTGGGCGAGCTCGACGAACCCTAGTGGGGTTTAGGGGAAACCCTCGACGATCGCCGCGTCGCAGGCCTCGAAGCGGACCTGGTCGCGCAGCCGGAAGCACTCGTCGGCGGTCAACACGCGCGGGTCCTTGAGCTCGGGGGCCGGTGGCTGCATCCGCAGCGGGGGGTGTCGGCAAGGTGGACGTGGGAGTGGAGGAAGGCGAGCGAGAGCTAGAGCCTGTTATGCACTCTAGAGCAGGCCAAGTACGGGTCGCGCGTTCGGCAGCATGAGCATGATGAAGGCGATCAGATGAAAGCCCGTCAAGACCTCGGCCAGCCGCTCCTGGTCCCGGGCCAGCCGCCGGAACCGGCTCAGCCAGGCGACGTCCCGCTCCACCACCCACCGGCGCGGCAGCAGCACGAAGCCGCGCTTCACCCCCGGCAGTTTCACCACCTCGAGCGTGATGCCTTGCTCCGCAGCAGCCTCTGCCGCCTTGGCCGGCCCGTCGCCCGTGTACCCGCCGTCCACGTACGCCAGCGTTACTGTCTCCCCCGTCTCCGCCTGGACCGCCGCCGCCAACTCAGCGACCGATACCCGGTCGTTGGTCTTGGCCGGCGTCACCAGCAGGGCCAGCAGGTTGCCGAGGGTGTCGACGGCCACATGGGTCTTGCTGCCCTTGCGCTTCTTGTGCCCGTCCCAGCCGGCCCAGTGCCCGCTTTCCGGCGTTCTCTGCAGCGTGCGGCTGTCGAGGATCGTCGCGGTGGGCTGGGGGGCGCGGGCGAGGCGGATCAACGCGCGCAGATCCGTGATGATGAGCGCGAACACGTCGGCCGCGAGCCAGCGGCGGGTCTGCTGGTAGACCGCCTGCCAGGGCGGGAACTCGTGGGGCATGTACCGGCCACTGCAGACCCGTGCGGGCGATGAAGCGCAGGCCGTTGTACAGCTCGCGCAGGGGATGCTGGCGTTGCGGGGCGTCTTCCCGCATCAGCGTCAGGTAGGGAGCGAGGAAGGCCCAGTCCTCGTCGGAGACGTCACTCGGGTAGGGCCTGCGGGTGGGAGTGTCCATCCCGCAAGCCTACCAAGTGCATAACAGCGTCTAGAGCGCGTAGACGTACTTGCATTGGGTCAAACAGGCGAAGCTCTGCACGTCAGGGGTTGCGTTGCGCCACTCGGCTCCGGTGCTCGCTGCCGCAGGCACTGCCGTATCAGCACGCTCAGCTTTAGTTCGGTCCCGTTCAGCTAGCTGACCTGTTCAGCGTGTAGTCCCACTCCAGCCGCTCCGTCAGCCTCCGCGCTTCATGAGGTGGGAAGGCGGCGTCCAGCGATGCTGACGAGAGGGTATTGAGCTGGTAGCAGACTAGCACGACCCACTCGGCGTTAGAGTAACCGGTGGTCGGCCAGCTCCTTAACGCAACGTGCAACGTCGAACCGTGTGCGCTCCTGGCCGACCGTGACATGACGCCAGTCCTGCCATGGCTCGGCAGCGAGGAACAAGGTTGACCACGCCATCGGACGTATTCCACATCTGAGCGGGCGATCCGGCCCGGCGCAACCCGTCGTTTGTCTGGAGGAGACGGAAGACTTCGTAACCGCCGCTCGGTCGGCGACGGTTGCAGGTGCAGGAGTTGGCGACGCTGGAAGCGCGGGTGGCCGAGCTGAAACGGCCGGCCGGAATCGCCGAGGGCGGTGAGCAAAGCGGGCGTAGTCAAGGTATTGACTACACACCGCTCAGTTTGACATGCAAGGCCGCCGACCGAGGTCCATTACAGTATCTTCGATTGACGGAGAATCAAGAGCCCTGCGTCAACGTCTGTCATTCGGCCTGACAGAACATGACGTCGAAAATCTCCAAGTGACAGAGTAACGGTCTCAACCAATCTTGCCTCTTCCGGATGCGGATCCTGTACACGACGACAATCCCTCACCAAGAAGACGGTTTTGGTCATGGTTGAGTATGCCGATTGCAAGACGGTTCCCACGGTTTCGATTGTGCCCCGATACCCTGTCTCTTCCAGCAGTTCGCGTTCAATGGCTTGCCGCGCGGTTTCGCCGTCGTCGATGAAGCCGCCTGGAAGCTCAATCAGAACCTCCTCTGGACCGGGGCGATACTCGCGCGTGAGGATGGCAGATTGCTCCGGAGTTACTGCCAGCGCGCAAACGGTATGCCCATCGTCCATAATGTCATAGTCCCTCAGCTCACCGGTTGGAAGCAGAAATCGGCGTTTGAGCATTCGTCTAAAGCCGGACTGATATGAATACTCGCGCACCTTTTCCCAATCGTCGATCATTCGTTAATTTTAACAAATTCGACGAATTACGCCAAATTTTGTGCAACGGTTCTGCCTCCTGAGCGCTGCCGGTATAACTGCTATCGATCTGCAGGATCTCGGTCTTGGCATCAGCCGCAATCCAAGTACGATGGCTCAACTGAGCAAGTGTCGGTTGCTTAGAGCGCAGACAAAAGGACCTTCGCAACCGCTTCCACGTCCACGTGCGACATGCCAGCCCACGTCGGCAGCCAGAAGGCACTGCGCGAGACCCACGTTGCGACCGGGTACTCACCCCTACGACTCGGCGCGTACAGCGGCAGGTCCGATAGGGCTGGCCCGATAGGCCGCGCGTCGATCGCCGCCTTATTCAGAGCCGTCACTAACGACTCCCGGTCAACAGACGTAGACGTAAGGGTATAGAGCCAACACGCTTCGGTAGCCCAAGGCGCCACCGGACGCTTCTGCAGTGGGGAGGTCTCCAACAACGCGTCGTACACGCGGGCCACTTCGTTGCGTGCAGCTACTAATCCATCCCAACGCTCCACTTGACCGCACCCGACTGCCGCAGTCAGGTTAGTCATCCGAAAGTTTCGGCCCACAATCGCGTGCCAATACGGCCGATCCTTTGTCATACCATGGTTGGCGATCAGGCGCATTTTCGTGGCTAATTGGTCATCATCCGTTGCCACGCAGCCGCCCTCCCCAGTGGTGATGGTTTTGTTCGCGTGGAAGCTGAAGGTGGAAGCGATGCCGAACCGTCCAACGGCTTCCCCACGGAAGAGGGCCCCATGGGCCTGGGCAGCGTCCTCGATTACTGGGACGCCGATGTCCCGCAACGAAGAGAACTCGCTCGGATGCCCCAGAAGGTCGACCGCGATGATGGCTCGTGTCCTGGGCGTCACCAGGCGGCGGACATCCTCCGGATCGATTGTCCAGGATTCCGGAGTAACGTCGGCGAAGACGGGAAGTGCACCTACCGCGCGCACCGAGGCGGCCGGAGCGACGAAGGTAAGGGCAGGCACGATGACCTCATCTCCTGGACCGATGTCGAGACCAAGCAGAACCAGTTCAAGCGCCACGGTGCCGTTGGTGACGGCGATGACGTGTCGTCGTCCCAGCTTCTCGGCGAGCGCTTGCTCGAACCGGCCAACAAACTCACCTGTGCTCGAGATCCATCCCGACGCCAACGCCCGCGTCACGTACGACGCTTCGATGTCGGTTAGGTTAGTGGAAGCAAGCGGCATCATCAGGAGGCCTCCGCATTACTGAATGGATTGGGAAGTCGAAGAAATCGAAATGCGCGAACCATCTCGCCAATCCCTTCGTCGAGACTCACCGTCGCTTCGAAACCAGTCGCTCCAACTTTGTCGTAAGACATCTCGTAGTTCCGTGCATCCGAATCCTTGCCGGTCTCGGCCAGGTGCAAGTAATACGGATGTTGGGTCATTATCAATTGCGCCACCTCTAGTTTCGAAGCATTCAGCCTCGGGTCCCCGCAGTTGAATACCTGGTCTCTCATCGCATCGAAGTTGTCGAGGGCGTGGACGAAAGCGCGGGCGATGTCGTGGACGTGGATAAACGTACGTTGAAAGTGTGGCTCGTACATGATGATGCTGCCATGCCGTACGGCCTGAAAGCACAGGTCATTGACTAGGAGGTCCAGCCGGAGACGAGGCGACAGGCCGAATGCCGTAGCGAAGCGATAGCAGATCGTCTGACCCCCGTCGAGGAGGATCTGCTCAGTGTCCGCTTTGGTTCGGGCATAGACGCTGAGCGGATTGATCGGAGTCTCCTCGGTGCACCTTTCGCTCTCTACAGCACCGTAGACGCTCCCCGTACTTGCGGCTAGGACGGGCTGATGGGGAGAGCGCGCGCGATTGAGAGATTGAGTTCCTACGGTATTGACATCGCGAGCGACCTCCGGGACAGCGGCGCACGCGGGATAGCCAACGATCGCAGCGAGATGGATGATCGCGTCCACGCCACGCATGTTCCTCCTAAGTTCTGCTTCGTCGCGAATGTCCCCCTGTACGAGTTCGTAGGAACGGCTCCGAAAGAAGGGCAAGACTGGCTGGACGCCGAACGTCAGGGCATCGAAGCAGCGCACCGTGTCGCCACGGTCAAGCAGCATTGCGGTCAACACGGTACCGATGTATCCGGCGCCGCCTGTCATCAGGATCTTCATGGGGGTCTCCGGAATCGATTCGGCGCCGCGCGGCCCGTGCCGGGAGGGGCCGTCTCTCAATTACGCCTACACTACTCCCTGAAGTCGGCAGGGCAATCGATTATCTTGCCAGCTGGCAAGCTCAGCGTGATGCCGACCCCGTGGGATCGTTCCAAGCCCGCATCAGCCACGCTTGAACTGCGGGGAGAAGCACATCGTGCCAGAGTCTTCAGCGGGCCGCATTCTGCGCGAAATCCTCGAGGATGATCTGCCCGATAGGACCGCCACCTGGCTAGCGACCGCCGCGCGGCTGGGGCGGGGAAACCCGAGCGCCGTCACACGCATCATCGCCGGACAGCGCGAACCTCAGCTCGAAACGTTGGCCGCGATTGACGGGGCGCTGAGGGACGCGGGCGTGAGCGAAGCGAGGCGCCAAGCGTTCCTGGATGCGGCGACCGAGCACCGAACTGGTCGCCGAGGATTCGTGCAGGCGGCACCATCTACCGCGCCTAGCGGCGGCCGAGTGCCAGTGGAACCGATCGCTTTTTCGCCGGATCGCCCCGACCTGAAAAGCTCGTCTCTGAGAAACGCTGAAGCAGGCATCATTCTGGATATACGCGAGTATTCTGTCCAGGCTGCGTCGATGCTGGGGCCGCTCGTTGATCCCCGAATTCCAGGGGAACTGCTGCGAGACGTGCGACGAAATGGTCAGGTGCACGCGCACGCGGCAGCGGCGGCGGCCAGCACTCACTACGGTCACGCGCTGATCAATGTTGGCTCCGCTGACCACGCAGCGCGCCTTCTTCGGCAAAGCCAGGAGCTCATCCAAGGCAACGAAGCGAAACTGCAACGGGTATGGGAGCCATGGCAGGACATCTCCGGTTGGTCCTTCGACGGGTTCCAGCTGTATTCAGCTCAGATGCTTGCAGTGGCCAATCGACTGGTCGCCGAGCAGTCAAAAGCCGGTCCAATTCGGACACGATTACTTGCCTCGTCGGTTCACCATCTCAAGCGGGTGCGCTCTCTCGGCGGAGGATTCGACCCCAGCATGAATCTGAGTGACCTGTTGGCGAACGCCCTGCGAGACGCGGCCGCTGCGATCGCCGTCATCGAGCCGGCAAGCCAGGTGGTCGGCCGGTTTCTGGACGAATCAACCGAACGTCTGTCGGACTCGGTCGACCGTCCGGCGTATGCGATGTCACGGCTTAAACTTGCGGCGTGGCACGCCCATCAGGGAACCCCAAGGGCACGGCAGCAGCTGGAGCTAAACCTGCGTGAAGGTTTGGCCGCGTCGCCGGAAGGACCTAGTGTCGACCTCCCGAATGCGTTGAACACGGCCGCGGAGATCCTTGCCAGCGTCGACGCAATCGAAGCTATCCGCCTGGCTCATCGAGCACAGCGGCTGGCTCGGCAGGGCGGATACCCTCGAGAACTAAAGCAGGCTGAGCTGCTCATTCAGCAGGTGGAGAAGTGTTGGAACCGTTCTACCTAGCATGAGACTGGTGAAGCAGCGGAACTGGGTAGTTAGAGCGCTGCTTCACCTTCGCCTGCCTAACGGTTCTCCGCTCCTTGATCGTCGCCACGCAACTTCATAACGGTCTCTGACAAGACTCCGACACCTGTCTTTAGGCAGGATTCCCGATCCTGTCCGACGCGGACCTACAACGGGTCTGGCGGAGCCCCTACATGACCAGGCGTAGCCGCCTGACGGTGCGCAACCGGGCCCTGCTCGGGCTCATGCTCGACACCGGCCTGCGACGTGAGAAGGTCGTATCGCTCACGATCGACTCGCTGGACCGGGACAACTGCCTACCGACGGTGATCGGCAAGGGAGACAAGCAGCGCCGCGTCCCCTTCTCGACTTCGGTCTCGCGCCTCCTTGACGAGTGGATCGCGTTGCGCGGACACGAGGAAGGTCGACTCTTCTGGCTGAGCAGGTCCGGCGTCCAAACCATCTTCCGCAGGATTCAAATCGAGCTCGGCCTCGAGCAGTTTCACCCGCATCAGTTGCGGCACCAGGCGGCGACGATGGTGGTCCGCAACCACGTCGATCTCGAATCGGTCCGGCGCAATCTCAGTCATACCGACATCACGACGACAAGCAAGTATCTCTCGATGTCGGACGCTGATCTCCGGGCCAAGCACGCTGCGGCTTCCCCATTTGAATCACTCGGCCTGGACCACGGCCAGAAGACGCAGCCTAGTCGACGTCCCAGACTCTCACTCGGTGGTCGACTAAGCCCGCGTCTCGTGAGACCCATGGTTCCAACGGAGACTTCAGCCCGTTAGTAGGCTGGGGTCTCGTAATGCGACAGATGGTCTCCTGTCTGTAAGTGAAGGGACCGTACACCCCGTATCGAAGGACCAGTTATCGCCAGTTAGTCTGCAGTACGAGACATTCTGCGATGCGTACCTACCTCACTCGTGGAGTGTTGTCCGCCCCTGCTGTCGTCTGAGATGGCAGGGTGTTGTCCGCAGCAGCGCGCGGGAGACAGCTCTTGGAGCCGTCTATACTTCCCCAATTATGTTTGGCGGGTGGGTTGAAACCTCGACTCGTTAGTAACGAGCCGGCATCATCGCCTCGGGAACTTCCAATGAACAGTCGTCAATGCGTACCTCTCACTCTCACAATAATCGATTTATGCACTACGCACCTCCAGTGGCATTGCGCTCGAACTATCTAGCACCACCGACACGCTCAACGTCGACGCGATCCCCGCCACCGACATCGGCGCGTTCCGCTGGGTCTCGCTATAGATCGTTCCGCTGGGTCTCGCTATAGATCTCCGGCCTTCTCCGGCACCCTCACCCTGCAGGGGTCCAATGACGGGCTGACCTTGTATCCGGTGCCGCTCCTGAACGTCGGATCGATCTCCAACACCATGTCGTCCAACATGGGAACCAACGCGCTGTACCAGGCTCCACTGGCCTATCGCTGGCTGCGGGCACGGGTCACGGCCTACACCTTCGGCGCGATCGAGGTCGCCGCCGCCTTCTTCCTGTCGCTCGCAGCCATGCACGCGATGGACGTCGCCGCCGGGCAGTCGGGGACGTGGGTCGTCCAGCCAGTGCCAGGCACGACCAACGGACTGAGCGTCTTCCACCGGCTGTGGCCGGCCAACGTCACCGAGGTCAACGCCAAGACGAGCGCCGGTCAACTCTACGGCTACCACGCCGTCAACCTCGTGGCGACCACGCGCTCCCTCAAGCTGTACAACAAGGCGTCCGCACCGACACGCCGTTCGTCACCCTGGTCCTGCCACCGAACGAGGTCGTCGACGCGGAGTCGGCCATCGGCATGACGTTCGGTTCCGGTTGCTCCAGTCCGAACGAAGAGCGTCCCGCATAGCCGAGCCTCATTCATCGAACTGCGTCTTGAGTCATCACCCCAACCGTATAACCATTAGCTTAGTCAAGAGATGACTTGCCTCGGCGTCGATGGGGCGTCTTCCGCTTTGCCGCACTTGGCTTCAAGCTCGCACCTCGGTTGCCCGCCACTAAGTCGAGCATCCCGTCGTCGTTATCGTCCTTGATCGAGACCCGGCGGGGGTAGTCATCGAAGTCGCGATCACGCTGGTCCCCGTCCTTGACATTGATGATGATCCGGCCCCGCTTCAGTGCCCCCATAGCGTCATATAATGCCCGGGCGGCTTGTCGTTGAACATTATTGATGGTCGACATCCCATGGCTCTGCCTTGGGTCCAACTTGTACGTCTCTGACTCGGGTTGCTTTGCGCCATCATCTCGCCGGCGCTTGAAGTAGGTGACTGTGACGTCGACCGGATCATCACCGATCTGACCCCAGGAACCGATCAGAAAACGAAGCGCCTTACCCGGGGCGAGATACTGGAGCTGATCCTGCAGGATGTAAATGTCCTGCTCATCGATCTGGGATCCTAGAGCGTGTCATGGACTTCCGAGTGGCAGGAGCGAGAGTTTGTGAAGCATGAGGCAGGCAAAGGCGACGAAATGCAAGCCGGCCACGGTCGTGGGCAGGCGCTCATAGTCCTTGGCCAGCCGCCGGAAGCGCGTCGCCCAGGCGAACGAGCGCTCCACCACCCAGCGCCGCGGCAGCAAGACGAAGCCCTTCTTTGCTCCCGGCAGCCGGACCACGACCAGCTCGATCCCGCGTGCCTCCGCCTCGTCAGCCGGCTCCTCCCCCGTGTAGCCCTGATCGACCCAGGCCAGTTCCACGGTGTTGCCGGTCGCCGCCTGCACCGCGTCCGCCAGCTCGCCCACCTGCGCCCGCTCCTGATCGTTGGCCGGCGTCACGCGCAGCGCCAGCAGGTGCCCCAGCGTGTCGACCGCCGCGTGGAGCTTGCTGCCGCGGGTCTTCTTGTGCCCGTCGTAGCCGGCCCGGTGCCCGCTCTCCGGGGTGCCGCGCAGGGTCCGCGCGTCCAGGATCACCGCGGTGGGATCGGGATCGCGGCCGCTCGCTTCGCGCAGCAGCGCCCGCAGGTCGTGGACCATCTCCTCGAAGCAGCCGGCGGCGATCCAGCGCAGCGTCTGCTGGTGGACCGCTGCCCACGGCGGCAGATCGCCGGGCAGATAGCGCCACGGCGAGCCGGTCCGCACCATCCAGCGCAGGGCGTTGAAAACCTCGCGGGGATCATGCCGGCGCTGCGGGGCGTCCGGGGTCATCAGCGTCAGGTAGGGGGCGACGAAGGCCCACTCGTCGTCCGTCACGTCGCTCGGGTAGGGCTTGCGGGAGATCGTGCTCATTTGCTGAGTTTACGACCCCCGCAGAGTCCATGACACGCTCTAGGGCGGTCCCTTCTGTTAGCTCGAACCGGACGTGGTGCGCCGGGCCCTGGCCGATGTTCTGGACCACGAGCTGGACGAGGTTGTCCGCGTCGGGATGCGATTCTAGAAAGACCGAGACGTCCGGCGAGCTCTGCACGATCCGGAGCTGCCATGCTTCCCGGGCCGCAAACACTGCCCCAGCGGCGGCCACGGTCGCCACGAGCGTTGACACGGCCGTCCAGTCGAATCCGCCTTGGCCATCGCCATCGCTCGTGTTAGTCGCCGCTGGAGTCGCTTGGGCCACTATCTCGCCGACTGTGGCAACAAACGTTGCCCATTCGATCAGGACCATGGGCAACCAAACTCTGCCGCCACTCCCTTGAGCGCGTGCACATAGTGATGGAAGCCTTGGTAGTGGGACCCGCTCAAGCCACCGTTCTCCGGCAGCCACAACAGGACCACACGTCGGCGAGCGCCTTCAGGTCCCAGGCCAGCCACTCTGGGTCGCCCTCGGTGTCGACCAGCGTCTCGATCACCTCTTCCTCGTCGAGCAGCCATTCGGCACCGGCCCGGACGGACGCTGGCCGGACCTGGTCGATCAGCAGGCCCTCGTAGACCGTATCCAGGCGGTCCACCGCTACTTAGCCCCCATCGACCTTTGTCAGACGTCTGCAACGCTACGGACATCTGGCCATTTGCCTATTCGACGTCCCTGTCCGATCCAGAACCACGATCAGCTCTCCTGTCAGGAACACGGAGGGGCGGTCCCGGCACCGTCATGGTACCGAAACCGCCCCCGTTGTCGTGTGCCTGGCGTCGCGTCTTACTGCCGGCGCTTGTCACCGCGGGACATGCGGTTCGAGGTACTGGTCGTACCGGTCGCCTCGACGACTTCGACATCCTCTCGGCGCACGGTGCCGCTGACCTGCTGGGTCTGCTGGACGGCCTCCTTGGAGATCGCGACCTCCTCGACGACGCGGGCCTGCTTCTGCAGATCGACTTCCTCACCATAGACAGGGACGTCGATGGTGGCATGATCCGCCGATAGGTCGGCCGCCGTAGCCTCACGGACCACGGCGTGCCGCTCGACGTGGACGCGCTCCTCGGTGACCGGAACGCTCAGCGTCTCCTCGCGCTCCGTCACGTTGGTCTCGACGCGGACAGCGCCGCGCTCGACACCGCGCTTGGTAGCGGTCAACTCTTCCTCGACGACGGGAAGGGCGATCTCGTCCTGCTCGGTCAGGTGTCGCTCGTTGGGGCGATCCGGGTTCGGGGTAGTCACTGGGAACGCTCCTGGTTGGGGATCGCGTCGCCCACACGGGAGGGGAAACGGATACGTTCTAGCGGCAAGCAGACCCTATGCCAATGGAGACTCTCCTATAGAGAACATGCGCCATCTAATGATTAGCGAGCATGAGTCACCCACACCAGCAGGGGCACTATCCTAAGGAGTCCGGACGGCACCTTGTAACGCATGAAGGTAACTAATGGGGGCGCTGAAGTCCTGCCAATCCTTCACGGATTAGCGTAGTGCCGCCCAAACCATCACGAGTATCACGATCGCCAGACCACAGCCTAGGAGAGATGACACTACCGGCCGTTGCCGGAATCGCATGACGAGCCCGTCACGAAGGATGCCGATGCGCTCACGGGTCTGCGGCCACTTGTCGTAAACCCATGGCTCTGTGAAGTAGAGCAGCACGACGGCGGCCGTGGAAAGGCCAACACCGGTATCGAGGAGGCGGTGGAGGAGTGGATAGGAGAGCGACCACCACTCAACCATCAGCAGCCAGACAGTCGCTGAAGCGAGAATGATTGGGAAGACGAAGACGTAGGCAATCCAGCCGACGTTGAGGATACGTGGGTATTTGTCCGTGTACTCCTTGCCTTCGCGACGGTAACGGTGATCGCCGTTGAACAGCGGCGAAATGTCATCTTCCAGCTTGTGTAGGTATGCGTAGGAACGGTTGATGGTAACGGAGATCATGCAGTAGCGCAGGGCCAGGGCGAGGGTCAGTACCCAGGTGGCGTTGAGCAGCGCCGGCAGCGGGAGCGCACCGACATCGAAGCCGGCGCCGGCCACCGATAGTGATTCCACGGACCCGTCGAACTGAGTAGGGTACTGCACCTCTACAGCGAGGAGGGCGTAAAGCCCGATCAGGATCAGGAACAGCCGGTTGCGCGACCGCTCGCGGTCCAGAATCAGGCTAAACGACTCCTTGTAGTGGTCGTGCAGGACTTCGAGTTGCTTGTCGGGCGACACACCGCTAGCCATTGATGGCCTTCAGAATGGCCGGAACGTTGTACGAAAGCGCCCACGTCGCGCCGGCATTGTAGAGCGGATCGGGGGTCGGGTTGTCCTTCTCGATCTTGACCGCGATCAGCTTCTTGCCCAGCTCCTTCGCCTTCTCAATCTCCCACCACTGCCAGTTGCGGGAGCCGATGAGCATGCTGTCCGGGTGCGTCGTATTCGCATACGCACCAACGATGACGAGCAGATGGGGCGACCCACTGATCTGGGAGGTGAGAACCCCCTTGACCCTGCTAACACTTTCTGTGTTGATTGCTCCGGGCGTCAGGTCGTCGAAGCTGATGGCATTGCCGCTGTTGGCCTTGAGGGCGGAGAGGAGATAGCGATACTCCTTATCGTGGTCGTAGTCGAAGCTGATGACGATCTTCTTGGTGCCGGCGCCACGGAACAGGTTGGTCATTCTCGGTTCATCCTTCTTGCTACTGCTCGGACTGCATCACGGTAGATGTCGTCGCGTTGCTGCACGGACAGCGACAGTTCCTTGAACGGCTTCAAATCCTCGTTGTCCGGCTCGTGGTCACTAGCCCAAGCGGCCCACGCGTCGTGGATGTCCTCGCTTGTCACCTCCTCACCTTTGGCCCGTAGCAGTACAGCGTATTGCCGGTACAGGGGCAGATATTCGTCCGGCGGAGAGGACTCGGGCTCAGCGGTCCGTTGGATCTCCGCTGCCAGCAGGTCGAGGTAATTCACAGCGACAGATCTCCCCGTTTGCAATCGGAGGGTCGCCCGTCAGCGCAGCCGCCGGGTGAGGTACCGATCCATAATGTGCGCGCGGAAGTAACGGCCATGTGAGTCGGCAGACATGAGGCCACGGTAGATATCGGATGGAATCCCGGCGTAGGAGTAGATGCCTCCGTGGCGGAACTCAATTTCAAGCAACATGGATCCTGAGTCGTAGCCCACGCTGCGTAAGTTGGTAGAGTCAACGTGCCGTCTGATCAAGGCAATGCCTTTCACTCAGGGTCTGAACGTAGACCGGTCCAGAGAAGGGGCACCCCCTTGCAGGCGAGGGTGCTGATTCGAAGCGCATGGCGGGCAAGGTCGCGTTGGTCGCGTGCTACGGCTTGCGGCGAGGCGGTGGGACGCCTCCCGGGATGTGCTGCCACTTCCGGCCGGGTTCCTGGGTCGGTGGGAGCTTCCTATCCTGCGGATCGATCGTTACCTGGCGTGGCTTGTCGACTGCGCCGCCGCGCGGTCCACGCTCGAGGTACTCGCCAGGGCCATTGGGGATCTCGCCTGGGTTTTGGAGAGACATACAGTCCTCACGGTTAGTACGTCCTGTAAGGGCGTCACGGGCTGATGACGGTCAACGAGCTACCGGTTGCCGCGCCACACGGACGGGCCGGATGACTCCTTTCCCATCGACCGCGATGATGTCCAGCTTGCAGAGATGGACCTTCAGCGCCGAGATGGTGACGTCGAGTTGATCGCGCAGGGAGTACAAGCCGGCCCAGGTTAGAAGCGAAGGCGAGCCCCGGTCGAGGATGGGATAGAGAAGTTGTCGAGGCATCAACAGGAAACGCATGAACGTGTGCGCCTGCCACTCGCGCCACCAGTCGTCACCGATCGGCCCGCGAAGTTGGGCCGCCCGCTCCACTAACGACTGTTCCATAGCTTGGCCGTCCGTGAGTGACTTTGAGGTTGTCTCAGCCCATGAAGCTGTAGCGGGTATAGAGTCAGGCAGGACGAGGAACATCTGCTGCCCTCGCCATGCCTCATTGTGAAAGCGGCTATGCCCGATCTCATGGGCCAGCGCGGTCCGGAAGAGACCGGGGTATTGAACGAAATGGGTGTGTCGCAGGTTCTCGTTGATGCTGATGAATGCTGGCTGGCCGAGGGTCGGTTGATTGAAGCGGCTGGCCTTTACATCGTCACCGAAGGCAGGGAGAGGATGCCAAACCACCCGCAGGTCGAGAACATCGGCGATCTCCTCCACCGGGACCGGAGCTGTGACCGGGGTGCCTAATTCCGCTGCATAGACGGCAAGGACCTCGTTGGCAGCTGCTTCAACTTGATCGGTGGAGAGGATCGGTCGTCTCAAGACTGGCTCCCTCGTTTGTTCATCAGGTCAAGGATCTCTTTCCACTCATCGTCCGTGAAATGCCGACCACTGAGCGATCGGTACAGGCCAGCTACGTGCCCCTCAGGGCGATTCAACAGGTCCTGCTCGAAGTCCTGTGGGAGCTTGTTCGCCAAGAGAATTAGATCCTCGGCTGTCTCCGCAAAGACCTCGGCGATCCGGCGAATCACTGCTTCGGTTGGTGCTGGAGCCATGTCGTTCTCAATCTTGGACAAATAGGTGAAATCGATGCCTATCTGTTCCGCAAGCTGACGCTGAGTCAGACGGCGCTCCTTCCGGAGCTGTCGGATGCGGGTTCCGAAGCTGCTGCGGGTGTCCATAAGCCTTACCGTACCGCATGTTGGCATGTTGCGCAACAATTCAACAGCGGGTAAGGTAGGACGGTTAGCCTGGAACCCGCACGGGCTGTCATGACAACAAGAGGGGCTTGTTCGTCGACGGACGGGCCCCCAAGACTCGAGTTTCAGACCAGAGAGGTACAACCATGTTGACCCGAACCATGACGGCGCTTATCTTCCTCGCCCTTGTCGCCCTCTCACCCCTCACTGCCTTGGCATCTCCGGATGGGGGTGACCCCGAAGGCGGCAGCTATCCAATCGCCGCGTATCTCTGCGACTCCGACCCGGGCAACTGGAGCCCGTACTCCGCCCGGCCGACCGGCGGCGGCTGCGAACCGCTGGAGGGTGTGGCGTTCAGCGCGGCGCTGGAGAGCGATGGAGTCGAGCTCGACACCTGCACGACCGACGAAGACGGAACCTGCGCGGTCGACGTGCCGGGCGAGATGCGTGAGGGCGCCGGACGTGAGCCACGGGCGACTGCTTTCGCTTCGCAAGCTGGCGACGCTTGAGGCGCAGGTGGCCGAGCTGGAGCGCAGCGTCGGGCCTGGGGAGGAGGCGGCATGAGTCCGGGGACGGGGTAGGAACTCGGGCGACGCCTCGACGGCGTCGCTGCACACGTCCCGGCTGCCTGCTCGGCGTGCCAGGGGTGGGCGACGTGGGTGACGGGCGATCGCGACCCGAAGCCGCCTGAGGCCGCGGCGGTCCACTTCCACAACAACATTGGCCTGACGACCCTCACCGACAACGGCCCCACCGGGATTTCCGTCCGCTACAACGGCGGCTTCAACCCCGACGTCTTCTTCGCCCAGGGCAACGTCGCCGGGGCTACCACCTTTAGCCCGGTAAACGGCTCGACGATCACCCCTATGCTCATGGGCAACGTCACTGCCACGATCACTATTGGCAAGGTAGTGAACGATACCTTCACACTAACGTTCACCCAGGACGCCACGGGCTCTCGGACCATGACTTGAACAGCCAAATTCAAGAAGATCGGCGGCACTGTGACCCTCTCGACCGCGGGGAACGCCGTCGACGTCGTCACCATGCGATGGTATGGCTCAAACTGGCGCCAAACCAGTCGAAGCAGCTCCCTCAGCTGATCCTGCCTCATACCGCCCAAACTCAAACGTTTGGCTCCTAGGCAAAGCTTGCTCCGGCACCCGTACCCGAGTACCATGACCCCTAGCAGCCGAACATCCGTGCTAGATATGTACTCGGGCGCGGCCGGCTCGGCGCGAGGGGTGAATACGGTGAGTAGCGACTGGTCACTAGCGCAGCTGTTGGACACGCTGCACCGGGACATCGAGCAGCGACTAGACAACGCCCGCAAGTCGTTTGGCCACACCGTGGTCAAAGGCGACTCCAGCGAGAACGTGTGGTTGTCCCTGCTCCGCACGTACTTGCCGAAGCGATACGAGGCCGTCAGGGCCCATGTCGTCGACAGCAAGGGCGCCTTCAGCCAGCAGATCGACATCGTCGTCATCGACCGTCAGTACTCGCCGTTCATCTTCTCCTACGAGGAGCAGCTGGTCGTGCCCGCTGAGAGCGTCTACGCCGTCTTCGAGGCCAAGCAGACGGCCAACGCCGAGAACATCGACAACGCCTCCGTCAAGGCCGAGTCGGTCCGAAAGCTCCACCGCACCAGCCTGCCCGTCCCCAATATCTACGGGAAGGCCGATCCCAAGCCGCTCTTACCCATCATTGCCGGCTTTCTGGCGTTCGAGAGCGACTGGAACCCCGCCTTCGGCGACACGCTCGTCTCCCACCTGACCACCGACGATCCCAACCGCCAGCTCGACCTCGGCTGCGTCGCCGCGCACGGCATTTTCAGCCGCGACATCGAGGGCGAGTACACCCTCACCACCGAGAGCAAACCGGCGACCGCGTTCCTGTTCGAGCTGATCTCCCGCCTCCAGGCCAAGGCCACGGTGCCCATGATCGACGTCATGGCGTACGCCGAGTGGCTCAGCCCCGACCAAAAGCCCGTCATCGCCGTCAGCTAGCCGAGGGAGGCAGCCCATGACGCACGTCCCGTCCTACTTCTCGGATTTCCTCACCGATATCCGGCCCGACGACGTCCAACTTGGCGAGTATCAAGAGGGCCACAAGACCCTCCGGGAGCGTCTCCACGAGGACGCGGAGATCTCCAAGATCCTGGTCTCGGACTTCCTCCAGGGGAGCTACCGCCGCTGGACCGCTATCAGGCCCGAGGGCGGCTAGAAGTCCGACGTCGACATCGTGGTGGTGACAACCATCCCCGACGGGTCGGACACGGGCGAGGTGCGCGCCAAGTTCGAGCGGTTCCTCAACCGGTACGACGACTACCGGGGCAACCTCGAGCGCAAGACCCACTCGATCGGCATCGCGCTCGATAAGGTAGAGCTCGATCTGGTCGTAACGTCGGCCCCTAGCCAGGCGGTGCAGGATGCGCTGGCGGAGGAAGCGCGGCGGACCGGTGAGGTCATCACCAAGTCCGTTGCCACGTCACCACTGGAGCTTGGTTCGCCGACGGACTTGTGGGTGTTCCGCGATGCTTCCACCGGGGAGTGGAAGACCGAGCCCCTGCGGATCCCCAACTTCGACGACGGATCGTGGGGCGCCACCGACCCGCTGACCCAGATCGCCTGGACCACCCAGCACAACGCCGACTGCGGCGGTCACTACGTCAACGTGGTCAAGGCCCTCAAGTGGTGGCGCCGGACCAAGTGCCCGAAGCCGAGGCACCCGAAGGGCTACCCGGTCGAGCACGTCATCGGCGACTACTGCCCGAGCGGCATCTCGTCGGTGGCCGAGGGCGTGGTCAAGACGCTCGAAGGGATCCGGGACTGCCCCATCGTGGCCCGCCACCTCATCCTCGGCACCACCCCGTTCCTCCCCGACCGCGGCATCCGAGAGCACAACGTCTGGAAGCGGATCGCGTTCGCCGACTTCTCCACGTTTATGACGCAGGTGACGGACGCGGCCACCATCGCCCGGGAGGCGTTTGACCTGGAGGACACGGTCTCAAGCGCCTTGCGCTGGTACGACCTCTTCGGCGACCCGTTCCGCAATCCCGAGGATGACGGCGGAGACAAGGGCGACTTCACGCCACGGAAGTCCCGGACCGACATCACCCCTGCCAGGTTCGGGTGAGCAACCACCGACCCTCCGAGGAGTTGCGCGCCGGCCGTCGGGCAATCGATGGCTTGTGTGGCGTCGAGATCCTGGAGGATTGGCGCTGGTTTGAAGGCTTCGAACGGTGGGGACTGCGACTGCGGCTGACCATCGACCCCGGTGATCCTGAGCGTGTGCCTGCCTCCACCGACTGGGAGTTCCTCGTCGACAAGGAGTACCCGCTCGGCGACGTCACCGTCGCCCCGGCCGATGAGGGGGGAATCGAGCAGACCTACCACCACCAGCGCTGCAACGGCGAGAACGGTCCGGGAATCCCTTGGCGGCGCGGGCACATCTGCGTCGAGACCGGTGTTCGGGGTCTCGACCGCTACGTCCACAACGAGGAGCCCTGGACCGCTCCACGTCGCCTGAAGTGGTTTGTCCAACGCACGCGGGCCTGGCTCGAAGCCGCGGCGGGCGATGACCTCATGCGAGCCGGCGACCCCTTCGAGCTGCCCGATTTCCCCCTGACCCCGAAGACCGACCCCACCGTGGCGTTTCGCGAGGACGCGGCCTCCTACGCATCCTGGGAGGCGCTCTCCAACCGATCCGGCTTCTTCGAGTACCCCGATTCGCTGGCTATCCCGGCAGCGGTACTGGTCCAACGGTTCCTCAGTCAGGGCAACCGGGTGCTGGTCGACGCCCCGTGGGGTCGTCATTACAGAGTCGATCGACCGGTCAAACTAGGTCCGTGGGTGCGGCTACCCCAGATACCCGTCCTGGAGCCGTGGCAGGCACCGATCACCTGGGGACAGCTGGAGGCGGCCTGTGCCGGTGTTGGCATCGACTTCATGGCCCTCATGGAGCCACTCAGCCACCAGTTCCGGGAGCGAGCTCGCGACCGTCAGCCGCACATCGGGCTGGTTGGGTTCCCCATCCCCGAGACGACCGGACAGGCACCGGTGCAGATGCATTGGCAGGCGTTCGTGCTCCCCGTGCTGGCGTCGGGCAACGAACATCCGAAGGGCTTCCGACCCACACCGCGGAACCAGTGGTTGCTCGACCGTCGGACGGCCCTCGCCCCGGACAGTCCGATCGAGTGGCTCAAGACGGCCAACTGGGGTCCGGATGAGATATCCGCCCGGGGACGGCTGCCGCAGGAAGTGCGGGAGAAGTCGGTGGCGATCATGGGAGCCGGCGCCCTTGGGTCGGCCGTAGCCGAGTTGCTAGCCCGAGCGGGCGTTGGCGAACTGTTCATCGTCGACGGCGACACGCTCGAGATGGGCAACTTGGTCCGACACTCGCTGACCATGAACGATCTGGGCAAGAGCAAGGCCGAGGCGGTCGCCAACCGACTCGTCCGTTTCTCGCCGAACATCGACGTGGCCTACGCGAAGGAGGACTTCGTCGGCGGCACTACGAGCGACCTGGAGCGACTGCACCGAGCTGAGGTGATAGTCGACACCAGCGCGTCGGACGAGGTCATTGCGGGCCTCGCGTCAGTCGAATGGCCTGAACCGAAGCTGGTGATCTCCGTGTCGTTGAGCCTCGCGGCCAATCGGCTGTACGTCTTCTCATACCGCACGACGCGCTTCTCTGCCCACGCTTTTCACCAATGGAACGACCCGTTGCTGGTCCGTGGCGCCGATGAGGCGCCCAGAGACGCGATGCCGCACGGGCATAAGGGGTGCTGGCACCCGGTTTTCCGCGCCCGCGCCGACGACGTCTGGTTGCTCGCGGCAGCGGCGGTGAAGGAGATTGAGGAGATCGTTCGCCGTAACGCGGTCGGTCCCCAGTGCTGCGTCTTCGAGAAGTTGGAGTCGGAGGACGGGTTCGGTGGCCTCCGAAGACTCTGAGGTCTCCTGCACCCCACACCGCCTACGGTCGCTGGACGGTCGCCTCGGCATGGATCTGCCACCCGGCCAACTGGACCGGATGCTCGAACTTTGTCGAAGCGCCGGCGGGGTCGAGACCGGCGGGATCCTCGTTGGTCACTACTCCGGTAACCACGCAGTTGCCATCGTCACCGATGTCTCCAATGCTCCCGGTGATTCGACTCACTCCCGGACGAGATTTAGACGAGGCGTGCGCGGTCTCCAGCAGTGGATCAACCGCCTATGGCGGCAGAGCCAAGGTTTCTACCTCGGCGAGTGGCACTTCCACCCTTTCGCGTCTCCGCAGCCCAGCCCCTGCGATCTGGAACAGATCGAAGAGATCGCCGGCGCGCCGGTCTACAGCTGCCCGGAGCCGCTCCTCGTCATCATCGGCGGAGACCCGCGTGAGGCGTGGGGTTACCGGGTGTTCGTCTTCGTAGGCGAGAAAGGTCTCATAGAGCTGATGCCTCTCGACGCAGGAACAACGGAGGAGGATTGGGGCCCTTCGAAAAGATGAGGATCACAACGGAAGGCTGACAGATTGTTCCCGTCGGGAGGCGAGGACGGTCACTGCTCATTCGTTTTCGGATCGACCACCTCCGGTCAGGTGGGAGGGGCGTCACCTTCATACCAAACGGTCCCGAGCCACTAGGAGAGTTTGCCCGTGGAGATCCGGACGCCGATCTACGGGTCGATCGCTCCGTGGGAAGCCAACGTCCGCATCATGGCGAACATCGTGGGTGGGATGGGTAGGCGCGGTACCCTTCCGTCCGGGCAGACCGCAGCGGCGCACCTCGTCCGCGACCCCGAGCGGGATGTCTCCTTGGCCAGGGTGGTCAAGTACGTGCCGGTGGAGCTCTCGTGGGTCTTCGCCGGGCTGGTCGCCCTCGCCTCCGCCCCGAACAGGCTGGACGGGGCCAAGCGCCTCCGGCCGGCCTTCGACGTGACCCTCCCCCGCTCCACCTCACCCGGGCGCCGACGCCAGTGGAGGCAATTTTCGTCCTGGGCGTCCTGCTGACGCCCTGTCTCTTCTCCATCTACAGCCGGTCGCTGGCTGAGGAGGTCCACCCCGCACCCTAGAGCCTGTTATGGATTTGGTAGGCTTGGGGGATGGAAACCGCATCCCGCAAACCGTATCCCTCCGATGTCTCTGACGACGAATGGGCATTCGTCGCCCCCTACCTGGTCCTGATGCGCCCCGACGCGCCGCAGCGCCACCACGATCTGCGCGAGGTCTACAACGCATTGCGCTGGATGGTGCGGACCGGCGCCCAGTGGCGCGCCCTGCCCCACGACCTGCCGCCCTGGGAAGCGGTCTACCAGCAGAGCCAGCGCTGGATCCGGGCCGGTCGCTTCGCCGACATGGTCCACGATCTGCGGGTCCTGTTGCGCTGGACCGCCGGGCGGGCCGACCACCCGACGGCGGTGATCCTCGACAGCCGCACGCTGCAGAGCAGCCCGGAGAGCGGGGCTCGCGGGAGTTGGGACGGGGCCAAGAAGCGCAAAGGCAGCAAGACCCATGTCGCCGTCGACACCCTCGGCAACCTGCTAGCCCTGCTGGTCACGCCGGCCAAGACCAACGACCGCGCACCGGTCGCCGAGCTGACGGCGGCGGTCCAGGCGGAAACGGGCCACACGGTCGAGGTCGCGTTCGTCGATGACGGCTACACGGGCCCGAAGCCGGCCGAGGCCGCCCGCGAGCAGGGCATCGACCTGGTGGTCGTCACGCTGACCGAGGCCAAGCGCGGTTTCGTCCTGCTGCCGCGGCGATGGGTGGTAGAGCGTAGCTTCGGCTGGGCGGCGCGGTTCCGCCGGCTGGCGCGGGACTACGAACGGTTGCCGGAAACGGTCGCCGGCCTGCATTTCATCGCCTTTGCCTGCCTGATGGCCCACCAACTCGTTATCTCCATCGCCCAAAGTCCATAACAGCCTCTAGTACTACGCGCTGGTGCCCGTCGCCTACACGGTCAGGGCGATGGCCATCATCGACGAGGTCCGAAAGACGCGCGACCGCAGCGACAACACGGCGGAGCTCTTCCTGGCGCTCGACGCCCTGCTGATCCCGGCGGTGGATGAGGTGCTCAGCCATTTCTTCGGGCCGGACAAAGAGGAGGACGCGTCGGGTGATGGGGGGAAGACGCGGGCCTGTCCGGGTTCACGGTCCTCTCGTCGGACGAGCTCTCGTACGCGCTACGGGCGTTCCTGCGCCAGGAACAGAAGAGCATTCGCGAGGCCACGACGGACGCAACGGTGATGGAGGCGCCCTCGAGCAACGGGGCCATCTCACCGGCTCCTGGCACCCCGGCGGCGACCGGCCAGCCGCCTGGCGACCATCCGCAGCAGTGACCTAGCGACCGCGGGTATCGGGCACCTGTCCTTGGACCGATCCGATGTCGACCAGGACGGTGGCCTGTCGACGCGGCGCCTTGATGGCCTGGTCCGCACAATCGGTAGGGCGAGGTATAGGATTTCGACGAGGTAGGATTCGGGCGTGCGTGGACGGTACATTCCACCCCGCGCCAGTGAGGCACGGTTCTGATCATCGTGATCATCCGCCTTCCGCTCCGACGCCGCGACGGTGGCAGAGTCCAGCGCCTTGGTCGTCCTCGGTCGATACGGGTCCGCATCGGGGCGCTGTTTCCTCCCAGACTACCTGAAGAGCACCGCCTGCCAGTCCGCCGCTTGGAGGCAGGTGGCGATCGTTGAGGCGGGGCCGACGGTGATGGTCGTCCCGTCCTCGCCCTTCAGTTGGACCTCGTACCGGCGCTCGAACAGCGGGCCGAAGTCGAGAACCCGGACCTCGACCCGGCGGTCCCCAAAGTGGCCGACGTAGACGGGAACATCGTGGACCGCGTCGGCTCCGGCCGCCACCAGTACCTCCGCGACTTGCTCCCTTATTGTCTTCTCCATCATCCACTGTTCTCCCGGCGTTGTGCTCGGTCCCACGGCCATCTCGGTCACATCCGACTCTTCCGTCTCGGCGATGGCACCGCCCTCGTCGATCTGGCTGGCCAAATGGTTGTTCATGTCCTGTTCGGCCAGTTCGTTCCCGATGACGTCCGGTCCCTGAAGGATCAGTCGTCCGTAGGTCCCGGTGTCGACGCGCTCGATCCACTCGGCGGTCTCCGTGAGGTCCCATTCCCTGGCAAGATGGAGAACCACCGGTCGGTCCAGCATGTTCGTCAGTCCCGAGGTCCTTATGAGCTCGAGGCCGTCGAAGACTTTTTTGGTGATCTGTATTCGCTGGCTACGTTCCGGTTGACTTTCCATTTATGCTCGTTTCGATCTATACGATGAAGAGACATAATATTCATCATCATTATACACGAAATTGGAGAAACATACTCATACATGGTCGATGTTGACATATACCTTTAAGTATACTTCCCAATCGTCTAGACAATTGCCTGGCTGGTAGTTGAAGTATTTCCACCGTCGCGATGGTCTCACCGCAGCGCAAGCTCTTCATTACGCTCACGACTCCATGGGTCGCTAACTGGTCGCACATCGCATGTCTCACTCCAAAGTCTCATTTAAGGGCTGAACCTTCGACACTTCTCGATGCGCATGACGCCGTCAGAATTCCCCAATACGTCTAAAGAGTGCTGCGTGCGATTGGACCTGCGTGGCGAAGGCTTGGAAAGTCAAGGCGGAGCTGGGGTGGCTCACCTGCGTGGGGGCCTTGAGTCGCAAGTGTCAGGCAAACACAGTCATAGTTGCGCTCCAAGACTAACCGTTGGCAAAGCAATTCGTACCGCCGAGCGTAGGACGCGCCGACGAAAGCGGGGTCAACGTCAAAGTGAGGTGACTTCGTGCGCACCGGCTCGTGGACCGCCGCATTGTCCTCGAGAAGCAGGAAGTAGCCGACCAGGGGTCGGACCGGCCCGAGCCGCCCCTCGCGGAAGGCCGTCCAGATGTCGAGGGAGTTCCCCAGGGCCTCCTCGACTCGATTGTTCTGATTGTTGCCGAACGAGCCGACGTGCGACTTGAACTCCAACGCCATCACAAGCCGGCCCTCGGAGACGACGAGCAGGTCCCACTTCTTCACTGCGCGGTAGTAGCCGGGGATCTCCAGGTTGGTCCCAGTCCGCACGTCCAGCCGGTCGAGCCCGACCTCCTCCAACAGCTCCAGCGTTAGCGCCTCCAGAGCACCCATCTGCCCGCCGCCGGTCACCGCGCCGCGAGTCCCGGCGTCAATGCGGCCCGACTCGATCTGCTTCTGCTGCTGGTCTCCGCGCTTGTCCCAGAAGCTCTGTACCGCCGCTTGGAATCGATCATCCAGATTCTCCATCAATCCTCCTCCTGCGGTATGCCCGCTATCTTGTATATCTCCAAGGCAACCGCCGTTGCCGCTCCCCTATCGCGTGTCTGATACGCCGTCCGGAGGGCCTTCGCCTGCCCTGGCGTCAGGTCCTGTGGACGGGGCACACGGATGCGCCGGAGGTACTGGGCCTGGAAGCGCAGGTACCCGCCGCGCATGCGAATGCCGTAGCACTCGACGAAGAACTGGGCAACGTCCGAAAGGAGCAGGCCACCGAGGACCTCCATGTCCCAGCTGGCCGACGTGACCCAGTAGAGGTTGTGGTGGGGGTAGTACTGCCCAGTATCGAGCACCGGGTTGAGGCGGTCCTTGATGTCGGCGATCAGGAGTTTGGGCCGGGCGGTGAGCGCCAGGTCGACCCGGTCGATGGTGCGGTACCAGGCGTGGGGGCTCTTCTTGCCGACGTGCCGGCTACGTAGGCGCTCCCCGTGCTCCTCGAAGTACTGCGCCAGGCGAGGGGACTTGGCGAGGCTGGTCAGCCCGTCGGCCTGCCACGGGTTGACTAGATAATGTCCCGACCAGATGAGGTGTCCGGATCGAGTGTCGACAGCCATTGCCAGGGGCAGCAGTCGTTCCGGCTCGACAATCTCCGCGTCCCTAGTGATAAAGACGCCGTCGGCCCCGGTGGCCACCCCGATCCCGACTTTGCTCCCTGTGGCCGATGACTCCAAAGGATGAAACTGGGCTTCCAAGTACTTGAGGAGGGCCAGCCGCTCGGGCGAGTAGGCTGGCCACGGTGCCTCACCCTCGAACCATCCGTTGATCCGAGCCGCACGCAACGATCCCAATCGTGGTACATGCTCCCCTGCCTGAACTGCCGAGAGGTACGAAATCAACTCAGTCGTCGGCGTCGCCTCGATCCCCGCCTCGGCCCGAGCAACGACGGCGGCACCTTGCGTTCCACGGCGCAAGACGGTCACCGCTGGGTAGGCGTCGACCTCGTCCTCAAAGGCGCCGACGGTGTGCATCTCAATGATGCTCTCTACAGCGAAGTCTGAGGTGACGAGGCGGCGCAGCGCTGCGCCGTACTGGTTAAGCATCCAGCGATCGGCGCAGATGAATGCGCAACGGCCACCAGTCTTGAGCTTGCGCAACGCCGCCTCATAGAACGCGACATAGAGGTCGGCGCGTCCAACCATTGTCGGGTACAGCCGACGGTAGGTGCTGACCGTCTCTGGGTCGATCTCCTCCAGCCGAACATAGGGAGGGTTGCCGATGATCAGGTCAGCTTTAGGTAGGGACGGCGCGTTGAGCAAGAAATCCCCCGTTCGCACCCACGACTTCGCTAGAGTGGTCGCGGTGCCCGGGTCCACGTGTTCGCTGATGAGCCGCTGGACGATCGCGCCACGACTGCGAGCTGCTGCGTCCGCGGAGAGCTCGAACGCGATGATGGATGCGGTGCAGGTAGCAATGTCTCGATCGTGGACCCGACACGACTGGGCGAGACGCGCCGCCAGGGCTGCCGCAAACGCCCCGTCGCCTGCCGCCGGCTCCACCATCGTACGCAAAGCAAGGTCAGCACCCGAGATGACGCCAGCTTGGTCCAGCATGAGCTCGATCACCCAGGGTCTGGTGTAGACGACTCCGTGGCTGACGGCCTTCGGGGGTGAAGACTCTCTCGGGGCGAAGAAAGGTATCTGAGAGTGTGGGTGAGTCATGGGGTCAGTCTATGAGACCTTGCAGTAAACAGAGGGGATGAAGCGTCATTGGACAATTACCGCCTGGTGGTCGGTCGCGACGACCACCCCATCCTTGACCACGTAGCACTCGACGTAGTGCGTCCCCGTATAGCTCGTCGTCTCGGTCTTCTCCGAGCGACCCTCATCCAGAGTGATCTCACCACGCAGTTGGTTGGCCCGACGGGCCTCATCCCCGCCATTGCGGACCTTCCAATAGATTCGATACGGGGTTGGAACGTTGATGCTTCGAATGGTGAATCGGACCTGACGCGACTTCGGAACTTGGTTTCCTCGACGTGGCAGGTCGAACTGCTCAAAGCCACGCCGCCGGAGCCGTCCTCCAGCTAGAGCCATCTCACAACGACCGGTCATTCGAACGCGGAAGCGGCGATCGAGCGCGTAGGCGAAGTCGAAGCCACTGCCATCAATGAACTGCTCTCCAACCCAGGTGACAGCGGCACTGGTCGGCGCGCTAGCAGCCACCTTGATGAGGGCTCCCGGCTTGAACGAGGGTCCAAAGATGGTCTGCCACGCCTTGATGGACGTTTCGCGATCTGCCGCGTCGTATGCCTCGCTGACCTTGTCGGCGTAGTAGTCAATCCAGTCGCGGAAGTTCGTGTAGTTCCACGAGTCACCATACCGCTGAGCGAAGTCGTCGCCGCTGCCGCCCGGATCCATGATCGGTGGCATCTCTTCTGGCAACGTGTCCGCTAGCTTGGTGAGCAGGGTCTTGAGAGTGGTGGGGACATCGGCGTACTCCTCCGGCCGCAGCTGCGCTTCGACAGCGTTGACCTGATCGCCCAGCAGCGTCGTCAAGATGATCGACTTGCACGCGAACGTACCCTTGAAGTCTCGCAGGTACTTGAGCAGGCGCACGACCTTGACGAAAGTGCCTTTCGTATAGCGCTGACGTTCATCGAGCCACTCCGCGAATTGCTCCGGATCGGAGCGCTCCAGCTTGCCCTCTCCGGCTGGGTCGGTCCGGTTAGTGATGTAGTGCTGCCCCCCGCGTTCCAGATAGGGCACTAAGTCGATGTGGAATTCCCCGGCGTAGTTCACTCGCAGACAGCGCGTCTTGCGATTCACTCGGTCCTTGTAGAGGCTGTTAGCCCGGAAAGCGTCGTAAAGATTCTCAATGTAGTCGCATGGCAACCAGCCGTCTTGGTCTTTGACATGAACAAGTACGTCGGCGTCAAAACCGTCCCCATCAGCGACGGGCCTAATGATTGTCCGATAAGCCCAGGAACCGGCTGGGACGAGGTCGAGCAGGATCGGCCCGAACGTCTCATCGCCATCCAGGAATCCTTCCATCGTGTCGACTCGTTCGGTAAGAGTGCCCAGACGGGTCTTGTTGAGATTGACTTCATCACGCAGGAATGACTCGAAATCCGCCACGAATTTCATCGCCGCACCTCCAGCGCCTTGAAGAACGCTCCGCGCTCGTCACGGTCCCAGACCGACCACGCCGGCGAGACGCTTGGCATCAAGACGCGCCCGAGGGTAACCGCAGGCGAGATTGGGATAGCGGCGAAGAGGTCGATCTGAGGGATTCGACCGTGATTCGCCTCGACGTGCGCCAGGAACGCGCGTGCCGTTGCCTCGAACGCCTGTAGTGCGGCGGGACTGTCGATCACTGTCGGGCCAGTCTCAACAGGTGGGACAGGGGCTATCGTATAAACGGCCGACGAGTCCATTACGTCGGACGGCAGATCCTGCATTTGGATGGTGCCGGACATGTTGACGACCAGGGCCGCGAACGCAGCCTCTGGATCCCCTTCCACCAGGTCGAAGTGAAACGCTGGAACGCTGGGTGCCGCCTTCGGCCAGCTCCACGGATTGGCGTCGTCTGAGCGCTTTCGCTGGAAGACCATGGTGGACACCTTATCGTCGAGTCGGGCGCCAAGATGCACGAGGAGCGGGATGCGGGCGAACGCGAAGACGGCTAGCCGTTCGATCGTCCCTCGCCGCACAGCGTCATTGACCGGTTTGAGCCGCTCGTCGATCTCATCGGCGCACGTCTGGTAGTACTCCGGGGTGCCGGCTCGGGGACGGGTGGAGAGGTCGATATCAGCTTCGGCAGTGCTAGCGCCAGGAAGCATCTGAGGGAAGAGCCCCACGTCGACGAGGGCGCGTAAGGCTGAAGAGTAGGTCAGGCTAGGGTGAACTCCTCGCACCTCGCCGACCAGCCGGATGATCGTTGCACGCTGATTTGGGTCGATCTCGGTGACGGTCGAGACGCCCTGTTCGTGCTCGCGCTTTAGAGTCAATAGTCGGTCGACGCTGTAGAGCCCCTGCGCCTTCTCGTCGTCCACGGCCTTATGGCAATTACGACACAGGAGGATGAAGTTATCTGCTTCGCGGCGCTCCTCACTCGTCAACTCACTCTGCCCACGGGGCGAAGTGGACGAGTGTCCGACGATGTGTGCCATTTCCCCGATCGGCACCGCTCTACCTACAAGTTCGTTCGTGAGCACCGACCGTTTGCACAGTGCGCACCGACCAGCTGAGGCAGCCCAAACGTGACGGACCGTCCGCTCCGTCGGGTCAAGTCGTCCCTGTTCGCCCGTCATGGCCGTCACCTCCTCCTCCGCCTGCACCGAACCTTGTTGCTACGCGACGGTACGATTCTGAGGGTTGGTCGAGGTCGTTGTAAGGGTTGACCAACGTGAATTCTTCATCCAGCTGCCCAATTCCACCGACGTAGCGGTCGACCTTGGCACGCCGCGTCTGGCGCAACAGTTCCTCAAGCGTCGCTGAGGTGCTTCGTAACGGCTTATTTGAGCCAAACACTTCATCAGGGCCCGGGGTGACTTGATCGATGTCCGCGGCGTCACTGTCGGCGACGAGAACCACTCGTTGACCCGGGTGAACGCCAATCAGTAGGCACACCGAAGCAAACAGGGTGACGTGCCCGCAGTCCGTAATGGTGGTAATGTGATCAACACTCAACATTTGCATAGTTACAGTATAACGGACTTATGCAATATGAGGAGGCCAATATGTTAAGACGATCGTCTTAATTTATCGCCTCCGTTTGACGTATAATAAAATCATAAACTATCAGCAAGGAGGATTGCTTGATCATCCTCATCAACGGTCCGTTTGGAATCGGCAAAACCTCCGTCGCACATCAACTCATTCAACGGTCCCCGGCGAGTATACTGTTCGACCCCGAGCTGGTCGGGTCGCTTCTACGGCGAACCCTGCTGACTCAATATCCTCTCAACGACTACCAAGATTACACGCTATGGCGAAAGCTCCTCGTTGATATTGCGAGCGATCTGAGCAAAACATACTCTTCGGACATCGTCGTACCAATGTGTATCTGGAGACGAGAATACTTCGATGAAATCGTTGCAGGCTTCGGAGATCAATCAACCCCGTTCATGCCCCTTCGCTTAACTTGCGAACCTGAGACACTACGTCGTCGAATCCTTGGTCGCGCTGATGAGGATGGTGGTCATGAGTGGTACCTGGAGCATCTGGAAATTGGTCTGTCGGCCGCGAACGATGCTCACTTCGGAATCGAGGTCGAAAAGGAAGGTAGAAGCGTCAGTGACATTGCCGATCTTATTTATAAAATTCAGTTGATTCACGAATCGTAATACTCTAGGCAGCTGATACTGTATTGATTTCTTGATTCAAGCAATATCGAGGATGTCCGCGACATACTCCTCGTCCAGCCAATGCCCATCGCCGGGAGCGGTTCCGGCGCTCACCTGGCCTTGACCACTTCGATGGTGGCGTGCGTCCGGTAGGTCGTGAACCGCACGGCAAACCCATCATCCACTGAACTGTCGTCCATGAATGAGACGGTCCGCATCGGGGCATCCCGCCCCTCGATCGAGATCCGATAGACCGCCTCGCCAACATTGACCATAGCCGCTGCGAGATTCTTGGGCAGGTCGATGTGGAAGTGATGGCGCGTGAGGCGATAGACCGCGCTGCTAGCCTCAGGCGCTTCGACCTGGTCGAGATCGTACAGCACGCTGCGGTCCTGCTCGAAGCCATCGTCATGCCGATACTGCCAAAAGCGCACTAAGTACAACCAAAGAGAAGTTGCGGGGTGTATGCTGAGAAAAAGGAGGCGGCGATGCAGCCCGTACGCATTCCCGAACTCACCTCGACGCAGCTTGACGCCTTGGACGAGGTGTACCGAACCTGCCGCGATGTCCGCCTGCGGACCCGGGTCCAGATGGTGTTGTTGGCCGGGGAGCAGCACCTAACGGCGGCGGCCATTGCCGGCATCGTGCGCATGAGCGAGGACACGGTGCGACGCTGGCTCAAACGCTACCTGAGTGAGGGGATCGAAGGGCTGCGCGACCAGCCCCATCCCGGAGCGCCCAGCAAGGTCACCGCGGCCTATGTCGACCAGTTGCTTGCCGCCGTGCGGCGCCGGCCCCGGAGCCTGGATCTGCCGTTCTCACTGTGGACCTTGCAGCGACTTGCCGACTACCTGGCGGAGCAAACCGGGATCCGGGTTGCCGACGAGACCGTGCGCCTGCATCTGAAAGCCGTCGGCATCGTGCTGAGCCGGCCGCAGCACACGATCACCAGCCCCGACCCGGCGTACGCGCTCAAAAAAAGACGATTGAAGCCATGCGTGACCACCTCGCCCCCGATGATCACTTCTACTATGCCGACGAGTTCAACCTGAGTTGGCTACCAACGCTCACGGCCATGTGGAGTCCCAAAGGCCAGCAGGTGATGATTTCAACGCCTGGCCAGCCACAGAAACGGTACGGCATTGGGGCGGTGGATTACCATGCCGGCCAGACCGTCGTCCTCATCCGCCGGCATAAACGACGGCGCGAAATCGCCGAACTCCTTGAGGCGTTGGTGGAGAAGCATCCCGCCGGAACCATCTATGTGGCATGGGACAACGCCTCCACCCACGAAGGCGATGAGATCGAGGCGGTGGTGCGTGGTGCGGCGGGCCGTCTCGTCCTGCTCTATCTTCCAAGCTACAGCCCATGGCTCAATCCGATCGAGATGCTCTGGCGGCACTTCCGGCGGGAAGTCACCCACTGCGAACTCTTCCCGACCGTCAAGGCGCTCATCGCCGCCGCAACCGCCTTCTTTGACCGGTACAATCACGTACCCAAACAGATGCGCTCGATCATTGGCGTACAGCCACATCCCGCAGAAATTCTGTGAATGTACTTAGTGGGGCACGATGCGGAAGGCGCTTGGCTGTGAGTTGCCAAAGCACCAGGGATAGGCTGTCTTCGGCGGTCCCGCCGAGCTCGATCGACAGTAATTCGCCACCGAGTCGTCCCTGGACGTCAGCCAAATAGACCAGTTCCGCCGCGATGGTTTTCAGCCCTGCGTCACTCCATCGCCTAGCGGTCCGCTGATCCTTGGACTGCCCCTGCCCCTCGAAATGGCCGGCCACCTCCTCGAGCCGGTCAAGCACCTTATCGGCATCGGCCATAATCGAGATCGCTGCGGCAGTTTCGTCGTGGTTGCCGTAGGCGATGTACCGCCTCATCTCTCGCTCAAACATCATGAAGGCTTCGAACAGGTCGCCCCCACCACAGACGCGACGCAGGGTCTCATAGTGGTTGAACTTCTGGATCGTCAAGCGCCCGTAGGCACCCCTGAGCGCCACCAGTTCCTCATGAACGGCCGTTTCCAGAGCGCCTCGATCACCACGCTCCAAGCCGAGCATTCCCACCATGTCTCAATTCTCTCATGGTGAGGGGCACTTGAGGTTCTTGCACTTTTTTGTCACAAAAGTCTTACCTGCGCCTCTTGTCTTAGAGACATCGCCTCCACTTGTGAGACGATCGAGAACGAACTCCGTTAATGCCGAGATGGACAACGCGGCGGTCACATCGTCACGTTTGCCCGTCACCATGCACCTCCGGAGCTCGCGCTTCAGGGTAAGGAAGGCGTCGAAGGAATTTCCACCGCCAGGCACGCGACGCAGCGTCGGGAACTGCTGAACTCTTGGGGAGTCAGACGCCCGTGAGCGCTCCGTATTGCTCCCAGCTCGTCGCACGCCGCTGCCACGAGCTCTTCCACCCCAGCACGGTCCGTGTCGTCCCACCCGCCCATGTGTCGATCAACTCATAACGCCTGTGCGCCTCTTCGTGGTGCACTTTTCTGTCACGACAGCTGTGTGCTGGCCTCCTATCCTCAAAGTGTCGTCCGGATAGCAGGACGACACGAGGACACAAGGAGGTAGATGCCATGGCGGATCGGTTGGCCGTTCCCCGTCCGAGCGCGGGACTCCAGCGGCAGGTGCAACGTGACCTGATGCGGGTCACGGTCGAGACCGGCCTCTCCCAGGCTCGCATCCAGAGCAACGCGGAGATCGAGGCGACCCGGCTGTCGGCGCTGGCCAACGTCGGGGCGCGGGCCCAGGAAGAGGCCGCGTTCCTGGTCAACCAGGAGCGGCTACTGGCCGAGGCCGTGCCGGCGGCCGAGGCGAGCCTGGCGTACCTGAGAGAGGTCACCCTCATGTCGATGGGGGCGGTCCTGATCGAGGCTGGGCGGAAAATGGGACGCTCCTCGTGAGCGCCCTCGTCGTTCTCATGCTCCTCGCCCTTCTGGCGGTGGTCGCGGTAACTGTGGTCGCTGCGTGGCGGGGAGTCCTCCCCCTCGGCCTCGACCAGGCTGTAGAGCGTGCCCGGATCGAGGCGGCGGAGCAGATGGCGGTCTGGCAGCTCCAAGCCATCCGTCGTCAGGCACAGGCCGAGATGCGGCGGGTCCGCGACGCCCATCGATCACGGTCGCCGCTGGACCGGGATTTCCCCTCTCCCTGAGCACGCGTCTTAGGCCCGTCGTGTTCACGTCAGGGGTAGGGTCCGACCGGACGATTGGCCGCAAGCGTCCGCTCGGGCTTACTCGGAAGGGAGACCGGCACCACGCTGTGTTGGTCCTTGGAAGGAGGGATAGATGAACAACCACGAACCAAACCTCGAGATCGCGCAGCCGCGCTTTCGAACGATCATGGCCGATCCGCCCTGGGATATCGGGCAGAAGGACGGCCGCTACGGCGCGATCCAGCATTACAACCTGATGACGCTGCAGCGGATCAAGCAGCTTCCGGTGGCCGATCTCGCCGAGGAGAACGCCCACCTGTACCTGTGGGTGATCAACGGCGCGATTCGCGAAGGGATCGACGTCATGGAGGCGTGGGGCTTCACCTACCGCGCGCCACTGACCTGGATCAAGCCCCGCCTCGGACTCGGCCAGTATCTCCGCCAACAGACCGAACACCTGCTACTGGGGACGCGGGGGCATGCGCCGGTGAAGTTCCGGGGTCAGGGCACCTGGATGTACGCCCCCTGGCAGGCGCATTCCCACAAGCCGGAAGAGCAGTATGCCGTCATCGAGCGGCTCTCCGACGGACCGTACCTGGAACTCTTCGCCCGCCGGCGCCAGCTCGGCTGGTTTGCCTGGGGTGATGAGATCGATGCCGACATCGTGATTCCCGGCTTTCCGGTAGTGAGCGATGACCTTCACTTCGGTGAGGTGGCCTCATGACCGCCCGCCTTCGCCACACCCGTGAGGAGGATCGCGATGTACGTCCCAAAGGCCTTCCTGTCGCGTCTGCTCGGGGCCGCCTGGACGGTCTTCCTGATCGCGCTGCTGCTCTGGGGCGCGATCTGCCTCCTGGAGCGGATCTGGGTCTGGATCGTGGCCATCAGCGCGATCGGCACCCTGACCGGCGTCGGGGTTTGGCTGCGCCGGGGGCGGCGCGAACGCTGGTGACGGGAGGTCAGCCATGAGTCGTCGACGGGGACGGCCGGTCCGCCACTACCGCTTGCGGGTGCTTACGGTGCGCCGTGACCCGATCGACTACGCCGCGCTGGCACGGGCTGCCCTGGAACAGGCAGCCATGAGCCAGCCGAGCCGACCGGACGATGACGCGTCGTCCGCATCCTCACCGCCGCCGGTCGCGGACCACCGCCAGCACAACACCACTACCCCGAAGGAGCCGCGTCGTGATCGCCTGGCGTGAGGTGCACTGGCCCCGACCGCTACCGGTCGCACCGCTCCTCGGGCTCTTGACCCGACTGGCGAGCGACCAGCAGCGGGGGCCGCTGGTCTGGGAGGCGCGGGCCGAGGCGGGACGCGTCCGCTACCTGGTTGGAGCTGATGCGCGCGAACCTCGTGAGACGGCCAGCCTGGTGCCGCAATTCGTGCCGGGCGTCAGCGTCACCACCTTGGCCGAGCCCCGGCAGGAGGCAGACCGCTGCGGTCAACTGCGTATCCGTCAACGCTCTCTGTCCCTCAATCTGGATGCGACCGATCAGGTGCTTCCCGCGCTGCTCGGTGCCCTGGCCAGTGCCCATGCCAATGGCGATGTGCTGGTCGTGCAGGTCGTGCTGGGCCGCGCGGCGATGCCGGAAGCGGTACCGCGTAATCTGGAAGATCCGACCGCGTCGGTCTGGGACAAGCTGCTGTATGGGGCGAGACCGGCGACTGGCGACCTGCGGTCCCGCATGCGGAGCAAGCTCGACCAGTACCGGTTTCGGGCGGTCGTCCGCCTCGGCGTTTCGGCGACCAATCCGGCACGGCGGATGGTGGCGGTTCACCGGGTGCTGTCCGCTGTCCGGCAACTGCAGAGCGGTGGCACCCGAGTCGACCTGGTTGCGGACCGCGCGACCGCCGTCGATGACGCCCGGCTGCCGCTGCGACTGCCGCTCCGCCTCACCCCCGAGGAGACCCTCGCCTTCTTGGCGTGGCCACATGGGACCGATGACCTGCCAGGTCTTCCGGCCCTGCACCCACGACCCCTGCCGCCACCCGCCTTCTATAGAGGGGTGCCAAAGCGCGCGTTCGCGGTGACGACCGCACCGGGGCCACGTCACCTGATCGGCATCGCCCAGGCCGATGCGTTCCACCACACGCATATCCTCGGGCCGACCGGTGTCGGCAAGAGCACGCTGATGCAACACCTGATCAAGGCCGACATCGATGCCGGGTGCTCCGTCGTCCTCATTGATCCCAAGGGCGACCTGGCAACCGATACCCTCTCACTCATCCCCGCGCATCGCTGGTCCGACGTGGTCGTCATCGATCCGACCGTGCCGCACCCGGTTGGGATCAACCCGCTCGCGACCGACCAGCAGGATCGGGCGCTGGTCGCCGACGGTCTGCTGGCCATTTTCAGGGGCTTGTTCCCGACCGCCTTCGGCCCGCGGACCGCGGACGTCCTGCATGCCTCGCTCTTGACCTTGCCTGCGGCACCGGGTGCGACGCTCGTGCAGTTGCCGGCACTGCTGACCGACGCCACGTTTCGCCGCAGCCGTACCGCGCGCATCGACGACCCGGTGGGCCTCGGCGCGTTCTGGGCGCAGTGGGAGGCGCTGAGTCCCGGGCAGCAGGCGGAAGCCATCGCCCCGGTGATGTCGCGGTTGCGGCAGTTCCTGCTGCGGCCAGGATTACGAGCCGTCCTGGATCAGCCGGAACCGAGGTTTCAGTTCCGCGAGCTCTTCACCCGGCGGCGCATCGTCATCGTCGCGCTCAACAAGGGGCTGCTCGGGGCGCAGTCCGCCACCTTGCTCGGTTCCCTGGTGGTCGGTCAGCTGTGGCAGCACGCCCTCGCCCAGGTCGCGCTGCCATCGGATCAGCGCCAGCCCGTCAGTGTCTATCTCGATGAAGCCCAGACCTTCCTTCACCTCGACGCGGACCTTGGCGAGGCGCTCGAACAGTCCCGGTCGCTCCGCGTTGCCTGGCACCTAGCGCACCAGTACCGCCGTCAGATGCCCGCCGACCTGCTCGCGGGCATCGACGCCAACACCAGGAACAAGATCGTCTTCACCTTGGAACATACCGACGCCAAGGCCGTCGCTAGCGGCAGCAGCCTAATGCCCGAGGATGTCACCCAGCTTCCGCCCTTTGGCATCTATGCCTCGCTGCTCGCCGGCGGCCGGCAAACGGGCTGGTTCTCGGGTCGAACCCTGCCGCCGCCGGTCGCGATCTCCTCCCCGGAGGCGGTCATTCGCGAGAGCGTGGCCCGCTACGGGGCCGACCCACGGGCCGGCGATCAGGCAGCAACGACCGGTCCGACGCCCATCGTCATCCCCGATCTCGATGACGAACCCATCGGTCGTCGGGCGAGAGGTGGCCGCTCATGAACGCTCGAGGCACGTCTCGGGCCGGTCCGGTTACCCGTCCGCTCGCCGGTCCGATCACGACGACAGCACCCATTGGGGAATGGCGGAATAGCAGCCGCACTGGGCCCACAAGGGAGACGACTGATCGCCAGCAGCGCGGCGAGTTGCATGAGCAGGGTCACGACTGCGCCGCCTGGTCTCCTCCGAGTGACGGGATAACGCCGACCTGCTGGAACACCTCCATCAGGTTCAGCTCGTCCCAGTGTTCGACGAACATGCCGTCCCCTACGCGCCAGATGTCGATGCTGCGCATCTCCACCGGGTTGCCACTTGCCGGGATCCCCAGGAAGTCCCCGGTGTGGGTCCCCCGGTAGACGAAGCGACCGACGACGCGGTCGCCAGAGACGATCAGATCCTCCATCGTCGCGGTCACGTCCGGCAGGCCGCGGAAGAAGGCGGTCCAGAACTGCCGGTTGGCTTCGCGGCCATCGGCGACGGCCGGGTTGTGGTTGATGTACCGCTCGGCGACGAAGCGATTCACCAGGTCGGGCTCGTGGGTATTGAGCATCGCGAGGTATGTCTCGGCGAGCCGCTGTTCGTTCATCGGCATGGCTGACCTCCTTAGGGTTAGCGTTGCTATGTGCTAGCAACGCTAACCCAAGCAGAGAAGCCTGTCAATAGCGACGCTCGCGGTCCTTTCAGTGCTAGTATGCGGTATGGCTATCGAGGATCGGCGCCGGCGCGAGTGGGCCGCGCAACGTACACTCATCACGGCAACCACCCGCACGCTGGCGGAACGGGAGGGGTGGGATGTGGTGACGACCAGGCGGTTGTCGGCGGAGATCGCGTACAGCCAGCCGGTGATCTACAAGCACTTCCTGTCTCTGGATGATCTGGTCGAGGCGGTCGCCCTGGAAGGGTTCGCGGAACTGGCCGACGCGATCAGCCATGCCCGACGCGCCGCGGTACCGGAGGACGTGGTGACCGAAGTCGCCCGTGCGTACTGTGCCTGGGCTGAGCACAACCCGGCCCTGTATAACGCGATGTTCGCGCGGTCCACCCGACTGCATTTCGGCGCCGCAGATGTCCCAAAACCGCTGGCCGACGGGTTCGCCGAACTCCGCGCAGCGACAGCTACCATCGCCGGAGAGCGAGACGTCGACACGTTCACCGAAGTGCTGTGGGCGGCGCTCCACGGACTGGTCACCCTTGGCCGCACCGCCCGGCTCCGCCCGATTCACTACCGCGACCGCATCGACCTCCTCGTCGCTCAGTTCCTCGTCCTGTAGCTGGTCGTCATCGAGACACCGTCAGTCTGAACGGCGTGACTGGCGGTGTCCGATCGCTGGGTGTCTCGATCGACCTGACCGCGGATTTGCCCGGTGAATTCTTTGCTCTTTGAGTGACTCAACCGCCGCCTTGAGCGTTCATCTCTCGCCTCAGGGCGCATCCTCCGGTGGTTGAGCCCATCGAGCCCCAGCCTACCGATTGACTTCGATCAGAAGCACCCATGCATAGTTGAGCGCTGCCGCGTAACACAGCAGTGTCCCGGGCAGGTAGAGGATCAGGCCGCTTTCGTCACCGGTAAGGACCCAGATGCCGACCCCTGTAAATGCGACCATCGCCCCCTGCCCGGGTGCGAAGTGTTTCCAGTACCCGCGGCGGAACTCCGATGGGGTGCCTCGGAACGTGCGGAACTGGACGATGCTTAGTGCGAGCCAGAGGGCCAGCGAGAATACGAGGACCTCGACGCCGAGACGTGCCACCGGCTGGTCTGGCACGATCAGGATCGAGCACTCGCCCAGCACGGTCGCCAGGACCAAGATCGCCTCCAGGCTCAGGCTGACCAGCTGGGGGATGGCGGCGACCTTCGCCAAGTTGATCGAGACGCCAACGAACACCAGTCCGGCGAGCGCGGCCGATGCGCCGATCTGGGCGACACAGAATTCCGACCACCCGTCCATCGTTCTTCCTCACGTCTTCTCCGGGTCAGTCTGGTCACAACGAGCGGACCGGTCATTGGGACCGCTACGGCAACGGCTCCTGACCCATTAGTCGGGCGCCCATCGCGGCGGACGACCGCACGACGTCAAACCCGTAGCTGGTCATTCCGTCCTCATAGCTTCTCAATGCCTCGGACAGGATTGCCTCTCCGGCGGCGACCGCGTCGAGCTCCCGCGCCAGCGATTCGGCGTCCCTCATCGCGACGTTGGCTCCCCGGCCCAGCGTCGGCGTCATGGCGTGGATGGCATCCCCGAGCAGCGTCACGTTCGTCGGGGCGGTCAGGTTGAACGGGATGCTCGTATGCATCTCGACCGCGAAGAAGAAGAAGGAGGTCGGGTCCCCGCTGGCCGCAACCCGTTGAGTGCCCTCTGGCCATCCTCCCAACAGGTCGATTGCGAGCCGCTGCAGCGCTTCGCTCGGAAGCGTGCGGAGCCGCTCATCGCCGATGCCAAAGCGCTCGTGGCGCCCGCCAACGATGCAGACGACGTAGTCCTCCTGTGGTCGGAGATCCGAGGACGGCACGAGGCGCGCGGCAGCCATCTCCGGGCGGACTGGAAACACCACCGGCCCGAGCCCAAGGAAGATCTTTCGCTCGTCGACGGCGACCGTGAAGACGTCCTCGAGTGCGTGGGCCGGCAGGACCTGCCGGGCACGTTCCAGAGGGATACGGCCATAGATCGCCCGCACCCCGGTGTCCTGCGTCGCGCCCTCCGGCGCCCGCTGGCGCCGTACCGCCGAGCGGATCCCGTCAGCACCCACCAGGAGGTCGCCAGAGGCTGTCGTCCCGTCGGAGAAGGTAACGCTGACGCACGACTTGTCGGCGTCGTACCGGCTCAGACGCTTGCCGAACCGGACGACATCATCCAGCCCGGTCAGCAGGACCTGGCGCAGAGTCGCGCGATTGACATTGACGTGCATGGGCAGCCCGGCGGGCCACCCGTCCACTTCGGGGAGGGGGTGATCCGGCGCCCGGCGTAGCATGGACAGATCAGTGTCAAGGATCGTGGTCGAGGGGAGCGCCCGCATCGATGTCGCGTCGAACAGGGCGTAGAGCTTGGGGTCGAGCGACTGGTGCAGGGCCTGGATGCCGTCTGAGTCGATGTGAAGCCGGTAACCCTGAGGCCTGTCCCAGGGACTGCCGTCACGCTCGAAGACCTCGACGTCGAGACCGCGGCGGCGCAGAGCGTGAGCGAGACAAAGGCCACCGAGGCCCGCGCCGATGATGAGCGTTCGCATGATGGACGCACCTCTCCCGTCGCCGGGAAAGGACGTACCGGAGGCCCATCTCATCGTGAGACGATCGCCCGTACGAACGTGTGACGTCGCCCGGACTACCTACCGGGCGGTGACTTTCGTACGTCCAAAGCAATTTGGAATCAGACGCTCCCGTGTGTCAATTGTTAAACCAAGGCGAGCGCCGAGCGATGGGCGACGATGCTACTGACTGGGATCTGCGCAAACCTGACCACCTCGGCACCGACGGTGAACGGCAGCCTGAAGCTGGCGGACAAGAGGGTACCGGCGTCACGCCCTTCGAGGAGGAAGCACCGACTCGAGTCACGTACTGGACGCTTCAAGAAGAGGGCGATGCCACGTCCCGCACGAGCCTTCGCTGAGTGCTCGACGAGGTCGCTGGCAGCACGGCAGTCGAGATCGCCCGCTACGACGCCAGCGGCCAGGCCATCGACTCCAGCTTCCTGCTGGCCTACAACACCGTCGAGTAGCCCCCGAGCCGACGATGTCGAACGTCGCTGTGGAAAAACTTGCCCTTCCGAGTGATCAGGAAGACGTAGTCGTCCTCTTGATCCATCCGGCGCGGTCAGCTCGTCACGACCTGATATAGGCAGCATGAACAGCGCCGGTCCACCGCGGACCGGCGCTGCTTCCATACCCACCCTCTGGGCGTGTTCTCCACTACGAGTCAGGGAATGCAGAATAGGAGAACGAGCGGAGACCGATAGTTTCAGGAAGCGACCCAGCAAGCCGAGAGGCGCAGAAGACAGTGAGTCGCTTTTCCAGATGCGGCGATTGCCCGCCCTCTATCATTAGGAAGATCTCGCAACGGCACCGAATTCGGCGGACAGCCGGAACTGGGCGTCGTGGCTGAGCCCCATGTGCTGCCGATGGAAGTGAGCAAGCTACTGGGTTTCGGCCAACTGTCAACGACGAGCGACATCGACGATCACGTTCTGAGTAGGAAGCTGGCGAACGCCGTGGACCGCCTCGATCTGGCGTTTCGTAGCGAATCGACTGGGCTCCATTCTCCGCTATACTCGCGTTCGAAAGCCGGACGAATGGCTCGTCCGGCTTTCTTTTAGTGGCTTCAGGAAGCCGCATCTGTTGGTACGCCCGAGAGGACTCGAACCTCTGGCCTCTTGCTCCGGAGGTAACCCCCGTCATAGCGGCCTTTTTCGGGTGTAAGCCACTTGCCGCTAACCGGATGAACCCCTTGCTCTGCCAGCATGCCAGTTGCTTACGAGACAGTATGGTCTATCTTCGAGCATCAAGCGATGATGGATACTCGGCAAGCGATCCTGCTGGAGCCAGAGAGAGGAACGCTCTAACTGTCGGGCAAGTTTCGAGGATTGACGTACATATCTCGATACGAGAAGCTGGATGATTGTGCGACAATTGAAAATGAATAGAAGTGAAAATAGAACTTACACTTAAGTAGTACTTCTTGTCCAGGGATTAGTCTAATCAATTCTAACCCCAATATCTCTCTAAAATATTCTCTTTGATAGGTATAGTTCTTGTCTTGGGAGCTTAGATAGACATTGCCGTCCTCGTCAAAAATAGTGACCTCCGGCATAGGGGCACCATCAGGAATTGGGTACTGGATATATCCTTCGCCGGTTCTTACAGCACTATTGACTCCAATCGGGGTAGAGGGAAACCTCCACGAAATAGATCCGTCGTCCCTAGTTGTGGCAGTCGGCGGAACGTAACCATAATTTCTAGCAGTCTCTATTCCGAGGGTAATAAGGAGATCGCTCTCGGGGAAATCTCCGGTATTCTTCAAGGCCAGCTTCATCTCGTAGGCAGACGGTATTTCATCGGTAACGAGTGGAAGATTAGTTCCGATTGAAACGACATCCGGCTGCCCATAAAATGCTGTTACATCAAAATCTGACCCCATGCCGTGCCGGTCTTTGTGGCGTTCTTCCAAAAGATACTGAATATATGGACCTCCTGCTGCGCCAATGGCTGCTCCCACTGTTGCAACAAATAGCTCTCGGCGAGTAGGTGAAGGAGAAAATGCCAGTTTGCTTAGAAGGGACGTCGATGACGCCTGGGCCTGACTATTAGCACTGAAAGCAGGTGTAGTCGCCACCGAATTGCTCGGTGGCGACTGCGTCGGGGACGTTCGGGAATCATGGTGACCCTGAGAGTCGCGCGTCCGCTGAGCTGCCCGGGACCGGCGTCGTTTAGACACTTGCGCTCTCGCCTACTCGGGCTACGGGTTCTAACCTCAAACTGCGTCACCTTTAAGTTTAGGTGGGCCTTCGACGGCGCAGCGGATCGGAGGGTTGTGCGCTTCCGACTGGTGCAAGGATTTTACGACATCGGGCCTCACGGTACACGCACCAAAGAGCCGACCGCGTCTGCCGGTTCCTTTACACGCGCCGGACCACGCCGTTCCTACTAGTCAGGTCGGAATCGCGCCTAACGTTCACCGGCTGAAACGAGGGAGTAGAAGCGCTCGAAGAACGCGCCTAGCCGATCGAGCACGCGCCGCTTCTTCTCGCCGTGCCCACCGTCGGGGGAGAACCGGGATACCGGCGGCAAAAGTTTAGTCACAGCCGTGCCGGTCGACACGATCGCCCCGTCCCGGAAGGCCTGGTCGACGAAGACCCGCGTCTCCTCCGGCCTGAGGCGCTCCTCCTCGATGATCGCGTCGAGCTCCGCGGTACGGCGCTCTTCTACGAAGGTCCGCCACTCCTCGTCGATTTCGCTACTGATCGAGACGTTCTCGACGAAGGTCATGATAAGGTCCCGCTTGTTGCGCAGCGTGAGGCTGGAGTCAACGGCGCGCTGGATCTTCGTGACCGCCGCCACTTCCTTGTCGTCACCGTTGCCACGCGCCTCGCGGAGCTGCTGGACGAGCATCAGGATGTAGTCGACGTTGATCTCGACCTGCTTGATCAGCTCGATCTCGAAGACGACATCGTCGTTGATCGATTCCTTCTCACCCTCGCCCTCGCGCCGGAACTCGGCGTAAAGGTCGAGGTAGACGCTGCGGTAGTCCTGCGCCTGGCGCTCGGTCAACAGCTCACAGCCGGCGAACTCGTCGAACGAGGTGAGGATGTTCTGCAGGCGCAGGATGGAACCCAGGAGCACGATGAACGACTTCTGAGCCGTCTCGCCGACAATCGGCGTACCGAGCGGGAACTTCTCCAGCAGTTCATGTACCCGGTCGGCATACTCGGCGTAGTAGTCGTGGTACGGCTTGAGCAGGACGATGCCACGCGCTTCCTTGTTGCCGAATAGGGCGATGGCGTCCTTGGTCTCTTCCTCCAGGTCGCGAAACGAGACGATGTTGCCGTAGGTCTTGACCGAGTTGAGGATGCGGTTGGTGCGCGAGTACGCCTGGATCAGGCCGTGGTTGACCAGGCGCTTGTCGACGAAGAGCGTGTTGAGGGTGGTCGCGTCGAAACCGGTCAGGAACATGTTAACGACGATGACCAGGTCGATCTCTCGGTTCTTGAGCCTGAGTGACAGGTCCTTGTAGTAGTTCTGAAACTTGTCGGCTGAGGTGTCGAACGACGTGCCGAAGACGGCGTTATAGTCCCGGATCGCGTCCTCGAGGAAGTCGCGGGACGACGGGTCGAGGGCGCCGGTCTCGAACCCTTCCTCGTCGAGGAAGTCATCGCCAACGTCCTCGTTGGCGGCGTAGGAGTAGATTAGCCCGATCGTCAACTGATGATCCGGCGTCAGGCTCTGCTGCTGCCGCCTGAACTCGGCGTAGCAGCGCTTGGCTGCCTCAATCGAGGCAGTGGCGAAAAGGGCGTTGAAGCCGTGTACCCGCTTTCCGGCCAGGGCATAGTGCTGGGCTCGCCTGGTCTTCTGGTCGAAGTGTTCCAGTGTGTACTCGACGACCTGCCGCAGGCGCTCCGGTGCGACCAGCGCCCGCTCGGTGTCGATAGCGGATACCTGCTTGTCGGTGAGGCTTTCCGGTAGCTTGACGGTGTTCACGTAGTCGACGCGGAAGGGCAGGACGTTCCGGTCACTGATGGCATCCACGATCGTATAGGCATGGATCGCCATCTGGTGCTGATCGGGTGGACAGTTGGCCGGGTCGCCGTGCAGGAAGCAGCCGAACGCCTGGGCTGTCGTCCGTAGCTTTGCGTTGCCGCCGGAGCTGGCGTTCACGGCGAAGATCGGTGTGCCGGTGAACCCGAAGAGGTTGTATCGCTTGAAGGCCCGGGTAATGGCGGTGTGCATGTCTCCGAACTGCGACCGGTGGCACTCATCGAAGATGATCACGACGTGGCCGTCAAAGATCGAGTGTCCCTTGTTCGCGGAAATGAACGACGCCAGCTTCTGGATCGTGGTGATGATAATCGTCGCGCCGGAATCCTCAAGCTGCCGTTTGAGCACTGCGGTTGAGGTGTTGGAGTTGGCGGCACCCTTCTCGAAGCGGTCGTACTCACGCATCGTCTGGTAGTCGAGGTCTTTACGGTCGACAACGAAGAGGACCTTGTCGACCTGGGGAAGCTTGGAAACCAGCTGGGCGGTCTTGAAACTGGTGAGGGTCTTACCGGACCCAGTGGTGTGCCAAACATAGCCGCCGGCCGTGAGGGTGCCGAGCTGCTTCTGGTTGGTCGATATGGCGACCTTCTGGAGGATCCGTTCGGTAGCGACGATCTGGTAGGGCCGCATCACCAGCAACAGCCTGTCCGCCGTGAGCACGCAGTAACGGGTCAAAATGCTCAGGAGCGTGTGCTTGGCGAAGAAGGTCTTGGTGAATCCCGTCAGGTCCTGGATAGGCCGGTTGGCGGCGTCGGCCCACCATGACGTGAACTCAAAGGAATTCGACGTCTTGCGGCTGCGCCTCGCGCCCACCACCTCGCTGAGGTGCTGACGCCGCGTCGTGTTGGAGTAGTACTTGGTAAGCGTGCCGTTCGTGATGACGAAGAGCTGGACGTACTCGAACAGCCCTGAGCCGGCCCAGAAGCTGTCCCGTTGGTAGCGATCGATCTGGTTGAATGCCTCGCGGATGTCCACGCCACGGCGCTTGAGCTCGATGTGGACTAGCGGCAACCCGTTAACCAGGACGGTAACGTCGTAGCGGTTGGAGCGAGCGGCGCCACCTGCGGCCTGGTCGATCTCATACTGGTTGATCACCTGCAGGCGGTTGTTGTGGATGTGGTTCTTATCGATGAACTGGATGTTCTTGGTGGTACCATCGTCGCGAGTTAGGACTTGGACGTGGTCCTCCTGAATCCGCACCGTCTTCTCAACAATACTGTCGTTGGCACCCGCGACCTTGTCCCGAAAGAACCGGTCCCATTCGGTGTCAGTGATGGTAATGCCGTTGAGGAACTCGAGCTGGGTGCGGAGGTTGCCGACCAGTTGCGCCTCTGACGTCACTGGTAGGTACTCGTAAGCTTGCCCACGAAGGAGCCTGATCAGTTCGCACTCGAGGTCCGCCTCTGACTGGTAGCTAGTTTCGGCGGAAAGGTGTGAAACGAACTCCGCGACAACAGTACTCTCCGAAGATACGGCGATCTGCTCATACCGAGTTACCTCCAATCCGCTCATGAAGTGGTTCCCCCAAAGGCGAGCAGTAGGTCACGGTAGTGCTCGTACTGCTCTTGTCGCAACCGTAGTTCTGCCGGGATGCCGAAGGTCGAGTCATTCCCAAGACAATGAAGGGCGTCGAGGATCTCGGAAATCCGTAGCTGTTCAGCCAGATCAATGAGTGGGAGTTCTACCGCAGCCAGGCGAGCCTTGGACACGTTGAAGCGAGTTACCCCGCTGGCAGTCTTTATAAGCTGCTTGCGGAGGCTCCTTGAGCGAAAAGATGCTTCAAGAAATTGAAGTCGAACAGGCCAAGATCGTTAAGTCGGTAACCTATGCTGAAGCTATTTAGGTAGAGCGGGTCGGTGACTTGGCCAGTTACGACCGACGACATAGCAACTTCGTCGGCCGTCTCAGATGAGCCGGTGAAGATGACATCGCCTCGGTTCAGTGTGCGTTGACGCTCAGATGGCCCGACGCGAACACAATCAGAAGCCCCTAAGTGGACTGCAATATTGTTGAAAACGTTAGTATATGAGATGTATCTGGCATTGCCATTTGCGAAATCGTCTTTCGACTTGCCGACAAGCCCACCGAATATGTTTCCTAGTTCACCCATAGGAGCCCACCGTATTAGTTCTTTGTCAAAATTTAGAAGTTCGTCGCGATAAAAAGCGTACTGGTGGTGGCGCGCTGCTAGTTCCGCCGCGAGTTCTGAGTTTAACTCGGCGAAATGATCCAAGATTCTAGCAATCTGGCGTTGTACCTCGATAGGCGGAACGGGAATTCGAATTTTTTGCGAGAGAGACCCCGGATATTCGGCGGACCTTCGTACCTGTGATGAATCGGTGTTTCTGAACTTGGAAAGGCTCGGATTGGAAGAAGTAGGCCACAAAACGAGGGTCCATAGTGTGGCGATAAATGTAGGCGTCGCCGCTCACAACAACTTCACCTTGACCAAGCCATGCCGTTGCTTTGGCAACCGCGGTGTCATCCTCGCTCGTCGTCACAATGATCAGGTCGCCGGGCTTTGCTCGCCGGAGCTTAGAGGCAAGAGTAGGGTTTGTATAAGACTTCGTCGTTTCCGTCCAAATGCCGTAGTAGGTATGCAGCTGTCCATAGTGGATTGCCTGCGCACCTTCATCGACTAGATCGGATTTTTGAAGACCGTTCCCACGGATGAAACTTCCGACAGCGCCGAGCGGCTGATGACTGACGCCCTCAGGAGACAGCTCCGCGATCAGCTCGTTGATTCGGCTCATTTAGCGTTCTCCAGGTCGGCGACGATCTCGTCGATCGAAGAGCGTAATGCGGTCTGCCGCGCGACGATCTGGGCGATCTCTGTATTGAGCGCAATGATGTCGACTGCCGGGCGGGTATCCTCACTGGCAACATAGGAACTAACGGAAATGTTGTAGTCGTTCTCGGCGAGGTCCGCGTTTAGGACGACCTTTGCGAAGTACTCGACGTCAAGTCTGCTCGCAAGCGTTCCAAGGATGTTCTGCTGGTGATCGTCGGTGAGCTTATTCTTGTTCCCGCTACGGGTGAACTCGGCCGAAGCGTTGACAAACAGGACGGCGTTGTCCAGCTTGGACTTCTTGAGTACGACAATGCATGTCGCGATGGAGGTGCCGAAAAACAGGTCGGGTGGAAGTTGAATCACGGCATCGATGTAGTTGTTGTCGATGAGGTACTTCCGGATCGTTCGCTCGGCGCCGCCCCGGTAAAGCACTCCTGGAAACTCGACAATCGCGGCCGTGCCGTCGACGGCCAGCCAGTGGAGCATGTGCATGGTGAAGGCAAGATCGGCCTTCGACTTCGGTGCCAGCACACCGGCCGGGGCGTATCGGGGGTCGTTGATGAGGAGAGGATTGGCGTTGCCCTCCCACTCGATCGAGTAGGGGGGGTTGGAGACGATCGCCTCGAACGGCTCGTCGTCCCAGTGCGCTGGGTCAGTCAGGGTGTCTCCATGCGCTAGGCTGAACCGTTCGTAGTTCACGTCATGCAGGAACATGTTGATGCGTGCCAGGTTGTACGTGGTCAGGTTGATCTCCTGCCCGAAGAAGCCTTGCCGGACGTTGTCCTTCCCCAGCACCTTGGCGAACTGCAGCAGGAGCGCACCGGAGCCGCAGGCGGGGTCATAAACCTTGTTGACGCTGGTCTTGCCCATCACGGTGATGCGCGCCAGAAGCTCACTGACTTCCTGCGGCGTGAAGAACTCACCTCCGGACTTGCCGGCGCTGGACGCGTACATGGTCATCAGATACTCGTAGGCGTCGCCGAACGCATCGATGGTGTGCTCGGTGAACTCGCTGCCCAGGTTGAGATCGCCGATGGCGTCGAGCAACTTGGCAAGCTTGTCGTTGCGTTTGGCAACCGTCGATCCAAGCTTGCCGCTGTTGACGTCGAGGTCTTCGAACAGGCCCTTGAGGTCGTCCTCGCTGTCGGCTCCACTTGCCGACCCTTCGATGTTGCGGAACACCCGGGCAAGAGTCTCATTCAGGTTCTCATCACTGGCCGCTCGCTTGCGCACGTTGACGAAAAGCTCACTGGGAAGGACGTAGAACCCCTTCTCGGCGACCGTCTCCTTGCGTCCGAGCTCTGCCTGATCATCACGAAGCTCGGCGTAATCGAAGTCGTCATGTCCAGCCTTGCGTTCTCCAGCGTTGATGTATGCGGCCAGGTTCTCGGAGATGAACCGGTAGAACAGCACGCCAAGTACATAGCTCTTGAAGTCCCAGCCGTCGACACTGCCACGGAGGAGATTGGCTACGCGCCAAATTGCCTTGTGCAGCTCGGCACGCTGATGTTCTTTCGTCGGCGTCGACATCGATAACGGCTCCTCAGCGTGCGATTTCTGTGGTGGTAATTGGTACGAGTTCATTGGTCACTGTGGGAAGTATGACCTTGTTCTTACCACGAATCGCGGTTCGGCCGATAGAGTCAAGCCTCGTCCAGCGTGTCCTAGTTAGAGTGATGAAGCTATAACCGTCGGCGAGCATCTCCTCGATCGACAACTGGTCCTCGTCAGGGGGAAGCCCTGGTGCGGCGCGGATTCGGATCATCGTAGCTCATGGTCGAAGAACCCGTCCTCTTTGATGAGGCGGCGGATCGTGATGAACTCCGCACTGGTACGCGGCCGTTGACCGTACAGCCGGAGCGCGTTGCGTACCTCCCTCCGAGCCCGCGCCGCAGTCCAGCCAGAGCGCTCCACGACGAGTGGATAACCACCCTCAGCCCAGGCATCGAGAGGAAAGCCGACGGCTTCTATCGGGCCTCCTGACGGCACACACCGGTGACACAAGCGCCTCGCGCGCCTTGGCAAGCATCAAAATACGGCTTAGCCGGGATGGACGGGACCGTGGCCAAGTGGTGCTCATGGAAAGCGGTGGTTTGCCTGGCGGCCGGTTTTTGTTCTCGATGGCTTCTTACTAGCATTGGGTTCACCTCGGGTTAGTACCCCTGACAGTACTCATGTTCGGCGACCGTTGCCTGATTCATGTGAATAATGTCGGAGTGACCGCTTGCAACGGCCGCCTCCCAACACTCCACGGGTTCAGTGTCGCGATACCCCTCCCTATCAGCCGCGGCCGATCCGGAGGCGAGTCCGGGACCACGGGGGAGCCGCCCTGGTGGGGGTGGGTGGCTGGCTCCATCTTGTCGACAGTAAGTCGGTAGCCTTCTCTGTTCGGGTCATCCCTCACCCCGGACCTAGCGCGGATCACCAGTGATCTGCGGGCGTCCAGCCGATCTGCTACCGGCACCTCAAAACGAGATGCTGACCCCGATCGGCACGCAATGGGACTGTCTCTGACCTCGCCGTCGCATCCATCTGCATCCTCAGCGCAAGACAAGAGCGACCCACTATACATAGTGTTCGTTATTGTGTTAGGCTAAAAATATCTAATTCAAGATCCTACAACGAGCGCCTTCGACCGGCGCTCGTTGTGTTTTTAGGGATGATCTTGTGATTCAAAGGTAGCGATTGGGATGGCGTTCGACAAGCTAGAAGCCAAATGTGGACCATCGCGATACGGGCGTATCGCAATTCGCCCTCTGAGTAAAGATAGTGGGTTCGACTGACAAAGAAAAACGCCTCAAGGGTAAGTTCGAGGCGTTATTGCAGATCAATGCGCGACCTATCGGATTGTGTGGGCAGTGGGTCGGCGACCGCGGCGTAGTGACGGTCGTGACGTTCTGTTTGCTGTCACCCGTCCGACGCGACGGTGACGCTGCGTCATCTGTAGATCCCGGAGGAACCGGTCCAGACCAGGAAACTTACCTGGATAGTACTGACCACTCCCCCCGACGAAGACTCGTTCCTCATTGTCTGCCAACACGCGATTCCAGTAGGCGAGTCGCTTCTCAGGCACTTCTGTTCCGTCCTTGCGGGGCGCCAATGCGTCAACTGGATGCATAGTACTCGGCGCAAGCGTTACCCGCACCATCCAGAATGGCACAGCCAAGCCCCGCCATATGGCTAGGCAGGGTCCCGGTCGAGCCCCAGAATTCCTTTTACTACTTTCGATAACCAGGCGTCAAGATCTTCAAGGCTTTTACTGTCAGACTTAGTCTCAGCAGCCAGCGGTAATTGAAACAAAACCCCGTCAGTGGCGGTAGTGGCAACGTAGACGACTCCAAGTGAGATACCTTTGTCTCGCCAGTCAACGATGGGCGCACTTATGAGTCCACTGTACCCAGATGGTGTCTTCCGATCCCTAGGCGGGATATTGTGATCGAAATATCGGTTCGAGACGTCGAGCCGGAGGAGGGTACTCGATACGTAGGTCAGTCCTGCGACGCCGCTTGGTTGATCCGGATCAATCGAGAAAGAACGACCCGAGGGCGTGCGATCCGGATCCTCGCTGCTCTGGAAGGCCAGGTAGAGCGTCCTCGCGTCCTCGTCGACTAGATGGATGCCAATCTCGTAGATCTCGCCATCGGGGACATCGAAGTCGGCCCGGAGGCCGTCTATGGCCTTGTTCAACCGATAGTTCATTGTCAGGACGAAAGCCGGATTCCGTGGATTGAGGAGCTTGACACGATCACTGGCCTGCCGCCACAGATCCCCGGCCTGGGAGCCAGTAGCTTCGTATCGTAATCGGTGAACGAACGGCGTGAGGTGGCGATTGGTGGGTAAATCAATGATCTGCACGTTGTGCGTCGACCAGTACGCCCGTCTCCAAGCACGAAGGATGTCAGAGCCGCCAGATGTGGCGGCCTCCGCGGCGTCCTTGAGCTTTTGACGGATCGGCGAGATGACCCCGAAGTGGCTGGCGCCGGCGGATCCAATCAATTGCTCCTGCATGGCGAGAGTCCGTCGCAGGTTTAGATCGATCATGGACATACCGATGATCAGGACTTGGCGCTGGTCGATGAGGGAGTAGAACACTCTGCTCACCCAGCCACTCGGATCCTGAGACGTCCTGTGATAGTCGTCCTCGCCCAGAATCACCGCCGCATCGCGTGCCATACCGGATGACCTGCGCGCCGGGTGAGGAACAAACCCATGGAGATGGGTGAAAGACAGCCCAGTCTGTTCGCGGCGATTCAGTGGATCATACGAATGGAACTCGTACCCCGCCTCCGTTGCTGCGGCTTCGAGGAGATCATCGTAGTTGGTCGTCCAGATGTTCTGTGGGTACTCATAGAACAGTTCGACGAGGTGACGGTGAAGATTAGATGGGCCGATGTCTCTCCAGGCGGTCGGCCTTGACCCTATTCGCGGTGCTGAAGTTCCGTAGAGGATGTCCTCTATGAGCTGGCCGAGAGTCTCGTCCTGCTGGGTGCGCGAGTGCTCAGCAATACGATCTTGAAGGTAAGACGTGAGCGCAAGATCGTTACCCAGTGTCTCCCGTAGCAACGTCACGTACTGATCATCATCGAGGTCGGCTGTGCCTGGGGTGGCATCAACGTCCCGACAAGCTACGGCAAGACCTTGGACGAGTTCAGCCCAGCCTGGTAACCCACTAGTCGCTGAAGCCCCCGCTCCAACAAGAGGAGCGATGAGTCCCAAGCGGATGAGCGCGCCGAGTTCCCTGGCGCTGACGATGAGTTCCGAGGTTAGGACCACGACGTCATCTGATGGGACAGGAACCCGGACCATGGTCTCTCTCAGCCTGGCTAAAAAATCTTTCGTGAATCGAAGTATACCTTGGAGCCGAGTCCTCGCTTGGTCCGGCAGCGGTTCTGAGGAACGCCTCAAAGTCACTTACCCTGATGTTGAATAGCAGGTCCCAGCTCGCGGTTCTAATGACTTGTCTCACCCTCCTGCCGCACCGTTCCGGGTACCCTCCCCGTTTCAGATCAGGAATCCGTCAGGCCAAATCCGACTCGGACAGACCGGCCTGACGACTTACTGATCGAGTATTCGAGGAGGTCGTCCTTGAATGCGGAACTGTCGTGCGATCAACCAAATGGCACGCTCAGTAGTGCGAGAGCATCGCCGCGGCACGATGAGGACGGCCACCTCCGTATGTCCTGGTACGAGAGGCTCTGGCTCTCCAATCATGCTCGCGGGTCGAAGGACGATCTGATCGAGCGGCGTTGGGCGCCGACCCCGAGCAATGTATGCCTGCCGGCGGCGGATCGCGGCCCGCGACATCACAGGCTGGTCGCCTCCATCACCTTGCGACCGTTTTTGCGTGCGAGGTGAACGTAGATCTGGGTCGTCTCCAAGCTCGCGTGCCCCAACCACTCCTTGAGCTGGAACGGGCTCACCCCTGCCTCTGCTTTGTGTGTAGCAAAGGTGTGGCGAAGACTATGGCAGCTCGCCTTCTTCGTGATCCCGGCCGCGTCGCGGTACTTGACCACCAGTTTGCGCACGCCGCGCTCCGAGAAGGGATCGCCCAAGTAGTTGAGGAAGAGGCTATCCGACGACGCGGTATCCGGTCGGATGCTGAGCCAGGAACGAAGCGCCTGAATCCCCTTCTTCTCGAGTTCGACCGTGCGGCCAACTCCCCCCTTGCCCGAGCTGATTACTACTGACCCTTCTCGCAGATCCACGTCGTTGAGGCGTAAGTCACAGAGCTCGGAAACCCGGACGCCGGTTTGCAGGAAGACCTGAAGGATGGCGAAGTCCCGAGGGTGTCCTCCGGCCAGAGATAGCATGCGGCTGTACTCGTCCGAGCGTAGGAAGGCGCGACCTGGGCGCTCGCGCTTCGGCGTCGCGACACCAGTCGTCGGAATCTTCCCGAGGCTCCCCTCCCCTTCCAGATGGCGGAAGAACTCGCGGATCGCGGCGAGCTTTCTAGCTCGGGAAACTCCCGTCACGTCACGGCGACCGAGATCGGCCAGGAACTCAACGACGTCGACGCGGTTCACGTCACCGGGTGTGGCGATGGTCCCGTTGGTTTCGGTCAGCCAAGCAGTGAACTGAGCGAGGTCGGAGGCATAGGCACGAATCGTGGCCCCGCTCCGGTTACGGCCTTCCAGTGCGGTCAGGAAGCCGGCGATCTCGACGCTGAGCGTACCGGTGGGAGGATGGGGGTGTGAAGTCATAGAGTAGTGGACTGACGTCGGTGTCAGTGGCCTTTCATACGTACCACGATACGGCGATACGGTGTGATGGGCCAAGAGGTGGTGCGTTGGGAAAGGTGGTTCCGATAACGTAGCTTGTTTCCCATTATATGGAACCAAGGGGAGGACACGTCAAGCACAGTCATTGATATGCTGGTTCTGGGAATGGTTGTTATGAGAACCGGCGCACTCGCCACACATTACGCGATGGGCGATGGTGCCGTCAGGTAAGCGTAGATGTCGCATTCCGTGTCGGCAAGCTGCTCCGGTCACCACGGGCAAAGACACTCGTCACTTCATCACCACACATCAGGCATCTACCCTTGGCTGACGCTTCAAGATTCAGAAGGCTCCTCCGACTGCCGTCGAAGAATAGATGGTTCGTTCCCGTTGGTTCGTCAATCAGCCCGGTAACCATCAGCATCATGTCATTAGCGGCGAGGGCAGCACCGACGGCGTTGAGCGTCATCACACTCGGCTCGTGCACGTCGTCCGAATCGACGTAGCGTTGCGCCTCCCTCTGCTCCGGCGACAAGCTCTCATCCTGGAGCCGACTCGCCGGGATGAGTCCTGCACACAAAAGGCATCCGCCCCCAAACGATGGCAGGACACGTCTTGCCACCGAGTAAATCTCCTCGATCGACTGGTCCGCCGGATCGACGCGTACCTTGGCTCCGATCTGATATCCCGGTATGAGGTACTGGTGGACGAGGGCGTTGAATACGAGGCGGCTAGTGAACGTATCGGTCGCCAGGAAGAGCACATCGGCGTCCCGTAGTAACGTCGCGACGTGGTCGTCGACGACGTTCCCAACAATGGCGTCGAACCGGATCTTGGGGTTTGCGCTACGCGCCACACGCTCAGCCACCTTGACCTTATGCGTCGCCAGACTAGGAACGCCCTGCCTGAACGCTGGCAACCGGTCCAATAGTGGGAGAAGACCGGCATCGCGACGGGTCGCCCCCACGATGCGAGGTAGATTGGAGGGCTCAACTCGGTCGAAGTCGACGACGACTAGGTGGCCGACGCCAAGTCTAGCGAGCATCTGGACCAACAGTGAGCCACCGCCACCAGCGCCGACGATGCCTACCTTGAGTCGACCCAGACGGTGCTGGCCGAGGTCACCAAATAACCGCACGTGTCGGTCGTAGATTGCAGAGACAGCATCACTGCCAGGAGAGGTGTTCGGAGAGAAGATCCGTAAGTTCTCACCGACCACCACAGCGTGATCGATTGAACGACGCTCGATCCCAGGTATCCAGATGTCGCCGGCCACGGCGTCCTGGGATAACACGAGCGCTCCGACAGGGCCGCCTCGCGTCACGTCGAGCAGGGCAGGGTAGCCGCGTTCATGCGAGTTGAGATCATCGCGGGAAAAGGAGACCGGACCATGGCCGGGGTGACAGTGGACGGCTAGGTAGACAAGTTGCTCCTCGTCGCATCTACCCGAAAGTCTGGCTACGAACTCGGATGTGAGCATCCGGTAGCCGCGCTGACCTGGGACGTAGTCGACTCCGTCGGCGGCAGGCACCCATTCACGAGCAAGAAGACGGACTTGGGAGTCGGTCTCGACAATGCCCGCGATGATCACACCACCGTGCTCGTCATCGTCACCCGGGAAGAGATGATGACGCATTTCGTTGAAGAGCGGCGCCGGGATCCGAACCGACCAAGGCTTAATCAACGACTCAGCAGCCATTCCTGCACCTTCTGGAGTTTGGCGGCGGCCGTGTCCACGGCACTGTCCCATCCGTTAGACCGACGAGAGATTTGCGTGGTGGCACGCCCGTTCCACTGGACCTGCTGCTGGAAGCCCTCCCCCAACGGCGCTCCGTCGACACGTGCGAGTCCCGGGTCCGTGAACAGCGGGTAGACGTCGGCGTAGGGATAATTGTATGGAATCGTGAAGCCGATCCATGAGCGATCGGGTTGGTACTGGGGACCCAGCGTCACGACGGAGAGAGTGACCGTGGCCCCGCCGTCCGACTGGTCGGCCGAGGTGATCTCGCATTCCGGCCAGGCGGCACGTAGCTCGTCGAGTGCGGTCGCGATCGCAGGACTCACCTAATGCTCCGAAACGGCGATGAGTTGTCATCGGGCGCCACGGCTCGGAACTTAGACCTCGGGCTGAACTCCACGACCTCGGCGTCGCCGACAGGCTTGAGCGACTGTCCCCGGTCGAGGAAGAGGGAGAAGTCAGCGCGGATATTGACTCCCTGGCTGATCGCGGCGGACTTGATCTCCGATCCGCTAGCCTCGGGCCGGCCCCGCTCCTCCGTCATAACGACCTCGCGGTTGTTGACGAAAATGGTCACCGACCGGCTGCGGGGCGGTTTCTTGTTCGCCTCGACGATGTTGCTTGAAGTAGACATGTTGACCCCCTGGGGTGGATACCCCGCTATGGACGATCTGACTACGTTGGTCAGATACTCTACATACAGTGTATTTGATGTAGGATATTCACGCAAGGTTGCAGTCGTAGTCCTCACCGTCCAACTCAAGGGCGCCTCTTAGGACAGCGTTCTGTACAGGTACTGCTCGCGTCCGGCTGACGAACGGCCGCGCTCACGACGTATCACGCCGAGGCCGGCGAGCTTCGAGAGGCGTTCGTTGGCGGCGTTGAGGGTGATGTTCAACTCGTCGCGGACGTCGGCACTCGAGACCGGACCAGCGGCCTCGAGGATCGATTGGAAGGTGTCGGTGTCCGCAGGGTGTACTTTCCCGATCAAGCGATGGGCACCGTTTAGGCGCTCAATCATGAACACACCGCCGGTGCCGATACCGCTAAGGGCCTGAGTCAAGTTCTCTCGCGTGTACTCGGTCAATCCTTCAACGATTACGAACAAACCGGGATGATCGGACATCAGGCTGAGGATGGTGCGGCCGAAGTACTCGGCGGCGAATGAGTAGTCGAAGGCCTGTACCTCGCCCAAGTCGAGGACGAGGACATCGCCCTCGGCCAGGGCCTCAAGGGTCGCAGCCACTTGAGGGCGCAGCTCTCGGCCACGTTCACGGGTCCACAGGTGCGGGCCTGGGACGACAATTCTTTGCTCCATAGAGTTCACTGTAGGTAATGGCACTCCAAATCGTCAAGCTCCGTTCTGGCTGGATAGCGCCGGCAAGGTCAGCGCGATCTGAACTCCCGGGAGTAGTGGTACGGGGAAGGCGCGTCCTTGCGAGCGGTCAGCGCGGTATCTGACCACCCCACGGCCGGATCGGATCTGGACCGATCCTCGATGCGTCGCAACCTTCTCGAGGAGGCGTGCCAGTCCTTGGCCTCTGGTGGCGTCGTCGAAGCGCGAGACGCCCAACTTCGCGGCCTGCAAGATCGCATCGACATCGTCGGATATGCTCGCGATGGTGGAGCCTCGGCGGAGGCTGGCGAGCAGGCCGGTCCCGCCGTCGGCAACGCCGATCTCAAGGAATGCATCTGGACCGGGCTGAAACTCTTGCATGGCAACGAAAGCGCTCGTCGTCTTGCAACCGCTCTGACGGTCGTTGTGATGAAAAACGTTCTGACCGACCTCTGACACCGCCGTCGCGACGTCAAAGGCGGCCGAGTTGGGATACGCGAAGTCGTCCTGCAGCGTGCTTACCAGTCGGTCGAGCACATGTCCCAAATCGCGTTCCGCGTCGATACGAGTGACCTCGATCAACCTGTTAGTTGAGCCGTGGTAGAAGCGGCCCCCCTCTGCCTCACCCGAGCTGAAGGGGGGATCGAAGGTCACACGCTCGTGGAGCGCAAGGGGGAGCCCCATACGAAGCAGATACTCGACTAGGGGGCCAGGCACTACTCGGATCACGGGTGCCCGACCGGCCGCACAGACCGTCTCGCAGGCGACGGCCAATTGGACGAGCGCCGACGGCGAGATGAAGGTGTACTCGCGAAGGTCAAAGACGCCGCCTGAATCATCGAAAGGTCGCTGACTTCTGAGGAGCGCGTCGAACCGGATCGCATCTAGCTTAGTGCCTGTCCTTACCGATCCTCTCCCCTCGACCGTGTCTTAATAAGTAGGCAGGAAATCGGTCTTCACCCTTCGACTACTCCGGGGTAGAACCCGCTCTCGACATTACCCCATCGGGGGTTATGCGCCGCTTTAGTCCCTTGATCCGATCAAAGTCCTTGTCGTAGCTGCACAGCTCCAAGGCTTTGTCATCGAGAACCTGAGTTGCCGTTAGCGCGTCTTCAAACCCGAGGTGCGGGTACTCCGCCCAGAGCTCCAGCGCTCGCTGCACTCGATCGCCAGCAGACACTCGCATTCCCCGTAGTGACAAGATTGGTGTCAGCAAATCACGGATCCGATCCGACTTTAGGCCATACACCTTCGGAGACGCTAGCACGTAGGCCACCTCAGCGAGGACGGCCTCGCTGGTCGTGACCAGCACGTCCTTCTGTTCCGCCCAGCGCAGCAATGTCCGACACTCCTCGGCCATCCGTGCATCGGCTTCCCCGGTCGGCTCGACCAGCGCACGCACGAAGACATTGGTGTCGAGGAAGGTCACGGTCGCTCTCTCCGCTCCCCTAGTACAGTGCCGTAGCGATCACCACGATCGCGTCTCGCCTGGCGTAGTTGTTCCTCTACGGTGGCCGGCGCGCTCGTCAGTGGGCGCACCGACCCCAGAACTGCGTCGAGCTTGGACGCAACGGGTTTGACCCGCACCGTGTCGCCGTCTACGACGAAGGCAACACGCTCCCCCGTCTGTACGCCAAGTAGTCGGCGCACCGAGGCTGGCAGCGTGACTTGTCCCCGTCCTGTGATGGTAGTGATGTGATCAGCGATTGCCATATTTGCGTACAGTATACTGGTTAATGCAAGTAGGCGCGATCAATGCATACGATTGTACATATTGACATCGACTCGGTCTGATGCGTATCGTCGTATCACGATACTGGTAATTTATCTATGCAAGCGTCCTCTTCTCCCTCTCCCCGACCCGCGCGGGTCATCGCGATCGCCAACCAGAAGGGTGGCGTGGCCAAAACCACGACGACCATTCACCTCGGCGTCGCTCTCGCCGACCTCGGCAAGCGCGTCCTCATGGTGGACCTCGACCCGCAGGGCCACCTGGCCGAGGGCTTCGGCATCGTCTCCGACCGCCTCTCTAACGAGATCAGCGACGTGCTCGATGGCACCAGCCGTATGAGCGAGATCATCATCCCTGAGGTCCGCCCGAACCTCGACCTGGCTCCGTCCAACATCCGCCTGTCGGATATGGAACTGACGCTCGTCAACGTGCGGTTCCGCGAATACAAGCTCCAGCGAGCGCTCGAACCGGTGCTGCGCTCCTATGACGTCATCCTGCTCGACTGTCCCCCGTCGCTGGGCCTGCTGACGGTGAACGGCCTGATCAGCGCCAACGAGGTCCTGATCGTAATGGCGACCGAGTACTACGCCATGCTGGGGGTCTCGCTGCTCATCAAGACGATCGACGCCATCCGGGTCGAGGCGAACCCCAAACTCACGGTGCGCGGCATCATCCATACTCATTTCAAATCGCAGACGCACCACGCCAAGGAGGTCGTCGCCCGGACCAAGGAAGAACTCGGCGCCCACATGCACGTATTCGAGCCGCCGATCAACGACTCCACCCGGTTCGCCGAGGCGTCCGCGTCCGGTCAGACCGTGTTCGACCTTGCTCCCGAGATTCCCGGCGCGCTCGCCTACTGCAAGATCGCCAAGGAGCTCGCCGATGCCTAAGCACCCAACGATTCGCCGAGACTCCGTCTTCCGCTCCACCGACCCCGATCGCTCCGATCAGCCCACCAACCCACCAGATCGGCCCGCGCAGGGGGCGCCCGAGGCCGAGCGGTCCATGCGGCAGACCGCCGTCTGGCTCAGTGACGACGAGTTGGAGTGGCTGGACCAGGAGTGCCGCAAACTGCGCCGCAGTGGCTGGCGCTCGATCAACCGCTCGATCGTGATCCGCGCCATCCTCGAGTCCCACATCGGGATCGAGCCGGACTACGCGGACACGAGGTCCGAGCGTGGACTGAGCGACCGGTTCCGCGCCCAGTACCTCGACCCCGCCCGCTCCCCCGCCTGACGCCGGACGGTCGCGGCCAACGTGCGTTACTGCCTGGCGGCGCCGTGAACGTGACGTCGCCTCTCCCCTCCATCGCAGACAACGAAAGAGGGGTCTCGCAGCGTACTGCGAGACCCTAGGACGAAGCGTGTTGCTTCGTCAGACACACTCAGCTGTGTGTCGGTCAGGCCGCCGGTCGAACCTTGTTCAACCCCTCGTGCCCGTTGTGTCGGCCCCTGCGGACCACCATCATTTCCCCTTCCCGGGTCACTGCCAACCGGACGCCGCGCAGGAACGCCAACGTCTGCAGGCGCTCCACGGCCGACTCAACCGCCGCCGGCGTGGTGCCGGCGAAGTAGCCGGCCGAACCGGTCAGGATCCGGTCCAGGATCTGCCCCATCGCCCCATCGTCGAAGTCGCGGATGGTAGCTGAAGCTTTCTCGTATGACTCACCCATGCTTGTTCCTTTCGTACGTTCAGTCATCGCCGGACATCCCCATGACCGTATCGGCGTTATGGCATCACGTGCGACGTCGATACGGCCGTACAGCGATCCGGTTGAACATTCATCACCCGGATAGGCGCATTACCGTATCGGCGTATCGGGTGTCAGGCGATACGCCGATCAGAAGCGCCCACGTCGTTGCCCAGTGGTCGCGCCGGTCGTCCTGAGATCCCCAGCACCGCCAGCATCTGCTGCACGAGCCGCTGGATCGCCCCGAGGCGCCGCGACAGCACCTCGGGCGTCGCCCGGTAGTGGAGCAGGTAGTCCCGGGCGCCGGGGTGATCGAAGCCAAGGATCGCCGCCACCGCGTAGGCAGCCGATTCCGCCTCGAACTCCGCTTCCTGGCGCCGCATCGCCACCTCGGCCCGATCGACCGACGCCGAGCGCACGAGTGTCGCCAGGGGAGTGACGTGACCGAGCATGTGGGCCAGCTCGTGCAGGAGCACGAACAGGCGGTTTCGACTGTCACCGCGCGGGTCGAGCGTGATCCCGCCCGGGTTGGCCCAGCCAGCGGTACCCTCGGGCAACTCGCTCAGCGTGACCGTGATGCCGTGAGCGCGGACCCGCGCCAGCAGCGCCATCAGGAGCTCATGCGCGTCGTCGGGAAGCGCCGGCACGGGAGCGGGGACTGGTCGCTCCTCGATCCCGTCGAGCTGTCCGACGTCGAACACCACCGCCGGTCGGAAACCGACGAGGTGTTCCGGCGCCTCTCCATCAGGCGCGTCGCCGTCGTCCCTGCGGCGCAGGACCGGCGCCCAGATCCATAGGCCGCGTTCACCCTTGCGCACGGTGTAGCCGAGTCGGTTCCAGAGCGACATCCCGGCGCAACGCGTGGCCGACGGCCGCTGCAGGTAGATCAGTAGGGCGTTGTGCGCCGAGTACTCCCAGAAGCGAGCCGAGAAGCTGAGGTAGGCCCGAAAGCCGTCCGAGTACCCCTCGGCCAGTTGTTCGGCCAGTCGCCCGATCGCCGTGGCCGTCTGCTGGCGCAGCTCGTCCGCCCGTTCTTCACGACTCAGACGGGCCGGTGCGGCGGTCGGGACAGCGTGCGCTAGGCTCGCCACTCGAATGTCCTCTACGGTAGGCGAGTCCAGCCGCCTGCGAAACGGCAGGATCTGGCCCGGTCCTAAGGCACCCGCTGTCGCCAGCGACGAGGGGGCGCCGCGATAGAGGATCGCGCCCAGGTACGCCACGCCTTCGTCAGGCGCCGTCTCCGGGGCGCCGCGATAGAGGATCGCGCCCAGGTACGCCACGCCTTCGTCAGGCGCCGTCTCCTGACGGGTGTAGCTCACCGACAGGATCGTCGCGTGCCCACCGCGCAACTCGGCGAGGATCCGGTTGGTCCCCGCGACGACCGCCTCGAGCGTCTGCGCCTCGACGGCCCGCGAGTACAACCGATGCGTGCTCGCCCGGATGGGACCGAACGCATCCTCCCGGTCCTGCCCGTCACCGCTGACCCGATTTTCGAACGCCACCTCGAGGTGTTCGTCGGAAGTGTTCACATCCATGGTGCGTAACTCCTCACGCCTACCGCTGCCCCGACGAGGTCGGAGATCCCGGCCAGTTCGGAGCAGCGAGAGCGTGAGGAACACGGTCGATCAGGCGGCGAGGCCAGGCGGATGTTCGGTCTTTGTTCGGGTACAGAACGATCCTACCACGATCCCAGCGAGCGATGGCAAGAGGCAGGGGAGCACCTGTTCCGACGCGCTCTGGACCCCCTTGAACGTCGACCGAGCAGCAAGCCAAGCCAATAGCGGGATCGCGGCCAACCAAGTGTTTGAGGGCGATTCCAGCCCCTCAGACGAGCACATCCTGGTGGCGTCCGAGGATGGACCGTGCCCCATCGTCCGCGCCGGAGCGCCAGATCGGACCGAGTGGGGATCGCTCGTGGGCCGCGATGCCGCGCTCGATCTCCTCGGCATCCAACCCGCTGAGATCCGCCGCCGACAGGGGAGCGGGGACGAGCTCGGCGAGTGTGGTGAACCAGAACCGGCCGGAGCCACCCGCGTCCCGGGTAGTCGTGATCAGGTTGCGCAGGCGGGCTTCGCTCGTGGTCGCGGTCAGCACGATTACGGGCAGTTGCCCGCCGAAGCGCACCCGCAGAACTCGCGTTGACTGCCCCGCGTAGAGCCGGACCTTCCGGGTCCAGTCCCGGCGCCCGGGACGGCCACTGCGCAGGACGACGGAGTCCAGGTCGATCTCCAGCAGGTACGCACCGGCTCGGCCGGTGGACGGGTCGCCGAGCAGCACGCGACCGTCCGGGACGACCTCCCACGGGGTCGGCGACGCCCGGTTCTCGATCAGCAGCTCACGGTCGTCGCGCCAACCCGCGACGGGGAGACCGGCCCGCTGAGCGGCGAGCGCCAGGCTGCTGAACGCCTCCCGGATCCAGTAGTCATGCGACAGCGGCTGCCACGGACGGGGCAGCAGGTGCCGTCGCCACCTGGGCGCGCGCTGCAGCGGTTGAGCCCGCAACCAGTCGCGGGCGGCGCGGGCTCCCGCCGGTGTCAGCACGTTCGTGTAGTGCGGGTGCACGCCAGCGTGACCACGGGCTGGCAGGAAGACCGGGACCCGGGCAATCAGACCGGCGTCGGTGAGTCGGCGGAGCGCGGTGTTGGCGGCATAGGCGGCACCCCGCGCCCGGCGTGGTCGCCCGGTGGCCGTCAGACCGGTCCGGAAGAGCAGCCGCTCGACCTGGTCATTGGTGAGATGGAGATGGGCGTCGAGCGCCGCGAGGACCGGACCGGCGCGCTCGACCTGGACTGCGGCCGCATGCTGGTTGCGCCGCGGTCGGGGACTGATATTCGGGTTGTCTTTGGGCATACGGTGCTTGTAGCACAGGGGACCAGGCGGACTCAACCGGCAGGCGTCGACCCGGTGCGGAGCGTGCGTGAAACCCGCCGCCCAGCCCCGATCGGAGCGATGAACGTTGCCGACCGACCACCGACCGGCGTCAAGCGCAGACACGAAGACAACCCGAAACCATGAGCGTATGATGCGGGCACCACCTCGCCCAGGCCGGATCGTCGCGTGACCCCTCGGCCGTCGCCGTCATCGTGCGACCGGACGAGCGGGCCGGCGATGGCGCCTCCCCGCCGGTCGTCGGCCACCCACCACTCACACAATAGGGAGGAGTCGTGTGGTTCTGGTCCCCGGTTCGCCTGGCTGGGTGGTCGGGAACGCGATGGATCGCCGGAGCGGTCTATCGTGTTCCCGATCGCTACCCAACGCGACCGGATCACACGGCATCAGTTGAGGCGGGGGATCGCCCCCACTCCCCTACCGGCGGCTGGTCCCCGACAACTGCGCGGCCGGTGCCGCAAAAAAGCCGAGGACGGCCGGACGGCACGGACCGATAGGTCCGGGACGCCGGCGGGTGAGAGTAGGCGCGGGGAGTCGGGAGGGCTGCGCTGACTGGCGTCGGAGTCCACACTGGGGAGCTTGAGGGGACCCGGTGGGGATGGAGACGACAGTCAGTCGGAGTTCGGCACCGTAAGACGATGGGAAAGACCAGTCGTCGGACCGCACGGCGCGTGAGAACGTCTACGACGGACCCAGGAGAGTCGCCAAATCCGCGACCTCACCAGTAGCGGGATCCGTCCAGATCGGCTCGTCCAGGGCCGCTCTTGGGCCGGAAACGAGATGCTGATGGAGGGTCAGCCTCCAGGTCGCCCGCTCGAGGCGCTCCGCCGTGGCCGCGAGTAGATTGGGGAGTCGACGCGGGCCGAGGGTCACGCCGAGCAGGACTGGTGGCTGGTCAAAGCCGGTGAGCAGGGGATCTCGATGCCAGTACCCGGCCAGGTACGCCTCGTAGCGCTCGACCTTGCTGGCCCAGTTCCGGCTGCGGTTCCGGGCGAGACCACTGACTCCGTGCCGCGATCCAGCTCGATCAGGAAGACCTGGTGGTGGAGCGTCCCAGCGCCGTCGCGCCGAGTGACGACGAACAGGGCGTCGGCGACGACGGCCCGCATCGTGGTCGCCCGCTCCTGCGCCACCTGTCGCAGGTCGCGGTCGTCTCTCCAGCCCCAGAAGGTCCGTCCCGACGCCTCGGCCGCCCGGCGGAAGGCGACATAGGAGTCGACGATCATTTCGTCGTGGACCCGATTGCTGCCGTCAATCTCGTCCGGGTCAGGTGCCGCGCGGGACACCGCCCCACGACCGATACCATCGTAGTGAGCCTGCACGAGCTCGACGCCGGCGGGGGTCATCAGGTTGATCTCCTTGCGTGCCACCACGCCGGTCTCGCCGCGTAACCAGGGTCGAACGGTGATGACGAGACCGAGATCTTTGAGCGGCCGCAGGATGGCGCGATTGGCCTGGCGGTTGGCGGCGGCGATCGCGGCGGTGCGCGCCACGGGGCCGCTCAGGAGCTCCACCTGCTCGCGGAGGAACAGCCTACTCGCCTGGGAAGTCGTCAAGGAGCGGACGTGGTCGAGGGTGAGCAGCGTCGCCATCCCGAACGGGATCGTCTCCAGTGGCCGCTCCCGGGCCAGCTCCGGCCGGAACCGGGTCCGGCCCCGCCTCGCCGTAGGGCGCCGCGACGATGACGTCGGCGAAGCCGGTGACGGAGATTGCGGCTGGCTCGCCGGCGTCGATGAACGTCGTGGTGAGGTCGATGGCGTCCTCGATGACAGGTCGTGACGGTCCGCTGGTGTTGGTCCTACCCCGTGACTTACGGCCTGGCTTTCGCCCGTTGTGCCCGTCCTGATGCGCTGCGCCATCTCGCCTGGTGCCTCCGGCGGCGCCCCCGTCGCCGTCGGTCTCATCGGCGAAGATGAGATCCCAGTAGCGCTCGGTATTGCTCCGCATGACTGCCCGGACCGGCAACGTGTACCGGTCGTCGTTGGCGGCGGCGATGGCCCGACCGAGCTGGCCGGGCACCACGTCGCCCCACCAGTCTTCTAGCAACAGCTCTTCGGATCGGGGAGTGCCCCGTGGACCTCGGCGATAGCGGACGCTGGCCGAGAAGCGTTCGCGATCGTCGTCGGGTCCGCCGGAGAGCTTGAAGCGCAGGGGCGCCTGGGTCACCGCCTCCTGCAGCGACCCGGCACCGTGGCGCGCCTCGCCGTAGAGCTGGGAGTGGCCCTGGTGGGCGAGCACGGGGTAGAGCTTGTAGGACCGCGCCTGGGTGATGAGTTCGGCGAAGGCGTTGCCCACGAACAGGTGGAACTCGTCGACGATCACCGACCAGGCGTTGCGTCCGTGCTCCGGGCGGGCGTACGTCGCATCGATCAGCATGCCCATGATCAGGTTGCCGATCATCACGCCGACGTCGCGCGGCAGACCCGTGCCGAGATTGCAGACCACGAGCTTGCCTGCCTCCAGGAACTCGCGCAGGCGTAGCGTCGAGTGGTACGTCCCGACCAGCGCATTGACCGTCGGGGAGGACAGCAGGGTGGTCAGCCGCGAGGCCGTCGTGCCGACCTTGCGCTTGCGCTCGGACGGCGTGAGCGGGTCGAACTCCTTGCGCCAGTAGACCCGGGTCATCGGCCAGACGTGCCGCGAGAGCAGTCGCTCCCGGGTCGGCTCGTGGTAGAGCAGCAAGGGTAAGTGCAGAAGCGTCGGGTCACTGTCGCGTAGCGCGAGCTGGGTCGTCGCTTCCAGCGTCTGACGGATGTTGGCCATCTGCTGCAGATCGGCCAGTCCCAGCCGCTCGAACAGGGAGGGGATCGCGGCGGCGACCCGGGCGACCGAGTCGCGGTCGCGCAGGTTGACCTCGAACGGGTTGAGTGCCCACGTCCGGTCGCCGTCAGGGAACTTGCACTCTCCCGGCGCGAAATAGATCAGGCGATCGGCGTGCTGAGTCCGGGCGGCAATCTCGTGGGCCAGGTCGCCCTTGATGTCCAGAACCAGCACGCCGCGGTTGGGGATGCCGGCGAACTGCTCTGCTAGATTGCCGAGCAGGGTCGACTTGCCCATATTTGGGGCGCCGACGATGTAGATCGCCGACTCCAGCTCCCGCGCGCTCATCTCGAAGCGGTAGCGGCTGGACTCACGCTTACCCAGCGCGATCTTGACGGGGGATCGCTCCTCGCCGGACGGGGTCGCCTCATCAGCGACGGCCGTCACTTTTGACTACCGCTAAGCATGAAGCCGAGCGAGCCGTGCAGGATCGTGAAGCGCCGGTGCTTCTCGTCCTCGTTCGTCAGGGCGTTGATCGCGTCGAGTTCCCGGTTGACGAACCCGATGGCGGTGAGGACGTCCTGTGTCTGGCCAGCCGCCGACACGCGGGCCTCGATCTCGTGCCGCAACTCCCGGTTCTTCATGGCCATCTCGTGCTGGTGCTGCCGGATCTGGCTATCCGTCAGGTGTGTGTTGCTCTGGGCGCCGGCCTTGAGCCCGTATTCCTGGCGCAGTTTTTCGGCTGCCGTGTCGACCTGGGCTTGGAGGATGACGTGGGCTCGCTGTAAGCGAGCGTGTTCATTAAGGCGAGCGAACTCGGTCTCTAGCGCCACGTGGTTGTAAAGGATTAGCCGATCAGCTTCATGTCGCAGGGTGACGCTGTGCTCGTACTCCTTCTGCAGTTGGCCGGCTTGGAAGGCAGTGAGTTCGACGATCTTCTCGACGATCACAACGCCCATTCGGTCATAGGTATGATCCACCGTGCCACGCCAACGCCGCTTGCGCATCTGCCCCTGCAGCCAGCGCACCTGGTTGAACGTGCCGAGCTTGTACCGATCGTCGTAGATGTCGTTAAACATCTGCTCGATGACCGGCAAGTGCAGGGGAGCTGGGATCCGGTAGTCGATCGAGTCGCTAAGCAGACCACTCCCGATCTCCTCGAACCGGTCGAACGCGTTGTTGGCCATGGGGATCTCCTATTCCCACCGCAGGCGGGTGGCGACGTTGTAGAGGGTGACCCCAATAAGCCAGGGGAGAACGAAAAGGAACTGAACGTACGCGCCGATGCCAACGACGACATACGGCCAGGAGGTGCGGCCATAGGTCAGCCAGTCATCGCGCGCGTCCAAGGTCAGAAGTTGCCAGTTCCGGGCTGGACCGTCGAGGCCGACCGAACTGAGCATCGTGCCACCCAACTCGCCTGTGCAATCCAGGAAAAAGCCGAACGGCCTCCCGAACGGCCAACCACCCGGTCCGCCCTCGGTGTCCCCTTTGATCCTCTCGCTGCAGCCACTGGCCAGCCAGAGCCGTGAGTACGCAGTGTCTATATCGAGCCGAGACTGCGTGGCGGCCGAGCGCTCCGGGATGGTCCCGGCCCACATGGCACTGCTGTCGTCGAACCACATGGTCAGCTGGCCGAGCACGAGCCAGCACACGCCGAAGGTCACCCCGAGCTTGAGAACGCGTCGGCGCGTGACGAGCCGGACTGATGGCAGCCAGCCGAAGAGGGTCTGTAGAAGGAAAACGAGCAGCGAGATCGGGAAGGTGATGATGATCTGCGGCCAGCGCAGCGGATGGACGCGCCGGTCCGGTGGCGGGAGTCAGGGTAGCGGGGAGCCGGACGCCATGGGCGGGCCTCCAAGAGATCAATCGTTGTGTCCCGGAAAGTAGTGGAATAGTAAGAAAACGTGCCTCTCAGGGCAAGAGGTGGGTGATACCGAAGAGAGCGACGGTTCGAGCGCCACAATCTGGCAGAAGTGGTTGACGAGCGCTAGCGAACTGGTACGCTCTGGGATACGGGCAGGGACCGCAGAGGCCGCTAGTTTTCAAAGGACGGATCTGCAGCTTGCTGGCGCTTCCACGTGTGGGGTGGTCAGGAGATGTAGATGAATGATTTCGCTTCTGTCTTTCGAAAGCAGCTCAAGGTGACCGGCAAGAGTTTGTCCTTCGTGGCGGAGTACAGCGGCCTCGATCGGGCCTATGTGTCGCGGCTGGCTAGTGGGGCGAAGGTGAACCCTTCGCCAGAGACGGTCTGCCGGCTGTACATGGCGCTCATCGCGGACGAGGCGCTCCTGCGGCAGAACGTGGGGCTGACCCACGGGCTTGCCGACCTCCTGCTGGCTGCTAGATTCGGTGCCGTTGCGAGATCTTCCTAAAGACAGAGGGTGGGCACTCGCCGCATAAGGTGCCGTGACCCACCGTAGGGTGCGTTGGCCGGTCCGCCGGTCGGGCACGTGAGACTGTCGGTCCCTGCCCATCAATTGCCTGTTCAATACAAGTTGATCTGTCGGCCGGTCGATCCGGTAGACCACTCGAGAAGACCGTTCAGTCGGTCGCTGGGTCCTCAAGGAGATCTACGCATCGAAGCGGGCGTAGAGAAACCGGACCAGTTCGAGCAGCAGCGAGGCATCGGCATGGTCGGCCCGGCTCCCCCGCCGCACCTCCGCGTTCGGGTGGACCGTGTCGCGGTAGTCCCGAGTTCCTTCTAGCATCCGACCGGCTTCTGTCGTTATCAAGGAGAGCCCTTGGGCGAGCTTGAGTAGATCGGTCAGCCCCACTCGGTCCCAGTGGATGTCGTCCGCACGGTGGGGGAGCTTCGCCGAGAGATCGGGGAAGTCGGGGTGGTCTACAGCGTTGGGGCTGCGGAGCGCGTCCAGCAGGATGCCTTCGATCACACCGGCCGACAGGAGCGCCGAGCCTTTCCATGACTGCGCCGCCAAGCAGGCTTGGGCCTCGCGATAGTCCTCCTGGAGAACCCGGCGGAGGTCGGGATCGGTGATGAACGAGAAGTCTCGCTCGTTGACCGACGGGGCGGCTCCACCTGGGTTGGATCCGAGACCGTCGAGGAATTGTGTCAATGGACGAGGGGCATCGGCTCGCTGCGTCCTCACTAGTCCGTCGTACGTTGCCCGTATGACCGGGATTCCCTCTTTCACGATCCCAGCCCGGACCAGTCCCCGGCCATCGAAGCGGGTCATCTCGCGCGCCACGTGAGCCACGAGTTCCGGGCCACCAGCCCAGTCGAGAGCCTCGGCAACCTCGTGCTCCGGCACCGACTCGATCCAAGCGTGATCGACCTCCCGTCGCTCGCTCCGGGTATTGACGACCTCCAGCAGCGCGCTCTCCTCCTCACCGAGATCGTCGCTCAGGAAGACGATCTCCCACCCGGCCTCGAGATCCGCAGACCCCTTGCGCCCGTTCGGCGTAAGCCGGAGCACTTCCCATGGTTTCTCCGGCCAGTCGGTGTCCTGTAGGAGCTGCCGATCGTACAGAACGCCGACGGCCTCACGTAGGCCCGTCCTATGGGTCGAAGCGGCGTACCCCGGGTCGTCAAAGATGGCGCTCCCAAGGACGATCTCGGCGATCTGTCGCTGGGTTAGTCCCTTGGTGCGAATAGTGGTACTGGACGCAGCGGCGTCTACTAGTCGGTCCAAGACCTGACCACACCAGGTGATGAAATCCACCGATACACCTCTCCATCAACGTGTTCACACGCCTCCGTGCGGGCGGGCGCAGGGAATCGCGTCGCCAAGCCGTCGTAGGAGTAAAACGTGACGCCCTGGGGATCATCCCCCGAGGGCGTCACGTTTTGCCAGCCAGAGTATGGGACCAGAGTCGGATCAGTTGTCCTGGAGAGATAGTCGACGTCGGCGCGAACTCGGTGCGGCCTGAGAGAGGGCAAGCGACTCAAATGGTGACGCGACCGCGTGCTTGGCGCGCAGATCGGCGTCCGTCATCGACAGATAGCGGCTGGTCGTCGAGATATCGGTGTGACCGAGGATGCGCCGGACGCTCTCAAGGTCGACGTTGCTGCGAACCATCATCGTCGCCGCCTGATGCCGCAACTGGTGCGGATGGAAGTGCTCCAAGCCGAGTTCGACCTGGATCTTACGGAATACCGTCCGGACGCCGGCGCCGGTCAACCAGAACAGCGGCCCGTCCTCGGGGCCTCGACGGCTGATCCACTCCTCCAGCAGCCGGGCTACGCCGTTCGAGAAGGGAACCCGGCGCTCCTTGTTCCCCTTACCGATCACCGTCAGCAGACAATTGGGGCGATCGAGGGACTGGAGCGTCAGGGAGGCGACCTCCTCCCGACGCAGCCCCGTGTCGAGCATCAGCCCAAGCAGTGCCCGGTTGCGCAGGGCCAGGCCGGAGCGACCGGTCATGTCGCGGCTCGTCCAGACCCGCTGGAGCTCCTCGTCGGACAGGATCGGGAACAGGCGCTTCGGGAGTCGCGGCATTGGCACTTTCACCGCCCGGTCGAGCAACTCCTCGTCGTTGAGCCAGCGGGTGAAGGCGCGCAGGTCGCGCAGGTGGGCGTGGGCGCCGGCCGGGGCACGCCGGCTGTCGCCGCGGCGCGTGCGGACCGGTGTCTCCTGCAACCAGACCGAGAAGCGGCGCATGGTGACGCTAGTCAGCGCGGTGACGTCGTCGGGCAGCCCCTCGGCGGCAAGGAAGCGGTCGAACAGGCGGAAGGTGTGCGTGTAGCGCTTGACGGTCGCCGGGGAGTGGCCGCTGGCGCGGTGGTAGGTCAAGTACCGATCGACCAGGTCGGGAAGCGCCACGGGGCGCTCGGGGATCATCTTATCCATCGGGGTGCTCCGGTCTGAAACGGGCACGGCGAGCGTGAGCCGATGGCGCGAGGATGTCATAGGGGTGGTCGCCTCCGGACGTGTCCGGCAGGCAGCACGAGCAAGACGAAGGGCCTCTTGCCTCCGGGATGCTGAGCCACTTGCCGACGGAAAGTCGAGGCAACTGGCTCAGGTCCGGGGTAGAGGCCCCTTGCCTGGGAAGATTCTCCGGGAATCCGGGGTGGTACGCCCGAGAGGACTCGAACCTCTGGCCTCTTGCTCCGGAGGCAAGCGCTCTATCCGCTGAGCTACGGGCGCAGGATAGCCCGAAAACAATACCACATCGGTCGCGGGCTGGTACTGCCACCCGGGAATCGTCACGGAACACGGGACAGCCTGGAGCCAATCGGTCCAGGACTGTCACAATGTCGCGAGCGGGACGCCGGGACTGCCAGTTCAGGTCGAACTGGCTGTCTGGATCAGGTAGAACTGGTTGCCATCGGGATCCACGAACCAGGTCGCCCGGTCGCCCCACGGCATCTCGGACACCGGTTGGGTAAAGGTAATCCCGGTGGCCGTCAGTCGGTCGAAATCGGCATCGATGTCGTCAGTGATGATCGTGATACCGGTGTATCCGCCCGGCTTCTCGTCGCCGTGCATGCCGGGACCGGCCATCGAAACCCCGGTCGTCGCGCCGGGAATGCCGACGGTCAGCCAGCGGTCGTCACCGCCCATTGGGACGTCCTCGCGCTTCTCCCAGCCGAGCCTGCCAGTGTAGAAGGCAAGGGCATCGTCGTAATCCGGACGTAGATCTGAGCCGTATGGATATGGGTCATCATTGGGAGCGCCTTTCCGGTCTGACGATCGGGCCGCGCGAGCTTATCACGCTGACACGATCATATGTCCTATACGTACACTCGCGCTTCTCCGATATTGCGCGGCGGAACGAATCTACGGTCGGGCGGACTTGATCAGGTCATCCGGGACAGGACAAGCGCCGGCAGCGCGGTCAGGATCGGGGCGTCGGTCGGCGCGATCGGCCGGAAGCGGAGCCGGTGCAGGGGCTGGGCGACGCGAGAGGCCCCGGACCCGGTGACGTGAATCGCCCGCCCACTCGAGCTGACCTGGACGTGGTCGCCGGGGAGGAGGTGGCCGAGGCCATGGATCGGTGCCGGGAAGGCGGCGGCGAGCAGGTGGAAGCTTCCCGGAGCGAGGCCGTCGAGTTCCAGTACCCCTGGCCGGCTGGTCATCGCTCCGGCGACTGGAATGCCGCTCGCCACGCCATCCCGGTACAGACCGACATAGATCGACATGCTGGCGGGACAGGTCTCTGGTACCGCGACGCGGACGATTTCCCCGCGCGGCCCGACTGCCCGGATCGGATCGTCCAGCCCAGAGGACGGCAGCTCGGCGATCTGGTGCGGCAACTCGCGCAGACCGCTCGGGCTGACCCCGACGAGGCCACGGAACCGTTCGCTGAACGTCCCGAGGCTGTTGTACCCGACCTCGCCGCAGATTTCGGTGATGGTCGCGCTCGATGTCAGGAGCAGTTCGCTGGCCCGGGCGAAGCGGATCGCGGTCTGGAAGGCGCCTGGGGAAGTGCCGACCACGTCGCGGAAGGTCCTGACGAAGTGAAACCGGCTGTAGCTTGCGGCCTCGGCCAGCTCGTCGAGGGTCAGTGCCCGGTCGGATTCGGTCCGCATGGTGGCAATGGCCGCGGAGATGCGCCGGAATCGATCGGCGATCGCCGTTTCCTCCGAGGGGTCGACCGCCGGCTCGGCGGGTGGCATCAGCATCATGGCGGCCATGCGGAGCAACCTCCGTGTCCTGTTCCGAACAGATGATCTATACGGCATTGTCGCATCGTTGCCCGGGGTTTGGGAGCATCGTGACGAAACTGGAGTTCGTGCCGGTGCATACTACGTGAACGATGCCGGAGGCCATGGCGGAACCACGACGATCCGGTCTTGCGACCCGGCCAAACGTGCGCCGTTCGTCATGCGACAAGCTTGGAGGAGAAGACCCATTGGCTGATATCGCCCAGGAGTGGCGCGACCTCGCCCTCGACCAGAAGCAGGACGTCTACGAGTTCCGGCGCTCCGCCTACCACCTGTCGATGAACCCGGCCGGGGAATACGACGAGGAGCTGTCCTTCATCCTCTGGCGGGTCGAGGATGACGGCCTCCACTCGTTCATCACCGGCCAGACCAAGCGCGGCAGGCTGCTCATCGCCGAGCCGGAGTATGCCAGTGACCAGCCGCAGGTCGAGGCGATCGTCCGATCGATGATCAGCGGTGACGCCCCCGTCATCCGGCACGAGGATGAGGACTTCCATTAGCCGCAACGTTGCCCCGGATGCGGTCGACGTTGGGGCGTCACCTGGGCAAACAGGACGATGAACCGGCGAATGCGTGATCCGGGCCCGTCGGTCTCCGGATCTCGCCTTCGCCGTCCAGATGCCTGTCCTCCGTGCCAGGTGCGGTTTCAGGCCAGCACACGAGGCCATGCTGATTTCCCGGGCTTCACACCAGCCAGGCGCCTTGTGGGCCGACGGGCATCGGCCCACAAGGCGCCTGGATGCAGATGCCGAACGTGTATCACCATTCATCACCTCTGGTCGTCCGCGGTGGCGCCTTACCTCCCTACAGCATCTGGTACTGCGTCAGTTTTCCATGGTCAAGAACCCCTATCCGCTTCGGTTCAATATGAACGAGACCTTCATCTCGAAATCGTCCCAATAACTGACTGATCGTTTCGCGGCGCGATCCAAGTCGGTCGGCGATATCCTGATGGGTCATACCCTTCACCGTGCCAGACGCATCCATTTCCCGTAGCAGCAGCGTGGCCAGCCGAGGGAGTAGGGCGTGAAAAGCCAGCGATTCCAGTTCGTCTTCGCGTTCCTTGAGGCGGTCGCCAACATCGGCCAGCAAGGTCAACCCAACAGCAGGGTTTCGGGTAATCAGCGCGACCATGTCTGATCGACTCATGACGCAGATCAGACATGCTGTTGTGGCCTGGGCGAAGCAGCCGTACATCTGCTGGCCCACTAGTCCCATTTGCCCAAAGATCGTGTGCGGTCGGACGTTCTCGATGACCAGTTTTCGTCCGTCCGCGGCCAGTCGAAAGAGGTCGACGCGACCCGTCTTGAGGATGAAGATGACTTCTCCCACTTGATTGGGGCGATAGAAGATATGTCCCTTGGAATAGTTGATCATGGTGGTGTTATGGAGCAGCCAGGCCTTTTCGCTCGCCGGCAGGGAGACAAATACATCCATCTCCGAAAGATGGGTGAACTTCTGCGCGAGCCTGACCGCCGGTGCGCCAGTCGTCTCAAACATGTCCGGGCCAGCGTCCGACGCCGTAGTCAAACCACTGGATGCGCGAGTCAATCGAGCAATGTGTTTGTGAATCAGCGAATAGTCGGGCATCGCGAATTCCTCGCCTGACGTCTCGACCCAACTGCATGTGACGGGCACGAGTCCGGTCGGCCCATTCCATCCCCAGTGTAAGCGTGCATACAGCAGAGTGCGTATTCGCTCCCTACATTGAGTTTACGCCAAACGGCGGCCGGCGGACGATGAACTCGGCGTGACGTGAACATCGTGTATCCGCGACGGATAACAGATAACGGATGGAGATCGGCCTCATGAGCGCACACATGACTCGACGAACCATTGCCAAAACCATCGGCGCCATGTCCGGCCTCGCCCTGGCGGGACAGGTTCAGCCTGCTTTGGGCAAGAGCGGAGGCGTATCGTCAAGGCGTCAGGGTGCAACTCCCGCACTTGGTATCCTGGCTCCAGCCCCTGGTGCTCTTATCGCTACCCATGAGGTGGAACTTCAGTTGTCGGTTACGAACTTTGAACTGAGCGGCGCGAAGTCGGGACGCCCTGATGAGGAAGGCGTTGGACATATTCATGTCATGGTGGACGGCATGAGCATGGCCCAGTTGATCAACTTCTACGCGACCGATACATTTTCGATTCCCCTGGCTGGCCTGACTCCGGGACCGCATACGATCCTCGTCACTCTCGCATCGAATACCCACGTCGACATGATGGAAACGGCCCAGCAGATCGAGATCGATTATCAGCCCACGGCTGAAGTCCTACTGCCGACTGCTCAGGACCTCGGTCCTCCAGGTCTCGAACTTGTCAGTCCAATGGACGGCGCCATTGTCCCGGCGATCTTCGGCATCGAGGTCGCGCCGGTCAACTTTAATCCGACGGCTGACCTCGAAGGCAAAACCAATATCCCCGGATACGGCCACTGGCACGTGTTCGTCGATACCGACATGAGTGCCATGGGGATGATGTCCATGGGGATGGCGTCGCCTGAAGCGGAAATGGCATCGCCTGAGGCAGGCATGGATCACATGGCCATGATGTCCATGGCGGGGATGGTCTCGATGCCCGGCGCCAACACCTTCGATATCGATCTCAGTGCCTGGGGACCGGGAACCCACGTCATCTGGATCGAGCCGGTTCAGAACGACCACACCCAGCTCGCCGAATTCTCGCATGTCGAGTTCTCGGTGACCGTTCAGTAGGGACCTGATCGTCTGAACGCTTCACCGGCTGGTCTGCCCGGACCAGCCGGCAAGTACGACAGGAGACCCAATTGAGTGATCCTGCTCGTCCTCATCTATCAAGACGATCACTCCTGATCGGTTGTTCGGCGGCGGCTGGCGGACTTGGGGTCGTATTCGGGAACCCGCGATATGTTCGAGAGACCGCACACGCGGTTCTGGCTCATCAAGCGACTCCCACCGCGATGATCACGGGAAGCCCCGGCGCCTCCACCCCAGTCGCACCGCTTCAGCATCAGGTTGCCATGACGACAGAACTACGGTTCGAGCCGTCCACACTGACGATTCAGGCAGGCGACTCGGTGATCTGGACGAACGACAGTCCGATTCCGCATACGGCAACCGGAGATCCGAACCAGAATCCGCTCGCACGATCGCGACCTGAGCTGGTTCAATTGCCGGCGGGTGCAGCGGCATGGGGTTCACCGTTGCTCAACGACGGTGAGCAGTTCGTTCATCGCTTCATTCAACCGGGAACGTATGTCTACATCTGCATCCCTCATGTGTTGTCAGGGATGCGTGGAACCATCGTGGTCAATGAGTGAAGGCCGCCATTCCATCTGATCCACCCTCCGATGCCACGTTTCCTCTCGTAGACGGGCCCGGACGCCGGCGCCTTCGGCGCTGGCTGCTCGTCGTGGTGGTCCTGGGGTTGGGATTGGGCGTCGCCGGTAATGCGCTGTTCGGCCAGATCATTTCATTCCGGCCCACGGCGATCCAGGAATGGCTCGCCGCTGCAGGACCCTGGGCGCCTCTCATCTTCATCGCCGCCATGATTGGCGCCGTCGTGTTCTCTCCGATTCCCTCCGCGCCGCTCAGTATCGCGGCAGGTCTATCCTTCGGACTGGTCTGGGGAACTGTTTACACGCTCGTCGGTGCGGAGGCAGGAGCGATCATCGCGTTTCTGATCGCTCGTTGGTTCGGACGGCCCCGGCTCGCGGGCCGGCTCTCCCCGGCCGCCATGCGATACATCGACGAGCTTTCCGATCGGGTGGGTGCGCGAACCATTCTCGTCATGCGTCTGCTGCCGGTGTTCAATTTCGACCTCGTGAGTTACGCAGCGGGCCTGACAACTATCGCTTTGCCATTGTTTGCGCTGGTCACCCTTGTCGGGATGACGCCCCCAGTCATTGCAATTGTGGCGATCGGCTCCAACTATGCCGACCGCAGCGTCCCGTCCTTTGCCATTCTGGGAGTGCTGGTCCTGTCCACGGTCGGCTCGCTGCTCGTAGGCTGGTACCGTCGGCGTCCCGCGGGCAACCGGATACCGGAAGACGGGTAGCCTGGTGCTGGACGTTGCGGCGCGGCGCCTGCTTGAACCGTACTTCGACTGGGCAGTTCATCTGATCGACCGGCCCTAGAGCGTGTCATGGACTCTGCGGGGGTCGTAAACTCAGCAAATGAGCACGATCTCCCGCAAGCCCTACCCGAGCGACGTGACGGACGACGAGTGGGCCTTCGTCGCCCCCTACCTGACGCTGATGACCCCGGACGCCCCGCAGCGCCGGCATGATCCCCGCGAGGTTTTCAACGCCCTGCGCTGGATGGTGCGGACCGGCTCGCCGTGGCGCTATCTGCCCGGCGATCTGCCGCCGTGGGCAGCGGTCCACCAGCAGACGCTGCGCTGGATCGCCGCCGGCTGCTTCGAGGAGATGGTCCACGACCTGCGGGCGCTGCTGCGCGAAGCGAGCGGCCGCGATCCCGATCCCACCGCGGTGATCCTGGACGCGCGGACCCTGCGCGGCACCCCGGAGAGCGGGCACCGGGCCGGCTACGACGGGCACAAGAAGACCCGCGGCAGCAAGCTCCACGCGGCGGTCGACACGCTGGGGCACCTGCTGGCGCTGCGCGTGACGCCGGCCAACGATCAGGAGCGGGCGCAGGTGGGCGAGCTGGCGGACGCGGTGCAGGCGGCGACCGGCAACACCGTGGAACTGGCCTGGGTCGATCAGGGCTACACGGGGGAGGAGCCGGCTGACGAGGCGGAGGCACGCGGGATCGAGCTGGTCGTGGTCCGGCTGCCGGGAGCAAAGAAGGGCTTCGTCTTGCTGCCGCGGCGCTGGGTGGTGGAGCGCTCGTTCGCCTGGGCGACGCGCTTCCGGCGGCTGGCCAAGGACTATGAGCGCCTGCCCACGACCGTGGCCGGCTTGCATTTCGTCGCCTTTGCCTGCCTCATGCTTCACAAACTCTCGCTCCTGCCACTCGGAAGTCCATGACACGCTCTAGATCAGCCCGGACCGCCTCACGGCAGTGGGATTCCTGATTGGTCTGGCAAGCGTGGCATCGAGTTGCCTCCAACTCTGGACACTTGCACTGATTCTCTGGCTGATTTCGCGTCTTTCGGATGGCCTGGATGGCCCGCTCGCTCGACGACGATTCGCGGCCGGACAGCCAACTTCTGGTGCTGGCGGGTTCCTCGATATCAGTTCGGACGTCGCGATCTATGGACTCGCCGTCGTTGGAATTGCTATCGGAGCCAGCAAGGAATTTGGCACATCCTTGTGGCCCTTCCTGCTCGTCCTTGTTGCCTACTACGTGAACGGCGCCACCCTCCTGGCTTTTTCGTCGATCGCGGAGAAGACCAGTCGCCAGATCGACGACGACCGGTCGTTGTCGTTCATGCCGGGGTGGGCGGGCGGGACGGAAACGATCCTGTTCCATGGCCTCTGGTTGGCACTCCCCCAGTTCGCCGGGTAACTGGCGCTGTTCTGGGCAGCGGTCGTAGGCACCAATGCCATTCGACAGATCGTTGTCGGTTACCGGCGCCTCTCCTGACGGACACGCACCCAGCCACGACGAACGTGGCTGAGCAGGCTTGTCGCCTTGCCGATGGCGCCGGAGGTGAGCGTCTGTTGGACATCGGCTATCGCCGCATTCCATACTGCATGGTTATACGTGGGATAGGCATGAGTCACTGACGCGAGATCGCGTGTGCGCAGTCCCTCCTGAATCGCCAGTGAAATCTCGCCAAGGGTCTCCCCGGCTCGCGGCCCAACCACGGTCGCACCCACGATCCGGTGCGACCGATCGATGACGAGCTTGGTGAACCCGCTGGTCTGACCCGCCGTGATCGCGCGGTCGTTGTACTCGTGGTGCTGGACGAGAACGGTCGTGCCGTCATTGGTCCGGCCCGGATCGGTCAGTGCCCCGATCGCCGCCAGTTCGGGAGAGGTGAAAGACACGCGAGCGGGCCGGCGATCGTCCTCGGCCCGGGACAGCCCGAGGATCGCGTTGCTCGCGGCGAGGCTGCCATGCACACCGGCGGTGTGCGTGTGGTGGGAGCGGGGGGTCACGTCGCCGGCTGCCCGGATCCACAGATTGCTGGTCTGAAGATGGCGGTCGACGATGACATATCCCTGCTCGTCAGTCGTGACTCCCGCAGCCGTCAGGCCGAGACCCGCCGTGCAAGGGCAGCGACCCGTCGCGATCAACAGAGCGTCGAACGGGATCTCCTGCCCGCCGCTCGCCGAGGCATTGCCTCCGCGCCGGGGGCCCGTCGCCCGGACCCGTTCGATCGACGTTCCGGTCCGGATGCGGACGCCATCCGCCGCGAGGGCACTGGTTACGAGTGCGGCTGCCTCCGCGTCCTCCTGCGTCATCAGTCGTTCGCCCCGGCCAACCAGGGTCACTTCGGACCCGAGGTGGGCGAAGGCCTGGCCCAGTTCGCAGGAGATCGGTCCGCCCCCGATGATGAGCAGCCGGGCGGGGAGGCGGTCGATGCTCCAGATGGTCTCGCTGGTCAGATAGTCGACCGCGTCGAGTCCGGGAAGATTCGGTATCAGCGGCGCCGCGCCCGTCGCGATCAATGCCTGCTGGAAGTCGATCGGACGGTCGTCCACCAGTAACGTGCGTTGACTGGTGAAGGTCGCGTCCCCAGCAATCGTCTTAATCCCGTCGTCATGGAGCGAGGCGAACGAATCGACCGGCTCGATCGTCCGTATGGCGTCCTCGATGCGCTTCATGGCGGCGGTAAACCGGGCGTCCGGATCGGTCGGAGCGTCCAGCGATGGCGCGGTGCTGGCGATACCGGTCCGGCCCGCGCTCACCCTGGACGTCGCCAGCAGCGTCTTCGACGGGACGCACCCTGTCCAGAGGCAGTAACCGCCTGGTTGGGCCCGCTCGATCAGAAGCACCCTCGCACCCAGGCTTGCGGCGGTCCTGGCGCCGACTAGACCCGCCGTTCAACCTCCGACCACGACGTAATCCCAGACGATTCGGTCAGTGCGCTGTCCCATGACGTCCAGCTTTCCTCCCAATGATGGCACCTGCCCCCGGACGACGTTCCGGTGAGGAGCCATGTTTGGGCTACCGCATGGTCGAGGGCAGGATGCGGAGTTCGGCCCGGTACTTGGCGACGGTTCGCCGGGCGATCCGAATGCCCTGCTGGAGCAGCAGGTCGCAGATCCGCCGGTCAGTCAAGGGCTGGCCGGCCTTGGTCTCCCGCTCGATCAGCTCCTTGATGACGTCCTTGGTGCTCAGGGACGGCGTGAAGAAGTCGCTGAACGGAATCACCTTGCGCGAGGGGAGCATGACGTACTTGTTGGCCGTCGCCCGGCTGACGGTCGACTCATGGACGCCGACCTGCTGGGCGACGATCGCCCGGGTCAGTGGTCGAAGCTCCCGGACGCCGCCCCGGAGGAAGTTCTCCTGCAGGCCACAGATGCAGAGGCTGATCTTGAGCAGCGTCTCGCGGCGCTGCTGGATGTTGGAGATGAACAGGCGGGCCCGGCTGCTGTACTGGCGAACGTGGTTGCGGTCGTCGTCGTTCAGCTTCTGCGCGCCGACCTGGACCGCGTCCCCGGACGGTTCGGCCGGCGGGGTGCTGGCGGCGATGTTGGCGGTGAGGCTCTCGCCGCTGCGGTGCTTGCGGAGCGAGGCCGCCATCGTCGCGCCATCGACCGTGCCGTTGGCCGCCGCCTCCCGCGTCCGCTGGTTCCGGCGCCCCATGTCCGCCGAAAGCGAATCGTACATCGGGCTGATCCGGAGGTGGAAGTGCTTGGCGTCGACCACCTCGCAGAAGAGGTCACCGTCCTTGATCGAGATGATTACGTCCGGGGCGACGTAGGCGGCCTGGTTGGGGCTGCGCCAGGATTTGGCGCTGGAGGCCTGAAGCGGGAATGGGTTGAGATGGGTTCGGATGAAGTCCCGCGCCTCCTCGACTTCCTCCGTCGAGAGGCCGAGGTCACGGGCGATCTGACCGTACTTGTGGGCTCCGAACTCGGTGAGATGCGTGTCGATGATCCGGTCGACCTGAACCGGGACGTGCTGGTCGGTCCCCTGTAGAAAGCGGGTCTGGAGGAGCAGGCATTCCTTCAGGTCGCGGGCGCCGACGCCGATCGGGGCGACGTCCTGGATGACGTCGAGGACGGCCAGGATCGCCTCCATGTCCCAGTCGATCAGCCCGGCCAGCTCCTCGAGGTCGGTCATCAGGAAGCCGCGGTCATCGAGCCCATCGACGAGGTACTCGGCGATCGGGTACTCGTGTGGGTCCAGCACGGTGCGGGCATCGGCGAGGATCTGGGCGTGCAGGTCGTCATCGGAGGCGACGAGCGTCATCGGGTCGAAATCGTCGCTATCCTCGCGCGTGGCCGGGGCCTCGTTCATCTGCTCCGGAAAGTCCTCGAATGACTCCTCGTTGTGGTTGATCGACTGCTGACTGATCAGACAGGTCGGGCAGAACGTTCCGTCCAGGACGCCCCCGCACATCGCACAGGTCGGCCGGTCGTCGACATCGAGGGCCGGGTTCGCGTCCATCTCGGCCGAAATGACCTCTTCGAGTTCCTGACGGGACAGGCTCAGAATGTAATTCGCCTCGATCAGGCTTGGTGAGACCCAGGGCCGCATGTCCTGGCCAAGATCGTATCCCGATTGCATCATCGTTCGGATTCGTCCTTGAATAGACCGTGACGTCCGCCGATCGGGTCGCGGGCTCGACGAGTCGCGCCGGATACCGCATCAGAGAGCCATTCCCGGGAAGGAACGAGCCAACTGACCGGAGAAGTTCAGGGAACCCCGGACGCGCTGGAGATGAGTATAGGTGCCCCTTCAGGCACTGGCAAGATTCTTGCTATGTGACCATATCCAATCTCGCATCGGATCGTGGACTCGTTTGCCAGGAAACCCGACTTCGGTTCGCTCACCGGATCGCGGCCGTTGGTTCATCGCTCGATGACGCCCCCGACGCATAGGCTGGCCTCTGTCCATACCCGCCGCGACTGGACGAGTTGGCCGATACTGCCTGCATGGCTATCGGCATGGTCGAACGTTTGAGGTCCACAGGGCTGCCACAGGTGCGCACGTTCACGTTCGGCCGGTTCGCCGGCATCCCGATCAGCGTCCACCCGTCGGTCGCGCTGCTCGCCGCCATCCTGATCGTCCAGCAGGGCCTCCTCGTCGATCGCGGCGCGGCCGGCTATCTGCTCGCCGTCGTACTGGTCGCCCTGCTGTTTGGCGCCGTGCTGCTCCACGAGTTCGGCCACGCCCTCATGGCCCAGCACTTCGGGCTCAGCGTCAGCGACATCTCCCTCTCGCCGCTGGGCGGGATCTCCCGGATCGAGCGCCTGCCCCGTCACTCCAGCGTCGAGATGGTCGTCGCGCTCTCCGGGCCGCTGGTCAACCTCGCCATCGCGGTCGCGCTCATCCCTCCGATCATTCTCCTTGGCTTCATCGCTGGCTACTCCTCGGCCGGGGACGTTCTGCGGGACACGGTCTCCGGCGTCGGTCTGATCCCGTTGCTGGTTTCCTTCTCGATCGTCAACCTGCTGCTGCTCGTCTTCAACCTGCTCCCGGCCTTCCCAATGGACGGTGGCCTGATCTTCCGGGCGCTCCTCGCTGGGCGGATGGGGCGAGAGACCGGGACGAGGGTCTCGGTCCTGACTGGGCAGGGGCTCGGCGTCGCCCTCGGCGTCGCCGCCGTCGTCTGGCAACTCTGGGCCCTGATCGTGATCGGCGTCTTCATCATCGTCGCGGCACAGGCCGAGTGGCGTTCCGTTCAGCTGGAGGCGTCGATGCAGCGGCTTCAGGTCGGCGCCTACGCCCTCTGGGACATGGGCGGGCTGTCGCTCCATCATCCGCTCACGTTCGCCCTGCGGGGTGGCCCCCGGGATAGCGTCGTGACGGAGAACGGCAAGGTCGTTGGGATGGTCTGGCGGCACCAGCTCCTGCACGAGTTGCAGGGCGGAGCGGGGCGGCGGACCGTCGCGGACATCGTCGACCGGAACATCGTCACCGCCGATGTCAGCGACTCCCTCCACGACATCGAGCAGTGGATGCAGCAGACCGACCGCTGGGCGATTCCCGTGACGGAAGATGGCTTCTACAAGGGCATCTTCACCGCCGACCGGTTCGTCCATGTCCGTCGCCGGATCGCGGACGGACCGGGCAGTCCCCGCTACAGGGCGACCAGCCTCGCCGGACGCTCCCGAGACTACCTGCGCTGGTTCTCGCGCTAGGCGCTGACCAACCTGGGTGATCGTTTCGGTGCGATACTCCGTATCAATCCAGTGGCGCTCGCCCGGCGTACGGACGGCGCGATGCCGGTTGACTGAGCGCTTCCGAAAGGGTAGCATTACGTCCACTCTGTTAAGCGGTCGGAGGTCCCCGATGAAGGTGTCGACACGTGGCGAGTATGGGGTCCGGGCGATGGTGGCGCTGGCGCACTATCACGGCACCAAGCCGGTCGCTCTCACCACGATCGCGAAGGACTCCCACGTTCCCGCTCCGTACCTCGAGCAACTCATCGCACCGCTGCGCCGGGCCGGACTGGTGGAGAGCAGGCGCGGCGCCCAGGGCGGGTATCAGCTCGCCCGGCCACCGGCCGACATCCGGGTCGGCGAGATCTACCGGGTCATGGAGGGGCCGATCGCCCCGATGGACTGCGTCTCCGAGGACGAGTCGGATCAGACCTGCCCGTTGATCCCGAACTGCGAGACCCGACCGGTCTGGCTGCGGGTCCGCGACTCGATCGCCGGCGCGATCGACTCGATCACCCTGGCTGACCTGATTCGCGACGAGGCGGCCGCTCCGGCGTCGGAGCCCCAGGTCGTCGCCTGATCGCCAGGCCGACATCCACTGGTCTCCTCCGCGACCCCCCAGGAATGTCTCTGTGTCAGTCCCCCCGATGTCCGATCTCATCTACCTCGATCACGCCGCAACCACTCCGCTGGATCCCGATGTCCTCCGGGTGATGATGCCGTACCTCGCGGCGGACTACGGCAACCCGTCCAGCGTCTACGGGCTTGGACAGACCAGCCACGCCGCGCTGGATTCGGCCCGCTCGACCATCGCCGCCGTGCTCGGTTGTTCCGCCGCCGAGCTCGTGTTCCTTGGTGGAGCGACCGAGAGCGTCAACCTCGCCCTGAGCGGCGTAGCCTGGGCGGCCCGGCGGCGCGACCCTGACAGTCCTTGGCCGCATATCGTCACGACGACGATCGAGCACTCCGCCGTGCTGGAGACAGCCCGCTGGCTGGAGTCACTTGGCTTCGGCCTGACCGTCGTGCCGTGCGACGTCGAGGGGATCGTCGCGCCGGACGCGATCGCGGCCGCGATCCGGCCGGAGACGTGCCTGGTGTCGGTGATGCTGGCCAACAATGAGGTCGGCAGCATCCAGGACATCCCCGCCATCGCCACGCTCTGCCAGGAGCGCGGGGTCCCGCTGCATTGCGACGCGACGCAGGCCGCGGGGAGTCTGCCGATCGATGTCGAGGATCTCGGCGTCGACCTCCTAACGCTGTCGGCGCACAAGTTCTACGGCCCGAAGGGTGTCGGTCTGCTCTCTGTCCGCAACGGGACCGACGTCGCCTGGCAGCAGCGCGGTGGCGGACAGGAGGGAGGGCGACGCGGTGGGACGGAGAACGTCGCCGGGATCGTCGGCATGGCCGCCGCCCTCGACCGCGCGGAACGGTTTCGACCAGCCTACGCCACCCACTGCGCCGGATTGCGGGATCGCCTTCTGGCCGGTCTCCAGGAACGATTGCCGGACCTCACCGTCAACGGACCACCTTCGGGACCACATCGACTCCCGAACAACCTCAACGTGATCCTGCCCGGCGTTCAGGGCGAGACGGTCCTGCTGGCGCTCGACATGGAGGGCGTCGCCGCCTCGGCTGGGTCGGCCTGCGCCGTCGGCCGGAACGAGCCCAGCCACGTCCTCGAGGCGATGGGCCGTACCGACGAGCAGACCCGGACCAGCGTCCGCTTCACCGTCGGGCGCAGCAACACCGCCGCGCAGATCGACGACGCGATCGAAGCCATCGTTGGCGTCGTCGAGCGGACACGCCTGCTCGCCGGCAGTCGGTAGCGAATTCATCTGTGGGGGAGTGGGCTCGCCCCTTCCGGCCTCCGCGGCGGCCTTCGCCGTCAGGCGATACCGACAGACGGATTCTCGGTACGCCTCCAGCTATCGCGAGACCATCCGTGGCGGGGCTCCCTCGACCAACGGTGAAGGCGGTTGAACCCGAGAGCGAGGTTTCGTTCCGGTGGACGATGGCCGAAGAGCCGCGGTTTACCCGGCGAATGAGTGGTACCGGCAGATGGCACGGGATCGGCATCACGGACGGTGCTGTTCCTGCCTGGGCGATGTCGTCGCCCGTCCACCGATCGTGAGGTTGTCATGGCCAGTTCCACACCATCCGAGTCCGCACCGATCTCGACGGCTCAGCGGCGTCTGGGTCAGGCGCTCGGCGACGGTATCGACCGGCTGACCGATTCGGCTCCAGCTCTCGATGACGTCGCCACGGCGATCAAGGCGGTGATCGCGCCCGTCGTCGGTGACTCCGCCCCACGGAGCGTGCGAGATGCTCTCCTCGGCTCGTGGATCGGGCATCCGCTGCATCCGATCATCGTGACGCTTCCGCTCGGTGGCTGGACACTGACGAGCATCTTCGACCTGATCGGCGAGGAGCGGGCGGCTGACCTGTGCCTCCGGGCTGGCGTCGTCGCGGCGGGTTCGGCGGCGTTGTCCGGGCTGGCGCAGTGGAACCAGGTGAAGGATCGGGAGCGGCCCCGGCGGATCGGCGTAATGCACTCGTCACTGAACACCATCGCCACCGGCCTATACATCGGATCCTGGGCCTTGCGGTCCAGCGGTCGGCGTCGCGCTGGTGTCGCGACGGCGATCGCCGGACTGACGTTGGTGTCGCTCTCCGGCTGGCTCGGCGGTCATCTCTCCTACACCCTCGGCGTGGGCGTCGCGGAGGATGCCTTCGCTCGCCAGGCGGTGGGTGAGCAACCGGTGGGCGATGAGGACGCTCCGCGGGCCGAGCCCGATCAGGCGCTCGATCCGCTCGCTCGCTGACCGGCTCGGCGCTCCGGTTGGACCCTCTGTCTACCGGGTCATGGCGTAGACTGGCGGCGTGATGGACCTCCCGCCGAACCGAAATCCCGCCGAACGCGCGCCCGGATTGCAGCTCAACGAGTATCAGTTGCGGTTGCCTGGATTCGAAGGCCCGCTCGATGTCCTGTTGCGCCTGATCGAGCGTGAACAGCTTCCGATCGCGGAGCTGTCCCTCGTTCAGGTCACCAGCCAGTTCCTCGCCGCGATGCGGTCGCTGGGTCGGGGCGCTCCGCCATCCCTGATCGCCGACTTCGCCGCGGTCGGCACCCGGCTGACCCTGATCAAATCCCGGTCGCTATTGCCGCGCCCGCCAGCGGTCGACTTCGAGCCAGACCCCGGCGACCTCGTTCAGCAATTGCTCCGCTACCGCGAGATCCGGGACGCGGCCCGCCGCCTCGCGGAACGGGATGTGGCTGACCACGGCGTCTTCCCGCCCGCGGCCCGGCTGGTCCTGGGCGACGTTGCCCCCGCCGTCCGCCTGGCGGAGTATGCGCCGGGTGTTCTGGCCCGGGCGATCCGGCGGCGGCTCAGCCAGATGGCCGACCCGGTCCGTATCGTTCCCGTCGTCCGGATCATGTCGCTGCGGGAGATGGTCGTCCGGATGGCCGGTCAACTGTCCGGGCGGCGGGAGGTCCGTTTCTCGGCCGTCGGCGCCAGCTGCCGGAACCGGCTCGAAGTCCAGACGGCCTTCCTGGCCGGGCTGGTTCTCATCCGCCGGAGCATGGCCGAGGCCGACCAGCCGGAGTTGTTTGGGGAGATCACCTTCCGGGCGATCGCCGTGCCGGGCGGCGAGTACCTGTCGGGGCTCTCAGGGGACGTTACGGCGGACTTCGACCCGGTTCTGGTGGAGGCTTCGTCCAGTGACGCCTCGCGGGAGCTGGCGGTCGCCAGATGAGCACACGGGACCGCCAGGATGCCAGGACATCGACCGCGTCCGGTCCGGCTTCCGAAGACGCCGCGGGCAGGCCACTAACGTCAGACGTCGCGATGACGACGGTTGAGCTGCCGATACCCGCTGTGGCGCCAGACGACGTGCCCGCGTTGCTGGAGTCGCTGCTGCTCGTCGCGCCTGGCGCGACGAGCAGCAGCGACCTCGCCCGGGGGACAGGGCTGAGCGAACCGGAAGTCGAGGTGGCGCTGGCGACGCTGGCCGAACGGCATGGTCCCCTGAGCGGCCTGATGGTCCAGCGCCACGGCGATAGCGTCCAGCTGACAAGCGCGCCACGCTTCGCGATCCATGTCCGCCGCTTCCTGAAGCTGGACCGGGAGACGAAGCTGTCGACCGCGGCGCTGGAGACGCTGGCGATCATCGCCTACCAGCAGCCTGTCACCCGCTCCGGGGTCGATGCCGTGCGTGGGGTGGATTCATCCGGCGTGCTGGCGACCCTGCACGGCCGCGGCCTGATCGAGCAGGTCGGCCGTCTCCACACGCCGGGCAACCCGGTCCAGTACGGCACGACCGCCGCCTTCCTGCGCCACTTCGGCCTCGGCTCCGTCGGCGACCTCCCACCGCTCGGCCAGATCGACGGGCGGGACGCCCGGGAGACGCTGGAGGCAGCCGCGACCGTGCCGGAGGGCGGCGCGGAGCAGACTGAAGAGACTCCAGCCTCGCTGGCGAGCGCGTCGGACGCAGTCAACACCGCGTTGGGACCGATTACGTCATCTGTGGCTCTGGACGACGATTCCGGTCGGGCCGGTGACGACTCGGCGCACTGACGTCAGCGTCGGCCCCGTTCAAGCTGGCAGGCAATGGTGACCAGGGGAGACGAGTTGGATGGGAGAGGCGACGCCATCGATATGGGCCGGGCAGCGCATCCGTCTCCGGGCGTTCACCCTAACCGACGCCGCGGCCTATCGAGCCTGGGACCACGACACCGATCAGGCTCGTGCGCTCTGGCAGATCCCGTGGCCGAGGTCGCCGGAGAGCGACGAGCGCTGGGCCGAGCAGGAAGCGAAGCGGGGCGCCGACGGCGACAACATCCGGCTGGTCATCGCCGATGCGGACGATCGGGCCATAGGCGACATCACGACGCACGACTGCGATCCGCGGGTCGGCACCTTCTCCTACGGCGTCAGCATCGCCGCCACCTACCGGGGGAAGGGCTACGCGACGGAGGCGCTCGGCGTGCTGTTCCGGTACATGTTCCACGAGCGACGCTACCAGAAGGCGTGGGTGGTCATCAACGCCTTCAACGAGGCGTCGATCGCGCTGCACGAGCGGCTCGGCTTCACCCGCGAGGGACATCTCCGCCGGATGACCTTCAGCGAGGGCCGGTTCCACGACCAGTACATCTATGGACTGCTGCGCGAGGAGTGGGAGACGACGCTGGTGGAAGGCCGCTGATCCGGCAGGTCCAGTTGATCGGTGATCCTCGTCGGACCGGGATCGGCCATGGTTTGTTGCATGGCGACAGCCTGTCAACTCCAAGGGATGCCGTCAGCGGCGTGCGGACGACCTTGTCCACAAGTCTATCCAGTCGAACGAGCGATTGGCGACGTCTTGGGGCCGGGGGAGGGGAGAACGCGCTTGCCGGAATCGGATTACGCACCTCACGAAGCGATTCTGGAAGGGTCGCTTATGAGGCTGGGCATCGATCGGAGTCAGCTCCGTGGCTACGTCCTGCTCTCCGGCGGACGCTCCGGAGCGGCCACGTATCGGCTCCGCTTCTCGGACAGGGACCTGATCCTGAAAGTCGCGTTGCCGGGCAGTCCGGTCCACCTCCTGGAAGGCGGTCGCCGCGAAGTCCTGTTCTACCGGTATCTCGCCGCCGACGTCCGGGTGCGGGTGCCTGGGATGATCGCGAGCCACGATGACGATGCCACCGGCGTCTGGCTCTTGCTCGCGGCCCATGAACCGGCGCCCGATCCCGCGGCGTGGACGACCGCGCGATTCATCGAGGCAGCCGACCTGCTTGGTCGTTTCCACTCGGCGTTCTGGGGCGAGGAGCGCGAATTGTCAGCGATGGGATGGCTTCGCAGGAATGAGGAGCCGGCGGCGGCTGCCATTCAGCGAGCGTCTGGCCTGTGGCGGCGATTGAGTGCCGAGCCCCGATTCGAAACGATCCTTGCATCAGAGCGCGTTGCCTGGATCTTCCGCCTGCTCGAACGCCTTGACGAGATCGGGACGGACGCAACGCCGTTCCCGGTTACCATCTGCCATGGGGATTTCCACACTGATAACGTCCTGATCGGCCACGACGGGGCGCTGGTCCTGTCCGATTGGCAGGAAGTAGGCTTCGGGCGCGGCCCCGAGGACCTGTCCTTCTTCATCCAGCGGGGGACCTTCTCCGGTGGCAACGTGCCCGTGGAGGCGATGTTCGACGCGTACCGTCGGAGCGTGATGACCAACACCGGGCGGGATGTCCCGATGCGGGACATCCGCCGGGTAGCTGACGCGGCCGAGCTGCGGACGCGACTGATTGACTGGCCCGAGTTCCTCGTTGAATCGCCAGCGCACCAGGTGGCGGACATGATCGAGCGCATCGAGGCCCTAGCGTCCGCGTTGCTAAATCAGCACTGACGAACTCCTCATAACGAGCGGGAGCGGGTCGATACACCGATCTCGAATGCTGCGCAACCCGCTCTCACGTCGAGGCCGCGTCAGCGTCGATGAGCCGCTGAAGATCCGGGTCCTGGGTGACAGCCGTCTCATGGGCGGCTATCAGCCGGCAGGTCCGTTCGCTGGAGCCGGCCTCGCGAGCCAGTTCGGCACCGAGTCGAGCGTGATGGACAGCCAGATGGAGACCACGGCCGAGGGGTCGGTCGGCGTCAGAGGCGAGCCATCGAAGCACCGACGGAGCGAACTGGCCGAGCAGGACGCGCAACACGCGGTCCGGCAGCCGAACCCGTCCAGGGAACTGTGGCGTGCCCGCCTTGGCAACGTCGTGGAGCAGGGCAGCGGCGATCAGGTCGCGGTCGGTCTGGCCATCCGCGAGTAGCCGTCCGGCGACTCGCCGGGCGTGCTCCTGGTCATGGCCTGACATCCGCCGAAACAGTGCGTGCTCCCGAGGCGCCAGCCATCGGGTGGCCAGACCAGCGTCCGTCGCGGTTGGGCGGTCGACGATGGCGGCGATAATCTGCCGGATGCGGTAGCCGGAGCCTGATAACCAGCCTATGAGACTCGACATGGTCAGGCTAGAGCTGCCAGACGGCCAACCGGATGACAAGGTCGTAGACCGGGGTCGTGATTCCGGAGATGAGCCCGCCGCCGCCGAGGAAGATCAGGAAGATCAGCACGACGAAGCCGTAGCGTTCGATCGGGGCGAGGATCGGGTACCAGAAGGACGGCAACAGGGCGAGCAGGAGCCGCGAGCCGTCCAGCGGCGGCACCGGGATCATGTTGAACGCGGCCAGCAGGGCGTTGACATAGATGAACCGCTCGAAGGCGACCGCGAACTCGCCGAGGTCGGTCCCACTCTCGATCAGGAGCCGGTAGATCCCGCCGCCGACGACCGCCTGGGCGACGTTCGAGAGCGGGCCGGCGAGGGCGATGATCGCCATGCCGCGGTTCCGGGCCCGGATGTCGCGGCCGAGGTTGTTCGTGTTGACCGGGACCGGCTTGCCCCAGCCGATGAAGGGGATGCCGAGCGAGATCATCGCCATGCCGAACAGACCGAGCGGGTCGAAGTGGGCAACGGGGTTGAGCGTGATCCTGCCGAGGTGGCGGGCGGTCGGGTCGCCGAGTCGGTTTGCCGTCCAGGCGTGCATGAACTCATGGATCGTCGTCGCGATCACGAACGAGAGGAACGTGATCACGATGACATTGGGTTCGTTGAGGTTGATACCGTTCATTCCGGGCAGCATGGTCTGGGTGGTACTCCCGATCGTCGCTCAAGTGAATCTCGGGCAAGTCTACCCGGTTCGAACAGGTTGCCCGGAAGATGTCGCGGCGCCTGAACAGAGCGTTTGGTCGCTCGATCAGGTTGAGCGGTCACCTCGTGTTTCCCGGCGAGATGGGCTCGTGAGCAGCGCCCGGAGCAGGCCACGACCCTCGGCGAAGGCCAGCGTCGCGACGGCCGCTCCGGCCACGATGAATCCGATGATCCTGAGGATACTGATCGAGTCGCTGTTACGTGATGGCATTGAGATGATTCCCGTCAGGTCATTACGCACTCTCATGGGGTTCCGCCTGGCGCGCCGAGCCAGGCTCCTTCGTCCCATGTCGCATTAGACCACGGCCATCCACGCGACGACGGCGCGAAACTGATCTCGCGCCCATTGGACGAGACTCATCCCAGCGCTGCGGTAGGGTGCAGCCAGTCCAATCGGCCGTGCTCGTCCAACGGGGTAATGTTTGCCTCCGGGTCGACGCGGACGGCAAACTTCAGCCAGGTGGTCTCCGAATTCGCGATCAGCGTCGGGCAACGGTCTAGTCCGGTCTCCTCGGACAGTTCCCGCCGGGCCGTGACAACGATGTCATCGCGCCGAGCCATCGGGCGACGCTGGTTGGACTCGATGGAGCAGTCATCACCGTCATCGGGAACAGTATGCCGATGGAGGATCAGGAACTTAGGGACGCCACGATCTGACACCCGTCGAACGATGATCGCCGCGCCAAACGGTTGGGTTGTGATCATCGATTTCCCATCCCGGGTGTGGGTCTTCATTCCCCTGCTACTGCCGGCTTGGACGCCGCGTCGACGATTGGCTCCAGCTAGGACCGGTTTGTCGAGGAGCACGGCTCACGGTCCGCCTCGGGCGCTGACTTCGACCCCATATACCTCGAAGGATCAGCGTGGCGGCACCGACCAGCATGACGGCAACCACGACGATCACGAGCATGTAGGCGATCACGACCGCCAGTTCAGGCCAACCGATTCCTGGCACGTATGCCTCCTGCCAACTCTGTGGCGACCTTCGATGACGCTCAACAGATTACAGGCCGAAGACACTAACCCAGCTCACCCGAAAGACTAAGGTCGAGCCAGGGTGAGATAGATCCATTATAGCTTCTGGTACGACACTGCTGGCCGTCTTGATGCCGCCAGGTTCACGACTGTTGGTCGTCCTCGCCCTCGACACAGAACCTGAACTCGAAACGATGACGAGCCCGCATCACGTCCTGTGACACGGGCTCGATACTTTCGCGTTGAGTCGTCACAGTCCCGCCTAGTCGGCGGCGTTGGCGAAGACCTTTCCGCCCTGGTACTCGTCGGCGCCGGAGTTGGGGTAGAGGTGACAGGCGACGAAGTGGCCGCCGCCCTGGTCGGCGAATCTCGGCGTGATCTGCTTGCAGACCGGCATCGCGTACGGACAGCGCGTGTGGAAGTTGCAGCCTGACGGCGGATTGATCGGGCTCGGCACGTCACCAGTCAGGATGATCCGCTCGCGCCGCTTCTCGATCACGGGGTCCGGGATCGGGACCGCTGAGAGCAGGGCCTTGGTGTAGGGGTGGAGCGGGTCGTCGTAGAGCGAGTTGCGGTCGGCCAGCTCGACCATCTTGCCGAGGTACATCACGGCCACCCGGTCGGAGATGTGCTTCACCACCGAGAGGTCGTGGGCGATGAACAGGTAGGTCAGGCCGAGGCGCTCCTGGAGCTCTTCGAGGAGATTGACGATCTGGGCCTGGATCGAGACGTCGAGGGCCGAGACCGGCTCGTCGGCGACGATGAAGTCCGGGTTGGCCGCGAGGGAGCGGGCGATGCCGATCCGCTGGCGCTGGCCTCCGGAGAACTCGTGCGGGTAGCGGTTGGCGAAATAGGGATTCAGGCCGACCGTCTGGAGCAACTCCTGGACCTTGCCGTTGCGGTCCTTCTTGTCGCCGATCCCATGGATCTGCATCGGCTCGCTGATGATGTTGCCGACGGTCATCCGCGGGTTGAGCGACGCGTACGGGTCCTGGAAGATCATCTGGAGATGACGCCGCATCCGGCGCATCGAGCCACCGTCGAGCTTGGTCAGTTCCTGACCCTTGAAGTTGACCGTGCCCTCGGTCGGCTTGTAGAGCTGGAGGACGGCCCGGCCGGTCGTGCTCTTGCCGCAGCCGGACTCGCCGACGAGGCCGAGCGTCTCGCCCTGGCGGACGGAGAACGACACGCCGTCGACGGCCTTCACGGCGCCGACCTGGCGCTGGAAGATGATGCCCCGGGTCAGCGGGAAGTGCATCTTGAGATTCGTGACCTCGAGGAGGGTGTCACCGAGGTTCTTGCCGTTGACGTTCCCGGCTTCGGCCACGGCTGGGACCATGACTGGTGTTTCGACCATGATTAGGCGTCCTTCGCGGCGAGGGCGGGCACGTTGTCCGTCTTGTCGATGCTGACTTCCTCCCAGAACCAGCAGGCGGACGCGTGTCCGGTATCGCCGATCTGGATGAGGGGCGGGTTCTTCTGCTCGCACTTCTCGCGCGCGTACTGGCAGCGCGGGACGAACGGGCACATGTCGGGCAGATCGATGAGGTCCGGCGGCATGCCCCGAATCGGGACGAGCTTCTCCTTGTTGGTCGCGTCCAGCCGTGGCATCGACTTCATCAGGCCGATCGTGTACGGGTGGCGGGGGTCGGCGAAGATCTCCTCGGTCGTGCCGGTCTCGACGATGTGGCCGGCGTACTGGACCTGAACCCGGTCCGCCATCCCGGCGACGACGCCCATCGAGTGGGTGATGAGGATCACGCCGGAGCCGGTCTCGTTCTGGAGCGTCCGCATCAGGTCGAGGATCTGGGCCTGGATCGTCACGTCGAGCGCGGTCGTCGGCTCGTCGGCGATCAGCAGCTTCGGGTTGCAGGACAGCGCCATCGCGATCATGACGCGCTGGCGCATACCGCCCGAGAACTGGTGCGGGTACTGGTTGATCCGGTCCTCCGGGTTCGGGATGCCGACCATCCGGAGCAGTTCGATCGACCGGTTCTTCGCCTGATCCTTGTTCATGTCCATGTGCAGGATCAGCGACTCGCTGATCTGCCGGTTGATCGTCAGGACCGGGTTGAGCGAGGTCATCGGATCCTGGAAGATCATGGCGATCTCGTTGCCACGGATCTTCCGGACTTCCTCCTCGGACAGCTTCAGGACGTCGCGCCCGTTGAAGATGATCTCGCCGGAGGCGATCTTTCCCGGCGGCGTCGGGATCAGCCTCATGATCGACAGCCCCGTGATGCTCTTGCCGGAGCCGGATTCGCCGACGATGCAGAGGGTCTCGCCCGGCATGACGTAGAAGCTGACGTCATCGACGGCCTTGACGGTCCCGTCCTGCGTCTTGAATTGCGTCCGCAGTCCCTTGACGTCGAGGAGCGGCTGATCCCCCGGATTGCGTTCCGGGGCGACATGCGGCCGCGGTTGCGTGGACGTCGCCATTCCGTGTCTCCAGATGCTGCGCCGGTCCGGCTCGTGGCAGGCCTGTTCGGCGGCTGACACAGAGCGCAGAGCCCCGCTCTTGAAAAGGCAAGCGATGAGTGTGGACGATAGCATAGGGAAAGAATGTGTCGCAACGCGCGGCGGCGGATCGGGGCAGCGTCGGCCGAGAATCTTTGGGCTTGACGCACTGCCGATTGGGCACGTGATGGGCGTCTCCTCCCGCCGCCGTCCTCAGATCCGGACACGGGCCAGGGCGAGCTGGGCTGGCCCGTCCCACTGGCCGGCAACCGTGAACGCCCGATCAGAACCGACCCGGTACTGATCGGACAGTTTGGCTAGATGACGTCGTCGTTCCGGCCAGTGACGCCGCCGAAGTACCCCTTCATCCCCGCCGTGAACAGCGAGACGACGTTCGTCGCGACCAGCTGGAAGCCGCGCTCCAGCTGCCGGTTCGTCGCGGCCGCATCCGGAGCAACCGTGCCGAGGGGCTTGCCCGCGTTCTTCGCGACCTGGACGACCTGGTCGATCACGTCCTGGACGTCGGGGTGGTTGGGCTGGCCGGGGTAGCCCATCGACTGGGCGAGGTCGTTCGGCCCGACGAACAGCAGGTCCAGCTCCGGCAGCGCGAGGACGGGTTCGAGGTCGGCCATCGCGTCGATGTGCTCGAACTGCACCATCGTGAAGACGTACTCGCTCGCCGTTTGCATCAGATCCTTCGGGTCGCCCTTCTGGGCCCACTGGATGAGCCGGGACGGGGCGTAGCCGCGGGAGCCACGCGGGGCGTAGCGCATCCCGTCGATCGCCCGCCGTGCATCCTCCAGCGTGTTCGTCTGCGGAACGAGAACGCCGCCAATTCCGAGCTCGAGGTACTTGATCTGGACCTGGCGGTCGTTCTCGCCGACGCGGGCGAGGGTTGGCAGGCCGTGGAGCTCGGCCGCCATCTGGAGCGGGTAGCAGGCCGCCGGCGAGAGCTGGCCGTGCTCGGCGTCGAACAGCACGAAGTCCATCCCGCCGATCGCCAGCAGTTCGATCAGCTCGGGGGAGGGGAACGAGGTGAAGGCGCCAATTGCCGTCCCACCGTTCAGGATCTTCGTCTTGAGCGTATTCTCTACCGGCACGTTTCGTGGCCTTTCCATTGGTTGTCCATCGGCGCCGTCGCCATCCTCACGAGGTCGGCCCATTATCCGTGTGTCGGCTTCTGTCCGCTACCGGGGAATGTGTCATGGCAGACGTCACATCCCTGCCCGGCATGGCCTGGCCGTAGAATGACCGCAAGATTCGTCCGCTGACCAGGAACCGGACGGTCGGGCGAGTGGTCGGGTCCGTTGCGCGAAAGCGGTCCGCTCTGGCGCTTGCGGTGAATTTGCTGAGTATCTGCCGAATATCTATGGAAGGAACGCCCGGCGGTGCGCGACGAGGTCATCGAATCATGGGCGCCGGCGAGCGGAATCGCCGAGGCCGGGCCGGACTACGACGATGAGCGGCTGGCCTGGATCGGCTTCAACCTCGTCTCCGGTGTGGGCCCGATCCGGACGCAGGACTTGCTCACGCGGTTCGGCTCGCTCGCCGATGCCTGGCGAGCGCAGCCGGGCCAGCTGCGGCAGATGCTTGACGAGGGAACGGTTGAGCGGCTGGTCGAGGTCCGGAACCGGGGTGAGGTCGACCGGACGATCGAGCGGATGATCGAGTGCGGGATCACCGCTGTCACGCTCCAGGACGACGACTACCCGGAGTTGCTGGCCGAGATCCCGGCGCCACCGCCGCTGCTGTACGTCAAGGGCGAGCTGCTGCGGGGCGATCGGCAGGCCGTCGCCATCGTCGGGACCCGTCGGATGACCGCCTACGGCCGCGACCTGACCGCCAGCATCGCGGCCGGACTGGTCCGGGCCGGCGTGACAGTCGTGTCCGGGCTGGCGCTCGGGGTCGATGGCGCGGCCCATCAGGCGGCGCTCGACGCGGGCGGCCGGACGCTGGCCGTCAAGGGCTGCGGGATCGCCCACCCGTACCCGGCGACGCACCGGAAACTGTCGGCTGACATCGCCGGTTCAGGCGCCCTGATCGCCGAGTACCCGCCCGACCGCAAGCCCGACGCGAACAACTTCCCGGCCCGCAACCGCCTGATCAGTGGACTCTCGCTGGCGACCGTCGTGATCGAGGCACCGGAGCGGAGCGGGGCGCTGATCACCGTCGCCTTCGCCGCCGACCAGGGCCGTGACGTCTTCGTCGTCCCCGGTGACGTCCGCTCGCTGATGAGCGCCGGTTGCAACGCGCTCCTCCGCGACGGCGCTCGCGCGGTCCGCTCCGCCGAGGACATCCTCGAAGACCTCAACATCGGTGGTCGCACAACGGCCGCCCCAAGCCAGGCGACCCTGCCGTTGGACGACGCCGAGCGCCTCGTGATGGCGACGCTCTCGCGGGAGCCAAAGCACATCGACGAGATCGCCGCCGCCCTCGGCCTGCCGATCCACCAGCTCGCGACGCAGCTGATGATGCTGGAGCTGAAGGGCGCCGTCCGGAATACGGGTGCGCAGCACTATGCGTTGACGTGAATGCCCGGATACGGATTGTACGGCGCCTCTGACGTAGGGTCATCCGCTTGCGGTGACCGGCGCCTACGGCGCTTTCGCCCCGCGGGGCGGTAACTGGCTCACCCGACCCGCTGTCCGATCGTTTTGTCCTGTCGTTACCACCTCGTACTGACCCACCGATTGGGACTGTCCTCGACATACCAGCACAGGTGAGCGAACTCATCCTCGTCACGGATTACCCGGTCATGGAACCGCGCCTGCCAGACGCTTTGCCCCGTCACACCCCGTTCCCGATTGATCTGGATGCCCGAGAGCGACTTCATCGCCCCAACGATGCGACTCAATCTGACGTTTCCCTGATCGCCCTCCCTGTCGGGTTCGCCGCCGATGGTGAGGACCGCATGGATGTGGTCCGGCATCACGACGAACGCGTCCAGATGGGCGAATGGAAAGCGATCGGAGAGCCCGTCCCAAGCGGCACGAACGAGCTGCCCGGCCGATGTCTCGTGGAGGTTTCCGTCCTGGTCGACGAAGCCGAGCAGTGGGACGCGATGATTGGCGCAGACGGTCACGAAATAGGACGCACCGCCTCCATACCGAAAGCCCTGCCAGCGGATGAGCTTGCGTCGAGGTGATTGGGGTTGCGTAGACACCTGTGGCTCTCCAGCGAATCTGCCGCACATTAGTCGACACGGAGCACGATTTCTGAGCGTCGATTATCGCCCTGCGGGCCGATGGCGCCTGCGGGCGCCGGTCAGGGCAAGCCCGTGACCCTACGTCATGAGCCGCTTTGAGCGGGAGTTCGACACTTCATCACCTACATCCTCTATCCGGCCGACGTACTCCCGCAGATGCACGGCAGTCAGGCTGTCGCCAGCGGCGACGAGGTCGGTGGGAGTGCCCTCGAAGACGATCCGGCCGCCATCCTGCCCGGCACCCGGGCCGAGGTCGATGATCCAGTCGGCGTGGGCCATGACGGCCTGATGGTGCTCGATCACGATCACCGTCCGGCCGTCGTCAACCAGCCGGTCGAGCAGCTCGAGCAGCTTGTCCACGTCGGCCAGGTGGAGACCGGAGGTCGGCTCGTCCAGGACGTAGGTCGTCGCCGACTCCGCCATGTGGATGGCGAGCTTGAGCCGCTGGCGCTCGCCGCCGGACAGCGTGTTGAGCGGCTGACCGAGGCCGATGTAGCCGAGCCCGACCATCGCCAGCCGGTCGAGAATCTTCCGGGCCGCTCCATTCGGGAAGAACTCGCGGGCCTCGCTGACGCTCATCGCCAGCACCTCGCTGATGTCCTTGCCCCGGAGCTTGTAGGTCAGCACCTCGGGAAGGAATCGCTTGCCTTCGCATTCCTCGCAGACCGTCGCGACGCCGGCCATCATCGCGAGATCGACGTAGATCAGCCCGACGCCCTTGCAGGCCGGGCAGGCGCCCTCGGAGTTGGAGCTGAACAGCGCCGCCTTGACCCCGTTGGCCTTGGCGAAGGCTGTCCGGATTGGGTCGAGCAGACCCGTGTAGGTTGCCGGGTTGCTGCGGCGTGAGCCGCGAATCGGCGACTGGTCGGCGACGACGACGCCCTCGTGGCGGGGCAGGTAGCCGTGGATGAGGGAACTCTTCCCGGACCCGGCCACGCCGGTCACGACCGTCAGGACGCCGAGCGGAACGTCGACGCTGATATCCCGCAGGTTGTGCTTCGTCGCGTTTCGGATCGCGAGCTGACCAGTCGCCGCCCGCACCGACTCCCGGAGCTCGACGCGGAGGTCGAAGTGGCGCCCGGTGAGGGTGTCCGACGCTCGGAGCGCCGGCACATCGCCGGTGAAGCAGATCGTCCCGCCGGCCGAACCCGCTCCGGGGCCGAGATCGACGACGTGATCGGCGATCGCGATCGTCTCCGGTTTGTGTTCGACGACGAGGACGGTATTGCCCTTGTCCCGCAGCCGGAGAAGCAGGCCGTTCATGCGCTCGATGTCGTGCGGGTGGAGGCCGACCGTCGGCTCGTCGAAGACGTAGGTGACATCGGTCAGTGCGGAGCCGAGGTGGCGGATCATCCTGGTGCGCTGGGCCTCGCCCCCGGAGAGGGTGCCAGACGCCCGGTCGAGCGAGAGGTAGCCCAGCCCGATCTCCACGAATGCGTCGAGGGTCTGCCGCAGCGTGGCAAGAAGCGGCGCCACCGACGGCGCGTCGAAGCCGCGGACCCATTCGGCCAGGTCGCTGATCTGCATGGCGCAGGCTTCGGCGATGTTGAGCCCCCGGATCTTCGACCCCCGGGCCGCCTCGTTGAGCCGGGTGCCGTCGCAGTCGGGGCAGACCGTGAACGTGACTGCCCGCTCGACGAAGGCGCGGATGTGCGGCTGCAGCGTGTCGACGTCCTTGGACAGGAACGACTTCTGGACCCGCGGGATCAGCCCTTCGTACGTCAGGTTTATGGTGTCGACCTTGATCTTCGTCGGCTCCCGGTGGAGCAGGTCGTGGAGCTCGGTCGCGGTGTAGTCGCGGATCGGCTTGTCCGGGTCGAGGAAGCCGGAGCCGCCGTAGATGCGGCCGTACCAGCCGTCGACACTGTAGCCGGGGATCGTGAGCGCCCCCTCGTTGAGCGACTTGCTGTCGTCGTAGAGCTGGGTCAGGTCGATGTCGTTCACGCTCCCCATGCCCTCGCAGCGTGGGCACGCGCCGGCGGGCAGATTGAAGCTGTAATGGAACGCCGGCCCGGCGCTCGGCCTCCCGAGCCGGCTGAAGACGATCCGCAGCATCGCATTCGTGTCGGTTGCCGTTCCGACCGTGGAGCGGGAGTTGGCGCCCATCCGCTCCAGGTCGACGATGATCGCGGCGCTGAGGTTGTGGAGCGCGTCGACGTCAGGTCGGCTAAGGCTTGGCATGAAGCCCTGCACGAAGGCGCTGTAGGTCTCGTTGATCAGCCGCTGCGATTCGGCGGCGATCGTGCCAAAGACGAGCGACGATTTACCGGAGCCGGAGACGCCGGTGAAGACCGTCAGCCGGCGCTTCGGGATTTCGACCGAGACGTCACGCAGGTTGTTGACCCGTGCGCCCCGGACTTCGATCACGTCGTGGCCGTCGGCGATCGGCAGGTGTAGCGTGGTCATCGGAACACCCCTCCTTGCTGGGTCAGATTTTCATGTCGAGGTTCAATCGTAGCGAAGCATCAGGTCAGCTGGTGTCAGTTCGGATGGTCGCGGACGCTCGCGAGACCCGGTATTGGACCAGAACCGAATCGTTGTCGCAACTCGTCTTCGGTGCGACGATCGGGCGGTGGCAGCCCGGCAGGGGAGCCCCGATCGTGTCGAAGGACCGATCCGTGCTCTTGACAGTCGTGGCTATGCTTCGATCTCGCGGCCGCTTGACGGTCCGGGTATCATTGAGAATGATTCTCGATAACGGTCCGATGAGATCCGGTCAGCCTTGACACCGCTTCGATCGGGTGGCTAAGGTAGAAAAAATGGCAGACAACCCGCGACCCCGAACCAGTCACGCCGGGCCGGTAACCCGCTCCTCCTCCGCCCTTCCCGAGGTTTTTCCTCGATCACCTGATAGTCAGCAGACTCCTCCCAGTCCCACCCTCGTCCCATCGCGACAGGAACCACATGGCAACCGACACCACCGAACTGGTCGACGACACGACCGCAACGCGCCCTGTCCGGAACACCCGGGCCAGCGCCAGCGCGATGACCACTGGAACGGCATCCGCCGCTCCGAAGACGACCCTCGCTTCCACGACCAAGGCCGCGACCGGCAGGACGGGTACGACGACGGCCCGCAAGACGACCACCGGCAAGACGGCCACCGGCAAGACCTCCGCCGCGAAGAAGTCGGGCGGCAAGTCTGCTTCACCGACCGGCGCCGGGCGGGGCAAGCTCGTCATCGTCGAGTCCCCGGCCAAGGCCCGGACGATCGCCAAGTACCTGGGGACCGGCTATACCGTCAAGGCGTCGATGGGGCATATCCGCGACCTGCCCAAGAGCACGCTCGGCGTCGATGTCGGCAACGACTTCGCCCCGAAGTACCTCGTGCCGCGGGACAAGAACAAGGTCGTCAAGGACCTCAAGGATAGCGTCGCCCGGGCCCGGACGATCTACCTCGCGACGGACCCTGACCGCGAGGGCGAGGCGATCGCCTGGCATCTGATGAAAGCGACCGACGCCGACTTCCTCGGCAAGCAGATCCACCGTGTCGTCTTCCATGAGATCACCCCGGCCGCCGTCAACGAGGCGATGTCCGAGCCGCGCGACATCGACATGCAGCTCGTCGAGGCCCAGCAGGCCCGCCGCATCCTCGACCGGCTCGTCGGCTACGGCGTCTCGCCGCTGCTCTGGAAGAAGGTCAAGCGCGGCCTGAGCGCCGGCCGCGTCCAGTCGGCCGCCCTCCGGATCGTCGTCGAGCGCGAGCGCGACATCCAGGCGTTCCAACCGGTCGAGTACTGGTCGCTGGACGCCGATCTCTCGAAGCGGGTCGATGGCGAGCCGAAGAAGAGCGATCTCTTCAGCGCCGCCCTGAGCCGGATCGGCGACAGGAAGGCGGAGCTGGCGACCGAGGCCGAGACGATGGCCGTCGTCAATGGCCTCGATGGCGCGTCCTACCGCGTCCAGACCGTGACGCGGCGCGAGTCCCAGCGGCGACCGCAGGCGCCGTTCACGACCAGCACGATGCAGCAGGAGTCGTCCCGCAAGCTGGGCTACGCGCCCCGCCGGACGATGCAGCTGGCGCAGGAGCTCTACGAGGGGGTCGATGTCGGGGCCGAGGGGACCGTCGGTCTGATCACCTACATGCGGACCGATTCGACCAACGTCGCCTCGGTCGCGCAGCAGGCGGCCCGGGAGACGATCACCGCCCGGTTCGGCGCCGAGTACGTGCCGGAGAAGCCGCCCCTCTACGCGAAGAAGAGCAAGGGCGCCCAGGAGGCCCACGAGGCCGTCCGCCCGACCTACCCGAACCGGACGCCCGAGAGCGTCAAGGGCAACCTGTCCAGTCAGCAGTTCCGCGTCTACCAGCTGATCTGGCAGCGCTTCATCGCCAGCCAGATGCGTCCGGCGCTGCTCGACAACACCGGCGTTGACATCGCCGCCGGTCCGGCCACGGCGGTCGCGGCCGGCAACGCGCCGTACACCTTCCGGGCGACGGGGTCGGTCGTGAAGTTCAACGGCTTCATGGCCGTCTACCAGGCCGGCCGAGACGACGGCGACACCGACGAGCTCGACAAGGGCGCCCTGCCGATCCTGAACGAGGGCGAGGATCTCGACCTCCGCAAGCTCGACCCCGCCCAGCACTTCACCCAGCCGCCGCCGCGCTATACCGAGGCGACGCTGGTCAAGACGCTGGAGGAGCTCGGCATTGGCCGGCCAAGCACCTACGCCCCGACGATCGAGACGATCAAGGCTCGCAACTACGTCACGACCGAGGAGCGCCGGCTGCTCCCGACCGAGCTCGGTTTCATCGTCAACGACCAGCTCGTCGAGCACTTCGGCGGAATCTTCAACGTCGGCTTCACGGCCCGGCTGGAAGAGGACCTGGACGAGATCGCGACCGGCGAGCGGGCCTGGATTCCGACGATGCACGAGTTCTACGGGCCGTTCACGCGGGACCTGGAGAAGGCCGAGCAGACGATGGAGCGCGTGCAGCTCCGCGACGAGCCGACCGACGAAGTCTGCGACCTCTGCGGCCGGCCGATGGTGATCAAGCTCGGGCGGTACGGCAAGTTCCTGGCCTGCTCCGGTTTTCCGGAGTGCCGCAACGCCAAGCCGCTCCTGACCCGGACCGGACTGGAGTGCCCGCAGTGCAAGGAGGGCGAAGTCGTCGAGCGCCGCTCGAAGAAGGGCCGGACGTTCTACGGCTGCGAGCGCTACCCGACCTGCGACTTCGTCGCCTGGAACAAGCCCGTCGCGGCCAGCTGCCCCACCTGCGGCTCATACCTGGTCGAGGCCGGCAAGAACGGGCAGGTGAAGTGCCCGAACTGCAAGTTTACCGGCACGATCGACATGGTCCTGCCAGTTGGCGTCCCCGAACCGGTCCCGGCCGACTGACGCCCTGCGCCGGGACGACGACAGATCGCGAACGGACCACTGACCACCGACATCCCCGTCGGTGGTCGGTTCGGCGTTCCACGGCCGTCGTGTCCGCGACCATCGCCGGCCTGGTCAGATGTGGCTGTGGCGGCGCGGCCGGGCCGGAGTCGGAGTGGCCGCGCCTCGGCCGTGGCCATCATCTTGAATCTCCTTTGCTGAAACGGTCGAGACGATGCCGCGAACACGCGTGGCTGGATCGGCTTCGACATCATCATGGGAGACGAGATGGCCACCGACCAGTACACGATGCAGGACCCAACGACGCAGTACCCGAAGCCACCCTTCGAGAAGCAGACGCAGCCCGCGCCCGGTCTCGACAGCAAAATGACCCCGAAGGCCGATCATGGGGAGACGACGTACCGGGGCTCCGGCCGGCTGACCGGTCGCAAGGCGATCATCACCGGCGCTGACAGCGGCATTGGCCGGGCCGTCGCGATCGCCTATGCACGCGAAGGCGCCGACATCGTTCTGTCCTATCTTCCCGAGGAGGAGACCGATGCCCGCGAGGTCGTCGCGCTGATCGAGGCGGCCGGGCGGAAGGCAATCGCGATTCCGGGTGATCTTCAGGACGAGGCCTACTGCGAGTCCCTGATCGCCCAGGGCGTCGAACAACTTGGCGGTCTGGACATCCTCGTCAGCAACGGCGGGAAGCAGACCGCGGTCGCCGACATCGCCGATCTGACGACCGACCAGTTCGACGCGACCTTCAAGATCAACGTCTACGCGATGTTCTGGCTGTGCAAGGCGGCCGTGCCGCACATGCCGGCCGGCGGCTCCATCATCATCACGACCTCGGTCCAGGCTTACCAGCCGTCCGGGACGTTGCTCGACTACGCGTCGTCCAAGTCCGTCAACAACACGTTCAGCAAGGCGCTCGCCGAGCAGCTCGCGCCAAAGGGCATCCGGGTCAACGCCGTGGCGCCGGGACCGATCTGGACGCCGCTCCAGACCAGTGGCGGTCAGCCGCCCGACAAGATTCCCGACATGGGGGCGCAGTCGCCATTGGGCCGTCCGGGGCAGCCTGCCGAGCTCGCCGGGGCGTACGTCTTCCTCGCCAGTGGCGAATCCAGCTATGTGACCGGCTCGACGGTCTCGGTCACGGGCGGCATGCCGACGCCGTAACGCTCAACGCCCGAACCCTCGGTTCAAGAGCGTGACAGTGCCACGACGCAGGAACGGCCGGAGGCTACATCGCTTCCGGCCGTTCCTGCGTTATCCTGTTGGGCCGTGTTGCCACCAACCAGGAGGGAGATGCGATGTCAGGCGGGGAAAGGATGATCGGGCATATCGAGTACCGTCCGCCGGATGATCTCCGGCTCTACGAGATCCCGGAATCCGGCGTCCTCCGGCTCGACGATGAAGCACTGGTCGCCGAGGTCGCCATCGATGGAGCCGTCATTCGCCACTATGGGTTCGCCTCGCACTGGCTCGCCGTCAACGTCACAACCGATCTCAAGGAGTGGCCCGCTGATCTCGCGGGCGTCGATGCCTTTCCCCATGCCGTGAAGTGCCACATGGCGACACCGATGCTCCGGGTAGGCGACAGCTGCTTTCAGACTGATCTCTGGCTGGACGTTCTCGTCAGTGCCGACGGTCGCGATTGCCACGTCGAGGACGAAGACGAGTTCGCTGACGCCCGGAGTCGCCAGTTGCTGAGCGAACGAGCAGCCAGCGAAGCCCTTCAACGATTTCAGGACGTGCTGAACCTGGTTCAGGCCGGAACACTTCTCGACTGGTTGGCAGCAGTCTGCCCGTTCCGTCCCGGTAGTCCGCCGTCAGCCCGCCCATTCCGGCGCCTCGATCCCGCCGACTACCCCGAGCTGATGCCAGGCGTTCGCCCGACGTGGTAGATCAGTTCCCCACGCCGGGAAGGATCTTCTACCAGGCACCCTCGTAGCCGATGGCGCGGAAGCCGACGCCCTCGGTGACGTGGAGCATGGGCCGGTTCTCCTCGGACGAGGAGCCGGCCGACCGCTAAGGGTTCGGCTGGCATCGCATCTGCACGGGACATCAGGCTGACCGAGGGTCAGATAGCTTCTCGCTAACCCATCGAACGGAGATCATAATGACGACGAACGAGAATCCGGCGGGCGGTGGGCGACCGAAGACCGAGGCGGACGAGCTGGATCGGACCGCCGCCGGAACCGCAGAGACCGACATGGCATCCGGGATCGACGACGCGCGCGAGCCGGATTCGCTCGACGGCTACGGCGTCCGTGATGGCAGGATCAGCGATGACGCGAGCCGGGCCGAGGATGGTGCCTACGGAGCGGAGAACGACGCCGCACGGAACGACAGGGACGGCGGTTCGGGGAACGAGCAACTGGACTCGAGTCTGGCCGATCGACTGCGGACGCCCGGGTCCCCGGTCTGACCCCTGGAACGGAGCGGTCTAAAACCGCGGGACGCCCCGGAGCCGATCGGCTCCGGGGCGTCCCGCTTCACTACAGTGAGGGTGGCACCAGGTCATGCGGCCGGCGATGCCCATGCGAACTTGTCAGTAGCCAGTATCTGGTCAACGGGCGTGGTGATCAGAGTCGTCAGCTACCGTCAGATCTGGGTCTCTCCGTGTGCGGTCGCCGTCAGGCAGACGGCGTCTACATCAAGTCCTTGACTTTGGACATGACGTCGTCCTGACTGGTGAACTGGTCGGTATTCGCACCCTTGAGCTTGTCGGTGATCTGGCTGGGAGCGCCCTTCTGGGAGAGCTGGCTGACGAGCTGATCCTTCTGGATCGGGAAGTCGATGCCCTTGAGCATGTCGCCGATGCCGCTGGCGCTGCCGGCCATATCCTTGAGACGGTCCATGGGTGACTCCTTTGCGTTGCTGGGTTGCGTGCAAGGCTGCACACGTCTCAGGACGCAGAGGATGTACCACGGGCTCAGCGTCGGCGCCCCGGAACCAGATGCTGGTGGAATGGCATGGCGCTACTGGCGGAGAAAGTCCGAGATCTGACCGACATAATAAATGGCGCTCGCGGAGCAGTCGGAGACCGATAGGGGACGTCCTGTCTGTGGCATACTCCGTCCGTACATGCCAGTTCCCGCAGAGAGACATGCCGACCGGAGCCCGCCCGGTCGCATGGATTACCCGACGGACTCCGCGCGCCAGCCCGCGTCGCGTCGTCCCGCCGTCCGGGAGGGAGTGCCGGTTCCTTTGGCTACCACCGCAAAGAGCCGGAAGCGCTCGCCCGCCACGGCCCCGACGTTCATTCCGGAGATGGCCGACCGGAGGTCGCCATTCGTGCGGCCGTTCGTCGCCATCGGCAACATGATCGACCGGCTGCCCCATCTCGCCCTTGTCGACCGCTTCCACCGGGAGGTGCTGGGTGTCGCGCTGCTGTTCCTCGCCGGACTGTCCGGCTGGGCACTGGCCCGAGGGGAGCAGGACGGCCGGCTGGTCGTCTGGTGGCAGGACGTGCTCGTCTCCGCCTACGGGCAGATCGGCGGCTGGCTGGTGCCGGTCTTCCTGTTGCTGGTCTCGTTCCGCGTCTTCCGCGATCTGGACGAGTCGATCCTGCGTCCGCACCACTATCTCGGCGGCTTTGCGTTGGCCGTCGCCGTGCTCGGGCTGCTGGAAATGGGCGTCGGCCGGCCCGGATTCCACCCGGGCGGGAACCTCGGCATTGGCGTCGCGACCCTCGCCGTCGATGTCCTGGGCGAAGTGATCGCCGGGGTTGCGCTCTACCTGGTCGGAACGGTCGCGGTCTTCCTGCTTTCGAACATGTCCCTCGTCCGCTTCTACCACGAGGTCCGGTGGCTCCTCCCCGTCCGGAGCCCGCGACCAGCGCGCGGCGCGGAGGACGACTTCGACGCCTGGCCCGACGATGGGAACGACGCCGACGACCGCATCGGGCTGTCCCCCGCATCCCTCAGTCTTCCGTTCGCCGTGGCCGACCCGGCGGACCCGGCGGATCCAGCGGAGCGGAGCGGCGGCCGCTTCCAGCGTCGTCGCGGCCTGACCGGCGGCTCGACACTCGACGCCCCCCGGCAGACCGGACCAGTCCACGCCGTCGGCGACATCGACCACGATCTGGCGATCCTGACGCCACCACGCCGCCTGCGTGACCTGCCGGAGGACTCAGTCGAAGATGGAGCGACATCCTTCGACGAGGCTGAGGCCAACGTCTCGGAACCCAGTCAGCCGGTCATTCCCGCCGCCCGGAGCCGGCGCGGCCGCGCGTCACGGGAGTCATCGGTCTCACAGGACACGCCGGCGTTCGGCGCGGTCGTCGCGGCTGAAGCGGAGATCGAGCCGGAGCCGGCCGCTGTCGTCGCCTCGCGGGCCAGCGGGCCGGTACAGGCCGCGTTGCGCGAGCCGGTCATCAACGTCCCGCACCGTCAGAGCAGGCCGACGCCGGTCCCCACGCCGGTGATGGCCCCGGCAGCGCCGGTCGTTCGAACGGCGCTGGGTGACCCCATGCCGCTTCCGAGCATCGCCCAGCTGCCGTATTACGAGGCCCACAAGCCCGACACCTCCGAGCTGGAAGCCAAGGCCCGGCTCATTCAGGAGAAGCTGGCCTCGTTCAAGGTCCAGGCCTGGGTCCGGGAGATCAACACCGGCCCGGCCGTCACCCAGTTCGCGCTGGAGCCCGGCGACGGTGTCAAGGTCCGCCGGATCACCGAGCTGCAGAACGACCTGGCGCTGGCTCTTGCTGCCCCGCAGATCCGCATCGAGGCGCCGGTGCCAGGCCACGCCCGCGTCGGGATCGAGGTTCCCAACGACCAGATCATGACCGTCGGCCTGCGGGAGACACTGGAATCGCCGGCCTATCTCAAGGGCAAGCAGAAGCTGCCGATCCCGCTCGGGCTGGACGTCAACGGCAAGTACATCGTCGGTGACCTCGCCCGGATGCCGCACCTGTTGATCGCCGGCGCGACTGGGTCGGGCAAGTCGGTCTGCATCAACGGGATCATCTCGACGTTCCTGCTGACCCGGCGGCCGGACGAAGTCAAGCTGTTGCTGATCGACCCGAAGATGGTCGAACTGGTTGGCTACAACGGCGTGCCGCACCTCCAGTGCCCGGTCGTGACGGAGATGGGCAAGGTCGTCCCGGCGCTGCGGCTGGTCCTGCGGGAGATGGAGCGGCGCTACACGCTGTTCTCCACGCTGGGCGTCCGCAACCTTGATGGCTACCGGCTCAAGGTCGCCGACGAGCCCGGCGCCGAGAACCTGCCCTACCTCGTCGTCATCATCGACGAGCTGGCCGACCTGATGATGACGACGCCAGTCGAGGTCGAGTCGCTGCTCCAGCGGCTGACGCAGATGGCCCGGGCCACCGGCATCCATCTCATCCTGGCGACGCAGCGGCCGTCGGTCGACGTGATCACCGGTATCATCAAATCCAACGTCCCGGCCCGGATCGCCTTCATGGTCTCGTCGATGACCGACAGCCGCGTCATCCTCGACGCGCCGGGGGCCGAGCGGCTGCTGGGCCGGGGCGACATGCTGTTCGTCCCGCCGGACGCCGCCAAGCCGCAGCGGATCCAGGGCGTCTTCGTCGCCGACGAGGATGTGACGGGCGTGGTTGATCACTGGCAGGCGGTCGTGCCGATCCCGCAGTACGCCCAGGAGTGGATCGACCTGCCGAGCGTCAGCGACGCCGCCGATGGTGGTGGTGGCGCTGGGGACGACGGCGAGGACGAGCTCTGGGACCAGGCGATCGAGATCGTCCGCAAGCAGGGGACGGCCTCGGCCTCGATGCTCCAGCGCCGTCTCCGGATCGGCTACAACCGGGCCGCCCGCCTGATCCAGGAGATGGAGGACCAGGAGATCATCGGTCCGGCCGACGGCATCAAGGGCCGGACGGTCTTCCTGACGGACGAGAGCGCATAACACGCATTACAGCGGCGTTCAAATGGGCTGCCTGAAAGCGACGGGCGAATCTGCTCCATGCTCCGGGCACCCGCGAAGCCGAAGCCGAAGCCGAAGCCGCGTCAGTGGGGGAGCTGGCGGGTTCACCCCGGTCCGCCCGGTCGGTTCCGCCACCAGGTAAGTCCAATGAATACCGGTCCGAAAGCAGTGACCGTAATCAGTGAAAAAGGGCTCCATTCGCGCACTCGATACCCGTGCTGGCGCGGGGCGCGACCTCATCGGAGGTGGCGCATGGACGAAACTGGCGATATCACTGTGCTACTTGTAAGCTCAGATTCAGATAAATAATCAGAATAGGACCCACCGAAACCAAGGCCAATATGCATCCTGTCCGTTTGAACGCTTGGCCTGCGTCTCGGGCAGGTAGGCGTCCTCGCCTTCGAAGGTTGTTAGGCGTTGGGTGAGCAGCGCTCGACTGTGCGACCTTGGTCTGCGTCGTCTCATCCCTCGCCAGAATAATCCAGGCGATCACGGGAAGACGCTCCGCGTGTCGTTTGGTCAATCCCCGAAGCGGGAGCGCGCTTTCGGGGGAACTGGCTGATGAGCATCACGGTCGGAACTGGCTACTAGGCCGGGAACGTCTCTCGGGACGACTGCGAAACAGTGCATTGTCGCACCGAAGATCTCGCTGGGCGTGGAACTGGGAGGCAGGCGATGCGACTGTTCAGACGGCGAAGGTCCACTGGGGACGATTCCGCTCCTCCCATCCCGGCCACGGGCTCGAAGCGCGATGGTGCGAAGCCCGACCCGGTTCATTGGAGCCCGAAGCCGGATCCAGTTGACCCGATCGTGCCAGATCCCCTGATGGTTCCGGCGCCGTCGCGCCCCTTGCTTCCGCCCCTTTCTCCGGCGGCACCCAGGTCCGTCCAGGTGATCGCGCCCACCAGCCCTTCTACTCCCATTCCTATGCCGGTGCGGTCGGTTTACGCGGCGATGGACGACCTGGTCGCCTCCCTCGCCGACTCGCTCATCGCACAGGCCGGGGACGAATCGGAGGCCAGCTGGTCGATCGACGATCCGGCGGCGCGAATCGAGGACCTGCTGGCCGACAGCCGGACCGAGTTTGGCGACGTGATCGTCGACCTGGTCGAGACCGACGCGTACTCGGCGATGCTTGACGCCGCGGAGGACTTGGCGGACCGGCTACGCGACGAGGACGATGACGCCTCCAAATGGTAATGGGTCGATCGATCCGGTCAGTGCGCTCGGCCTCGCTTCGGCCGGGGGCGCTTCGCCGCCTCGGCCCAGGGGTTGACCGGGCGGCCAGGTGCTTCGAACCGGACGGTGGAGCCCGTCGCGGTCGGGTCAATGAAGCGCAGGAGTCGCTCGCCTTCGTCAGCGATCGCCTGACCGTCGTCGGTCGTCAGCGGCTCATAGGGGGCGACGCTCAGCGTGAGGTCCGTCCGATCTCGCATGAGCTTCCAGGTGGCGCCGAGCATCCCGTCGATCAGCACGGTGCCGGTGCTGGCGCCGTACCCACCGGGGATGCCGGGCAACTCCTGGACGGCCATGATCCGGCTCCGGTCCCTGTGCGAGAGCAGGACGTTGTCGTACTCGGCAAGGAAGCGAGGTGGTGCCGGCGTTTCCGGGTCGGGGAGCTGGCCGTCCGGGTTATCGAATAGCTCCTGCCCGGCCGGATTCCGGAAGATCCGCAGTTCGGGCCGAAGCCGCCGGACGACGGGAGCGAGACCCTGGAGCCCGGACCAGCGGGACATGTCGGCGACGCTGGCCGGGCCAAACGCAGTCAGGTAGCGCCGGACGAGATCTTCCAGGGGGATCGGTGGGCCGGGCGGTTGCCCGAGCAATGTTTCGATCGGCGCCCACACTGGACCGGACTGCGAACGCCAGACGCCACGGGGTGGCACCTGCATGGTCGGCGTCAACGAGGTCGCGATCATCCCCAGCGAACCCGGCGGGACACCCGGCCAGCGTTCGGCCAGCAGCCGGCCAAGCTCGATCCGCGTCCGGGGGAGCTCGGCCAGGAGCTGCTGGCCCTCGGCGAGGATGGCGGCAACGTCCAGCCCGGAGAGATCCTTCATGTGTGACGAACCCCGGATACTCCGATCGGTGACCGCCTGGAAGACCGGCTGGAGCGCCAGTGCGTCACGGTCCGTGACGAGGTGGATCGTCGACCGCATCAGCGACAGCCGCACCGCCCGGCCCGCCGCGACATCGTCCGCCAGCGTGTCCGGCCGGTAATCGATGAGGCGGCTCCAGAGCGCGATGTACGGTGCGTCCGGAACCTGCGCCTGGAGACCGACCAGCCGTTGGATCGCCTCGCTCGCCGTGAGGTTCTGGCGTTCCAGCAGCAGCTGGCGGGCGAGCAGGGCCCGGTTGAGTTCCCGCTGTGTCAGCGTCTGGATCGTCGTCATGCGTCTTCTCCTCTCGTTGCACCGGCCTTCACCCTTGCCCTGGAGGGACCGTCTGACGGACATTGGATTCGGCGTCGAAACCGACGGTGATGTGCCGATCACATTGCACCGCCCTTGCTTGCCTCTCTGAGGCGACGCAAGGGGGGCATGCCGCGCAGCGGTGCCAGGTTCGGGCACGGCGGGTTTCGAGGCGATCCATCGGTGGCGACGCCAGTCGCGCCTTGCGAGGAAGGCCGCGGGGACGGGCGATCACCGCCAGCGTAGCGAGCGTGGATGACCCAACGTCACGGTTGCCGCTCCGGGCAGACGGGCGCCCACTGAACGGTACGTTGCTCCTGCCAACCGATGTCGGATCCAATGTCTCTCAACCAGCCCATTTATGTTCGGTCGCGCCCGTTCTGGCGCCATCAATGCCCGGCGCTGGACGATCGTCCGAAAGCGCCTTCGACTTGACAGAATGTCGAATCTGGGGAGTGATTTTGGTATAATCGGAGGCCACGGGATACACGGCACATGGTCTGTTTCGCTTCAGGAGGATGAGTGGTTGTCGATGAATAGTCGTGGTCCCGTCACCGCCCCGCCCGTCGCCCGGCTGGTCGACTCGCTCGCCAAGCTGCCGGGGATCGGCCCGAAGACCGCCTCCCGGCTGGCCTACTACCTCCTGCGCAGTTCACGGGAGGACGCCCTCGCGCTGGCGGAGGCGATCGTCGAGGTCAAGGAGCGAATCCAGCTGTGTTCGGTCTGCTTCAACGTGACCGAGCATTCGCCCTGCGCGATCTGCTCCGACGAGAGCCGGGACGCTTCGATCTGCGTGGTGCAGGAGCCGCTCGATGTCGTCGCCCTGGAGCGGACCGGCCAGTTCCACGGCCGCTACCACGTCCTCCACGGCGCGATCTCGCCGGTCGAGGGCATCGGTCCGGACAAGCTCCGGATCCGCGAGCTGATCGAGCGGGTCGAGCGCAGCCACCCGGACGAAGTCATCCTGGCGATGAATCTGGACCTGCCCGGCGACGCGACGGCCACCTACCTGCACCGCCTGATGGCGCCGATGAACATCCCGGTCACCCGGCCAGCCAGCGGGTTGCCGGTCGGCGGCGACCTCGAGTACGCCGACGAGGTCACGCTCGGCCGGGCGCTCAAGGGCCGACGGCCACTCTAGCCGGGCAAAGCAGGATCGGCCCACGAAGCTTGATGGCAAGACCGCAGCTGTTACCGGTCGATTAAGTCGAGCGTACGTACAGACTGGTGGATTGCCGTCAGACGCCGGGAGGGATACACTTCTCCAGCATGCAGGGGCGAACTGGTGACCTTCCGCGCGAAGCGAAGATGGACGACCGGAGCGGCAACTATCCGGCGGTACGGTCCACTGGGCCGGATCCCACCCCCTCCCCCCGGCGATCCGGTCTCCACCCCCTACCGCTGACCGTTGGCCACGCCGAACTGCGTGACCTGCCGGACCTTCTCCGCCTTCCCGGGATCGAACTCCTCAATCAGCCCGAGTCGCTCCTGGTCCCGTTCAGTCCCGTCCGGGCCGCTCTCCGGGCGCGGGTGCGCTGGCCCCGCGTCCGCCGCCGCGTCCTCGTCGCTCGGACCGGAGACCGCGTTGTCGGCTTCGCGATGTTCCAGCCCCAGCGGCCGGACCAGCGCTGGCGGCTCGACGCGATTGGCGCGGCGGTTGGGGTGCTCGACGCCATTCCGGTAATCGACGAGCTGATTCGCTACGGGATCACGCTGGCCGGGGTCAACGGCGTCAAGCGCCTCTACGCCCGGGTCCCGCACGGCGCGTTCTGCGCGACGGGGCTGCGCGATGTCGGGTTCTGGCCGTACGCGTCGGAGACGGTGCTGGTCGGGTCCGATTTCGGGCGGGCGCCGCGGATGCCGGCGACGGTCCGGCGGCAGCAGCCATCCGACACCTGGGCAGTCCAGCAGCTCTACAGCGCGTCGGTCCCCCGGCAGGTTGAATACGCCGAGGCGCTGACGAGCCAACGCTGGGACGTCGCCGACAACCAGGCAAGCGTCGGCGTCCACGGGCTGGTGATCGAGGAGGGGCACCACATCGTCGCCATGGCCCGGATCGTGAGCCGGACCACCGGGCACACGGTCGAACTGATCGTGCTGCCGGAGCGGACCGAGCTGATCGACGCGCTGCTGGACGGCGTCGCCGCCTGGCTGATCGAGCGGCGGTCGGTCCGGGTCTACGCCTCGATCCGGGGGTACCAGCAGGAGATCCAGACCAGGCTTGAGCGGCGAGGCCTCGTCCCGCTGCACGAGCAGGATCTGATGATCAAGTACACCACGGCCAACATCCGGCTGCCCGTTTTCGAGGTGGTGCCGGCGTTCGCCGAGGTCCGGGAGGGGGTGCCCCAGCGTGTCCCGACGTTCCTTCAGACCCAGCCGCACGACGACGCCGTGACCTAGCAGGGTCCGCGCGGGGTCGTCTCGTGGCGCCGAGTCAGGCCGGCGCCGTCGCAATAACAGCCTGTCCGCCGTCCTCGTCGCGTTACCCCGCGCAGCATCGACCGGTCCGCACCGGTCGGCGATAGTCGTTGAGGTGTCGTGAGTGAGCAGTATGCCGCAGACCTACACACCGGCTCAGTCGACACAGCCCCAGCAGATCGCGGCCGTCCCGACCAGCGACGCTGGCGACGGGATCGCACATGAGTCTGACGAGATCCTCGTTCCGCGCGATGAGACCAACGCGGACGTTGCCGTCACCGACAATCTGGATGACCTCCTCGATGCGCTCCCGCCCGACATCTCCGAGCCGATTCGCGGCCTCGATGACCAGCATGAGCTGGGAGGTCTGGTCGAGTTGATCCTTGACCTCGGCCGCCGCCCCGAGGCCCGGTTCCAGTACGGCGAGTTGATGCTGACCGATCGGGACGTGACTCGCGACGACCTCGAGCTGGTCGCCGGCAAGATCGGCCAGTTCGGCGATGACAACCGCGCCGGTATCGAGCGCACCCTCCACCGCATCTCCGCGATCCGGAACCGCAAGGGCGAGATCGTCGGCCTGACCTGCCGGATTGGCCGGGCGGTCTTCGGCACGATCCAGATCATCAGCGACCTGATCGAGTCCGGCGAGAGCGTTCTCCTCCTCGGCCGGCCGGGCGTTGGCAAGACGACCATGCTCCGGGAGACCGCCCGGGTGCTGGCCGACGAGTACCGCAAGCGCGTCGTCATCGTCGATACCAGCAACGAGATCGCTGGCGACGGCGACATCCCGCACCCCGCCATCGGCCGGGCACGGCGGATGCAGGTTCCGACGCCCAACCAGCAGCACGGCGTGATGATCGAGGCTGTCGAGAACCACATGCCCGAGGTCATCGTCATCGACGAGATCGGGACGGAGCTCGAGGCCGGCGCCGCCCGGACGATTGCCGAACGCGGTGTCCAGTTGATCGGCACGGCCCACGGCAACTCGCTCGAGAACCTGATGCTCAACCCGACGCTGTCGGATCTGATCGGTGGGATCCAGTCGGTCACGCTCTCCGATGAGGAGGCGCGCCGCCGTGGGACCCAGAAGTCGATCCTGGAGCGCAAGGGCCCGCCGACCTTCGGAATCATGGTCGAGATCGTCAGTCGGGACGAGGTCGCCGTCCACCGCGACGTCGCCACGACCGTCGACGGCATCCTCCGGGGCGTCGCCCCCCGAGCCGAGACCCGGCGCCGGAATGAGCGCGGCGAGCTGGAGATCGGCAACCGCGACGAACCCCGGCGCGACCCCGGCCAGCCACAGCAGCGACCTGGTGGGCAGTTCATGTCCGGCCGGCGGAGTGGTGGCGGGAACGGCAATGGCAACGGGTCGGGGATCGTCGATCTCAGCACCCGCCAGCTTCGCAATGGCCGCAGTGATATAGATCTGCGGGTGTCGGTCGCCAGTGCCCCGCCGGCCCCGATCAGCCTGCCGACCCTGCGGGCCGCCGGACGGACCGAGACCGCTCCCGACGTGACGGCCGAGGAGTTCGATGCCCGGGCGGTCCCCGAGGCGGTCGAGTTCGCCCCGTCCTTTCCGCGCGGCCGGGGGACCGAGAGCAAGCCGCTTCGGCTCTACCCGTTCGGAATCAGCCGCAACCGGCTGGAGTCGGCCATCAACCAGCTCGGCGTCCCGGCGACGATCGTCCGCGATCTGCGCGAGTCGGACATGGTCGTCACGCTGAAGAACTACTACCGGCGCAAGCCGCAGTCGCTCCGCGATGCCGAGAGCCGTGGTACGCCCGTCTACGTCATGCGGTCGAATACCGAGACGCAGATGGAGAACGTTCTCGCCGGGCTGTTCCCGTTCGCCGCGTCGCGCCGGACGCCGATGCCGACCCGCCGGATGGAGACGGTCTCCGACCGAGCCGCCGAGCTCGATGAGATGGACTGGGACGGGGAGGAGGACGATCTTCCCGCGAACCTGTCCGACGACGCTTCGCCGGCCCCGAAGGCCAGCGATGACGTCGTGACCCGGGCCATGGTCGAGGCTGAGGACGCGATCGCCCACATCATGGGTGGCTCGCCGCCGATCTCGCTGGCGCCGCAGGGTGCCTACGTCCGGCGCCTCCAGCACCAGATGGCCGACCGCTACAACCTCGGCAGCCGCAGCCGGGGTCGTGAGCCCTATCGTCACGTCGAGCTCTTTCGCCTCGGCATGCAGTAGTCGCCCGCAACATCGGCCCGCGAGCTGGCATTGTTCGGCCGCTGGTCGACCAGGAGAGAACTCCCGCGATGGTGGTGTCGTAGATCAGCCGACACCACCATCGCGGTGCGCAAGGTCCTTTGGAATGGAACGGAGTGGTGTCGATCGGTATGCAGGGACTGTTCGTGTGCTTCGAGGGCCCGGAAGGGGCCGGCAAGACGACTCAGGCCCGCTGGTTGGCCGACGACCTCCGGGCCGCTGGCCATGAGGTCGTCCTGACTCGCGAGCCGGGCGGGACGCCGCTGGCGGAGGCGATCCGGGGGCTCGTTCTCAGTCAGACGATCGGTGGGAGCGCGATGTCCCCAGCGACCGAGGCGCTGCTGTTCACCGCGGCCCGGTCAGACCACGTCGAACGGTTGATCCGGCCGGCGCTGGCCCAGGGCAAGGTCGTCATTTGCGACCGGTTCACGGGCTCGACGCTGGCCTATCAGGGCGGTGGCCGTGGGCTGGATGGCGAGGCGCTGACCGCCGCCCAGCTGCTCGCGACCGGGGGTCTGACGCCCGACCTGACGCTGCTCCTCGATCTCCCCGTTGGGGACGGGCTGGCCCGCCGCTTCGCCGATCGGGACGGCGATGCGCCGAACCGGCTCGATGCCGAATCGGAAGCCTTTCATGAGCGCGTCCGGGCGACCTACCTCCGGTTGGCCGGCGCCAACCCGGCGACCTGGGTCGTCGTGCTGGCCGACAAGCCCCCGGTTGCGGTCGCGTCCGCGATCGGCGACACTGTACGTTCAGTGCTCCGGGAACGACGCACCACGTTGCCCCGCACGCTGTCCGAGGCGGTCGACGCAGGATGACCATGACGACGGCTCGCCGGCCTGGCGACGCGATGAAACTGATCGTCGCGGTGATCCAGGGACACGACAGCAGTGTGACGCTTGGGGCGTTGGTGGAGCGGGGTTTTCACGCGACACTGATCGACAGCCAGAGCGGGTTTCTGCGTGAGCGAAACGCAACGCTGCTCGTGGGCGTTCAGGAGGCATACCTGGCCGATGCCCTGCGCATCATCCAGGGAGCCTGTCAGGCCGAGAACCGGCTGGCCAACCCCGTCATGCCGCTGGCCGAGCCGGTCGACACCTACGTCAACGCGCCGATCGCCGTGGCAATCGGCGGAGCAACTCTGCTGATCTTCGATGTCGCGCGGTACGAACGAATCGCCTGAGATCAGCCCGGCACGTCGGGTTCGACACGGTTGTCTCGGCGCGGCGACAGGCTGCCGCCGATCACGGGAAACGGAAAGGGGCTGGCATGGCGATCGAGGAAGTGCTCGCGCGAGGTGCCCAGATCTTCGTGGCACTGATCGGGGCCTACCTGGCCGTGCTGTGGTTCGTCAGTATCGTCTGGGCCTTCCGGGACATCGAGTCGCGGAGCCGCAGTGTCGTCACCCAGATCTTCTCGACGCTCCTGGTCGTCCTGTTTCCATTCCTTGGGGTCCCGCTCTACCTCGTGCTTCGGCCGAAGGACACGCTCGACTCCGCCTTCCAGAAGTCGCTGGAAGAGGAGTATCTCCTCCAGGATCTGGAAGAGCTCCCTCTCTGCCCGAGTTGCCAGCACTACGTGTCAGAGGACTTCGTCCTCTGCCCGCACTGCCACACCCAGCTCCGGGACAACTGTGCCAGGTGCGACCGCCTGGTCGACCTGCGCTGGACGCTCTGCCCCTACTGCTCCGCGCCGCAATCCGGCCATGAGCACCCTGAGCGGATCGAGGCGCCCGCCGCTCGGTGGTCCCGCCCCTCCGTCCCGGCGAAGGTTCCCGTCCCGGTCGCCGTTCCTGAGCGAACCGCTCCGGCCGAGCCACAGGTGGCCGCCGCGACGACGGTCGGCGAGATGGTCAGTCAGCGGGGCGCCGGTCGCGCCGATTCGTCCAGCCGCCTGACAGTGGTCGGTGGACGTGCCCATCGCCCCGGTGAGGAGGCCGACGGCCAGCCGCGCCGTGGCCGCTTCCTCCGCCCCGCCGTGACTGACGGTGCTTCCGCGACGACGGAGATCGACAACCGGGGCGAGCGCGAGCAGGTTCCGATGCGGGCCGACGGCGACTGACGGCGGATCACGAATGGACCGAATTCCAGCCGGCGGCCCGTCCTCATAGACGAGGATGGGCCGCCGGCGTTGGCCAAGGCAAGCAGCATTGACATAGACGGCAGCCGTAGCTAAGATCGGGAAACCTTGTAATCGATTTCCCGGCGCCGGTTGTGCCGTTCCCGTTTGGATTGGGTGCCCGCATGTTGCAGTTCCAGTCGGTATCCAAACGTTTCCCCGGGACGCAGGCGCTGGACGATGTCTCATTCGAGGTTGCGCGCGGGGAGATCCACGCCCTCGTGGGGGAGAACGGCGCCGGGAAGTCAACCCTGATGAAGATCCTGAGTGGTGTGTACGCTGATTACGGCGGCGAGATCGCGCTCGATGGGGAGCGGCTCCGTTTCTCCAGTCCGGGCGATGCCCGAAACGCCGGGATCGGCATCATCCATCAGGAACTCAATCTGATCCCCGAGCTCACCGTCGCCGAGAACATCTTTCTGGGCCGCGAGCCGTGCAACGCACTCGGATTCGTCGCCTCGAGGAAGATGACCCAAGCAACGCGGGAGCTCCTGAAACCGCTTGGGCTACGTGTCCGGCCAAACCGCAAAGTGAGCTCGCTGCGGGTGGGCGAGCAGCAGCTAACGGAGATCGCCAAGGCGCTCTCGCTGCAGGCCGAATTGCTCATCCTCGATGAGCCTACCTCGGCCCTGAGCCAGGCGGAAGTCGACCACCTCTTCTCGGTCATCGCCGCGCTCAAGCAACGCGGCGTCACGATGATCTACATCTCCCACAAGTTCGACGAGGTCTTCCGGCTCGCCGATCGCGTGACCGTCCTGCGGGACGGCCGGTACGTCATGACCCGGTCGACAGGCGAGACAACCGAGGCGGAGATCATCCAGGCGATGGTCGGGCGGAAGCTGTCGGATCTCTTCCCCAAAGAGACAGCACCTCTTGGATCGGAGGTCCTGTCGGTCTCACAGCTCGCGTACACCCCGAATGGTTTGTCGGAGAAACGCTCATTGCACGACATCAGCTTCTCCGTGCGTAAGGGCGAAATCCTTGGCGTGGCGGGGCTGATGGGTTCCGGTCGGACCGAGCTGCTGGAGTCGCTGTTCGGAGTCCATCCGACGGGTGAGGTCAGCGGAACGATGACACTCAACGGCGCACCGGTCACCATCCGGTCGCCGCAGGCGGCGATCGCCCAGGGGATTGCCCTCGTCGCCGAGGACCGCAAGACCAAGAGTCTCATCCTCGGTCTCCCCGTCTCCCACAACCTGACCCTCGCCGCACTCCGCGCGTCCTGCCGTCTTGGCCTGATCCTGCCCGGCAGCGAACGGCGCGCCGTCCAGACGTCCGTCTCGTCGCTCAGGATCAAGACGCCGGGATCCGCGGTCCCCGTCGCCACCCTCTCCGGGGGGAACCAGCAAAAGGTCGTGCTCGGCAAGTGTCTGCTCACGAATCCGCGGATACTGCTGCTGGACGAGCCTACGCGGGGCATCGATGTCGGAGCCAAGGCCGAGATCTACGCGCTGATGAGCCAGATCGCCAGCGAGGGGACAGCCATCATCATGGCCTCATCGGAGCTGCCAGAGCTGCTGGCGATGTGTGACCGGATCCTGGTGCTTCACGACGGTCGGATGACCGCGATGCTGGACCAGCGTGACGCCAGTCAGGTCGCCATTATGGAGGCGGCAACGGGGCGGGCAGCGATCATCGCTGCCTGACGCCGGCGCCGAATCAAAAAGGAACGGTGATGTCCGAAGCCGCAACGACTGCTCCCGAGCGTCGCGATCCCGCCCGAGCGGTCTGGAACGTCGTGCTTCGTTTTCAGAGCTACTTCGTCCTGCTCCTCATCGTCGTGCTGGCGGCATTGCTCTCGCCCGAGCGAGCCGGTGAGAACGTTTTCCTCGACAGCCGCAATCTGCTCAATATCGTCCGCTTCGCGTCGGAGAACGGCATCATCGCTATCGGCATGACGCTCGTCATCATTACCGGCGGTATCGACCTCTCGGTTGGCGCCGTGCTGGCGCTCTGCGCGGTCGGCGCGGCGAGCAGCATGATGCGCTACGACTTTGGACTGCCCCTGACGCTGCTCATGGTGCTTGGTCTCGGCACCCTGGTTGGACTGATCAACGGTCTCATCACGACCAGGTTGCGACTGCAGTCGTTCATCACCACCCTGGCCATTATGAGCGTTGCCCGTGGCGCGGCCTCCCTCTGGGCCGACGGCTATGCCATTCCCATCTCCTATGGAAACGGAGAGGACCTCGCGCCGCCCATCTACCGCACGATCTTCGCGGGAAGTGTCGACATCGGTGCGTTTCAGATCCCGGTCCAGGTCTTCTACTTCCTCGGCGTTGCCCTGATTGCGTCGCTGGTCCTCTCGCGAACGCGTTTTGGCCGCCATATCTACGCGGTTGGGGGCAACGACACGGCGGCCCGGCTCTCCGGCATCAACGTTGATCGAGTCCGCATCGCCGTCTTCGCAATCACGGGCTTTCTGGTCGGGGTCGCCGCGCTGTTGCACTCCGCTCTCGTCAGTCAAGGCAGCCACATCGACGGCAATGGCTACGAACTCAACGCCATTGCCGCGGTCGTCATCGGCGGCACGAGCCTGATGGGTGGCGTGGGCACGATCGGCGGAACGGTGATCGGCGCCCTGATCCTTCAGGTCCTCGACAACATCCTCGGTCTTCGCAACGTCCAGTCTGAGTACCAGGCCATCCTGAAGGGCGCCATCATCGTCATCGCGGTCGTACTGCAGCGCCAACGGAGGTAGCCATGTCACGCATCATGCGGCCGCCGTAGGCCGCCAAGTCGGACGGACAACGTCACTCGATCGCTGATGATCATGTACCGATGCCGGACAGGAGATTCCAGAGATGAAACGATCACTGCGCCTTGCCATGTCGCTCCTGGTGACCATCCTCTCGTTTGGGTTGAGTCCCGCACTGCTCTCGGCCCAGTCGACGCCGGTCGGCAGCCCCGTTGCCACGTCCGACACCTGCCTGACTAACCCGATCCCGCCCAAGGACCGCTACGTCATCGGCATGTCCCAAGCGAACAAGGGCGAGCCCTGGCGGCAGGCGATGAACGACCAGATCACGGCCGCCGCCCAACAGTACGGTAATCTCGACGTTGTCTTCGCCGACGCCGCCCAGGACAACGCGAAGCAGGTCGCCGATGTCGAGGGTTTTCTGCAGCAGGGCGTCGACCTGCTGATCATCTCGCCCAACGAGGCGGCGCCGTTGACGGATGTGGTCGCCAAGGCATGCGCCCAGGGTGTGCCGGTCGTCGTGCTGGATCGCAGGGTCAACGGCGATCAGTACACCATGTGGATCGGCGGTGACAACACCAAAATCGGAGAGCAAGCGGGAGCCTACACGGCCACGTGGTGCCAGGACAACGGTTACGATCCCTGTCTAATCGGAGAGATTCGCGGTCTCGAAGGCTCCACCCCGGCCCAGGAACGCGGCGATGGGTTCCGCGCCGGTCTCGCCTCCGATCCCAGCGCGACGATCGCCGCCAGCCAGAACGCCGACTGGCTGCGGGAGCGGGCCGTGCCGGTCTCCCAGTCGATGCTCCAGGCCAACCCGGACCTGAACGTCATCTTTGCCCACAACGATCCAATGGCCGAAGCCGCCCTGATCTCTGCAGGTAACCTGGGCGTGAGTCCTGACGACCTGCTGGTCGTCGGCATCGATGGCCTGGCGACGCCGGACGGTGGTCTGCGGTCGGTGATGGACGGCCGGATCGACGTGACCTACGTCTATCCAACTGGTGGCCAGCAAGCCGTTGATTGGGCATCGAGGATCCTGAGCGGCGAGCACCCGCCACGTGAGGTCGTGCTCGATACGATCCAGGTGACCAGGGACAATGCCGAGCAGGTCTACCAGCAGTTCGGCGGCCAGTAAGGAAAGTCGTCCTGATTTCTCTCAGGCACGCACAATCGTGGCGAGCGCGATCAGGTTCCGATGAGCTCCGACGGCGAATGGTTCACCCGCTTCGAGCGATCAGCCGCGAGGACCCGCTTCCCGACAGGGAGGCGGGTCCGTTGCGTTGCGGCCCGCTACCATTGTCGGAGTCCCGGCGCATCCAGGGAAAGGCCTGTCGTCGGTAACGGCTTGGTGGGTATCATTGGTCGACCGTGAGGACTGGGAGTAAGGCTGATGACCGGCATCGAAGCGGATCCATCACGGCATTCGATCGCGACAGACAGGCAACAATGAGATTCGACGTGCCAGTGGACGGCGAAGGGCACCGCCGCCTCTCCCCAACCGACGTCTCGGCCTACATTCAGCAGGGGAACTGCCAGCGCTACCTGCGTCTCGCACTGATGTCGCGAGGCCACGGGGCCGATCCTATGCGCGCCTATGGTGTCGCGGAGCAGGCCCTGACCCCGCTGCTGACCAACAGCGGGCGGACCTTCGAGGAGATGGTCGAGCGGGCGATCGGGGCCCTGCTCCCTACCCGGCGGCTCGGCCAGGACGGCACGACCAACCGGGAGGCCGACAACGAGATGCTCATCCGGAGCGCGCGACGCCTCGCGACCGGGAGCACTATCGTGCTGTTCCAGGTGCGGCTCCGGACGCTGCTCGGCGCCTGGGACCTGCGCGGCGACGCCGACCTGATCCTGCTCCGCCGCGACGATGCTGGTCACCTATCCGTGCTCGTTGCCGACATCAAGAGCTCGACGCGCCCGCACCTCGAGCATCAGCTCCAGGTCGCGTTCTACGCCCGGATGATCGCGTCGATCCTGCGAGAGGACGAGGTCGCGGTGGCGTCGCTCCGGCTCGGCGTCCTCTACCGGGCGGCGGAGGTCGATCGCCTCACGCTCGATGCGGAGCTGGCCGAGCAGGTCGCCGCGGACCGTGACGCCGCGCGCCGAGCGTTCGGAACGGAGTTCGCCTGCCTCTCGCTGGTCGACGATGTCGCCGCGCTCCAGGACACCGTCGACGACCTCGTCGTGGGGGCCGACTCGCAGGCCGAGCAGACTGTCGCCGCGCCCTTCACCGAGGTCCCGTATCACCTCGCCGATGTCTGCGATGGCTGCCGGTTCAACGAGTTCTGCATGAAATGGTCGGCCGAGCACGACGACCTGACGCTGATCCCGTTCATCTCCGGAGTCGAGAGGTCGCAGTTGATCCGGGCCGGGATCCGGACGACCCGGCAGCTGGCCGAACTGAAGCGGGTCGAGAAGCGGGTCAAGGGGGAGGCTGGTCCGGCATTGCGGCTCGTCACGGCACCGCGAACTCTCCCGATCGTGCGCGGACTTGGCTCGCGGTCGGGTCTGGGTGGGCGGCTCGACGAGCTCGTCATCCGCGCCCAGGCGTACCGGAAGGGGCAGGGTGACGACTTCCCGACCGTCTGGGACATTCCCGGTGGGGGCCGCGGCACGCTCCCGGCCGTCGCGTCGGACCGTCACCCCAACCTCGTCTGGGTCTACATCGACGCCCAGAAGGACTACCTCAACGATCGCCTCTACCTGCTCGCCGCCCGGGTCATTGCGTGCGATGGGGGCGAGCCCGTCCGGGAGGAATCGATCGTCGAGATGACCGACGGCCCTCCGGACGACCCGTTGACCGAGCGGGCGATCGTCGGGCGCTGGGCCCAGCGGGTCGTCGGCGCGATCGGCCGGCTGGCGGCGCCGGAACCGCTGACCGGCGCGCGGCGGGCCCCAATCCATCTCGTCTTCCACAGCGGCCAGGAGCTGGGTGATCTACTCGACGGCCTGTCGCGTCACCTCCAGGAGGTCTTCGGGGCGACCGCGCTCTACGACTTCGTCACCCAGCCCGCCGCCTACGACTCGCCGCTCGTGACCGAGCTCGCCGACGAGATCCGGGAGCGGCGCAATCTGCCGCTGATCGCGCAGTCGCTCGTCCGCACCTCCAGCTTCCAGGGGTTCGACTGGGACAGCCCCCGGCCGTTCCGGCAGCTGTTTCGGGCGCGGACGTTCGACTTCGTCCGGAAGCTCGGCGGCGAGGGCGACGACGAGGGACAGTGGTACACGAGCCGGGCCCGGTTCCGATCAGGGATTCCACTTGAGTACGCCTACGGACTCTGGGGCAAGCTGGAGCTTCGACCGGGCGGGTCGGACGCCACCATCGAACCGTTCCTGGCGCCGAGCCGGGCCGAGTTCCTCGCCTACGTCGACCGGCGGCTCGACGCCCTCGTCTTCCTCGCCGGCAAACTCGATCCCAACCGGGACGCCGGCAAGACGCCGTTCGATCTGCCGGAGCTTGGGGTGTTCGAGGCCCGGGCCCACGACCTCGGAGCGGCGCTGCTGGAGTTCCTCCAGATCGAGCGGCACGCCGAGATGGCCCATTGGCGCCGGGTTCGGCAGCTCGAGCCCGAGCGCCGGATGGCGATGGGGGAGGCCTGGGTCGCTTCGTTCCATGACGAGGACCAGGAGCCTGAGACCCGAGCCGCCCTCGCGACCGCGCGGGAGCGATTCGACGCCCGTGAGGCGATGACCCAGTCTGGCCGCGATCTGACTCCGGACGAGCGGAGAGGGCTGGTCTGGTCGCTGGCCGAGCGGCCCCTGCGGTTCCGGCTCGAGCCCGGAGCCGACGCCGGAGACGTCAAGGAGTTCCTGGCGACATCGGACATGAAGACTGGCGAATGGGCCGTGCTGAAGGAGCGGTTCGCTGTCGACTCGCGGCTGCCAGTCGGGCAACGGACCCCGTTCACGCCGACCGCCAAGCAACTGCTCTACGCGCCACGGGTCGAGATCGGCGCCGTGGACCCGGATAACGGTGACAGCGGCCAGCCGGACGTCCGGTTCGAGCTCTTCATGCAGGACTCACGGGGCGGCGGCGGCAAGGGCAATGGCTACACCTTCGGTGATCGCCCCGAGCCGCCGCGGGACGGGACGACCTACACGCTCGACCCCAACCCGGACGATTTCAACGGGGCCGGCCTCCAGACCACGATCCAGCAGATCGTCGACGGGCGCCAGAACACGCTCTACGACCGGCTCGTGGCGCCGACGCCGGGGTCGGCCGAGTGGTCGTCCGAAGCCGCGGCGGGCCAGGAGCGCTTCATGGCCGGACTGGTCGCCCTCGACGCGGCCGGTCTGCTGCACGGATTCGAGCCCGGCAAGCACGACTTCATCGCCCGCCGCAGCGCCGAACCGTTCCTTCTCGTCCAGGGGCCTCCTGGTACTGGAAAGAGCTACACGACCGCCTTCGCGATCCTCGCCCGGATGCAGGGGGCGCTGGCGGCCGGGCGGCCGTTCCGGGTCGCCGCCGGCTGCAAGACGCACGCGGCGACGGACGTCCTCCTGGACGGGATCGTGGCGGCGCGGACCCGGCTTCGGACGTTGGCGGCCAGCCATCCGGAACTCTTCGGTCGGTACTTCGATGAGCGATTGCTGAGCGTGCCGATCCTGCGGAGCGAACCGCGCGGCGCCCTGCCGGACGGGGTGCGGGCGATCTGGCGCAAGGACAGGAAGGCCGATGCCGGACCGGACGACCGCGTCGGCCTCCGGGCGCTGATGGCGGACGAGTACGTCATCCTCTGCGCGGTCCCAGGGGCGATCCGGGTGCTGGACCAGCCCCACGCGAAGGCAAAGGGCCAGCTCCGTCCGATCCACTGCCTCGTGCTGGACGAGGCGTCGCAGATGAACCTGCCCGAGGCACTGATGGCGGCTCGGCTGCTCGACCCGGCCGGACAGGTCATCGTCGTCGGCGACCACCGCCAGATGGCGCCGATCATCAAGCACGAGTGGGAGGGTGAGCGCCGGCGAACCTTTCAGGAGTACACCGTCTACCGATCGCTGTTCGACACGCTCCGTCTCCGGCGACCCGAGCCGGCGGTGATCCGGTTCGAGGAGAGCTTCCGCCTGCACTCCAGCATGGCGGAGTTCCTCCGCCAGGAGATCTACCGTCACGATGGGATTGCCTATCACTCCCGGCGATCGGGTCTGCTCGATGCTTCGGGGGCGACCGACCGGTTCGTCTCGGCTGTGCTGGACCCGGCCTACCCGATGGTGATCGTGCTGCACGGCGAGGCCGAGAGCCAGACGCGGAACGAGTTCGAGGTCCGGCTGATGGAGCCGGTGCTCCGGGCGATGGTCGATGGACTCGGACTGGAACCGGAGCGTGGGCTGGGTGTCGTCGTGCCGCACCGGGCCCAGCGGGCGGCCTTCCTCCGGGCGATCCCCGAGCTGGAGCGGGAGTCTCCTGATGGCCAGCTCCGGTCCTCGGTCGAGACCGTCGAGAAGTTCCAGGGTGGGGAGCGGGAGGCGATCGTCTTCGCCGCCACGGAGAGCGATCCAGGTTACCTCGCGACCCGGGCCGGATTCATGTTCGACCCGCGCCGGCTCACGGTCGCCATGAGCAGGGCGAAGCGGAAGATGATCCTGGTTGCCGGCCAGACCGTCTTCAGTCACTTCAGCGCCGACGAGGAGACGTTCGCCAACGTCCTGCTCTGGAAGAACCTGCTCCGCCGGACCTGCACCGTCCCGCTCTGGCACGGCACCGTCGAGGGCCACTCAGTCAGCGTCTGGGGGAATGAGACAATGCCACGGATCCAGCGGTCCGCCGCGATGATCGGTCCCGACGATCTCGAACCGATGGAGGAGAGCCGGTGACCATTGAGCAGAACCACATCCCACTCGATACTGGCTCCCGGCCGCAGCCCGTCTTTGGGGGGGCGCCCCGGATGCGCCGCCGGCGGGATTCGTTCTGGGCGGTGATCCCGGCCGGTGGCTCGGGGACGCGCCTCTGGCCGCTCAGCCGTGCCCAGCGGCCCAAGTTCCTCCTGCCGCTGCTCGGGAACCGGTCATTGCTCCAGCAGACCGCCGACCGGCTCTCGCCGCTGGCCGACCCGACCCGGACGATGGTGGTCTGCGGCCCGTCTCACGCGGCTTCGATCGCCCGGCAGCTGCCGTCGGTCCCAGAGGGGCAGCTGATCGTCGAGCCGGCGCCGCGCGGGTCGTTGCCGGCGATCGCGCTGGCCACGGCGCTGATCGCCCGGCTGGACCCGGAAGCCATCGTCGGCGCGTTCGCCGCCGATCACGACGTCGCCGACCCCGCAACGCTGCTGATGGCGGTCCAGACCGCCAGCCTGGCGGCCAAGCAGGGCCGCCTCGTCACGATCGGGATCGAGCCGACACGGCCCGAGACCGGCTACGGCTACATCGAGCGGACCAGCGAGATCATCGCGCACAGTGATCGGGCCGTTGATCTGCCGTCGCCGTCGGTCGCCTACGCCGCCGCCCAGTTCCACGAGAAGCCGGACCTCGAGCGGGCGACCGCATACGTCGAGAGCGGCCGCTACCTCTGGAACGCCAGCATGTTCATCTTCGCGGCCGGGACGCTGATGGAGAACCTGGAGCGCTACCAGGGGGACCTGTTCGCGGCCGTCAACAGGATCGCCGACGCCTGGAATACGCCCGACCGCGAGCCGGTCATGGCCGAGGTCTGGTCGAGCCTCAAGGCGATGAACATCGACGAGGGGATCATGGAGCCGGCGGCCGGGGACGGCCGGGTGGCAGTCGTTCCGGCCGACTTCGGCTGGTCGGACGTCGGCGACTGGCACGGGCTCGGTGAGCTGATCGAGCACGACGGTCTCGGCAACAGCGTCCGGGGCGATTTTCTCCAGCTCGAGACGACGGACAGCGTCGTCTGGTCGGAGACGGGCCGGATCGTGGCGCTGATCGGTCTGCACAACGTCGTCGTGGTCGACACCGAGGACGCGCTGCTCGTGATCGACCGGTCCCGCGCCCAGGATGTCCGGAAGGTGGTCGATGAGCTCAAGGCGCAGTCGAGGTACGACCTGAGCTGACCGCTGGAGACGATGCCCGCTGATCACGGCGCCGGGGATTCGTACGCTGCTTTGGATCGGAATGGTCGAATTGGGAGCAGACCCGTCCCCATCTCGTTCGGTCGGCTGATCCGGTTTTGCCGGACTTGCCCAACCAGACGGACGGCGAGGGAGCGCGGCCGCTCAGTACCAGGACAGGAATGGTTTTCGCTCAGGTGGCGCGAAGGGCGAAATCAATACTGCCTGGAAAGGCGGCTGACGATCGGTTGCAGGGCGAGATAGGCGTCGGCCAGAAGCGTCTGTCGCTCCTGATACAGCTGATGCCGATCCGGATCAGGCAACGTCTCGTCCAGCGACTCTGGTTGCCAGGCGGCGGCGACATCGGCCGGGTTCGCGCCAGTCAGCATCGCGGCCGCGAGGATCGCGGCGCCGCGGGCCGACTGATTGGGTGTCGCGCTGTGCCGAACGGGAAGGCCGTAGACGTCGGTAACGATCTGGCGCCAGGCGGCGTCCCGGGCTCCGCCGCCGGCCAGCGTGACGGTGTGCGGGCGGTCGTCGCCCTCCCGGACGATCGTGGCGTAGGCGAGCGACGCGGCGAGCGTGATGCCTTCGACGACGGCGCGGGCGAGGTCCTCACGGCGGTGGTCGGCGGCCAGACCAAGGAAGGTTCCACGGGCGCCGGCGTCATGCCACGGGGCGCGTTCCCCGGCGAGGTACGGGACGAACAGGACGCCACGGGCTCCGGCCGGGACGTCGGCCGCGGCGGCGAGGAGGGCGCGGTCATCGGCGAAGCCGAGTGCCGCCGCCGCCCAATGGAGAGCCGAGCCGCAGTTCAGCGTCGCCGCGACCCGCGCCCACCCCGCTCCGGACGACAGTTCGAGCGCCGAGCAGACGGTCTGGCCGCGATCGTCGGGGATGTCCGGGACGGTAGCGATTGGGACCAGTGCCTGGAACCCGGTGCCAAGCGTGACCAGTAGATCGCCGGGCGATGTCACGCCGGCCCCAAGGGCGGCGGCCTGGGCGTCGCCGGCGCCGGTCGCGACGGGGATACCCGTCGGCAACCCGAGCGCCTCGGCCGCGTCCGCGGTCAGCGTGCCTGCCTGGTCTGCCGATTCCAGGACCGGCGGCAACTGCTCCGGCCGCAGCCTGGCCGCTTCCAGCAGCACCGGTGACCACTCCCGGCGCCGGATGTCGAACATAGCCGTACCGCCGGCGTCGCTCGGCTCGGTCGCCACGACGGCGGTCAGCCGGACGCGGAGCCAGTCCTTTGGCAGCAGCACCGTCCGGCATGACGCCATCAGGTCCGGCCGATGGCTTGCCAGCCAGCGGATCGTCACTGCCTGATAGCCCGTCGCCAGCCGTCCACCGGTCGTGGCGATGACCGATGCCTGCCCGAGGCTGGCTTCGAGGGTCGCGACCTCCGTCGCTGCCCGCTGATCGGACCAGATGATCGCCGGCGCCAGGGGACGAAGGTCGCCATCGACCAGGACCGTGCCATGCATCTGGCCGGTGATCCCGATTGTTGAGACATCCCCGCCCGAACCGTCGCTACGATCGATCGCGAGCCGGACCGCCCCGGCCGTCGCCCGCCACCACTCCTCGGGGTCCTGCTCGGCGTGGCCAGGATGGGGCCGGTGGGTCGGGTAGGGGTGAGACGCCTCGGCGACCAGCGTCCCCGCGATGTCCGAGAGCTGGACCTTGACGGACGACGTGCCGAGATCGATCGCGAGGACGAGGGGCATCGGGGCGGTCCTCAATAGTTCGATTTCATCCCAGCGACGTGACAGGGCCCAACGGCGGCGACGTCCATGATGAGCCGGTAGCATACTGACATTCGCACCGAAGCTCGATGGAAGCAAATGGGGAGACGATGGCGGCGAGCGGACGATTCGAGCGCGAGACGGAGCGAACGGCCAGGGTCCGGACGCTGACGGCCGATTCAGGGACGCCGCGCCGGCCGCCGGTCGCCGAGGTTGCGATCAATCTCGACCGATCGTCCGACCTCCCGGTCTACCGGCAGATCGAGCAGGCGATCGTGGCGGGCATCCGTTCCGGGCGCCTCCGGGCCGGGCTGCGCCTGCCGCCGGAGCGTGCGCTTGCCCAGCAGCTCGGCGTCGACCGGACCACCGTCGTCGCCGCCTACCGGAATCTGGCTGGGGATGGCTGGGTGGCGGCGCTGGTTGGGCGAGGGACCGTCATCACTGGCAAGACCGCCCAGGCGTCCGGAACCACCATCGTGGGCGACAGTACGACGGTCTTTGGCTGGGATGAGGTGATGACCCCGCAACCGGGCGATGAGCCGGTCCTGGACGAGCTCGCGGCGGCGTCGTTGCGGCCCGGTGTGCTGTCGCTCGCGTCCGGGGTTCCGGCGGCCGAGGGCTACCCGATCGCCGAGTTCCGCAGCCTGCTCGGCGACGCCCTCCGGCAGAGCGGCGAGGCGCTGCTGCAGTACGCGCCGGCCGAAGGGCTACCGGAGCTGCGCGACCAGATCGCCCGGACAATGCGCGAGCGCGGGGCCGACATCACTGGCGACGGCGTGCTGATCTGCGCCGGCAGCCAGCAGGGGCTCTACCTGCTCGCCCGGGCGCTGGTCGTGCCCGGCGACACGGTAGCAGTCGAGGCGCCGACGTACCTCGGCGCTGTCAGCGTCTTCCGAGCCGCCGACGCCCACGTCGTCCCGCTGCCGCGCGACCGCCACGGCGTCGACCCGCTCCGGCTGGAGGCGCTGCTGGCCCGGCGGGAGGTCAAGCTGATCTACCTGCTGCCAACGTTCCAGAACCCGACCGGCGAGACCATCGACCTAGCTCGCCGCCGGCAGGTCCTGGCTGTCGCGGCCCGGTATGGCGTCCCGATCATCGAGGACGACCCGTACGGGGAGCTGCGCTACGACGGCGAGCCGGTGCCGTCGATGTTCCAGCTGTCTGGGCCGGATGGCATCGTCGCCTACCTCTCGACTTTCTCGAAGGTGCTGTTCCCCGGTTTCCGGGTTGGCTGGGTGGCCGGGACGGCCGCGCTGATCGAGCGGCTGCGGCGGGAGAAGGCGCTGGTCGACCTGGACAGCAACGCCGTCGTCCAGGCCGCCGTCGCCGAGTATCTCGCCCTCGGCCTGCTGGGGGATCACCTCCGGGCCGTCCGGCCGGTCTATCGTGCCCGGCGGGACGCGCTGGTCGACGGGCTCCTCCGGGGCGGCAACGTCCCGGCGACGTGGCAATTGCCGGAGGGCGGGTTCTCGCTCTGGGTTGAGCTGGAGTCGGGGCTGCGGGCGCGGGACGTCCTTCGTGAAGGAATGATTCGTGGCGTCACGTTCGTGCCGGGCGACGTCTTCCACGTCGACGGCGGCGGACGTTCGGCGATGCGGCTGTCGTTCCCGGCGCTGTCGCCGGACGACCTGCGCGAGGCTGGTGGTCGCCTCGCCGACGCCATCCGGACCGAGGCCGGGCGGCGGGTGTCGCGCTCTCGCCCGCCGGCGTCTCGGATCGTCTGAGCGCCGCCGGATTGGGGATCGAACGGTCCGGACGCCTTCAGCAGGTTTTCAGGTTGGGTTCAGGGCCGGTTCAGCCACCGGCGCGATCCTTGGCTCACGGCACCGGGACGTTCTCGCCGGCGCCAGGTAGCAGCGGATCGGGATCCTGCCCCACCTGATCCAGAGGAAGGCCCCATGTACGACGAGTATCCGCACGAGACGCGATCTCCCATCGTCGATCGACCATCCCCCGCGCCGGCGCCGCGACCCCAGCGCCGCTCGACCTCTGCCACGGCACGCCGCCGCCTCCTGCCCCTCGGCGCCATCCTCGGTCTGATCATGGCGTTCGTCCTCGCCGGCGGCGGCGTGCTCGACCAGGCGGCCAGCGCCGCAACCAATCTGATCGGTGGGCAATCCACGCCGACCGTTCAGGTTCAGCGGGACCAGTCGTCCGGGTCCGCGGCCGACCTGACCGTCGAGCAGGTCGCGGCCCAGGCCAACCCGTCGGTCGTGACCGTCACGACGCTCGGCAAGGCCACCACCCAGCAGGGTGGGATGCCGTCGTTCGGCCAGTCGCAGGGTGGGAGCACCACCGCCGACCAGCCGCTCGCCAGCGGGTCCGGCTTCGTCTGGGACAGTGATGGCCACGTCATCACCAACGCCCACGTCGTCAATGGCGGATCGAGCTTTACGGTCGGCTTCTCCGACGGCACGACCGTCGACGCGACCCTGGTCGGCAAGGACGTCTACGCCGACATCGCCGTGCTGAGGGTCGAGTTCAAGAAGGGCGAGACGCTGCCCGCTGTCTCGAAGATCGGCACCTCGGCCGACGTCGCCTCCGGAGAGACCGTCGTCGCGATCGGCAGCCCGTACGGTCAGTTCACCAATACCGTCTCTGAGGGGATCGTCGGCGCGACCGGCCGGACCCTTCCGTCCTCGGCCGGCGTCTACGACCTGACCGACCTGATCCAGCACGACGCCAACATCTATCCCGGCAACTCCGGCGGCCCGCTCCTGAACCTGGCCGGTGAGGTGATCGGCATCAACGTCGCGACCCTCCAAGACACGCAGACCGGCCAGGCCTCCGGGATCGGCTTCGCCCTGTCGATCGATTCCGTTAGCCCGATCATCTCCGACATCATCGACAACGGCTCGGTCGCTCGTCCTTACCTTGGCATCCAGTCGCAGGTCACCGAGTCCGGCGGCCAGGGTGTCGTGAGCGTCGATTCGAACGGTCCTTCGGCCGGCGTCCTGAAGCGGGGCGATCTGATCACGGCGATCGCCGGCACGGACATCGGCATCGACACCCCATTCCTGAACGAGCTCTTCACGCACAAGTCCGGCGACTCGATCGACCTGACGATCGAGCGGAACGGCAAGACCCAGACTGTCAGCGTCACCCTTGGTGATCGCCCGGCCAACCCCACCAACTGATATTCCTTGCCCGTTCTGGGCACCAACGTGGCCCTGCCCCCGGAGTCGGGCCGGCCCATCTCCCCCGATCCGCTCCAGCCACCTCCGTCCGCTCCTGCCAGCACGGTCATCAGCCAGTGACCGCGGACCGGCCCCGGACGGAGGATGCGGATCTTCCCACCCCCTCCCAATCCCTTCCCAACAGCGGCGTTGACGACCACCCAGTCGCCGGCGCCGCTGCCGCGTCCTGACGGCTCGTGCGGCGCTGGTACTATCAGAGGAACATCGCGACATGCTCGAGCGAGTGCGGTTGACGGCGACGGAAGAGGTCGGGACGATGGCGGTCGGGTCGGACGACGAGCGCTTCACCGGGGCCAGGATCATGGTCGTCGAGGATGAGCCGGGGATCGCCGGGTTCGTGCGCCGCGGTCTCGTCTTCGAGGGCTTCGCCGTCGAGCTGGCCACCGACGGACGGGCCGCCCTCGACGTGCTCCGCGACCGCCGGCCGGATGTTCTCGTCCTGGACCTGATGATCCCCTACGTCGACGGGCTCGAGGTCCTGCGCCGGGTCCGGGCGGCTGAGCGGACCGAGCGTCTGCCGCCGCTCCCCGTCATCCTGCTGACGGCCCGTGACGCCGTCGCTGACCGCGTCACCGGTCTGGAAGCGGGGGCCGACGACTACCTCGTCAAGCCGTTCGCCTTCGAGGAACTAGCCGCTCGCGTCCGGGCGCTGCTCCGCCGGGCCCACGCCTCCGACGTCGAGACCGTCGCCGGGCTGACCTTCGCCGACCTCCGGCTCGACCCCGGCTCGCGGACGGTCCTGCGGGGCGAACGCTCGATCGATCTCACGCCGCGGGAGTTCGACCTGCTGGCGCTGCTGCTCCAGCATCCCAACCAGGTCCTGACCCGCTCCCGGATCATGGACCGGGTCTGGGGGGCCGACTTCTACGGCGACAGCAACGTCCTCGAAGTGTTCGTCGCCAACCTACGCCGCCATCTGGAGAGCGGCGGCGAGCCCCGGCTGATCCAGACCGTCCGGGGCGTCGGCTACGTTCTCCGGGCCTGATGGGGGCATCGTGATGGGTAGCCTCTCCGACTTCGTCCACAGCGTCCGGTTCCGGCTGACCGCCTGGTACGGCTTTCTCATGATCGTCGTACTCGTCGTGGCGGGTTTTGGCGCCTGGACTCTCTTGGGCAATTGGCTCCGTGCCGACCTCGACGACCAGTTGAAGGCGAGCGCCCGAACGTACTCAGATCCGAAGAACCTGACGGAGTTGAGCCGCGACTCTGCCGAGCTGGCCGATCGCGGAGATGACGCTGAGGGCGCGACGTACCAATCACTGATCGTCCAGACTGCTGATCCCAACGGTTCGTTCGCGATCACGCCATTCAATTGCGCGATTCCGTTCGACCTTCCGGAGAACGCTACTTCAGGTACCACCCAGTACTCCACGCAGTCGGCGTGCGGCGATACCTTTCGTGTTCTCGCGGTCAGCAATGTCGTGGTCAATCCACAGACGGGCAACATCAACAGCGTCATCCTGGCGCAGTCGCTCACACCGCTCAACGACACGGTAGGGACACTCCGCGAGCTGATGCTGGCGATCGGTGGTCTGGGTATCCTGCTCGCTCTCCAGGGTGGCTGGCTGATTGCCGGACGGGCGCTCCGGCCGATCAGCGACGTGACCGACACCGCCTCGACCATCGCCGAGAGCTCGCAGACGGAGCAGTCGCTCGTCACCCGGCTGCCGCTTCCCCGCGGCAATGACGAGGTCGCCCAGCTCACGATGACGTTCAACCGGATGCTGGACCGGATCGAGGCCGAGTTCGGCCGCCGGCAGCGCTTCGTCGCGGACGCCTCCCACGAGCTCCGGACCCCGCTGGCCGCGATCCGGGGCAACCTCGACGTCCTCTCGATGCAGCTCCGCCGTGGTCGGACCGAGACCAATGAGCCCGGCGACGCGACGCGACAGGAGGCGATCGACGAGGGCTTCGACGATCTCACCCGGGAGGCTCGCCGGATGGCCCGGCTACTGGACGACCTGCTCTTCCTCGCCCGGGCCGACGATGTCCACGGGCCGGTCACGACCCGCGATGAGCCTGTCCGGCTGGACGATGTCGCCGGGCAGACCGTCCGTTCAGCCGGCACCCTGGCGACCGGGCAGCGGCTGGAGAGCGATCTGCATCCTGTGACGGTCGCCGGCGACCGGGACCGCCTGGCGCAGGTCCTCTGGGTGCTGCTCGACAACGCCCTTCGCCATACCGGGCCGGGCGAGCGGATCGTCGTCACGGTCGGAGAGGAGGATGGGCGGGCACTGCTGACTGTCCGGGACGAGGGCGGCGGGATCGCGGCCGACGACCTGCCACACGTTTTTGACCGGTTCTTCCGCACCGACGAGTCTCGTGGCCGCGCCTCGGGCGGGTCCGGTCTGGGCCTGGCGATCGCGAAGACGATCGTCGAGCAGGACGGCGGTGGGATCTCGGCGACCAGCACACCCGGCCAGGGGTCGACGTTCACGGTTCGTCTGCCCCTGACGAGTGGTCCTGGTGGAGCGTCACCCGCGCTGCCGACAGCGGCGACCGCGTCCGAGCCGGTCGCCACGGCGGTGTAAGGAGTGCCGCGGCGACCAGCTGGGCGACGCGGTGATTCAGATGCGCTCGGCGTAGACGATCTGGCGCTGGTCGTACTCCCCGTTGGCGAAGTCGCCGGTGCAGGTGATCAGGGCCAGGCTGTCGACCTCGGTCCCGCGAACGATGTTCCCGGCGGAGGCCGTGGCCGGGAGCGGGTAGGCGTCGACGCACTCGTAGGTGGCCGCCGCCCCATCCCCAGCGAGGACGTAGAAGATCATTCCCGGCGCGGCGTCGCGGAGGGTGTAGAAGACGGCCGCCCCGATGGTATACCAGTCGACGTGGCCGGACATCACGACCGTGTTCCCGTCGCCGGGCCGGGCGAAGTCGCCGTACCAGCCGACGTTGAGCGGTTCGGCCGGAGTTCCCATGACGCCGTCGACGACGCCGATGGTCTCAACGGTGGCGTCGATACTGAGCTCGGGCAGATAGAGCTCAACCGGGTTGAACCCCTGGTCGGCGAAGGTGAACTGGTCGTCGCCCTTGAACACCGGGGCCAGCAGTTCACGGTCGCCGCGATCGACCTTCTTCGTGCTGACCTTGCGGGCCTTCGCCAGGTTCTCTCCGACCGGAACGACGTGGGCGCTGTCATCGGTACCGCCGACGGCGATGGCGATGGCGCCGCGCTCGTACCACTGCACGACCTGATCGTCGGAGATCACGGCATCCGAGATGGAAGCGCCGAACCGGCCCTCGCCACCGTTGAAACGCCAGGTTTCGGTGATCCGGTCGATCGGGTCCTGAAGGATGCCCTCGTCTGGCGGCGAGACCGGATGATCGGACAGGTAGTCGCTGCCGACATCGATCTGGGTGACGTCGCCGTTCGCGAGGTCGTCGGTCTCCAAGGCGCCATACGCGAAGTACTGGATCGTCCGTCCGTCCTGCGTCTGCGGCTCGGTGACGGGTTGCCCGATCTTGGCGGTGCGGTTGTTCGCCACCCACCAGTCCATGAACACACCGCTGACGGTGTGTCCGGTTCGGTCGGAGAAGGCCGAGGGAAGATTCTCGGCAGCGGCCGCTGGCTGGACGATGGCGGATGCCGCGATCAGGGTGCCAGCGGCCAGTGGGACCTTGAGTAGTGTGCGACGGTCAAGATGACTGTGGAACATGGTCTGATCTCCTGCGATGGGAACGAACGGTCAGACGGCGGCCGTGAGCGGGGCGAGGCTGGGGCGATCGAGCCGGAGCGGCGACAGCGGTTGGGGAGTCGTGCCGGTCGCGGCCGCCTCGGCGAGGAGCTGGCCGAGACGCGGGCCATAGGGCATCCCATGGCCGCCGAAGCCGCCCGCGACCCAGACGGCGGGCAGCTCGGGTGCGGCGTCGACGATGGGTAGGTAGTCGGTGGTGAACGCCATCAGCCCTGCCCAGCGCCGCGCCACCCGGAGCCCGGTCAGCTCCGGGAACAGCCGGGGCAGGACCGCTTCGATCGCGCCGGTGACATCGGGAGTCGGCACCATCTCGCGGATGCCGGCGTCGCCGTTCGGTGCGTCGCCACGGCAGCCACCGATCACGATCGTACCGTCCGGCGTCTGCTGCCAGTACTCCCCGGTCGCCGTCACGGAGGCGGCGAGGCCGGTCGAGAAGATGGGCGGGATTGGCTCGTAGGCGAGGATCTGCCCGCGGACCGGCACGATCGTCCCGGCCAGCGCGGGGATCAGCTCATCGCTCCAGGCATTAACGGCAACGACCACGCGGCCAGCTTGGATCATTCCGGCGCTCGTCTCGACCCGCGTCCCGTCCCCTTCGGCGGCCAGGGCGGTCACCCCGGCGCGGCAAAGGCGAGCGCCCCGTCGCCGGGCTGCCGCGGCGATTCCGGCGAGGTAGTTCATGGAGTGCAACTGGCCACCGTACGGTGAGAATACGCCAGCCCCGGTGATATCGGGTCCGAGGGGTGTCCCGATCACGCTCTGCGCCTGCCGCCGGTCGAGGGTTGCTCCCGCGAAGCCGTCGGCCGCCATCGCCGCGATGTCGCGGGTCATCGCGGCGAGCTCGTCTTCGGTCAGCGCGAGGCTGAGGATACCCGGCGAGCGGAGGTCGCAGTCGATCCCTTCCTCGGCGACGATCTCCCCGGCGAGCGTCTGGCCGTCCTCCGTGAGCCGCCAGAGGGCGCGGGCGGCATCGTGCCCGTAGCGCTCGATCGCGTCGAGGTAGCCGACCGCCGTGCCGGAGCCGAGGAAGCCGCCGTTGCGCCCGGTCGCCCCCCAGCCGATCACGTCGCGCTCGAGCAGCGTGACCGAGACGCCCGCCCGCGCCAGCCAGTAGGCCGTCCAGCAGCCGAGTAGTCCGCCCCCGACGACGACGACGTCGTCCGACGCTGGCAACGGATCGTTTGGGACTGGCGGGGTGGCGGTGGCGTGCCAGTGCGAGCCCGAGCCAGTGGTCTGTGAGGTCGTCATTGGTCCCTCTCCTCGGCGATCGGTCGGATGCAGACGACAGGATGGACGCGTGTCATCTGCCTCGTATCGAATGCATGTTGGTCTGTTCGGGCCAGTTTCGCAGATCAGGAACGATGGCTGTGATTCGGTGTCGACAGCATCCGCGCGTCCAGGCCATCCCAACAGATGTCTTATCGTCAGTCGCCGGGATCGCGACGACATCCAGCCGTCGTCTTCAAGTGGTATCGAACGGCTCACGAGATCGGCGGGATCAGACCCTGCGCGACGGGGTCGACGCCGTCGAGCGTCCGGGCGACCGGGTCCTGGTCCGGCGGGAGGTTGCGCAGGGCCGGGAAGAGGACGACGTCGCGGAGGGTGTCCTGGTCGGTCAGCAGCATCGCGAGGCGGTCGATGCCGATCCCGACGCCACCGGTCGGCGGCATCCCGTACATCAGCGCGTTGATGTAGTCGGCGTCGATCGGCATCGTCTCCTCGTCGCCGGCCGCCTTGTCCTGCTCCTGGGCCCGGAAGCGGGCGAGCTGGTCGAGCGGGTCGTTCAGCTCGGTGAAGGCGTTGCCGATCTCGCCGCCGCAAATGAACGGCTGGAAGCGCTCGGCGTGGGTCGGGTCGTCCGGGCGGCGCTTGGCCAGCGGCGAGAGTGCGACCGGGTAGTCGTAGAGGATCACCGGCTGGACGATGTGGGGCCGAACGAACTGCTTGAGCAGCTCGTCGACGATCCTTGGCCAGACCGTTCCGGTCGGGACGTCGGCCCCGGCGGCCCGGGCGGCGGCGAGCAGCGACGGCTGGTCAGGGTGATCGACGTAATCGACCCCGCAGCCCTCCCGGATTGCCTCGCGCAGGGTCTTGCGCGGCCACGGCGCTAACATCTCGATCGTCTGCCCGCGCCACGGGAACCGGGGCTCGCGGTGGACCGCGACCGTCGCGGCGACGATCAGCGCCTCGACGGTCGTCATCATGTCGGTGTAGTCGGCGTAGGCCTGATAGAACTCCAGCATCGTGAACTCGGGTGAGTGGAAGCGGTCGATGCCCTCGTTGCGGAAGTCCTTGCAGATCTCGTAAACCCGCTCGAACCCGCCGACGATCAGCCGCTTGAGGTAGAGCTCGTCGGCGATCCGGAGGTAGAAGGTCTGGTCCAGCGCGTTGTGCCGTGTCGTGAACGGTCGGGCCGCGGCGCCACCGTAGAGCGGCTGAAGCGTCGGCGTCTCGACTTCGAGGTAGTCGCGCTCGTCCAGTTCCCGCCGGAGCGCGGTCACGATCCTGGAGCGGGCGACGAAGATCTGACGGACCTCCTCGTTGCTGAGCAGGTCGGCGTAGCGGCGCCGGTAGCGGGTCTCGACGTCGGTGAGGCCGTGGTACTTCTCGGGCGGGGCATTGAGCGCCTTGCTCAGCATCCGGATCGCCGAGACGCGGAGGGAGACCTCGCCGGTCCGGGTGCGGAACAGGTGGCCGGTTGCCTGGACGAAGTCGCCGAGGTCGTAGAGCCGCAGCACGTCCTCGAAGGGTTCGTCGCCGAGATCGTTCTTGCGCAGGTAGAGCTGGAGCCGCCCGGACCCGTCTTCGATCGGCATGAACAGGCTCTTGCCCATCTGGCGCTGGGCGACGATCCGGCCAACGAGGGTGACTGGTTCCGCGAGCGTCCCTTCGGCATCCAGCCTGGTCGGCTCTGCGGTCTCGGCGGCGGCAAAAGCCGACAGCGCGGCGGCGGTCGTGTGGCTCCGTTCGGCGGTGGTGGGGTAGGGGTCGACCTCCAGCTCGCGGAGCCGGGCGACCTTGGCGAGACGGACCTGTTGCAGTTCGGAGAAGGGCATCGATGGTCCTGGCTATTGGAAGGAGGTGGGGACGGAACCGGACCAGGGAGCGCGTTCTGGTGCTCGGTTGGACCGCCGCCCCGACCGGCGCGGCGTTCGCATGGGATCATGCCCAATCGGTGGCGTTTCGTCCACCTCGCCGCCGTCCCGTGTTCGATCGGCAGATGGAAGGGAATCATCGCGATGAGTTCCCAGCAGCTCTATCGGGTCCGGCTGACGTGGGGAGCGGAGGGTGCCCGTCGGCTGGCCCCGGACTCGGATGTTGTCGTGATCGTCGACGTCCTGAGCTTCTCGACGGCGGTCGACGTCGCGGTCGGGCGCGGCGCGGCGGTGATTCCATGGCGTTGGCGGGACGATTCGGCCCGGCTCCGGGCGAACGCGATTGGGGCGACGCTGGCGGTGTCGCGGCGGGACTCCTCCCCGGAGCAGCCGTACTCGCTGTCGCCGGCGTCGCTGGAACGGATCCCGGCCGGGACGCGGCTGGTGCTGCCGTCGCCGAACGGCTCGACGCTGGCGACGGTCGCGGCTGAGAGCGGGGCGATCGTGCTGGCCGCCTGCCTGCGCAACGCGACCGCGGTCGGGCTGACGGCGCATCAGCTTGGCCGGCGGGTGACGGTCGTCGCGGCTGGAGAGCGCTGGCCGGACGGGGACGGATGGCGCCCAGCGCTGGAGGATGAGGTGGGGGCCGGCGCGATCCTCGACGCGCTTGGGTCCGACCCGTCGCCTGAGGCCTGGCTGGCCGCCGCGTCGTTCCGGGCCGCCGGCGAGCAGGTCGCCACGCTGATCGCCGACAGCGAATCCGGTCGTGAGCTCCGCGACGGAGGCTATCCCGATGATGTGGAGATCGCGACCGCCCACGATGTCAGCCAGTGCGTCCCGCGGCTGGTCGATGGAGAGTTCATCGATGCCCGGTGACGATCAAACTCCTGCTCAAGCGAGCGCTGCGGCGCCGTCCTCGTAGGGGCGAAGCTTACGAACCATGTCGCCGCAGCGGCAATCGCCCGGCCGGGCGATAACGGTGGCCGGAGGCGATTCAGTTCGGGCGGGCACCCGCCGCCTGGGTTCCGGCGTCTTCTCGCTATCGAACGGTTCAACGGCTATCCACGCAGTGGCGGCCAGGCAGGGGTCCCACCTGGCCGCGAAGGCCGCTACCCCGGCCGGACGACCACAAGGCATCGCCCGGACGGACGGGCCGCCGCGGTCAACGGATTGGCCGGAGTGACGCCGGATTTGCGCCTCCTTCACGTTGACCGGACACGATTCGCGACACTATACTTGTCTTGTTCGTGCGCGTTCGCGTGCGCTCACTGTGTCCGCGAACCACCGGTGTACCGCAGGCGGTACCGTTCGCGGTTGGTCTCTCAACTGGGAAGTCTCTTGGACGCTGGCCCTTCTACGACCGATTGCGAACGAATCCCGGTCTGATCGCCGACGAGCCACTCCTGTGTGCGCCCGCCCCGGTCTGGCCGGGGCAAGCGATGGGTTCGCCCGAGCCCATCCGGAGGCGACACACATGTCCACCACTCCCGAGAGCAACACGCCCTCCACTCCCCTCGTCCCCGGTCGCGCGACAGCCTCGCGCCGGTTCATCATCAGCGCCGAGGGCGAGGGCACCGTCATCCGGAGCAGCACGGCTCCACGCCCCGCCCCCCGCATGACTGGTCCGCTCCCCGAGTCCCGCCCGGCCGACACCGCCGCCGAAGATCCGAAGCATCTAATTCACATGCGCCGCTTCCTCCGCACCGCGCTGGACCGAACCCACCGATAACCCCCCGTATCCGATAGGGCTCAGCCATGCAGCAGACGACTGTGGAAGCAGGGTCGTCCCTGCTCGGTGACCTTCGGGCGGCGGTAGCGCATGGCGATGGGGCGAGAGCGCAGGCTCTCGCCCGTTCCATGTTCGAGCGAGACGCGCTCGCCCTGCTCGAAGACCTCACCGGGCCGGAACTCTCCCGCCTGTTCGCGATTCTCGGCGACGAGGTCCTCGCCGAATTGCTGGCCCGCCTCGACGAGCGCGACGCCGCCAAGATCCTCTCCCGGATGTCGGTCGCCCAGGCCGCCGACATCCTCGAGGAGATCGACCCCGACGACGCGACCGACATCATCGCGGAGTTCGAGGCTTCGATCGCCGAGGGGCTCCTGATCGAGATGGAGCCGGACGAGGCCGCGGAGATTCGCGACCTCATGAGCTACCCGCCACAGTCGGCGGGCGGCATCATGACCCCGGCCTTCGTCGCGATCCTGCCCAACCTCCGGGCCGATCAGGCCGTTGTCGCACTCCGCCGCGTCGCGGAGGAGGCCGAGACCGTCAACTACGTCTACGTCTGCGACGAGCAGACCCGGCTGCTGGGCGTGCTCTCGCTCCATGCGCTCGTTCTCACGGCACCGTCGACCCCGGTCCGCGATCTGATGATCCGCAACCTGATCCGGGTGGACGTCCTCACCGACCAGGAGATCGCCGCCCGGCTGCTGACGGAGCACGACCTGCTGGCCCTGCCGGTCGTCAATGACCACAACCGGTTGCTCGGGATCATCACCGCCGATGACGTCCTCGATGTGTTCGAGGACGAGGCGACCGAGGACATCACCCGGCTCGGCGGCGCCTCGCCGCTCAACGCGCCCTACCTGAGCGCCTCGCCGTTCACGCTGTTTCGCTCCCGGATCACCTGGCTGCTGGTCCTGTTCGTCGCCCAGTTCGGCTCGGTCGCGGTGCTGGAGCACTACCAGGGCGAGATCGACGCGGCGCCGTTCCTCGCGGTCTTCATCACCATCCTGATCGGGACCGGCGGCAATGTCGGCAGCCAGACCGTCTCGACCGTGATCCGGGCGCTGGCCGTCGGGGAGATCCGGCCGGCCAACATCGGCCGCGTCGTTGGCAAGGAGCTCGTCACCGGGCTGGCCCTTGGGACCGGGATGGGGCTGTTCATGTTCGGTCGGGGCTATCTCCAGGGCGACACCGGGATCAGCCCGGAGCGGCTCGGGCTGACGCTGGCCCTGACGGTCTTCATCCTGTCGGCCTGGGCCGCGACCGTCGCAGCCGTCCTGCCGATGGTGCTGATCAAAGCCCGCGTCGACCCGGCGGTGGTCTCGGCGCCGTTGATCACTTCGCTGATCGACGCCACCGGACTCTTCATCTACTTCTTCGTCGCCAGCCAGCTCATCCTCTAGGCGCGATCACCGCTGGCCCGGCGGGGCCGCGTGGGGTAGCCTTGTCTCACTGTCATGGGCAGGTCCCGTCCTGTCCCGTTCCGCCCGCCTCAGGAATCCTTTGCGATGCCAGCTTCCCGCCCGCCTCGCGGCTCCGCCCGCGGCCGCACCCGTGCGCGGCTCTCCGGCACGACCCAATCCCCTGGCTGGCCCCGGCCGGACCAGATCGAATCGGCCGAGACGGTCGTCGCCCTCTACGAACGCGAACGTCTCTCGAGCGGCCTGTCGGCCCTGCACGGCCGTGGCCTCGGGCATACGGCGCGGGTCCTGGACCCCGCCCGTGGCTCGATCGCCGGCCAGTTCGCCCAGGCCGGCATCGCCGCCGACCTCGGCTTCCCGGAGCCGACCGCCGAGGACGTCTTCCTGCTGGTCAACGCGACCGGCCGTAGCCTCATCGTCGGGGACCTGCTGCTTGCCAACCGGGCCAGGGAGATCCGGGTCTACCGTCCGGTGCGGCGGACCCTCCCGACCGCTCCCGAAGTGGTCGACATCGCCGACGCCAGCGATGCCGACTCCGAAGAGAGCACGCCCGCGACCTGATCCGGCCGATCGTTAGTTGATACAACATATCATTTACGAGTATGCTGGCCGGGTTCCATCGCGGACAAGGGGAGTGTGATTGCGCTCGTCCTCGCCATGGTCAACGGAGGAGAGCAGCATGGCACGTCGTCTCAACGGTGGGGGAAGTCACATGGCCCGGGTGCTCGGGGTGTTGGCGCTACTGGCCGCGCTGACCGCCGGGCTGGTTCAGCCGGCCTCGGCCCAAACGAATCGGCTCCAGGTCGTCGCGACCAACTCGATCCTCGGCGATCTCGTGAACAATGTCGCCGGAGATGCGGCCGACGTCACAGTGCTGGTTCCGGCCAACGGAGACTCGCACACCTATGAGCCGACACCAGCCGATGCGAGCGCGATCGCCGACGCCGACATCGTCTTCGAGAACGGCCTCGGCCTGGAGAACTGGCTCGACGATGTCTACACCGCCTCTGGTTCCAACGCCGAGCGGGTGGTCGTGACCACCGACGTGACCCCGCTCCGGGTCGCCGATGAGCCGCAGTTCGCGGCCGATGGCGAGGCCACGCCGGCGGACGGTACCGATGCGACGCCAGCCGAAGTTGCTGAGCCCGAGGAGGGCGAGTTTGACCCGCACGTCTGGTTCGACGTGGCCAACGTCAAGCTCATGGTCGCCACGATCGAGGCGGCCCTCGTGGCCGCGGACGGCGCGGACGTCGACGCCTTCCAGACGAACGCCGCCAGCTACCAGGCCCAGCTCGACACCCTCGACCAGTACGTCCTCGACACGGTCTCCACGCTGCCGGAGGCGGATCGCAAGCTCGTCACCAGTCATGATACGTTCGCGTATTTCGCGGCCCGATACGGTTTCGAGATCATTGGGACGGCCCTGCCGTCGATCACGACCGAGTCGACCGACCCAAGCGCGGCCGATATCGCGGCACTGGTCGATGATATCCGAGCCAGCGGCGTGGCGGCGATTTTCCCCGAGAATGTCAGCAACGCCGATTTGCTGGACCAGATCGCGTCCGAGGCCAATGTCGTGGTCGGACCGGAGCTGTACACGGACGCCCTGGGCGACCCTGGGAGCGATGGCGGCACGTACATCGACTTGATCACCTACGACGTGACTTCGATCGTGACGGCCCGTCAGGGGTAGTTCCCAGCGCAGCCAGGGCAACAACCGGCGGGAGACGGCCCCGGAAGAGCTAATCGACCGGGGCCGTAGTCTTTGGTCGCAATCCCACCGAATATGGAGCATCTGTCGGAACCGTATCGACGGTGAGGACGAGGAATCCGATGACCCATCTTACACCGTCCTCAAGGGACCGGCTGAACGACTCTACTTTCGAACCACCAGGTCAGTACGGCCACCGCTGGGTTGCCACCGGCCGCCAGCGCAAACGCCCTTGTCGTTAGGCCGGTACACTTCGGCGACCGTTGGGGCCGGCGCCGGGCCCAGCGATCCTACTGCCGCACGGCGGGCCCCCGCCTGGTTCCTCTGGCGTAAGGTCATGGCGGCCTCAGCAGTGCCTTCCGGGTCATCGCGCCCGATCTCCGCGCGGTCGGCGGGTCGACACAGGCTACCGACGGCTACGACCTTCAGACGCCGCCCGACGCCGCCGCGTCAGTCCCGCGCCAGTCGCGACCGATCAGCGATGGTCTGGTCGGGCACGTCATCCCGGCGTACGGCCACATCATCCCGGAAGTCCAGCCGGATCACCGAAGTCCGGCAGGATCGTCTGGTTGCGCTGCTCCTGGAATTCATCGGCTGTCCCACCACCGGGCCGAATCGTTCGCGTCCTGGCCGCCTGCGCCCCGTCGCTACGGTTGTCTTATGGAGTCGAGACGCCGAGGGCAGCCAGCACGGTGTCCGAGACTCCAGCTCGGCGGGCTGGACCGATCACCTCCGCCGGAAGGTCGGGGATCCAGGCACGGAGGACCGTCGTGTTCCCGGAACAGGACAGCGTCACCGATGGTTCCGCCGCCGGGACGACGATCGAGCCACCGACCGGCGCGCCGAGCTGGTCGTCATCCCCGACGACGGCCTCGCCGGCGATGACCGTGATGACCTGCGGTGAACCGCTGGTCGTCGTCACGAGCCGGTCGTCGTCGCTGAGTCTGATCCGCTCCAGGGCGAAGTAGCGGCAGGCGACGAGGAACTGGCGCTGCCCGATCGCCGAATCCCGGTCGGCGCCCAGGGTCGGGGATGGGCGCAGGTACGGTTTGATCGCCCGGGCGCCCTCAGCGAGGTGCCGCTCCCGCGGGCGGCCGTCGGCGCTGACCCGGCCCCAGTCATCCAGCCGGTAGGTGATTTCCGACGGCTGCTGGACCTCGTAGATCAGGATGCCGGCTCCGAGGGCGTGGACCGTTCCGGCGGGGAGGAGGACGGTCTCACCGGTTCGGGCGGCGATCTGGCGCAGGAACCGCGACGAACTGCCGTCGCCGGTTTCACAGGCGGCCAGGAAGGGCCCTGACGCGTCCGAAGTCAGCCCGAGGAAGAGCTGGGCGTCGGCCGGCGCATCGAGGATGTACCAGGCCTCGGTCTTGCCGTTGCCGCTCAGGGCGGCGGCCCGGTCGTCGTCCGGGTGAACCTGGATCGAGAGATTGCTGGCGGCGTCGATCAGCTTGATCAGCAGCGGAAAGACCGCCCGCCCGCGGGTCATGCCGAGGCCGAGCGCGCCCGCGACCTCGCTCGGGAAACGCCGGGTCAGCTCCCCGAGGGTAAGGCCTTCGTACGCGCCGCTGCCGACGACGGTTTGGTCGGCTGAGACGAGTACCTCGCCGAGCGGTTCGGCGGACCCGGCTGGGCGCCCGAAGCCGATCGACGCCAGCCGCGTCCCGCCCCAGGGCTTCGTATCGAGCCGGGGCCGCACCGTGAACGGCGCACCGGAGAACAGGTTGTCCATGCCGCACATTTAGCCACCGATCCGCCCGGCTGTCGAGACACCCGAAGGTCCCGGAAGGTGATCGGCTGGTCCGCCAGGTCACTCCGGCGTCGCTTGACAATCGTTGGCCGAACGTGCATAAAAATGACATCAGCACCCTTCGCTCCACCTGGAGTCCGAATCTGGCACTGATCGTCAGGGTGGCCCGCGAACCGGTCCGCGCGATGCCGCGTGACGGTCCGACGTGACACGCATCCTGGCGCCGACTCGAAGCTGAGTCCCTGGAGGCGCGTCGTGAATGACCCCCATCGTCAAGCCATCCGCTCGTCCTCGCTGGATCGTCGTCGTCTGCTCGGGACCGCCGCCGGCGCGGCCGCCGCGCTCGCGGTCGGCGCGTCCGTCACCCCATCCGTGCTGGCCCAGGACGCCACGCCCGCGGCCGGGAACCTGACCGGGATCAACCCCGACACGTGGAACCCGGACACGATCCAGGCGATGGCGGGGACCGAGACGGTCGACACCGCGAGCGAGATGCACGCGCTGGTTCCCGCCGAAACGGCCGGTGAGCTGTCGTGGTGGGCTGCCGGACCCAACCAGGCGTCGCCGGAGATCGCCGTTCAGCTCTGGGATGAGTTCCAGACCACCTTTCAGACCTACTGGCCGTCGATTGGGCTGGACGTCCAGAACGTCGACTACAACGAGCTGCTCGACAAGGCCCGGGTAGCGGCGGCGGGCGGCGCCTCGCCGTCGGTCGCCAAGTTCCCGATCCTGTGGGGCGTCGAGTTCGCCGCCCGCGGGTTGCTGCAGGAGATCAAGCTCGAGGACTACGGGCTGACCACCGATCAGTTCTGGCCCGGCGCGCTGAAGTCCGTGACGTGGGAAGGGAAGTACTACGGCATCCCGACCAACAACGAGACCATGGCGTTCATCTACAACCGTGACATCTTCCAGCGCGCCGGGCTCGATCCGGACAACCCGCCGCAGACCTGGGATGACGTCCGGACGGCGTCGAAGACGATCACCGATGCGCTCGGCGGCCGGGTCAAGGGCTACGGGATGGTCGCCAAGCAGAACGCCGGCAACACGCCGTTCCGCTTCATGCCGATGCTCTGGGCCTACGGCGGCAGCGCCCTCGACGAGGCCGACGACAACCCAACCTACCAGACGACCAAGATCAACACGCCGGAAGGCGTCCGGGCGCTCCAGCTCATGTACGACATGTACGTGACGGACCGCTCCGTCCCAACCTCCGCCCTGACCAACACCCAGGTCGAGAACCAGGACCTGTTCCTGACAGAGCAGATCGCGATGATGATCTCGCATCCAAGCGAGTACGTCGCCCTTCGGAACAAGATCGATGGGCTCTCCAACGACGAGGAGAAGCAGCGGGCGACGCGCGTCGTGGACAGCATGGAATACGTGCTGATCCCGGAGGGTCCGGTGCGGCGGGCTGTTGTGTTCGGAGGGTCCAACGCCCACATCTTCACCGATGCGGCCCATGGCGGGGCCGTCGACGCCAACGCCGCCAAGGCGATGGCCGGGTTGCTGACGAGCCCGGAATGGAGCCTGAAGAACAACTGGACGGATTCCAACCCGGCGAACCTGCGGGGCTTCCGGACCGACTGGATGCGGGAGCGGCTCGACACGATCCGCTTCCTAGACGTTACGACCTCCATGCTGCCGTACGGTATCCCGTTCCCGGTGGTGCCGGAGTCGACTGAGATCATGAACTCGATCGTTCCGGACATGTTGCAGAACGCGCTGACCGAGGCGATGTCGGTCCAGGAGGCCGCCGACGACGCGGCCGAGAAGATCAATCAACTGATCGCCCAGCGCGCCGGCTGATCGTCTGTCAGTTCGGGACGGGTCCGGCGAGCTACCGGATCCGTCCCGGCCCGTTCCACCTTTCCGAGGAGCGTCTATGGCTACCCAGGCTCCGACCCTGCCGACGGGTGATTCCGGCACTCGCCGAGTACCTCCCGGGTTGTTGCGCCGGGTGCGGGATCACGCCGCGGACTATCTGTATGTCGCTCCGGCGATCCTGGTGATGCTCGTCGTCATCGGGTATCCGCTTGTCTACACCATCTACCGGTCGTTCTTCTTCACGGATGCCCGCGACCCGAACTGGACCTGGAACGGCATTCACAACTACTCCGGCATTCTGAGCGACCATCTGTTCTGGCGCGTGACCTGGAACACCGTGATCTGGACGGTCGGAAGTACGGCGTTCTCGGTGGTGCTTGGATTCGGGGCGGCGATGGTACTCCACCGCGAGTTCATCGGACGGGGACTACTGCGGGGCATCCTGCTGATCCCATGGGTGATCTCCGCCGTCGCGGCTGCCTACATCTGGAAGTGGATGCTCCATTCGGACTATGGCCTGATCAGCAATCAGCTCATGGCCTGGGGCTGGATCGATCGCCCGTTCATCGTCCTTGATGACCGGAGCCGGGCGCTGGCCGGGCTGGTCTTCGTCAATGTCTGGAAGGAGTTTCCGTTCGTCATGATCATGGTCATGGCCGGGTTGCAGACGGTGCCCCAACAGTTGCTGCGAGCGGCGCGGGTGGACGGTGCGTCGACCTGGAGCCAGTTCGTCCACATCACCATGCCGCACCTCAAGGGGGTGCTGTTGATTACGACGCTGCTGCTCGCGGTGACCAACCTGAACTCCTTCACGCTTCCGTACCTGATGACCGGCGGCGGGCCGGCCAATTCATCCCAGCTGTGGATCACCGAGATCTACAAGATCTCGTTCGGGGCCGGGCTCCGGTACGGTGAAGCGTCGGCGTACTCGGTCATCCTCTTCCTCTTCATGGCGGTCATTGGCTACTTCTACGTCCGGGCGCTGACTGGCGGCGGGGCGAAGAAGGAAGGAGAGGCGCGATGACCGTCACCAATGACGGGACGATTCGGACTATCGCCCAGCCGACCGCCGAAGTGGGCTCCGGCGTGGTCCGGGCGACGACGTTGCCGATGCCGCGGCAGGCACGTGCACGTTCGACGGTCACGACCCGGGCCCGGACCCGCCGCCGCCATCGGCCGGGCGCCTGGACGATCGTTGGCTGGGTCTTCATGGCGGCACTGCTGGTCTACACGCTCGTGCCGATGCTCTGGATGCTCTCGACCTCCCTCAAGAGCGAATACGCCGCGACAGAGTACCCACCGCGGTGGATTCCGGAGTTCCCAACCATCGAGCAGTATCGTGAACTGCTGAATCCGGCGTCTGACGTCGGCCGGACCTTCCTGCGCTACCTCGGCAACAGTCTGTTCGTGTCGAGCGTGACGACCCTCTTCGGCCTGCTGGTCGGCGTCCCGGCCGCCTACGCTTTCTCCCGGTTCACGTTCCCCGGCAAGAATGCCCTGTTCTTCGGGGTATTGTTCCGGAACATGTTCCCGGCGGTCGTCTTCCTGATTCCGCTCTTCATCCTGATGCGGAACCTCGGGTTGATCGACACCTATGCCGCCCTGATCATCACGTACCTGACGTTCGGGCTGCCGCTGTCGATCTGGCTGCTGAAGGGGTTCTACGACAACATCCCGGTCGAGCTGGAGATGGCGGCCCGGATTGACGGCGCGACCCGGTGGCAGGCGTTCCGCCTGATCGTGATGCCGCTGTCGTCGCCGGGCATCATCGCGACGGCGATCTACGCCTTCATCCAGGCCTGGAACGAGTACATCTACGCCCGGACGTTGATCAACCGGGAGGAGTTGATGACGCTCCCGGTCGGGCTGGGCCGGTTCTTCACCGAGTACGCCTCGAACTGGCCAGGCCTGATGGCGGCCTCGTTCATCATGAGCGTCCCGGTCGTCCTGCTGTTCCTGCTCCTCCAGCGGTACTTCGTCCAGGCCCTGACCGAAGGGGCGGTGAAGCACTAGACGCATCGAATGCGGCGCCGACGTCCGTAGGGTCATCCGCTTGCGGTGACCGGCGCCCGCGGGCGCGGCTGTGTTCGCGGACCGATCGTCCGCTAATGAATCGGATGTTGCCACGTCGTTATCGCCCAGCGAGGCGATGGCCGCTGCGGAGGCCGGTCAGGGCCAGTGAAGCGAGAGCCCGTGACCCTACGACACGCTTCGCGTTTGCCATAGAACTTGATGGGCCTGATCCATCACCAAGACTTCTGGAACGGAGATGAAATGGCCCACATCACGCTGCGCGACGTCTACAAGAGCTACGGGACCGTCCCGGCGGTCGATGGGGTGTCGATCGATGTCCGGGACGGCGAGTTCGTGGCGCTGGTCGGGCCGTCGGGCTGCGGCAAGACGACGACGCTCAACCTCGTCGCCGGGCTGATCGAGCTGACGGACGGCGAGATCTACGTCGGAGACCGGCTGGTCAACGACCTGGACCCCAAGGATCGCGACCTCGCGATGGTCTTCCAGAACTACGCGCTCTACCCGAACAAGTCGGTCTTCGAGAACCTCGCGTTCCCGCTGAAGATGCGGAAGCTGGGCAAGACCGACATCGAGGAGCGGGTCCGCAGGACGGCGAAGATTCTCAACATCGAGATGTTGCTGGACCGCCGGCCGCGCCAGCTGTCCGGTGGGCAGCAACAGCGCGTCGCCCTCGGCCGGGCGCTGGTCCGCAACCCGGCGGCGTTTCTGATGGACGAGCCGCTCTCCAACCTGGATGCCAAGCTCCGTGTCCAGATGCGGGCCGAACTGAAGCGCTTCCACCAGGAACTTGGCGCGACGATCCTCTATGTGACGCACGACCAGGTCGAGGCGGTTACTATGGCCGACAAGATGGCGGTTATGAGTGGCGGCGTGATGCAGCAGTACGGGGCGCCGAAGGAGATCTACGACGGGCCGGTCAACACCTTCGTCGCGTCCTTCGTCGGTTCCCCGGCGATGAATCTGATCGCCGCCGACGTCACGACCGACGACCAGGGCCGGACGGCGCTGGGCGGCGCGACTGGCTGGACGCTGCCGCTGCTCGACCGGAACGCGAAGGTCGCGAAGACGTCGAGCGGCCGGGTCATCGCTGGCATCCGCCATGGGCACATCGGCATCCTGACCGCGGAGACCGACATCGCGATCCCGGCGCGGGTCTACACCGTCGAGCCAACTGGCGACATCACCTATGTCCACATCCTGCTGGACGGCGAGACCCTCGTCGCCAGCGTCCCGCCCGAGACCACGCTGGTCCCGGACCAGCCCGTCTGGCTCCGGCTGGACGAGGACCACCTCCACCTGTTCGAGGCAACCGACGGTGTCCGGCTGGATGAGGGAATGGGCCAAAGGGTCGCCGCGTGAAGGTGTTCAAAAACGTCCGCCCATAGACGTTTGCCACGAAGGATCGTCGCAAGCCGAAAAAGCACATTGATATCGTGAGAGCCCGACCCGCAATCGTCATCCAGTCCGATTCGTTTGAAGTTGACGATGACACGGTCATCCTCGTGGCGAAAACGAGCGATCTCACTTTGCCGCTTCTTGGGAGCCGCCTACTGCTCCTGACGGGGAGCGTTGAGCATCTCGCGCTCAATACCCGTACGGACTGCCTGATCCTTCCGGAGAAGGTACGGCAAGTTCCAGTCGCAAGAATCGGCCGCCTCATTGGACGATGTCCAGAGACGCTCATGCTCGGGGTTGATCGAAGTCCGCGCTTCGTCCTCGGTCTTTGATCCTTCAACCGACTCTGACGCCCCACCGTGTCGATACTCGTGCTACGGTCACGCACTACGTGTGAGACCGATCGCTGTCCCGGCCCATGGTCGGGGGCGAAAGACGACGAGCGCCACGACGGCGCGGGGAGTGACGGAACGTGAAGATCACGTCGGTGGAGACGGCCGTCATCGAGGGCAACTTCGACTGGGTTCTGGTTCGGATCGGGACTGACAGCGGCGTGTCAGGCCTCGGCGAGGCATACTGGGGGGCCGGCGTCGCCGAGCTGGTCCAGAAGTGCGCGCCGGCGCTGATCGGGGAGGACCCGCGAAACATCGGCAAGCTCTACGAGAAGCTGATCCGGCGGATGTCCGGGGCCGGCTCGCAGGGCGGCGCGACGGTGACCGCAATCAGCGGGATCGAGCTCGCCCTCTGGGATCTCGTCGCCCGGTCGCTCGACACGCCGATCTCGACGCTGTTCGGCGGGCGCTTCCGCGAGAAGATTCGGATCTACGCCGACTGCCACTCAGGCGACGACGAGACGCCGGAGAGCTGGGCCGAGAAGGCGCGGGAGGTCAAGGCGCAGGGCTTCACCGCGATGAAGTTCGACCTCGATGTCTTCAACCCGTTCAAGGACCGGCACGACATCTCCGAGGGGCTCCTGGCCGAGCGGGATCACTGGATGGAGCCGTACAACCGGACGATCTCCTCGCCAGAGCGGGAGTGGATGGTCTCCGTGGTGGCGGCCGTCAAGGCGGCGGTCGGCTCGGAAATCATGCTGGCGATGGACCTGCACTGGAAGTACACCGTTGGCGACGCGATCAAGTTGGCGAAGGAGCTGGAGCGGTTCGACCTGCTCTGGCTGGAGGACCCCGTGCCGCCCGAGAACCTCGAGGCCCACGCCGAGGTCCAGCGCAACACCTCGACGCCGATCTGCACCGGCGAGAATCTGTACCGCAAGAATCAGTACCGGCCGCTGATCGAGCAGCAGATGGTCCGGATCATTGCGCCGGATATCCCGAAGATGGGTGGGCTGCTGGAGGCCAAGAAAGTCGCCGACCACGCCGACCAGTACTTCATCCCGATCGCGCCGCACAACGTCGCGTCGCCGGTCGGGACGGTCGCCGCCGCCCACATGTGCGCGGCGATGAGCAACTTCCTGGTGATGGAGTTCCACGCCAACGACGTCCCATGGTGGTCGGAGTTGGTCGAGGGCGACCCGGTCATCAGGGACGGCTTCATCCACCTCAACGAGGCACCGGGCCACGGCCTCACCCTGAACGAGACGGTCGCACGGGCGCATGCCAGGCCGGGCACCACGTTCTTCGGCGAGGTGGTCTGACCTCGTGCGGTCCCCTGTTGCGAGCCGCTTTCGACCTCCCCAACACTGGGGATGAATCTGGATCGGCACGCAAGAAAATCCCCGGGTCACCGGGATTTGGCGCTCAGGCCACCCGACCTGATTCGGAGTCGTCGATCAGGGAAGAGCAGTCCACCGCCTCGAAGTCGTCACCCCGGATGCCCTCCTGGAGCGCGTGAAGGTCGTCGTTGTCCCAGCGGTCATCCGGGGTCCCGGAGGGGAACCAGTCACTGCCGTTGTCGGCCAGCAGCATCCCATAGGTCTTGAGCGCTTGGAAAATGATCTGGTTGGTCGGCGAGAACCCGTCGATGTCGACGCCGGCCTTGAGCCGGAATCGCTGGCCCATTGGCGGAGCCCCGGCCTCATCCGTGGCGCCGGCCTGGTGGCGCGCTGGCCAGACATAGGTCTTCCGCGTGAGCGAGGCGGGGAAGCGCAGGGCATGGGGGATGACACCGGCGTCGATCTCGTCGTACCGGACGAGCCCCGGCAGGATCGGCAGCCCGGCGGCGTCGGCCGAGGTCCATTCCTCCGGTCGGAGGTCGTTCGAAGTCAGGTCGAACCGTGCCCCGGACGACGCCTGCCACGACCCATCGGGCAGTGGGGCGGCGTCGTAGAGCTCATAGAGGAAGCACGTCCCCTCCTGCAACAGGATCAGATGCGCGTCCGATCCGCCTTCGATTAGCGCATCGGCTGGAATAGGGTACGGTCCCTCGTCGCTCTCCTCGGCGACATCGAACGCGACGTCGACCTCCGGCTGGTCGGCCGGCACCACGACGAACGGGATCCCGAGGGGCACCCCCTCGTATTCTCCAGACCCGAAGTCCGGGTGGAACGCGGTGTCAGGGCCGATGCTGGTCACATAATCGTCCGAGTGCTCATGCACGGGCAGGTCATCGACCGGAGTGTTCCAGATGTTGTCCGGTAGAAAGATCGGGCAGTCTTTCGGGACTCCCTGCACCCGCGACGGCGCTCGGTTCGGGCTCAGATTCCGGATGAGCGGCGTTTGCGGCGTCGCGTGCGCGTCAATGCTCCTGACCCCGGGGACACCAGCCAGCAGGCCGCCGACCACGCCGCTCGCGAGCAGCCGCCGACGGGTCGGGCAACTGAGCCGATGGACGATGCTGGCGGGTTCAGCGTGGAAGGCGTGTTCGTCCATGTTCGATCTCCGTTGCGCGCCACTCTCGCGGCCGGACAATCCCGGCGGTCGATACGACGAGTGTCATCGCTTCAGACATTGGGGACGTGAGCAAACTTACGCACTCGCGGCGAGATCGTTGACGCAAGTCCGAGGCTTGCCGGTCTGTCGCGGTCCGGCGGCACGGCATCGGCGTCGTGAGGGCAGGAGGATCGAGCATGGCAACCCAGCAGATGACCGACGACGAGCGCGACGCATTCCTGGCCGAGCCCCACATCGGGGTGCTGAGCGTGGCGAGCGACGATGGGCGTCCACCCCACACCGTGCCGCTGTTCTATGGCTACGAGCCCGGCGGCAACCTGACCTTCTACACGCAGACGCACGGGCGGATCGCCCGGAAGACGCGACTGATCGAGGCGGCGGGGGCTGTCACGCTGAACGTCCAGAAACCGACATATCCCTACCGTTACGTGACGATCGAAGGCACCGTGATCGGGGCCGACCGGCCGCCGGCGCGGGAGCAGATGCTGGCGATCGTCGGCCGCTACCTGCCGGCTCGGGGCGCCGCGAAGTTCGTCGACACCGAGCTGGGCCATCCGGATCAGCGCCTCGTCCTGTTCACCGTCCGGCCCGACCGCTTCCTGACATTCGATGTCAGCAAGGCAGAGTGATTCGCCGCCCGTGGCGTTCGGGCAAGAACCGCGCTTGACCGGCCACCAATAGTCCGGCGCAATGACGGGTGATTCGGCTTGGGGTGCCAAGAGACCGGTTCGATCCCTGTTCCGTGTTCTTGGATCCGCGGTAGAAAACCAGCGTCGTTCAGCCGGCACGCTTCGCTGCCCTTCGGGGCCGGTCCTGCTCAGTAGCTGACGCGGAAGTTGCCGATCAGGGTGATGATGTTGCCGTCCGGATCGGTGATCGGGCAGATTTCGACTCCGTTGCTCACCGGCTGGATGTCGCCGGCCGTGATCCCACGACTTGATACCTCCTGGACCTGAGCGGCGAGGTCGTCGACGGCCAGGTTCATCAACCCCTTGCCCGCCCGGTCCGGGTCTAACGTCACCTGAAGCCAGCCATTCGTCGTCAGGCGCCATTCGATCAACGACTCCATCGGATCGTTGTCCGGTTCCCGTCCGATCAGCCGGGAGTACCACTCCCGGGCAACCGCGATATCGGCGACTGGAACGACGGCCAGCAGGTGCCCGATCGTCATCTTTTACTCCATTCGATGCGTCCGCCCCTGCCAGCGGAACTCGCCAAGCTCGGTCGGACCAACGGGCGAACTGATCCAGCCGGGTCAGTCGGACGGTGATGGGAAGTCCAGCAGGATGCGGTCCAGTGCTCGGTGGTACTCCAGTCAAGCCTCGGCACCGCCGCAAGGACAGTTCTGATCACCGGGTCGCATCGACGTTTCGCTGGCTCAGAACCCGTGGTAGCCTGCCAGACAGGTATCCGGGGAACCCCTGCGACGGGAGAAGAGATGGCGGACGCAACGAACATCGTCGAGCGGCACTACCTGGCGGAGAGCGCGGACTGGCGGCTGGATCGCTACTATCGCTACGGCGAGCTGACCGAATTGATCCGGGGCTGGGTCGAGCAGTACCCCGACATCGCAACGCTCAGCAGTATCGGCAAGAGCGGCGAGGGGCGCGACATCTGGCTGGTGACGATCACCAACCGGGTGACCGGTCCGGACACCGAGAAACCCGCCTACTATGTGGACGCCAACATCCACGCCGGCGAGGTGACCGGCTCCTCGGTCGCCCTCGGCAACATCCACTTCCTGCTCAGCCGCTACGGCAGCGATGACCGTGTCACCCGGCTGATCGACGAGACGGTGGTGTATGTCATCCCCCGGATCATGGTCGACGCCAGCGAGGTCTACCTGACGACCGCCGAGCGGATGCGATCCTCGATCCGGAACTACCCGGAGGAGGAGACCCACGACGGCATCCAGATCGCCGACATCGACGGCGATGGCGTGATCGGTTACATGCGGGTTCCGGACGCGGACGGGCCGTGGAAGGTCTCCACGAAGGACGACCGCATCATGGTCCGGCGCGGCGCCGACGAGTTCGGCGGGGACTATTACTTCGTCCACCCCGAGGGTCTCATCGAGAACTTCGATGGTGGCACCGTGACGGTTGCGCCCGCGAAATGGGGGCTGGATCTCAACCGGAACATGCCGCGTGACTGGAAGCCCGAGTGGACCCAGAAGGGCGCCGGGCCGTACCCGCTCAGCGAGCCGGAGACGCGGGCCGTCGCCGACTTCATCCTGGCCCACCCGAACATCCACGGCTCACAGCACTACCACACGCAGTCCCGTGTGATCCTGCGGGCCTCGGCGCTGCGGCCGGACGACGAGCTGCCGGAGCACGACCTGCGGACCTACAAGGCGATCGGCGCGATGGGCGAGCAGGAGACCGGCTACCGCTGCGTCTCGATCTTCCACGACTTCGCCTATGACAGGAAGAAGCCGATCTACGGCTCGTTCCAGGACTGGATGTTCGACTACGTCGGCGTCTTCTCGTTCGCGACCGAGCTCTGGAGCCTGCCGATGGAGGCTGGCTGCGAGGTGACGGACTTCATCAAGTGGCCCCAGGAGCGGACCGAGGACGACGACCTGAAGATGCTCCACCTGCTCGATCAGCAGGCCGGTGGACGCGGCTTCACCCCGTGGCGGGCGTTCGACCACCCGCAGCTGGGGCCGGTTGAGATCGGCGGGTGGGACTTCAAGTTCGGCATTCAGAACCCGCCGGGCCCGTTCCTCGAAGGGGAGATCAACCGGAACGTGCCGTTCACGATCCGGGCGATGGGGACCGCGCCGAAGCTCCGGGTGATCGGCTCCGGCGCCGAGGTGGTTGGCGAGGGCGTCTACCGGGTCTGGGCGACGATCGGTAACGGCGGCTTCCTGCCGACGTACGGCAGCGACACCGCCAAAGCGACCGGGCAGCCGAAGCCGATCCGGGTCAGTCTCGACCTGCCCGACGGCGCGACACTGGCCTCGGCCTCCGGCAAGGCCGAGCAGGAGATCGGCCATCTGGCCGGGCGCTCCAGTCAGCACACGGCCCTCGCCCAGCGGAGCGAGTACCCGAACCTGAGCCGCAAGCTCGTCGAATGGGTCGTCGCGGCTACGGCTGGGACGGACCTTAGGATTACCGCCGGGACGCCACGAGCGGGGACAGTCCGTACGACCGTGACGCTCGGGTAGCCAGGCGCCTCGCCCTATCGGGTCTGTTCGGTCGTTCGGCGATCGGCAGTCGGCTGGAATGAAGGCGGTAAGCTGCGACCCGACAGGAAACCCGGAACGCGGCTTCGTCGTCAGGGGGAGATACGCCATGGGCTCCAGGGCAGCCGGGCTGGCGCCGCGACGCGGTCATCGATGACCTGGCGGTATCGGGACCGTCGCGACGCCGGCCGCGTGCTTGCCACACTGCTCGGTTCCTACGCCGATCGGGCGGAGGTCACCGTGCTGGGCCTGCCGCGGGGCGGTGTTCCGGTCGCCTTCGGGGTGGCGCTGGCGCTCGGCGCCCCGCTCGACATCCTGCTGGTGCGGAAGCTAGGCGTCCCGGGCTTCGCCGAGCTGGCGATGGGCGCGATCGCCTCCGGCGGCGCCTGCTTCCTTAACGCTGATGTCATCCGGGCCAACCATGTCCCGCCGGCCGTGGTTGAGGCGGTCACCGCCAAGGAGTGGCGGGAGCTCGAGCGGCGCGAGCAGCGTTACCGCGGTTCCGGGCCGGAGCCGGACCTCACGGGCCGGACCGTCATCCTCGTCGACGACGGGCTCGCGACCGGGGCCACGATGCGAACGGCGATCGAGGCGGTCCGGGTCCGCACGGCCGGCCGCATCGTCGTTGCGGTGCCGGTCGGTGCTCGCGAGACCTGCGCCGCTATCGGGCGCATCGCCGATGACGTGATCTGCGCGTTGAGTCCGGAGCCGTTCGACGCCGTCGGACTCTGGTATGAGGACTTCCGCGCGACCTCGGACGACGATGTGGTTGCCCTGCTGCAAGAGGCACGACATGACGACCGACCGGCCGAATGAACCCGGTTTCTCCGACCACCGATGGCAGGCTCGATCCAGACGATCGGTGAACGCGGTTGCGCCCGGCGAAGCAGAGCGAGAGCCATGGCCCGGTGGCGATGGCAATTGGCGACGCGATGGTAGCCCTACGCGTTGGACCTCGCAGCGCCCGGCGGCGTCGGCGGCGGGCTGTCCTCTTCGCCCGGCTCCGCGATGCCGGTGAAGGTCCGGTACTGGGCTTCGAGGTAGCGGCGGAGTCGGGGGATGATCGTCAGCGCGGCCAGCGACTCGCGGATGCGGCGCTCCTGGTCGGTGTCGGGCTGCTCGGACAACGACGGATAGATTTCCTGGGTCAGCGTCGAGCGAACGGTCGCGATGCAGGCCTCGACCGCCCGGGCCGTCGTCTGGTCGAGGTGGATGCGGTGCTGGTTGAAGTACTCGCCCAGCGCGAAGGCCGTCTCGCCGACCTCGCGCCAGTTGTCCCAGCGGAGCAACTCCGGCGCCAGGTCGGTCGGCACCCGGAACGATTCGCCTGGCAGCAGGATCGGGTTGGTCAGCGAGACGATCGAGAACTCGACCCGGGCCAGCCGGTCGTAGAGCTCGCCGAGGATGTCGGCCCGGCGGACGAACAATTGCGACGAGTCGTCCCCGGTGACGGCCGCGAGCTGGGGCGTCGCGCCGGCTTGGAGCGTCGCCAGCTCCTGCTCCCGGAGTGAATCGACCCGGGCGTCGAGTTGCTCACCTGATCGGCGGATCTGCTCGAGGACGAGGTCACGCTCCCGTTGGCTGGCCCGCTCGTTGGCGCGGATCTCCGACAACATCGCTTCCAGCTCCGTTCGACGATCCTGGAGATCGACGAGCTGGATCCGATAGTCATCGTACACGCCGCGGAGGGCGTCGGCTCGCTCGCGCGCTTCCGCCTCGGAGGCGCTGATCCGCTGCCGGTAGGCGCCAGAGAACAACTGCTGGCCGGCCTCACGGAAGACGAAGACGATCCCGCCGAGCAGACCGATCAGGACCAGGGCGAGTACGACGGCAAGGGCTTCCACGGGCGACTCTCTGCGACGCACCGGAGAGCGCGCCATGACGTCCGGAACCGCCCGCCACGGTCGGCAGGGCAGCCGCCATTGTAGGCAGTTTGGGCTGATGGTGCAGCGGTCCCCCGTTGGTGAGCCCAACCAGTGGGACGCCAGGGTCTCGCCATGGGACGCGTGCCGGCGGCTGCCTTGCCCACACCCACTCGTCCAGCCCAGGCTGGCGCCTCGTCTTGTCGCGACATGGCAGCGGCGATTCAGGGGACGGCAATGGCGCCGCCAGCGGACGGTTCCGCTCGATAGCTCCAGCCTCATCTTTCGGTGACGGAGATGCGCCGCCCGTGCCCGAACTTCCCACTTGCGTTCTTTTCAAAAGTGGATACACTTGGGATCATTGTCGGTAGTTTCCGCAGGAGGGAGACGTGATGGAAGAACGCTACGAGCGAGGGTTGGCCGTCTATGCGAGTCAGTTCCGGATCGCACCGGAGGCGGTCGCTCCATGGTTCACCGAGCGCGTCGGCGAGCGCTTCGGCACGGAAACCATCCTCGCGGCGGCTGACGCGTGGGTCGATGACGAGTTGAGTCTGCGAGACCGCAGCCTCGTCGTCGTCGCGACGCTGGTCGTCCTGGGCGGTGCCGAGCAGCAGCTGCGAATGCACACCCGCTGGGCGATCGACCATGGCTGTACCGAGGGTCAACTCGAGGCGTTGGCGACGCTGCTCGGCGTCTTCGCCGGTTACCCGCGCGCAGGCAACGGGCTGACGATTATGCGCGAGGAACTCGCCGGGCTTGAGGCGGCGCAAGGATCATCCAGCTCGCTGGACGAATGACGCGGTGACCAAATGCCAGCGTCGGTTGACGCCGGCGCAATGGACAACGAAGGAGATCGATATGAGTGATGGCAACGTCTCAACCCCTGGAGTGGACACGACTGCTCCAGCCCCAATCGTGCACGGCCGTCCCGTCGAAGTTGCCAGTGGCGTCTTCGTCGTCCCGGATGGTCGGGTGCCGCTCGTCCCGAATATCGGAGTCATCGTTGGCGAGCGGGCCGCGCTCGTCGTCGACAGCGGTCTGGGACCACGGAACGGCGCGATCGCCTATCAGATCGCGCGCGAGCTCGCGGGCGACCGGCCCATCCTCCTGACGCTCACCCACTTCCACCCCGAGCACGGCTCCGGTGCCCAGGCGTTCGCAGATGCGACGATCCTCTACAACCGGTCTCAGCACGAGGAGTTCCACCAGAAGGCCGAGGGCTACCTCACACAGTTCCGTGAGTTCGGCGGTGCGATCGCCCGGGAGCTCGAAGGCGTCGAGTTCGTCGATCCCCGGATCGTCTACGAGGGAAACGCCGACCTCGATCTCGGAGGTCGCCGGGTGCACCTGCGGACGTGGGGGGCAGCTCACTCGCGTGGGGATCAGGTGATCTTCCTGCCCGACGAGCGGATCCTGTTCACGGGAGATCTCGTCGAGAACCGCTTCTATCCAATCTTCCCGTATGTTCCACCGTACGATGTGGATGTCGACGGAGACAACTGGATCAGGGTGATAGAGGCGCTCCATGATCTCGATCCGGCGATCGTCGTTCCCGGTCACGGCGAGCTCGGCGGTGCTGATCTGCTCGCGACCACGGACGAGGCCCTGAAGCTGTTGCGGTCCGAGACGAAGCGGCTGGCCGGTGAGGGCCGCAGCGAGGATGAGACGATCGCCATTCTGGGTCCGGAACTTCAGGCCCGGTACCCCGACTGGGACACGTCCGAGCCATGGCGGATCGCGACTGCCGTCCAGACGTTCCGAGCCCAATGAGCGCGCCTGAACGAACCGTCGCCGCGACCGTGCTAGCGTCGGATGGAGCGCCGGTGACGGTTCGAGAGGGCCAGAGCGTCTCCCTGATCCACGATAGCCTGCGAACGGCCATCCTGCGCGGCGAACTCGAGCCGGGCGTTAGCGTCTCCCAAACGCGTCTGGCACATGACTACGCCGTCGGGCGGACGCCACTGCGGGAGGCGCTCCGGATGCTTCAACGCGAGGGGCTCGTGATCTCCGCACCCAACCAGCGGGTGCGGATCGCGGGGCTGACGGCCGACGACTTCGCGGAGATCCTGATCGCGCGCCTGGCGCTGGAGACGGTCGCGATCCGGATCACGGTGCCGGCCCTTGGCTCAGCCGACATCGCGACGCTCGAGGGCGACATGGCGCAAATGGAGCACTTTCAGCGGATCGGCGACGAAGCTGGGCTTCGGGGCCCTCACCGCTCGTTCCACCGCACCCTGATCGCCGCCGCGGGGAAGCGCGTAAGCGCCAGCATCGCTGAACTAACCGACTACGCCGAGCGCTATCGTCGCCGGTTCGGAACGTCGGGGAACTGGGACGACCGCCGAACGGAGCACCGGGCCATCCTCGATGCCGCCGCGTCCGGCGACGCAGGGCTGGCCGCCCGCCGTCTCGCAGAGCATTACGTGCGAACGGCTCCGATCGTCTTCAACGCCTTGGATCACGACTATGATCTGACTCGCCTGCGAATCGCGGTCGGCGCTGTCGCGCCTCAGGCGGAAACGGATCTCGTCGATCGCTGACCGATGCAGAACGTAGAACGCAAGAGGCCGTAGGGCCGTCGTGCGTCTGCAAGGGCTACGGCTCGAGCAGGGCGACCTGCACCGTGTCATCAACGACGCGGACCTGGTAGACCTCGATCGGGGTGACGACCGGCATCGCCGCTGGCGCGCCGGTCCGGATATCGAAGCAGCCGCCGTGGAGCGGGCACTCAAGGATGTCGCCCTCGATCGTGCCGTCCGAGAGCGACGCGTCGGCGTGGGTGCAGGTGTCGTTGATGGCGTGGTACTCCCCGTTGAGATTGATCAGGCAGACCGCGGTGTTGCGGACATCGACGTAAGTCATCTCGCCGGGGGCGAGGTCTCCGGTCTTGGCAACGGTGACGAAGTCGACATCGGTCATGGGTGGGGTATCCTCCGGCCGGTCATGGTGGTGTCGATTGGCTCGCTGTCCCGATGTGACCGAATTGACCAATGGATCAAAGCTTGTCGTCGTCAATGCTGATCGCGCCGGTCAGACCCAGCTTGAGTGCTTTCAGGCCGAGCGTGGCGCACTTCATCCGGGCCGGGCTGACGGGGATACCGAGCTCATCGAGGAGGTCCTCGCGCCGGAGAGCAATGGCGTCCGCGACGGTGATCCCCTCGACCATGTCGGTCAGGATCGAGGCCGAAGCCTGGCTGACCGCGCAGCCGCGGCCATCGAAGGCGATCTCCGTAATGACGCCGTCGGTGATCCGGACATCGACCCGAATCTCGTCGCCGCAGAGCGGGTTCGTCTCCTCGTGGGAGACGTCGGCCGGGTCGAGCCGGCCGTGGTGGTGTGGGTTGCGGTAGTGGTCGAGGATGATCTCGCGGTACATGCTGTCGGTCATGGGAACTCCGGGCTGGTTGGGAGAGGCGCCGGTCGGGCGCCACGGGTGCTCACTCCCTTAAGCGTACCGCGTTCCACCGAATCGTCGTCGTCAGGGCGGTTCCGGCCCTGACGGAACCGGCTGAAGGACATTGGATCCATTGTTGACGGCCAATGGTGACGAACCCGATCAGCGGAGTCGATTTCGTCTCGGCGTTCGCATCTCGTGTCGTTCAACCGGTCCGTGTCCGGCCGGTCCAATGCTGGGCAAATTCCGAAACACGCGCTGATTCCGCTGGCGTCACCACTCAGACGCCGAAGATCGTATTGACCCGGTGCAGGCCGGTGATCAGGGCGTCGATCTCGGGCCGGATCGTGTAGGGGCCGAATGAGGCCCGGGTCGTGGCGACGAGCCCCAGCTCGCGGAGCAATGGCTGGCAGCAGTGGTGGCCGGCCCGGACGGCGACGCCGCCCTCGTCGAGGATGGCGGCGACGTCGTGCGGGTGGACGCCGTCGACGGTGAAGCTGACGACGCCGGCCTGCCTGGCCGGGTCACTCGGGCCAAGGACCGTCACGCCGGGCACCTCGATGAGACGACCAAGGACGTACTCTAGCAACTGGTGCTCGTGCGCCGCGACATGCTCGACGCCGGCATCGCGGAGGTAGTCGATCGCGACGCCGAGTCCAATCGCCTCGGCGATGGCCGGAGTGCCGGCCTCGAACCGGGCGGGGACATCGGCCCAGGTCGAGTGGGTCAGCTCGACTTTCCGGATCATGCTGCCGCCGCCCATGAACGGGGGCAGCGCGTCGAGGATTTCGCGGCGACCCCAGAGCACGCCGATTCCGGTCGGCCCAAGGACCTTGTGGCCGGAGAAGGCGAAGAAGTCGCAACCCAGCCCGGCGACATCGACCGGGATGTGTGGGACGCTCTGGGCGCCGTCGATCAGGACCGTCGCGCCGGCGGCCTTGGCCCGGCGGGTGATCTCGGCGGCCGGGTGAATCGTGCCGAGGGCGTTGCTGACGTGGCTGAAGGCGACCAGTTTCGGTTCGCGGACCAGCAGGGCGTCGAGGCTGTCGAGGTCGAGCGTCCCGTCCGGGAGCAGGCCGACGAAGCCAAGCTCGGCGCCGGTCTCCTCGGCGATGAGCTGCCACGGGACGAGGTTGCTGTGATGCTCCATGACCGTCAGGACGATCAGGTCCCCGGGCCGGAGGTTGCGGCGGCCCCAGCCGTTGGCGACGAGGTTGATGCCCTCGGTGGTGTTGCGGGTGAAGATCACTTCGTGGTGGTCCGGCGCCCCGATGAAGTCGGCGACCGTCGCCCGGGCCGCCTCGAACTGGGCGGTGGCGTGCTCGGAGAGTTGATAGACGCCGCGGTGAATGTTCGCGTGCGTCGTCCGGTAATAGGTGGACAGGGCGTCGATCACGACCCGCGGCTTCTGCGACGAAGCAGCAGTGTCGAGGAAGGCGAGGGCCGGTCGGCCCGGCAACGGCACCTGGTTGAGGATGGGGAAGTCGGGCCGGAGGCGCGTGCCCAGATCGCCGGTTGCGCGCTCGGGTGGTCGCGTCGCGTCGCCTCGGTTAACAGTGGCTGTGGACCGATCGGAGACCGACGCCAGCGTCGGGAACGCATCTCGGCAACTGGTCATAACGCGAAACCCTCATCATCGTTGGCCCCGGCTGAGGAACGATGCGTTCATGGGCGCGATCCGCCGCGCACCGGGAGCTCCCGCGGAGAGTATCCGTCCAGGGACCTGAAGCAGGCGGTCGTTGGGAGCACCCGTGCCGAGTCGAACGAAACAGCCGTGGGCACCGGGACAGCATGGCGGATGCTGTCTGGATCCAGGTCCAACACCCGAATGCGGCGGTCTGCCAAGCGTAGCAGATGCCACCGGGATATCGAGTCGATGATGGCTCTCGAAACGAGTACGTCGGCAATAGGTTTGGGGAGGACAGATCGAAGCTGGTGAGTCAATCGTCCCAGCGGGGGTCGCTGACGGCTGCTAAGCTGGAAGTCATTCTCGTTTCGGATAGACGACCATCCGAACGAAAGGAGGACGCCGTAGTCTTCACCTGTCACCGGTAATGCTGAACTTCGACTGTCCAGCACTGAGCTCTAAACCAGGGAGAACGATGCGATGACGCATCCCGAGAAGGGCGAATCACGCCCGCTTCACCTCATTCCCCGACGTGATCTCGTCAAGGCCGGCGCGGTTGCCGCCGGCGGGTTGGCCGTTGGCGCCGCCGTTAGCCAGGGACCAACGGTCTGGGCTGCCTCGCCCCACGTCTGGTTACTCAACCGGGCCGGCATCGCCACCCCCGGCGCGACACCGGCCGGAACTCCGGTCAGCGTCACGGACTACGCTCCGGTCGCCCTCAGCGAGCCCGAGTACGCCACGCTCGTCGCCGCGATCGACCGGTTGATTCCGACCGATGAGCTTGGTCCCGGCGCGGGTGACTCCGGCGTCGGTATCTTCCTCGACAGCGCGCTGACCAACGCCCACGCTCCCTACGTCTCGCTCTATCAGGAGGGCCTGGCGTCCCTGGACATGGCGGCCGAAGGCGGTGACTTCGCCGAGCTCGACGCCGACGCGCAGGACACCCTGATCGGTCAGCTCGAGAGCGGCGAACTGTCCAACGCCCCGGAGGGCTTCTTCGCGCTCCTGCTCGAGCACACGCGACAGGGCATGTTCGGCGACCCCATCTACGGCGGCAACCGCGACTTCGCCGGCTGGGATCTGATCGGCTACCCGGGCATCAAGCTCAACTGGCTGCGGGAAGAGCAAGCGCTCGACACGGTCGTCACTCCCGAGCACCGGTCGGTGGCTGATTTCGGCGCGACGCCGTACACAGGGAGCTGATCCATGGGAAATCCACTGCCGAAAGTCGATGTCCTGATCGTCGGACTGGGTGCGTCCGGCGGGATCGCCGCGCACGTCCTGACCGAGGCGGGCATCAGGGTGACCGCGCTCGAAGCCGGTCCACGCCTCACGACCGAGGAGTTCGTTCCGCGGATGGACGAGATCGCCGGGTCGGTCCGGAACTGGATGGGCGCGCCGAAGGTCAACGGCGAGGTCCCGACCTGGCGCCCGGACGCCGCCTCGCCGACCGCGCCACCACCGATCCCGGCGATCCGGATGATGAACGGTGTCGGCGGGACGTCGATCCACTACGGGACCCAGAGCTGGCGTTTCCGGCCCGACGACTTCCGTGGCCGGTCGGAGACGATCGAGAAGTACGGCGAGGCGGCGATCCCGGAGGGCGCCTCGACGGTTGACTGGCCGATCACCTACGACGAGCTCGAACCGTACTACGACAAGGTCGAGTACCTCATCGGCGTCTCCGGCGCTGGCGGTGCCAATCCGTTCGAGGGTCCTCGCTCTCGGGATTACCCGATGCCACCACTCCGCGACATGGGGTTCAGCGAGATGGCGGCGTCCGCGATGGAACGGATGGGTTACCACCCGTTCCCGCAGCCGGCCGCGATCGCCAGTGTCCCCTTCGGTGAGCGGCCGGCCTGCACTTACTGCGGGTTCTGCGGCTACTTCGGCTGCTGGAATGACTCCAAGTCCGGCGTCCAGCTCTCGGCGATCCAGCAGGCTGAAGCGACTGGTCTGCTCGAGATCCGGACGGACAGTCGCGTCACGAAGATCCTGTCCAACGACAGGGGCGAAGTCACCGGCGTGACGTACGTTGACGAGAACGGCGAGACCGTCGAGCAGCCCGCCGGGCTCGTCATCCTGAGTTCCTACATCTACGAGAACGTCCGGCTGTTGTTCCTGTCGAAGTCGGACTTCTACCCGGATGGACTGGCCAACAACAACGGACAGCTCGGCAGGCACTACATGTCGCACGCCTACGTCGGCGCGTTCGGGTTGTTTCCGGGAACGAAGCTCAACCTCTACTCCGGTACCACGGGCCAGGCGACAGCGATGGACGACCTCAACGGCGACAACTTCGATCACACCGGCCTCGGCTTCGTCCGCGGGGCGGTGATCTTCGCCGGCAATGGCAACCTACCGATCGGCAACTCGCGGGTGACGCCTCCCGGTGTCCCGACCTGGGGCAGCGAGTACAAGCGCTGGATCAGCGAGAACGCCGACTCGGTCGGGAACGTCTTCGCCCAGGTCGAGCCGCAGCCGTACGAGTCGAACTTCCTCGACCTCGATGAGGACGTGACCGATCCGTATGGGCAGCCGGTCCTGCGTGTGACGTACAGCCTCGGCGAAAACGAGAAGAGGGCCGGCGCCTACCTCTACGAGAAGCTGGCCGATATCGCGAAGGAAATGGGAGCGACCGAGACCTGGCCCAGCTACCCGTACGACGTGCCGCTGCCGATCAACAGCCACGCCTACGGGGGGACACGGATGGGTGACGACCCCGATGCATCGGTGGTCAACAAGTACGGACTGGCCCATGAGGCGCCGAACCTCTGTGTTCTCGGCGGCTCGTCTTTCCCGGCCAGCTCCGGCTACAACCCGACCGAGACGATCGAGGCGCTGGCCTGGTACGCGGCGGACTACATCGCGGCCAACCTGAGCGACATCGTCCGGTAGCCCCGACCTTCGCTCGTGAGCGACCAGACAGCGCCCGGGCTGCGATGCGACCGGGCGCTGTCGTGCCCGGCCGGCCGGAGCGCATCATTCATTTGCAGCGGATATTCACGAAGTTGTGAACGTGATACGATGCATGAATGAAGAGCATGGACAGGACCACCGGCCAAAATGAGATGCGCGTACTGAACGATCCGGAGGTCCTCCGCCTGATCGCGGACCCGCTCAGGCTGCGAATCCTGGAACTGCTCCGGCAGGCTCCGCACACCGTCACCGAGCTGGCCGGGCTGCTCGGTGTGGCGCGGACACGGCTCTACTACCACATCAGGCTGCTGGAATCCCACGACCTCGTCGCGGTCGCTGAGACGCACCTCGTCGCCGGGATCACCGAGAAGCGCTACCGGGTGACGGCCTACCGTCTGACCGTCGACCGCTCGCTGATCGGTGGGACGGGGGAAGGGGGCGACCCGCTCGACGTGCTCCTGTCCGTCATCCTCGAGGAGGTCGCGGGAGAGATCCGGCGAGCGGTCGCGTCCGGCCTGATCAACCTGGACGATGGCGGTGGTTCGGGGATCGCTCCCGGACGAATGCTTCTCGGGCGCAACTGGTACCGGTTCTCGGACGAGGAGGCCGTCCGGTTCTCGGAGGCCTATGACGCTTTCTGGAACGCGTTCAGCGACCGGCAGGTCGAGCTGCCCGGTGGCGACCAGGGGGTCGAATCGGACCTTCCCATGCGGACCCTGGCCGAGGACATTTCGACCGACCTGCCTGGTCAGCCGCGACGGCTATACGAGTGGCTGGTCGGCTTCTATCCGGTGGTGCCGCCCGACGCTGATGGGGAGGACTTGCCATGAACGATGCCAGCACTCCCGACCTCCGCCACGGCCCACTCAACGCCCTGTTCGTCGCCAACATCGTCGCCCTGGTCGGCAAGCAGCTCAGCCTGATCGCGCTGCCGTGGTTCGTGCTTTCGACGACTGGCAGCGCCGAGCGGGCAGGCCTTGTCGGCTTCGTCGTCTTCCTGCCGGGGCTCGTCGTCGGCATCTTCGGTGGGGCGCTGATCGACCGGCTCGGATTCCGGCGAGTGGCGATCGCGGCCAACCTCGTCAGCGGCTTCGGCATCCTAATGATCCCACTCCTCTATCACACCGTTGGGCTCCCGTTCTGGCTGCTGCTGGGCTTCGTCTTCGTCGGCTCGTTGCTCGAAGTCCCGGCGATCACGGCCGGCCGCTCGATGGTGCCAGAGCTGGCGGCGCTGGCGGGCCGGCCGCTGGAGCGGATCAACGCGCTGTTCGAGTCCAGTCAGAACCTGGCCCTGCTGGTCGGAACGCCAGTCGCCGGTCTGCTGGTCGCCTGGCTCGGCGCCAGCAACGTCCTCTGGCTGGACGCCGCCGCCTCGGTCATCGGCGCGATCGTCCTCGTCGCGGCCGTTCCGGGGTCGGTCTTCGCTCCGCCGGTGGTCGCGACGCAGAGATACCTCGCCGATGTCTTCACCGGACTACGTTTCATCCGGCGGGACGAACTGCTCTGGCCGATGGTGATCGCGCTGGCGCTCTCGAACGCGATCTCGAGCTCGGTCGTCGGCCTCGTCCTGCCGGTCTACATTCGGAACGAGTTCGGGAGCGCGGCCTCGCTCGGCCTGGTCATCGCCGCAATCGGCGCCGGGGCCTTCCTCGGGGCGACGCTGTACGGCTTCCTCGCTGGGAAGATCTCGCGGACGGTGCTCTGGTGCGCGTCGTACTTGATCGCCCCGATCGAATTCTGGGTGTTCACCGTCTCGCCGTCGGTCGCGCTGCTGATCGTGGCGTTTCTCCTTGCCGGCTTCGTAAGCGGGCCGATCAACCCGCTGATGGTCACGATCCGTCACGAGCGCAGCCCGACCGAGATCCGGGGCCGGGTCTTCAGCACGTACTCGGCCGTCGCCGGGGCCGCCGCACCGTTGGGTATCCTGCTCGCCGGCCTGGCGATCGGCCGGCTTGGCTTTCAGCCGTCGGTAATCATCCTCGCGATCATCGCCCAGCTGCTCGGCGTCGCGATCCTCTTCGTCCCCGCCTTCCGCCGGATGGACGCTTTGCGGCCGCGGGGCGCCGGATTGGGTCAGACAGCATCTCCAAGTGTTGGATCCGCGCCGTGACCAGACACTTCCTGCTCTGGTTCCGCTGGTTGGCCGTTTCAAATCGACCAGATGCCGTCTCGCAGGGCCGATCTCATATGATCGCCTGGCCGCCGCGGTGGTCCGTCCGTGGGGGTATCCACTGCAAGCTCGGCCGCTGAAGCGGCCTTTGCCGCCAGGCGGACTCGGTTGGCGGCACCCGCGTGTTCCACTTGACCTGACGAAGGACCATATGGATCAGCAATCGACCGGTCGAAGCCAACATCGGGCATCGTCGAACCCGGGCCGTCCGTTATTGCCCCGCGGGGCGATGGCCCTGACGGCCCGCGCGACCACAAGGGATCTCCCCTACGACGAGCTGCCCCTACGACGCGGTTCCACAGCCGACGACAGAAGGGACAAAGGGTGTCGACTCCAGTTACTCCTCCAAGATCACCGGGCGGACTCGGCCTGTGGGCCAGAATCATGGCGGACCAGGAAGCGGGGACGATGCCAACTCCCGAACCGCCAGCCGCCCGGCCGGTCAGCGCCGCCCCGATGGCGTCGGCCGACCTCGTCTTCGGCGATGACGGCCGGGTCGCCTGGGACCGGATCTGGACAGACTTCTGCGACCTCGCCCTGGCCGGCGGTCCGCCCCACCGCGGGACGATGCTCGACGCCCCGACGATCGAGGCGGTCGTAGCCGACCTGACTAACTACGAAATCATCCGGGGAGAGATCGGCCGCGGGATCGCGCTGACGACCGGATGGCCGGTCGACCAGGACGCGCCGATCGGCTGGATCGGGCTGGTCTGTCCGGACCGCGAGGCGGCGAAGTGGATGGCGCGGGCGATCCTGGCCGAGAACGTCGCCACCCGCACCGCCGAGGAGCTGGTCCTCGTCCCGGCTGGCCCAGCGTTCGAGCTCAAGGACGAGACGAAGAACGTGGTGACAGCTGTCGCGAAGGCGTGGCACTACTGGGCGAAGCATGGGATGCGCTAACCAGCCCCGACCATCGCTGGCCGAGTCTTGACTCAGAAACGTCAAAAGGGACGTACCGGTCTGGGCCGATTAGTGGTCCGTCAGCCGTCAATTGCCGGTGGCGAGCGGGTCCTGCCTGATTTGGGGGTCCTCCCCGCTCCGGGATCCGTTGGAGACGACGCCGCTTCAGCGGTGGCGCGACGACGGGGAGCCGGGGAGGGGCCGGGGGAGGGGTCGGCTCCGGGGCAGCGGATGACCCTTGACAGACCCCTAAGTACAACCAAAGAGAAGTTGCGGGGTGTATGCTGAGAAAAAGGAGGCGGCGATGCAGCCCGTACGCATTCCCGAACTCACCTCGACGCAGCTTGACGCCTTGGACGAGGTGTACCGAACCTGCCGCGATGTCCGCCTGCGGACCCGGGTCCAGATGGTGTTGTTGGCCGGGGAGCAGCACCTAACGGCGGCGGCCATTGCCGGCATCGTGCGCATGAGCGAGGACACGGTGCGACGCTGGCTCAAACGCTACCTGAGTGAGGGGATCGAAGGGCTGCGCGACCAGCCCCATCCCGGAGCGCCCAGCAAGGTCACCGCGGCCTATGTCGACCAGTTGCTTGCCGCCGTGCGGCGCCGGCCCCGGAGCCTGGATCTGCCGTTCTCACTGTGGACCTTGCAGCGACTTGCCGACTACCTGGCGGAGCAAACCGGGATCCGGGTTGCCGACGAGACCGTGCGCCTGCATCTGAAAGCCGTCGGCATCGTGCTGAGCCGGCCGCAGCACACGATCACCAGCCCCGACCCGGCGTACGCGCTCAAAAAAAGACGATTGAAGCCATGCGTGACCACCTCGCCCCCGATGATCACTTCTACTATGCCGACGAGTTCAACCTGAGTTGGCTACCAACGCTCACGGCCATGTGGAGTCCCAAAGGCCAGCAGGTGATGATTTCAACGCCTGGCCAGCCACAGAAACGGTACGGCATTGGGGCGGTGGATTACCATGCCGGCCAGACCGTCGTCCTCATCCGCCGGCATAAACGACGGCGCGAAATCGCCGAACTCCTTGAGGCGTTGGTGGAGAAGCATCCCGCCGGAACCATCTATGTGGCATGGGACAACGCCTCCACCCACGAAGGCGATGAGATCGAGGCGGTGGTGCGTGGTGCGGCGGGCCGTCTCGTCCTGCTCTATCTTCCAAGCTACAGCCCATGGCTCAATCCGATCGAGATGCTCTGGCGGCACTTCCGGCGGGAAGTCACCCACTGCGAACTCTTCCCGACCGTCAAGGCGCTCATCGCCGCCGCAACCGCCTTCTTTGACCGGTACAATCACGTACCCAAACAGATGCGCTCGATCATTGGCGTACAGCCACATCCCGCAGAAATTCTGTGAATGTACTTAGATGACGACGATGCCCTGGGAGCCGAGTTGCGGCAGACCGCCGCCGATACCGCCGTCGATTGGCGCGAGCGAGCCGTCGGGGCCGATCGCATAGCCCTGGACGACTCCGAGGCCGCCCCAGAGCTGATAGTAGAAGGCGCCATCCGGGCTGATCGCCGAGTCGATCGCGCCACTGCCACGCCCGACGGTCGTGACCTGCTGGGCGGCGACGGCGGACTCGAGCGTGGCCGAACCGTCGTCCGCGATCGCGAAGGTGGAGATGGTTCCGTCGCCGGTGTTGGCGGTGATCGCCTGACGCCCGTCCGGCGTGACGGCCACCCAGCAGGCCGCCGTGCGGGTGGTGCTGACCTGGTCGGCCAGCGTGGTCAGCGACCCGTCGTCGCCGATGGCGTAGATCGAGATCGAGGACTTGCCGAAGCCGCCCATCGTCGGGCCGCCCTGCGTCTCGGTTACGACGAGCCGATTGTCCCCGAGCCGGGCCGTGCCGAACGGACCGACGCCAGCCGACGTGGTCGCGACGACCGCCCCGACCAGGCCATCGTCGCCGATCGGGAAGACGGAGAGCAGGTTGGTCATGGTGTCGGTCACGATGACGTGGGCGCCATCGGCCGTGAAGACGACGTCGGTCGGCTTGGTCATCTCCGCGTCGCTCAGCACCGTGGCCGAGCCGTCGATGACCGAGAGCGCGCCGTCGTCGCCGACCCGGAGGCTGATGAGGCTGGTCGGCTCGCCGGCCAGCGGATTGCCGGAAAGCGCCACGACAACACGATCGCCGTGATGGGCGAGTCTGGTGGGGAAGGTCCCCGCCGCGACGGTCGAAACGGTGGTCAGGCTGTAGTCGTCGGCGATGGCGAGGCTGGAGACGGTTCCGTCGGCGGCGTTGACGGCGAACAGGCGCCGGCGCTCGGCATCGTAGACCAGGGAGTGGTTGGACATGAGCGTGTCGAAGCCGTTCTCGATGTCGAGGTTCGGGACGTTGCGGCGCCCAGTCCCCTCGCCACCGGTCGGCGTCGTCGCGAGGTAGGTCAGCAGACCGGCGTCGTCGCGGCTGAAGCCGACGATCGCGTTGCCGACGCCGTCCCCATTGGTCATGGCGTAGACCGCGCCGGCGGGTGGCGCGGCCGTCGCGGCCGGGGTGGCCTGGCTGGCGGAAGCTCGCCTGATCGGGCTGATGATCGGGAACGCGGAGGCTCCAAGGCCAAGGGCCGCGGTACTGATCAGGAGGCTCCGGCGGTCGAGTGGCCGGGTGGACAATGCCAGACTGCGATTGACGGTCATGACGGGTTCTCCCTGAATGAGCCGTACTGGAATCGGAGACCGATCGTGACGGATGGGTCACGCTCTCCAGTCTGGCGGTCACAGGGCAACGTGAGCGTAAGCAGCCGGTATCAGTCTGGTTGCCGTTGGTCGCGAAGTAGTAAATGGGTCACTGTGGTCCTGAAGTGCCTGATTCGGAGCGCCGTCGGTGAACGGGAGGGGACGTGGCCGTGTTGCTGGCGGCACCGTCCGGCTCCATTGGAACGACGAAGCGGTAGCCGATCCCCCAGTGCGTCTCGATGTAGCGCGGGTGCTCGGCGTCATCACCGATCTTCCGTCGCAGCCGCCCGATGAAGACCTTCAGATAATGGACTTCGTCGATATAGGCCTCGCCCCAGACTCGCTCCAGCAGCCGGGCGTGGGGGACGATCGCGCCGATGTGGCGGACGAGCTCCTCCAGGAGCCGGGACTCGGTGGCCGTCAGGCGGACGACTCCGGCGGGCGTCGTGATCTGCCGGGCGGCGAAGCTGACGCGGAGGTCGCCATACGTCTGCTCGCCGAGCGGAGCGTCCTCGGCCGCGACCACCGCCGGCTCCTCGAAGCGGGCCCGGCGCAACAGGGCCCGAAGCCGGGCGAACAGCTCGATGTGGTCGAATGGCTTGGTCAGATAGTCATCGGCGCCGAGCTCCAGCGCCCGGACCTTGTCCAGCGTTGCGTCGCGGGCGGTCAGCATCAGGATCGGCACCTGCGACTGCCGCCGGAGCCGCTCGCAGACCGCGAAGCCGTCCGGCGGCGGCAGACCGACGTCCAGCACGACCAGATCGGGTGGCGCCTCGGCGAACCGGCGCAGAGCTTCGCTGCCGCTGGTCGCCGTGTCGACGATGCAGTCCGGCCAGACCATTCGGGCCCCGAAGGCGATCACGTCGGTGATGTCGGTCTCGTCGTCGACGACCAGCAGTCGCAGGGTCATGCGCCGATCCGCGGCATCGACTGCGGCAGCTCGACGGTCAGAGACAGCCCGCCGCTCGAGACGAGGGCCGCTGTGACCCGGCCACCGTGGAGCCCGACGAGCCGGCTGACGATGACCAGCCCGAGGCCGGTCCCCATGTTGGTCGGCCGGATCGCGCCGAACTCGAACAGCCGGTCGAGGTCGGCGGTGGGCAGGGCCGGTCCGTCGTCGTTGACCTGGATCATGGTCCGGCCGGGTGCCGTCCAGCCCCGGATGCTGATCGTGGAGCCGATCCCGGTGTGGCGGTGAGCGTTGGAGAGCAGGTTGAGCAGCACCTGTTCCAGCCTTCGGCGGTCGCCCAGGAGCCGCAGTGGCGCGGGGAGTTCGACCTGGAGGTGCTGGCCACGGGCGGTCATGAGCGGCTGGATCGCCGCCGCGGCTGACATGGCGATATCGCAGAGGTCGACCGGCTCGATGTCGAGCCGCAGCGTGCCGGCTTCCAGCTGGTTCATCGCCAGGAGATCGTCGATCAGGCGGCCGAGCCGGTCGACGTTGCGGCGGCTGTTGGCGAGCAGTTCCCGCTCCTCGAGGGTGAGACGCTCGGCGCCGCTGAGGTTGAGCAGGGCGAGGCCGGCGTGGGTCGCGGTCAATGGAGTGCGGAGTTCATGGGAGACGGTCGAGATGAAGTCGGTCCGGGCCCGGTCGCGCTCGGCGATCCGCGTCGCCCGCATCGCCTCCTGGGCCGCCTGGCGCTGCTCGGCCTCGACCCGGGCGGTCAGGAGCCGCATCCCGGTTCCGGCGATGGCGAGGATGATGAGCTGGCCACCGAGGTACTGAATGTTGGCCTGGCTTCCGCTCCAGCCTGGTAGCGTCATTGAGGCGATTGTAATGCTCAGGCAGAGCCCGAGCGTGTAGGCGATCGTCGCCGGACCGGACATGAAGACTGACGTCATCGTCGCCGACAGGACGGCGAGGGCGATGATGGGGCCATTCAGCGCGCCGCCAAGCCCGTACAGCAGGCCGACGACGATCAGATCCGTCAGGGCGAGAACCGTTGGCCAGTCCCGTGGCGACAGGCTGCGGAGGATCGTCTGCATGGCGAGGCTATAGAAGGCAAAGGCGGCGACGAGGTGCCAGGTCTGGAGCGGAGCACGAGCGGCCATCGGCCAGAACAACGTGACGGCGAGCATCGTCAGAATGGTGATCCAGCGCAGGGTCAGGAGGGTCTGGCCGAGCAGCAGGTCGCGCCCGCGCATCGCGAGCCGCTCGGGCAGCCCGATAGCATCATGTCGCGGCTGGGTCTGGGATCGTCCGAGGGATACCGGTTGGTCCGCCATGGGTTCGCCTGTCACTGGTTGACCGCGTCGCCACCTGCCCGCCGGAACGTCCAGCGGGAATCACCATAACTATAGCGGGAATGTCGCCGTCCCCGTCGCCGGCGGTTTCGCTGTTCGCGCGGGATGAGTTGTCGGGATCCGAACCGGACCGCTCCGTTCTCGGACATTGGTGAAAGACTCAGGCCGATTCGCTAGTCGCGTCTTGGAGCGGCCAGAGGCTCGACAGGCTGATGATCGCCCCGATGAAGAAGGCGATTGGGTACGAGTCGCCGGGCACGACGAGAGCGGCGAGGTCTGCCAGTGGACCGAACAGACCGGCCATCGCGCCGGCGCCGGCAGTGGCGATGTTCGCCAGCGCGTAGTACTGGGCTCCCTGACCGCTCGGGATGCTCTGGCTGATGAGCGCCCAGTTGACCGTCAGAAAGCTACCAGCGCCGACCGCGACCAGCACCCCGGCTCCGGCGACCACCGGCAGCGTCGGCGCGATGGCTACGCCAGCCAGCCCGGCTGACCCGAGAACGATGCTCACCCGCAGGACCGGCACCCGCCCGATCCGGTCCGACAGCCGCCCACCGATCAGCGCCGCGCCGATCCCGAGGACGATAGCCCCCGCCAGATAGAAGCCGGCGTCCTGAGTGAGATTGTCCAGACCAAACCGTTCCTCGAGGAAGTAGAGCAGGAATCGCTGCAGGGAGTAGGCGCCGAGCAGGAACAGGAACTGGGCAATGACGGCCCGGGCGAATGGCGGGCTGTCCCGGAACGCTCGAACCGAGGAACTCACCAGGTTTCCCAGCATCGTCGGGATCGATTCCCGATCTCCGTCCCGCGCCTTCTCGTCCGGCTGAACCCTCGGCACCCAGCGCCGGCTCAGCACGGTCGTGATGGCGAGGATCGCCGCCAGGAAGATCAGCGCGATGCCGATGCTGTCCGTCGCCTGGACGATCAGCTGTGTGCCGACGAGGCCGATGCCGATGCCGATGACGTTGAGCGCGTTCTTCACCCCCGCGGCGAGCCCCTGACCATCCTTCGCCACGAGATCGGGGATCAGCGCCTGGAACGCGGCCTGGGCGACGTTGCTGGCCAGCTGCATCACGACGTAGGCGAGGAGCAACAGGATGAACTGCCCGGCCAGTCCGAACGCCAGCGTGCCAGCGAGCACGATCGCCGCGCCGCCGACGATGAACGGCTGGCGCCGGTCGGGACGCCGGGAGCGGTCGCTGATGAACCCGGCGATGGGTTGGACGAGCGCGGCGCCGCCGATCCCGACCAGGCTGATGACGCCCAGTCCAGTGCCCTGCCGGCCGTCCGAGACGAGATCGCTGACCCGTTCGGGCAGGATGGTCGTGTTGAGCGTCGTCCAGAGTGCGGCGAGACCGATCCCGAACACGTTGATCCGCGCGGCGAACAGGATCGCCCGTTTGTTCGACCCCGAGAGCGCCCTGTGAACTGCCTGCATGGAGCGTCCCATCCGATCGTCGAGCCAGGGACCGGGACGGTGTCCGTTCCTCGGTCCGAGCCGACAGTCGCGGTGACCCTGGTCAGGGGGAAGGACGGGACGGATGGTGCCGGCCGAATCCGGCCATGGGTGTCGGGCCGACCGGCGTGGTCCGGCTTCAGGTGGCTTCGGCTGGCCCGGTGCCAGGTTCAATTCGGGAGGGCACTGGTGATCGTCTGCGCGAAAAGACCAATCGCGAAGGTGGGGACGAGGGCGATTCCCCAGACCGGCGTCGCAGACCGCTCCCTCCGGGCCGCCAGTCCTGATGTCTGACCCTCTGCTGCCTGATACATGGGTACCACGATCCGCAGATAGACGGCCAGCGACAGGACGCTATTCAGAATCGCGATGACCGCGAGCCAGGTGTACCCGGAGTCGACGGCGGCGCCGAAGAGCAGCAGCTTGCCAAGGAAACCCGCGGTCGGAGGGATGCCGACGAGCGAGAACAGGAAAAGCGCCATCGCCGCGCCGGCCCAGACGTGCCGGCGACCCAGACCCGAGAACGCGGTGAGATCCCGACCAGTGTCGCGAACGATTGTGAAGGCGCCGAGGTTCATCGCGGCGTAGGCGGCGGCGAAGACCACGAGCGACTGGATCGCCAGCTCGTCGCGTCCGATCGCGACGACGCCGAGCAGGAAATACCCGGACTGGGCGACCGACGAGTAGGCGAGTAGCCGGACGACACTGGTCTGGGCGAGGGCCGCGAAGTTGCCATAGGTCATGGAGACCATCGCGAGGACGGAGATGAGCAGACGCCAGTCGACGATCTCCGCCGGGAGGAACCGGACGACGGTCGCGAGCGCGAAGATCGCCCCGACCTTGGGTACGATCGAGAGATAGGCCGCGACGGCGATGGGGCCGCCGTCGTAGGCGTCGGGCGCCCAGAAGTGGAACGGAACGATGGCCGCCTTGTACCCGAGCCCGACGAGGACGGCGACCAGTCCCACGCCGGCCGCGAGCGGTTTTCCGTCGAGCTGGCCCAGGTCCGCCAGGACGGTCGAGCCCGTCCCGCCGAACCAGAAGGTCAGACCGAAGACCATCACCGCGCTCGTGACGGAGCCGAAGACGAAGTATTTCATCGCGGCTTCGGTCGCTCTCCCGTCGCGTGGGTAGGCCACGAGCGCGAAGGAGCCGAGGCTGCTGAGCAGGGTTCCCAGGACGAGGAACATGACGTCGCCGGCGCCCGCCAGGGCGAGCGCGCCGACCGTCGTCAGCGAGAGCAGGCTGTGGACCGTCGCCTCGCGGTCCGAGCCACGAACATCCAGCCCCGCCAGTACCGAGATCAGCGCCGTCGTCGGAAGCAGGATGAGCTTGGCCCAGACGCTGAGGTCATCGACCCGGAACGTGCCCATGAAGATGGCCGTGTCCTCGCCCACCAGTGGCAGGGTCAGGACCGTGGCGAGCAGCAGCCCTGTGACGGTAATCGGCATCGCCCAGGTGTGGCGACGCAGCATGCCGGCGACGAGGGCCAGGACACCGGTGATGACCGCGACGATTTCCGGCAGGAGGAGGCCGAGATCGGCCGCCATATCCATCGTCATCCCCTCATTCACGGCAGGATGACCTGCGTCGCCCGATCGATGAGATCGAGCATCAGCCGCGGGACGACGCCGATCGCCACGGTAAGTACCACGAGCGGCACGATCGCCCAGGCTTCGGAGCGGGAGAGGTCGCGCATGTCCCGCCACCTTGAGGTGACGGAGCCCAGGAAGACGGCCTGGATCGCCCGGAGGTAGAGCCCTGCCGTGATCACGATGCCAAGGACGACGACGGCCGCCAGGACGGGCCAGACATCGAATGCGCCGAGGAAGATCTGGAACTCGGCCGGAAAGTGGGCGAGGCCCGGGAGACCGAGCGACGCGAAGGCCGCCACGATGAACAGCCAGCCAAGCCACGGCGTGACGCGCAGCAGCCCGCCGAAGGCGCCCATCTCGCGGGTCTGCGCTCGCCGCTGGATCACGCCGACCAGCAGGAACAGCGCCCCGGTGACGATGCCGTGACTGACCATCTGCAGCACCGCGCCATCGAGGGCCAGCGCGCGGGTTGCGGGGTCGAGCGTGGCGGCGGCCGCGGCGGCGGCAACCACGACATATCCCATGTGGTTAACGCTGGTGTACGCCACGAGCCGTTTCAGGTCCGTCTGCGCGAGGGCGACGAGCGCTCCGTAGAGGGCGGAGAAGGCGCCGATGATCGCGACGATCAGCGCGGCACTCCGGAAGGCGTCGGGGGTCATCTGCAGCGCGAAGCGGATGAGCCCGTACGTGCCGAGTTTCAACAGGACACCGGCCAGGACCACGCTTCCGGCGGTCGGCGCCTCGACGTGGGCCGCCGGCAGCCAAGTATGGAACGGGAAGACCGGGGTCTTGACGGCGAAGGCGAGGAGCAGAGCGAGCAGGGTCAGTCCGGCGGCGACTCCCGAGAGCGGCGGTGCCTCGATGATGACGCGCATGTCGAAGGTGCGCGGGTCCGAGCCGAGGTAGAGGGCGATGATGGCCAACAGGAGCGGCAGGCTGCCCAGCAACGTGTACAGGAAGAACGTCAGCGCGGCGCGCTGCCGGTCCTGATGGCCCCACCCCGCGATGATGAAGTACATCGCGACGAGCGTGACTTCCCAGAATGCGTAGAACAGCACCATGTCCAGCGCGACGAACACGCCTAGACAGGCCGACTCCAGGAGCAGGAACAGTGCGACGTAGGAGGACGCCCGGTCGGTGAGCGTTGCCGAGAAGACCAGGGATACGAGGAAGAGGAGGGTCGTCAGCAGCACGAGCGGCAGGCTGATGCCGTCGACGCCGACCCGGTAAGCCGCGCCGAGCGATGGGATCCAGCGCACCTCCTCGACCTGGCTGAAGCCGCCCCCCGCGCCGCGGGCCCAGATGGCCAGGGACCCAAGGAAGGCCAGACCGGACGCGCCGATGCCGATCGCCTGCGCGACCCGCGCGCCGCGCGTGGGGAGACTGAGCAGCAGGATGGCGCCGAGCAGCGGGATCAGAAGGGTGATGGTCAACAGTGGCATCGGTGGATCGTTCTCCGGTCAGAATATGAGGACGAGCAGCAGAACGATCGCCGCGCCCGCGACCGCGAGGAGGAGTTCCCGGTGGACCAGCCCCGTCTGGAGGCGTCGAGCCTGCAAGCTCAACCGCCTGGTCTGATGGACAAGGTCGGCGATCAGCCCATCCAGGCCCTGTTCATCGAGCACCCGGCTCGCCCGGGCCGTCCTCAGGGACGCCGATCCGACGCGGTTCACCCCCTCGTGAATCCGGCCGTCCAGGCTCCGGTTCGCCGAAGAAAATCCAAGGGCCAGGCGGCCGAGCCCCAGGACGCCCGCGTGGACGATGCGGTCGAGCCGGTCGCACCGGTCGGCCACCGCGAGCAGGGGACGGCCGACCAGTCCGGCCACCCCGCCGTCCAGGCGGAACCCATCGAGCAGGGTCTGGCGGACGGAGTGGGGAAGACGTTCCACTGACAGATACCAGCCGGTGAGCAGCCCGAGGACCGCCGCCGTCAGACCGAGCAGCGTCGCAGCCAGACCCTCGGGCACGGGGACGCCAAGCAGGCTGTCGACGAGGGTCGCAGCGAACCCCAGGCTGGCGGCCAGCGCGGCGAGGACGCCCAGCCCCGTCCCCATCCAACGGCTACCGTGCGTATTGACGCCCATCGCGCCGGATGGTGCTCCGGCCGGCCGCCAGAGGAGCCGGATCGCCCGACCGATGTAGACGCCTGTCAGCGCCGCTCCGGCCACTGCGAGCGGAACGAGGAGCGGGGGGCGGGGTGAGTCGATCGCGGCGGCGATGATGCTGTCCTTCGACCAGAAGCCGGCCAGCGGTGGGACGCCGGCCAGTGCCAGCCCGGCCACGACGAGCGCGGCGAACGTCTTCCGCCGCACCCGACCGATTCCTCTCAGATCGGCGAGGGCCGTCGACTCCTGATCGTGCTGGAAGACGCCAGCGGCAAGGAACAGCGAGCTCTTCATCGCGGCATGGGTGACGAGATGGAAGACGGCCGCCGGAACCGATCCGGCGCCGATTGCGATCAGCATCAGCCCGAGCTGGCTGGACGTCGACGCCGCCAGCAACCGTTTGAGATCGCGCTGGCCGAACGCGGTCAGCCCGGTCACGGTGGACGAGATGCCGCCGACGATGCCCACCGTCAGGAGCAGGCCAGGGGTCAGCAGCGGAACGGCCCGCGTCAGGAGCACGACGCCCGCGACCACCAGTGTCGCGGCGTGCAGGAGCGCCGAGACGGGGGTTGGCCCCACCATGGCGTCCATGAGCCAGCCGTGCAGCGGCGCCTGCGCCGACTTCCCGATGACCGCGACGAGAAACCCCAGGCCGGCGACGGTGGCGGGAAGTCCCGAGAGGTCGCCGGCTCCGGCGATCGCGGTCGAGCCGGTCGCCGTGATGACCGCGAAGATTCCGATATAGAGGCCCGCGTCGGCGGAGCGGGTCACAACGAACGCCCGCGTCGCCGCGGCCCCGATGCCGGGCCGCTCGAACCAGAACCCGATCAGCAGCCAGGAGGCGACGCCGATCAGCTCCCAGGCCGCCAGCAGCAGGATCCAGTCGCCCGCCAGGACGAGGACCTGCATCGCGGCGACGAACAGGCTCATCCCGGCGAAGAAGCGGACCTGATCCCGCTCTCCGGCCATGTAGCCGACCGCGTAGACCAGGACGAAGGTGCTGACGACGGCGACCGTGGCGCTGAACAGGGCACCCAGCGGATCGACGACGAGACGCAGGGGGATGTCCGGAAGCCCCGGCAGCGTCGCGGCGAATCGGTCGCCGCCGGCGACGCGGCTGAGGGTGACGAGGGCGGCGATCAGCGCCACGGCGGCTCCCGCCACGGCGAGCGCCGCCGGGCGTCGCCGGAGCGACAGCGTCATGATCGCCGCGACGAGTGGCGCCACGATGACGAGTGCGGCAATGCTCACGGGTGGGTCATCCCTTCAGCTCCGTCGCTTCTTCCATCTCGACGGACCCCCTGACGCGAAAACGCGCGGTGCCCAGTCCGAACCCGACGGCCGCCTCGACCGCCATGACCGTCATGACGATCAGCACGAACATCTGGCCCGCGAACGCATCGGGGTGGAGGAACCGCCAGAAGGCGACGAGGTTGACCATCGCGGCGCCGAGCATGAGTTCGACGCCCATCATGATCATCACCAGGTTGGTCTGGCTCAGGGCTCCGTACAGTCCGACTCCGAAGAGCGCGCCGCCGATGGTCAGGGCCAGAATCAGGGTAGTCATTGGTCTCCCCGTCGTGCGATCGCCGTGGCCATCGCGGCGATCATCGCTACCAGGATCGTGACCCCGGCGGTCTCGAAGATCAGCATCGAGCGCTCCATGAGTTCCAAGCCGAGGAACCGAACCTGCTCGGTCGGGCTGGAGACCGACGCGGAGATGGGACCCCAGTCGACCAGGAACGCCACCGCGATCCCGATCCCGGCGCCGGCGGCACCGGCCAGGTAGGCGGCCCGCTTCTGGTGCGTCATCTCCATCATGCCCAGCCCTCCAGGATCCATCATGAACATCACCATGAAGATCGCCATGATGCTCATCTCGGTCGCCATCATCAGTTGCAGGACGCCAAGGAACTCGGCTTCGAGGGCCAGGAAGAGCCCGCCGATCGCCGCCATCGACGCGAGCAGGGACAGGGCCGAGCGGACCATCGACCTGGTCCGGAACACCCGGATGCCGAACCAGACCGCGGCAACGCCGAACAGGCCAACGAATATGGTCTGGATCATCGGTCCACTATCCATAGCGTGATCCCGACCCAGAGGATGTTGATCAGGGCCAGCGGGATGCCGTACTTCCAGGCCCAGGCCAGCAGGTGCTCCGAGCGAAGGCGCGGGACGACGCGGCCCCCCGCGAGGATGACCGCCACGACGGCGAGTGTCTTGGCGGCTGTCCAGACCCAGCCCGGCAGCCATGGTCCCAGCCAGCCGCCCAGGTAGAACACGACGATAGCGGTGGCCAGCGAGACGATCAGGACGAGTCTCCCGAGGCGGAACACGGCCAGGCGCGCGCCGCTGTACTCGGCGGTGACTCCTCCGGCCAGCTCTCCGGGCGCGATCGGATGATCGAACGGCGGGACGAAGCTGGCCGCCATGGCGGCCAGCCAGAACAGCACGAATCCAAGCGGCTGGGTGACGATGTTCCAGCTCCCGGCCTGCGACTCGACGATGGCGGAGGTCGAAAGGGACTCGGCCCGCATGACCGTTGTGGTGATTGGCATGACGATCAGCATCGAGTAGGCGACGAGCTGGCCGAGGAAGCGCCAGCCCGCCACCATCGCGTAGGCGCCGTTCGGCCCCCAGCCCGCCATCAGGAGCGCCACCATGACGTAGGCCCAGGCGGCGTTGACGAAGAGGGCGCCGGTCGCAAGGTCGATCAGGGTCACGCCGGTCGCGAACGGGAGGACGGCGGCCGCGGCGACGGATGCCACGAGCACCAGCGGCGGAGCGATCTCGAAGAGGAGCCGGTCCGGCTGGCGTGGCACCAGCGACTCCCTCCCCAGCAAGGCCACCCCCGCCCGGATCGGCTGGAGCGGCCGGAGCCTGCCCGTCGTCAGCCAGGCCTCGAGCACCGCGACGAGCCAGGCGCCCGCCAGGAGGAACGCGACGAATCCCGGCGCGGTCACTGGTCGACCTCCCAGGGCGAGAGATCGAGCGAGGCGATCGCCACGAGCGCGTCGGCGAGCTCGGCGCCCTGGGTCAGACGGGGCACGAGGGGGAGATTGCGGGCCGAAGGGGTGTCGAGCCGCATGCTCCGGACCTGGCCGTCCGCGACCTCGACGCGGAGGGTCGCCGTCCCACGAGGCGTCTCGATGACCGCCATTCCGGCGCCGCCGACACCCGGCGGGACGTCCGGGGATCGCACCGCACGGGAGCCCGCCCTGGCAACGAGCGCGAGGCTCTGGCCGATCTCGGCCAGGCGAACGTCGAGACGGGCGCGGGCATCGCCGCCGTCCCGCACGACGGGCGTGAACCCGAGGGCCGCATAGGTCGAATCCGCGATTCGCGCATCGGACAGCACGCCAGCGCCCCGTGCGACCGGCCCCTTCGCCTCCAGGCCAGCGGCCGGACCAACCGTACCAATACCGGTCAGACGCCGGCCAAGCAGTGGTATCCGGTTGACCGTGCGGACGAACCGTTCGATGTCGGCCTGGAACTGGTCGACCGCGCCGTTCTCACCGGCCCGCATCGGGGCGAGCTGCAGCTCGCCCGCCCGGTCCGCCAGCCAGGACACCCCGAGCAGTTGCGCGAATGCCGCCAGCCATCCAAGGTGGCTGACCGCTCGTTCCCATTCGGTCGCGCCGGCCCAGCCGTGATCCATCGGGCGGGCGCCCGCCGGGACAGCGATCGCTTCAAGAGCGCGACTCGCCAGCACGCGATAGCTCGCTGGCGCCAGGGGATCGAGCCGCGCCAGCAGGTCCGGAAGGGCCGCGACCGGGCACGGCAATGACGACGCGATCCCACGATGGGTGACACCTGCCTTGACGGTCGCGGTCGCGACGGTGTCACCATCGAGCGTCAGCGTCAGTGCGAGACCAGCGGGAAGACCAGCAAAGAGCGGGCCGAACGCGGTCTCGACCCATTCCATCGGCAGGCCGTCGCGGCTGCGCGGCAGATCCTTTGTCATGGCAATCATCGACATGAATCCGTCGTCATCGCCCTGGCCCATCGCGTGATCGCCATGGCCCATCATGTGACCGCTATCGTCCATCGCCTGATCGCCATGATCCATCGTCTGACCGCCGTGACCCATCTCATGGTGATCGCGCTCGTCCTGGTCCGTTTCCGGGTCAGCGCCATGTCCGCCAGTTTCGCCATGTTTGCCAGCGGCGCTGTCCATGGCAGCGGGAGCGCACATGTCGCCGTGGGACATCAGATCCTGCCCCTGGGCCTCCTCGGGATGGGTTGTCCGATCGACCGGCTGCGCCACGGGCTTGGTCATGGGCAGACACACCCGGCGAGCCAGCAGAGCCCGCGACCGGCGCACAGCGTCATCCAGACTCGCCTGTCCCGCGGCAGCGACGATGTCGATCTTCAGGACCGAAGCGGGCAGGTCTGTGGCAACGCCAAGGACCAGGCGCGGGGGCGGCATCTGGGCGTGGACGACGCTGGCAGCCTCGGCCAGACCAGGCGGAAGATCGCCGACCACCAGCAGGACGGACGCATGCCGTGGGTTGTCGACGACCCGTAGGCCGGCGGCGACCGGATCGAGGCCGTTGGCGCGGGCGATTCTGAGATCGGGAACCACGAACGCGGTGGGATCATCGGCGATCGCTCGGGCGACCAGCCCCCGGAACCAGGTCGCCGCGCCGGTCTGTGGTCCGCTCACTGGCGCCGGAGCGCCCCTTCGCTCCAGCCGTAGAGGATGCCCAGGAAGAGGATGGCCAGGAAGACGCCCATGTCGAGCAGGGCCGTCAATCCGAGTTCCCGATAGACAACAGCCCACGGATACATGAACGCCATCTCCATGTCGAAGGCCAGGAAGAGCAACGCGAGCCCGTAGTAGGGGACGTGGTACCGCACCCAGACCGTGTCCCGCTGGAGCGTCCCGCCAGCGAACGGCACGTCCTGGTCCGGCTCCGGCGTGGTCCGCCCAACGATCGCCCGTGACAGCAGCCGCAGAACGACGACCAGACCGACCGTGCTGACGATGAGGGCGACGAGCAGACCGTACTGTTGCAGCGCACTCACCTGGTCGAACTCCTCGCTTGGCCACCGGGCGGCAGACGGTCGGCTGGAGGCCGGCGGAGCAACGCCCGTTTGGCGGTGGCGTCGGAAACCAGTATACCCGGCGGGGGTATCTGTGCAACCAGAGCTGATCGTTTACTTAGGCGTCTGTGTCGGTTGGAACCGCCGCGCCTGGGCGACTATCGTTTCGCGCGCTTTTATCTGACTGGTTTCGCCCCAGGGAAAAGGCGACCTGGCGCCGCGTCATTCCCCGCTGGCGTCGCGCACGGCGGCGAGCAGGCCCGGAACGTCCCATGATCCCTGGAACTGGAGACCGTTGATGAAGAACGCCGGCGTGCCCTGGACGCCGCTCTGCTCGCCGCCTTGGACGTCTGACACGACACGCTGCCGGGCCGTCGGCTCCACCCGAGCCAGCGCCTGCCGGTCGAGGCCAAGTGCACCGGCCGCGTTGCTGAGCCCGGCCTGGTCGAGTCGATCCTGATGCTCGAACAGCCAGTCGTGGGCCGCCCAGAAGTCGCCCTCGAGGGCGGCGGACTCGGCGAAGACGGCCGCCGCGACCGCGTGGGGGTGGACCTCGGCCAGCGGGAAGTTGCGGAACACGAAGCGGAGCTGGTCTCCCATCCGGCGCTGGACCTCACGCACGGTCGCGTAGGCCTCGCCGCAGTAGGGGCACTGATAGTCCGCGTATTCCACCAAGGTGACCGGCGCGGTCGCGCTCCCTTGGGCGTGGTCCTGGTCGGAGACGGCGGGGGAGAGGGAATCGGAACGGCTCATGGTCGGTATCCTCGCGTCGGGCGGCGGGTCGTCAGGCCGTGGCACTGGGTCGTGGCGCCTCCATCAAGAGGATCCAATCAATCTCCCTGACTGTCGCATGTTACAGACCAGATCAGATTCGACCCACTGCGGCGCGAGGGTGTGTCAACTGGGCCAGATCCTGGCTCGAAGACAGGCGAAGGGCACGAGTGTCGACCGTAGCGGCGTCTCCTGGAGCGATCGTTGGGGACGGCAGGGAAGAGGGCAGGATACCGACACCAGGCCCTTTGGCGCCGGTGTTTGCCTCCAGGGGGCTGGCCGGGCGCGGCCCGTCCGCGAAACGATCGGCTCAGGATTCGCCCTGACGATGCCTGCCAATGGCCTCCTGCCTTCGGCCGCAACACGCGAAACGGAAAGACCGCGGCGGCGGGAACCCTTCCCATCGCCACGGTCTTCCCCACGTTGTGCCTGTGGCGGGATACCTGTTCCTAGTAGCCGACCTTCCGGGCGATGGCATTGCCGAGGAAGTCCTGGATCTCCTCGACCGGGATGCGGTCGATGACCGGGCGGAAGAAGCCCTCGACGATCAGCTTCTGGGCCTCGGTCCGGGGGATGCCGCGAGCCTGAAGGTAGAAGAGGTGCTCCGGCTCGACCTGGCTGATCGTCGCGCCGTGCGTGCAGCGGACGTCGTTGGCGGCGATCTCGAGGTTCGGGATCGTGTCCGCCCGCGCCTTACGGCTCAGGATCAGGTTGCGGTTCTGCTGGTAGGCGTCCGTCTTCTGGGCGCCCTCGTGGACCCGGATCAGCCCGGAGTAGACGGTGCGGGCGTTGTCCTTGAGGGCCGTCTTGAACTCCAGGTCGCTGGTCGCGTAGGGCGACTCGTGCTCCTGCCAGGTGTGGTGGTCGAAGAACTGGTCGCCGTCGGCGAAGGAGATGCCGAGCATCTCGGCCAGCGTGTCTCGCCCCTGGAGGCGGGAGCCGATCGAGCTCCGGGCCCACTTCGCGCCGAGCGTGACATGGAGCGACTTCAGCTCGGCCCGGTCGGCAAGGGTCGCGCGCTCGTTCAGCATCGAGTGGACATTGCGCCCCCAGTCCTGGACCTGGACGTAGCGGAGCTGCGCGTTCTGGCCGAGGATCAACTCGACGACGTTCGAGGCGAAGATCTGCCCCTCGCCGTCGGCGGAGTGGTAATCGTCGACCATGAAGGCCTCGGCGCCATCCTCGACGACGACCAGGGTGTGATTGAAGACCGACGAGCCGGCCGTCGTCGCCATGACGAACTGACGGAACGGCAATCCGACGGTGACGCCCTTTGGCACGTAGAGGAACGTCCCGCCCTGCCAGAAGGCGGCGTGGAGGGCCTCGAACTTGCCGGTCGTCGCGGGGACGGCCGTCGTCATGAAGTGCGGCCGGATCAGGTCGCCGTGCTCGCGGAAGGCGGTGGCGAGGTCGGTGAAGACGACGCCCTGGGCGGCGAACTCGGTGGCGGCTTCGGTGTAGATCGTCGCGGCGTCGCGCTGGACGGTGATCCCGGCGCGGGCACCGGCGATGTCCATCGTGCCGCCCTCGGCCTGGTCGAGCCGGGCGAGCTCGGCGGCGCCAGCGAGGATCGGCTGACCCTCGTTGGCGAACGGCGCCAGCTGGCTGAGCCGCAGGCTGCGCAGATCGGTCCGGCGCCACTGCTCGTCGGAGCGGGTCGGCATCGGGGTCTGCTCGTAGGTGTCATAGGCCGCACGGCGGGCGTCCGACACCCACTCCGGCTCGTTGCGGGTCGCGATCAGCGCGTCGAGCGCCTCACGGGAAAAGCCCGCCTGGACGGCGGGGGCCTGGGTGGTCATGGGATGATTTGCCTCTCGTCACGGTCGGGGCGTTCCGTTGCCACGGCGAGCCAACCGTTGTAGGGGCGATCCCTTGTGGTCGCCCGCGCCGCAAGGCGCCATGTGATGACCAACGACGGCGCCCGATTCTGGGCGCCGTCGCTGGCCGCGCCGTCTATCGCTGTACGGCGATGGCCCTACCGGGCCGGGCGACCACAAGGGACCGCCCCTACGAGACATGCCCGGCACCGCCGAGACGTCTCCGTGACGGTCGTTACCCGACCGAACCTTCCATCTCGAGCTGGATCAGCCGGTTGAGCTCGACCGCGTACTCCAGCGGGAGCTCCTTGGCGATCGGCTCGATGAAGCCGTTGACGATCATGCTCATCGCCTCGTCCTGCGTCAGCCCGCGGCTCTGGAGGTAGAAGATCTGGTCCTCGGCCACCTTCGAGACGGTCGCCTCGTGGCCGATGGACACTTCTTCCTCCTCGATCTCCATGTACGGGTAGGTGTCGGTCCGGCTCTCCTCGTTCAGCAGCAGCGCGTCGCAGACGACATTGCTCTTGACGTTGGTCGCGCCCTTGTGGACCTTGACCAAGCCGCGGTACGAGCTCCGTCCGCTGCCCTTGGAGATCGACTTCGAGATGATCTGGGACGACGTGTTCGGGGCGACGTGGACGACCTTGCCGCCCGCGTCCTGGTGCTGGCCATCGCTCGAGAAGGCGACCGAGAGGATCTCGCCGCGGGCGCCCTCCTCCATCAGCCAGACCGCCGGGTACTTCATCGTCAGCTTGGAGCCGAGGTTGCCGTCGACCCACTCCATCGTCGCGTTCTTGTAGGCGACGGCCCGCTTTGTGACGAGGTTGTAGACGTTCTTGGACCAGTTCTGGATCGTCGTGTAGCGGACGCGGGCGCCCTCCTGGACGATGATCTCGACGACCGCCGAGTGCAGGCTGTCCGTCGAGTAGGTCGGGGCGGTGCAGCCCTCGACGTAGTGAACGTAGGAGCCCGGCGCCGCGATGATCAGCGTCCGCTCGAACTGCCCCATGTTCTCGGCGTTGATCCGGAAGTAGGCCTGGAGCGGGACGTCGATCCGGACGCCCTCCGGCACGTAGATGAACGAGCCGCCGGACCAGACCGCCGAGTTCAGGGCGGCGAACTTGTTGTCGTTGGCCGGAATCACCGTGCCGAAGTACTGCTTGACGATGTCCGGGTGCTCACGGACGGCCGTATCCATGTCGAGGAACAGGACGCCGAGCTCCTCGAGGTCCTTGCGCAGCGAGTGGTAGATCACCTCGGACTCGTACTGGGCGCCGACGCCGGCGAGGAACTTCCGCTCCGCCTCCGGGATGCCGAGCTTCTCGAACGTGTCCTTGATGTAGGCCGGGACCTCGTCCCAGGTCTTGCCCTGCTTCTCGGCCGGGCGGATGTAGTAGAAGATGTTGCCGAAGTCGATCTCGGAGAGGTCGCCGCCCCACTCCGGCATCGGCCGGGAGACGTAATGATCGAACGCCTTCAGCCGGTACTCCAGCATCCAGTCGGGCTCGCCCTTCATCTTCGAGATCTGCTCGACGCCCTCGCGGTTCAGGCCGCGCTCGCTCTTGAAGACGGGCTGCTCGGTGTCGTGGAACCCGAACTTGTAATCGCCGATATCGACCTGAGGCTTCTCGACTGCAACCATGTGTGTGACTCCATGTGGGGGACGGACCGGCGATCACGCCGCCGGTCGGACGTCCCTGAGGTGCGTTGTCCGTGAATCATGACCGATCGTGGGAAGTGGGACGGGATCAGGCGCCGGCGGCAGCCGCCAATTCGGTGCGGATGGCCTCGTAACCGCCCCGCTCCAGTTCGTGGGCCAGTTCCGGGCCACCGCTCCGGACGATCCGCCCGTCGATGACGATATGGACGACGTGCGGCTTGATGTAGTCCAGCAGCCGCTGGTAGTGCGTGATGAGCAGGAGCCCCATCTGGTCGTTGAAGAGCGTGTTGACGCCCTCGGAGACGACCCGGAGGGCGTCGATGTCGAGGCCGGAGTCGGTCTCGTCGAGGACGGCCAGGCTCGGCTCCAGCAGCGCCAGCTGCAGGATCTCGGCCCGCTTCTTCTCGCCGCCGGAGAACCCCTCGTTGAGGTAGCGGGAAGCGAAGGAGTCGTCCATCTTCAGGAGCGCCATCTTCTCGCGCATCAGCCGGCGGAACTCACGCGGGGTAAACGGGGAGACCGTTCCGCCCGCCGCCTCGGCGGCCGCGTTGCGGGCCTTGCGGGTGTTGCCGACGGCCATCCGGAGGAAGTTGGCCATCGAGACGCCGGGGATGACGGTCGGATACTGGAAGGCCAGGAACAACCCCTTCTGGGCCCGCTCGTCCGGTTCCCATTCCAGGATGTTCTCGCCCTTGTAGTAGATCGCGCCGCTGGTCACTTCGTAGGAGGGGTTGCCGGCGATGATGTTGGCGAGGGTGCTCTTGCCGGACCCGTTCGGACCCATGATCGCGTGGATCTCACCGAGGTTCACCGTCAGATCGATGCCCTTGAGAATCTCCTTGTCCTCGATGCTGGCATGCAGATCCTCGATCACGAACATCGGTGCGGTGGTAGTGGTGACGTCAGCCATGGTCCTGAGGTCCTCCTCTGGCGCTGGGTGCCACCAGCTGGGGCGGCGCTGCTGAGTACGGGCGTCGGTCCCACCGTTCGGGACCGGCCAGCTGAAACGGGACCGGATGGATCGCACTGGGAAAGGGACGCTGTCGGACGATCGCCCGGGCGGCTAATCAGCCTTCGGCGAGCCGGCTCTGGACCGGCAGGTGGGGCAGAGCCCGGTGAAGACCGTATGGTGGCCAGTGATATGGAAGCCGCTCTGCTCGCCGGCCACATGCCCCGCCAGGAGCGCGACCGGGACGTCGACATCGTCGATCACTCCGCAGGACAGGCACTGGACGTGGTCGTGCCGGTCGACGCGGGCGTCGAAGCGACTGGCCTGGTCCGCGAAGGTCAGCTCCAGGATCAGGCCCTGCTCCGCCAGCACATGCAGGGAGCGGTAGACCGTCCCGTAAGCGATCCGCGGGCTGCGACGCCGGACGCGCTCGAAGATCTCCCCGGCGGTCAGGTGGCGCTCGGCCGCCCGAACTTCGGTCAGGATGTCGGAGCGCTGGGTCGTATTGCGATAGGCCTTGATCGCCGACTGTTCCATGTGCTCCATCCCATGGCCCCGAGACGCTCTTGCAGCTCGCTGTGCGTACTGCGAATGAGTCTCGTTTCCACCTGTAATTCTACCAGTTGGCTGGTCTCGTTGCCACGCTGGTGCATCGCTCCGGAGCCGTCCTCACTGGTCACAGCCTGATCGTCTGGACCGGGTCAGGAGGACGGATCATCCGTCCGCCGCGAATGCCTAGCATTATAGTCGGAATACCAAGTTGGGGAGCAGTAGTGGGTCGTTCGCGGAGCTGATCTGACGTGCCAATGCCGCGCTTCGCGTTAGGATCGTCTGGATCCGGAAGTTCCAGTGCCCGGGCCAATCGGGATCTCGCGGTCTGGGGAGCCCTCGGTCCGCGATGGGCAAGGTTGGTTTGCCGGGTGCTGATCACGTCCCAGGGAGGTGTGACCATGTCGTCTCACGAGAGCGGATTCACGGTTGCCGTTACACGGTCCATCCCGGAGGCGGGGCTGGCGCTGCTGCGTGCGGCACAGGAGATCACGGAGTTGCGGATCTGGCCGGACCAACTTCCGCCCACGCCCGACCAGCTCGCCGGGCTGCTGCACGGCTGCGACGGTGCGGTGACGTTGCTGTCGGACCGGATCGACGCCGCGGTCCTGGATCAGGAGCCGCGGCTCCGGGTGGTCTCGAACTTCGCGGTCGGCTACGACAACATCGACGTCCGCGCCGCGACGGAGCGAGGCGTCGCGGTCTGCAACACGCCCGATGCCCTGACCCACGCCACTGCAGACTGTGCCTTCGCCCTGCTGATGGCGTCGGCCCGGCGGATCGTCGAGGCCGCCGATTACGTTCGGGCCGGTCGCTGGCAGACCTGGGGGCCGCAGCTGCTGCTCGGGCAGGAACTGCACGGCCGGACCCTCGGCATCGTCGGGCCGGGCCGGATCGGAACCGAGGTCGCCCGGCGGGGAACCGGTTTCGGGATGCGCCTCCTCGGCTGGTCCCGCTCCAGCCACCTCAGCGATGAGGCGGCGGCGCTTGGCGTGCGCTCGGTCGAGCTCGACGTGCTCCTGGCTGAGAGCGACTTCGTCTCGCTGCATGTCCCGCTCGGTGAGGATACCCGGCACCTGATCGGGGAGCCCGAGCTCGGGCTGATGAAGCCGACCGCGATCCTCGTCAATACCGCCCGCGGACCGGTCGTCGACCAGGCTGCGCTCGTCCAGGCGCTGGCGTCCGGAACCATCGCTGGCGCCGGTCTGGACGTGACCGATCCCGAGCCGCTGGCCGCCGACCACCCGCTCGTCCGCGAGCCACGGGCGATCGTCGTCCCTCACATCGGGTCGGCGACCGTCGCGGCGCGGGACGAGATGGCCCGCCTCGCCGCCTCAGGCGTGCTTATGGTCCTGCGGGGTGAGTGTCCGCCCAACCAGCTGAACGCGATCCGGCATCGACGTTTGTGAGCCTGCAGGAACGATCCGCACACAGATCTGAGCGGTCCTCGTCTGACCGAATCGAACATCGAAACTGTATCGAGATCGGCTATGCTCCGGATACCGCTGCCCGGACAGGGCGACGTGAGGGAGGGATCAGTATGCCGATCAACCGTCGATCGATGGTCGCCATAGTGGCAATGACACCGGCGCTGCTCATGGCCAAAGGTCGAGGCGTCGAGGCTCAGGACGCGACCCCGACCCCGGAGCAGACGGTCGGCGATATCGGCGTCGTCGACGCCGGCTCCCGGACCGTCTGGAACCTGAGCGATCCCGAGGCGCTGGTCTACCAGTTGACCGTCCTCGAGTTCGAGGATGAGGAGCGGTCTAAAGCGGCTTTCCAGTTGATCGTCGACGGAGCGAGCGGCGCCCTGGCGCCCAATGACGCCACGCCAGACGCCGTCGCCACGACCATCGCCGGGCTGGAGGAGACCGATATCGATCTCGCCGACGACGCGATCATGTACTACCAGCCGGACGAGAGCGGTTCGGCCGGGATCGCGACTCTGTTCATTCTGGATGGCGTCTACGTCCACCAGTGGGCTGATCTGCCAGTCCCGCTGCAGGAGAACGCGCTCCTGATCGATCCGGCCAGCCTGCCCGAGGGTCTGTTGGCGCTGGCCGAGCCGTGGTTCGGTGGGGAACATGAGGGCGGGGCCGTCTCCCAGATCCCCGGTCTGGACCAGTTCCCGGCCGGCTACGAGGTCCTGAACGAGTCGTCCGGCCTGGATTCGCTGTCGCCGGCCAGTCCCGTCGCCGCGCCGTAGGTTGCCACAGGGCGGTAGCACTTGCCGCACCGTCGCTAGATTACGCCGACCGTGATCCGGTGCCAGCCGCTGGCGCCATCGGGGAGCGGTGAGTCGCCGTTGTCGGGCTGGAGGGCGCCGGACCCGTCGATCAGCCGCACCGTGATGTCGTAGGTCCCGTCCGTCGGCGTCCAGGGCAGCCGCCAGACCACCCAGGCGTAGGGGCCGGGTTGCTCGACGAGCTCCGCGGGCGTCCACGTGTCGCCGTCGTCGGTGCTGACTTCGACCCGGTCGACCCCGGCGATTCCGGCCCAGGCCACGCCGCCTATCGCGGTCGGCTCCGGCCGGAGGACATCACGGTCGACCGGGGTGTCGATCCGGCTGATGGGCTTGATCGTGCCGTCGTCCGTCCAGCCGCGCTGCTGCCAGTACCCCCGGTGGTCGCTGTCGACCAGCGTGATCCGCTCCAGCCACTTGACGCTCTTGATGCCGTAGATGCCGGGGATCAGCGCCCGCAGCGGGGCGCCATGGCTGGCGGGGAGGGCTTCGCCGTTGAGTCCCCAGGCGACGTGGCATTCGGGCGCGAGCGCCTTCTGGATCGGGACCGAGTCGGTGTAGCCATCGCGGCCCCGGAAGACGATGTCGACGACGCCAGCCCGCGGCGAGGCTTCGGCGAGGATCCGGGCCAGTGGCGCCGCGTTCCAGAGACCGGTCGAGATCAGCGGTCCGCCGATCTCGTTGCTGATGCAGTTCAGCGTCACCGCAAGGTCGGAGTCGGCCAGCGCCTGAACCTCCGCCAGTGTCAGGTCCAGCGGGCGGTCGACCAGGCCGTCGACCGACAGGCGCCACTCCGGGCCGCCGTCGCCGGTCGGATCGCGGAAGTTACTGGAGACCTTGTAGAACTCGTCGGACGGCGTGATGGCGGCCGAGAGCTCACCGGAGGTGCGCTCGGAGAGGAAACCGCCCGAGCGTGTCCGCAAGACCTCCCGACCGAGGACGACAGCCGGGATGGCGACCAAGGCCGCGGCGACGGCACCAAGCAACGCCCGGCGGGGAGTAGTGGTCCCGGGACCCCGCTCGCTGACGGGCGGGGCCAGCAGCCGGGCGATCAGGGGCGTCCCGACGCTGTAGACGATGGCGCCGGCGACGATACAGAGAGCGGCCGTGATCAACTGGACGTAGGTGAAACCGGCCGAGTCGCGTCCCGCGATCGCCCAGTAGAGGAAGACGATCCCGGCGGCCGAGAGCAGCAGCACGGCCCGGACCGGACGGAAGACGTCGATCACCCGGTGACCGCCGCTCGGCAGCAGGAGCGGGCCGATGAAGGCGCCCATGATCGTGATCACGGCGATGATGCCGACCAGCAGGGTGGCCTTGGCGTCGGTCTGGAAGATCGCCAGCAGCCGCGAGAACAGCGCCATCGGCAGGATCTCGATCGTGACCTCGGCGAGGGCGTTGAGCAGGGAGATCAGCCCGGTCGCGGCCCGGAGCCCGACCAGAACGGCCAGCGCCAGCAGCATCGCGATCGCCCCGGCGATTCGGCCCGACCAGGCGGGCGGTGGGGTGGTCCGCACCTGTGCTGGTCGAACGGTGGCCGGCTGTGAGGAGTCACGGGGAAGCGGCGCGGATTCGGACGCGAGTTCGGTCATGGGGGCCACCAGGAGAACGGGCGTCGGGGACTACCGGCGGGACCGTAGGACAGTCAGGAGCTGCGACGCGATGACGCCGAGGGCGATGGTCAGGCCGGCCAGGAGTGTCCGAAAGGCGGTCGTGCCTCGGATCGCCGTGACCACCGGTTCTGATTCGACGGTCGGCGAATCGGGCAGCGACCAGAACATCGCCCGTGCCCGGCCGCTGAGCGATGGCTGAGGCGAAGTCGTCGCGATCGCGGCTGGGGGAACGACCCGTGGCTTGGGCTGGCGGCGCCTGGCGAGCTGCTCTCTGAGGAAGTGAACGACGACGGGCGCCCACGCCCAGAGCTGACCGATGAGCAACCCGGCTCCGACCGAGGACGTGATGATGATCGGCAGGTAGTAGCGCTCGAAGTCGGCCTGCAAACCGGCCACTGTGACCGCGCACTGGCCGAGTAGCAGCAGGGTGACGAGCGCGTACTTGCTCCGAAGACCATAGTGGGCGGCGAGCAGGACCAGCAGACCGATGCCGAGCACACCGAGGGCGAGATCGAGCCACGGTAGATTCCAGCCCCAGCCGATCCGGGCCTGAACCTGGTCCGATAGCCACTGGCTGACCGAGAACTGCTCACCGAGGTGGAACCTGATCCGGGCCAGGGCGTCGAACGTCCCGAGGACCTGCCGATCCTGCCAGAGCTCGCCCTGCGACTCCATCTCGCCGTTGCGGTATTGGAACATGTAGATCGTCCGCTGGATCGGGTCGGGCCAGAGATACGGGTAGGACAGGACGAAGGCCGCGAAGGCAGTGAACGGGACGGTCAGGAGCATCAGCCCCAAGCCGATCGTCGTCCGGTCCTCGTCGCTGCGCCGTCGCCAGGGCTGCCCGGCAATCAGGAGGAACCCACCGTAGCCAGCGACGAGGGCGGCGACCAGGATCGGGCTTAGCTTGGTCGACGTCCCGAGCCCGAGCAGCACGCCGAGCAGGATCGCCCGCCACCACGTCGGCCGGTCGGCCAGGGTCAGCGCGACCAGTGCAGAGGCGATCACGAAGAATGTCAGCAGCATGTCCGAGTTGGCCAGCGAGGCGAGGTAGATGTAGAGGCTGTTCGGGATCAGGATCAGCGCCGCGAAGATCCCGCCGACCCGGTTGCTCAGGCGGCGGGCGACGGCGTAGACCAGCACGACGACCAGCGCCCCGAGGAAGCTGTCCGTTCGGCGCCCGGCGTCCCGGTCCTCGATGCTCGGAATCCGGCCCCGAAGCTTGTTCCATCGTTCCGACCGGGTGAAGTCGTAGAGGAGGTTTCGGGCCGTCGTCGTCGTGTCGTGACCTTGCACGGTGAGGCCGAGCCCCATCAGGTACGAGGCGAGGGGAGGCTGGTTGCGGGTCAGTTGACCGTCCGACCAGGTCGGGCTGTCGGGGTGCAGATACTGGTTGAAGAAGTAAGCCCGGCCGACCCAGCGGGATTCGTCCCGGTGAGGGATGGTCGTGGCGACACTGCCGAGACCGACCCAGAGCGCGAGGCCGAACAGGGCCAGCCCGATCAGCAGGTCTCGCAGCGGGACGCGGATCCAGCGCATCGTGGGAATCCTTCGAACATCGGTCTGACGCTGCGCCGGATGGCCCGAAAGAGGCCAGTCGGACCCCTGACAGGGCACGTCGGTGTCAGCGATCATGATTGGTCGGGCGTACTGGCCAAATCATAAGCGATCGGTCCACAGACAATGTTGCGGTTGTACGGGGCGGACCGGTTTCTCGCTCTCGTACAGCCGATTGGCGGTCTGGGCGGATGGCGCCGCGCGGTGCGGTCAGGATGAAACGGAGCGTCGCCGCGGGAGGGACGGCAGCGACCAGCGCCGTGGTTCCCGGGCGCGAAGCCGTCGCACAAGGGTACTGGCCATGACGTGAGTTGCCTGCAGGGCGGCGCCGACCGCCACGGCGAGGCCAGTGAGCACCGCGACCAGGATCGGGAGCTGGTACCGGTCGAAGTCGGCCCGCATCCCGACCCAGATCACGACGGTCTGTCCGAGCAGGACGAGCAGGGCCGCGCCGGCCCGGGAGACCGGACCCCTGAGCAGGACCATCATCGCCAGAATCCCGATCCCAGCGAAGCCCAGCGTCAGGTCCAGCCAGGCGATTCGGAGTGACCAGTCGAACCGGCCGTTGAGCCAGTCCCCTAGGACGCGTCCGGTCGATAGGGCGTCGCCCAGCCAGAAGCGGGTTCGGGACATCGCGTCGGGGAGTCCGCCGTCAACGCCGATCGAGTCCCAGCCGGGCGTCCCCATCGCCGGGATATCGGCCTGGAGGGCCATCTCGTCCTCGCGGTAGGCGAGCATGTTGGCCAGGTTCCGAAGCGGGGACGACCAGAGGTAGGGATACGACGCGACCAGCGTCGCGAAGGCCACGAACGGGCAGGTAATCAGCATCCAGCCGAGCGACTGCTGCCGCTGACCGGCCTCACCCCGGAGCCACGGCCGGCCGCCGATCAGCATTGCCCCACCCGCCGCCCCGACCAGCGCGGCGTCGAACAGCGGGCTGAGCTTCGTTGCCGCCCCGAGGCCGAGCAGGACGCCAAGCAGGAGCGCCTTGCCCCAGCCTGGCCGGTCGGCCAGCCGGATCGCGGTCAGCCCGGCCAGCGCCACGGTCAGGGCGAGCAACCCGTCGGCCCCGGCCCAGCTCGACATATGGGTCGCCAGCGGGTTGTAGATCAGGAAGGAGGAGGCGACGGCGCCACCGATCAGCCCGACCAGGCGCCCGCCGATCAGTCCGGCGAGTTGCTGGCCGATGAAGAACACCGTGACCGCGAGCAGGGCACCGACGACGACGTTGGTCCGGCGGCCGGCCAGGATGTCCTCGCCAGCGGGCTGGCGACCGTGATCGACGTTCCACTGGAAATCATGTTTGAAGTCGTAGAGCCGGTTGTTGACCGTCGTGTCGGTATCGCGGCCCTGGAGCGTCAGCCCGAGACCCATCAGATATGAGCCGAGGGGCGGCTGGTTGCGCGTCAGGTCAGAGTCGTCCCAGGTGGACCCTAGCGGGTCCGTCAGCAGGTCGTTCAGGAAGTAGGCGCGTCCGACCCATCGGGACTCGTCCCGGTGGAAGGGCGTCTTCTCGGCCTCGCCGAGGTTATGGGTCAGGGCCAGCGCGAACAGCACGATCGCGGGTATCGCGAGGTGAAGGATTGGGAGGATCGGGATGAGCCGTCGCAATCGATTCCCTCCCTCGCTGCGGCGACCCTTCAGCCAGCGTCACGGCGCGGCGAACTAGCCTGAGAGTCCGTCAGGGAGACGTTCGTGACCAAGCACAAGAGTCGCCGCAGTCTACATCACCGGCAATTGGGCATTCCGCGACATCGACGCCTGGCACCTCAGAGGCCGCGGGCTTCTGCCAGGCGCGCGAAGAAGTCCGGGAAGGTCTTCGAGACGCAGCCGGGGTCAGCGATGGTCACGCCACTGCTTGCCAGCCCGGTGATCGCGAAGCTCATCGCCATCCGGTGGTCGTCGTAGGTTGCCACGATCGCCGGGGTGATTGGCCTCGGGTTGATCGTCAGTCCGTCCGACCGCTCTTCGACCGACTGTCCCAGCTTGCGCAGTTCGGTCGCGAGGGCGGCGACCCGATCGGTCTCCTTGAGCCGCATGTGGCCGACCCCGCGGATCGTGGTCGGGCCGTCCGCGAACGGCGCGATCGCCGCCAGGGTTTGGGCCGTGTCGGAGATCGCATTGAGGTCGAGATCGACCCCGCGGAGCTGACCGACCGGCGGGCCAGTCACCTCGGTGTAGTCGTCCTCGATCGTAATCGTCGAGCCCATTGCCTCCAGGACGCGGACGAAATCGAGATCGCCCTGCGTGGACGTCCGGCCGAGACCGGGGACGCGAACCGTCCCGCCGGTGACAGCCGCGGCGGCGAAGAAGTAGCTGGCGTTGGAGGCGTCTGGCTCGATGGGGTAGTGTCGTCCGGCATAGCGCTGCCCACTGGGGACGACGAACGTCCGCCAGTCGACGTCGTCGATCCCGGTTCGGACGCCGAAGTCGCGCATCACCGCCGCGGTGATCGTCATGTACGGCTTCGAGACGAGGTCGCCCTCGACCGTGATGACGACATCGTTCCGGGCGTAGGGGGCCGCCATCAGGAGGGCCGAGAAGTACTGGCTGCTCTTGTCTCCGGCCATCGTGACCGGCCCGCCTGGTAGGCCGTCGGCCCGGACGATCACGGGTGGGCAGCCATTGTCGTCCTCGGCCCGGACGTCCGCGCCGAGGTCGTTCAGGGCATCGAGCAGCGGGTCGATCGGCCGCTGCCGCATCCGTGGTACGCCGTCCACCCGATAGCGGCCGTGGCCCAGCGCCAGAGCCGCGACAAGGAACCGCATCGAGGTGCCGGAGTTGCCGACGAACAGGTCGGCACGGTCGTTGGGGAACGTCCCGCCTCCGCCCTGGACCATGAAGGCCGTGCTGGCTGTGTCGTGCTCCACCGAAAGGCCGAGGGCCTGGATCGCCTCGGCCATGTAGCGGGTGTCGTCGCTATCCAGCGCCCCGGTCAGCAGGGATGGTCCGTCGGCCAGCGCCGCGATCAGCAGCGCCCGGTTGGTGATGCTCTTGGAGCCCGGAACGACCACCGTCGCGGTGACGGGGTTGGCGGTCGGCACCATCGCCAGTGTGTCCGCGAAGACATCCACGTCGCGTTCTCCTCTTGCGTCAATGGTCGCCCAGCCGCTGACCCCACCACCGACCCCCTCCCCATCTCGTCCCGGCTCACTGCGACGAAGTCGCAGTTCGTCCTCGGGACGGATAGAGAGGGGGAGTCGAGCAGGTTACCAGCCGGATATTGTCGGAGTGCTTCAGCGCGACCAGCATGAGCCCCTCGCCATCCGCGCCAACAGGCGCGAGATGGGGAGGGGATGGGGTGGGACTGAACACCTACACCGTGAACTGGCCGCCCTTGTGAAAGACCTCGCCATCGACCGTGACCTGCCCGTCGCGCAGGTCGCAGATCATGTCCCAGTGAACGGAGCTGCGGTTGGTCGAACCGGTGGCCGGGTAGCCTGAGCCGACCGCCATGTGGATCGTGCCACCGATCTTCTCGTCGAAGAGGATGTTCTTGGTGAACGTCGTGATGCCGAAGTTCGTCCCGAAGGCGAACTCGCCGAGGAAACGGGAGCCCTCGTCGGTGTCGAGCTGGCGGGTGAGGTACTCCTCATTCGTCGCCGCCGTCGCGTCGACGACTTTGCCATCCTCGAACCGGAGCCGAATGTCCTGGATCTCGCGGCCGGCCACGACAACGGGATAGCTGAACCGGATCCGGCCGTTGGCACTGGTCTCGACCGGACCGGTGAAGACCTCACTGCCGGGGAAGTTCTTCCGCGCGTCCGAGTTGATCCAGGTCCGGCCGGCGACGCTGAGCCTCAGGTCGGTGTCGGGTCCGGTCAGGTGGACCTCGCTCTTGCCCCGCAGCCAGTCGATCAGCCGCTGCTGCTCGCGGTAGACCTCCTTCCAGGCGTGGACCGGATCGTCGAGGTCGAGCTTGCAGGCCTGGAAGACGAAGTTCTGGAAGTCCTCGGTCGACATGCCGGCGTCCTGAGCGTAGGCCGCGGTGGGGAACAGCGTCAGCGTCCAGTCAAGCGTTCCGTCGGACTCGCGCTGCAGGTAGGTCGTGAAGAGCTCCCGGCGAGCACGCTGGAAGATCGACTGGCGAGCCGGATCGACATTGGACAGTTCCCGCGTGTTGGTGTCGGCCATGACGCGGATGTTGACATCGCAGCGGAGGCGCTCGTATTCCTCCAGGGGCGTCAGGAAGGTGAGCTGGTCTTCGTTGCCGTGCTCGATCAGGTCGGCTGAAAGTCCCGGCAGGATCGGCGCGATGATCGGGAAGGCGCCGCGGCGGACCACCGACCGGTGCAGGGCCTGGAAGAGTGGGGCGGCGGCGACCCCACCGCTGATGTAGACGGTCTGGCCGGGCTTGACCTCGACCGAGTAGCCGGTCAGGGCCTCGGCCCACTTGTCGTAGATGGTGTTCAGACCGCTGATCCCGGTCGACATCGTTCCTGCTCCCTGAGTGGCCGCCGCTGGTCGGTGCGGCGATGATTGTCTGAGGCCGTTCGATCAGAGGGATGCTACCCGATCAGGCAAGGGCGCGGTCATCCGGGCCGCCGGGTTGTTCGAATTCAACGGACGGGGAACAGAATCGCCATGGACACGCCGGTCTCGCGGGGCAGCGAAGCGCATAGGGACAGATCGGATCGGTCCGATGGGCCAGATTGGGACGCAATCGCCCGGACGCTGAGCGCCATCGGGCGGCTCAAGCAGACACGGCGGACGGGCTGGCTGGACCGGGGTGTTCCGGCCCTCGAGACCGAGTCGGTGGCTGATCATTCGTTCCGAGTGGCGCTGCTGGCCTGGACGGTAGCCACGACATATCCTTTCGACGGTAAGAACGAACGACGGCTGAACCCGGACCGAGTGCTGTTCATCGCCCTCGCTCACGACCTGCCGGAGGCGTTCGCGGGCGACCCGACGCCGTACGCCCCGGAGGACGTCCCGCCCGAGAGCGACCCGGTGGCGCGCCGAGCCTTCCTGGAGCAACGCCAGCAGCGCGGCACGGCGCGGTCAGCCGACAAGCGGGCAGCGGAGGAGGCGTCGATGGCGCGGCTCCTCGACGGCTTGCCGGCTGACCTGGCCGGGCAACTCGGCGGCGCCTGGCGGGAGTACGAGGAGCAGTCGACCCCGGAGGCACGCCTCGTCAAGCAGGCGGACAAGCTGGAGACCTACCTCCAGTCCCGCGAATATCTCGCCAACGATCCGGAGCTGCCGATGGGCTCCTTCGCCCACGAAGTCGCCGACACCGCCACGCTGCCAGACCAGGCGCTGCGCAGTCTGCGTGACGCGATCGAGCGAATGAACGCGAGCTGACGATCCGGTGAGGACTAGAAAGACCCGTGCGGGGCACCTGGCCGAAAAGATACGTAGAACTGCGTATACCCAGGTGACGGCGGACCGGCTATCTTTCGAACAGGTCAACCTCCGACCAACCCATGAGGTCTCCGCGTCGTCCCCACCGCGAGCCCACGATCGTCGTCCGGACACCCGGCCAGCCAGCGGGTGTCCCCCAGGGCGGCAGGTCGAAAATCAGAACGAGTCGCAGCCAGCCACTGCGACCCGTTCACTTTTTCAGGCTGGAACAGCATGTCGTAACGGGCCGATCACGGTCGACGGAGGCGCAGCGACCAAATCGCGACACCAAACAGGACGAGGGCGTTCAGCGCCAGGGCGGCAACCGCGAGGTTCGTCCAGTGCTGGATAATACCGTCCGCGGGGACCGTGAACCCGATGCCCGAGGTGGGCAGGCCGTTGACCATATTTGCCGTCGCGGTGTCCGGCCGGACGACGGTGTCGTCGTTCGGGGAGACGGGGTTGATCTGGGGTCGAGTCGGCCGCGGGGTCGGGGTGACGTCAGCGCCGGTGGCGTGAACGACCGGACCTGGTCCGGACGCGGTCGCCAGCGTGGGTAGCGCGATCAGGGCAGCCAGGCTGGCGGCGATCACCAGCATGAGACCGGGAAAGCTCCGGCGCCAGCGTGTGGGGTGGACGAGAGTTGTTCCATCAACAGGGATCGAATGGTTCAAGCGCTGTCGCTCCCTTTGGTCGGCGACATCCCGCCGCCATCGAGACTCGTCCGTACCCGCTGTGGGCAGGAGCCTGACCACGAGCATCGACGTATCTTGACAGTATAGCGATCCGGGGCAGCGGGACTATCCAGCGCCTGAGCGTCCGGTTCGACGTTTGCGGTCAGTGTGGGTAGCCCTGCGATTCGTCCAGCATCCCGTTGGCGTCGAACGCGATCTCCCGGAGGTCGCCGATCTGGTCGACGACGCCGAGCGCGAGGAGGTCGGCCAGCAGCGGCTCCGACGCCCAGAGGTACTCGAGGTCCTTGGTGTTCGGAATCCGGGCGATCCGAGCCTGTTCGGTCGGCGTGTTGATCGCCGAGGCGATGGCCAGGAAGATCGCCTGGCGGTCGTGGTCGGCGACGATCGGCAGCCCTCCGCCGGACGGCATCTTGGACGTGACCTGGTTCATGTACGTCTTGGTCCGGTCGATCCTGTCGGCGGCTCGCTGAAGGATGAAGTCGAGGTAGCCGATCCCGGCGGCGTTGCCCTCGGTCTCGTGGGTCAGGTCGCGGACGATGATCCGCTGGATCACCGGCAAGGCCGGCTGGCCGGGGACCGTCAGCAGACCAGTCGCGTCGCGGTTGGTCACGTTCGGGTCGGCGCCGGCGCCGGAGATGTTCTTGCCGAAGCCATCCAGCATCAGGACGTCGATCCGGTCGCCGGCCAGCCGGGCCATCCGCTCCTTCGCGATCACGAGCAGCTCCGGCTCCCGTTCCAGGATCCGCTCGTGCGGCACGGCCTCGACCATGCCGAGCTTGCTGTAGCCATTCTCGATCAGGGCGAGGCCAAACGGGATGTTGACCGTCCGCATCATGAACTCAGCGGCGGCTGGGACGAGGTGGTTGAAGTGGGCGAAGCTGCGGGCGTGGAGCGTATCCGCGCCGCGCTGCTTGCCGAGCCCGATCGCCATCATCTTGCAGAGGCCGGATTCGATCGGCCCCCGGAAGTCGGTGTGGGCCTTGACCCGACCGACCGGGATGATCGCGTCGGCCGTCTCGTAGGTGATCCGGTCGAAGAAGACGGGGACGTCGTCCTCGACGGTGCCGAGCTGAACGACGTCCATGCTGCTCGGGATCGGGCAGCCCATCGTCGCCTCGGAGACGCCGTAATGGTCGAGCAGCGCGAGCTGGCTCTCGGCGGTCGCGCCGGCGTGGCTGCCCATCGCCGGGACGATGAAGGGCTCGCCGCCTCGCGCGCGCACCTCGGCCACGACGGCGAGGAGGACCTCGGCGATCCGGTCGATCCCGCGGCTGCCCGCCGTGATGGCGACGCGCTGGCCAGCGGTGATCCGCTCGCCGGTCCCCGGCCGGGCGAACTCCTGGGCGATCGCCGCGCCGACGCCGCCGGATACAATCGCCGCCTTGTCAAGCCGCTGCCGGGCCAGTGTCCAGCGGGGAAGCGAGCCGCGTTCGAAGATTTCCAGCCCCATTGCCGTGCACTCCCGGTAGCCCCTGCGCCGGGCGGGGGACATGTGGTCGGTAGGAACGCCAGGCGTTCGCTCACCGGTCGGTTGCCGCGCTGTCATGGATCATACGACCACACACGGATCGCTGCCGTCCGGTCAGCTCTGGCCGCCCCTCGGACCCTTGTCGGATGAATGGGCACCGTCCCGGTCGAGGAGCCGGTTGCGCGTGTCCTGTCCGGGCTGACCGGTGCCTCCCGTTGACCCGGACGGCTGTGCGATGATCGGTGCCGATCCGCCGCTGGAATCGGAGATGGCTTCGGACGATGGCGCACCGTTCGTGGCCGTGATCGGGTCGGTTCCCGGGCGACGATCGGCCGGCCGGAACGGGGCGAGTGATGGCTCGGCGGTCTGGCTCCCGGCAGTCTTGCCGGGCTGGCCAGTGGTAACGGTGTTCGCTGGGCGGGGAGCGGCAGGCCCAGACGACCGATCGCGACGCTCCAGTAGACGGCTCTGGTGATTGCGGGCGAAGTAGCCGAGTCCGAGGAGCAGGATTCCCGTCACGACCAGGGCGATGGCGAACCAGTTGGTATTGAGCTCGTCGTCCTGACTGTAGTAGAGCAGCAGGGCCGCGAATCCCAGGGCGAAGGCGCAGGTGACGATCGTCCGAACGACCGTACCTTCGACCCGCTGGACGACCATTCCGGCCAGGCCGAGGACGCCATAGACCATGAGGCCGCTGGCGAGGATGACCCGCGCCGCCGGGTTGTTCAGGTAGTCATAGAAGAGGTCGAGGGTGACGATCGCGCCGACCGTGACGCCGACGCCACCGCTCAGGATCGCCGCCCGGGCCGCGAACTCGTTGGCGTGCCGCCGGAGCCCCTGGAGGAGGTGGATCAGGCTGCCCAGCAACAGGGCGAACGAGACGATCCCCACGATCACTGCCGTGGCGTTGCCCGGATCGGTCAGCAGATAGATGCCGAAGCCGATCGCCACGACCCCGACGACGAACGCCATGACCCAGTTGATGCCCTGCTCGACGACCGCGCGGTCTGCCATTTCGTCGCCCTCGTGTGGTTGATCACGCCCGCTCGCCCGGCCCGCTCGAATGCGCTGATTAGACCATGCCGAGTCGAACCGCGGTGGCCGCCGCCGCCGTCCGGGACGAGACCGACATCTTTGCCAGGATCGCGGTGACATGGGTCGTTACGGTCCGGTGGCTGATGAACAGCTCCTCGGCGATCTCTCGGTCCAGCCGGCCGGCCGCGATCAGCGTCAGAACCTGCTGCTCCCGCCGCGTCAATCGGATCGGTGGAGCGGTGGGGACGGCCCTGGTCCGGGGGAGATCGCTGACCAGGGCGACCCCAACTGCCCCGGCGGGTTCCTGAACCGCGACCGCTGCGGCTGACTGGTGCGTCGACAGCTCGGATTTGCGCGCGACATCCGCCGAACGCGTGGGCAGAGGAACGATCGACGCGGTCGAGAATACGGCGAGGAGGTCGACCGCCCGCTCGGCGACGGCGTCGACCGGGAGGGCCGAACCGGGGGCGACGACGCCGGACGAGCCAGCGGGTAGGTGGGTGAGGAAGGCTCGCGATGCCTCCAGCCGAGGGCGGTCGAACGGAGTCGGGACCATCATCGATCGCTGGAAGTAATCCTGGATCGTGCCGAGGATCATGCCGACGTGATCGGTCGCTTCGGGGGCCATCGCGACGTTGGCGGCCGCGGCCCGGGTGAGCAGCCAGCTCACGTCGATCAGGCACTCGGCCATCCCGACCTGGTCGCCCAGCGCGATTCGATCGGACAGTGCCTGCCGGTAGGCCGCCGCGGCCCGCTCCGGGTGGCCCGCCCCGTCCTCCTCGGCCGCGATATGGCCGATCACCCGGTAAGCGAGCGAGCGCCCGAGCTGGTCGTCGATCCGGGTAAATGATCGGAGACTCTCATCGATCAACCCCTGGGCAACCGCCAGGTTTCCCCGACGCAGCGCGATCTCCGCGAGCAGGTGTTGCGAGTAGGCGATGCCATTGTGATCGCCGATCGTCTCGCGGATGCTGATCGCTTCGCGGGCGAGCCGCTCGCCGCGGTCGAAATCGAGTTCCAGGACGGCTGTCTCGGCCAGCGTCCCGATCGTCAGGGCGATCGAGTACGGGAGCGGGTGCTGTTGCCGCAGCACAAGCGTCTCCTCCAGCAGCCGCCGGGCGGTGGCGTAGTCGCCGCCGACGATCGCGAGCAGAGCGAGGTTGGTCCTGGCATCGGCGACGCCCTCGGTGTCCCCGTCCTCCCGCCAGAGAGCCAGTGCGGTCTCATAGGCCGTCCGGGCGCCCTGAACGTTTCCGACGGCCCGCTCGAAGTTGCCCAGGATCAGCGAGGCCAGCGCCCGGTCGAAGATCGGCGCCTGCTCGACGCCGGGCATCGCCAGCGCCCGGATCAGCCAGTCATGTCCTTCACGCCGGCGGCCCCTTAGGGCCCAGTAACGCCACATGAAGCCGGTCAGGCGCAGGATCAGAACGGGGTCGAAGCGGGCCGCGTCACCAGCTTCGCTCGAAGACGGGATCTCGTCACCGGCGGCGGCGGCGAGGGCGACACGGATGTTGCCGGCCTCGGCATCGAGCGTCGCCAGCCAGCGGGGCTGATCCGACTCTCGGAGCCCGGTATGCGCCAGCTCGACCAGCCCGGTGACCCACTCGGCCAGCCGCGTGACGATCATCGCTCGCTCGCTGGAGGCGTCGAGCCGCTCACTGGCGTAGTCGCGGATCGTCTGGAGCATCCGGAAGCGGCGCTCGTCGTTCGGACCGTCGTAGGGGCGGATGAGGCTCTTCTCGACCAGCGAGATGATGCCGTCGAGGACATCCCCCGTGTCGATTCCGGCTTCCGTGCCGAGCGGAGACATGTCGCCAAGACGCGAGGCGCAGACTGCCTCGGCGGCCTCCAGTGAGAACCCTCCGGAGAAGACCGCCAGCCGGCGAAAGAGGATCTGCTCGCTTGGGAAGAGCAGGTCGTGACTCCAGGAGATCGCGTTGCGCATCGTCCGGAGCCGCTCGGGCTGGTCGCGGCTGCCACCGGTCAGCAGGACCAGCCGGCGTTCCAGGCGGGCGAGCAGGGCTGAGGGCGAGAGGACGTCGGCTCGGGCGGCGGCCAGCTCCAGCGCCAGCGGCAGACCGTCCAGTTGCCGGCAGATCTCGGCGACGGCGACGGCGTTGGTGGATGTCAGCAGGAACGTCGGCGCGACAGCCTGGGCCCGGCTGACGTAGAGCCGGACCGCGTCGCTGGTCGCGATCTGGTCGAACTGGGTCGTGTCATTCGGCGGCAGCGCGAGTGGCGGGACGACGAAGACCTGTTCGCCGGTGATCCGGAATCGCTCCCGACTGGTCGCGAGGACGGTCAGGTCGGGACAGTGCGCCAGAAGGGAGGCGAGGGCGGTGGCTGCCCCGATGATCTGCTCGGCGTTGTCCAGCACGACCAGACCGCGATGCCCGTCGAGCCGAGCGTTGACCGTGGTGGCCGCCGCGATCGTCGGGTCCGGGACTTCGGCCGCGACGGCCTCGGCGATCGCGGGCACGACGAGAGCGGGGTCCTGAACCGTCGAGAGCGGGATCAGCCAGACGCCAGCAGGAAACGCGGGTGCCAGGAGTTCGGCGAGGTGGACGACGAGCCGGGTCTTGCCGGCGCCGCCGGGACCAGTCAGGGTGATGAGACGATAGTCGGGGTTCGCCGTGAGGGCGAGCAGGGCCTGAACCTCCCGATCGCGACCGACCAGAGCCGGCAGGCGACTGATGATGGCCGAAGCGGTCACGTCCGTGGGCAGAGGTGGGACGGAGCTCATCTGGGTTCCCATCATCACGTGTCGGGCACTGGTCCATGGAGGATCGGTTCACCAGCGCGAACGGCCGCGGCTGGGCGGACACTGATCCCCGCTTGCTGGCAATCCAAATCTCCGACCTTCCGCCATGTTACGGCATTCGCGCCCTATCCCGTGTGTCGATGGTCGCGCTCGCCACGAACGGCGCGTTGGGTACGATCGCCCGGCCACGGGCAGGTTGGGAACCTTCCGAAGCCTGATGAAGGGTCGAGCCATTGGGGCGGGGGCTTGATCGGCACTCAACATCTGGCGCTTCGAGGCTTGACGGAAGTGGAGAGCGGTGATAAGCTCCGTTCACGTCATCACTAATCGGGGATCGCCCCGAAGGCGAACCAGCGTCGTGGGACGTCGAAGGTGATGAGAGGAGTGGCTGACATGCGAAATCAGCGTCGACTCCACGTCTGGCTGAGGATCTGGCAAGTTGACAGGTCACGCCCTGAGCTTCGCAGGGCATGAGGCCAGCCGACACCACGCACCCAACGATCATCGGCCTGAGCCGGGAATCATGAACCCGGATCTCCCAATGACCATGTGAGCAGGCTCACCCGTTGGATTCGGCTCAAGGAACTGAAGCGGCGGCTACCAGCGTCAAAATGATCCGATGCGTTCGGGTCGCCCCATCATCCAGGGGCGGCCCGAACGGCGTTTTTCGCCAATCGACACTGGGGGATCAACCGCTGGCCAGCAGCGATCGGATGTCGAACGGCTCCGGCTGGCCGCCCAGCGCCGGGCGGTGGGTGGTCATCGTCAGGCACGATGTTGGGCACCAGTCGACGCACTTGCCGCAGCGGATGCACGAGTCCTCGTCGATCAGCATGGCGACCGTCCGATGGTTCAACCCGGCAACTCGATTGAGCGGCTCGCCGTCGATGGACGACAGGCGGTCCAGCCCGAGCATCTCGATGCAGCCGTAGGGGCAGACATCGACACAGCTGTTGCAGAGGATGCAGCGGTCGGCATCGATCTCGATGTTGGCCTGACATTGGAGACAGCGGGCCGCTTCCGTCTGTCCAATCTCAGCGATCATGCCCAGATCGACTTCGACGGCCGGGTCGCCGCTCCCCAGCGCCCGGTTGGCCGGTGCATGCATTCGTGTCGGCTGCGGCGCGATCTCGCGATACGGCTCCTGCTCGATGACACGACGGTACAGCAGATCGCGGGTCCAGTCCGGCCGGCTGATGTCGCTCGGTGAGCTCCCGCCTGTGGGTGGTTCGTCGAGCGTAAGGACAAGCGGTTCTGCCGGGGCCGTGGTCGCCACAGCGGCGGAGCTGTCCCGCGCGAGCTTTCCCTCGATCAGGTTCGCCGTCCGTTTGCCGGAGGCGATCGCGTCGATGAACGAGGTCGGGCCATCCACGACGTCTCCGGCCAGCCAGACATTCGGCCAGCTGGTGATCCGCCCCGTGGCGTCGGCGAGCGTCGTGTCGGCGAGGATCGGGCTGCCGGCCGGTCGGTCGATGACGCCCCAGTCGGCTTCCTGTCCGACGGCGCCGATGACCAGTGAGCAGGGGATGATTTGCTGGGCTCCGCTGTCGTCCTGGAGAACGACTCCATCGACCGTCCCAGCCGAACTCCTGACACCAATGAATGACAGAGCCGAGCGCACCGCGACGCCTTCGGCAGTGGCTTCGACGAGTTCGTCGGCGGCAATCGACGCCGGAGTCGTCTGCCGCATCGCGATGGTGACGGCCCCGGACGCCAGCCGCCGGGCCGTCCGGGCGCAGTCGAACGCGGTGTAGCCGCCCCCGATGACCACGACCGATCCGGCCAGTCGCTGTCCGCCATTCGCGACTCGGCGGAGGAACGACAGGCCATCGATCACCCCGGACAGCGGCTCGTTCGGGGTCGTCGCCATCATCGTTGGGCCGGGCAGGGTCACGACCGCCTGGGCGCCGGTCGCGATGACGACGGCGTCGAACCCGGCCGACAGCCCCGCGACCGACACGTCGCGGCCGAGCTCCCGCCCGGTCTCGATCGTGATGCCCAGCGCCGTCACGCTGGAGATGTCAGTCGCGACGACCTCTCGTGGCAGCCGCCAGGCGGGAACGCCGGTGGTCATCAGCCCACCCAGAGCGCTGGTCCGCTCGAAGATCGTGACGTCATGTCCCGCGAGCCGGAGTTGCCTGGCGACCGTGAGCCCAGCCACCCCCGCGCCGACGACCGCGACTCGCCTGTCGGTTGATGGGTTCGGCATTGGCGGGACGTTGCCTGTCGTCAGGTCGGAGGAGTCGGCGGAGTCGGTCGCAACACGTTTCAGCGCCCGGATCTGGATCGGGCTGTCGATCACCGTCCGGCGACAGGCGTCCTCGCAGGGGCGAGAGCAGGTTCGTCCCAGGGTACCAGCGAAGACATTCTGCTCCCGGTTGATCAGCGCCGCCAAGTCGAAGGTGCCGCCGGCGACGTGGCCGATGTAGGTCGCGACGTCGGTGTTGACCGGGCAGGCCCGCATGCAGGGGATGTTGTCGTCGAACCAGGCGCTATCTCCGGTCACGACATCGAGGCGCGGACCGTCGTGGCGGGCAAAGGGGCTGTCGATCGTGGCCGGCACCAGGGCCAGCAATCGGATCCGAGCGCCGGGAGGCAGACCGCCAAACCCGGTGCGCGCTTGGCCGAGACCGGTCGCGACCGGCCGGAACCGGTCGGCTGGCGAACCGCATGACGGGCAGGTGTCGGGCGGGACGTCGCCGGCGTGGAGCCAGCCGCAGACCTTGCAGCGGAACATCGAGGTCCTTTCCGGGGCTGATATCGCCAGGTGGTCGACTGATTCGGTCGGCTGGGACGACCGGGGCTACCTGGGAGACCACCTGGGGGGACTACCTGGGGGAAAGCGGAACCGGCGCGGGAGATGAGCTGGGCTCGTCCGGGTCCGGCGGCAGGCTCCGCAGGGACATGATAGGGGACCGGGCAATCAGTGCCGCGAACAGGAGCGGGCCGATCACCCCGAGCAGCATCGCGGCACGTAACCCGGCGAGATCGGCGACGATGCCGCCGATCAGGAAGCCGACCGGAACCGTGGCGCGGAGGATCACCCGGGCGGCTGAGGCGACGCGTCCCCGAAGTCGATCCGGCGTGACGGCGTTGCGCAGGCTGAACTGATTGATGTCCGCGACCGAGCTGGCGAGTTCCTGGGCGACGTAGCCGACGAGCACGAATCCGATCGTTAGCCAGATGGGACCGCCTGCCGCGGCGACCAGGAGGTAGGCCGGCACGGTGACGGCGAGGGCGACGACGATTCCGCGTCCCAGACCGAAATGGTTCGTGACGACGCTGGGCAGCAACGTCCCGATCAGGATGCCGACCCCACCCGCGGCGGTAACGAGCCCGATCGTGACCGCGGACAGCCCGAGTTCCTGGAGCAGGAACAGGATGAACATGCCTCGGCTGATGGCCGTGAAGAGGTTCCAGGTCGCGACGCCGATCGTCAGTGTCCGGAGCGTCGGGGAGTCGATCACGAAGGTCAGCCCAACCCGGACATCGACCAGGATCGACCGGAGCGGCGACTGGGACGGGTCGCCGACTGGGAGCGCAACCACAGTGGATCGCTCCGTGGCCTTCGTTCGGATCAGCGCCAGCGCCGAGAGGCCGAACGAGACGGCGTCGATCGCGAAGGCGATGGGCGTTGACACGGCCCGGAGCAGGAGTCCGGCCCCGGCCGGACCGGCGATGTCCGCTACGGCGTAGCTGGTCTGCATCCGGGCGTTGCCCGCGATCATGTGCTCCCGGGCGAGGATCGAATTGACCAGGGCCTGCGACGCGACGTCGAACACGACTGAGAAGACACCGATCAGCATCACGACGCCGAAGAGCAGCCCCAGTGAAAGCTCGCCCAGCCACCAGGCGACCGGAATGACCATGACGAGCAGCATTCGGGCCAGATCAGCCAGGATCATCAGCGGCAGTCGGGGGCGCCGGTCGGCCCAGACACCGACGAACAACCCCAGGGCCAGCAGCGGAATCGTCTCGACGGCAAGCAGGAGACCAACCTGGGTGTTCGTCGCGCCAAGTGTCTGCGCCGCCAGCAGGGGCAGGGCGAACCGCGAGACGGCCGTCCCGACCTGGGAGATGGTATGGGCCGTCCAGATCCGGGCGAAGATCCGGCTCCGCCAGAGCGATGTCCGCGCCACGTTGCCGACCTCCGGGGTTGTGGCCTGTCCTTACTGGATGGGGTCCGGCTCGTCGCGGGCGCGCGGTAGTGGTCGGACCGTGAATCGCCCATTAAATGTAGGGGGCGACCGGTCGTCCCGGTCGCCCCCTGATCACTTCCCCGTTTCCGGTCTGATCCCTCCCCAGGGTATCTGACCGGGCCCGTCTGACGTGGCCGGACCGAAGGCTTCCCTTCCGATGGTTCGGCCGATCGGTGGCTAGTAGCGCGCCGCGCCGTACCACCGACTGCTGTAGTAGTCCGAGTTCAGATCGCTCACCCGGACGCCGGTCTGCTCGTTCTCGGCGTGGACGAACTGCCCGTTCCCGATGTAGATACCGACATGGGAGAGGCCGAACTGGAAGGTGTTCTGGAAGAAGATCAGATCACCCGGCTGCAGCGAACCTCGACCGACCGGGGTGCCCATGTTGATCTGGACCGCCATGTCGTGAGTGATGTTCTTGCCCAGGACGTTCTGGACGACGTACATCGTGAACCCGGAACAGTCGAACCCATAGGGTCCCTCGCCGGCCCAGACGTAAGGGTAGCCAACGTACTGCATCGCGTAGTTGACGAGAGCACTACCTGAGCCGCTCGATGGAGCCGTTGGCCCGGATGGGGTAGTCGGCTTGCTCGGCGCGCTCGGGGAGGTCGGAGCCGGAGCGGAACCGCCGCGGTCCGACGCGGCCTCATCCGTGGCGACGAGGTAGTCGCCGTGCATCCAGCCAGCGAGCCCGTCCCAGTCGACCCGGTAGAACCCATCGCTCGGGCCATCGGTGACGACGACGACCGTCCCGGCCGGGGCGACCGCCGCGACGCCGGCGCTGTAGCGGGCCTCGTAGCGGAGGTTGAGAGCAGCGGTCACGCGGGCGTTGCCGCCAACGAGGCTGGCACCGTTACCACTGCCGCTGCCCGAATCGGTCGAGGGTGCCGCCGGCGACGCGCTGGAGGGAGCTGCCGAAGCCGGTGCTGTGGAACCGCCACCGGAGCCCAGGAAGCCCGCGAAGGCGAAGCCGGACTGGCTACCGCATTGAACCGGCTGCCACTCACCCTGAGCCGACCCGTTGAGAGAAACGGAACTGCCTTCGGGCATGACCATCAGGACCGCGCCACTGTACGAGGCGGAGGCGCGGCAGCGGAGGCCGTCGCCGTTGGTGCCGGAGACCGTCGCGGTCCCGGTCGTCGCCCCACCAGGGTTCGCGGAACCGTTGTCAGCGCCCGTGCTGGGCGAGGTCGTCGAGCCACCACCGGTGGTTATGAAGGCGATGTTGACGTATCCGCCCATCCCGGCGCAGGTCGCCGGCTGCCAGTCACCCTGAGCGGCGCCGCGCAGCGTGACGCTCGAGCCCTCCGAGAGAACCGCGATGACGCTGCCGGTGTAGGACGCCGTCGAGCGGCAGTTGAGGCCGTTACCATTTGTGCCGGAGATCGTGGCCGAACCGGTCGCCGCGCCCGCGCCGGAGGTCCCGCCATCGGAGCTCGGCGAGGTCGGAGCCGAGGTTGACGAGCTACTGATGAAGCTCACATGGGCAAAGCCCGACTGACCGCCGCAGCTAACCGGCTGCCACTCACCCTGAGCGGCGCCCCGCATCGTGACCGCGCTGCCTTCGGAGAGGACGACGATCGTGCTCGCGGAGTAGGAGGCGGCGGAGCGGCATCGGACGCCATCACCATTGGTGCCGCTGACGTAGCCGGTGCCCCACGAGCTGGATCCGACCGCCAGGGTCGTGATCTGGTCGTCGGCCGACTCGGTCCCGTCGGACGCGACCCTCGCCTCATCCGTCGCGGTGACCGGGACCGCCGCATCGGCCGTCTCCGTGGCGGACGGGGTGACAGACGCCGTTGCGGTCGAAATGACATCGGTTGGAACCGCGTCCGTTGGAACGGCAGTCGGTGCGACCGACGGTGCGACAACATCGACCGGCTCTTCGCCCAGGGCGTAGGTGACGAAGTCGGTGTGAACGTAACCGTACTGGCTCGCGCCGCAGATGATCGGCTGCCACGTGGCCGCCTCGACCGGACCGGCGATCGTGACCACCGTTCCCTCCGTGACGACGACGATCGTGGCCGACGCGTAGTCAGCACCAGCGCGGCATCGAGCCCCGTCGCCGTTGGTATCGGTGATCATCGCGGTGCCAGGAACGAGGGCGCCGGTCGTGTCCGCGACGGATTCGCCCGAGACGATCGGCTCTTCGGTGGTCGCGACGGTCGCGCCCGCAACGACGGACGCCGTCGCCTCGACGTTGACATCGGCAGGAACTGTCTCGGTGACGACCGGGTCGGTGGCCGGAGCACTCGCTAGAGGTACGAGCGTGAAGCCAGGGACATAGCCGGTGGACATCGCGGCCACGCCGAACCAGACTAGACCGTTGGTGTCGGAGAGTGGGCCCTCGGTGATGCTGACGGTTTCGCCTTCAGCCAGTGACGCCACGACCGCTCCGTCGTAGCTTGGCGCCGATCGCTGGAGGACACCGGCCCCACCGGTGAACGCGACCGTTGCCTGTGCGCCGATTGAGAGACCAGCCTGGTCCGGATCGGCGTTTGCGTCAACCGTTGGCGCGATCATGGTCACGCCAAGGGCGCAGACCAGAACCAGGGCGAGCACGCGCTGCCCATGGTGAATCAGAGTGGCCAAGCCATCCCCCCGTTGTTGGTCCTCTGTCACCGACCAGCCAGCCAGTTGCCCCCGGAGAGGCGGACACAGTCCCTCAGGAACTTCGGTCAGTCCCGGCGCTCGCTAGAGGCGACCGGGTTCCAACCTGAAGTCAACATTGCCGCCGACCCAGACACACTGACCTGCGGCAATACGCCACAGAGTTGGATTCGGACAATTGTCCGAACGCTACGGTCAGCGTGAAGGATCCTTCCCCGGTCGGGTAGTCGTCCGGCCAGCGAATACGTTTCCGCGGTCCGATGGCTCAGTCGCCTGAACACGGACCGGAAGACCGGCCTGACCACCTGTAACGGCTGATCCGACGCCCCCAGCCACGGGTGAACATCGGCCGCTTTTGATGAGGTCTCCCGGAGCGTACGCAAGGCGCGCCCGTGTGTCAAGAGAAATGGCGAAGGAATCGGGGTTTTCAGCACCGGCTCGCTGCCTGTCGAATCAACTTGTGCTTGAGGTAACATCATGCTGACACTGCTCGCGGTCCCATCAAGCCCGTGCAACAACATTCTCGGCGGACAATCCGGAAATCCAACGGATTGTCAGCATGACACGGATTTAGTTGTCGTCGTCCGGAACAACATCGACGGGTGTAACGGCGACATCACGATCGTCGGGTTCGGGCCGGACGCCAGGATTCGGGAGGATGCGGCGGCGGGGTCGGGCGGTGGTCGTCTCACCAGCGGGCAGGGCTCGCTCGCCGGTGATGCTCTCGGCGTCCCGTCGTTGATGCGTCACGATGTCGAGCTCATGCTGGACCTGCTCCAACCGCAATCGCACGCGCTGCTCGTGGAGATACCAGAGGTCCCGCCGGATCTGGGCATCGATCTGCCGCAGCCCATCCAGCTCACCGTTGAGCGTGCTGACCCGGAAGCCGAGATCGCGGATCAGGTCGTTGGTCGCGTCGATCCGTTCGGTCAGCCGTTCGACCCGCTGGTCGATCGAGGAGCGAACGTCGGCGAACTGGATGTCGGCATCCTGACGGATATCCTCGATCCGCTCGACGAGCTGTTCATGGCGTTCGACGATCTGAGTCTGGAACCGTTGGTGGTCCTGTCGGATGACCACGTTGACCGCGCGTAATTCCTCGAACGTCGGGTCGATGTGGACCAGTCCTCGCCGCGTCTCGTCGAGCAGATCGTAGACGTGCGCCAGGTCGGCGCGGAGCTCGTCGATCCGGCTGACGAACCCTTCGGACGTCTGAGCGACCTCGGTGATTCGGCGGCGCGCGTCCTGGTCGATGATCTTGGTCGCGTCCTCGGCCCGGATGATGTCACGCCGGAGCTGGTCGATCTCGGTCCGGGTGCTGTCGAGCGTGTCGCGGACCTGGTACGTCACGACGTTGGTCCGATCGGTCTGGGCGGCCAGGCTCTCGATCGCCCCGGCCAGCTCGTCATAGCGCTTCTGATGAATGCCGGTGTCGTCGACCTTCTTGCGGGATTCCTCCAGCAACTCATTGACATGGGCCTGCACGGTTCGGATCGGCCGGATGGCGTCCTCGAGCCGGGTCTCGAGTTCGAGGACCTGCTGGCGGGTCCGGTTCTCGTCCAGTGCCCGGGCCTGGGCGGTTTGAGCCGATTCTTGCCGGATCTGCTCGAGCGTGAGGCGGTTCTGTGCGCCGCTACCCTCGTACCCCTTGAGCTGGTCCTCGCCCCGCAACTGGCGGCTCAGAACCTCGCGCATGGCCTGGCGGAGCTCATCGATCTGGTTCTGCATCGAAGAGACGCGCGCCTCGTCGCGCCGCCGCTCATCGTCCTGGCGATAGAGTCCAGGGTTCGGGGTCTGGGGTGGACGAGATGACATGGGGCGATCCTCGGGCTGGGCGCGGCCAGCAGGTATGGGTCTGACGTCCAGGTGCGGTCGGATGCCGAATCTGTGCGGTACGACGAACCATACGCAATCGGGCGTGTCCGGAACAGGCGAATGCTTACGCCGCTCCTATGGCAGATCGAGTTGGTCCGGTGAGAGGTCGGTCGAACGCGCGCACCATCGCCGCGACGCTCGCGGCGGTGGCTAATGGGTCATAGCCGCCTTCGAGTACCGCCACGAGGCGGCCCTCGCACAGCTCGTCGGCCAGGGCGACGACCCGATCGGACAGGCGACCGAACCCGGCGGCCGTCAGCGCCATCCCCCCAAGCGGGTCCGCCCCGTGGGCATCGAAACCAGCCGACAGCAGGATCAGGTCGGGCCGGAAGGCGGCGAATGCTGGTGCGACGATCGTGTCGACGAGCTGCTCGTAGTCGTCGTCGCCGCGGGATGGAGGCTGGGGGATGTTGAGCGTATAGCCGGTGCCGCGGCCCGCCCCGCGCTCACTCTCGCGGCCCGTCATCGGGTAGAGCGGCCACTGATGGATCGAGCAGAACAGCACGCGATCTTCTTCATAGAATGCATCCTGGGTTCCATTTCCATGGTGGACATCCCAGTCGAGGATGGCGATCCGGGGAACGTCCTGGGCCAGGGCATGGGCGGCGCCGATCGCGACATTGTTCAGGAGGCAGAATCCCATCCCACGAGCTGGTGTGGCGTGATGGCCGGGCGGGCGGCTCAGTGAGATCCCTCGGCGGATGGTCCCGGACAGGGCGGCGTCGACCAACGCCGTTGCGGCGCCGGCGCCGAGCATCGCGACATCGAAGCTGGCCTGGCTGACGACTGTGTCGGCGTCGATCCGGCCGCCGCCGCGACTGGCGAACGCCGCCAGCTGTTCGACATACGCCTGGTCATGAACGCGGGTCACGGCGGTCAGCGAGGCGGCCGTGAACGGCACGTCCGGTCGTCCGATCAGCAACCCGTCCTGGGCGAGCTGGTGCTCAATCGCCCGGAGCCGGCCCGCGTTCTCGACATGCGCGCCAGTCTCATGTTCCAGATAGCGGTCCGACCGCAGGATGGCGGTCGGAAAGTCGGGATGGTTCATGGTGGAAGTATAGCGATGAGCCGGTGCACCTGAGCGCGTTTTGCCCGGGCCTCACGTGGTTCTTGGGAGTAGTGCGCCACAACAGATTACTTTGCTTCCTGGCCACATGCATTCAGTGAAGCCGTCGGATGAGTAGCGGACGAGTAATGATCCGACTCCGGAGCCCATCTGGCATCGATCCGCTGACCGAACGATCATTGGGACTGATCAGACGAGGTTCAGAGGGGCGTACTCTGCGACTCCGTCGTCAGCTGTCGGTTCGGTTTTGCGCCAATTCGCTTCAATGCTCGACCCAGGACAATAGAGGAGGGGTGGCCATGACCACACCGGCATCCGAGACCATGTTCACCGCGTTCTGGCTATTTTCGCGGCGCACCGGGTCGCCGATCTGGGAGGAGGCCGTCGAGTCGTCCGACCGGGCAAGCGAGACCTTCCTGAGCGCGCTGGGCGACGCGGCACCGGAGGTGACCGTTCGCGGCGTCTACACCACTGCCGGGCTCTCACCGGAGGTGGACCTGATCCTGTGGGTCGTCGCCCGCGACCCGGAACGTCTTCACGACCTCGCCGCCGCCCTGAAGCGGACCTACCTCGGCCGGTCGCTGGATGTCCGCCGGGTCTATCTCGGCACGGCCAGCAATTCGCAGTACGACCCGACCCACGGCCCGGCCTTCCTGCAGGGCAAGGCGCCCAGGAAGTATCTCAGCGTCTACCCCTTCGTGAAGACGCCGGACTGGTACCTCCTGCCGTACGAGGAGCGTCGCGACATGATGATCGATCACGGTCAGATGGGCCGCGAGTACCCGTCGGTGTTGACCAACACGGTCAACTCCTTCGGCATCGCCGACCAGGAGTTCATCGTCGCGCTCGAGGACGACGATCCCGCCGTGTTGATCAGCATGGTCCAGCGGCTCCGGGCGGCCGAGGTACGGAAGTACACCGCCATCGACACACCGATCTACCTCGGGCTGCTGAAGGAACCGGCGGCCGCGCTCCAGTCGCTCTTCTAGCCACGTCCCTTCCCGATCTCTGAATGCTCGGCACCATCTCGGATTCGTTTCGAGCCTGATCTCCGGTTCTGGGTGACGCCGTGTCGCCGAAGCCACCGGACGATCGGGTGTCCTGTAGGGAGCGTCGACTACGACAACCTCCGTTGATTCCCGGATCGGGGATGGGTTTCCAGTCACCACCGCTTCCAGCGACGGAGCCGTGATCCGTTCGCGTCAGTGGCGGTACTGGTTGCGACTCGCCTTCGTGTGCGGCCTCGTCGCCACCCTGATCGGCGGCGGGGTCCATCTGATCGTCCGGGCGGCGGGGACGGCGATCGAGGAACCGGCACTGAACGAGTCGTCCGGACTCGTCGCCAGCCACCTCAACCCCGGTGTCTTCTGGAGCCATAACGACTCGGGACGCGTCGCCGAACTCTTCGCCTTCACGGCCGATGGCCAGGCGGTCGCGACGATGACGATGCCGGGTGTCCGCGTCCGCGACTGGGAAGACCTTTCGATCGGTCCGGATGCCGAAGGCCGGGCCTCTGGCGCCCTGTACATCGGCGACATCGGGGACAACGGTGGGGGCCGGGACGACGTCTCAGTGTTCCGCCTGTCGGAGCCGGACCTGAGTTCGATCGTTCCCGGCGAACCCGTCGACCTGACCGCCACGGACGTCGAGCGGTTCGATCTCGTGTACGACGACGGACCGGGCGATGCCGAGACGCTGATGGTCGACCCCCGCGACGGCTCCATCCTCGTCGTCAAGAAGACGATGGACGAGACCGCGCCGCTCTACCAGGCCACTCTTCGCGCTGACGGTGCGATGACCACGCTCGTCCGGCGGACCGATGTCGCGATCCCGGGGTTGCTCGGGTTGACCCGGCTGGTGACCGGCGGCTCGATCTCGTCGACGGTCGACCGCATCGTGCTCCGGACATACGTGGCGGCGTGGTGGTGGCCGGTCGCGCCGGGCCAGTCGATCGCCGACGCGATGACGACGATCCCCTCCCGGCTGTCCCTCCCGGCGATGCGGCAGGGCGAGGCGATCGCCTTCTCGGCTGACGGCCAGACGCTCTATGTCACGAGCGAGGGGTCGCCGGCCCTGCTCGGCTCGGTGCCGGCTCCGATCGTTCCCGGTTCTCCCAGCCTCTGACCGAACCATTCTCACCACGCGGCACCGATGTTCCGGCTCACGGGACATCGGTGTCGTCTAGACCGATTCGCGACCCAGTGACCCATGGACGTAGGTCGCTGCTGCTACCCGGTGGAGCAGCAGGTGACGGGTGTCTGTCCCGGAGACCTCGGCGGTCAGTGTCTCCTCGCTGGTCGCGGGCGTCTCACCATGGGGGGTGGCCAGCCCTTCGTGCAGCACGCGCCCATCCACCACGGAAGGCGGCGTGAGCTGGAGGATGGTGAGCACGGTCGGCGTGAGGTCGATGGCGCCGGTCGGGGTGTTTGAGACGACGCCCTCGCGGAAGGATGGTCCGCTGGCGATGAGGAAGGCGTGCATGTCATAGGGCGAGGCCGAGCCGTGCGACGATTTCAGCGCCGCTTGCGTCGTCAGCGCCGCGACTGTGCCAGGGACGCCGAACTCGTTCTGATCATGCGTCCAGACGGGGGACACGGCGAGGAGCGGACGCCGGTCATTGATCGCGCCGCCCCAGAGCGCCCGGAGCGGAATGACGCTAGGGATCGTCTCGGTGCCGTCGGCGCCGCCAAGGACCAGATCGACCCAGCTCTGGGCGTAGAGCCACTCGACCAGCGGCGTGAGTTCCTCGACCGTCGACTCCGACGTGCCCGGCTCCGCGTAGACGAAGTCGCTTGCCGTTGCCAGCGCCGGCAGGTGCTTCCCGAGATCCTGCCGAGCCTGGGTGAGACATTCACGCAGGGTGCGGTGGCTCCGGACGGTCGAGTGTCCGTGATCCGAGAGGAAGAGGACGTCGAACTGGTCCCGGAGGCCGCGACCGCCGAGCGCGTCGAGGATCGTCCCGACGCGGTCGTCGACGTTCGCCATCGCGGCGCGGGATTCTAGTGATCCCAGTCCGAAGCGGTGCAGGCTCGCGTCCGGCTCGGCCAGCCAGAGGACGATGACTTGGTTCCGGGGGTCGTCGAGGTAGAGCTCGGTGACGGCGCGGGTCGCGTACCGGTTGCGCTCGATCAGCGGCACGGACGGCTCCGGGATCTCGCCGAGCTTCTCCCGGAGGTCGTAGAGGTCGGCGATCCCAAAGGCGCTGTTCGGGTTGACGATTCGCCCCCGGTCGTTGAGCGTCCAGAGGACGTTGGAGCCGCTTGACCCCGTCCCCGCCACGGCGACGCGGCGCCCGCTGTCGACGAGGATGTCGCTCAGGGAGCGGACGAGCAGGGCGCTGCTTCCGGGCTGGGCGCCGAGGGCGTCGAGGTGCTGGTAGTTGGACGTGTCGACGATGTGGTCGGCCGTAGCGTTGGGGACGAGCATCGTGTTCGCGACGATGCCGTGCCGGCCGGGCGTCGTCCCCGTCGACAGACTGCTCATGTTGACCCGGGTGTGGGATGGGTAGGCGGCGTGGTGGTCACTGAACCGGACGCCGCTGGCCGCCAGCCGGGCGACGTTGGGCATCAGGTCGGGATCGAACAGGTCGGGCCGCAGGCCGTCCGCGCCGATGATGAGGACACGCCGGTCGGTCGAGAGAGTCAACGTCATCGCCTTTGCGCGAACGGCTGGACGGGTGGCGGATCATCTCCGGTCACCCGTCCAGTCAGGTAGAGTTCATCTGTCAGGCCAGCTGGCTGACGGACTACTCGTTGAACGAGAGGTTGTAGGCGCGCAGGTCCATGTTGTAGAGCGGGTACGGGGACCAGTTCACTGACGTGCTGACGGCGTAGAACTCGGCCGGGTCGTAGAGGACCGTGCCGGGTGCCTCATCCTCCCAGATGTCGAGGATCGCCTGGTAGTCCGCGTACCGGACATCTTGGTCGAGGGTGGTTCGGGCTTCTTCCGCCAGCCGGTTGAACTCCGCCGGGGCGTCCCAGTACTGCTCCTGGGTGCTGCTCCCCGGTCCCCAGCTACGGATGATCGCGCCGTCCGGGTCGGCGAGGATGGAGGAGTTCGACCAGGTGTGGACCATGCGCTCCGGGCCGCTGACTCCAGTGTCGCTGCTGTCGATCTCGGCGTTGATCCCGATGTCGGCCCACATTTGGATGATGGCCTGCGCGACCTGCTCGCCGTTGGTGTAGTACCCGCCGTGCATCTGATAGGGGATGGTTTCGCCAGCGTAGCTCGACTCGGCCACCAGTTCCCGAGCCCTATCCGGGTCGTACGGCGTCAGCGGACGACTTTGGTTGTACAAGTAGCCGAACTCCGGGAACTGGTGACTCCGCTTGGCGCGGGCTTCGCCGTTCCAGATCGCGTCGATGATCAGCTGACGGTTGATTCCAAGGTTGAGGGCCTGCCGCAACGCCTTGTCGGCCAGTACCCCATTGTGAACGTTGTATTGCAGGACGTGGGAGTTCGCCAGGACGACTTTCCGGACGTCGATGCCATCGCCGTCCTGGAGCGCCGTGACCTGGTCCGGCGGGACGTTGGTGATGAGCTGGACCTCGCCGTTGAGGACGGCGGTTACCCGGGCGGCGACTTCGGGAATCACCCGGAAGACGATCCGCTGGGCCGGGGGCGGCGTGCCCCAGTAGCCGTCGTATCGCTCGAGGACGATCTCGTTGTCCGGGGAGAAGCTCGCGAAGCGGTACGGTCCGGTGCCCATGCCAATCCGCCGGAACTCATCGACGCCGACCGACTCGATGTAGTTCTTCGGGACGATCCAGGATGCCCACGAGGCGAGCCGGTTGACGAGTACGGGATCGGGCTGATCGGTCGTGAAGCTGACGGTGGAGTCGTCCACCCTGGTGACCGCGCTGACGGTCGCGAAGTAGGTGCCGCCCTCGACCAGATCGGGGTCGCCGTTGGCCTCGGCGTTCTTCATCCGCTCGAACGTGAAGACCACATCGTCGGCGGTCATCGGGTCGCCATTGTGGAACGTGACGTCCGTCCGGAGCTTCAGGACGAGTTCGGTCGCGGAGACCTGCTCCCAACTTGTCGCCAGTGAGGGAACGTTGACGTCGCCGTTCAGGACATCGCGTCGGATCAGCGTGTCGTACGGCGTCCAGTTGACGCGGGAACCCACGTTGCTCAGCTCGCGCGCTGGGTCGAGCGTTTCGGGGATCTGCTGCACCCCGATGATCATTTCCTCCCGCTGGATCCCGGTCTGGGGGGCGTAGTTCCCCTCCGGCGTGGCCTGGATCGGCGCTGGCTCTCCCGCGCCTGGAGTGCTCTGGGCGGAGGTGGCGGAGTTGAGGGCGGCAACGGCGACGGCACCGGTCGCTATTCCGGTTCCGACGAGAGTTCGCCGGTTGAAGACCGTGGTCCGGTAGTCGTCCGTCCGATCGTTCGTCATGGGTTGCTCCTGTCGATGCGTTGATACATAGTCGATCCGGGAGTCAATGGCAGGTAACGGCGCGGTCGCGTTCTCCTTCTTCGATGGTCAGGACTTCAGAGTGGGATCCAGGACATCCCGGAGCCAGTCGCCGACGAGGCTCACCGACACGGCGACCAGCATGATCAGGAATCCGGGGAAGACGCCGAGCCACCAGGCGGTGTTGAGGTACTCGCGGCCCTCGTTCACCATCAGTCCCCAGGCCGCCGTCGGCGGCTGGATACCGAAACCGAGGTAGGACAGCGACGCCTCCAGGAGGATGATCGCGGTGAGCTCAAAGGTGGTCAGGACGATCAGCGGCGCGATGACATTGGGCAGGGTGTGCCGGAAGATCAGCCGCGCCTGCGTTACGCCAATCGCCCGGGCAGCGAGGATGTACTGCTCCTCGCGGACGCGGAGCCCGAGGCTGCGAGAGACCCGGGTGTAGCTCGCCCAGCCCGAGAGGGCGGCCAGCAACGTCAGGACCGTCAGGCTCGTCCCCAGCAAGGCGATGACGACGAGGGCGATGATCAGGAACGGCAGGGCGATGTAGGCGTCGACCAGCAGCATCATCAACTCGTCCAGCCGTCCCCGGACGAAGCCGGAGACCAGTCCGCAGGACGCTCCGAGGACGGCGCCGAAGAGCGTGCCCATGACCGCGATCGCCAGCGAGATCCGGGCACCATAGATCAGCCGGCTCAGGACATCGCGTCCCAGCGCATCGGTCCCGAGCGGGTACGTGGATGAGCCGCCGGCGAGCCAGGCGGGCGGCTGGAGTCGGATGATCAGGTTGTTCCGGGTCGGGTCGTGCGGCGCGATCAACCCTGCGAAGAGGGCGCAGGCGACGATGCCGGTCAGGACGACGATGAACACCCAGACCAGTGGGGGCGGGTTGGCGAACGTGCGTCGACGCGACCTGGTTCGACCGGTGACGCCGGCTGGCGCGGCCATGGCCACGAGGGAACCGCTCATGAGCGGGCGCCCTGGCGGCCACCGGTGGAGATCCGGGGGTCGAGCAGCCGGTAGGTGATATCGACGAGCAGGCTCAGGACGACGACCGACGCCGCGACGACGAGCACGATCAACTGGACGACGGGGTAGTCGCGGCTCGCGATCGACTCGACCGCCAGCCGCCCGATCCCCGGCCAGGCGAAGACCGTCTCGGTGATCGCCGCCCCGCCGATCATGGCGCCGACCCAGATTCCCAGGATCGTCACGACGGGAATGGCGGCGTTGCGCAGGAGGTGGCCGATCACGATCCGGCCGTCCGATAGGCCCTTGGCCCGTGCGGTCCGGACGTAGTCCGCCGCCATCACTTCCAGCAGGGATGAGCGCGACATCCGGGCGAGCGCGGCCAGCAGGCCGGTCGCGAGCGTGAACGCGGGCATGATCAGCTGGCTTGCGGAGCCGCGTCCGGAGCTCGGCAGCCAGTTCAGCCGGAGACTGAGGACCAGGATCAGGACGATCCCGACGAAGAAGTTCGGGGCGGACTGGCCGACGAAGGCGCCGAACATCGTCAGCCGATCCCAGATCGAGTTCCGCCTCAGGGCGGCAAGGATCCCGGCCGGGATGCCGACCACAACGGCCAGCACCAGGGCCGCCAGGCCCAGCTCCAGGGTTGCGCCCACCCGGCTGGTGACGAGCTCGGTCACCGGGCGACCGCTGCGGAGCGACTCGCCGAAATCGCCCCGGACGAGGTCGATCAGGTAGATGCCGTAGCGCTGTGGGAGCGGGTCATCGAGCCCGTGGCTGGCGCGGAAGGCGTCCATCGCCATGGGCGAGGCATCGGGGCCGAGCATGATGGCGGCTGGGTCGCCGGAGAGGTTGAGGACGATGAAGACCGCGCTGACCACGATCCAGAGGGTGATGAGGCTGCGGATCGTCCGCTGCACGAGGAATCGGGCCATGACCTGCCTGTCGTCGACATAAGACCGTGCGTGGATACAGTTCCTTCACTCAGGTGGTGGGAGCATAGATGGGGGACCGGTGGCGTTTGTGAACGTGGCAATAAGTTTCCGGATCTGACTGATCAGAGCTCTTCAAGAGAAGGCTGGCCGGAGTTAGTGGGGCTCGCTCCGTCCCCGACGTCCGACTGCAGCGTCACCGCGGGATGGATCGCTCCTGGATCGCAACGGGCGGAGATACCGTTGATCCGGTTTCCGGGTAGCATTTCGCTCCATACAGGGCGGCAGTCGCGGGTCATTCGATAGGAGCGAAGATCATGACCGACGGCGCCCGCAGGATGGCGATGTTGACGCCGACGCGGCGGTTCACCGGCGGTAAGTTGGAAGTCCCGGTGTCGGGCACGAACCAGGCCGGGGCGCTGGGCGATCTAGGTCAACAGGACCCGGCCCAAGGAGGCCCGATCGTCGAGGACGACGGCCGGATCCGCCGCTTCGTCACTATCTTCGGCGACGGCGTCGACGCGCGGGACCTCCCGAGCGAAGAGAAAACGGTCAAGGCTGGCGCCGATCAAGACCTCGGTCCGGGGACGGCAGGCGGCACGAGCCGATGAGCTACGCCGACGCCGGGTTGCTCCGGCTGCCGCGGGCGGCCCACGACCGGATCGTCGCCCACGCCCGGGCCGACCTGCCACGGGAGTGCTGCGGATTGATCGTCGGGCTTCCCGGCGAACTCGACCTCACCGGGCCGCAGACCGAGCTGTTTTCGCTCCGGAACGTAGCCGTGGGCCTCGATTTCTACGAGGTCGACGCCGGCGACCTGTTCCGGGTGACGCGGCTGCTGGACGAGGACGGGCGGGATATCGTCGCGATCTACCACTCGCACCCGACCAGCCCGGCATGGCCCTCGGCGACGGACATCGAGCTGGCCTTCTGGCCGGATGCCTGGTCCCTGATCTGCTCGCTTGACGAACCCGAAGCGCCCAGCCTACGTGCCTTCCGGATCGTCGACGGCGCGGTCAGCGAGGCCCGGATCGGGCTGACATAGGTACGGGATTCTCGGGACAAGCGGTCACGGAGGCAGGATGGCGACGGACGCGACCGATCGATTGCGAGGCCGGCACGTCCGTCGCCATCGCGGTCCACGCCGGTGAACGCCGCGACCCGCCTGGCGTTACCCCAGCTGTCGCGCTGATCCAGGCGAAGAGTTCGTTCTCCTATCCGTCGGTCGCCGAACCGGGACGCCGTCTTCAACGAGCAGCGACAGGGCTTCGTCTCCACCCGCTACGCCGGACTGACAGACCGTCGCGGCGCTGGTATAGACGATCGCCGACTCCGACCAGCCGTTCGGTTCCACGGCCGGCGGCTGACCGACTGTGAGCCGCTCAGTACCGCACGAATTGCAGCGGCAGACTACTCTGGCACGACGGGCATCGCCCTGATCTCATCTCGCCGTCAGCTGTGAAAGTGCTCATGCTCAGCAATCCGCGCCCCAATCGCATCACGATCAGCGACGTCGCGAAGGACGCCGGCGTCTCGATCACGACCGTCTCTCTGGTGCTGAACCGGGTCGCGTCGGCGACGATCTCCGACGTGACGCGGGAGCGGGTCGAGGCGTCGGCGCTCAAGCTCAACTACCGACCAAACGCCGCCGCCAAGCAGCTGCGGACCCGGCAGTCGAATACGATCGGTTTCATCACCGATGCGGTAGCCTCGAATCCCAACGCCGGCGACGTGATCCGCGGGGCGCAGGACGTCGCCTGGAAGCAGGGCAAGGTCCTGATGATCGTCAACACCAGCGCCAATCCGGTGCTGGCCGAGCGGGCGGCGCAGCAGATGATGGAGCGCCAGGTCGAGGGGCTGATCTATGCCGCCGATCACCACCAGCCAGTTGAACTCCCTTCGGTCTTCCAGGAGGTGCCCTGCGTCCTGGTCGATTGCTTCACCGACGATCCGGTCTTCCCGTCCGTGGTGCCGGACGAGGTCGGCGGCGGCTACGTCGCCACGATGGCGCTGCTGGAGGCCGGGCACCGCCGGGTGGGCTTCATCAACCTCACCGACGGCCTGCCGGCGAGGGACGGACGGCTGGTCGGCTACCAGCAAGCGCTTGCCAGGCACGGGATCGACTTCGACCCGGACCTCGTCCTCCCCGGCGGCGACGAGATCGGGCTGCCCTACGGCCAGACCCGCCGCCTGATGGCTCTGCCGGAGCCGCCGACCGGCATCTTCTGCGCGACGGACCGGATGGCGATGGAAGCCTACGCCGCTCTCGCCGATCTTGGACTCCGAGTTCCGGACGACGTCAGCGTGATCGGCTTCGACAACCAGGAGATCGTCGCCGCTCGCCTGCGACCGGGCCTGACGACCGTTCAGTTGCCGCACTATGAGATGGGCGCCTGGGCCAGCGAGCGGCTGCTGGCGATGGTGGGCGGCGAGCCGGGGGTGGCCCAGCAGATCAGCTTGCCGTGTCCGCTCGTCGTCCGGTCGTCGATCGGTCCACCGGCCGGTCGAGACGGGCCAATCACGGCCGGCAACAATCAGCATGCTGCGTCCCTGCGGCGCGTCTCGCCCGGGCAAAGGGCAGGTAGTTGACAAGAGGAAGATATCGGGTAATCTAGTGAAACGTTTTACGAGCCAATTGTGGCACAGGTAAATCGTTTCGGGTTCCCATTCACGCCGCATTGGTAGTTCAATGCGCCATCGGCTTGAGGGGACGTCGCCCTGCCGCCTCACTGTCGTGGCGGCGTACCAGTGGAGTCAAACCATGGCAGCCGCACCGTCGCGACTCGATCGTCGAACCCTCCTCGCCGGAGCATCAGCTGGTGTCGCCGGTTCACTCGTCGCGACTTCGGCATCCGCCCAGGCGATCCTCCCGGAGCGCCGCGCCGCGGCCGTTCTGCGGCAGGGGAGCACCGTCGTCCGCATTGCCCAGTTCGGCAGTATCGAGGATGCCAAGACGACCAAGGCACTCTTCGACCAGTTCACCGCGACCAACCCCGAAATTCAGGTCGAGGTCATCCCGATTGAGGCGCCGGATTGGGATCAGTACTTCACCAAGGTCCTGGCTCTGATCGCGTCCGGCGACGCTCCGGACGTCTGCTTCTGCGCCACCGAAGGACTGCAACTCTTCGCGTCCCGGTTGGCCGCGCCGCTGGATGACTACGTCAAGCGGGACTCAGCCGCGATGCAGGAATACTTCGCCGATGTCGCTCCGTCGCTGGTCGAGGCGATGATGTACGACGGCTCCCTCTACTCCCTGCCCGTCGACTTCAACGCGGCCAACATCTTCTTCAGCCCACAGCAGTTCGCCGAGGTCGGGGCGGCGATGCCGTCGCCGACGTGGACGATCGACGACTTCACCAATTCGATGCGGGCTATCGCCGAGAGCGGCCACTACGGCTTCGCCTGGACGAACCGGCACTGGGGTGGGGCGATCCCATGGATCTTCATCAACGGCGGCAACATCCTGACCGAGGAGAAGGCGCCAGGTGGCGAGTGGCTCTGGCAGTCCTTCTACGCCAGCGACCCGGCAGCTCAGGGACGAGGCGGCGGGATTCGCTGGGCCAATTCGCAGGCCAACGCTGCTAACAACGTCGAGGCACTTCAGTACCTGGTCGACCTGACCTACGAGCTCAACGCCGCGCCGAACCCGGCCCAGGCCGAGGGTGACCAGTCGCAGGTCATCGCCCTGTTCAGCGGCGGTCAACTGTCCTCATTCCCGGCCGGGAGCTACCTGATCTCGTCGCTGGCCGCGTCAGGAGTCACGCCGGAGAACTTCGACGTCACCTTCATGCCGAACTGGAAGAGTCAGCGCCACCAGTTCGGGACAGCGGGCTACGTGATCATGAACGACTCGCTTGTCAAGGATGCCGCCTGGGAGCTGCTGAAGTTCCGGGCCAGCCCCGATGTCATCTTCAGCGTCTGCGCCGGTGGCAACACCACCCCGGCCCGGCGCTCGCTCGCGACGGACGCGCTCTGGACGCCGGAGCTTGGTCCGAAGAGCTACAGCGTCTTCTACGACACCCTCGACAAGTTCCCGGACACGGCGCCGATCCCCGCGCCGCCGCCGGCCGTCGAGATGGCCAACATCTTCACCCGCTACGTCGGCCTCGCCATGTCGCAGGACAAGACCGCACAGGAGTCGCTGGACGGGATGCATCAGGAACTGACGGACCTGCTGGCCCGACAGGCATAGCGGGTCAACGGCGGGGGGACGGTCGCCCCCCGGCGACGCGTCGTCATGGAGTTCCCTCATGGTGGTGTCGGACCAGCCGCGACCCGCGGCAGCGACCGTTGGATCCGGTACCGGTGGTGCGCCTCCGGCAGCCGGTTCGCTCCGGGGCGAGCAGCGAAGTGAGGCCCGTGCCGCCTACGTCTATCTGCTGCCAGTCTTCGTCCTGTTTGTCGTCTTCGTCGCCGGCCCGCTGATCGCCTCGATCGTCCTCAGCTTCACCCGCTACGACGTCGTCTCGGATCCGGTCGGGATCGGTGTGGACAACTACGACCGGCTGCTCGGCGATGAGCGGGTGATCGTCAGCTTCCGGAACACCTTCGTCTTCGTCATCCTCAGCACCATCCTCGAGATCACGATCGCGCTGCTGCTCGCCGTGGGCGTCCAGAGCCGGATGCCCAGGTTCCTGCGCTACGTCTTCCGGACGGTCTTCTTCCTGCCAGTGATCATGTCTTCGACCGCGATCGCGATCATCTTCAGCTACATGTTCAGTCGCGACTTCGGCGTAATCAACTACTACCTCGTCCAGCTCGGCTTCGAGAAGGTGCCGTGGCTGAGTTCCACCGAATGGTCACTGTTCACGATCGTGCTCGCCTCGGTCTGGCAGCGGCTCGGTTTCACCTTCATCCTGTTCGTCGCCGGCCTCCAGAACATTCCCCGCGACATCTACGAGGCAGCTTCCATCGACGGGGTCGGCCCCTTCACCCGGCTCCGAACGCTGACGATCCCGCTGCTCAGCCCGACGATCCTGTTCGCGACCGTGATCGGGGTGATCGGCTCGCTCCAGGTCTTCGAGACCCCGTTCATCATGACCCGCGGCGGCCCCGGCGACAGCAGCCGGACGGTCGTGATGATGATCCAGGAGTCGGCATTTCAGAACCTGGAGTTCGGCTATGGCTCCGCGATCGCCGTAATCCTCTTCCTCGTCATCATGCTGTTCACCCTGCTCCAGTTCTGGATGAGCCAGCGCTGGGTCCACTACCAATAGGAGGCGAGCATGGCGTTCATCGTGACCCCCGAGCCACGCCGCGCGATCGTGCTGCGCCGGCTTCGGGCCAGCATCGCCGACGGCACGGTCTTCCTCCTGCTGCTGGCGGTCAGCGTCGTCATGATGGCCCCGTTCATCTGGATGCTGGCGACCTCGCTCCGCTCGCCGCTCCAGTCGTTCCTGCTGCCCCCGCAGTGGATCCCGACCGACTGGCAGTGGGACAACTACACCGCGGTCTTCGATCAGGTGCCGTTCTTCCGCTTCTTCCTGAACAGTGTCCTGATCAGCGGCGCGGTGGTGATCGGTCAGCTCATTACCTCGGCGATGGCGGCTTACGCCTTCGCCCGGCTCCGGTTTCCCGGCAAGGGGATGCTGTTCGTCGTCCTGATGTCGTCGCTGATGGTGCCAATCCAGGCGACGGTGATCCCGATCTTCGTCCTGCTCGGCGACCTCCACCTGGCCGATACGCTCTGGGCGGTGATCCTGCCGGGCTGGTCGTCGGCGTTCGGCGTCTTCCTGCTGCGGCAGTACTTCCTCACGATCCCGAACGACCTGGAGGACGCCGCCCGGCTCGACGGCGCGTCCCACTGGCGGATCTTCGTCGATGTCGTGTTACCGCTGGCCCGGCCGGCCCTGGCGGTGCTGGCGATCCTGACGTTCAACCAGTACTGGAACGAGTTCTTCCGGCCCTTCATCTTCCTGACGTCCTACCAGAACTTCCCGCTGCCGGTCGGGCTGGTGACCCTCCAGGGCTACCTCGGCAACGGCAGCGTCGCGGTCGTGCTGGCCGGCGTCACGCTGTCGCTGCTGCCGGTGCTGATCCTCTACATCTTCACGCAGCGGTATCTGATCGAAGGTATCACCCTCACGGGTCTCAAGGGATAGGAGCACGTCACCATGTACGCCCCCCGTGGCATCGGCTACTCCGAGGTCGGTGACATCGAGGTCTTCGCCGATGGCGACGATCTGCATCTCTTCCACCTCACGCTGCCCAACCACGACGTCGTCCAGCACGTCGTCAGCCGAGATGGGCTCTGCTGGGAGCAGCTCCCGCCCGCCCTCTGGACCGGCTCGCCCGGCGACGTCGACGACGACCAGATCTGGACGATGAGCGTCACGGAGGCCGACGGTACGTACCATATGATTTACACGGCGCTGGGCCGGGCCGAGGATGGTCGTGTCCAGCGGGTCGCGCACGCCGAGTCGAACGACCTGATCCACTGGGTGAAGACCGGCAACCGGGCGGTCGCCGAGGCCGATCCGCGCTGGTATGAGTCGACCGTCGCTGAGTCCGGTGCCGTCTCGTTCCGGGACCCGAAGCCGGTCCGGGCCGACGGGCGCTGGTACCTGGCGGTCTGCGCCCGGACCAAGGATGGCCCGGTCATGCGGCGGGGGGCGGTCGCGCTGCTCGTCTCGGACGACCTGCGGAAGTGGGAGCATCTCGGTCCGCTGGTAGCGCCGCGCCGGTACTGGGACCTGGAGTGCCCGCAGATCTTCACGATCGGCGAGATCTGGTATCTGACCGCCGGGATCATGGAGGACGGGACACAGCGCTACTGGCAGGCCGATAACGTCCGTGGGCCGTACACCGTCTCGGCCGACGGTGGCATCCTCGCGCCGCGGGGGCACTACGCCGGACGGGTCGTCAGATGGCGCGGACAGGATCTCTACCTCTGCTGGCATCGGCCGCTTGGGCATCACGGCCCGACGCTCGTCGACTGGGCGACGCAGCGCAATACCGCCGGCAAGTTCGTCCCGGCCCCGCTGGTCTTGACTCAGCGGCCCGACCGAAGTCTGGGCTATGGGACGTTCGACGGCTGGTCGGGCTACCGCGAGACTGAGCCGGCCGCGCTTCCGCCCGCCTCCCTGACCGCGTTCCAAGGGCAACTTGCCGGCAATGGGACTTGTTCCTGGGCGTTGGCGCCGCCGGTCGGGACAATGGACGTCCTGACCACGGCCACCGATCAGACCGACATTGACGTCGCCGGAACGCTGCGGATCGACGCGGCGGCCGGTGGCCTGGCCTTCCGGGTCGATGCTGAGACCGGCGCTGGCTACTTCGTCGAGCTCCGAGCCGGCACACGGGGCGTCGCGCTCCAGAAGCTTCTGCCGACCCGGGACCGCTGGACCAGCCAGCAACGCTTCGCCTACACCGAGTACCAGCGCGGCGAGCTGTGCGATGCGCTGGCACGCGACGAGGCGATCCCGTTTCGACTGATCCTCTCCGGTCCGTACATCGAACTGACGCTGGGCGATGAGGTCGTTATCTCGACGCTGTCGGGTGAGGTCGCCTCCGGCCGGTTCGGGTTCTGGGTCGAGGACGGAACCGGGTCTCTGGGCGACCTCATGGCCGCGCCACTGAAGCCGGTCCCCATTACGGCATAACGGAGCACTTCACTCGAAGGGCGATCCTTTGTCGTCGCCCGGCCGCCGCCCGTTTTGTAGGGGCGAAGCTTGCGAGCCTGGCCGCCGCGGCGGCCGTCGTCCTGCACGGCGACAATCAGCGACGTCAACCCTCGACTTTTCTGAAGAGGTCTGGCGCGCAGCATGATCTCGCCTTGCGAAGGCCGCTGCGGCGGCCGGACATCCCAAGGGGTGCCCCTTCGACTAACCGCCGCGAAACAGAGTTCGCTGACTTACACACTACGCCACGACGGACTGCACGCGACAGCCCCAGTCGAAAACCAGTCAAAGGTTTCGGCTGGGGCTGTCGTTTCAGACGATCCACGGATTACTCGGCGACGGAGGCGAGGAACGGGACGGCGCAAGCGACGTCGGTGTAGTCGATCGTGCTGATATCGGGGTGGGCATGGTCGCCGCAGACGGGGCACTCCGGGTTGCGCTTCAGCCGCAACTCCCGGAACTCGGTCGCGAGCGCGTCGTACAGCAGCAGGCGCCCGACCAGCGGCTCGCCGATCCCGAGGATCAGCTTGACGGTCTCGGTCGCCTGGAGCAGCCCGATCGTGCCCGGCAGGACACCCAGCACGCCGGCTTCGGCGCAGCTCGGCGCGAGCTCCGGGGGCGGCGGGTCCGGGAACAGGCAGCGGTAGCACGGTCCCTCATGCGGCAGGAAGACGCTGGCCTGCCCCTCGAACCGGAAGACGCTACCGTGGACGTTCGGCTTGTTCAGCAGCACGCAGACATCGTTGATGAGGTAGCGGGTAGCGAAGTTGTCGGCGCCGTCGACGACGATGTCGTACGTCGCGAAGATGTCGAGCGCGTTCTCTTTGGTCAGCCTGACCTGATGGGTCTCCACGTTGACGTCCGGGTTGAGCCCCTCCATCGCGATCTTCGCCGACTCGACCTTGGGCATCCCGAGCCGATCGAGGTTATGGGCGATCTGGCGCTGGAGGTTGCTGTCGTCGACCGTGTCGGCATCGATGATCCCGATCGTGCCGACCCCGGCGGCGGCGAGGTAGAGCGCGGCCGGCGATCCGAGCCCACCGGCGCCGACGAGCAGGACACGGGCGGCGATCAGCTTCTGCTGGCCGGCCTCGCCGACCTCGGGAATGAGCAGGTGGCGGCTGTAGCGGCGGCGCTGGTCCGGTGTCAGGGTGGCCGGGACGTGCCAGGCCCCGCCGGCGTTCTTCCAGCCGTTGAACCCGCCAGCCAACGAGACGACGTCGGTGTACCCGAGCTCGGCCAGCGACTTCGCCGCGAAAGCCGAGCGGACGCCGCCGGCGCAGTAGAGGACGACCGTTCGGCTGTGCTCGGGGACCGCGTCGTCGATGCGCTGCTCCAGGAAGCCGCGCGGGATGTGGATCGAGCCGGGGACGACGCCCTGGTCGACCTCGTCCTGCTCGCGGACATCGACCGCCGCCGCGCCCTGATCGATCAGCGACCGGGCCGCGGCGACATCGACTTCACGGATGGCCCGCTTCGTCGCCTGGAGGATCTCGTGGTACCGCGCCGACATCGCCGGCCCCCTCTGTTGCTTGCTATTGGCGCTCGGAGCTAGTGCGAGCGAATCCCATGAATGGCTGATACGTCAGTGTACGGTACGAGTCGAACGGCAAGGTCTGATGACGCTAGCCGGGCAGGCCGGTCAGCTTGCCGGCCTCTTCCCAGGCGTGCATCCCGCCAGCCATCGAGACGGCGCCGGTGTAGCCCATCTCCTCGAGTGTCTTCGTGGCGTAGGCCGAGCGGACGCCGCCGGCGCAGTAGACGACGATCGGGCTGGCCGGGTCCGGGACGAGGCCGCGGATGCGTTCAGGGACGTCGGCCCGCGGGACGAGGACGGCGCCGGGAATGAACCCGGTCGCGAACTCCCACGGCTCCCGGACGTCGAGGGCGACGGCGCCGTGATCGATCATGCGCTGGGCGCCGTCCGCGTCGACTTCCGGCACAGTCGGGATCTGAGGCTGACCGGGGTGGCTCGAACTCATCTGGAAGGCTCCTCGTTGTAGTGGGTGGACTGGTGATGCGGCTGGACACGACGACGGACGCTGCCAAAGGATCGAAGGGCTGACGCGCTGCGCGGTTGGAGGCGCGTTAGCCGGTGCTCGACGCTGGCTGACTCGTTGCCACCCGCAGGACCTCATCGCGGACCGACCGCTCGATGCCTCGGAGGTCGGGTGGTGAGGAGACATAAGCAGTCAGGGCCGACTGCCGGTCGCTCAATGGGGTGACGCGCTCCTGATAGATCCCGCCCGACTCGGCGGGCTGGAAGGTGCGAACCAGGTCCATGAACCGTTGATCGTTCCGGCAGCAGGACCGCAGGACGGCCAGCGAGGCAGCCCAGTGTTCCGTCGTCGCGACATTGGGCAGGACGGCCAGCGCGACCGTCGCCGCGTCGAGATGGCGCCGGGCGATCCAGGCGATGGGAAGCAGGTGTGTTCGAACCCGCTCGTGCGGGTGGGCCAGGTTGCCGTAGAGCGTCCGGTAGCCTCCGTTTCCCTCGCCGGTGATGTTCAACGCGACCTGGAGCGGCAGCGCCCGCCACCACGGGAAGCGGTGCTCGTCGGAGACGACATCGGTCAGTAGGCCGAGCTGAGTCCGGGCGTCGCTATCGGACGGCAGGGTCGTCCGGCTGCACGAATAGATGCAGGCCAGGGCGAGCGTCTGCTGCTTGGCCATCAGGTGCTCGGCGTCGCCGACGAGGGCGGCAACGCTTGGGACCATCGCCGCCGCCAGCTCCTGGATCAGCAGCGCGACGGTGTGGGTCGGGAGGCTCACGACGCGGTCGTCGCCGGAGCTGTCGCTGCCCGTCGGCTCGATCGAGAGGGTCGATTCGCGGACGAGGAGGAAGTCGAGCCCCTGGCGAAGCAGGCGGCTGGACCGGGTTGGGTCGAACCGCAGCGTCCGGCCGTCGCCGGTCGGGACGAGCGGCGACGGGTCGGCGGGCATGTCTGGACTGGCATCTTGCTGCCGGGCGGATGGGTGGGCCATGGGGAAAGTCTACTGGTCCTCGTTCAGAAGCGCATGGAAACTGGTGGTCAGATCGTCGAGCCGGGACTGCGCGTCGGTGATCTGGGCGGCGATCTGGTCGGCCATCTCGTCGAGCAAGGCCGGTTCCCGCAATGATCGCTGCCAGAGCTCGTGGGCGGGGCTTTCCTCGAGGATCGCCAGATCGCCGCGGAGCGACGCGACGACTTCGTCCAGTCGGGCTAGCTCGGCGGTCGCCCAGGCGAGGCGCTCGGCCGGCGTCCGGGTGGTGTCCGGCGTGTCGTCGTCGCTCGGGCTCAGGGTGAGCAGGTTCCGGAGCGCCGCGAGATCGCGCTCCCGATAGGCGGTGTTGATCCGGACCATCCGCTGCTCGCGGCGTTCGCGTTCGGTCTCGTCCTGGACGAGGTCCGGGTGGTTGCGGCGGGCGAGCTCGCGGTAGGTCCGGCGAAGCTCGGCTTCGTCATCCTCGCCGAGCTGAACGGCCTGCTCCCGCTCGAATGCCCGCTGGTACGTGGTCGCCTCGTCGGCCTCGTCGGCGATCGTCTGGCGCCGGTCCCGGAACAGCCGCTCGACGTCGCCCTCGATCTCGTCCGGCCGCGTGCCGCGCTGCCCCCGGACCATGGCGATCCGGTGGCGAAACTCGTCACAGGCGAGCCGGAGCCGGTTGAGCTCGACGAACAGGTGACCGGTCCGGGCATGGTAAGCGCCTTCGAAGCGACCGAGATCGTCGCGGAGGGTCTCGATCGTGGTCTGGAGGGTGGCTGCCTGCTGTCGGGTAGCGTCGATGACGACCAGGAGGCGCTCGAAGGCGAGGTCGTCGGGGGATGGGACCGGCCGGATCCCGCTGACGTTCGTAGACATGAGCGTTACCTGTGCGGGATCTTCAGGACTGTGGCGATCCGCCGCCCTGACCCGGACACGACGATGCCCCACCGTCGTGACCAGGATCGCGACAGTGAGGAAATCATTCCGTTCTGGGAGACTGATCGTTGAGCCTCGGACGGTTCGGCTGAAGTGAGCGGAATCCGACCTGACCGAGGCGTATGCCCTGAAGAGCCGGTGGAGGCGTTGACCGCTGACTGGCCCTGAGGTTGTGGGACTAGCGGTACCGGTAGGTGATCCGGCCGCGAGTCAGATCATATGGGGAGAGCTCGACGATGACACGGTCACCGGGGAGGACACGGATGTAGTTCTTCCGCATCTTGCCGGCGAGGTGACTGAGCACCTTGTGGCCGTTCTCGAGTTCGACCATGAACATCGCGTTCGGCAGCGCTTCGCTGACTCGACCATCGATGTTGATAGCATCAGGGTCCTGTCGACGAGGACCTTCCTGGGGCGGAGGGGCACCAGCGGGCAATGGGCCACGCTGGGGGGGCCGTCCACCACGAGTGTTTGCTGGCTTCGCCAAGGGCAACCTCCAGTTGCAAGTCGTACGTGCGCTGAGTGGATCGCGTGACCGTGAGCGGCCACGATTCAATCGGGTGTGAGAGCCTCGGCAATGGCGGCGGATCGCCGGAACGCGAACGGCGGCCGGCTCATCAGGGAACCAGGGAACTCACCATCACCGGGACGAAGCATCTCCGTCTTCAAGGCAACCGTAAGTATAGCATTTTCGGCTATTCCGGCGGCGGACCGGCCTACCTATTGGGCGCGGTACCCCCCGCTGGAACCTTGCCGACCGCTGCGCCCGTTCACAGGTCGAGAGTGTTCTGGCAACGACCGTGCGTGATGACTCGTAGACAACGAGCCTGTGGCCCGTACACATCTTGTTGGATAGAGGAGCACTACGTGGGAATGTTGAATCAGCTGATCTCGATGGCGACGAAGGCGATGTCGGGTGGGAATACGAACCGGTCGGGCAACGGCGCCTCGCCGTCGAGGGGACGAAGCCAAATGGTTCAAAGAGTCGGGTCGGAGGCGATCAATCAGGTCCGTAAGGCGGGGCCGGACGCCGCCCAGCGTCACCTCTCGAAGACGAGATTCGGGACTGACCCCCGAGCGCGGAAGGCCGCGAAGGCGGCCGACGATCTTGCCCGTCGCTTCGCCGGGACAGGTGCCAGCGAAGCCACTGCAGAGGACGTGTCCCGCTCCTCCGCGCCGGACAAGCCAGTCAACCGGTACGGCGAGCGACCGTAGACAGCACCAGCATGTGATCGCCCTCCGTCTCCGCCTGGCGAACAGCTTTCGGACGAACCAACCTCCGGGTGCGACCTGCGAGACTCGACCCACCCAATACCGGTGGGTGGTTCGGCTACCCGTTTCAGGGGATACCGCAGCCCGTCGCCCAGCCCTGGTCGTTTCGCCCACTTTTCAGCCGAGAGAATACGCTTAACCTATTGACAAGCCCTTCGGATTCTCATAGAGTTTGATAATGAGAGAGCATGTTATGCAGTCGCAAACGGACACGGCCGAAGTCGTGCCGAACCACATCGACCGCTATCGCATCCTGAGCGTGCAGCGGGCGGCTCAGCTGCTCTCGGCGTTCCTGACGCCGCCGCACGAGTACGGGGTCAGCGAGCTGAGCCGGATGCTTGGGCAGACCAAGAACCAGACCTTCCGCCTGCTTCAGACGCTTGTCGACGAGCGTCTGGTCATCTTCGACCTGGTCAGCAAGCGATACCGGCTCGGCTACCGGGTCGTCGAGCTCGGTGTCGTCGCCCAGAAGAAGCTTCCGCTTGTGGCCGCCGCCGCGCCAGTCCTTGATCGCGTCGCGGAGGAGTCTGGCGAGACGATCAACCTCGGCACCCTCGCGGACGAGGTGACGGCAATCTGCCTCGACAAGCGGGAGAGTGCCCACCCGCTGCAAATTCACGCCCGCGTCGGCGGCCGGACCCCACTCCATGCGGGCGCCGTCTCCAAACTCCTTCTGGCGTATTCCTCTGAGTCCTTCGTTGCCGAGTTCCTTGCACTCGCCAGTCCCCTCGAACGGTTCACCGACAAGACCATCGTCGAAGCTGACGCCCTTCGCGCCGAACTTCAGGCCATCCGAACGGCGGGCTATGCCATCAGCGACGAAGATCTGGACCCAGGCGCGTGCTCCGTGGCCGCACCGATCCGGAACGGAACGGGGGAGGTCATCGCGGGAATCAGTATCGCGACACCCAAGGCGCGGTTCAGTGCGCCGGAACGCGAGGTGACCATCAGGGCTGTTGTCGGAGCGGCCGAGGAGATCTCGCTCAAGCTCCGGGGAGACCGGTCGATCAACGTCACGCGTCGTTGAGTCACCCAGACGGGTGACCGCCTGTTCGAACCGTTCGACGGGTTTTGTTCGATCAGCCGCCACCGCAGGGTGCGCGGAGGAGGAAGACCATGCGCATCGAAGCTCTCCAGCGGGAACTCGCCCGCAGTGGCGTCCAGGTCTCACGGCGCGACCTGCTTCAGCTCGCGGCCGCCGGCGGGGCCGCGCTCGCGGCCGGTCCGCTGCTGACCGACACGGTCGCGGCGCAGGACGCGCTGACACCGACGCCCGGCGGAATCTGGCGAATGGCGATCGCCGGGACGCCGACGGTCTATCCCATTACGGCGCCGGCGGCCCTCGTCGACCTGCTCGTCAACAAGACGATCTACAACAACCTGACCCAGTACCAGCTCGTCGACGGCGCGATCCAGGCCGTTCCGGACCTGGCCGAGTCCTGGGAGTCCAACGCCGAGCTCAACCAGTGGACGTTCAGGTTGCGGTCGGGCGTCCTCTGGCACGACGGGACGCCGCTGACTTCGGCCGACGTCAAGTTCACGTTCGAGACGCTGCTCAACCCGGAGGTCGACGCGTCCGCCCGCGGCGTGATCTCGTCGATCGATACGATCGAGGCGGTCGATGAGCTGACCGTCCGGTTCAATCTCAAGACGGCGTTCGCTCCGCTGCCGGTGATGCTTGGCTACAACCAGTGCATCGTCCCGAAGCACCTGATCGAGGGCCAGGACCTCAATCAGCCCGCCAGCTTCCTCGCGGCGCCGGTCGGCACGGGACCGTTCAGGGTCAAGGAACTGTCGGCTGGCAACTACCTCGAGGTCTCTCGCAACGACGCCTACTTCGGCGGTCCGGCCCTGCTGGACGGGATCATCTTCAAGACGATCACCGACGGCAACGCCCGGGCGGCCCAGATCCGGTCCGGTGAGATCGACCTTACCGTGATCGACCCAGCCCAGGTCGCCTCGATGGAGGGCGCTTCCAACGTCGTCCTCCGTCAGGAGCCGCAGGTCAACTACTACTTCCTTGCCGTCAACCACAGCATCCCAAAGCTCCAGGATCCGCGGGTCCGGCAGGCGCTGTCGCACGTCCTCGACAAGGACGCGATCGTCGCCAGTATTCTCGCGGGAGCCGGTCAGGTCGCCACTGGCCCGATCCACCCATTCCTCGGGGACTACTACAACCCGGATGTTCAGACGTACGCCTACGACCCGGATGCCGCCGCCCAGCTCCTGACGGACGCGGGCTGGACCAAGGGGGACGACGGCATCCTCGTCAACGCGGCCGGCGAGCGCTTCACGCTCCTCATCAACGGGCCGAAGGGCTACCCGGTGCTGGAGCAGGTGCTGGTCTACGCGCAGTCGGAGTTCCAGCAGCTCGGGATCGAGGTCACGCTCGACATCCCGGAGTGGACGGTTCACCTCGAGCAGTACCACGACCTCAAGTACGACCTGCTCGTCCAGTGGTGGGTGACGCCGCCGGACCCGGACCTCTACGACCACTACTACAGCACCTCCAGCTCCAACTGGTGGGCCTACAACAACCCCGAGCTCGACCCGCTCCTGATCGAGGCGCGCAGCCAGGCCGACCACGCGGCCCGGGTCGAGCTGGTCCACCAGATGCAGACGATGGTCGCGCTGGACCTGCCGGTGCTCTACCTCTATCACGTCCAGGAGATCCAGGCGCTCAGCAGCCGGACCCAGGGGTTGGTCGAGATGGGCTACCGCGACGCGCTGACGTGGTCCGAGCTGATCTGGGTGACGCAGTAGGACGTCGCACGCCATCGTGAGGCGGCGTGAACGTTTGGGGCCGGGAAGGGGAGGGATGCCGTGATTGCCTACGCGATCCGTCGGCTGATCCAGGCGGTGGTGCTGCTCTTCATCGTCAGCATCGTTACGTTCGTCCTGATCCACGCGGCCCCGGGTGGTCCGGCGATTCTCGCCAACCCGGACCTGAGCCGGGAGCAGATCGCCCAGGCATCCGAGCGGATGGGCTTCAACGACCCGCTGCCGGTCCAGTACGGGCGCTGGCTCCGGAACGTTCTTCAGGGCGACTTCGGGGTCAGCTACAACACGATCGAGCCGGTCGTCAACCTGCTCGCGGCCCGGCTGCCGAACACGCTCCTGCTGGCCGGGCTGGCATTGCTGCTCGGTCTCGTGATCGCGATCCCGCTCGGCGTCGTCTGCGCCCTGCGCCGGAACTCCTGGCTGGACCGGACGGTCGCCGGGCTGACCTTCTTCGGGGTGTCGATGCCGGTCTTCTGGCTGGGGATCATGCTGATCATCCTGTTCTCGGTCCAGCTTCGCGTCCTGCCAAGCGGCGGGATGATGTCGCTAGGTGAGCCGTTCTCGCTCTGGGACCGAATCCGGCACCTGATCCTGCCGGTCAGCGTGCTGGCGCTGGGCAACCTGGCCGAGCTGACGCGCTACACCCGATCCGGCCTCGTCACGGTCATGTCGGAGGACTACGTCCGGACGGCCCGGGCCAAGGGACTGACACAGCGCGGGGTCGTCGTCGGCCACGCGCTGCGGAACGCCCTGATTCCGGTCGTGACGATCATCGGCGTAATGCTCCCCCGCGCGGTCAGCGGGGCGGCGATCACCGAGGCCGTCTTCTCGTGGCCGGGAATGGGGCAGCTCGCCGTCAACGCCGCCACGACGCGGGACTACCCGGTCGTCCTCGGCACGACGCTCGTCGTCGCGGCCGTGGTGATCTTCAGCAGCTTCATCACCGACCTCGCCTACGGCTACCTCGACCCACGTATCCGGCTTGGCTAGGAGGGATCCATGACGGTCACGTCCATCGCCCCCGGCCAGGAGGGTCGGATCGCGGCCAGCGCCCGCCCGCCGGCGCGGTCGTTCTGGCGGACAGCCTGGGGGCGGTTCTCGGCCAACCACGTCGCGATGGTCTCGACAGTCTTCCTGCTGGTCATGTTCGCCGTCGCCGCCTTCGCGACGTCGATCGCCCCGCAGGATCCCAACCGGGTCAGCATCCTCAATCAGCATCTGGCGCCGTCAGGCGAGCACCTGCTGGGGACCGACGAGAGCGGACGCGACGTCTTCTCGCGGCTGATCGTCGGCAGCCGGGCCTCGATCGCCGTCGGTCTGACCGCGATGGTGATCTCGATCGTGATCGGCTCGCTGGTCGGCAGCATCGCCGGTTACTTCGGTGGCTTCGTCGATACGGTCCTGATGCGGATCACCGACGGGATGATGGCGATCCCGTACTTCTTCCTCGTGCTGATCGTCGTGGCGGTCTTCGGCTCCAGCTTCACGAACATCGTGATCGTCATCGGGGTGACTAGCTGGATGGTCGTCGCCCGGATCGTCCGCAGCGATGTCCTCCGATTCCGCTCGAACGAGTTCGTCACCGCGGCCCGGTCGATCGGAGCCAACGATACCCGCCTGCTGCTCCGGCACATCCTGCCTCACGCCGTCCCGTCGATCCTCGTCGCCGCGACGCTCGGCGTCGCCAACGCGATCCTGCTCGAATCCGCCCTCTCGTTCCTCGGGCTCGGTATCCAGCCACCAGCGGCGAGCTGGGGCAACATGCTGAGCAACTCGCAGGCCTACATCTGGGACAACCCGCTGCTGCCGCTCTACCCCGGCCTGCTGATCCTTCTGACCGTCCTGGCGTTCAACTTCCTCGGCGACGCGCTGCGGGACGCGCTGGATCCGCAGTACCCGGAGGGTGGCCATTAGGAACCTGCGTCGTCGGAGTCGAACCGTCGATCCGGAATATGTCATCCAGCGGGCGACGCGGTTCACGAGGACCGTGACCGTCCCCCCGGGGAGCAGTCTCTGCTCCCAGAGCAGAAAGAGATCTCCCGTGGCAACCACCACCGACGCCATTACGACCTGGACCGCGCCGGCGCTCGAGCGCCGCATCCTCGACGCGATCGACATCGAGGCGCCCTGGGACGTCGTCGAGCGCTTCTCGAAGATCGTCCGGCTGTCCGGCACCCCGGAGGAGCGGTCGGCGGTCGACCTGCTGACGGCCCGGCTGGACGAGTGGGGCATCCCCTACACGCTCCACGAGCCGGAATGCTTCATCTCCCACCCCGGACCGACGACGCTCCGGATCGACGGGCCGGACGGCCGGTCGTTCCGGGCCAAGACGGCCGCGATGGGCGTCTCGACCGACGGCAACGAGATCAGCGGCGAATTGGTCTACGTCCCCAGCGATGGCGGCGGACAGGCTGGCGACGTCTTCGCCGTGGGAGTCTCGTTCGGCGGGCAGGACGTCGCCGGCAAGATCGTCATGACGGAGGGCTTCGCCTCTCCCGGCAAGGTGACCGACGTCATGGCGGCCGGGGCGCTGGCCGGGATCTTCATCAACGCCGGTCAGGAAATCCATGAGGGCATCTGCACGCCGATCTGGGGCACGCCGGATCTCGATAACCAGCATCAGCAGCCGTCGATTCCGGTCATCGCGATCAACAACCCGTCCGGGCAGGAGCTGATTGCCGCCGCCAAGGCCGGCCCGGTCCGGGTCGCGCTCTCCACGCGGCTGGAGACCCGCTGGCGGACGATCCCGGTTCTCGTCGCCGAGATCCCCGGCGCGACCGTGCCGGACGAGTTCGTGCTGCTCCATGGTCACCTCGACTCCTGGTTCGAGGGCGTCGCCGACAACGCGACCGGCGACGCGACGATGCTGGAGCTGGCCCGCGTCTTCTGGGAGAACCGGCAGGACATCGCCCGCTCGCTCCGGGTCGCGTGGTGGTCCGGCCATTCCCACGGACGCTACGCCGGCTCGACCTGGTACGCCGACGAGTTCGGCATCGACCTCGCCCGCAACTGCGTCGCCCAGGTCAACTGCGACTCGCCGGGCGCCCGCTGGGTCAACAGCTACGACGAGCTTAGCGCCATGACCGAGACCGTCCCCCTGGTCGATGCCGTCATCCGCGAGACGACCGGGATCACGCCCGAGACCGAGCGACCGCCCCGCGCCGGCGACTACTCCTTCAACGGCGTCGGCCTGTCCGGCTTCTACATGCTCTCGTCGACGATGTCGCAGGAGCTGCGCGACGAGAAGGGCTACTACGCCGTCGGTGGCTGCGGCGCCAACATCGAGTGGCACACCGAGGGCGACTTGCTGGAGATCGCCGACCGGGACAACCTGCTCCGCGACCTGAAGGTCTACGCCGCGTCGCTGCTCCGGGTGCTCAACGCGACGGCGGTCCCGTTCGACTTTACCCGGACGACGGCCGAGTTCCGCAAGACGTTGGCCCGCTACCAGCGGTCCGCCGGGTCGCATTTCGACTTCAGCAAGGCCGTCGCTGCCCTTGATGAGCTCGACGGCGCTCTCGGCGGCTTCTACGCGGCCGCACCGCTCGATGCCGCCCCGGCCGACGAAATTGCCCGGCGGTTCAATTTCGCTCAGCGCCGGCTCGCCCGCCTGCTGGTGCCGGTCAACTACAGCCGGGCCGAGACCTTCTATCACGACCCGGCCCTCGGCGTGCCGGAGTTGCCGGACCTCGCTCCGGCCCTGTCCTACGGCGCCGCCGGCGACGACGTCGCCCGGCTCGGCGTCCTCCGGGCGCACCTGACCCGCGGTCAGAACCGCCTCGTCTGGGCGCTGATCCAGGCGACCGAGACCGCCCAGGCCGCGACCGACCGCTAGGCCGCCTTGACGGCCCATGGGAAGCCGCCCACCGGCATTCGTGGCCGGCTCTGGTAGTTTCTCATCACATCTTCGTAGGCGACATGGTTCGCCCAGCCGCGCCCGACACGTCGTCGTAGGGACATGGGACGCTGCGAGCGCGGGACTCGCCAGCGAAATGAGAGCGACATCCGTACGACGAACAGTTCCAGGCACCTGCAATGACATCCCCTTCAATGGGAGGATCAGACCCTTGACCGCTAAATCTAAATCTGGTGCGACCATCAACGATGTCGAGACGACGGAACAAGGGCTCCGCGACGCTGTCTCCGCCGAGCGGCTTCAGGCGCACCTCGTCCGTTTCAGCGAGTTGTTCCGCGACAGCGGCACCGCCGATGAACGTGCGGCCGCGGCCTACCTCGTCGATCAACTGCGTGGGTTCGGACTGGAACCGATCACCCATACCTTCGACTCCTGGATCTCGTGGCCGCGTGACGGGACCCTCAGCATCCGCTCCGGTGAGCGGCGGCTCGAAATCGCGGTCCGGACGCGGTCGTTCGGTGGTCACAGCGACGGCGTCACCGCGGAGTTGGTGCATGTCCCATTCGCGGCGCCGGGCAAGGGCGAGATGATCTTCTCCCACCGCGCCGTCGCCGCCGACTACAGCGGGATCAACGTCACCGGGAAGATCGTCCTGACGGGCGACGGCGGGCCGGACGGGATCCGGCGGGCGCAGGAGCGCGGCGCCATCGCCCATGTCCATATCTGGCCGTCGGACGAGGACGCCATCCACGAGATGATCGCCACGCCAGTCTGGGGCACGCCGACGCCGGAATCGGCGGCGCGGGTGCCGAGGATCCCGGCGCTCGGGCTGACCAGCGCTGACGGCGCCCGGCTGGCCGACCTTCTCGTCGCCGGCCCGGTTGAGGCGTACCTGACCTCGCACGTCGAGACGGTCTGGACCGAGCTGCCGCTCGTCACCGTGGACATCCCCGGCTTGGACAGCGATCGCTTCCTGCTGGTCGGCTCCCACATCGATTCGTGGTACGAGGGCATTACCGACAACGCGACCGGCGACGCCGCGTTGCTGGAGATGGCACGGGTCTTCGCCGGTCAGCGTGCGTCGCTGCGGCACGGGCTCCGGTTCGCCTGGTGGCCGGGCCACTCGACCGGGCGCTACTCCGGCTCGACCTGGTACGCCGACGCCTTCTTCGACGACCTCCATGCCAATGCGCTCGGCTACCTCAACATCGACTCGCCCGGCCCACTCGGAGCCGCGATCTGGGACTGCCGCTACAACTGTGGCGAGATCGAGGCGATCACCGGTACGGTCGTCCGGGAGCTTTCCGGACAGGAGCCGAATCTGCGCCGGCCGCTCAAGGCAGGCGACCAGTCCTTTCTCGGGGTCGGTTTGCCGTCGCTGGGCGCCTTCCGGATGCTGCCCGTCGACCACCCGGACCGCAAGGCCGTCGGCGGCTGTGGCGGCGGCTGGTGGTGGCACACGCCGCACGACACGCTCGACAAGGCCGATGCCGCACTCCTGGCCGAGGATACCCGCCTCTACGCGACGCTGGCCGACCGAATGTGCCAGCCACGCCGTCATCCGTACGACTTCGTCCCGGTGGCTGATGACTTCGTCAGCCACCTCACTCAGTACGGTGACGCGGCCGGAGAGCGATTCCCGCTCGGTGACGTCATTGAGCTTGCCCGGCAGTTCCGTGAGGCGGCGACCCGCCTGAACGCGCGAGCCGGGGCCGTCCAGACGGAGGAGGAAATCGCGGCCGTCAATCAGGTCGGGATCGACCTCTCGCGGCTCCTCAACCCGGTCCTGTTCACCATCGCCGGGCCCTACGAGTTCGACCCGGCCCTCCAGATGCCGGTTCTGCCGGGGTTGGCGCGGGCAGCCGAGCTGGCAACTCTCGACCCCGCCTCCAGCGAGTACCGCTTCCTCCGGACGTGGCTGGTCCGGCAGCGAAACCGGGTGGCCGACACGCTCCGCCAGGCGAACCGGATCGTGGCATCCCATACCGACGAATAGCTCGTGGGGCGCATTCTCGCCGTAACGGACGCGAAGTGAATGTGGGCATCTCTGAGCAGCATGCGCTACGCTGTCGCTCTGCAACCCTGCGTCGGCTCGGCGGCGGCTCCGTTGGATTCGTCCATCGGCCGCCGGGCCACCTCGACGCAGCGGGCACGATCATGGACGTCGCCGTTCGTGATGCCGGCAGACCCGATGACGGGAAGGCCGCCGGGGGGCTATTGGTACCGGGATGGACGCGATCCGAGCGTGGTCATCTCGGTGCCATTGGGTACCGTGCGCATTGCGACCGTCACGCACCGGAGGGGTGCGGGCACTGGCTGGACTCGGGAACACGAAGGTGGAGGGAATACATGCACCTTCAGTCACTCACGCGTCGCCTGGCGGCGTTCGGTCTGATCGGCGCGCTGGCGCTGGTCCTGGCGTTTGCCGGCGGCACGCTCGCCTCGGCTCAGGACGTCTCGGGGACCCCGGCGACGGGTGATGAGACGACTCAGCCGAGCACCGGCACGGATCCGACCGCCAATGCCCAGGCGACGTCGGCGGTCGGTGGCGACACCGCCCTGCCGAACACGGGCACCGGCTCGACGGTCAGCGTGCAGGCGACCCCGGCCGTTGGTGGCGACACCGCGCTGCCGAACACCGGTAGCGGCGATGCCTCGCCGAAGGGCTTTGGAGGCCTGCTGATGGTCCTCGCCGCCGCTGCCGCGGTCGTCGTCGCGGCTGTCTCAGCCCGCACCTTCGCTCGCCGCAACAGCTAGTTCCGGATCGCGTCAATGTCAAACGAGCGGGCCGCGGCGAGCAAACACCCGCCGCGGCCCGCTCGTGTTTTTCGGTCCGATTGGAATCAGTGGCCGGGTATTCCGATTCGATCCGATGGGGGCGGTATCTCGCCACGGGCGATCATCGCCTGGGGGCTGTTCGGCGCGATCTGCATCAGTTCGATCCGGTTGCCGTCCGGATCGGCGACCCAGGCCTGCCAGTTGTTGTCGAGCCCGAGGCTGGGCCCACTCGTGATCGTGATCCCGAGAGACCGGAACCGCTCGACGTCGGCGTGGAGGTCGTCGGTCATCAGGCAGAAGTGGGCGAAGCTTCCGCGGCCGCCACTGCCGGGCTCCGGGCCGTTCGGAAACAGTTCGAGGAACCGGTCGCCACCGACGTGAAGGTAGACCAGCATCAGCGAGCCGTCGTCCCGGAACAGCCGGAACGACTCCTTCAGGCCAAGGTGCCCGTAGAACGCGAGGGCGGCGTCCATGTCGTGGACATCGAAAGCCGTGTGTGCCAGATCGACGATCATCGAAGAAACCCCATCGTTCGCTGGTCGGGTAGCATGTCCCGGTACGTCCCGGACGGCGGTCAGCTTGCCGCCGCCGACACGCATTGTCGCAGAACGCAGGGAGCACCCAGACCGATGGCAATCACCGGCACGCATCACGTCGCCCTCAAGGCGAACGACTTCCTCGCCCTCCGCGGGTTCTACCGGGACACCCTCGGCCTGGCGGAGGTCGGCGCCTTCGATGGGACCAACATCGTCTTCTTCCAGGCGGGCGACTCCGTGATCGAGCTGATCGAGGGGGCGCCGGCGGCGATCGCGGGCGGCTTCGCGCACTTCGCCTTCGAGGTCGACGACATCACCGAGTCGGCGGCCGATCTGGAGCGGTCCGGGATCAGCTTCCACGTCCCGCCGAAGCCCATCACCAACCCGGCCGGCGAGACCGTCAGTTGGGTCGCCTTCTTCCGGGATCCTGAGGGCAACGAGCTGGAGCTGTTCCAGCCGGTCGGCGACCGCTACCCGCAGGGCACCCCGACCGTCGACCAGGTCTGACCCGGCGTCGGGTTCGCCCCACGCTTCAGCATCACGACGATGACGGTCTGTGCGCCGTCACGGAAACAGGGAGTCTTCATGCAGTTCGGGTTTCTCTCCAGGTCGATCGACGACATCGCCAAGGCCCAGCGAATCGGCTTCGACGGAATCGAGCTCAACACCGCCGTCTTCGGGAACGCCGCCGAGGGCGACCACGACGCGGCGAAGGTCGCTTCGGCGAAGGAGCAGGCGGAGCGGCTCGGCGTCACGATCACCGCGCTGGCCCACTACGGCCTGACTGGCCAGTCGCTGGAGCCGGCGCCGGTGCTCGCGACGTACCGTCGGGTCTTCGACACCGCCGAGCGCCTCGGGGTCCGGGTCATCGCCAGCATGAGCGGCTTCCACGCCGACCGGACCTGGGACGAGAACATCCAGGCGTTCGGTGACCGCTTCGGCCCGGTCGCCGACGAGGCCGAGCGCCGTGGGATCACGCTCGCGATGGAGAACTGGATGGGCTACGGCGGCCACCTGCCGTTCCGGCCGGTCAACATGGGCGGCTCGCCGGACACCTGGGACAGCTGGTTCAACGTCGTGCCGTCGCGGGCGCTCGGGATCGAGTTCGATCCCTCCCACCTCTACTGGCAGGGGATCGACCACATGCGGGCCCTGCGGGAGTACGCCGACCGCGTCTATCACGTCCACGCCAAGGACGTCGAGAATCTGCCCGAGACCCGCTACCGGATCGGGGCCAACGGGCTCGCCTTCCGCTTCCGGATGCCGGGCTATGGCGAGATCAACTGGCCGGAGTTCATCTCCGGGCTGGTCGAGATCGGCTACGACGGCGGCGTCGCGATCGAGCACGAGGACGACGTCTTCGGCTGGCATGAGCCGGGGCCGAAGTACGACGACGGGCTCATCCGCGGCTGGCAGGTGCTGGAACCGCTGATCCATCCGACCGGCCGTCCGTAACCGATCAGCCGATGTCTTTCCGCGGCATGGGCCGCGAAGCGGCCGGTCGCGAGAAGAACTCAGCCGCCATGGGCTCCGGTCGACGAGCGGGCGCCATCCGGGCGACCCAGCATCTCGTGCAGGCCGGTCGTGACGCCGAACTCGACGTCGATCGCGGCGAAGTGCTTCTCCGCGCACGCGATTTTGGTGTTCTCGGCCGGGCGCCGGTCCTCCGGAATCAGGCTGCTCTTGGTCTCCTGAACGAGGTAGAGCCGGTCGCCGTCGCGCAGCATGATCGCCCAGTCGGGGTTGTAGGTCCCGATCGGCGTGTCGACCGTGAACCAGTCCGGCAGCTTGACGAAGAACCGGACATCGTCGTTGTGGTCCAGCGCCCGGGCGAACCGCTCCTCGACCCGGGAGTCGTACTCGACGAAGCGGTACGGCGACTTCGCGGGGTTGGCGACCTCGTAGAGGTTACTCAGGTAGCGGTCCAGTCCGGCCTTGCCCTCGCGCCGCATCCGGGTCAGCTCCCACTGGTCGCCGGCCACGCGCTCGTAGACGATGCCGGGGATCATCAGGGCCGACAGCGCGGCCGCGATCTCGCGGGTCGCCATGGTGATGAATGCCTGCGGGTTGATGAGCAGCTCGCCGAGCCGGCCGGACCGGGTCAGGATCTCGACGAGGGTGTCGCGGGTCAGGTCGGTCTCGTTTTGGAGGTAGGCGAGGACATCGGGGATCGTCGCCGGCGCCGCGACGTCCGCGTCGTAGATCCGGCGGGACTCGCCGACCCGGACGCCCTTGCGGTCGATGGTCAGGCCACGGGTGTCGACGGTGATCCGCAGCGGCTGAACCGGCGGGGCGTCCCGGAGCCGCTGGACGGCTGATGCGATCAGCTCCCGCGTGTCGAAGGTGAGGTGATACCTGGTCCGCTGGCTGACGTGGTCCCAGAGCGCCTCGAAGGCCGGATCGTCGATGACCTGCTCCTGAACCGTCACCCGCTGCCGCTTGCGGGCGTCGCCGATCTGGCTGGTGATCAGCATGCCGGAGAGGCGGTCGATGATCTGGGCCTCCATCCCCTTGAACTCGTCGCCGGAAAGCAGCTCGAAGTTCACGGCGTCCGGCTCGAAGCCGCGCTGGATACGGCCGTCGCCGTCGATATGCCCCTTGAACTTCAGCGCCTCCCAGATCTCGCGGGACTGCTCCTGGCCGATCGGTGTCTCGACGCCATCCCGGAGCGTCGTGAGCTGGGCGAAGTCGAGCGGCGAGACGATCCCGAAGCGGACGCCGGCCTCCTCGAACTCCTCCTGGAGCCCACGGGCGAAGTCGCGGTAGGACTCGTTGGCGACGACTGTGAGCCGGTTGACCTGGTCGTCGCGGACGCGCTCGCCGTACTGGTTGACGGGCAGCCGGAGCCCACGGCCGATCTCCTGCCGCTTACGGGTGACGGAGCGGCTCTCGTTGAGCGTGCAGATCTGGAAGACGTTCGGGTTGTCCCAGCCCTCGCGCAGGGCCGAGTGGGAGAAGATGAACCGGAGGGGCGTGTCGAGTGACAGTAGGCGCTCCTTGTCCCGCATGATGAGCGCGTAGGCGGCGTCATCGTCCTTCGTAGTTCCGGTCGTGTCGCGGTAGCCACCCTTGCGGTCCGACGAGAAGTAGCCGTCGTGGACGTCCCCGACCGGGTCCTTGGGCAGGTCGGCGTACTGCGGCCGGGCGATCAGTTCCGCGTAGGCCTCCTCGAACCACTGGCCGATCTTCCCGAGCGAGAACGCCTTGCCGTCGTCGGCGTACTGGCGGTAGTTGGCGACGCGGTCGATGAAGAACAGGGACAGGACCTTGATCCCCTGGGGCCGCAGCCGGCGCTCCTTCTCCAAGTGCTCCCGGACTGTCTCCTGGACCTGCGCCCGCATGACCTCGTCGTCCAGCCCACCGGCGGCCTGACCGAGCGCGATGCGGCGACCGTTGCCGAACTCGATGTAGCTGTCCGCCGGGTCGAAGCTGATCTCGCTGACGCGGTAGCCGGAGCGGTACTCCTGCCGCTCCTTCGAGACGAGGTGGAGGTCGTGCTTCGGCCCGACCGTGACCCGCTTCTGCGCGACGACGGCGCCGCTGCCGACGTTGATCTCGACCTGAGCGGTCTGCCGCTTCGCGTCCACTCTTAAGAGGCGGACGTAGGCGTCGTTGACGTTGGACTCCTCGCGGACGCTGGCGACCTCGATCCGCTTGACGAGCTTCTGCGACAGCGCCTCGATCGGTCCGAGCCGGTAGACCCGGACGGCGCCGTCGAGCGGAGTGGCGGAGTACTGGAGGGTGCAGAGGGGGTTGAGCTGCTGGATGGCGCGGGCGGAGGCGTCCCCGGTCAGCTTCTGCGGCTCGTCGAGGATGACGACCGGCGCGGTCGCCTGGAGGAAGTCGATCGGGCGGTGGCCGGAGAGCCGGTCGTTGTCGCGGTAGATGACGTTGGCGGTGCCCGGCGCGTCCTCACCGTCCGCCCCTGCCTTGACGTCCCGCTGGAAGGCCTGGATGTTGATGACGAGGAACTGGAGCGTGTTGGCGGTCGCGAAGGAGCGGAGGCGGCCGAGCTGCTTCGCGTCGTAGGTGGCGTGGTCGAAGGGGACGTTGTAGAGGGCGCGGAAGTGCTCGCGCATGGTGGCGATGCTGTGGAGGACGCCCTCGCGGATCGCGACCGACGGGACGACGATGACGAACTTGCGGAAGCCGTAGGTCCGGTTGAGCTCGAAAGCGGTGCGGAGGTAGACGTAGGTCTTGCCGGTGCCGGTCTCCATCTCGACGGTGTAGTCGCGGCCGCCGAGCTGACGTGACGCGTCGATCCCGTTGCGTTCCTGGACCGCGCGGAGGTTGGTCAGCAGCGCCGCGTCGTCGAGGACGAGCTGGTTGCCGAGGCCGAACTCGGTCAGCAGGGCGCCGCCGGTGTTGAGGGTGGCGCGGAAGGACGAGTCGGCCAGCGGCTGCCCGGCGAACAGGTCGACCACGGCGGCGACGGCGTCCCGCTGGTAGGGGAGGGCGGCGTCGTATTTGAGGGTCAGGTCGGCCATGGTTGGGTGCGCCTCCGTTGTTTCAGACGATTCGGCGGTGCTGAACGCCCCTACGGATTGGCGGCATCGTCGGAACGATGGGGGCGAACGATAGGCGTGGCACGTCCTACACCACCTTGAAGGCGATGGTGCGGTCGTGCTGCCGGGCGCGGGAGCGGATGGTCTGGGCGGCGTTGACGCGGAGCTGGTCGTCCCCGGCGAAGCTGGCGTCCAGGCAGATGATCTGGGCAGGGTCGCGCTCGGCCATCGCCGTGATCGTCGCCGCTTGGATTGTTCGCTCCAGGCAGATCAACAGGGCGCCGTCGGCGATCGAGTAGGCGTGCTGGCTGGCGACGGCGATCCGCTCGACACGCGTCGTCAACTCGAACCCGGCGGCCAGGATCAGCTCGCTCAGGATGGCGCGGGGTGTGCTGTCCGGCTTGACGTTGTCCTTGAGGAGCTGAAGCTGCCGCTCCACCGACTGTTCGTTCGACGCCCGCCCGTCCCACTGGCGGAAGTTGCTCTCGGCGAGGGAGTAGGCCTGGAAGCCAGTGTCCAGCCCGGCGACGTCCCGGCCCGCCTTCGCCGCCTGCTCGCGGACCTGCGCCCCGGCCCGCCGGAGTCGCTCGCGAGTGATCTCGCTAATCGTCCGGAACGGCCCGCCGTTGTCGACCGGCTCAGGCAGCTGGACGAGGATGTAGCGCCGGTTGCCGCCGTCCTCGGCGTTGAGCTTCATCACCGCGTGGCCGGTCGTCCCGGAACCCGCGAAGAAGTCGAGGACGATGGCATTTGGCGCTTGAAGAAGTGACGCAAGATAGCCAATCAGCTTCGTTGGCTTCGGTTGTGGAAACACTCCACTTGAGTCAAAAAGCTCCGCCACTTCCTTCGTTCCGTCCAGGTTGAAGCCGACATCTTCAGGACCAAGAATCTGATCGGGGGGCTGACCCTGCTGGACTTCAACCAGATAGCGCTTCACCTTTGGTTCGCGTCCCTCGAATACGATACGATTGTCCTTCTCAAAGCGACTTAGTGTTTCTTGCGAATATGCCGGGTACCTTCCGCCAGTGGCAGTCCAGATGGTTCCGTTTTCGAAGGTATGGACATAAGGTGTGTAGTAGTTTCTAGCAGTGAGAGGGTCAAGCTTGTAGTTACCCCGACCATCATTGTCGTCTCGGGGATAGTTGTCGGTCTTGTCCACCTGCTTTCGGATGTAACGGTCCGGCCCTTCCCCAAACCACTCTTTGTTTCTTGCATACGTCAAGATATAATCGGCATTGAGGTTGAAGTCTTTCGCCGAGTTCCTGACCGTATGCATGGCTCTTCTCGTCAGCGTTGCGAAGAGGTTTTCCTCCCCAAACACTTCGTCCAAAAGAATCCGGAGGTCGCCCAGTTCACCATCGTCAACGCTGACGAAGATCACGCCATCATCCCGGAGCAGATTCCGGGCAAGGAACAGCCGGGGGTACATCATGTTCAGCCACTTCGAGTGGAAGCGGCCGGAGCTGTCGGTGTTGGTCGTCTGCTTATGGCCGTTCTCGTTGACCTGTCCGGAGTAGCGCAGGTAGTCGTTCAGCCCCTCGGCGTAATTGTCCGGGTAGATGAAGTCGTTGCCGGTGTTGTAGGGCGGGTCGATGTAGATCATCTTGACCTTGCCGTAGTAGCTGTTCTGCAGAAGTTTCAAAACCTCGAGGTTGTCGCCCTCGATGACGACGTTCCCGGTCGTGTCGAAGTCGACGCTCCGCTCCCGGTCGGGGATCAAGGTGCCAAGCGACGGCTGCTGGATGATCCGCATGCAGTCAGCCTTGCCCGGCCAGGTCAGTCCGAAGCGCTCCCGGCCCGGCTCGACCGTCCGGTCGCCCAGCGAGCGGCGCAGGGCATCGAAGTCGATCTCGTCCTCCCGGAAGACTTCGGGGAAGAGCGTCTTCAGTTGGGCGACGCGGTCGGCGGTGAGGTCGCGGGACTGAAGCGAAAGTCGCTCGGGACCGTCGTTTGTCAGGTCATGCTTGGGGGGGGGGGGCGATTGTGTTATCAGAAGTCATCGTTGGCTCCGTGGTGGGTTTGGTTCGGTCTTAGTTCCCAATTTCGGTCGACCGGATCCGTGAGCCGTGGCGGCCAGCGGGAGCGGGGATAGTACCGCAGCCGGTCGCGGGTCGCGGCCCCACGGTTTGTTTCCTCCCGACCCATTTCCCTGGGCGGTGCCGTCGGTAGGAAACAAACTCGGGGGGCACGGTTGCGGTGCTGACCCCACCCCCCGACCCCCTCCCCATCTCGGTTTCGGCACTGCGGTGCCTTACCGGATGGAGAGGGGGAGACGTGCCTCCTTGCAGCGGGTCGTTCCCGAAGAGCGTCAGCTCAATCAGCATGGGCCCATCTCCAGCCGCATCCGCGGATGCGAGATGAGGAGGGGGCCGGTGAGCAGGTTTGCATTGCCAGTCGCGCTCGCCGGGTTGCCTCACACCACCCGCCACCGGACCGTGAACAGCTCTTCCCGCGCCTTGGTGCTTTTCAGACGACGCTCGATGTCGTCAAGTAGGGCGTCGGCCTCCGCTCGGATCTTCCGGGCTTCGGTCCGGATCTCCGACTCCCGCTCCTCGATCCGCTGCTGGATGAGGTTGTCCCGCCGGCGTAGTGTCAGAATCTGGGACATGTCCCCGGCGAGCTGCCGGAGCTGCTTCCGGATCGCGGCGCGCTCGTCCTCCAGGTCGCGGAGCGAAACGCGCAGCGCCAGACGCCGGTCGTTGGCCCAGGCGTCCATCTTCTCGATCTCCTGCAGCAGGAACGCCTGACTCCGCTCCGCCGCCGCCGCGACGGCCTGATCGGCGAGGCCGTCGGTGATCCGCGCGATGTGCCCCGCCCCGGCTGATGGCAACGAGACGCCGACCTGGGTCACACCGGCGGGCAGAGACAGGATTCGGACCGCGATCTCCGGTTCGACCGGCGTTCTGGCGTCGGTGACCGCGGCGAGCAGCAGCGTGTCCTCCGTCTCCTGCTCCCCGGCGATGCTCAGCCGCGACACCCGGAGCCAGCCGCTCCTGCCGACCAGTCGCTGAACGTCGCTGATCCGGGCGCCGTGGGCGGCGTAGTTAAAGGTCACCTCGGCGACCGGCAGCGTCCGGTCTCGTGCTGTCGCCAGGACCGCCTGCGCGAGTGGGCTGCCGAGGCGGTAGATGTGCTCGACGCCGGGGTCGGCGGTCCGGCCGACGGCGTAGTGCCCCGTCGGGATCGCCCCGTCGCTGAAGGCCGCAACCCGGTCGAGATGAAAGGAGCGGTCGCCAGTAAAGGTCGCGCTGTCCCGGAGCTCGTGCCGGGTCAGACGCAGCAGCGTCTGCTCCAGCCGGGAAACGGCCTCGCTCGTGTTCTCATGGAGCCGGAGCCGCTCGTTGACCTCCTCGTCGAAGTGCTCCAGCAGGCTCTCCCGCGTCCGCAGGATCTCGGCGGAAATCTCGGTGCTCATCTCCCGCTGGAGCGTGTCGAACGCCGCCGCGATCTCGTGCGGGAGCCGGCAGGACTGGTAGATGTCACCGATCCTGCGCTCGAAATCGACGCCGGACTCCATCGTTCCCAGCACCTCGTCGCTCGCCCCAAAGACCCCGCTGAACAGCTGGAACTTCTGGTCGAGGAGCTCGTAGACCCGGGCGTCGGCCTCGTTGTCCCGGTTGAGGAAGTTGACGACCACTACATCGTGCTTCTGACCGTAGCGGTGGCAGCGACCGATGCGTTGCTCGATCCGCTGCGGGTTCCAGGGCAGGTCGAAGTTGACGACCAGCGAGCAGAACTGGAGGTTGATCCCCTCCGCCCCGGCCTCGGTCGCGATCATGATCTGACCCTCGTCCCGGAAGTAGTCGACCAGGGCGGTCCGCATGTCGGCCGTGCGGGAGCCGGTGATCCGGTCGGTCCCGGTGTGGGTCGTCCGCCAGGCCTCGTAGATCGCGCGGGAACCCCTGTCGGCGTTGGAGCCGTTGAAGAGGACGATCCCGTGACCGAACTCAGTCTCCGCGAGCAGGCTGACGAGGTACTCCTGCGTCCGGCGGGACTCGGTGAAGATGATCGCCTTGCGCGGCGCCCCGAGGCGTTCGGCCTGGGCGAAGCCCGTCGCCAGCGCGGTCAGCAGCGCGGTCCCCTTGGCGTTCTCGCGAATCGAGAGGGCGAGGTCGCGGAAGCCCGACAGCTCCGCGACCTCCTGCCGGAGCAGCGCCTGGTCGATCGGCTCCGATTCCAGACTGGCCCCATCGCCTTCGGCCCAGTCGTCGTCCGACTGATCGAGGGCATCGCTTTCAACGGTGTCCGTGCTCCGCCGAAGCTGCGCCCGGGTCGCTGTCCACTCGTCGGCGGTCTCCGTCAGCGCGTCGTAGTCCCTGCCGATCTCCTCGGCAATGCTCGATGGCGCTGGGGTCGCTCGCTCGAGGTCAGCGGTCAGGCGCCGGGTCAGGGTGTCGAGCGCGCCGGCGATGGCGTAGGTGGACGATGCCAGCAGCTTCCGGAAGACCATCGTCATCAGGGCGCGCTGGCTGGTCGGCAGGGCGCGGAGGTCGTCGCGCTGAAGATAGTCCGAGACCATGTCGTAGAGGGTGGCCTCGTCGTCGCTCGGCGTGAACTCCTGGAGGATCGGGTGCCGCTTCGTGTACTGGATGTAGGGCGTGACCTGGCGGCGGAGCGTCCGCTGGCAGAGGGGTCTAATCCGCTCTCTGAGCTCGCCGAACCGCTCGGTCCCGGCCTTGCCGCCGTACTGCTCCTGGAAGCTCTTCGGGTCGGCGAAGGCGTGCTCGTCGATGAAGCTGATCAGCCCATACAACTCGACGAGATTGTTCTGGAGCGGGGTCGCCGTCAGCAGCAGCTTCCGGCGGTCGGTCAGTGCGTCCCGTAGATCCCGGGCGATCTTGCTGCTGGGCCGGTAGACGTTGCGGACCCGGTGCGCCTCGTCCATCACGACGAGGTCCCACGCCACGGACCGCAGGTCGGCCGCCTTGCTCCGGGCGAACTGGTAGGAGCAGACGATGACCTGATCGGCCGCGAACGGGTTGCCGCCATTTTCACGTCGGAGCGTGTTGTAGGAGGCGGACTCCAGAATCCGGCAGGGCAGGAAGAACTTCTCGGTCAGTTCCTGGAGCCACTGGACCCGGAGGTTCGCCGGGACGATCACGATCAGCCGCCGGCGGCGCTCGGCCCAGAGCTGAGCCAGGACGAGTCCAGCTTCGATCGTCTTGCCCAACCCGACCTCATCAGCGATCAGGACGCCGTGCGAGACCGGCGACCGGAACGCGAACAGGGCGGCGTCGATCTGATGTGGGTTGAGATCGACCTGAGCGTCAGCGAGCGCCCCGGTGAGCCGATCCGCGTTGCCGGCAGCGTGACGCCGGGTCAGCTCGTGGGCGAGGTACTTGGCTTGATAGTCAGTGAACGGCATCGTTGGCGGTGTCTCACCACTGGTTGATCTCATCATGTTCTGGCGCATGGTACCGCAGCCTGGCTCAATCGCCCGACGGGGTGAGCCGGTTCACCCATCCCGCGTTGTGCAGTTCAGGTTTGTTTCCTACCGACCATTCTCCCCCGGGGTTTTCGCCGGTAGGAAACAGACCCGGGACGGGCAGTGGTCACGGCGACGGGTGGCCTGGGGCTGGGCGTTGGAGTGGTCCCTTGGTGCCAGAGCACTGACCGCTGGGCCGACGATCGACCACAAGGGATCGCCCCTTCGACGACCCGCGCTGGCGATCGCCCCCCCTCTCCATCCGGTAAGGCACCGAGGTGCTGAAACCGAGATCGGGAGGGAGCCGGGGGGTGGGGTTTGCTCGCGACCGACCTATTGCCCCGCCCTACCGCGGTGGCACCGAGCGGCTGATGCCGGTCGTGATTGCGTGGAGTTCCTCCAGCGGCAGTTTCGGATTGCGCTCGGCGTCCAGCAGGCCGTTCTTCTCCTGCATCGTGTCGGTCAGCTGCGTGTAGCAGAACCCGGTTACCGTGTCGCTCTCCAGGATGGCGCCAATCAGCTCGGCGTACTTGTCCCGGAGCTGAGCCGGCGTGTCGGCTGACCAGAAGTGCCAGCGCTCGCCGGGGACGTTCGGGTAGCCGATCCCGCCGACCTCGGTCAGCATCAGCGGCGCCTCGGGGTTGTTGCCATCCTCGACGATCATCCGGCGGCTGCCCGGCGTGACGTTGGCGATCGTGTTGGCGACCGCCGCCGCGTCGACCCAGCGCTCGATCAGCGTCTCGCGGTTGTCGGTGTAGTCGTGCATCGCCAGGATGTCGCTGTTGGTGTGCTCCCAGCCGTCGTTGCTAATGACCGGGCGGCTGCCGTCCAGCGCGCGGGCGATGTCGGCCAGCGACCGGATGTAGGCGCGCTGGGCCGGGTCGTTCTCCAGATCGGGGACACCCCAGCTCTCGTTGGTCGGCACCCACGCGACGAGACAGGGGTGGCTGATGTCGCGCTGGATCGCCGCGATCCACTCCCGCGTGAAGCGCGTCATCGCCACGTCGTTGAAGGCGTAGGCGCTCGGCATCTCGCCCCACGTCATCAGACCGAGCCGGTCGCACCAGTAGAGGAAGCGCGGGTCCTCGACCTTCTGATGGATGCGGACGCCGTTGAAGCCGAGCGCCTTCGCCAGCTCGACTTCCCGCCGGAGGGCGTCGTCGGACGGCGCTGTCAGGTGGGAGTCGGGCCAGTAGCCCTGCTCCAGGGCCAGCCGGAGGTAGAGCGGCCGGTTGTTGAGCAGGAACCGGCCATTGCGGACGCCGACCGAGCGCAGCCCGGCGTACGACGTGACCTCGTCGACGGTCGTCTCACCGTCGAGCAGGGTCAGCTCGGCGTCGATCAGCCGCGGGTTGGACGGTGACCAGAGCAGGTTGGAGACATGGTGAGCGCCGAAGTCGGTCGGCAGGGTGATGGTCCGGTCGACCTCGCCACCTCGGACGCTGAACGTGTCGTCGGTCAGGGCGTGGCCGTCGAAGCTCAGCCGGACCCGGAGGCGTAGGCTCTCGCTCGCCGCATCGCTGACGACGACCTTGAGGCCGAGCGACCCGGCGCTGGCGTCGGGACTCCAGCGCAATCGGGCGATGTGCCGCTCCGAGACGGTCTCCAGCCAGACGGTCTGCCAGATGCCGGAGGTCCTGTTGTAGAGGATGCTCCGGGGGGGTCCGCTCCAGACCTGCTTGCCGCGGGGCTGGCTGATGTCGTTGGGCTGGTCCTCGGCCCGGACGACGACTGTCTGCTCGCCGTCACGGAGCAGGTCGGTGATGTCGGCCGAGAAGGGGACGTGGCCGCCAGTGTGGCTGACGGCGAGCTGGCCGTTGACCCAGACGGTCGCCTGATAGTCGACGGCGCCGAAGTGCAGGATCGTTCGCTGGCCGCCGGTCGGGGCGGCCGTGAAGCTGCGCCGGTACCAGAGGTACGGGTGGTCACCGGTGTCGCCGATGCCGCTCAGCTTCGCCTCCGGGGCGAACGGGACGTTGATCGTGCGGTCGAAGACGTCGTCGCGCTCGTGCCAGCGATCGCGGAGCCCGGCGTTGGCGTCGTCGTAGGCGAAGTCCCACTTGCCGTTGAGGGTGACCCAGCCGGTCCGGACGAGCTGGGGACGTGGGTGATCGTGCGCTTCAGCCATGCTGTTGGCGGTTCCTCTCGGTTGGGCGGTTCAACGCGCTGGCCGGACCGCCCTTGCGACCTATCGGGACGCTGTCCGCAGCCAGACCGCCATCGGTCCGGCCTCGCGGTTGGCCCACGCATAGTAGGGGACGGCAGTCAGACTGACCTGTTCGTCGGGTTGTGCGGCCAGGTCATCGGTGGCCTGGTAGAGACTACCGCTCCACGTCCACTCCTGCCCCGCGAACCGCGCCGGCACCGAGAGGGTCACGACGCCGCCGAGCAGATCGGGCCGCCACCGATCGCCGATCTCGCCGTCCGGGTCGAGGATCGCCATCCTGACGTCCCGGCCCCCATTGTCGACGGCCTCGACGCAGTAGACGAGCGGGCCGCGCTCGAGAGCGACCCGCCCACCGTCCTCGGTGACGTTGGGGTTGGCGGCGATCCGGCGGACGGACATCGGCAGGGTCAGCTCGGCGGTGTCACCGGCCCGCCACTCGCGCTCGATCGTCGCGAAAGCGCCCGCGGTGGCGGGCACGGCGACATTCTCACCGTTGACGGAGATCGACGGCGCCTGGCTGGCCCAGCCGGGGATGCGGAGGTGCAGGGCGTAGCTGCCCGGCGAGTCGAGCCGGAGGGTGACCGTGCCGTCCCATGGGTAGCTGGTTCGCTGCGAGATCCGGATCGGGTCCGCGCCCGGCCGCTCGATCTCTGCGTCGTTCTCCGCGTAGAGGGTGACGTAGACGCCGCCGGCGTCGTCGGTCGCGTAGAGGTAGCCGGGCAGCGAGGCGAGAGTCCGGGCGACGTTGGGCGGGCAGCAGGCCGTCCCGAACCACTCCGATCGGCGGTGGTCGCCGTCGTCCTCCAGCGGGTTCTGGTAGAAGTAGTGGTCGCCGCTCTCCGACAGGCCGGCCAGGACGTTGTTGAACAGCGACCGCTCCAGGACATCGAGGTAGCGCGGCTCGCCGGTCCGGAGGAACAACCGCCATCCCCACATCGCCCCGGCGATCGCGGCGCAGGTCTCGGCGTAGGCGGACTCGTTCGGCAGCTCGTAGTCGTCGCCGAATGCCTCGCCCTCCCAGCGGGCGCCAAAGCCGCCGGTGACGTACATCTTGCGCTCGGTCGCGCTCTCCCAGAGCCGGCTGAGCGCGTCGTCCAGCTTCGCCTCGGGCCGCTCCAGGGTCAGATCGGTCGCGCCGATCGTGTAGTAGAGCTGGCGGACGGCGTGGCCGACGACCTCGCTGGTCTCGCGGATCGGCTCATGGTCCTGGTGGTAGGACTTCGGCCGGCCGCCGTAGGGCTTCGGCAGTCGCTGGTGGCCGCGGGCGTCGATGAAGTACTTCGCCTGGTCGATGTAGCGGGTCTCGCCGGTGGCCCGAGCCAGCTCGATCAGCGCCAGCTCGACCTCCTCGTGGCCGTCGATCCAGAACCGCTTGCCCTCGTCCTCGGGTCCGAATCGATCAGTGATGTGGTCGGCGTAGCGGCGAGCGATGTCGAGCAGGCTGGTCTTGCCGGTCGCGCGGTAGTGGGCGACGGCGGCCTGGAACATGTGGCCGGCGCAGTACGTCTCATGCAGATCCGGGTTGGTCCAGCGCTCGTCGGCCCGGTCGACGGCGAAGTAGCTGTTCAGATAGCCATCCGGGCGCTGCGAGTCGCCGATCTCGGTGATGACGCGATCGAGCAGGGCGTCGAGCTCCGGGTCCGGCGTGCTGGCGAGCGACCAGGCCGCGGCTTCGAGCCACTTGTAGACGTCGCTGTCGTTGAAGTAGACACCGACGTAGTCCGTGTCGATCTTGCCGGACGCCCGGCGGAAGTTGTCGATCCGGTGGGTCCGCTCGATCTGGTCGAACTGTGTCTGGAGCGAGACCGTCCGGTTGGTCTCGCGCCGCTCGGCCAGTAGACCGCCGGTGATCGTGACGGCGGAGACGGCGACTGGCCGGAGCAGGGCGCCGGGGCTGTGGCGCGTGTCGACGACGACCGTTGATGCGAGCCCGACGGCGCTCGTGGCAGTCATGTGCGTCCTCTCATTGTCTGGTCCTGGGCTCGGGTCAGCCCTTGATCCCGGTCAGGGTAATACCTTCGACGAAGTAGCGCTGGGCGAGGAAGAACAGGACGACGATCGGCAGGATCACCGCTGTCGACGCCGCCATGAGTAGGTCCCACTGCGCGGTGTAGGCACTGCTGAAGGAACGCAGCCCGAGGGCGAGGGTGTACTGGTTGCTGTCGTTCAGGTAGATTAGCGGACCGAGGAAGTCGTTCCAGACGCTGATGAAGGTGAAGACGGAGACGACGATCAGGGCTGGCTTGGACAGCGGCAGGATGATCCGGGTCAGGACCTGGAGCGGGTTCGCCCCATCGAGGTAGGCGGCCTCGTCGAGGTCCCGCGGGATCGCCATGAAGAACTGGCGCAGCAGGAAGATGTTGAAGACGCCGCCGCCGAACCAGGCCGGGACGACCAGCGGGACGATCGTGCCGACGGCGCCGACCTTCTGCCAGAAGATGAACGTCGGGATCAGCGTCGCGGCGTAGGGCAGCATCAGGCCGCTGAGCAGAATGCCGAAGACCAGATTGCGACCCCGCCAGCGTAGCCGGGCGAAGGCGAACGCAGCGACTGTGCTGGTGATGAGCGTCCCGGCGATAACGAGCAATTCGATTCGCATCGTGTTGAAGGCGTACCGGTCGAACGGAACCGAGGTCAGCGCCTCCTGGTAGTTCCCCCAGCGCACCGGCGACGGGACCCACTCGACCGGGAAGCTGAAGATCTGGGCCGGGCCCATCAGCGACGAGCGGATCAGCCAGACGAATGGGAACAGCGTAATGACGGAGCCGATCAGGAGCATGAGGTAGAGCGCGGTCTGGGCCGCGAGTCGACGGACCTGGCGCCAGACTGGCGGCTTTTGAACCCCAGGACCCGCGATCGCGGAGGCCGCACCCGGCGAGTAGATCATGCGGCGTTGTCCTCGTAGTAGACCCAGCTCCGCGCGCTCCGGAAGATCAGGACCGTGATCACCAGGATGACGACGAACAGGAACCACGACAGGGCGCTGGCGTAGCCCATCCGGCTCTCGGTGAAGGCGGTCCGGTAGAGATAGAGGACGTAGAACAGGCTGCCGTTGTTCGGCCCGCCGTCCGTCATGGCGTAGGCCTCGAGGAAGGCCTGGAAGGCGCCGATCATGCCGATGATCAGGTTGAAGAAGATCGTTGGGGTCATCATCGGCAGCGTGACGTTGCGTAGCTTCTGCCAGGCGCCACCGCCGTCGACCTCGACGGCCTCGTAGAGGTGCGCCGGCACGCCTTGCAGACCGGCGAGGAAGATCACCGCCGAGTTGCCGAATCCCCAGACGGCCATCAGGATCAGCGACGGGATCACCGTGCCGGGGTCGTAGAGCCACTGCGAGGTCGGTAGCGAGAACTGTTCCAGCAGCGAGTTGAACAGCCCGAAGTCGGGGTTGAATAGCCACGTCCAGAGGACGGTGTTGGCGATCAGGGGGACCAGGACCGGCAGGTAGAAGATCGTCCGGAAGACCGCCTTGCCACGGACGTCGGCGTTGAGCAGCATCGCGGCGGCGAAGCCGGTTAGCAGGACGAGCGGGACGCTGGCGAAGGCATAGTAGAGCGTCACCCAGAGCGATTTGAAGAAGAGCGGATCCTCGGTGAACATCTCCTGGTAGTTGTCGAACCCGATGTAGCTGGCGCCGGTGTAGATGTCCCAGTCGGTCAGGCTGATCCAGGCCGAGGCGAGCATCGGGCCGATCGTGAAGGCGAGGAAGCCGAGCATCGCCGGGAGCCCGAGCAGGATCCCCCAGCGCCGTTCCATCCGCTCCATGCCCGAGGATGACCCCTTCGGGGTCCGGATCGTGTCGAACGCCGCGGGGCGGGTCCGGTCCGGGGTTGTCGTCGCCATGGCCGTACAGCCCTTCGTCTCGGTGGCGGGGCGTCCGGGCAACCCGGCGTGTTCGGGCCGGGTTGCCCGGACCGCGTCACGCGTTCGGGTAACGGCCGGTCAGCATTGGCTGGAGCTCGGCGCCAGCCTCGTCCAGGACCTGCTGTGCCGCCTTCGTCCCGAGCCAGAGCTCGTCCAGGTGAGCATCGAGCCGGGTTGTGATCGCCGGAAACCCCTTGATCGTGACCGGCCCCTGGACCGAATGGTTGAGAACGTAGGTCATCGCCGCGTCACGGTATTCGGGCGGGTGGACATCGTTGTCGACCCATGACGCGACCAGGGCCGGGTCGGTGTAGTACGGCGTCTCGGTCGGCATCCAGAGCCCGGACGTCAGCAGATCGAGGACGTTGGCCGGGTCGCTCGTGAACAGGAACAGCTTGACGGCGGCCTCCTGGTTGGCGGACGAGGCGCTGACGACGGTCGCGCCGCCGATGATGCAGGTCGTCGGCTCGTTGATCCGCGGCAGGACGCCGATCGCGAGCGGGACCTCGGCCCGGCTGATGTCGAGCAGGTTCCACTGCCCGTCGATCGTCATCGCGACGCGGCGGGTCTGGAGCTGCTGGGCGGTGGCCGGCAGGCCCTCGGCGGCGGTCGGGGTGGGGGCGACCTTGTGGAGGTAGATCAGGTCCTGCAGCTTCTGGAAGACGTCGGCCGACTCGGGTGAGTTGAGTGTGTAGGTCATGCCGGTCTCGTCGGTGAAGTCGCCGCCGGCGCTGCGGACCAGGGCGTACCAGGCGATCCAGCCCTGGGCGAAGTTGAGTCCGTACTGCTGGACGTTCTCGCCGTCGAACTCCGGGTCGGTCGCGTTGCGTCCCTGCCGATCCTTGGTCAGCAGCTTCGCCGTCTCCACGAGCTGATCCCAGGTCCAGGCGGTCTCGGCGGTCGTCGGCGGCAGGGCGACTTCGGCTTCCTCGAACAGGTCCCTGTTGGCGAAGATGAGGGTGGTCTCGACCGCCGACATGCCGCCGAACGTCTGACCGGGCTGGAAGAAGTACATCGAGCCGGGAACGCGGTCCGTGAACTGATCGGCGTATGGCGTCATGTTGAGAATGACGCCTTGCTCGGCCAGGGCGAAGGCGACCGACTCGTTGGCGTAGAAGACGTCCGGCACCTGTCCGGCGGCGACGAGCGTGTTGAGCCGGGTGTTGTAGGAATCGGCCTCGTCGACGACGTGCTGCTGGTCGACCGTGATGCCGGGGTTGGCCTCCTCGAACTTCTTCAGGAAGTTCGCGACGACCTCTTGCTCCTGCTGGCTGCCCCAGTGCATGAACGTGATCTTGACGTCGTCCTGCGCCGCCGCTTCGGCGACCGGTTCTGTGGCCGCGACGCCGCCGAGCAGGGCCGTCGCTCCGGCCGCCGCCTTGCCGAGCGTCCGCCGGGTCAGGCGGCCGACATCCGGGGACTTATCGTTCGCACGCTTCATGGTGCTCTCCTCGCTTCGGGGCACCGACGCCCTCTGATAGTCGTGGCCCCTGGGACGCCAGTGCGCCAAGAGGGTGCAGGTCCTCGTCCAGCCGCGTCGCTTCCGCACCACGTCGACGGGAGAAACTTAGTTTCCCGCTACGGTGCGATACTAGGCCCGTCGCCATTGGCTGTCAAGCAGGGCGTCAGGGGTGCGATTCTGCTCAGCACCAGTAGAACCGCACCCGATACCGGAAAGCTGTTTGCCGGGACCTGCTGGAATGAACATCGATCAGGGAGTCACAGGACGATGAGCGGGAATAGAGCGAGTGATCGGGTTCGTCCGGCGGGTGAGCCATGAGCTCGATCTCTGACGGCGCATCGCTCTCGCTCCGACGTCCGACGATCCATGACGTCGCGCGACGGGCCGGGGTCACGGTCGGGACGGCGTCCAAGGCGCTCAACGGCCGTGGATCGCTGCGGGAGGAGACGCGGGAGCGGGTCCGGGTCGCCGCCCGTGAGATCGACTTCCGGCCCAACGAGCTCATGCGTAGTCTCCAGCGCGGCCGGACCTTCACGGTCGGCTTCGTCACCGAGGACCCGGAGGAGCGGTTCACGATGCCGCTGCTCTCGGGGATCGAGAGTTCTCTCGGTGAGGCCCGGGTGATGGTCTATTACGCCCGCCTGACCGGCGAACCCGAGCAGGAGCGGCAGGTCATCGACGCGCTGCTTTCCAAGCGGATCGAGGGGCTGATCTACTCCCGGACCCGGATCGATGCCGGTCCGCCGGTCGATGTCGGCTCGTACCCGACCCCGATCGTCTACGTCGACACACTGGTGACCGATCCGGACGCCCTCTCGGTCATCCCGGACGACGCCCAGGGCGGGGCGCTGGCCGTCCAGCACCTCGTCGATCAGGGCCGGACCCGCATTGCCCATCTGACCGGTCCGGCCGACTGGATCTCGACCCAGCTGCGGGTCGACGCGACACGGAAGGTGCTGGACGGCGCCGGGCTTTTGTTTCCGGAGCACCGTCTGGTCTACGGCGACTGGACCGAGATGTCTGGCTACGACGCGATCGCCCGGCTGCTCGACCGCGACCCCGAGATCGACGGGCTGTTCGCCGGGAACGACCGGATCGCCCGCGGCGCGATCGACCGGCTGGTCCGGCTTGGCGTCCGGGTGCCGGAGGACGTCGCGGTCGTCGGCTTCGACAATGTGCGGATGGTCGTCGAGCAGGCCCACCCGCCGATCACGTCGGTGGACATGAATCTGGCCGAACTCGGCAGGATCGCCGTCGAGCACCTGTTGGCGATCATCGCCGGAGAGCGGCGGTCCGGGGTGATCCGGGTGCCGTGCTCACTGATCGTCCGCGAATCGTCCCGTCCGCGACCGTAACGGATCACCGCCGTTCAGGCTGGTGATCGAGCGGATAGACCTCGTACTCCACCCAGCTCGTCGTCTGGGTCCGGGGTGGAAATGGGATCGCGGTGCCGTTGGCAATCGCGCCAGGTAGGCCGTTGGGCGACCAGCTCGACGCCGGCTCCAGACCGATGTTGTAGTGGCGGCCGTAGGCGAAATAGCCCGGGCTGGCGCCGTACTCATGCCAGTGCCAGACGTAGGGGAAGGTCTCGGCGTCCCAGCGGACCTCGGCCCCGAGGCCATGCTCGTCGCTCTCGACCCGGTACCAGCCGTCGTCGCCGAAGCCGGTGACGTAGTTCATCTCAGGAGGCGAGCCCCGGGGTGGGACGACGCTGAGGTCGGCCAGGCCGTCGGCACCGGTCGGGGCGCCAGGGTTGGCCCGCAGCTTCGGCCACAGTCCCTCGCTTTCGGATGGCAGCCAGTAGTCGTCCCGCTCAGCGTTGGGGTGGACGAAGGTCCGAACGCCGTCGGGCATGACGATCCGCACGCCGGGGTGGAGGAACGGTGTCCCGAAGGTGATGTGGTGACCCCACATCGCGTGGAGCGGGACGTCGCTCTCGTTGGTCACCCGGCCGTCGTAGCGGAAGCGGCTGGCCTCGCCGGCCAGGCTGACGGTGCGCTCCAGCCGGAACGGGGCTTTCGGCGTCCGGACGCTGAAGCGGACCGCAACCGCGTCGGCCGTGTCCTCGACGATCTCGACGTCCCACGGCAGCGTCGGCGCCTCGCCGTGCTGGCCGAAGATGGCACCCCACTGGCTGGCTGAGACACCGAAGTTCGGGAACGGCTCCTGCCAGCCGCCGGGGTAGTAGTCATGGAAGGTCGCCGAGACGTCCGGAGAGGAGTTCTGGTAGGCGGTAGGATCCTTGACGCCGTTGGATGTCAGCCAGGCGAGATCGAGGTCACGCGGCTTGTAGAGCAGCTCGACGAGGTCGGCGCCCCGGTCGAGCAGGAACGTCAGCCGGAGGGTCCTGTTCTCCATCGTGATCGTGCGGAGTCCGGACAGCGAGCCCTCGCTGATCCGGCAGCCCCAGTTCCGCTGCGTCCGCCATCGCCCGGTCAGCACCATCGCCGTCGCCCTCCATCGTTCCTCGTCGCGTCGCCCGCCGAGCCCTGGAACGGTCGGACTCATCCGCCCGGTAGCGTATCAGCGTTATTCCCCGACCGGGGGATCGGTTCGGCCGTCAACACGGCCAGAGCGGGCCGTGGGATGCCATACTTCCGGTGCCGCGTCGTCTCCCGGAGCGAGACTACCACGGCCAGAGAGGAACCCCGTCTGATGCTGCTACCCGGCTATGCCGATTCCGTCGATCTCCAGGGTTACCTGATCGAGCGCTGCAACGAGTGCGAGCAGCAGTCCGTCTTCGCCGTCTTCGAGGCCCGCCGCCGGCTGACGATCAGCATGATCCGCACGCCGGTCAACATTCAGACGCAGTGGCTGATGGAGTGCAAGACCTGTGGCGCGCGGTTCGGCGTGCCCAGGAAGTGGGAAGCGACGCTGCCCGATCGCTTGATGTCGCAGCAACAGCTCTCGGCGAAGATCCGCGAGCTGCGCGGCTCGGCGGCGTTCATGCCGCAGCAGCCCCAGCGGGTCGGAAACGGCCAGCGGTCCGCCTACCAGGTCCTGCAGGTCGACCCGATGGCTGACCAGGACGTGATCGAGGCGGCCTTCAAACGGCTCGCCCTCAAGGCGCATCCGGACCGCAACGAGGGGCCGGAGGCGGCCGACCGGATGCGGGAGCTCGTGGCGGCCCGCGACCTGCTCCTGACGCCAGAGCGACGCCAGGCCTACGACCGCTCGATCGGGATCGCCCGGCCAGCCGAGGCCTACCAGCGCGACGCCAACCCCGCCCGGTCCCGCCCCGCTCCTCCGGCAAAGGAGGAGCCGCGCCGCCAGTCTTCACCGCCGGCTGCTCGCCAGAGACCCGCCGATCGTCCACCTGCCCCTCCGGCCCCACCCATCGCGCTGCGGGCGCCTGGTCCCAGGCCGAAGGGTATCCGCGCCGACGAGGTCTGAGCCGGATATGCGCTGACCGGGCCGTCGGTCAGTTCGGTTCAGCCTGGCTCGGCACCGGGGACGACGTATCGGCCCGGCAGCAGCTCGGTGATCGTTCTGGCGACGGGGGTGTTGTCGGTCGTCTCCGGCACCAGAACCATCGCCTCGGGCCAGTAGTCGGCGATGACCTGCCGGCAGCGTCCGCAGGGGGCGATGACGCCACGACCGCTCGACCCGACTGCGACGACCCTGTCGACCGTCATGCCTTCCGCGGCGGCGTTAGCCAGCGCGACGAGCTCGGCACATGGTCCACCAGTGAAGTGGTAGAGATTGACGCCGGTGACGATCCGACCGTCAGTCGCCCGGATCGCGGCCGCGACGGTGTGGTTCTCGTCGTCGTTCGCCCGCTCGATCAGCGCCGTCGCGGCGGCGACGAGGTCGGCGTCGTCCGCCGTCATGCTCGTCATGCTCGTCATGCCCGGAGGATGAACGGCGGCAGACCGTGGCCGTCGTCCGGGTCGCGCCCGATGTCGAGATCCGGACCGGCTTCTCGAACGACTTTCTCGGCCGCCGAGGCGACGCAGCGGTAGGACGCCTCGACGCAGTCGGCCCAGTCCCCCTGGATTCGCTCCCGCCGGACCTCGTGGTCGAACTCGGGCCGGTCGAGTTCGGTCGGGCTGCCGTCCGGGTTCAGCCAGAGATCCAGTTCCAGGTCGAGGTCGTGGTAGTAGCCCGGCTTGATCTCGCGGAGCGGGTGAGAGAAGTTGACGTAATAGCCGATCGTCTCGTCATCGACGCTGACAAAGCGGAGCAGGGAATACCAGCGATCCGGGAAGAACCATTGCTCGGCGCCGGAGCGGGCCATCCGGACGAGCCCATTGGCGGTCGGGATCTCGAACTCGCGCGGCCGGTAGAAGGTGAACCGATGGCGAAGGATATCGCGCTCACCCCTGGCGCCTGGCGCGCGGACCCAGCCGCCCTCGATCCGGTACTCCCAGCAGGCACCCCGGAGCTTCTCCTTGCGATAGTAGAGGTGCCCCCTCGGCTTGGTCTCCGGAGGGCCGCAGATTGGCTCAATGGCCGGCGGATCGAGTTCCGGCAGCGACATGTCCAACGATCCGGAGCGGTCGGATCCGTCGACACCGGGCGAGTCAAGCGACGTCGCCGCCTGCCCCGGAGGGTCCTCGTATTCACGGTGGATGGCGTCAGGTGGTTCTGTCGTCATGCGACCAATAGTAACGAACTTTATGCCGAGTGTGACAGGGCTCATCATCTTCGAACAATTTTGGTGTCCAGTGGTATCCCTGAGGTCGGCACGGTCAGTCGTTGACGGTCCGCGCGAGCCTCAGCCAGGAGTTCCGCTGGATGATCAACGACCGAACAGCGTCGTCCGGAACGGCATCGTCCCGTGTCCCCAACCGGTCGTTGACGAGCGTAACGAGACCGAAGGCGAAGTAGGGGGCCAACTCGTCGATCGTGCGACCCTCCGCACCGTAGCCCACAACCAGCCCGCGCCACCAGGCATCCATCGCGTCGCGCCCAATCGCATCGGCGTGCAGGGCGGCACCGAGCTGGAGGCAGGCGAAGGACTGGCCGAGGTCGAGCAAAGGGTCGCCGACCGACGCGTTGGTCCAGTCCAGAACCGAGAGTTGCCCGTGATCGTCGACCAGGAGATTACCTGGGTGGAAGTCAAGGTGAATTGCGCGCGGTTCTCGCGCACCAGTGCTAATTCGTTCGACCAGCCACGGTTCCACGCCGGTCAGCCGGTGGCGGAAGTTCCCATCACTGGCCGGATCCGCGACGCCAGGCAGTTCGTGGATCTGGCGGAGGAGTTGACCGCTCGCCAGACCCAGGGCCGCGGCCCGATCTGGCCGTTCGACCAGCACGCTCAGCATGGTTCGGCCGGTCAGCCACTCCATCACGATCACCGGACATTCGGCGACGCTGCCAACGAACTCGATCCCTGGGGTGGCAATGCCGCTTTCGCGTGCGCGCCGCTGGACGGCGGCCTCGTACCGCGCGGTCGCCATGCCCGAATGCGGGAAGAGCCTCAGCAGGAGGTCGATCTCTGGCTGTTCGCGGTGGATACGCCACAGGACCGCGCCGCTCATCCCGCCGCCGACCGGCTGGACATGGAGCACGCCGGATATCTCGGCCGTCTCGATCACGCGCCGCGGGTCAGGGGCGGTGATAACGGCCATCTCCGTGCCTGGCGGGAATCACCACGGCGTCGATCAGCGCGGCGCGATCAGGAGGCCGTCGTGGCCGCTTGACGCCCAGCAGTCGAGGAACAGGTCCCACGGGACGTCGTACTCGTATGGCCGATCCCAGTTGGTGTTGGTTGGGCCCAGTGAGTCCCGTATGATGACGACGTCGTCGTCGTAACCGATCGCCGCGACACAGTGGTCGTTCCCATAGACCGTAGGGTAGACCGTGCCGTCGGGAGTCTGCCAGCGGGTCGGCGTGTATCCGGTGAAGTCGACCGTCGTCTTGAGCCACATCAGCTTGCCGGCACTGAGACCCGCTTCGACCGACTTGCGGCTGGAGACCGTCTCGGCCGTGAAGTCGAACCCCTCGAATGCCCTGCGCATCGCGCTTCCCCGGGTCTTCGAGAAGGTGTTATGGGACAGGTTGCCGCAGAAGGCCGCGCCGATGTCGCCGCCATAGATGACGGTTCCGCTCGGTGTCTCCTCGGCGTACGGCTCGAACGGGTTGTCGAAACCGACCAGGCCGACCAGCTCCTCGAGCGACGTCTCGACGCCGAACGTGCTCATGATCATGTAGGCGACATCGAACTCGCAGGTGTAGAGATCCCACTGGCCCTGCTTTATGACCGTATCGGTGTAGGCCGTGTAGGTCCGGCCGTCGATGGTGACAGGGTCCATCCCGGTCGAACTGACGACGTCGCCGGCAACCGCCTCGCTCTGCATGATGGCCTGCTCGATGGGGACGTTGCCGCCACCGGCTCCGGCGCCGCCCTGGACTCCCGGACCGCCCACGTTCGTCCCGGCGTCCGGCGTTGGCAGGCCGATCTCCTCCGGTCCGTCAACGGCGAGTACGCCGCGGCCGGCCAGCAGAGCGGCACCGGCGGCGAGCGCTCCAGTCACGATGCGCCGTCGGGACAAGCCGGAGCGGCGGGCAGCACGCAACCGGCTGCGACCCTGAGCGGGATCGGAGATGGTATCGAATGGCATGGGAGTCCTCGGAGTGGTCAGAGCGAGCAGCATCGCGGCGGGGTAACGGGCGCTGGGAGTGTGCGTGATCACTGCGTTCCGCGCAATGCTTCGGTCGGCCGATCGAGCCTGGACGCAGGCACTGTTTGCCTGAGAGGGGCGATCATCGACGTGACCGAGGGCGGACGGGGTAGGATAGACGGCGCTGCGCAGGAACTGCGTCACAGGACGTTCGACGGACGCGGCACGAGGCCGCGGTCGCGGAAGAGGCGAGCCGAGCCACCATGACGAGCGATCAGACCTCGGCCCTTTCCGATTTGGCCAGCCCCTTTCTGGCCCTTAGCGCCGGCCAGTCCGCCGCCTTCGACATCTACCGCGATCTGCTGATCGAGTGGAACGGCCGGTTCAACCTGACCGCTGTCACCGATCCCGAGCAGATCGACCGGCGGCTGTTCCTCGACGCGCTCCGAATGGTTGGTCCGGTAACGGCGATCGCCCGGCCGGACCCGACGCGCGATCTGACGACCGCGATCCGGATGGTCGACATAGGCACCGGGGCGGGCTTCCCCGGGCTGGCGCTGAAGATCGTCCTCCCGGAGCTCGACGTGACGCTGATCGAGGCCACGGGCAAGAAGGTCCAGTTCCTCGAAGCGGTCATCGGCGTGCTCGGCTTGAGTGGGGTCGTCGCCCTTCACGCCCGGGCGGAGGAGGTCGGGACGATGCCGGCCTACCGCGGCGCCTTCGACCTCGTCACCGCGAGGGGCGTGTCGTCCCTGGCGGCACTGTTCGAGATGGCCGCTCCCCTGCTTCGAATGGGCGGCGCCGGGCTGTTCCCGAAGGGGATGGAGCTGGAGGAAGAACTGGCGACCGGGCGGCGGGCCGCGAAGATCGTCGGTCTGACCGTCGAGGCATCCGACGTCATCGCCACCAGTGAGACCCGGCTGGTCGTCGTACGCAAGACGACTGAGACGCCTCACCAGTTCCCCCGCCGGCCGGGGATGCCAGCACGGGACCCACTCGGCGCCGCGCCACGGCAAGGGGCGAAGCGCTCCGTTCGCTGAATGGTCGGGCCGGATCGACGGTCACTTCATTGCTGTCAACTCCAGCTGGATGTTGTCCGGGTCGCGGAACTCCAGGACCATCATGCCGGCGCCGCCGAGGTCCTTGACCTCACCGTGCGGGATAGCGTGGGCGTCGAAGTAGGCACTAGCCCGGTAGAGTTCGTCGACGCTGCCGACCTGGAACGAGACGTGATCGAGGCCGACCCGGTTCTCGTCGAAGCGGTCGGTCCCGCCGTCAGGCATCGGCCGGAGCCCGAAGATCAGGTCGCCCTTCTTCAGGATGATCCCGCCCTGGAGGTTGAACTCCATGATGTCGTGGTCCGGGTCGCTGGCGGGCGGCGGCGCGTCGGCCATGACATCGAAGCCAAGGACCTCGGTGTAGAAGCGGCGGGACCGCTCGAGGTCGGAGACGGTGACGCGCATGTGACTGATACCGGTCGGGGTGAAGACGGCCATGGCGGAGTGTCCTTTCGGGGTGAAAACGTCAACGTCGATGAGTAACCCGACGCAAGCGCGGTTCCATCCAATGGGCAGCGTGTCGCGTCGAATCCCAGGGGCGGGCCACAAATGACGGCCCGGGAGGGTATGACCCGTGCGTCCGACGGTTTCGACCGAACCGGTGCCTGGTGGAAGGGTGTCCCATTTCTGCCCGATCGTTCTGATCCAGAGGACCCCGAGATGCCGTACCAGAAGCGCGAAGACCTTCCGGACTCTGTCCGGGATCACTTGCCCGCCCACGCACAGGATATCTATCGAGCCGCCTACAACAGCGCCTGGGATGAGTATCACCACGAGGAGTCGCGGGCGCACCGGGTCGCATGGGCGGCCGTTGAGCATGGGTACCATAAGGACGAATCGTCCGGACAGTGGGTGACGGGCGCGACCGCGGCCCGGGACTGATCCGGCGAGCTGACGACCGTTTGAACCTAGGAGACAGCGACGACATGGTGAAGCGGTTCGACGTCGTCGTCATCGGCGCGGGCAGTGCCGGCACCGGAGTGGCCTCGACGCTCAACGCGGCTGGGCTCTCCGTCGGGCAGGTCGAGCGCTGGCGGGTCGGCGGAACCTGCCTGAACGCCGGTTGCGACCCGACCAAGACGATGCTCGAGACCGCGCACGTCCTGCGCCGGGCAAGAACGGCCGATCGGCTCGGGCTCGTCATCCCGCTGGCCGCGCCGGACTGGACGGCGATCCGCTCCCGCGTCCGGTGGGTGATCGATACGATCCGGGGCGGCGACGGCGATGCCAATGTCCGGGCCGAGGGAATCGCGCTCTTCAAGGCGGCGGCCCGGTTCGTCGACCCCCATACGGTCGAGCTCGGCGATGGTGGCGAGCGGATCACCGCCGACCGGTTCGTGATCGCGACCGGCTCGCAGGAGGTCCGGCCCGATATCACCGGGCTCGCTGAGGCCGACGTCAAGACCAACGTCGAGATAGTCGACATTGGAGCGCTACCCCGGCGACTGGCGATCATCGGTGGTGGCACGATCGCGACCGAGTTCGCCCAGATGTTCGCCCGGCTCGGCGTCCAGGTCACGGTGGTCGGTTCAGCCGACCGGATCATGCCGAAGGAGGAGCCGGCGCTGGCGGATCAACTCGCCGCGGTTCTCGTGGCAGACGGAGCCACGATCCGGACCGGCATCAAGGTCACGCGGATCGAGCGGCGTGGCTCGGAGCACGTCCTGTTCGGGGCGACCAGGTCGGAGCCGGAGACCGAGCGGGAGGTGGCGATCGCCGACATGATCCTGCTAGCCGCGGGGCGGAAGCCGGTCGTCGATCTCGGGCTCGACGCGGCCGGCGTGACCTTCGACGAGAAGTCCGGCGTCGAGGTGGACGAGTACCTGCGGACATCGGCGCCTCACATCTGGGCACTGGGCGACTGTGCCTCGGCCCTGAAGTTCACGCACCTCGCCGACTGTCAGGCCGAACAGCTGGCCGCCAACATCCTCGCCGGAATCCGGGGGGACGGCAGCCTGAAGAAGATCGACGATGACGTCGTTCCCTGGACCACCTTCACGGAGCCGGAACTTGCCCGTGTCGGGATGACGGAACGCCAGGCCCGGGAGGCCGGGCACGATGTCGTGGTCGCGGAGTCACCGGTCAGCGACGAGCCCCGCGCAATCGAGACCGATCAGCGGGCTGGATCCGTCAAACTCGTGGTCGACCGTGAGACCGGACGGATCCTCGGCGGTCACATCCTGTCGGCTCGTGGCGGCGAGATGCTGGCTGAGATCGTCCTGGCGATGCGTCATGACCTGCCGGTCGCCGCCATCGCCGAGACGATTCACACCTATCCCGGTTTCGGACGGATCGTCCATGCGGTTGCTCAGGCAGCCGAGCGGGACCGGACGGGGAGCCACTCATCGGAATCCGGGGCTCCGGCGGACTAACAGGTCAGCGCCCGGAACGGATCGTCGACTCGGCCTGATTTGCCAGCGAGCTCTGGTCGTCGACGAGATACAGGCTCGCGATCAGGGTTGCCAGGCCAGTCCCGAGGATCGCCGGGTGGACGGTGGCGGGACCGAGGAGGGTGACATCGGCGCCGGTCAGCCGGCGGACGACCCATCGGTTGAGGCCGCTGACCGTTCCGAGCGCGACCGCCGATACGATGAGCCGGCTGTAGGGCCGTGGACGGAGCGGGATGCTGGGCTGGAGACCCCCTCCCGATCCGTCCCGAACGGATCCGGCCGTCCCGGCGCTGGCTTCCGATGCGGCGCCTGTCACGCTCCGGGACGTTTGGCCAACGTCGTCGGCGACGGCTCCGGCGTGCGCCGGACTGATGTCGGCGACGATGCCAGCTCTCTCCGAGACCGGCAAGCGAAGATCGTCCGTCGACTCCCCGGCGACCGGCCCAGTGTCGCGACTCGAATCCCGGCCGATCGAGAGGAGATCCTGCGCGGGACTGGTCAAGTGATGGCGAAGCTCGCTGGCAGCCCCGGCGATCGCGCCGGACGTCTCGCCGGCGGCCGCCTTGGCGGTCACTTCGACATGATCGACGGTGTGCTCGAGTCGCTCCCCGGCTCGATCCGGCCCGTCATCGACCATATCGGCGGCATCCGGGCCTGCCGGTCGGGCTTCTTCGGGGTTGTCGACCCCGCCGCCACCGATCTCATCCCGTGGCGATTCATCTCCTTCTCGAATTGCCCTTGCCTTGTCCGATCCGGCATCACGCGGCTCGATTCCGGCTTTGTCCTCGGCGGTCTCAACCCGTTCAGCGGCTTCAGTCGTCCGTTCTCTTGCCCCCTGGGAAATCGCCTCGCTCTGCTCCGCCGCCGCAGCGGAACGGTTGGAGATCTGATCCTGGCGCTTGTCGTTCGCCTGTGTCGCCTGGTCCGGCCCTGTCATCGCGTGACCCGAAAGGTCGTCCATGAGGCCAGCGAGGCCGGCTGAAGAGTTCCTGACGCTGCCGGCGACATCGCTCGTCACGTCCGTCTCCGATGTGACACCGGCGCCGGTATCGTCTGACAGATTCGTGCCGCCGAGGGATGCATCGACCACCTGGGCGGACACGAGGAAACGATCCACCGCCTCGTCCAGCGCGGCCTCGGCCGCTCCGATCCCGGCCGCGTCGCGCGCCGCTGCGTCCGATGCCGTCTTGTGTGCCTGAGCCGCTGAAGCGGAACCGCCGGTAGCGGTCTGGAGGCGGCTCATGGCGAGATCGGAACCGGCGGTCCGTGACATCACCCGCTCGCTGGAAGCGATTGGAGGCCGATCGACCGCGTCTTCGCCAGTCCCTGATGAAGCGGAACCTGGCGGTGTCCCTTGGCCGGACGGTATCGACTCAGCCGGGGCGTCGGCGACGTTGGCCGCCGGAGTGCCAACGGCCGAGTCGCTGCCGGCCCGGGAGATCGAGCCGGCCCAGACGGTGTAGCGATCGGTCATCCGACCGCGGGGTGCGGGCTGATCCGGATCCATGCCGATAGCTCCTGTGGGTGGACCGCTCTCCGGGACCAGCGGCACCGGAGCGAAGCGAGGTTCTCCAGGCGTCTGCGCTTTGGTGACACGGGATGATCCTGCGAGGATCTTTCTTTCCTCGGCTGATGAAGGCGATGATACCGAACGATCCGGACCCGGCTTGGCGTCCGGCTCCCGGCCAGCCGGGACTGTGCCCGCCGCGGCGTCCGCTGGTGGGCCGGCGGTGGGGTCGCTAGGCTGACGCGCTGGCGCCGCCGGCGCGACTGCCGCAGGGTCAGACCCGCTGACGACGCCCGCGCGGCCCGACGCGACGGCACTCTGTGCCGGTTTCTCAGCCGTAGCGGCATGCTCAGTGGCGAACTCATCACGGTGCGCCTGTGACCGCCGCTCGCGCTCCTGCTTCTTGTTCGCTGCCCGGCCGGGGCGTGCCTTCGGCATGCGTTCGTCCTCTCTCTTCTCTGACTGGTTCATCATGGAGTGTTCAGGCGTTGGCTGTTTGCCTCAGGCCTACGGAGGTGCTGCCGTCCAGCAACGGCGATCCAGCCCGATGCACCCCCGGTTCGGCTGGGCCGGCGGAATGGTCTCTGGTGCCGGTTGGCTCGCACGTCGGTTGCCAGCGGGGCGGTGGGCAGATCGATGGATCGACTATCGCAGAGCCAGGTCGGCCGAAGGGTGGGCCGCCCTGGGTCCCGCGACGCTGCCGATTGAGGTCCCCGAACGCGACGGTTCGTCTGGAACGACCGGGAACGGACCGAGGCCGGTCGCGAGCCGGGACCGGAGCAGGAGCGAGCGGTTGAGTCCGAGCACGCCCGGAAACCAGCAGAGCGGAAGCATCCATGAGGATAGCGCCTGATACCGGGCAACGGCGCTCGGTAACGGACAGGCACGGCGCAGCGGGAGGGCGGTCGTCTCGTGTCGTCCGATGGCCCGGAACAGGTCGGCGGCGGTCCGGCCGTCGAACGCCGTCAGGTTGATTCCGAGGTGCTCTGGATGCAGGTGGGCGTCGCTGGAGCCGAGGGTGGCGATCCCGAGGCGGCGGGCGGTCCGTTCGAGCGACTGCGTCTTGCCATTGACGAAGGGGTACCGTGTCTCGATCGCGTCGGGTAACAGTCCCTGCCGGCTGAGCCCCAGGATCTGCCAGCGCCAGATCACCGGCAGCGGGTGGACCAGGATCACCAGGGCGTCGGGGATCCCTCTGGCCCAGCGGACGATATCGGGCAGCCTGCTCCCGGCCGGCGGGATCTCGTCCGGAATCACGCCGCCGAAGAGGATGCCAACGTGGACGGCGCGACCGCGAGCGGTCAACTCGACACCCGCGATCACAGAGACGGCGGCGACGGATTCGTCGGAGGGACGATCCCCGCCCGCCCGTTGCCATTCATGGATCGTCGCGAGGCTGTCATGGTCCGTGATGGCAATGACATCGACCCCGCGACGGGCCGCCGCCTGCCGCCATTCATCGACCGTCACCAGCCCGTCGGAGCCGGGCGTGTGCAGGTGGAGGTCGGCCCGTCCCCGCCGCTGATCCGGGTCGAGGGGAACGGGCTTCTTCCAGATCGGGGTCAGCATCGTCCACTGCGGGAGGTTCGCCCGGATCAACGGTTCCAGCGACCTGGCGACAGCACCGAGCGTCTCGCTCGGCGACGCCACCGGCTCGATCGGTGGCCCGAAGGTGACGCTCATCGTCCGGCGACGCTCATAGCGGGCGATGCCAGGGATGATGATGCTGCCGGTCGCGTGGGCGAGGCGGGCCGGTCCCTCGGGCATCTCGATCTCGTCGTCGAACAGTGGGACCCGGAGCGCGGCGAAGGCAGTCGGCTCGTCGACCAAGAGGACGACGGCGCCGTTGTTGGCGAGAGTCCGGCGCAGGCGCAGGGCGAGCGTCCGTGGCGGCGTATCGATCGGCAGGATCGTCGTGCCGGCCCGGGCGAACGTCGCGATGAACCAGTCCATCACGGCGCCGGAGCGGAACGGCCGGAACAGCCGGGCGACGATGACGACCTCGCCGGTGAAGCCCTCGCCGCGCAGCCACGGCAACGCCAGGAAACCGAGCAGTGGGTACGGCCCGGCGTGGGGCCCGACCACGACGATTCCGCGCTTGTTCAGATACGGGAGCAGGTGTTGCCGCTCGTTGAAGTCGAGCCGCCCGCGGCGGCGGGACCGCGTCGTGCCGGACCGGAGCAGCATGACGACGGTCCGGAGATGGGTCGCGATCTGCTGGCAACCGATCCACCAGGACCGCCACCGGCCAGGCGGGTCGCCGAGCGAGGCGTGATCGATGTTGGCCAGGACCGTCCGGCGGGTCGGGCCGCACATCCCGAGCATTCCGCCGAACAGGGTCAGGCCCGTCCAGAACGGCATTGGGATCAACCAGGCGATGAACGAGGCCAGCGAGATCAGACCGTTGACGACCTTGTCGGCGACCGGTGTCGGGTCGCTCTCCGCCGTCCCGGCGGCGGTGGTCGCCCTGACTGGCTTTCGCGGCCTGAACTTCCTGTCTTTCTGAACTGTGGTCAGCGGGGTGGCCGAGTTCCCGGCACGATAGTCGGTTGTGGGAGGCTTGCTTCGGTCGGTCCGTTGGTCGGGTGGGGTCCCAACGACGATCACTGAGGGATCGACGTGTTCCAGCCCTGATCGCCGATATGGACGGACGATGCTCTTCATCCTCACCGCATCCCCCATCGCTGTCCCGCGATGTCCGCCGGAAGCCTGTCCCGGCACCAACAGATCAGGCGCGGAGCAGTCGCCCCGGCCTCGCCGATCCGACGTATCCTACCAGTCGCCCGCCGGTCGAAATGCAAAGCCGGAGTGAACGGGTCGACTGCCTCGCCTGGCGGTCCTCCGGTCGGACTACTTGATTCTCGCCAGGAAAGGTGTTCTGGATGTGACCGTGGTGTGTCGACGCCTGCATCGCGCAGGGCGGATGAAATGCCTGTGTTCGATTCTGTCGACCTGTGGGCTGATTCCAGAGGGCGCCCGATGAGTGCCGCCCTCGTGCTGCTGGCGTTGACGGCGGGCGGTCTCGTCGCGCTCCAGAGCGGGATCAACAACACGCTCCGGACGGTCCTGCGGGCGCCGATCGGGGCGACGCTGATCTCCTTCCTCGTCGGTGCCGGTGTCCTGCTGGTGATGATCGTCGTGACCGGGGAGGGTGTGCCAACCGGCGAAGACCTTCGAGCGGTTCCGTGGTGGGGATACCTCGGCGGCCCCTTCGGCGTGGTTGGAGTCGCCGGGACGATCCTGCTCATCCCCCGCCTCGGCGCCGCGACGACGGTTGCGCTCAGCATCACCGGACAGATGCTGATGTCGCTCGTCCTCGACGCCGATAGCCTCCTCGGCGTGCCGCACCGTCCGGTCACGCTGGAGCGGACGGTCGGGGCGCTCATCGTCGTCGCTGGGGCGGTCCTGATCTCGTGGCGGGGCAGCCGCCGGGCGCTGCCGACTGCCGCGACGACGTCACCCGACGACGGTCTCGCTGCCTTCGAGCGTGAGGCGATCGGGCCGAGGCTCCTGGCTATCGCGGGCGGGCTGCTCATCGGGGCGGTCCTTCCAACCCAGTCGGCGATCAACGCTCAACTCCGCCACGGGCTCGACGCGCCGTTCACCGCTTCGGCGATCTCGTTCGGCGGCGGGACGTTGATCCTGCTCCTGCTCGTCGTTCTCATCGTCTCGCAGCGACCGAGCCGCAGGGCCCTGCCGAATGTTCCGCGCTGGGCGTTTCTCGGTGGGGTGTGCGGGGCGGTCTACGTCGCATCGACCGTGATCCTCGTTCCGGAGTTCGGGGCGGCGATCTCGACCGCGCTGATCGTCTCCGGCCAGAACATCGTCTCGCTGGCGCTCGACCACTTCGGCTGGGTCCGGCTGCCCCGTCGCCCAGCGACCCGCCGGCGGGTCGCTGGCGTCACGCTGCTCCTGGTCGGCGTGATCCTGATCCAGCTGGGGTAGCGCGGGAAGCGGCCACGATTCGTAGGGGAGTGGGCTTGCCCCTCCCGGCCGCCGCAGCGGTCGTCGCCCCGCAGCGGCCATCGCCCCGCAGCGGCCGTTGCCCCGCAGGGCGATGACGGTCGTCGCCACGTACGAATTACTTCGAAATCTCTCGTTCGCAAACACCAGGACCGCTGCGCGGTGTGGCGCCCGCTGCGCGGACCAGACCAGCGAAGCGAGAGCCATGTGCCGACGACGCCGCCGCCTGACGGCGCGGCAGCGAAGCGAGCAAGGCCAGCGAAGCGAAAGCCATGTCCCGACTGACGGGCCCTGTGCCGCTCTGCACGGTTGGTGTTAACCGTTCTAACGCGGGAAGGCGGCCGGGACGCCGCCGTCGACGTTGAGCATGTTGCCGGTCGTCTTGGCGGAACGGTCGCTGACGAAGAAGGCGACGGCCTCGGCGATGTCATCGGGCATAATGTTGACCCCGAGCGTCGTCCGGGCGCGGTAGTGGTCGTCGAGGGCCTCGGGGGCGATCCCGTAGGCGGCCGCCCGTTCCTCCCGCCAGCTCGACGCCCAGATCCGGCTGCCCTGGAGCACGGCGTCGGGGTTGACGATGTTGACCCGGATTCCTGCCGCGCCGCCCTCTTCGGCCAGGCAGCGGGCGAGGTGGAGCTCGGCGGCCTTGGCGGCGCTGTAGGCCGCGGCATTCTTCCCGGCGTAGATGGCGTTCTTCGAGACGATGAAGACGATCCCGCCGCCGATACCCTGCGGCTTCAGGACGCGAAAGGCCTCCCGACTCACAAGGAAGTAGCCCTTCGCCAGCACGTCGTGGTTACGATCCCACTCCGCCACGGACGTCGTTTCGATCGGGGCCGACGAGGCCAGGCCGGCGTTCGAGACGACGACGTCGATTCCGCCGAACTCCAGCACCGCCGCCCGGAAGGCGCTGGCGACCGCGACCTCATCGGTCACGTTGGCGACGACGCCGAGCCCGCTCCGGCCATAGGCACGAACGGCGTCCTCGGCGCCCGGACCGTCGAGGTCCATCGCGATGACGCAGGCACCGGCCACCGCGAGTCGCCGCCCGACCGCGCGGCCGATCCCGCCGGCCCCGCCCGTAATCAGGGCGACCCGGCCAGCGAGCTCCGGCGCCGGGGGAGCGAGCGACAGCTTGTAGCGCTCCAGCGGCCAGTACTCGACGGCGTGGCTCTCGGCGTCCGTCAGCGACGCGAAGCCGCCCAGTGCCTCGGCCCCGCCCATGACGGCGATGGCGCGGTGATACAGATCGCGGGCGAGATCGGCGGCCTTGCGGTTGGCGCCGGCCGCGATCAGCCCGAGGCCCTCGATGACGATCACCCGCGGGTTGGGGTCGCTCATCGAGGTGGCCTCCGGTCCGTCCGGCTCATCGTGGCGTTGGTGCCAGGCGGCGTAGGCTTCCCGATACCGGCTGACACTCTCGCCGATTCGGACCAGCAGCGTTGCGATGTCGTCGCGCTCCGGGTTGAACGGCACCCAGAGGGGCTTTGCTTTCGTGTGGATCAAGTGATCCGGACACGCGGCGCCGATCTGCGACAGCTCTGCCGAGGTCCGGCCGGCGGCGAAGGCGAGCGTCGCTGGGGACATATCGGTGCTGAGGATCTTCGGCAGGACGACGCGGCGGCCGTCGCCGTGCCGGGCATCTCCGCCTTCGATCGGACGGCTGAGGTGGCCGCGGAGCGCCGGCAGGATCTCGACGAGGAGCGCCAGCCGGTCTGGTGTGGATAGCGGCTCGCGAAGGGTCCCCCCGAAAGCAGGTGTCCCAGTGGTCCGGGCGTTGACGAACGCGGCGGCGGTGTTGATCGCGGCAAGGGTGCGCTGGTATGCCTCACGGTCGGTCTCTCCCCAGGTGACCAGCCCGTGCCGGCCGAGCAGGACCAGCCTCGCGGCCGGGTTGACGCGGACGGCCTCGCCGACCTGCTTGGCCAGGGTGAAGCCGGGCCGGATGTACGGCACCCAGATCGCGGCGTCGCCGAAGCACTCCCGCGCCAGCCGCTCGCCGTCCTTCGCGCAGCAGATCATGTTGATCGCGTCCGGGTGGGTGTGATCGACGCAGAGGGCCGGGATGAAGCTGTGGAGCAGAGTCTCGATCGAGCCGCGCGGCATCGCCGGGTCGATCTTGCAGCGGGCCAGGTAAGCGACCATGGACGCATCGTCCATCTCGTCTCGCTGCATCAGCGGAACGAGCTCCTCCTGCCGAAAACCGGCGAACGCGGACGGATTAATCGTGGCGAGGTCGCTGCCGGAGCCCTTGACGTAGAGTGTCAGGGTCGGTCGGCCGAGGTGATCGGTCTCCGCCACCTTCGTAGAGGTGTTGCCGCCGCCGAAGTTGGCGACCGAGCGATCCGATCCAAGCAGGTTGGACCGGTTGGCCAGCCGGCCGAGGGCGTCGAGGGCAGAGGTGTGGTCCGGGTCCCAGCGGTCGATGACGGGGTGGGCCAGTGGTTCGTGCGTGGTCTCGGCCATCTTCTGGTCCTCCAGTCGATTGCTTAGGGCGGCAGGTCGCGGTTAGCACCAGTTGCAACGGAAGCGCTCGAATGACGAGCAGACCCTCCGATCCCTCCCCGGCTCACCCTCTGACGCGGCTTCGGCTTCGCGGGTGCCCGGAGAGGGGAGCCTTTTGCGGCATCAGGGTCGCCGTCATTTGAGAATCGCTTGGCTGCGCTACGTCCAGCTCATCGCGTTGCCGCCGGCGCGGTCGATCTCGGCCCGGGCCGCGTAGCCGCTGGCCCGGAAGACGGCGATCGGGTCGCTGGCACCGCCGAGGTCGCGGCGGACCTTCGCTGTCAGCGGCCGGACGTCGGTCTGGTAGGCGTCGAGCAGCGCGCGGTGGGCGCCGAGGACGTCTCCGGCCGATCGGGCCGCGGCAAGCGCGGCCCGATCGACAAGCAGGGCCCTCGCGAGCGCTTCCTGCAGGTTCATGACGCTGAGCAGCATCCCCTCGATCTTCGGCTCGATGTTGAAGCTCTGATCGATCATATAGGCAACGCGCCCAGTCGCGGCTGGGTCCGCGCTGGTCAGCTCGACGTAGATCAGGAAGAGTTCGAGGGGGTTGACGCTGCCGACGATCAGGTCGTCGTCGGCGTACTTGCGGTTGTTGAAGTGGAACCCGCCGAGGCGGCCCTCGTCGAGCAGCAGCGCGACGAGGTGCTCGACGTTGACGCCCTGGGCGTGGTGACCGAGGTCGACCAGGACCTCCGCCTTGGGGCCGAGTCGCTGGCAGAGCGTGAGGGCCATGCCCCAGTCGGCCAGATCGGTATGGTAGAAGGCCGGCTCGAAGAACTTGTATTCGATCAGCAGCCGCTGCCCGTCCCTTAGGTCAGCGACCGGTTCGCGCAGGGCGTCGATCAGCCGGTGGCGGCGTTCGATGAAGCTGTCCTGTCCGGCGTAGTTGGTCCCGTCCGCCAGCCAGAGCGAGAGCACCTGCGAGCCGACCTCCCGGGCGATGGCGTTGCACTCCAGCAGGTGGTCCATCGCCCGCCGGCGGACGGCCGCGTCCGGGTGGCAGAGGCTGCCGAGCCGGTAGGCCTCGTCCTGGAAGAGGTTCGGGTTGACCGCGCCGATCGTTAGCCCGACCGAGGCGGCGTAGTCGCGCAGCTCGCCGAAGTCATCGACCCGGTCCCACGGGATGTGGATCGCGACTGATGAGCAGATGCCGGTCAGCCGGTGGACCTCGGCGGCGCCGGCGAATTTCTCGAAGGGGGTCCGGGGTGCGCCCGGCTGCGGGAAGACGCGGAAGCGGGTGCCGGAGTTGCCGTAGCCCCAGGACGGCGTCTCGATCCGCTGCGCCCGCAGTTGGCGTTCGACGGCCGGGAGATCGACGCCACCGGAAGTGAGTCGCTCGGCGAGGGCGTCGTAGTCGACCGTTGGCGCCGTTGCGGGTCTGGTCATTGAGAGGTCTCCGTGGTCGCAGTGGCGGTGGGACAGTCGGCCGCGCGAAGTACCCCCGCGATCCGGGCGTATCGGTCGTGGTGTTCCGACCACCGACCGCGGGTTGTGTCGTCAGGCGACGGCATACGCGTCGTGACGTGGCTGGAGCGAACGACCACTTCCCGGATTTGTCGGAGCGACCCGATCCGGCCGGAGGCCATCGCCTGGACGAGCAGGTTGCCGATCGCGGTCGCTTCGCCCGGTCCGGCCAGCACCGGCAGCCCGGTCGCGTCGGCGGTGAATTGGCAGAGCAGGTCGTTCCGGGAGCCGCCCCCGACGACGTGGATCTCGGTGACGGGCTGGCCAGACGCAGCCCGGATCACGTCGAAGGCGGCCCGGTAGGCGCAGGCCAGGCTCTCGAGGACGCAGCGGGTCATCTCGCCGGGTGTCGCGGGCGGGATCTGCCCGGTCTCCCAACAGAGCTGCCGGATCCGGGCCGGCATGTCTCCGGGCGGCAGCAGGCGGGGGTCGTCGGGGTCGATCAGCGGGCCGAACGGCGGCGCGGCGCGGGCCAGCTCGCGCAGCGTATCGTAGGAGAGGTCCTGACCGTCGCGCCGCCAGGCGCGGCGGCACTCCTGCAGCAGCCAGAGCCCCATCACATTCTTAAGCAGACGGAAGGTGCCGTCGACGCCGCGCTCGTTGGTCAGGTTCGCCGCTTGGGCCGCATCGTTGAGGGTCGGCTCACGGCGCTCGATCCCGACCAGCGACCAGGTCCCGCTGGAGACATAGCCAAACGTGTCGGTGGTCGCCGGGATGGCGGCGACGGCCGACGCGGTGTCATGGCTGGCGACCGCGACGACGGGGATCGAGGATCCGCATTCCGCGGCAGCCGGACCGGAGATCGAGCCGGACCTCCTGCCGGGCGGGACGAGAGGCGGAAGGATCGCGGGGTCGATCCCGACGGCTGTGACGACGGACCCGTCCCACTCGATTTCGTGCGCGGAAAGCAACTGGGTCGTGCTCGCGTTGGTCACGTCGGCGGTCGCCACCCCGGTCAGCCAGAACCGGAGCAGGTCGGGGATCAGCAGCAGCCGGTCGGCCACGGCGAGCGCCGGACTGCCGGCCTGGGCGAGAAGCTGGCAGGTGGTATTGATCGAGAGCGACTGGATGCCGGTCCGCCGGTAGAGCTCATCGGCACCGACCCGGCGAATCAGTTCGTCGACCATCGGCTCGAAGCGCGGGTTGCGGTAGTGGAGCGGGTTGCCAAGCAGCGTTCCATGGCGGTCGAGGAGCCCGTAGTCGACCGCCCAGCCGTCGATCGCGACGGAGTCGAGCGGCCCGGCGGCGAGGCCGGCCCGAAGCGACGCGAGCGTCTCGCGGTAGAGCGCGAGGACATCCCAATAGAGACCGTCCGTGAGCTGAACGGGCGTGTTTCCGAACCGATGGACCTCCGACAGGGCGAGCCGCTCGCCGTCGAACCGCCCGGTGATCGCGCGGCCGCTCTCCGCGCCGAGGTCGATGGCGAGGTAGGCAGCGGCAGCGCCAGAAGCAGTCCGTGAAGCTGGGCTCGCCGGTGAGCCGTTCGGTCGGGACACGCGAGGTCTTTCCAGCCGGTGCGCCGTTCGCCGTGATCGGGGGAGCGATTCGTTCGGGGGACGCTAGCACGCGCCCCGGCGACCGTCAATCGAACGGCCCACTCAGTGACGGCTCGGAAGCACATCGCGCACTTACTGCTCCGACCCCTCCCCAACCCCTCCCACGCCCAGAGGGCACCCGGGTGGAGAGGGGCTTTTGGTGCGGTGTGCGGATCAGATCGAGCCAGTCAGGCCGGGCTGGCGGGGTTCGGCCAGGGCGTAGTCGCGCATCCGGTCGGTGAGGAGGCGCTTGAAGTCCGGGTTGTTCATGTACTCGCGAAACAGCTCGCCCTGGTCGCGGTAGTCGCCGAGGATGATCCGCTGGAGCGCCGGGGCGAGCTCGACGGCGAGGTTCTGCGGGTCGCCCTGGTTGATGGCGTTGCGGACCTTCTCGTCCAGCAGCAGCCGGCCGGGGATCTCGTCGACGAGGATCGCCCGGATCCGGTCCGGGTCGCTCCACTCGATGTTGCCGTAGTTCTCGTTGAACTCGTCCAGGATCGCGCTCAGCCGTTCCCTGAGTGCCTCCGGTGGCGCGCCGGCTTCGCCGACCGGGATCGGCTCGATCGCGCCCTCCTCGTCGCCGAGCAGGATGCCGATCGTCGCCCGCTTCTCGATCCGGTAGCTCTCCATGTCGATCGAGTCGAGGATGCCGTCGATCAGGTTGACGTCCGGCGGCGCGGGCAGCTTCGGGATCAGCAGCGTCAGGAAGATCGAGCGCCGCTCCCAGTCCGGGAAGCCGTAGTTCAGGACGGAGCCAAGGAAGTTGTAGGTCCGGACGAACGCCTTGGCTCGGCCCTTGAAAGCGACCTGGCCGTCCTCGTCCAGCTCCCGGTAGACGGCCGTGCAGGCGTCGAGGATCGGGTCCAGCAGCGGCCGGTCGGCGCTCGCGAGGAACAGCGCGACCAGCTCGTCGACCTGCTCACCGGTGTAGACGGCGGCACCGTCCAGCTCGGCGACGAGGTCGTGAAGTTTGTTCGGATCGGTCGCGTCGCTGAGGACGGTCGTCCGGTAGTACGGCGCGAAGGACTGCTCGATCACGCCGGGGTCATTGGCGAAGTCCAGCACGAAGGTGTCGGTCTTGCCCGGCGCCGAGCGGTTGAGCCGGGAGAGGGCCTGGACGGCCTTGATCCCGGAGAGCGTCTTGTCGACGTACATCGTGTGGAGCAGCGGCTCGTCGTAACCGGTGAGGAACTTGTCGGCCACGATCAGGAACCGGTAGGGGTCCTCGGCCAGCTTGGTCGGGATCTGGGAGCTGGGGAAGCCGTTGAACCAGGCCTCGGTGACCTGCTGGCCGTCGACCTCGCGCTCGCCGGAGAAGGCAAGGATCGCCCGGTACGGGCTGCGGCGCTCCGTCAGGCAGGCGCTGATGGCGCGGTAGTAGTCGATCGCGCGGTCGATCCCGTTGGTCGCGACCATCGCCCGGGCCCGGCCGCCGATCTTCCGCCGGCCGACGACCTGGTCGTGGAAATGATCGACCATGATCCGGGCCTTCTGCCGGATGGCGTGCTGGTGGCTCTCGACGTACTGGCGCAGCCGGGCCTGGGCGCGGGCGCTGTCGTACTCGGGGTCGTCCTCGACGGCCTTGGCCAGCCGGTACCAGGAGCTGATCGGCGTGTAGCTGGCGAGGACGTCCATGATGAAGCCCTCCTGGATGGCCTGCTTCATCGTGTAGGAGTGGAACGGGCGGTGGGCGACGCTGCCGTCGGCCTCCGGTACCGGCCGGCCGAAGAGCTCCAGCGTCCGGTTCTTCGGGGTGGCGGTGAAGGCGAAGTACGAGGCGTTGCCGAGCAGGCGGCGCCCGGCGATCAGCTCGTTGATCCGGTCCTCGTCGTCGCCCCACCCCAACCCCTCCCCATCTCGCATCTGCGGATGCGGCTGGAGAGGGGCTTTTTCCTGCGGATCGCCGGAGCCGGTAGCGAGGGCCTGGTTCATCTGGGCCGCCGCCCGGCCGCCCTGGCTGGAGTGGGCCTCGTCGATGATGATCGCGAACCGGCGGTCGCTGAGGTCGGTCTCGATCGTGTCGACGACCATCGGGAACTTCTGCAGGGTCGTCGTGATGATCCGGCGGCCGGAGCGGAGGTGGTCGCGGAGGTCGCGGGACGAATCCGCCGCGCCGACGATGCCGCGGACGTGGCCAGCCTGTTTGACGGTCGCCTCGATCTGGTCGTCCAGGACCCGGCGGTCGGTGACGATGATGACGGAGTCGAACACCGTCGGCGTGTCCGGCAAGGCGCCGGGCGGACGGACGCTGATCAGCTGGTGGGCCAGCCAGGCGATGCTGTTGCTCTTGCCGGAGCCGGCCGAATGCTGGATCAGGTAGCGGTGGCCGGTGCCGCGCTCGCTGGCGTCGGCGAGCAGGCGGCGGACGACGTCGAGCTGGTGGTAGCGCGGCCAGGTGACGCGCATCTGGCCCCTGCCGGCGGAGCCACCGGTCGCCTTCCGCGGCTCCGCCCGGGCGTAGTTCTCGAGGATGTTCGTCAGGCCGCGCCGGGTCAGGACCTGCCGCCAGAGGTAGTCGGTCATGATCCCGCCGGGGTTGGGTGGGTTGCCGGCGCCGTCGTCGGCGCCCCGGTTGAACGGCAGGAAGACGGACGCCTTGCCGGCCAGCTCGGCGCAGAACCAGACCTGCTGGTCGTCGACGGCGAAGTGGACGGCACAGCGGCCCGGCATGAAGATCAGCTCGCGCGGGTCGCGGTCGGTCTGGTACTGGCGGATGGCGTGCTGGACGGTCTGGTTGGTGAGCCGGTTCTTGAGCTCGAAGGTGACGACGGGCAGGCCGTTGATGAAGAGGGCGAGGTCCAGTGAGCGGCCGGCGGCGGTGCGGCTGTAGTGGAGCTGCCGGGTGACGGTGAAGCGGTTGGCCGCGAAGCGCTCGGCAGCGTCGATGTTGCCGGGGGTCGGGGTGCCGTACATCAGGCTGAAGCGGCCGGACTGGTGCTGGACGCCGCGCAGGAGGACGTCGACCACGCCGCGCCGGGTGATCTCGCCCTGGAGCCGGTCGAGGAACTTCGTCCGGCTGGGGCCGGGCGCCCCGGCGTTGACCTTCGCGACCTCGTCCGGCTGGGTCTCGGCGAGGAAGTCGAACAGCTGGCGGGTGTCGATGGCGTGGTCGGCGTCGAAGTCGTCGCTCTGGCCCAGGCCGTAGTCGGCGTCGTAGGCGGCGGCAAGTTCGGCGATGGCGCCGGTCTCGTCGCCGCGCTGCCCGGTCAGCCAGCCGACGATGACGGATTCGAGGCCGCGTTCGCTGGTGTCAGTCGGCATTGAGAGTTACCCCTCCCCAACCCCTCCCCACTGCGGTGGAGAGGGGCTAGCGCTTGGGCGCGAGTGGTTGTTTTCGGTGGCAGTTTGCGTCCAGTCAGCGGCAAGTATGGCGTGTTGTTCAGCGAGGATGGTGCGAAGGCTGTCGATGACTGCTTCGAGGCGGTCGGGGATGTCGTCGTTGGTGAAGCGGACGACGCGGAAGCCGTGACTGGTCAGCCATGCTTCGCGCCATTCGTCCTGTTCCCGGACATCTTCGCGGTCATGGACACTGCCGTCGACCTCCACGATCAGCTTCCGCGGCAGACAGCAGAAATCGACGACGAACGGACCGATGGGGTGTTGCCGACGAAAGGGGACGCCGAGCGCATCTCGACGAAGGGCCAACCAGAGTCGCGCTTCGGCGGGCGTCTGGTGGCGACGTAGGTCGCGGGCGGCGGCGTAGATGCTTCGACCCCTCCCCAACCCCTCCCCGTTGCGACGGAGAGGGGCTTCGTTGGCGGCGGACGTAGACGCCGACTCGGTCTCGTGGGTCGCCTTTTCCACCTGTCGCGACGCTGGCGGCAACGGGCTCCCCTCTCCGCCGCAGCGGGGAGGGGTCGGGGGAGGGGTCATCCCGGCGGCCATGTCAGCCAGCCATCGCCGTGATCGTGCCTCCATCGTAGATCGTCTCCCGGGACGCGTCGACCGACGCCCAGAACGCCGCATCGTTGGATGCGTCGGTCATGACGAGGTCGACCGGTCGGCCGAACAGGTCCCGCAGGTCGTCCTTGAGATCGAAGAAGCCGACCATCCAGAGGCCGAAGTCATGATCCTCGGGGTAGTCGACCAGGAAGTCGATGTCGCTGCGATGCGAATCGAAGTCGCCGTTTGTGGCCGAGCCGAACAGTTCCAGCCGCCGAACGCCATAGCGCCGGCAGAGTTCCGCGATCTCGTCCCGCCGGTCCGCCACCTCCGCGATCATGCCCTGTCTCCCCCGCATTGGTCGGCGCGACTCATCGCGCCGCCTCGCCCACCGGCTCATCGTCCTCGATGCCCACGACCGGGCCGTCACCGTCAAGGATACCGTCCAGCGATTCTTTGACGTCCGGGTCGTCCGGGTCGTCCGGCGCGCCCTCGGCGGCGTCCGGGTGGTCCCGGATGTCGAGCTGGCCGGTCACGACGTCCGCGATGAGGCGAGTCCGGTATTCGCGGAGAAGGTCAATCTGATCTCGTGCTCGGTCAATGACTCGCTGAGTCCGCGTGAGACTCGAATCCAAGAAATCGACCAATCGCAGTTGCTCACTTGTCGGAGGAACAGGTATCACCAGATCGCCATACCGCTCGGCGCTGACATTTTGAATCGTAGACTGAATGAAGGAGAGCTGGATCCACCGTTGATATCCAGTCGACTGAGTGAAACGGAACAGGAAATCTGGATTGAGACTGCCGTTCACCTGCGCGCGGATTAGGTAGCCGGCGAAGGCAGCTGGCTGTCCATTTGAACGATAGCGAAAGGTTTTGCCGGCCGTGGCGCCACTTCTCGCGAAAAGGACATCCCCGTCATTGAGCAGGTAGTGCTGAGCCGCGTCGTCCGATATAGACCGTGCCGTTTCTTTCCGCAGTTGCCCTTGAGCATCAATGTCAGTTATTCGGATGTAGCGAGCGAGATTCTCATCAAATGGCATGGCTGATTCGTTAGCGCCGTACTGCAACGGTCGACGAACAAGTTGTCTGAGTCGGCGCAACTCCCAATGCGTCGGGATGTCGCCGAGCCAGTCGATGCCGGAGGGCTTGAGGGGGACGTCGGGGTCGAGGCCGCGGGTGACGGCCTGGTGGATGATGGCCTGCTTCTGCTCGGTGAGCAGCGCGATCATCCGCTGCCGGGCGTGGATGAACCGGGCGATCCGCCGGCTCTTCCGGTCCAGAAACCGCGCGATCGCCCGCTGCTCGTCAAGGGGCGGGAGCGGGTACAGCTGACTAGCGAAGGTGTCGAATCGGAAATCGGTTGACCGCTCCCGAATACCCTTGGCTAATGCTTTGATCCATTGCACTCGAGCCATTTCACGGACAATATGGGCAAAATAATATGGATCTACACCGTCCCTTGCCCGGCATACCGAAATTACTGGTGAGCATTTGCCATCTGAATCAGCGACGCCTACTGCCCCCGCAAAGGCGTCCATCTGGTGAATTGCAAAATCACCACGACGTATTCCTTGATAGCCGACCTCCTGGAACGCCTCAGTGAAGCCAGTCACTCGGCGATTAGACCGGAGTGTGACTGTGCCATCCCGAAAGCAAGTGACTGTTGCATCGCTGGGTAGGACGGTACGATCAAGTTTCGTGAAAAGGCTCTTACCCCGCGCAATGGACCAGTGCACGGGAGTATGACTGATCCAACCGATCCGGTTCTCGAATGGCGAGTCTACATTTTGCTGCACTACAAACCCTCGAAGTAACTACGAATCTTCGCTGCCATCAACTTTCGCCGTGCCTCCAGGAAGGCCGGATAATCATCGGCATCCATGCGACCGATGTCCTCCGGGATGGCATTCGCGTGGAGATTGGTGGTAAGACCCTCAGGAGAGACGATGTTCCCGTAGCGATGCTCGCCACCGTGTACCTGCTCGTAGAGCTGCCCGAAGTATAAGGTCGGTGCCTTGTACCCAATCGCTATATTGATCTCGCTCTGCGTCTGGGCGAAGTTCGCAATCTGGTTGTACTGCGACTTGGTAACGCCGTGCTTCTCCAGGTAGTTCTTTGGGAACAGGTGATGAATGTCGCTCTTCACCTCGATAAGGTCCTTGACGGTGATATCGCTGGAAAGGAAGCCGTGGTCGTTTCCCTTGACCTGCGCCGCCTGGAACAGTTTGAAAAATGGGCTGCTGATTGTTGCGGTATTGAGCGCACCGGGCAGGCCCAGTTCCCAGAAGGCGTCTGAAAGTACAGTTCGGAAGACCTGCTCTGCATATGCTTCGATGCCCTGCTCGTCAACCTGTCGAACGTCCACCCCAAAAGTTGTCTCGAACGATCCTGAATGGCGACCGGTTAGCATCGACATCACGAACCACTTCCGGACGTATCGCTCAACCAGGTGCTTGGGCTCGCCGCGTTGCCGTAGTATCAGGTAAAGGATGTAGGCAAAGTTGACGGCATTTCGCGCCGTAAGCATCGACGGGTCGACGAAGCCGGTGGAACGCAGGATTAGCAGGAATGATTTGAAGTGGTGCTCGTTAGTGAACCGATCCACACTCACGCGCAGACGTTGGAATGTGTTTTCGACGATTGCTTCCTCGAATTGCAGAGTCTCAAAGTTCCGTCCCGAGAGCAGTGCAACCAAGTCAGCCAGACGGCCGCGTTTAAATTCGGACGTGAAAGTGACACGTAGGACGTCTACGTAGTCCGGGTCATATAGCGCGTCGTTCTCATTCCGCATCCACCCGATATGGTTGAGCGCGCCGGTGCGGACGAAGCCTGCATCGTTACTGATGTCTTTGTAGGCATCAGGCGCTACGGCAAGATGACAGAAGTAGTCGATGACCTTGCGAAGCTCATTGCCGCCATTGTCCTCGTTGACAGCGATCTTCGACATAGCGAAGTCGGCTTGGCTGAGCGGCACGCCAGCCGAGTTGACTCGGATAAAGATCTCGGTGACGGTTTCAATGTCGAGTGATGCGTCAAGCTCGATCAAACCGATCTGATTGGTGGCGATGGCTCGCAGTTGATCAATGCTGTCATCGACCGCGTCACCGTCAGCTTCTGGGTTGCGGTCGCAGTAAGCGTCTACGAAGGCGCGTCGCTTGAACGACGGCGAGAATACCTCCGAGATATCCGGAATCCAGGCCGAATTCTTTCGCATGGCCGGATTGGACACCTCGAACTTGCGTTCGATCGGTTGGAAACCGATTCTAATACGCACCTTGCGATAATCTTTATTGACCACCTCCTCTCCGAGGAGAGCTGCCCGGAGTGCAGTTACGCGCTGTTGGCCGTCAATGAGGATGCGTCGTCCGCTGGCCTTGGTGCCATCCTTTAGCTTAACGTCCGGGTTCTTCCACGCGATTAGGAAGCCCACTGGGAATCCTTCGAGGAGCGAGTCCAGCAGGTCACGGACCTTGATAGCGTTCCAGACGAACGGGCGCTGGATCTCAGGAATCGCGATCTCGCCCTCGGTTATGTAGGCAAAAAGTGTTGAAATGGGAAGTTGATTGACCGCGTATCGCTGAGTCATCGCCATTGAATGCGCTCCATCTTGGGGTTAGGCGAGAATCTCATGCAGCAAGCCATCCGTCTCGGCTTCCAGCGCCAGGATGTCGGCGCGGATCTCGTCGAGGGTCCTCAGCCGCTGCGGCTTGTAGAAGTAGCGGGTGAACGAGATCTCGTAGCCGATCCGCTCCGAGGCCGGGTCGACCCAGGCGTCCGGGACGTGCGGCCAGACCTCGCGCTCGATGAACCCGGCGACGCCGCCCGGCTCCAGCAGCGGGATCTGCTCGGTGTCGCGCAGCTCCGGGTCGGGCTCGTAGGTGTTCAGGCGCGTGTACCTACCGGCTGTTTCCGTGAAGCGACCATCCAGGCGGTCCCTCGCCGGGTCGCCGAGGCTCGGGACGTCGGTCGTGAGGATGATCGGGTTGGCGTCGTCGCTCCGCTCGCAGAGCGCCTCGCGCATCAGCTTCTCCCGCTTCGCCGTCCAGCGGCTGCCGTGGCGCCGGGCCGCGGTCTCGAAGTCCAGCCGCGCCCGGGCGAAGTCGAGGTAGGCGCCCGTGTCGCCGCGACTGGCGACGTCGGTGGCGATCGCGATTAGCCCGGTGTCCTTCGCGGCCGTGGCCAGGTCGGCCAGCGTCGCGAGCCGGTCGTCGGTCAGGTAGGTTGCCAGCCGCAGCGGTCGCTCGACGGTCACCTTGCGGTAGCCAAAGGCCTCGTTCGGGAAGATCCGGCTCTGCTCGGTCTCCTCGAACCGCTCGAAGGTCGCGACGACGCGGTCGATGTCCTCGGCCGTCATCTCGCGGTTGCGCTGGCCGAGGTTGCGGCGCAGCGGCCGGAACCACTGGGTGGCGTCGATCAGCTGGACCCGGCCCCGGCGGTGCTCGGGCTTGCGGTTGGTCAGGATCCAGACGTAGGTCGCGATCCCGGTGTTGTAGAAGATCTTCTCGGGCAGGGCGACGATTGCCTCCAGCCAGTCGTTCTCGATGATCCAGCGACGGATGTTGCTCTCGCCCTGGCCGGCGTCCCCGGTGAACAGGGCGGAGCCGTTGTGAACCTCGGCGATCCGGCTTCCGAGCGGCGTGTCGTGCTTCATCTTGGCGAGCTTGTTGGCGAGGAACATCAGCTGGCCATCGCTGGTCCGGGTGACGAGGCTGAAGTCCGGGTCGTCGCCGTGCTGGACCACGAAGCGGCCGTCGCGCATGCCCTTCTTGCCGCCGAGCCGCTCCAGGTCGTTCGTCCAGCTCTTGCCGTAGGGCGGATTGGAGAGCATGAAGTCGAACGACATATCCGGAAACGCATCCGAGGCGAGGGTTGAACCAGAGCGCATGTTGTCGGCGTTCTCGCCCTTGATCAGTAGGTCGGCCTTGGAGATGGCATAGGTCTCGCCGTTGATCTCCTGCCCGTAGAGATGGATGCTCGTCCGCTTGCCGTGCTCGGCGGCCAGTCCCTGCAGCGTCTCCTCGGCGACGGTCAGCATCCCGCCCGTCCCGCAGGCACCGTCGTAGACGAGGTAGGTCCCGTCGGTGATTCGGTCGGCGATCGGCCGGAAGATCAGGTTCGCCATCAGCGCCACGACGTCGCGCGGTGTGAAGTGCTCGCCGGCCTCCTCGTTGTTCTCCTCGTTGAAGCGCCGGATCAACTCCTCGAAGACCGTCCCCATCGCATGATTGTCCAGGCCGGGCAGGGTGACGTTGCCGGCGCCGTCCAGCACCGGCCGCGGTCCGAGGTTGATCCGCGGGTCCTGGAACTTCTGGACGAGCAGCCCAAGCGCGTCCTCGCCGACGAGCCGGGGGATCTGGTTGCGGAACTCGAACTTGTCGAGGATCTCCTGGACGTTGGGGGAGAACCCGTCCAGGAAGGAGCGGAAGTTGGCTTCGAGCTGGTTGGGGTCGGCCAGCAGCCCGCGCAGCGTGAAGCTCGAGGTGTTGTAGAAGGTCTGCCCGGCGGCGAGGCGGAGGGCTCCATCCTGCTCGTCCTCCCTGATGCCAGCCCCGTCGAGGAACGTCTTCTCGGCGACGACCTTCGCCTTGGTCGGCTCCAGTACGGCGTCGAGCCGCCGGATGACCGTCATCGGCAGGATCACGTCGCGGTACTTGCCCCGGACGAAGACATCGCGCAGGACGTCGTCGGCGATGCCCCAGATGAAGTTGACGATCCGCGTGTGCTGGGCGCCATCCATGCCGCTCGTCGTCTCCCCGTGAACATGACCCCGCGGATGCTTAGTCTCTGATGCTGCGATGCGTGTTGCAGTGTACCGAAAAGACCCCTCCCCCAACCCCTCGCACGCCCAGAGGGCACCCGGGTGGAGAGAAAGTCCGTTGCGAACAGGTCGGTCACAGGCCAACTGGTCGAACCACGCGGCTATTCCGCAGATGCCCTCGAACTCCGACAACGAAAAAGCCCCTCTCCATCCGCAGATGGGGAGGGGTTGGGGAGGGGCCTTTTCGTTGGGGAGGGGTCGCGTCTTCCCCTACGGCCGGTCGACGGTCGTCGTCTCGTTCTGCCCGACGAGTCGGTTCCACATCTCGAAGTCGGTCTCGCTCTTGGCGATGAGGTGGTTGTTCGCGGCGGCGTGCTCCCCGCCGATAGCCTTGAATGGGCCGCGGCCCATGTCGTTGAGATCGAGGTAGACGCTGCCTTGCTGGAGCTGCGTGCCATCGTGGAGGATGGACAGGCGGGCCAGGTCGGCGTCGTTGATCTGGCTGAGCTTCGCCTGGACGGTCTTGTCGTCGGCCGCCGAGCTGCTGTCGTCGGCGTGCGACGCCTGCGGGAACGCGGCCAGGTCCGGGGCGAGCTGCTCGTCGAAGGTCGGGTCGTACGGCTCCGGGCCGGTCGGGTTGGTCCGCTGCTCGACCGCGACGTCGTGGGTCTGGGCGTGCCGGGCCTCAGGGCCGCCGATGTCGGAGTACTTCTTGCGGCCGTCGCCGGGGCTGTTGTCGTCGGACATGGGTGTCCTCCTCTGGAAGGGACTGGTCATTCGGATACCGTCGGAAGCGGGCGTGCAAACCCGATGCCAGTGGCGCGGAGACTGGATCGTGGGGCTTGGTCCCGCATCGCGCCACGCCGGACCGCCCTGTCCGTTCGGGCAGTTGTAGTTGGTAAGCAACTTACATAGAGTTACAGGCGCATCGTGATCATCGCCAATCCAACACCAGGGAGCATTCCACCATGTCGACCATCGGCATCATCGTCGGCTCGACCCGTCCCGGCCGCTTCAGCATCCAGGCTTCGCAGTGGCTGCTCGACTTCGCCAACCAGCGCGGCGACGCGGAGTATGTCCTGGTCGACATCGCCGCGTTCGACATGCCCCTGTTCGACGAGCCCATGTCCCCGCTCTACGCTCCGGTGCAGAACGAGAACGCGCAGGCCTTCACGGCCCGGCTCGGCGAGCTGGACGGCTTCGTCTTCGCCACCCCGGAGTACAACCACTCCACGAGCGGGGCGCTGAAGAACGCGCTCGACTACGCCTACGCCGAGTGGAACTTCAAGCCGGCCGGGTTCATTTCCTGGGGCGCCATTGCCGGCGGTGTTCGCGCCGTCGAGCATCTCCGTGGCATCCTGGCTGAGCTCAAAGTCTACGACCTGCGCGAGCAGGTCGTGATCCCGAACTTCTACCTCAACCTGGACGAGCAGGGGCGTTACCGCTTTGGCGAGTCCGAGGAGCGGCAGGCGACGGCCATGCTCGATGAGCTGGTCTTCTGGACCGAACAGATGAACACCGCCCGCGCGATCAAGGCCGGACAGACCGAGCTCGTCGGCGCCGTCTAGCTTCGTTCCCATCGTCACGACCTGCAACGGCCCACCCGTCTGATCGAGGGGTGGGCCGTTGGCGTTCGTCGCGTGGTGCATATCAAGGACAATCCGAGATCCGGCTCAACCCCACGTGGTTCCCAGAGAGCGGCCGGTCCCCCTCTCCGGGCTCGGTAAGTCGGAATCGGCCGCAGGTCGATGGAGCGATCCGGGATCCGGAGAGGGGGGTTGGGGGGAGAGGTCTGCTCGCCATCGCGGTGTCTCGGGAGCCTATCGGGTTGAACCGGATTCCGTATCAGTTCAGCGACGAGGCGGGCCGCAGGGCGCCACCGCGCATCATCAGCGGGACGAGCATCAGGGCGAGGAGGCTGCCGGTCAGGGCCAGGGTCGGGTAGCTGGTCGCGTCGACCATGATCCCGCTCAGGATCCCACCCCCCGCCCCGGCCAGCGCGACGGCGAGATCGACGCTGCCCTGGGTCCGCGCCCGGACCGCGAGCGGGGTGGCGTCCGTGACGAGGGTCGTGCCGCTGATCAGACCGAGGTTCCAGCCCAGGCCAAGCAGCCCGAGGGCCAGGGCGAGGATGGCGATCGAGCTGACCGGTGCCGTCGCCGCGACGACGCCGGCCGAGAGTAGGACCAGCCCGGCCGCGACGATCACCGGGCGCTGCCCGAACCGGTCGGCCAGCCAGCCCGAGAGCGGCGATGGCAGGTACATGCTGGCGATGTGGATGCTGATCACCAGCCCGGTGTCGCTCAGGCTGTGCCCGTTGTCGCGCATGTGGATCGGCGTCATCGTCATGATGCCGACCATGACGACCTGGGTGATGATCATCGTCAGCGCGCCGAGCCGGAGGTTGCCGGTCCAGTCCGCTCGCTCGGCGGCGTGAGTCGTGTCGCGGGCCGTGGACGCGGGCGCGGGAGTGGCTAGCGCCCGGGCGGTCAGGAGCGGGTCCGGCCGGAGGAAGAAGAACAGGAGCAGGCTCGCGATTGCGTAGGCCGTCCCTGCGAGGATGAAGGGACCGCTCAGCGTCGGGACGCCGATCCTGTCGGCGAAGCCGCCCATCGCGTCGACGAGGTTGGGGCCGACCACCGCGCCGGCGGTCGTCGCGACCAGCACGGTGCTCACGGCCCGGCCGCGCCGGGCGGATGGGACGAGGTCCGTCCCGGCGTACCGCGCCTGGAGGTTGGTCGCGCTACCCGCTCCATAGAGGAAGAGCCCGAGCATCAGCAGCAGCGGACTGGAGATGAGAGCGGCGAGCACGACGATGGCGCTGCCAATGGTGCTGCCCGCATATCCCGCCGTCAGCCCGAGCCCTCGGCCGCTGTGCTGCGAGAGCCGGCCGATGACCAGCGCCGCACCGGCCGCCCCGAGCGCGAACAGCGCCGACGGCAGTCCGGCCAGGCTGGTCGAGCCGAGCATGTCCTCGGCGAGCAGCGCCCCGACGGCGACTCCAGCGCCAAGCCCGGCCCCGCCGAAGATCTGGGAGAGGACGAGGATTCGGATCGTCCGGCGCTGGGTCGCGTCGGTCTCGCCGCTCGTCGTTTCGGGCGTGGTCGCGATGGTCTGCACGTCGTCTCTCCATCGGGAATGCGCGTCGGGCCAGTGCCCTGACGCGGTATGGCTCGACGTTCGCCAGTCGTCGAAATGATGGACCTGGGAGGAGTAGGGTCAGGGTAGCACGCGGCCGGAGCGGTCGCGGGGGATGGTGGCGTGGCCGGTGACGCGTGTCGAAACAACCGTGTCGGGGTGCGGAGCCGCTCGTCGCGCCGCGGATGGTCTTCGCCCGGAAGAGCCGGAGCAAATCACCGTACGCCTCGAGCGAAGTGGATTACTAGTCGTCACGGGCCCGGCTGTCGCCCTTGACGGTTATGACGGGACGGAGGGTATGGACGATCTCGACCAGGTCGAGCTGCCGGGCGATGACGGTGTCGATGTCCTTGTAGACACCCGGCGCTTCGTCGAGGATGCCGGGTGACGGTTTCGAGTGCGTCCCGGCCAGCGATGCGGCGAACGCCGTGGGGGAAATCGCGTCCCGGGCGGCTTTGCGGCTCATCGTCCGGCCCGCCCCGTGTAAACAGGACATCAGACTGTCCGGGTTGCCCCGCCCCCGGACGATGTAGGACGGCGTGCCCATGCTGCCGGGGATGATGCCGATCTCGCCCTCCGCCGCGCTCGTCGCGCCCTTGCGGTGAACCATTACGTCCGCGCTTTCGTGCCGCTCCAGCCGAGCGACGTTGTGGTGGATGTTGATCCGGTCCGCGAGGTCCAGCTCCGGGACGTCGGCCTTCGCCCGCTCAAGCTGGGTGAAGAGGGTCTCGACCATCGCCGCCAGCATCCGCTCCCGATTCTCGAGCGCGAAATCGGTCGCCCAGCCCATGTCATGGACATAATCCTGCCCGATCTGGTCGTCCAGGGGCAGGCCGGCGAGGTCAGCGGGCGCCAGGACGTCCCGCCGCGCCGCGATGGTGACGGCCAGGTCGTTGTAATAGCGCGCGATCCGAAGGCCGGTGTGGCGGCTGCCCGAGTGGACCATCAGCCAGAGCTGACCGTCTTCGGCCACCTGCGCCTCCAGGAAGTGGTTGCCCCCGCCGAGTGTGCCGATCTGCTTTGCGCCCTTTGCTGTAAGCAACGGCTGGAGTCCGGTTGCCCGGAGCGGCCGGTCGAGCGCCCCGAGCGGCTGAGCGGCCCGATGGGTCTCGAACCCGCTCGGCACGCTTCGCCGGACCGAGCCCGACCAGGCCCGCCAGAAGTCGCGGCCCATCGTCCCGTCGTCGAGCCGGACACCGGTCGCGATCGCGGACATCCCACAACCGATATCGACGCCGACCCCGTTGGGCAGTACCGCGTTGGTGGTTGGCAGGACGGAGCCGATCGTGATGCCGAAGCCGACGTGGCAGTCGGGCATGACGGCAAGCCGCAGGGCAGCGTCAGGATGGCCGGAAGCGGTTCGCAGCTGCTCCAGGGCCGCCGGCTCGATCTCCTCGGGCGGCAGCCAGCTCCAGATCGGCACGCAGGTGCCGTCGATCTCGAATCTCGTCATGGTGTCGTGTCTTCCCCGGCGCGGGGTCGGGTGAAAGGTGCGTTCGGCGTCCCGCGCTCCGCTCGCGAGGTTCCCGAAGACGCCCTGTCCGCCAACAGCCACACCCGCGGCTGGTTCTTCCTGGTCTGGCGGTCCGAAGGGAGACGGCTCACCCCGCCGTCGGGTGCCGGGCGCTGACGGCGTCCGGCCGGGAGGCTCGCGTCCGCGCCGCCGCGCGCTGTCCCGGACACGATTGTGCCACAAGATGGGACCATAATGACCATTGCCGGATCCATGGCGGTCCATCACCCGGCCCGTTGCCGGATCACGATCTCGCTCGGCGCGCGCTCGCTCCGGGGTTGCCGCCCGCCATGGCCCTGGGTTGGGCGGCACCGTCGGCGAGAAGGACCAGGACGAACGGATGGGATCCGGGAGGGAATCGGACGCACTGCCAAGACTGGCGGAGGAACCGATCCACGTTACCGTGGCCGGTGGCCGGATCGGGCTTGTCCGGGGCGAGCCCGTCCTGCGCCGACGGTTGGAGTTTGCCTTTTGGCTGGGTGCCGCACCCGTGCCGATGCGGGTGCTCCGGCAGACTGGCGCCGGGCGCGCCGCGGCGTGGCTGGAGCGCCGGTGGGCCAGAAGCGTGGCCCGGACGCTCGACCTGCGAATCGATCTGCACGGTCTGGACCGGATCGACCCTGATTCCGCCTACGTCGTGACGCCGCTTCACGAGGGGTTCGCGGATGTCCTCGCGCTGCTCCAGCTCCCGTTGTCGCTCCGGTTCGTCGTCCGGGACGAGCTCCTGGGCTGGCCGCTCCTCGGCCCCCATCTTCGCGCGACGAAACAGATCGTGATCCGGCCGGAGGCCGGCTCCTGGGCGTATCGGCGGGTGCATCGGGACGCCCGTGGCGTGCTTGCGGCCGGTGAGAGTCTGGTGATGTTCCCTCAGGGCACGATCCTGGGGGTCGAGACGGCGTTTCGTTCGGGGCCGTTCGCCCTGGCTCGGTCCCTTGGCCATTCCATCCTGCCCATCGCGCTGACAGGTGCCCATCGTGTCTGGGACTTCCCATACACCCCCCGGCTTAGATACGGACAACGCATGAGCCTGTGGGTGCTTCCACCGATTCCCGTGGATCAGCTCCGGTCACAATCGGTCGAAGCGACCCGGCGGCACGTCCAGGACCTGGTGAAGGCCGCCGCTCTCGGCGGGAACCTGGCTCCGCCGCGCCGGTTCGTACCCGCCCGTGATGGCTTTTGGGACGGCTACGCCTACGAGATCGACCCCTCGTTCGGCCGTCTTGCCGAGGAGATTCGCCGGCATCGCCGTGGATCAGCCGACGCGGGGCCGCACCGGTAACGATGAGAGATCCGGCGACGTCGCGTCAGGAGCGGCCCGAGAGTGCCCCGCGTCCGCATTTGCCAGATCCACGCGGTTGAGACGCCGTGCACTGCGTGGCGGATGGAATCGCGCGTCTCACGGTCGATGCGACAATGGAGGGCATTCGCACGCGGGATGTCCGTTCGAGCTCACGCAGGATTCTTTGGATGGCCGTGAACGTCCACGCCGCAGCCTTCACCGACCGCGAGCGAGCGCGAGGCATTCTCGTCATCTACGCCAACACCTTCCTGATGTACGGCGGCTTCTTCATGGTCATCCCGCTGATCTCGATTCACTACCAGTCGCTGGGCTGGTCGACGGCGACGGTCGGGGCGGTCCTGGCCGTCCGGCAGCTCGTCCAGCAGGGCCTGTCGCTGATCGGTGGGATCGTGGCCGACCAGGTCGGAGCGCGCCTGCCGATCGTCGCCGGGCTCCTCATCCGGGCCGGTGGGTTTGCCTGGATGGCGTTCGCCGACACGCCGCCGACGCTGTTCGCCTCGGCGATTCTGGCGGCGCTGGGCGGTTCGCTCTTCGAGGCACCGAAGTCGGCGGCCGGCGCGGCCCTAACCATTCCGGCCGAGCGGCCCGCCTTCTACCGGACGCTCGGAATCGTCGGGAATACCGGGATGGCGATCGGACCGGCTCTCGGGGCGGTGCTGCTCCGGTTCGAGTTTGGGACCGTCGCGCTGGCCGCGGCCGCGATCTTCGTCGTGGCGGCCGTGCTGGTCGCGACCCTGCTTCCTCCGGTTCGCGTCGCGAGCGCGACCCCCGGGGCGCTGTTCGCCGGGACGCGCATGGCGCTCCGGGACCGGCGCTTCGTGACGTTCACGCTCCTGGTCATGGGCTACTGGTTCCTCGCCGTGCAGTACTACATCACCCTGCCGCTGATGGTGAAGGCGGTTGGAGGCAGTGACGGCGAGGTCGGCCTCGTTCTGACGATCTACTCGGTCGTCACGATCGTGCTTCAGTACCCACTACTCCGCCTGCTGGAGGGGCATGTCTCAATCTTCAGCACGATGGTCGCTGGCATGGCGATCATGGCGATCGGCCTCGGCGCTGTCGCGTTCGTCGGAGCGCTCTGGCCGCTCGTCGCCTGCACCGTCGTCTATGCCATCGGCAACCTGCTCGCCCAGCCCCCATTGCAAACGGTCACCGCGCGGCTGGTCAATCCGATCGCGCTGGGGTCGTACTTCGCCATCGGCGCCTACGCCCTGGCGATTGGCGGTGGACTCGGCAACATCAGCGGTGGTGCTCTGTTCGAGGTCGCGGCGGCGTCGGGTCTATACGCGCTGCCGTGGTTGACGTTCGGGGGCGTTGGGGCGGTCACGGCGGTCGCCTTCGTCTGGTTCGGCCGTCGGTGGTATCCGGCCGACATCGATCCGTTCCCCGAAGCGACGTCAATCGCCGTTTCGCCGGTTCCGGCGGAACCTGTTGGGATGAACGCCGTTGACGGAGAGACGCCCGTCCCGCGCACGTCGAACAACGTCGTGCGCTACTAGCTCGAAGCGTCGGAGGTCATGGCGGTCGCTCGGTTCGGAACGTCGATGAACGCCTACCGGCTGTTGCGCAGGGTTGGGTCGAGTTCGTCGCGGAGCCAGTCCCCGATCAGACTGACGCTGAGCACCGTGAGCATGAGCGCCAGGCCGGGGATCACGCTGATCCACCAGGCGCTGAGCAGGTAGTCCCGGCCGCCGCTGATCATCGAGCCCCAGGATGGTTGGGGCGGCGGCACGCCCAGCCCGAGGAAGCTCAGCGCCGCCTCGAACAGGATCAGCGAGCGGAACTGGATGGTAATCAGGACGATCACGGTCGAGGCGATGTTGGGCAGGATGTGGCGGTACAGAATGCGGAGGTTCCCGGCGCCCAGCGCCTGGCTCGAGACGACGAAGTCCCGGCCGCGGAGTGCCAGGACATTGGCCCGCACGGTCCGGGCGAATCCCATCCAGCCGCTGAACCCGGCCAGGATGATCAGGAGCGGGATGCTGGGCCCGAAAGCGGCCACCGCCGCGATCGCGATGACGAGCGACGGGATCGAGAGCTGGCTGTCCGCGAGCAGCATGATCAGCCCGTCCGCCGGACCCCGGAAGTAACCCGCGACCAGACCGAGCAACGTCCCGGTGACCAGCGCGATCACCGAGGCCAGCCCGCCGATCAGCAGGGTGGGGCGCGCGCTGACCATGACCCGGGAGAGGAGGTCGTAACCGAGCTGATCCGTGCCGAACGGGTGGCCGACGTTGCCGCCCTCCAGCCAGAGGGGCGGGACGTTGCGCGTCATCAGGTTCTGCTCGAGCGGGTCGTGCGGCGTGATCGCCGCCCCAAGCACCGCCAGGACGATCAGCACCGCGACCCAGAAGAATGAGGCGTAGACTGTCCTGGGTAGACGCACCCGGCCCAGTCGCTGGAGCAGGCCTGAGTGGTGGGAATGCCCTGACTTCTCCGTCCGGGAGGCGCCGGGGATCGCCCCGATCAACTCATCCATTGCGAGTCCTCGGGTCCAGGAAGAGATATGACAGGTCGACCAGGAGGTTGATGACGACGAAGACCGAGGCGATCAGGAGCACCGCCGCCTGGACGACGGGATAGTCCCGCGACGCAACCGAGTCGATCGCGAGCCGGCCGATCCCCGGCCACGCGAAGACGGTCTCGACGATCACGGCTCCGGCCAGGAGCTCGGCCAGCTCCAGTCCAAGCATCGTGACCAGAGGCAGGGCCGCGTTCCTCAGCGCATGCCGGAACCAGACCAGCCGCTCCGGCACACCCTTCGATCGAGCAGTCCGGATGTAGTCCGACCGGAGCACATCCAGCAGGGAGGACCTGGTGATCCGCGTGATCGACGCGAGCGTCAGGGCGCTCAGCGTCAGCGCCGGCAACATGATCTGGGATGGGCTCCCGTAACCGCTCGTCGGGAACCAGCCCAGCGAAACGCTGAAGATCAGGATCATCATGATGCCGAGGAAGAACGACGGGGCAGATTGAAGAAGGCCTATCACCGCCATCGCGAACCGGTCCAGCGCCGAGCCGCGGACGAACGCGGTCAGGGAACCGATCGTCAGCCCAAGGACGGCGGCCACCGCGAAGGCGACCAGGGCCAGTTCAGCCGTCGCGGGGAACCGGTCCAGCACGAGGTGGAGAGCCGGCTGGTTGAACCGCAGGGAGTCACCAAGATCACCCCTGGTCAGGTCCAGGACGAAGCGCCCGTACTGGACCGGAATGGACCGATCCAGCCCAAGGTCGACGCGGAGCGCCTGGACCTGTTCCGCCGAGGCGTCGCTGGGAAGCAGCAGGCTGACCGGATCGCCCGAAAACCGCAGCACGATGAACACGACCGTCACGACCAGCCAGAGCGTGACAAGCGCTCGCCCCAGCCGGGGGATGACGATCTTCCCAACCGATCCCATTACATGCCTCCGTGGTCACGCGGGGTCCATCGGACGGTGCGGCCCATTTCTGGTCACAACGCCCGATGAGAAGTCGTCCACGCGTAGAACAGGGGGTTCCACCCGATTGCCCGGGGTCAACCGCTGACCGCGAACCGGCCGGGCCGGAGGTCTACTCCGAACCGCGGGGTTTCCTGAAAGGAGATCGTCGACTTGCTGGCGGTGTTCCGGTTGATGGTGAACAGCGGGATCACCATGACGAAGTCCTCGAGGACGTCGAGCGCCTGTCTGGTCAGATCGCGGCGCTGGGCCTCGTCAACCGTCTGCTGCGCCTGGGCGACCAAACTGTTGAGCTCGTCGAACTGACCGGGCGTGTGCAGAATCTGGTACTCGGCGGTCGGCGTGGCGTAGACCTGCGCCAGCGCGACGTCCGCGACGTTGCCCGACGACGTCGTGTAGAGATGCCAGTCGCTCTCGGCCGTGATCGCCTCACGCTGGTTGAGTTCGATCGGGGACATCGTGACGTTCAGTCCGACATCGGCCCAGCCGCTGACGACGACCTCCGTCCACTCCTGCTCGAGCGGGTAGTAGTTCGGCGAGTCAAACGCCAGCCGGATCTCCTCACCGGCATAGCCGGCCGTCGCGAGGAGCTCGCGGGCGCGGTCCTGGTCGTAGGGGAGCTGGGGGCGCTCGGTGTAGAGCGGATCGAGCGTCGACTGGAGCCCCGTCGGCCATTCGCCGAATCCACCGAGGAGTTGCTCGACGATCGTCTGCCGGTCGATGCTCAGGTTCAATGCCTGCCGGACTTCCTTGCGGTCCATTGGCGGGTTGGCGCCGACGATCGCGAGGATGTTCACGTTCAGCGGCGCGACCGTGGAGATGGCGAACTCGCCGCCCCCTTCGAGCTCCGCGATCTGATCGGGCGGCAGGTCCATCGCCATGTCGATCTCGTCGTTCTGGAGCGCCGCGATCCGGGTCGAGACCTCGGGGATCGGGACGACCTCGACGTTTGCCGCGGCCGGGGCACCGCCCCAGTACCCGGTATGGGCGGCGAACCGGATCCGGGTGTCAGGAACGAATTCCGTGACTCGGTACGGGCCGGTCCCGATCGGTAACTGCTGGAACGCCTCGTAGCCGACCTGCTGGAAGTAGGCGGCGGGAACGATCTCCGCGCCAGGATCGGTCAGCAGGAGCAGGAGGCTGCCGCGGGGTCCGTCGGTTATGAGGCGAACGGTCAGGTCGTCGACGACCACGGTCTCAGTGAGCCCGTAGCGACCGCTCGCGGCCAGGCGGGCGTCTCCCTGGATGGTGCGGTCGAACGTGAACTTGACGTCGTTGGCCGTGAACGGTGAGCCGTCCTGGAAGGTGACGCCGGGGCGTAGGGCCAGCTCCAGGGTCGACTCGTCGACCTGCGTCCAACTCAGGGCCAAACCAGGTACCAGCGCTCCGCCGTTGGGCCAGTCCCGCCGGATCAGCGTATCGAACATCATGTTGTAGACCCGCACCATGACGATGTAGGTGTCGGTCTGCGGGTCCAACTGGGGCGGAAGCCCGGACATGGCGATCCGGAGGGTATCGATCGACCCGGATGACGCGGGCGTCTGACGCGCATCGGCTCGCGACGCGACGGCGACCGACCCGGAGATGGCGAGTCCGGCACCGGCCGCGGCGGACTGGATGACCTGACGTCGGTTCGAAGGCATTGAAACTGTCCTCTCAGGAAAGTCGAGAGCGACCGGCTGCGGTCGCCAAAAGGGTGTGGCTGGGAACGCGGAGGGGGCTCTGGTCTATCGCACAGGCAATAAACATGCCCGTCCATCCGCCACCGTCCACCACGGGTCTTTCGCGGCATCACGGCGAAAAACATGCCGCTGGGTCCCGCCGGCGGCAAGGACTGCCGCCGGCGGGACCCAGCAGGGAAGCTTCGGTCAGGAAGTGGTGAGGCTTTCCGAATCAGCCGACTCCGCTGATGCTGTCCGCCTCGATCGTCACGATGACGCGGACGGAGTCGCGTCCACCATGCCAGGCATACGGCTCCCCGAGATACTTCTGGGAGAGCATCTCGATGTGCTCGGCGCCGCCCTCGGTGGTCGTGGCGACGACGTGCCCGCGGACCTGGAGGTAGCGTCGCGCGTCGGCCGGGTCCGCGACGGCGACGGCGACCCGCGGGTCCCGTTCCATGTTCCTGAGCTTGACGAACCCCTCGACGGTGTTGATGACGATGTGGTCGCCGTCCGTATCGACCCAGGTCTGGGTCAGTTGCGGCGAGCCGTCGGCCATGATCGTGGAGACGTAGCAGGTGCTTGGCTGACGCAGCAGTGACAGCAGGTTGTCTGGAAGGGTCATCGTCTGCTCCTTGAGGGTGCCGGGAGCCGCGCGAACGCGGCTCCCGGTCGGGTTTGGTTGGCGTGTCCTGATACCCGTCCGACTACAGCTGGTGGCTCAGTTGCGGGGCGATCGAGTCGAACAGGTAGACCGCGGCCAGTGTCCGGTGCGGCCGCCATCGCTGGCCGATCGCGTCGACATCCTTCTCCGACGGAAGTTCGGGGAGGCCGGGGACACGGTGAACCGCCTTACGCATCACGGGGTCGCCCGACACGAACAGGTCAGACCAGCCGAATACGATTAGCAGGGCTCCGTCGGCAGTCCACGATCCGATGCCCCTGAGGGCGACGAGCCGGTCACATGCCGCCTCGTGTGGTAGATCGGCCAAGCCGAGCGAGACGTCCTCGATGTCCGCCGGGTTTCGCTTCAGTTTGGGCTCCCTGTCTTGTAGTTGGCGCGAACGGCCAGGAAGCAGCCACCTTCGGAAGAGGCACCGGGCCGGAACGACGAAAGACTTCGTTCGTGCGCACCCGGCTCGCGATTCCCCGGCGGCGAGCAGCGTTGCGGCTCCTCGCCAACCAAACGTCTGGCCGCTACTCCCGTCATGGTAGCATTGATAATGAACCGCTAACAACCAGGAGTTACAGTCGATACCATGGACATCGAGCACGCTACCGCGAAGCACAGAAACCTCCACCAGCCGACGGTGGATAGCACCCAGGATCGCATCATCGCCGCGGCGGTCGCGCTCCTGAACGGCGGCGGCCGTGAGGCGGTGTCGACCCGTGCGGTCTGTGCCGCCGCCGGTGTCCAGCCTCCGGCCATCTACCGGCACTTCGGTGACAAGCAGGGGCTGCTTGACGCCGTGGCGATCCACGGACTGACGACCTACCAGCGCGGCAAGATGGACCGGCCGCCCGATGCTGATCCCGTCGAGGACCTGCGCTCCGGCTGGGACGAGCATGTGGCCTTCGGCCTTGCCAACCCTGCCCTCTACGCGCTTATGTACGGCGACCCACGTCCCGGTGCCGCCACACCGGCGGCCGATGCCGCGGCCGCGATCCTCGCGGCGAAGATCCATCGGATCGCCGAGGCTGGTCGGCTTCGGATCGGCGAGGAGCGCGCCGCTCAGCTCGTTCACGCGGCCGGCTCCGGGGTAACGCTCTCGCTCATCGCCCAGCCCGACGAGCGCCGTGACCTGGCCCTCTCCGATCTCGGCCGAGAGACGGTCATCGCCGCCATTACGACTGGCGGCCCGACCGTGGCCGTGTCCGGTCCGGTCGCCGCGGCAGTCACGCTCCGTTCGGTTCTGCCGCGGACCACCGCCCTGACTCCCCACGAACGAACCCTGCTGAGTGACTGGCTCGACCGTATTGCCAGTTCCTGAGGGTGGGACGAAAAACGGTGACGGGGCGGCGATCATAGATCGCCGCCCCGTCACCTGTTCGCGCAGTCGCCGTCTATCGCGTCTTGAGGGCCATCTTCTCCAACTGGGCCAGGGAGATACCCTGATCCTTGATGTAGGCCTCGACGCCCTTCTTGTCGATACAGCGCATCGCGTGGGTCGAGATTCTGAGGCGCAGGCTCTTGCCCAGCGTCGGGACGTAGATGCTCTTGTCGTGGATGTTCGCGTCCCAGCGGCGGTTCGTGCGGCGCTTGGAGAACGAGACGTTGTTGCCGAACGTCGGCTTCTTGCCACTGAGCTGACAGACCTGACTCATTGGGTGCTTCCTTGCTGATTGGCCGGGGCGGCGTCACGCGCAAGGCGATCAGCAGGTTACTCGCACACCGGGTCGGTCGATCCTTGGCGTACCCTTAACGATGGCACGCGGACATCAGGCGAGTGTAGCGAATCCACCGACGTCGCGCAACGTCGCCCCGATCGCCTCCCGTCGGCCCCGGTATTCAGCCGCTCGCGACCGGGCGCCAGCTCTCGACCTCTTCCATCGCCAGTCGCAGCTTCATGACGAGGTCGTCATCCGGGTCCAGCGCCGGCTGGTCGATCAGGTAGCTCGTCCGGGCTGACGATGTCCCCGGAGCCTGTTCGCCGGCCTGGCCGATCACTCGAAGCCCGGCGCCATCCAGCGACTGGACCATCAGCTGGCGCCGCACCTGGTCGTTCGGGCTCTGCCAGCGCAGCAGCAGGGCGACCCCGGCCGGCGGTGCCCCGGCCCGGGTCGTCAGCGGGATGACACCGCTCTGGAGGGGAACTGGCCAGCCAGCGGTCAGGCGCTCGCCGGCGTCACGGAACCGGGCCGCCGTCCGGCCGAGCAGGCTCTGCTCCGGGAACGGTGATGGCGGCTGCGCGAACTGGAGGTCGACCGGCCGGCGCTGAACGGTGGCGCCGTTGCCGACGGCCGCTCGCGGGGGACGCCCGGTCGCCCGGTCGACCCGGGCCCGGAACGTCGGCGAGCGGAACGCCCAGATTCCAAACGTGATCGCGGAGACGTGGACGATCAGGACGACCGTCGAGGTGACCGGATCGTCGAAGCTGTACATCTGGCGGAAATCGCCGTTCAGGCCGGACGAGAAGTCGAGCAGCGGGTAGACGATCAACGCGTTGACGCCGGAGATCAGCGCGAACTGGATCAGCAACTCGTTGATGGGGGCGCGGAAGGGCGGGCGCCGCAGCAACGCGGCGACGACGGCCGCCCCGCACAAAACGATGTTGACGGCCGTCCCGGCCGCCGCGACGAGGATCTGTTGGGTCGCATCGAAGGCCGCGTCATAGGAGACGTAGCCGGCAAAGACGTAGAAGCCGAATCCGGTCACCGACCCGCTGAAGCTCCAGACCGCGACGGCGTGGCCGAGCTCGTGGAGGGCGACGGAGATCGGGACAAGCAGAAAGAAGGACGCCTGCCCGATCAGCAGCCGGTCGTTGGCGGTGAACGTCCGGTCCCAGAGCGACGACCAGGCCTTGACGACCTGATAGAGGACGCGAATGCCGATCACGCAGTAGATCAGGCTGATGATGGCGAAGGTGCCGAATGTCACGGGCGGCCCTGTCAATCGGATCGGCATGATGGGACGGTGCCCGGACCCGTTCCAGGCGAACCAGTCCTCGCGGCGAGCCCATTATGCGTCATGGATGGGGCCCAGAGGATCGGCGGGCCGACCCGCATGTTCCGGTGATGCACGACTGGCGTCTCCGGGAAACCGCCAAGTCCGGACGTTGTCAGTCCTCGTTCGCCTCGGGCGGGGCGTAGGCGGGAGCCTCGCGGTCCAGACGCGACGCGGGAGGCAGGCGTTGCGCGGAGCCTGGCAGCACCGCTGGTCGCGGTGGCCTGGCGTCCGGTGGCGACGCGACCAGTGTCAGACCGGTGATCTCCGGGGCGTCCGGCTGCGTCGCCGGGTGCAGCGAGAAGCCCTCCCTCCAGATCAGGATCGCGACGGCGGCCAGTCCGGCGACGACGCCACCGAGGCCGATCGCGATCGGGGCTCCGTACGATTCGGCCAGGGCGCCAGTCAGCAGCGAGCCGATCGGGATCGAGCCGGTGAAGACGGTCATGTAGACGCTCATCACCCGACCACGGAGGGCGTCGGGCGCGCAGCCCTGGACGATGGTGTTGGCGGAGGCGGTCGTCGTACTCATGAAGAAGCCGGCGATCGCGAGGACCGGCAGGACTACGAGAAGTGGCAGAGCGCTGGAGCTGACGATCGCGAGCACGATCTCGACGCCACCGAGGATGATCGCGCTGACGTAGAGCCGCCGCCGCGTGGGCCGCGTGCTCGAGAAGGCGAGATTCAGCGCGCCGAGCAACGAGCCAACACCCAGTCCGGCGGTCAGCAGCCCGAGCCCGCCCGAGCCGAGACCGAAGTTCTCGGTCGCCAGCAGCGGGATCCAGATGTTGAAGTTCATCGCGAACGTCGCGACGAAGCCGATCAGCAGGGTCGGCAACAGGACTGACTCGGTCTGGCGGACGAAGCGCAGGCCCTCCTGGAGCTTCTGAACGCTGTCGTGGGCACGGGGCGGGGCGACGAAGGTAAGCCGGATCTTGCGGAACATGAACAGCCCGAAGGCGTAGCAGGCAGCGTTGATCGCGAAGCAGACGGCCGGGCCGAACTGCCAGATCAGGACGCCGGCGATACTCGGGCCGACCACGCGGCCGACGTTGAAGACCGCCGAGTTGAGCGAGACCGCATTGAGCAGATCCTTGCGGTCGATCAGTTCGGATGTCATCGCCTGCCGGGCGGGCTGGTTGAACGCGTTGGTGATTCCGAGGACCAGCGCGAACGAGAAAACCTGATAGAGCGAGGCCCGGTCGACGATGATCAGGACCGCCTGGGCCGCCGCGAGGGTCAGGTTGACCGCCTGGGTCAGATTGACGAGGTCGCGCTTGTTGACCCGGTCGGCAATGACGCCGGCGTAGAGCCCGAAGAGCAGGACGGGCCCAAAGTTCAGGGCGTTGACGAGCCCGAGGTCGAAGGCCGAGCCGTGGAGGGTCGACAGCACCAGCCATGAGAGCGCCAGCGTCTGCATCCAGATGCCGATGACCGAAGGCAGCTGGCCAATGAAGAAGAAGCGGTAATTCGCATAGTGCAGCGCGGCAAACCCATCACGCCGGCCAGAGGAGTTCCGGCCAGACGCCGGGTCGGCGCCGTCCGGTGAGGTGTCGGAACTGACGCCGGACGCTGTCGCAGTCTGGGAATTAGAGTTGAAAGCCATTGGACGTATTAACTCCGCCATACCTTGACCGCGGGTCCCGATGGGCGGGCGGCATGGACAATCTATAATAAGGGTACCACACTATCAGGGTCGTTGGTATGTGATCCCTGGTCTCATTCACCGTCTTGAGGTTCGATTCGCGACGCACGCAGAGAACCGCCAGGTTTCCCTGGCGGCTCTCCTGTCGGGTCGAACGTAAAGCTAACGGGTCAGCTGCCCGGATCGACGGCGGCCTCCACAACCAGGAATGGCGGAACTCCACTCTCCCGGCTGCCAATCGTTGTCGCCGAGTCCGGCAGACCGATCAGGACGAAGGTCACGAGGCCGCCAGATGAGATCGTACCAGTCACATCGACCGTGACGGCACCGCCCGGTGTGACCCAGTCGATCCAGACCGGGCTGCCGTAGCTGTCGATGGCGCTGCCAGGCTGATCCGGCCTGGTATTCCAGGTCACGCCATACTCGTCGACAACCACCCCAGGGATAGCGAGCAGCTCGCCAGCGGTGGCCCCGTTGGCTCCCGTTCCGGTCAGTGTCAGCGTGGCCGAGACCACGCTGCCTGGCGCGGCGACAGACGAGACGTCGAAGGTCAGGTAGCTGACGGCGCCCTCCGGACCACCGAACGCGAGGTTACCGATCAGGTCGGGTGACTGGGCGGAGTCGGGCTCGATCGCCGTCACGCTGGTGTCCGCGATCGGGTAGAGCGTCTGAATCTGAGTGACCGGTTCCGGCGCGATCGTCGGCGTCGGCTCCTCGGTCGGTGTGGCGGTCGGCTGCTGCGTTGGCGTGGCTGTCGGCTCCTCGGTCGGTGTGGCGGTCGGTTCTTCGGTTGGTGTGGCGGTCGATTCCACGGTGGGAGTTAGCGTTGGCTCCTCCGTTGGTATCTGGGTCGACGTCTGCGTCGGCTCGTCAGTCGCCGTTGGCTCCACCGTCTCGGTTGGGGGCATCATCGGCTCGACCGTGGCGGTCGGGACCGGCGCCACGGTCGCCGTCAGTTCGATTGTCGCCGGGATGGTTGGCTGGCTTGTGGCCGTCGCTGAGGAGGCTGGTGCCACGACTGGTTCGGCGGTCGATTCCATGGTCGGCTCGTCAGTTGGCTCCGGCGACGCCGTCGGTTCCTCACTGGCGTCATCCGTCGCGGCCGAGGCGGCCGGCTCGCTCGTCGCTGTTGCTGTCGCGACAGCCACGGTCGTGGGAAACGCGGGGAACGTGGGAAAAGCGGGGAACGTGGGAAACGCGGGGAACGTGGGAAAAGCAGGGAGAGTCGGGAGCGGAGCCAGTGTGGGAAGCGGAGCCAATGTGGGCAACGTGACGACGACCTCGCCTGGTGCGGTCGTGGGGTCCGCCGCCGGTGTCTGCGAGCTGGCGATGGGCGTTCCGGGATCGACCGTTGCCGACACCGTGGCAGTCCCAATGATCACGCTTGGTTCCCGTGGCCGAGGCGTCTCGACGACGGCGGGCGTGCCGGCGTCAGCAGGTGGCGTTACGGTTTGCTGGGGAGCGTCATCCACTGCGGAAAGGTCGATCGTGACCGGCGTCCCGGCCGAAGCTGGATCGTCCCCGGAATCCGTCGAGTCGATTCCGAATGGCGGCCCGTCAGCCGTCCCGGTCGGAATCGACAGCGACGCGACGCGAGGTGGCTGCGGCGTCGCCGTCCCCGACCGTGGCGTAGCGGCCCGCCGGCGTGGCGTCGCGGTGGCTCGGATACGGGGCGTCGCGGTTGGTGTTCGCACCGCGACGGTCGGGGTACTCGGTCTGGCGGTCGCCGTTGGCGTCGTCGAGGGGCGAGGCGTCACGCTCGGACGTGGAGTTCCGGCAACGTTGCTCGCGCCGGCCGGCGGGTTGGCGGAGGACTGGCCGCAGGCCTCGGCGGCGGCGTTGGGGTTTTCGCCGCTCTGCCAGAGCATCGTCACGGTGACCCCGCCGGCCGACGCCCCGGCGATGTTGAAGCCGAGATCGACCCAACTGCCGTCGCCAATGTCGATGGCCGCGGAGTTGCCGACCTCGTACTGCTTGTTGGAGATCCCGATCCCGGAGGGCGCGATCCCGTAGCCGACGTCGAGACCGTCTCGCGCCGCCTGCGCGCCGGGGTAGCCCTGCCGGAGGACGTTCGGGTTCGTCGGCAGCGTATTCAGGAACCGCGACGAGGTCGGATTCCACCAGTCGTCCTGGGTGAACCACGGTCCGGTGTCCTCAATCGGCGCGACGACGCAACGGTTGTTGGCCGGATTCACAATGCGGACGTAGCAGGCGGAGCCACACTCGGTCCGGACCCCCCACATCGCATGGGCGACGCCGGGCGTCAGCCACGGGCAGGAAGAGGCCGTGCAGGCGGGCAGCGAGACGAAGCGGTCGTACTGCCTGATGACATGGCCGCTCGAAGTCGTGCCGCCAACGAGACCCTCGCGGGTGGCGTTGACGACGAACGTCCCGTTACCGCTGCTGGGCGGGCCAACCGGTCCACCGGACTCCGTCCCGGAGACACGGAAGGCTGCCTGGGCCGAGACCCCGCCGGCGACGAGGGTGACCGGGTAGGTCGTGTTGGCGGTCGCCGCCGGGACGGTGAGTGAGCAGGAGAAAGTCCCGGTGGCCGTCGCGGTGCCAGAGCAGAGCGCGGTGCCACTCTGGCCGGAGACGCGGTTCCAGTAAGCCGTCGCCGGCTGACTGGCCGGCATGCCCTGGGCGGAGAGTGTGACGCGGGTACCGGTCGCCCCGCCGGTCGGATTGATCGAGATCGACTGGCGGACCGTGTAGGTCGTCGACGCCTGCCGCCCGCTGACCTGCCCCCTGAGCGTCAGGGTATGAGAACCATTGGACAGGAAGGGAATCGTCATCAGTTGCGAGACCGTCCCGGAATCATTGGCAGTGATTCGGGTCACGGTGGTCCCGCTGTCCCAGCGAACATCGACCGCCTCGCTGGCGTTGAACCCGCCGGCCGAGACCTGGACCGAGCTGCCCACCACTCCGCTGGTCGGGGAGACCGAGACCGACAGGCCGCCACCGACCCGGACGCTGACCGTTTGCGACGTGCCATCCGGTGTGGTCGCGGTGACGGGGAAGACGCCGGTTCCGGCCGGGACCGTGATCGGGCAGGTCGCCCGTCCGGTGCTGTTGCTCGTGATGATGCAGAGCGTTCGTCCCGCGGAAGCAGGGCTCTTGTTCCAGGTGAACGTGACCGGCTGACCGCCCCCGAACCCGCGAGCCGTGGCGATCAGGCTCTGTCCGGGTGAGGCCGATGTCGCGGAGAGGGACAGGACGGGGTCGATCCCGAAGTTGCCCCAGGCCCGGGCGCCGGAGGTCAGTCCGACGCCGGAGTAGTCGTGCCAGCCGCGCGCCGCGTCTGGCAGCGGGAACGTCGCGGTGCCCGTCCCGTTCGATCCGGTCGTCAGCTCAGCGAGGACCGGGCCAGTCGCGGTCAGCCAGGTCAGCCGGACCCGCTCGCTGGCGGCGAATCCACGGGCGGTGACGGTGACGACGGTTCCCGGCGGACCATTGATCGGGGTCCGGGCCAGGCTTGAGGCGACGGTGTAGGTCGTCGTCCGTTGCCGTCCGCTGGTCTGCCCCCGGGCGATCAGCGTGTGCGTGCCGCGGGTCGCGTCGCCGACCGTGACTGCCGTACTGATCGAGCCGTCACTACCGGCGTTGGTCGTGCTGAGCAGCGGGCCGCTATTGGAGTCGAGGGTGATCCGGACCGGCTCAGAGGACCGGAAGCCGCCACCGCGAATCGTGATGGTGGTGGTCGCCGCGCCGCCGGTCGGCAGCGCCGTCAAGCCGGTTGCCGGAGCTGCCGGAGCGGCCGGAGCCGATGGCGACGCGGACGGCCGGCTGGACGGGACGCCGCTCGTGTTGACGAAGAGCAGCCACTTCGCCGACAGGGCGCTCTCTCCGCCCCAGTTGCGCGCGCGGACCTGCCAGACATGCTGACCAGCCGGGAGAATCGGTGTGGTCCATGTCGTTCCCGTGACCCACGGGCTGGTGTACCTGCCGTCGTCGACGACGACCTGATACTCGTTGGCGCCGCTGACGGTCCGCCAGATCATCGTCGCGGTCGGGTTCTGCCGGGTGATCGCCAGGCCGTTGGCCGGGCTGACCTGGACCGGAGTTCCGGGCCTGACCGGCGGTGGGGTTGTGGTCCGCGACGGGGTCGGCGTCGGAGTCGGTCCGGCGCCGCCGACCTGGGCATTGGTCGAGACAAAGCTGACCCCGCGGTGCTGGTTGGTGCTGCCTGGGCCGAGGTCGGGCAGCGCCATCCCGCCGAGGGTGTAGGCGCCGGTGAAGGGAACGCTGTTGCGGTCCCAGTTGCCGCCGTCGCTGGAGCGCCAGAGATTGACATGGATGTGGGGCCAGCCGCCGTCGTTGGCCTCGTTCGGTGGTGCGATGACCCCGAGGCGTTGGCCGCGGACGACCCGCGCGCCAGCCACGATCGACGGGTCGAGGCGCAGGTGGAAGAAGCCGAAGGCGTAGCCATCGCCGAGGTTGATGACCCCGCCGCCGGTGGCGGCCTCGGTCCATGTGATCGTGCCGGCCGCCGGAGCCAGCGCGACCTGGTAAGCCGTGTTTCCGTCGGACCGGGCAAGGTCGAGCGCGAACTGGTACTGATAGTGAGCCCGGCAGGCGAGCGAGCCGGTCGGAGCGTCCTTGAGCGTCTTCGGGTTGCAGGCCCAGTGGCTCCCGCCCTCGGTCGTCTTCGTGTTGTAGCCCTGCCCGATGGTCCATGTGGCTCCAGCCGGAACCGGCCAGGCCAGCGGGTTGCTCAGGGCGAAGGCGTCATCAACCGTTGATGGCGCCGGCGTCGGCAACATGCCGGCGAACGAACTGAACAGGAGCAACAGGACTGTGGCGAAGGTGAAAGTTCGTCGGGTCGGTCGTCTGACCGATGAGGCGGTGGGTCGATGTGCCTCGGTGTCATGGACAGGGCTAGGCAATCGGTCCTGATCTGGCCCGGATTCTGGCAATGATCCACCGATTGTCTCCGGTGGCCCGAACGGGATGACACCAGTCACGTCGCTTTTCATTCCCCGGCGCTGGGTCATCTTCTCTGTTCCTTCGGTCGTCGGGAGCGCTCGTCCCGACCGTCGATTGCGTCGATGCTTACCGTTCACACCACAAAAACCCGCTATCCATTGGGGTTTCTGGCGGAGACGGGCCGTCAAGCGACCACCGGTCTGACCACGGCGCGGGTCTGGCACAGCGGCAGCAGGTCGAACCTGGATGCCCGCGACGAAGGCAACCTGACCTGCGGACGGGAGGTAAACAGTCCTGATCGAACGGTACGGGATCAGGACATTACTTTCAAAGGCCTGCGTGTCAAGAGTTCTGATATCCCATGTGCTCTGGGCTACTGCGATCAATAGTGAAGGAATCAGGCAGACTGGCGCGTTTGAGGGCAGAAAGGCGCAATAGGTGGAATGCTACGTACGACCGATACCCTTCATGTGAACAAAATCGAGCGAGTCAGCGAGGGAAGTGTCCAAAGGGAAGTGTCTCAACGGAAACGAGAGCGGACGAGCGGCGGACTCACCGGTGAGTCCGCCGCTCGCCCATTGGATCAAATCCGCCGCGACGCGCCCGGCCTAGCCCGCGATGAGGAACACGACCTGGACCGTCACCGTCAGATCGGTACTCCCGGCCGAAACCGGAACGGCGCTGGGTGCGGCAGCCGAATCGAGACTGGCCGAGGATTCGTACCGAGCGATCGGCTGCGGAGCGGATTGCTCAGCGATCGAAGCGACTCCGAGGATCTCGACGCCCAGTCCGGCGGCGTAGGCCTCCGCCCGTCCACGGGCATCGGTGGTGGCGTCCGTCCGGGCCTGTGCGACGGCGGGACCTGGATCGCTGACATCGAAGCTGATCCCATAGACGGTGTTGGCACCGGCGTCGACGAGCTGGTCAAGTACACCGCCGACCGTATCGAGGTCTCGCAGGGTCAGTGAGAGGATGTTCGAGACAGTGAAGCTCCGGCGACCGGTCGGATTGCCGTTGTCATCGTAGTCCTGGATGACGCTGACGGTGTAGGCGTTGGTCTGGATGTCCGCCTCGGCGATGTCATTCTCGCTGGCGGTGTCGATCAGCGCCTGGGCCACAGTGTTGGCCTGCCGCTGGGCAGCGGAGAGACTCGCGTCGTTGATCGTGACGCCGACCGTGACGTGGGCGATATCCGGGGTGACGCTGAGGGTACCGACGCCGGTGACGGTGATCGTGGCCGGTGTCTCGACGCCTGGGGGTGGCGTTGCCTGTCCGAGAGTCGTAATCGCGCCGGTCGTAACCGAGGCGACCAACGACAGTCCAATCAGCCCGGCCAGCGTGGGCCGGAGAAAGCGAAGACCTGGTCTGGATACGTTCACTGGACGCTCCTGGCTGGGTCGCGCCAGGAAGTGCGGCGCGACGGGTGGCGTGGTTGGGAGTCACGACCGCCGCCTGCGTCACGATCCGGGCGTGTCGCGGCGAACGTGTCACGTACTCGGAAGCCATAACGCCCACCGCACCGCTCCGGTTCCGCGTTCAGGTCAGCGGGCCGACATCCAAACCCCAACGAGTACCCTGACCGGGCGCCTCTCTCGAACCCGGTATCGATGTCCTCAGGCGCCTGGAATGCATTACCGATTCGCGGGCGGAACGACAACGGTGCGGGCGATACCGCCGGCGAGGACCGACAGGACGTCGACGTACGTCTCGCGCCGCAGGACCTCCATCGAGCGCCCGGAGTAGTAGGCCGAATGCGGGGTCACGATCAGATTCGGCGCCAGAAGGAGCGGATCGTCGGGAGCGACCGGCTCGTGCTCCATCACGTCGAGTGCCGCCGCCGACAGGTGACCGGATTCGAGCGCGGCGGTGATCGCCTTGCCATCGACGATCGGGCCGCGGGCCGTGTTGACGAGCATCGAACCAGGCCGCATTGCCGCGAGCTGATCTGGTCCGATGAGATGACGCGTCCCAGCCGTCAGCGGGCAGTGAACCGTGACGATGTCGGACTCCGCCAGGAGCTGCTCGAACGAGACCGGTTCGGCTTCATGCGCGTCGATCGTCGCGGGATCGACGTACGGGTCCGAGACGAGGACGCGGCCCCCGAACGGCCTGAGCCGAGCGACGACGGCCCGCCCGATCCGCCCGAACCCAACGACCCCGATCGTCATGGCGTTCATCGGCTGGATCTCGCCGCCAGCGACGTAGGCGGTATCGAGGCTGTGCCCGACCCACCGACCTTCCCGGAGGCGCCGGTCGGAGGGGAAGAGCTGCCGGTTGAGCGCGAGGATCAGCGACAGGGCGTGGTCCGCGACCTCGTCCGTGCAGTAGCCGGGGAAGTGCGTGACGACGATGCCGCGCTCCTGAGCGGCTTCGAGGTCGATATTGTCGTAGCCGACCGCGTAGCGCCCGATGATCCGCAGGTCGGGCAGTGCCTCGATCACGGCTCGGGGGACGGCGTCGATCGACGCGGTGACGATCGCGTTGGCGCCTTGGGCGGCGGCGATCATGGTCTCGTCGTCCGGCGCCAATGCGGTCACGACATCGACCGACAGGTCGGGAAAGCGAGCGGCGACGGCATCCTCGACCTCGGTACCGGTGTCGTAGAAGCGGTCCGATGTGATCACGACACGGACCCGTTTGATAGACATGGCATCCACCCTCAACAGTTCACAACCCACCGGGCCCTGCCGTCCGCCACGCCAGTTTCGGGTTGATCCTACCCTAAGCCCGGTGCCGCGTCACTCCCCGCCCGGTGTCGCTCAGCCGCGTGTCAGCGATCGTCCGATCCATCGGGTCTCACCGCGGGCAGGCGAATGCGACACTTCGCAGCAGTGGAACCGCCGACAGGAAATCGGAGTCGAGGAAACGATGGACGACGCGCGCGAGATCAGGCTCTGGCCGGACGATTCGCCTGACATGATCGAGATCCCGGACGGGCTCCGGCCGAAGGTCCGGATCTACCCGGCCGGACACGGGCCAGCGCCGACCGTGCTCGTCTTTCCCGGTGGGGGCTACGGGATGGTCTCGCCGCGCGAGGGCGAACCGATCGCACGCTGGCTGAATGGCGCCGGGTTCACGGCGATCGTGGTGACCTACCGGGTTGCGCCGCATCAATATCCGGCGGCGCTGCGGGATGCCGTCCGGGCGGTCCAGCTGGCCCGGACACACGCTCAGGAGTGGGGAGTCCAGCCAGACCGGCTGGCGGTGATGGGCTTCTCGGCCGGTGGGCATCTGGCGGGGTCACTGGCGACACTCGGCGACGAAGTGGCACTGATGGACGACGCCGATCTGCTCGACGTGCTGCCCCGTCCCGACGCGCTGGTGCTCTGCTACCCGGTCGTCACGATGACCGCCCCCGTCGCCCATGAGGGATCGGTGCGGAACCTGCTTGGCGAGTCCGTCAGCGACGACCGGCGGCGAGAATGGTCATTGGAGCGCCGTGTCACCGCCGACACTCCGCCGACCTTCCTCTGGCACACCGTCGAGGACGCCGCGGTCCCGGTCGAGAACAGCCTGCTCTTCGCCAGCGCCCTGGCCGCGCACCACGTTCCGTTCGCGCTACATGTCTTCCCGACCGGCCAGCATGGGCTGAACCTCGCCGTCGGAGAACCGCTCGCTTCGGCCTGGCCGGAGCTCTGTGCCGCCTGGCTGCATAGGACGCTGGGCCGGTCTGGTCAGGCCTGGCCGGAGCGGTAGGGCCGCGTCAGGTCGACGCCAAGCTGCCGGGCGATGTAACACCCCTCGTCGACGGCCTCCTCGATCACTTTTCCACGCGGCTTGCCGATCCCGTGGCCAGCGTTCGACTCGACCCGGAGCAGGATCGGCGCAGCGAGGTCGGCGCCGTTAGCCGCCTCGGCCTGCATCAGCGCCGTCATCTTCCGGGCGTGGAGCGGGTCGACGCGGGTGTCATGGTCGGCGGTCGCGAACAGGACCGACGGGTAGCGCCGGCCAGACTCGACATGGTGGTATGGCGAGAACGCGTGGAGCCAGCCGAAGGCGTCGGCGTCGTCCGCGGAGCCGTACTCGGGGATCCAGAGCCGGGCGATGCTGAACCGGTGGTAGCGGACCATGTCCAGCAACGGCACGCCGCAGCTGACCGCCGCGCAGAGGTCGGGCGCCTGAGTCAGGAACGCACCGGTCAACAGCCCGCCGTTGCTGCGACCGCGGACCGCCAGCCGATCGGACCGGGTGTAACGCTGGTCGATCAGCCACTGTGCCGCGGCGATGAAGTCATCGAAGACGTTCTGCTTGTTCCGCAGCATTCCGGCCCGGTGCCATGCCTCGCCGTACTCGCTGCCGCCACGCAGGTTGGCGACGGCGAGGAGGCCGCCCTGCTCCAGCCAGGCGATCGACGCGGCGTTGAAGCTGCTCGTCTTGGCGATGTTGAAGCCGCCGTAGCCCGCCAGGATCGTCGGCGTGTCGCCGTCGCGGGCGGCGAGGACATCGCGGTGGCCGGCCAGGAACATCGTGATCCCGGTACCGTCCTTCGACGGGTAGGAGACCTGCTCGACGGCGATCCCGGTCAGGTCGATCCCGGCCGGCAACGCCTCACTCGTCAGTGGCTGAACGGTCGCCGAGCCGGTCTCGAGCACCCAGGCCCCCGGCGGCGTCGAATAGGAGGTGTAGACGAAGACGGCCCGCGCCCCGTCGCCGCACAGCGAGGCGACGGTCCCGAGACCCGGAAGCTCGACGACCGTCTCATCACCCCCGCCGATCGGGACCTGTCGGAGCTGGGAGGTCGCCCGGCTGGTCTCGTGGGTCACAAACCACTCACCGGCGGTGGCGTACTCGGCGATGACGCGGTCCGGTCGCTCAGCGAGGACGACGGACCACCCGGCGGTACCCCCGCGGGCCGAGAGTTCGGTCAGGTCGCCGCCGAGGATGTGGTAGTTCGGCGCCCCGTCGTTCGTCCGGAGGAACACGCGGCCGCCGTGGAAATCGACGTCGCCGTAGAGGGCGTCCCGGTCAGGCGTCACCCGTACCCACGGGCCATCGATCAGTTGTCGGTCGCGGATATGGACCGACGATCGAACCCAGCCCTCCCGTGCCGTCACGACCAGCCAGCGACCGTCCTCGGAAAGGTCGACGCCGAATGTGATCTCGCGGGCGGAGCCGTCGCCGAATACGAGTGGGTCGCTGGCCGCGTCGGCGCCGAGGTGGTGGTGGTAGACGCGGGAGAAGTAGTTCTCGTCGCCGGCCGGGACGCTGCCCGGCTCCGGGTAGCGGGTGTAGTAGAACCCCGAGCTGTCGGGCGACCAGGCGACGCTGCTGTAGCGCGTCCGGGTGATCCGGTCGGCATGGCGGTCGCCGGTCGCGACGTCGACGACCTCAAGCGTGCTCCACTCGGCGCCGCCCCGCGACGTGCCGAAGACGACGAGGGCGCCGTCCGGCGACGGGTACCACCAGTCCAGCGTCGTCAGGCCGTCGGTGCCGGCGTTGAGGTCGAGCAGGGGCCGGTCGTCGCCGTCGAGCCCGTCACGGACGTAGAGCGCCGGCTGGTCCATGTCGCCGGCCCGGCGCTTGAAGAACAGGCGATCCCCCCGGAGGGCCGGCTCGGAGACCACGGCGATCCGGGACAGGGCGTCGAGCCGGTCGGCGAGCCCGGCGCGGCCCGGAACGGTATCGAGCACAGCGGCAGTCCGGCGCTGCTGGGCATCGCTCCAGGTCTGGACAGCTGGCGCGTCGCTATCCTCCAGCCAACGGTAGCGGTCGGTGACCTCGACCCCGTGGAGCGCCTCAATGACGTCATCCCGTGGAGTTTCAGGGACCGGGGGAATCGTCGGGGCAGCGGGGGAGGGGGAGGATGTCACGTCGGCGCTCCTTCTCTAGACAGGGTTGGTGGGACGCGTCTGGTCGAGACACGTCCCGTCCGTGCTGTCGCATCGTCACATGGTAGGTGATCCAGACGATACTGGGGCGAACCCGCGCGGCGACCGACCGGAGGGTCTCGACTGTGAAAGAGAGGCAACCGGTGATGTCATCGGACGGCGACCGCTACGTCATGGCCGCCGGCAGGATCATGGCGCGCTCGGCCATCCAGCAAGGCACGATCGCGGACCAGCAGGCGGGCGACGTGGCCGCAGCCCTTGGTCTGCGTCGGGTCGCGGCGCTGGCCGAGGCGCTCGGTCGCCCGCAGAACGAGCTGACGATCATTCATGTCGCCGGGACCAAGGGCAAGGGTTCGACGGTCGCCTTCCTCTCCGCCATGCTCGTCGCCGGGGGCCACCGGACCGGGCGCTACACATCGCCGCATCTGGCGAAGCTGACCGAGCGGATCGCGATCGACGAGGTCGATCTCGACGACGCGACGTTCGCCGATCTGGCCGACCGGGTCATCGGCGCGGCGGAGGCGATCGAGCGCGACCAGCCGGACCTCGGCCTCGTCAACGCGTTGGAGATCCTGTTCGTCATGGCGCTGCTCGCGTTCCGGGAGGCCGGTTGCCGAATCGCGGTGATTGAAGTTGGGATCGGCGGACGGCTGGACGCAACGAACATCGTCGACCCGGCCGTCAGCGTCATCACGAGCCTGGACCTCGAGCACACCGCGATCCTCGGCGACACCCTCGCCGAGATCGCCACCGAGAAGGCCGGGATCATCAAGCCGGGCCGGCCGGTCGTCGTCGCGCCCCAGCCAGGAGAGGCGATGGCCGTCATACGGAATCACGCGGCGGAGCTGGGCAGCCGGCTGACCGTTGTCGAAGCACCTTCCAGCGTCTCCCCTGTCTCTCCGGTCGCTCCTACGGCCCTGCGGGGCGACCACCAGCGGCTCAACGCCGCGCTCGCCGGCGCCGCGCTCGACGCTCTGGCCGACGCTGAACCGGATCTCGCGGTCGAGCCGGATCAGCGTCGGCTCGGCGAGCGGCGAGCGTGGCTACCGGGTCGGTTCGAGGTGGTCCAGCCAACCGTCGTTCGGCAGGCGTTGGGCGGTGATGCCGGTCGGGAGGCGCCACGGATCGTCCTGGACGGCGCTCACACACCGCGTGCGGCCGCGGCTCTCCGCTCGACACTGAGGGACTACTCGACGTCTGAAGGCGATCCTGGGGAAGTGGTCGTCTGTGGCTTCGCCGCCGACAAGGATGCCCGTGCCTTTCTCGTCGCTCTGCGCCCGAGTCGGCTCCTTCCGGTGACCGCCGTATCGTTACGGGCCGTGCCACCGGAACGGATCGCCCAGATTGCCAGGGACCTTGGAATCGCCGTCCTCGATGGCCCGGCCACGGTTGACGACGGGCTCCGCTGGCTGATTCAGCGCCAGTCCGATGTCCGCCAGATCGTCGTCACCGGATCGTTTCTGGTCGTCGCCGAGGCTCGGGTCGTGCTCGAACTGGCTGGCCATCGGGAATGACGCGTGTGATCAGTCCACGAGGTGCCCCCCTGATCTCAATGCGGCGGGACCATTATTGATGAAACCGAATCACGGGTTGGGGCGTAGAACACCATGACACCACAGTGTGGGTGCTCCGGTCGTCGGGGCAACAGGAGTCCAGACGAGCGGTGATGGTAGTGAAGGTGGCGACCGGCGACTCCGAGAGCGGCGATCAGCTCAGCGATGTCGACCTGATCGATCAGGCATCGCGGGGCGATGCGCGTGCGCTTGAGGTCCTCTACGACCGGTACTCGCGGGTTGTCTTCTCGTTCGCGCTCCGGATCGTCAACGACTCGCTGATCGCCGAGGAACTGCTCCAAGAAATCTTCTTCCGGGCGTGGCAGCAGGGTGGCTCGTTCCGGGCCAGCAAGGGAACCTTCCTCACCTGGCTCTTGAGCATCACCCACAACATGGCGATCGACGAGGTGCGCAAGCGCAAGCGGCGTCCGCAGCGGTCGGATAGCGATGACCCCGATCTCGTGCTCGCATCGGTCCCGGATTCCGGGCCAAGCGTCGAGGATGAGGTCTGGTTGCGGGCACTTCGGGAGCGGATCGGCCGGGCGCTCGACACGCTTCCGGCCGCGCAGCGCGAGACGATCGAACTTGCCTACTTCAAGGGGATGACGCACCGCGAGATCGCGGAGACGCTCAACGAGCCGCTTGGGACGATCAAGACGAGGATGAGGCTGGGCATGCAGAAACTGCGGGATCAGCTCGATAGCAGTGAGGAGGGTCTGTTATGAGCGATCTGGCTGGACAGAACCTGCGGCTGTTTCATTCCCGAGACGATACTGGAGGGCACCGGATGGCAAACGACCGGCCCGTAACCCCGCGGCCCATCCGGCGGTTGAATGCTCCGATTACCCAGCCGTTCCCGGTCGCCGCTCCCGCGGACGACTCGGAATCTGGTGAACATGTCGAGGACCTGATCCCAGGCTACGCGCTCGGGGCACTGGAGCCCGACGAGCAGCTGGCCGTCGATCGTCACGTCGAGTACTGTCCCTCCTGTGCCCGCCTGCTAGCCGAGACGCGCCGAACTGCCGCCATGCTGCCGTTCGTTGCGGCGCCGGCCGGCACCCCGCCCGTCGCCAGGGCCGCCCTGTTCGCCCGAATCGCCCAGAGCAGCGCCGCCGTCACCGCCGAGCGGGCCGACGAGTTCGCCTGGGCCAGGCCGGTCTCGACGCGCAGCGCGGTCTCCCTCCCCGCGTCCGGAACGTGGCTTGAGTCGGTCCCGGATTCCGCCGCGAAGATTCCCGCCCACGTCCTGAGGCCGCGTCGCTCCAGCCGGAGCATTGGCCGGATCGCTGGTATCTCCCTGCCGGTCCTGTTGACCTTTGGGCTGATGGCTTTCTTCGTCATTCCTCAGATCATGCCGTCACACAACGCTGGCAATCCGCAGTTGGTCGAGCTGCTCAGGAGTGGTCCGACCGACTGCGCTGACGGCGACCTGGCTCTGGCTACGTCCACATCGATCACCAGCGCCTGCGGATTCGTCAATCCCCGAGTGCAGGCGGACAACAGTTTCATCTATGGTCTTCAGATCAGGAACGTCGTCGATGACGCGGCGCCGCGGGACTACTCCCTGAGCATCCCGCTGACTGACGGTACCTACCAGGTCCTGCCGAATCCGGTATCGATCGTGCGCCAGCAGGGCCAAACGCTCTTCACCAAGCCCGCAAACGCCAGCGAGGGCGCCATCTGCCTGATCGGGCGTGGTGAGGACCCGAACGTGGTCTGCCCTTCGTTGGTCACGCCGGCCGCTTAGCTCCAACCAGACGGGAATAGCAAGCGACGACCCGACCCCAGAGATGTGGTCGGGTCGTCTGGTCCGACGCGTTCGGTCAGGTGGATCATCTTGCGCCGCCTTTGACGCAGGGGCCATCCGCTCGCGGTGACCGGCCGGGGCAGCGGCTTTCGTCGTCCGGCGAGGTTGACCCGTCCGCGTGCTACATCGACCCGAGCTGCGCCAGGTCCCTCCGTCCGCCCGGTCAGAGGTCAGGACACGTCGGCGACGGGCGTCGTCTCTGCTGTGGCCGGCGGCGGCGCCTGCTGGCCGCTTCGCCGGAGCCAGAGCCGAAGGATGATCCAGAGAACCGGGATCGCGGCGAACAGGCAGATCCGGTAGGTGACGGCCGCGATCAGGGCTGGGGTCGCGGCGGCCCCCTCGACCCCGGCGACGGCGACCATCAACGCCTCCCGGACACCGGTCCCGCCCGGAACCATGCTCGCCATTCCGACCAGCCACGGTAGTGTTGCCATGCCCAGGACCATCCGGACGTGGTGGCCGGCGTCGAGGGCGTCCAGCAACACCCAGAGCACCGTCGCCTGGATCGTCCAGTAGACGACCGTCGTCGCCATCGCCAAGGCGAAGACACGGGGACGGCGGCGTGGGGCCATGAGCATGTCCCCCCCGAGCCGACCCATCCGGCTCCGCAGACCGCGACTGCGGATCGCAATGACGAGAATGAGCAGCATGCCCACCGCGACGACCAGCGCCAGCGCCAGCAGGAGCGACGTCGGGACCGATCCGAGGACCGACCAGCTCGCCGGGGTGATCAGCAGCCAGATCGTCGCGCCAAGCGCCAGCACGATCACGTCGGCGAGGAGTTCCCAGGCGGCGACGGTGCTGGTCTGACCGAGGGACAGACCGAGGGCGCGCTTGGTCAGGGCCGCCCGGGCAGGGATGGCGACGCTGACTGGGCTGACATAATTCAGGGCGACCGACGTCAGGAAGGCCTCAGCGGCTCGTGGGAGGTTGGACTGCCCGACGATCAGGATGACCAGGATGTGCCAGCGGGTGCAAAGCAACGCCAGCCCCACAAGGAAGAGCAGCGCCGCCGCGACGATCTGGCGGGCGTCGGCCCGCTGGAGCGTATCACTGACATCACCGAATGAGCCGCGTGTCCAGAGGACGAGCAGGGCGAGCAGGATCGCGCCGAGGAAGACCAGCGGCGCGGGCACGCGGCCGGCGATTCGGCGGAACCTGAGCAGTGGACCAACGAGTCGCTGGACGACGGGTGGGATTGCGAGACCGGCACCGGGCTCGCCGTCAGGTTCGGCGTCGGGACTGAAGACCATCTCGGTACGCCCTCTACGTCTGTCTGGTGACGGGGTCCAGCGTCATCGGGTTGCCCGACGTGGCGGAGGGGTTTGCGATCACGACCTCGGCGTCGCCAAGTCCAATCGATGCCAGGACCTGATGATGCAGTTGCGAACGGGGGGCGTTCGAGCCGTGGGTAAGGAACTCGCCAAGCAGGCCCAGACCGAAGAACTGGGCTCCGACCACGATCAGCATGACCGCGAGCAGGAGGGCGGGACGGTTGCCGATCGACGAGCCGGTCAGGATCTTGTCAGCGGAGAGCCAGAGCGCCAGCAGGACGCCAATCGCGATCCCGAGCAGGCCCGGCAGGCCGAACAGGTGCATCGGCCGCTGCCGGTAGCGGGTCAGGAAGGTGACCGTGCCGAGGTCGAGGAACCCCTTGACGAGGCGGGACCAGCCGTACTTGGACTGTCCCCAGGTCCGGGGGTGATGCCTGACCGGAAGCTCGCCGACGCGAAATCCCTCGGCCGAGGCCAGGACCGGCGTGAACCGGTGCAGCTCGCCGTAGAGCCGGAGGTTCTTGGCCGCTTCGCGCCGGTAGGCCTTGAAGCCGCAATTGAAGTCATGGAGCTGGACGCCCGAGGCACGACGGACGGTCCAGTTGAAGATCCTGCTCGGGAAGGTCTTGCCGAGCGGGTCCTGCCGGCGCTGCTTCCAGCCGGAGACGAGGTCGTAGCCCTCATCCAGCTTGTCGAGGAAGTGGGGCAGTTCGTCCGGGTCGTCCTGCAGGTCGCCGTCCATCGTGACGATGACATCGCCCCGGGCGACCGCGAAGCCGTTGGCGAGGGCCTCTGCCTTGCCGAAATTCCGTCGGTGGCGGAGCCCGATCACTCGCGGGTCGTGGCTGTTGAGCCCCGTGATCGTCGCCCACGTCCCGTCGGTCGAGCCGTCGTCGACGATGATGATCTCCCAGGGCAGGCCCCGAGCCTCCAGTACCGCCGTCAGCCGCTCATGCAGCGTCGGCAGGTTGCCTTCCTCGTTGTAGCAGGGCACAACGACGGTGACCGAATCGATGGGCTGCGGCCGATCGCCGGGTAGGGTCGCGCCGGTAGTCGTCCGCGCCGCCTGCTCAGAGGCCATGGAACGACCGTTGGCGGCTGCCGTTCCGTTGGAACTCGCGCGCTGCTGGCCCGTCCCCACTGCCACGGCCGCGCTCGGCTTGATCTGCACCAAGGGACGTTCTCCCGCTTGTCGGACGCTGGCGATCACTGTCACTGAGTACCGGTGGACTATACGGGTCGGCGCCGACCCGGCGCAACGCGGGGCACGTTCGCCGGCAATCCAGGATGTGGTGGTTTGTTCGGCGTCTCGCCCAGAAGCTCAGGCGACGGTCAATCCAGAGAACGCCCGCCCGAACGCCGCGACAGTCTCGTCGATGTCCGCGTCCGTGTGAGCCGCGGAGAGGAACAGGAGCTCGAACTGCGACGGCGCGATGTAGACGTCCTGGTTGAGCAGCGCGTGGAAGACGCGCGCGTAGGCGGCCGTGTCGCTGCGCCGGGCGTCGTCGTAGTTCCGCACCGGCGCGTCGTTCAGGAAGAACCCGCCCATTGCGCCGGCCCGGGCCGTCTGGACCGGCACCCCGGCGGCGCGGGCCGCGGCGTCTATCCCGTCGATCAGCCGGTCAGTCCGCCGGACGATCCGGTCGAAGACGCCGGGCCGGGTCAGGATGTCGAGGGTCGCCCGACCCGCTGCCGTCGCGACCGGGTTGCCGGAAAGCGTCCCTCCCTGGTACATGGCGCCAACCGGGGCGACATGCCGCATGATCGACTCCGGTCCAGCGTAGGCCGCCAGTGGGAACCCGCCGCCGACGACCTTGCCGAGCGTGACGAGGTCGGCCGTCACACCGGACCAGGCACTGGCGCCTCCGGGGGCGACCCGGAAACCGGTCATGACCTCATCGAAGATCAGTAGGGCGCCATGCTGGCTGGTTAGTGCGCGGAGCCCGGCAAGGAAGCCGTCCTCCGGCAGGACCATCCCCATATTGCCGGCGATCGGCTCGACGATCACGGCGGCGATCTGCTCCGGGTAGCTCTCCAGCAGCGACTCGACGGCGGCCAGATCGTTGAACGGCGCGACGAGCGTGTCGGCGGTCGCGCCCGGCGGGACGCCAGGACTGTCGGGCAGCCCGAACGTCGCGACGCCGCTGCCCGCCTGGACGAGGAGCAGGTCGGCGTGGCCGTGATAACAACCGGCGAACTTGATGATCCGGTTCCGGCCGGTCGCCGCCCGGGCCAGCCGGAGGGCGCTCATCGTCGCCTCGGTCCCGGAGGAGACGAGCCGGACCTGCTCGACGCCGGGAACCAGCCCGACGATCCGCTCGGCCAGCGCCGTTTCGCCGACCGTCGGGGCGCCGAAGCTGGTCCCGTTCCGGGCTGCCTCGATGACGGCCTCGGTGACTTCCGGATGCGCGTGACCGAGGATCATCGGTCCCCAGGAGAGGACGTAGTCGAGGTAGGCGTTGCCGTCGAGGTCGGTGAATCGGGCGCCAGCCGCGTGGTCGACGTAGACGGGCGTGCCGCCGACGCCGCGGAAGGCCCGCACCGGGCTGTTCACGCCGCCCGGAATCAGTTCCCGGGCGCGCTCGAAGGCCGTCGCGGAGCGGGGCAGGGCACGGATCGTCTCGGCGTGCGGTGTCGTGGCGGTCATCAGCGGCGGCCTCTCGTGGCAGGCGGAAAATCGAGCTGGGGATCTGACAGACAGACCCAGGCGAGACCTGGAGCGACGGTGGACAATCTGTCACGTTATCAGGGGCGGTCGCTTGCTGAACCGTCTGACCCGTTCGAGTTGTCCCGCACCGTTCCCCATCCCGGTCCTTCAGGGCCGGGACTCGGCTACAGGCGAGGTCTAGGTGACCATTCGCCGCGCCGGTTTCGCCAGGACCGGACACGGCCCCTCGGCGGGTTGGACTGGCTCTGCCGTTGCGGTTGCGGCCGGCCCGCTTGGGGCAGGTGAAGGCAGACCGAAGAGCCGCTCGACGGTTGCCGCATCGTCGAGGCGATGCTCGTTGTCGGACTGGGTCAGCAGCGTCGTCGGCGCGTGGAGCAGCTTGTTCGTGATCCCGCTCGCCAGCCCAGCGATGACTTGCTGATCCCGTGCGGAAAGGTGCGACAGGCGAGACAGGGCGCGAGCGAGCTCCTGCTCGCGGACGGCGTCGGCCTTCGCTCGCAGGGCCGAGATCGTCGGCGTCACCCGGCGAGCGTCCAGCCAGTGCTGGAAAGAGCGGGTGCCGTCGGCGACGAGGTGCTCGACGTGGATGACCTGGGCGGCCTGTCCGGACCGGAACGACGCCGAGATCTGCTCGAGATCGTCGACGTCCCGCAGTAGCACCCGCGGGTCGTCCCCGACCGCGGGATCGACGCAGCGCGGCACCCCGACGTCGATCATGACGATCGGCCGCGAGCTCGTGTGAGACCCGCACGGCAACGACGCCCGCGTCATGCTGACCGAGCTCCCACCGGTCGCGACGATGGCGAGGTCAGCAAGGGCGAGGGCTTCGGGGATCCGGTCGATCGTCCAGACCTCGCCACCGGTCTTCGCGGCAAGGTCGTCGGCTCGTGACGGAGTGCGGTTGACGATCAGCAGCCGGCCGATCTCGCCGGCTCGCAGCAGCTTGGCGGCCAGCGTGCCCATCGGTCCGGCACCGACGACGAGCGCTGTCCGGCCGCGGAGCGAGTAGCTGTGGGCGATTGGCGAAGGGCAGGGCAGTTGGGTCAGATTCATCCGGTCGAGCGCGACGAGGATCGGGCAACCGGCTGCGAACTCCCGGGCGGCCAGCGCCACGGCGGCGTGGGCGATCGACGTCTTGTTCCGGGCGATGTCCGTCTGGGTCCGGGCCAGCTTGCCGACCCGGAGCGACTCGGTGAACAGCCGCGACATGATTGGCCCGGTCGCGCCGGCCGCCTGAGCGGCCTGGAACGCATCGCGGATCTGGCCGAGGACCTGTGGTTCGCCCAGGACCATCGACTCGAGCCCGGCTGCCACCCGGAGCAGGTGGCGGACGGCGGCGGAGCCGGTCAGCGTGACCGTCGCGGTGGCGACATCACCGGCGTCCACCCCGGTCGCGGTCGTCAGGAACCATTCGATGCGCTCCGCGGCGGCCTGTGGGTCGGGTGCATCGACGACGGCGTAGACCTCGACCCGGTTGCAGGTCGACAGGATCACTCCCTCGGTGCTGATGCCTGCCAGCGCCTCAAGACCGGCTCCCAGACGCTCGCCGGGGAAGGCAAGTCGCTCGCGGACATCGAGCGCGGCGCGGTGGAAATCAGATCGAACGACGACGAGATGCGCTGAGGTCGCCCGTTCTTCCTGCTCGTTCAGCGTGGCTCTCCTCGCGCGCGGCGTCTTCGGCCGGGTCGTCCGCTCTCGTGCCCTGGTCGGAACGCCGGGCCGGTGAGAACGACTCGCAAACTCCCGCTAGGATACGTGATCCGATCCGCGAAAGTGAGGATGATTGCCTACATTTTCTGGCTGACCGGTGCATCCGTGCAGCGGCTCCCGGCGACGGGTGGTGTCAGACGGAGCAGTTCGATTCGCTTTGGCCGGATCCGCGTCAGCCGGTGTTTTTCAGCCCACTCGCGATCCCGTTGATCGTCAGGAGCATCGCCTTGGTCAGCGCCTCGTCCTGGCCGTCGAGCGCCGCCCTCCCCTCCCGCAGGCGGCGGCGCAGCTCGAGCTGGAGAAAGCTGAGTGGGTCGACATACGGGTTGCGCCGCTCGATCGACCGCTGGAGGACGACGTCCTGGTCCAGGAGCCGCGCTTGGCTGGTGACATCGAGCAGCAGCGCCTCCGTCTGGTCCCATTCCGCCTGGATTCGGGCCCAGACGGTGTCCCGCGACACGGACCGCTCGGCCGCCGCGACGTACCGCTCGGCGATCGACCGGTCGGCCTTGGCCAGGGCCATCTCGGCGTTGCGGAGCGTGTTCCGGAAGAACAGCCAGCCAGCGTCCATCTCATGGAGGACCTCGACGCCGAATTGATCCCGAGCCGCGGCGAGGCCGCTGCCGAGGCCGTACCAGCCGGGCAGCAGGATGCGGGCCTGGGTCCAGGCGAAGACCCACGGGATTGCCCGGAGATCCTCGATCCGCCCGCTGTTGACCCGCCGGGCCGGGCGGGAGCCGAGCTGGAGCTGGGTGATCTCGTCGATCGGCGTGACGGCGGTGAAGAAGTCGACCAGCGCGTCGTCGTCGTAGACGAGGTCGCGATAGACCGACGCCGAGGCCGCCGCCATCACGTCCATGATCTCGCCGTAGCTCGCGAGCTGGTCCGCTCCCGGCTCGTCGGGCAGCCCGATCGTCTGGAGCAGGACGGCGCCGCCGGTCAGCTCCAGCTCGCGGTGGGCGATCTCGGCGGTCGAGTAGCGGGCCGAGATGACTTCGCCCTGTTCGGTCAGCTTGATCCCGCCGCTGATCGTGTTCGGCGGCAGGGCGAGGATCGCCGCGTTGGTCGGCCCGCCGCCCCGGCCGATCGAGCCGCCCCGGCCGTGGAAGAAGACCAGATCGACGCCGTGGCGCTGGATCGTCCTGGCGAGGCGGTCCTGGGCGACGTAGAGCCCCCACGTCGAGCCGAGGTAGCCGACGTCCTTGTTGGAGTCGGAGTAGCCAACCATGATCTCCTGGATGTTTCCGACGCTCGCCAGCGCCGCCTCGTAGACCGGCTCGGCGAGCAGGATCTCCATCGTCTCCGGTGCCGCCTGGAGGGTCTCCCCGGCCTCGAACAGCGGCGCGATGCGGAGTTCGGCGCCATGCCCGCCCGGACGGGCCAGGCCGGTCTCTTTCATCAGCAGCAGGACTTCGAGGATATCGCTCGGCGCCTCGGTGTTGGAGATGATGTAGGTCCGGATCGCGCCGGTGTCCAGGCCGCTCAGGGCCGTGCGGATCACCCGGAACTGCTGGATCACCTCGCGGACGGTGTCCGAGAGCGTCGAAAGGTCGTGCGGAACGATCGGGCGGGGAGAGCCGATCTCGCCGGCGAGCAGGCGAATACGCGCCGCCTCGTCAAGGCCGCTGTAATGGGGCTCGACGCCGGTCAGCGCGAAGACCTCGGCCAGGGCCGTCTCGTGGCGGCGGGAATGGTCCCGGACGTCCAGGGTGGCGAAATGGAAGCCGAAGACCTCCACCTGCCGGATCACGTCCCGCAGGTCACTATCGGCCACGATCCGCTCGCCCTGGGCGAGGAGCGATTCGCGGATCACCGCGAGGTCGGCCAGGAGGTCGTTCGGAGCGCCGTAGGAAACGGCTCGATGGGTGCTCGTCGGGATGGGGATCCGGTCGCCGCGCGGGTCGCCGGGCAGGATCTCGAGGCTGTCCGAGTGGCGGCTGCCCTGGGCGCGGGTGAAGCGGAGCCGCTCACGCATCAGCGTCAGGAGCTGACGATAGGGCTCGCCCCGGTTGAGCGATTCGAGCTCGGCCCCCATGTCCGGGAACCAGCTCCGGTAAGTCTCCAGCTTCTCGTCCAGCCCGTCGGCCGATCCGGCGATCCACTCCGAGACGGACAGGCGGCCGGCCAGCTCCGTCAGACGGTCCTCGAGGAACCTCAAGGCGGTGTCCCGCATCAGCGAGAGCGCCTCGCTGGTCATGGCCGGGGTGACGTTCGGGTTGCCATCGCGGTCGCCGCCCATCCAGGAGCCGAACGCGATGAACGGTGGGACCCGGATGGGGTCGTCCGGGTAGGACTCGGCCAGGGCCGACTCGAGGTCGCGGTAGATCTGCGGGACGACGCTGACGAGGGTGCTGCCGAAGTAAACCAGCCCGGCCCGGACCTCGTCCAGCACGGTGGGGGAAACCGCCCGGATCTCGTCCGAACTCCAGAGCTCGGCGACCGTGGCGGCGATCCGCTCCCGGGTCCGCGTCATCTCCTGTGGGACGGGGGTCCGTTCGTCGATCGCCCTGAGGCAGGTGAAGATCCGGGCCAGCTTGTCGATGATCGTCCGGCGGCGTGACTCGGTCGGGTGGGCCGTCAGGACGAGGCGAACTTCGGCTCGAGCAAGCAGCGCCCGCATCTCGCTGGCGGTCAGTCCCGGCCTGTCGTCCCGACCGGCGGCGAGGGCGGCGACCACGGCACGGAGGGAGCCCCGGCGCGGGGTCGCATCAGTCTCGAAGTCGCGTCGGCGGAGGCGGCGGATGCGCTCGTTGTCCTCGGCGAGGTTGACGAGCTGGAAGTAGGACGTGAACGCGCGGATCAGGACGCGAAGGTCGTCACCGCTGGCATCCCGCAGCCTGGCCTCCATCTCCCGACGGGCGGAGACGTCGCCACCCCGAGCCGACTTGGCCAGCCCTCTGATGACCTCCTCGAGGTCGTACGCGGCCTCACCCGCCTGGGCCCGGATCGCGTCCCCCAGAAGGTCGCCCAGCAGGAAGATATCGTCGGAGATCGATCGTGCTGACACCATGCGCGTCGGAAGGTCCTCTCCGTCTGGGTCCGTGTCATCGAACGCCGCCACCGAGCGGAATCGCCGGACATCATCGCGGTGAATGCGTCACGTCACCGGCAGCATACCCGCCAGGCCACCGGGCCGCGATATCCGTTGACGATCGGACGAGACCGGATTCAGTTCGGCGGTCCAAACTCCGGCAATGGTCACAGTACGTCGCAAAAGGGGAACGGTGTCGCCCGGCGGCGCGTCTATCGGTACACTTGCCAGTCAGACGGGGCGAGCGAACGGTCGAAGGACAGGCATGGGGGCCGGAGAACCGGTGTCCGAGGGAGCGAACAGGTGGACTTCATCGTCCTGGGGGGCGTACTCGGGGCGGTCACGATGGTCGCGGGGACGGTCCTGCGCGATCTCGTCCCGCGTCGCATGCGTATCTCCGGTGATGACACGCCGTGGGTCGAGGTGCGCGACCGGCGGCGGACTGTCCGCTCCGCCCTGGTCGGTGGCCGCCTGGTGACGATCGCCGGAGCAGTCGTACTTCTCGCGACGGCCCTCTTGGTGATCCTCGATGCGGCGGATGGGATCGCGCTGGCCGTTGTGAGCGGACTCACCCTCGTTGGCCTGGCGGCCGGTCTGGGCTGGGTGCTCTGGTACCGCTATCACGAGTCCATTGGCACGATTCAGCGTCGCCAGACTCGGCAGATCGCCTCGCGGCTCGGTCCGGCCGGTGGACCGGCGAATCCGCGGCCGATTCCCGCACGCGACGACTGGCTGGCTGCCCGACAGGACGGTCGTCCAGTCCAATCGCTGGAGCGCCAGCGGCGCCGGGACGCCGATTGGGACGACGGGCAGTCGCGTCGCGACGGGAACACCGCGCCCGACGCTGGTCGGATCGCGTCCGTCCTGGACGGCGTCAGATCCCGCCCGCCCCGCCGGACGGGGGGGTCCACGACTCGGCGCGAACGCCAGACGGATCATCGCCCGACCGCCCCTCAACACGATCAGTCGGAGTCGCCGCGTCCTCTGGCGCGCGATCCCCTTCGAGGCGCCACCCAGCTACCGGTCCAGGCGGAGCGGCCCGATTTGGACAGACCACCCGCCAGCCGGCCACGGCGATCCGAATCCCGATCGACCGGGAAAGCGCCACGCTCCTGACCCGGTCAGGTTGCGGTGCGTTCGTGCCCTGTCGCCCGAGCCAACCCGGTGCCCGAACCCTCGATGGACTACCTTTGGCGAGGAACCCGGGCCGGTGAGGGCATGACGGCGATCAGAGGGAACGGAGTCGAGCGATGACGGTCTTCGGAGTAAGTCTGGTCGATCTGCTCCTGCTCACCTTCTGCTTCTCGCTCCCGTTCGCGGTGCTGGCTCTCGTCGTCACCGTCCTGTACCGGCGCGATCGCCGGCGGACGCCACCGGAGGCGGCCGACATCGCCGGCGATATCCACCCGCGATACCCGCGACGCCAGTTGAAACCGATGATCTCCCGCCGGCAGGCGGAGCAGATCAGGGCCGATCCAGACCGGGATTGATTTCACGGCCCATGGGCAATTCGAGTAGCTTCCAACGATCAGGGATGGTCCGAGGGTGGGCGGCCGCTCTGGCTCCGATGGCGCGACCGCCTAACGGTCGGTTCGATCTGTCCGGTCAGGGCCGGAACGACAACGATGAGCAGACCGGTCAGAGCGACGATCGCGAGGAACGTCCACCAGCGGTTCCAGCCGAAGCGGTCGACCAGCCCTGACTGCCTCGTCACGATCGCCTGACCGTTGGCCAGCGTCTGCGGCCCGGCGTCGTTGCCGACGGTCGCGACGCCGCCAGCCAGGAGATCGAGCTCGCTGGACGTCGTGAAGGTCGATGCGGCGAGCGGGACGCCGGCGTCGAAGTCGGAGGTGATGAGCAGGGCGGCTCCACCGGATTTCCACGGTGATGGGAGCAGGGCGATATCGCCGGTGACCTGCGCGTAGCTGGACGTACTCGATGTCGCGGACGGCAGGTTGAACGTCAGCGACTGCGAACCGACGAGCTCCCCGGCGACCGGGTTCCGGATCGTCGTGCCGACCACGATCAGGTTGGCCGTGACGCGGTCGGTGGGGTTCAACCGGCTGACCGGCACCAGGATCGGCAGCAGGCGTTCGTCACCCGCGGACCATCGCGCGACCGCCGCGATCATGCGGAGGCCAGCCTGCTGTTCACCGGTGGTGGGCCAGTCCGGGATGACGACCATCAGCGGCTGCACGCCGGCCTGTGGATCACCGGCAAGTGGCGCCGGGAACCGGGCGAGGTCGAGGCTGGGCGAGGTCGTGTGCGGCAGCACCCAGCGGGAACTCGACAGGATGGTGACGGATGGTGGCGCACCGCCGGTGCAGGTCGCGCCGGCGCCCAGGTTCGCGGCGATGCCCAGACGGAGCTGGCGATGCGACTGCCCGGGGATTGGGGCATTGAGAGCATCCGGCGGAAGCGCGAACTCGGCCGTCCTGACCGTCTGGTTGGTATCGATCGCGCCGGTCGCGAGAGAACCGTCCCCGCCTGGCCCGACCGGCAGGGTGCCGATCACGATCCCGTTGAGGGTCAGCGTCAGTGCGGCGTCGGGCGAGACGTTGCCAGTGACCGCGACCTGGAGGGACAGCCGGGCGCCAGAACCGGTAACCCAGCTGGCGGGACGACCGAAGGTCAGGTCGACCGCCTGCGATCCTGTCCCGGTCAGATCGTAGGTTCCGGCGCCGAGCTCCCCGAACGAGGCGGTGTTGCCGTCCCAGGTCGGGTTCCGCATCTCCGGGACGGCCGCGGCTCGCCCGGTCATGATCGCGTAGGAACCGGTCAGGGCCGCCGCCCGCGCGGGCTCCACCAAGGCACTGGCTGCGTCGAGGACGCCAGCCGGGGTGGCGCTCGAGATGAGCAGCCGGGGGATGGCGGTTCGCTGGAGGGCGAGCAGGCCACGGTTCGCGGCGACCTGCCCGGTCGGTGCGGAATAGTTGGCGCCATCCCAGGCGACATCGCCCCAGGTCAGTCCTCCCGAGAACCGGATTCCGGCCGCGACGACGATCGTGGGCTGGTCGGCGGGGATCTGATCCGAGAACAGGATCAGCGGCTCGATGTTGCGCGCCTCGGCCCAACGCCCGAGCGCGGTCGCGACGTAGCCCGCCGCCTGGAACTCCTCGGCCGCGGCACCCTGACCAACGACGATAGTGACCGGCAGGGCGACCGGAGCGCCCGTCCGGCCGATCGGGTCCGGCGTGATTGGGCTGAACAGGCTGGCGAGGTCGCTCAGGCCGGCACTCTGGTCAGCGTTGCTCAGACCAAGCAGGGCGACCGAGTCGGACCCGATCGTCAGCCAGCGCTGTGGGTCGACCGCCGGCGGGCAGGAGGTACCCGGCTCGTTGAGGACGACCTGGAGCGTCAGCCGGATGCTGGCGCTGTCCGGCAGACGGTCGGTCGGCATCAGAGGAACGACGAGGTCGGCGCTGCCCTCGGCCGGGGACACCAACTGCGATGTCGTCCTGGCCTCGCCGTTGACCCGGACCGTGATCGAAGAAGTCGTGAGATCGACGGCCGGCGAGACGGAGTAGCGGAGCGTGAACGTGCTGGTGGCCAGGATCGACTGTCCAGGCCGGAGCCGCAGGTCGATCGGGAGCTCGGCGCGGCTCGCCGTGACCGTTTGGTTGCCGTAGCCGAGCTGGGCGAGCGTCAGCAGTTGCGCGGGGTCGACCGCGGGCTGCGAGTTCGTGGTCTGGTTGGTCTGGCCGACGATCGGAGTAGGCCCGCCTCTGGCCGCCGCGCTCGATGTTGAATCGAGCGGCGCGAGGAGGGCGGCGAACATCACGAACAGGACCGCCACCCGGACGAGGCGAGGCTGGGCAGGATCGAACGTCATCCGGGCTGAACAGGGCACATGCATGGCTGGGATATGGTCCATGGGAAACGAGTCTCCGGCGGTCGCCCGGACCGTTCGCCATCCCGGTGCTGGTCGGCTCGACCAGAATGTCGCCTGATTCGATCTCGCCAGATCCTGTCGTCGGCCCGGGTCTCGCGAGCGAGCGACATCCTGGCATCACGGTACAGGATAGACCGTCGATCCCTTCCAGCGGCACCGCGTCGCGACCCTCCAGCGAGTCGGCGTTGGACGACCCGGCGGCCTGGGTCAGCGGGATTGCGTCGCCGCGCGGGTTGCCCGGTTTGCGGCGAGGTAGCGAGACAGCCAGCGGATCAGCAGATCGACCAGAATCGCGAGGGCGGTGATCGCGATCGCGCCGGCCAGGATCATCCCCGGCCGCCGGAGCCGGACGCCATCGAACAGCAACCGGCCCAGCCCACCGGCCCCAATCCATCCCGCCACCGTCGCGGTGCTGATCGTCACGACGACGGCGGTCCGGAGCCCCGCGACCATGACGGGCAGAGCCAGCGGAAAAGTAACGCGGGTAAAGACCTGCGCCGCCGACAGCCCCATGCCGCGGGCTGATTCGAGGACGCTGGCATCGACGCCCAGCAACCCGGTGATGATGTTGCGGACCAGAAAGGACAGTGAGTAGGCGGCGAGGACGACGCGGGCATTGTCGTCACCGAGTCCAAGAGTCGGGATCAGGAAGCCGAGGAAGGCGATGCTGGGGATCGTGTAGATCGCGCCGAGCAGACTCAGGATCGGCAGTCCGAGTGCTGAAAAACGGGCACCGGCGATACCAAGCGGGATAGCGATGACCAGCCCCAGCAGGATCGCCTCCAGACTCAGCCGGAGGTGCTGCCAAGTCAACTCCAGGACGTACCCTGGATTGTCGAACAGGTAGTCGAGCGACAGGCCGTTCACCGGATCGCTCCGGTTGGCTCCGGCTCAACCTGAAGCCTAGTCACGTCGGCGGGTGGGCGGCTGATCTCATGGATCGCGTCCAGGTCGACCCAGCCGACCGGGTGGCCGTCGTCGTTGACGACGATCAGACGCCCGCCAGCGGTCTCCAGCAGCAGGCTGAGGGCGACGCGGGCATGAGCCGTGGCCGGGATGGTGGGCTCGTCCGCCTGGACCGGTGCGATGCCATCCAGCGGCCGGATGGCCGCCTTGAGCGGCTGGAGCTCCAGGCGGCGCATGACGTTCTCGGAGCCGACAAGCTCGGCGACGAACTCGTCGGCGGGCTGGGTCACGATCCGGAGCGGCGTGTCGTACTGGATCACCGCGCCGTCGCGCATGACGATGATCCGGTCGGCCAGCCGCAGCGCCTCCTCGATGTCGTGGGTGACGAAGACGATCGTCTGGGCGAACTGGCGGTGGATCCGGCGGAGCTCGTCCTGGAGGCGATTGCGGGTAATGGCATCGAGGGCGCCGAAGGGCTCGTCCATGAGGAGCGTCCGCGGCTCGCCGGCCAGGGCCCGGGCCAGACCGACGCGCTGCTGCTGGCCGCCGGAGAGCTGCGCCGGGTAGCGCTTCCGGTAGGTATCCGGCGCCAGCCCGACGAGGTCGAGCAACTCATCGACGCGCCGGGCTATGCGCTTCTTGTCCCAGCCGAGCAGCTTCGGGACCACCGCGACGTTGTCCGCGATGCGGAGGTGGGGGAAGAGGCCGGTCTGCTGAATGACGTAGCCCATCCGGCGCCGGAGCTGGGTCGTCGGTAGGGACGTAACGTCCTCGCCGTCGAGCATAATTCGGCCGGAGGTCGGCTCGTAGAGCCGGTTGGTCAGCTTGAGCAGGGTCGTCTTGCCGCAGCCGGAGGGGCCGAGGATGACGACGAGTTCGCCCGGTTCGATGCTCAGCGAGACATCGTGAACGGCGGCGGCCTCACCGGTCGTAAAGCTCTTGGCGATGTTCTCGTACGTGATCCGGCCGCCGGACCGATGATCCGATGATCCGTTGCTGTCCGCCTCGACAGTGCGGGGCCGGTCTCGTGTTGGCGTCATGGGGTCCTCCGGACACGTCCTGCCGTGAGGTAGCCTGCGCCGAATACGACAGGGGACGGCGATGCACGCCGCCCCCTGTCCGATCGGGAAGCCCTGCGATGATCGTGTGTTATCCGGTGATGATACCGGAGTCGACCAGGAACTGCCGCGAGACGTCGGCCGGGTCGCCGCCATCGGTGACGACCTGAGCGTTGAGGGCGAGCATGGCCTCGGTCGTCAGGAGGGCGATGACAGGGTTGATCAGGTCCGGGATGTTGGGATAAGCGTCAATCGCTTCCTGTCGGACCAGTGGCGCCGCGTGGCCCGGCGGGAACAGTCCAAGGTCATCCTGAAGAACGATCAGATCGAACTGCACGATCTCAGCATCCGTCCCGAAGGCGAGGACGACATTGGCGTCTCCAGCCAGGAACGCATCGTACTTCAGACCCGGATCAACGCCGTTGACCGTTGCGCCATCGAATCCGCCGCCGTAGAGGCTGCGAAGCCCAGCGAGACCATCGGGCCGATCCTCGAAGTCAACCGGACCCGACATGGTGATGTCGTTGTCGATGCCCCATTCGGCGAGCTGGGACAACGTAGTGATGCTGTTTTCTTCCGAGAACTGACGGGTCACAGCGATCGCCTGGTTGTTGTTGAAGGGGGTCTCATCGAGCACGACGATGCCGAGATCGGCGTAGGCTGTAACGACATAGTCGTACACGGCGAGATCGGCCGGGCTGAAAGCATCGCCACCGGCAGCCGGAGTACCTCCAGATGTCAAAGGCGTCGCTCCGGCGGCCGGAGTGTTAGCGGCCGCTGGACCAGCGATTTCAGGCGTGAAAGTCTGCGCGAAGATACTGGGATTCGTGAACGAGGTCCCGGTGTACTCGGCGTAGAGGTCGATGTCCCCCTCGGTCAGGGCGGTGTGGGCGATGTTGGTGCCGCCGAGGTTGAGGTTGTCGAGGTTGACGGAGATGCCCGCGTTCTCCAGGACCTGCCCGAACATGTTGCTCAGGATGAACTGCTCCGGGAAGTCCTTCGAGCCGATGTTGACCGGGTCGTCCTGGGCGCCGGCCGAGCGGCTCAGGGCGGCTATGCCCAAACCGGCGACCGGTACGGCCGCGGCTCCCTTGAGAATCGTCCGGCGAGAGAGGATATGGATGTGCGTCACGTGGCGCGGTCCTTTCGTCCAAAGGGCGATGGCGATCCAAGGTTGGATCCCAACCGGCGTGAGCCGGTCAGAGAGATGGCGAGCCACCTCAGGCCGGTAACGCCTGCGCAAGATCAATTCCTCAACTGGAAAGGCGGTCGGCAATGACAGGATCGACGATGCTGAATCGCCGGTCCCGGTCAACGCGAGCCCGGATCAGCGAGTGGCGACCGGGGGTGACACGCCCCGCTGGACGCCGGCCAGCACGACCTCGGTCGTCAGGGCCAGGATCGCGATCAGGATCGACCCGGCGAGGAGCTGGATGTTGTTGCCGGTCGCAAGACCGGAGGTCAGGAACAGGCCCAGCGTCCGGACCCCGATGAAGGCGGCGATGGCAGCCGAGGCGATCACCTCGATCGCGGCCGACCGGACCCCGCCGATGATGACGGGCAGCGCCAGCGGCACCTCGACGCGGAAGAACGCCTGCAGGGGCGTCATCCCGAGCCCGGCGGCGTTCTCCCGCACGGACGCCGGCACACTGCGCAGACCGGCGTCGGTGTTGATCACGAGCGGCGGCCCGGCCAGGACGACAAGCGCCAGCACTGCCGTCTGATACCCTGTCCCCACGATCGAGTAGCCGAGGAAGATGATCGCCAGACTCGGCACCACCCGCGCGGCCGAGACGACCCCCAGCACACCCTGACCGACGATCCGGGTCTTGTTCACCAGGACGCCGATCGGCAGGAAGATCAGCAGCGCCAGCAGCAGGGCCGTGCCCGACAGCCGGACGTGCGTGCTGACGGCTTCCCGGAAGCGGTCGGGGTTGTCGGCGATGTAGGTCCAGACGTCCCGAATGGTGTCCACGGTGTGTACTCCCGCCCGCGCCGACCAGAATCGGGCGAACATGCCGAGCCGCAAGATGGGAGAAGCAGACCGGTCACGAAATGACCGCTTTGCCATCTACTCTGCACGAATGCGACCCGCGTCAGATCTGGCCGGAACTGATCGTAACAACTTCAGCATGGTTTCGCGATAAGCCGGTCGCACGCGAACCCTATCGTGCGGACTGTACATGGGAGCTTGACCCTGACGCGACGTCAGCGGGTCTCCTGTACCGGGTCGGAGGGCCAGCGCCACGTCGCTGCCGGTAGCCCGGAGCACAGGAACGAACCAGAACGTCGTTCAGCAAACGAGGGGTTGGGCGCCGGGGAATTGGCGCCATGGATGGATACTGCCGGCCAGCTGGCCCGGCGGTTGGCTCAGCCGTCAGTGACGGCAAGGAGGATCGCGTGCGGGACCAGATGGTGATCGACCGGAATGGAACGACGACTGACCCGCGGAGGGCGCAGATGACGAACCCGACCGACCCGGCCGAGCAGATGATCCGGGCGACCGGCGTCGTCAAGGAGTACCGGACGGGTACGTCCACCGTTCAGGCGCTCAAGGACGTCGACTTCTCGGTTTCCCGAGGCGAGATGGTCGCCGTAATGGGGCCGTCCGGCTGCGGCAAGACGACGCTCCTCAACTGTCTGTCAGGGCTGGACGACATCACCGAAGGTCAGGTCTGGCTGGAGGGCGTCGATCTCGCCACGCTTTCCGACAGGCAGCGGACGGAATCCCGGGCCCGGCGGATGGGCTTCATCTTCCAGGTCTACAACCTCCTGCCGGTGCTGAACGCCGTCGAGAACGTCGAGTTGCCGCTGCTCGTCAGCGGTGTCAAGTCGAAGGAGGCTCGGGATCGCTCCCGCGAGGCGCTCCAGACCGTCGGGCTGGAGCGGTGGGCCACGCACCGGCCGGCCGAACTCTCCGGCGGCCAGCGCCAGCGCGTGACGATTGCCCGGGCGCTGGTCAACAACCCCGCGATCGTCTGGGGCGATGAGCCCACCGGCGCGCTGGACTCGACCAACGCGACCGAGATCCTCAACCTCATGCGCGAGTTGAACCGGACCAGGGGGCTGACGCTGGTGCTCGTCACTCACGACCCCGGCGTCGGCGCGGGCTGCGACCGGATCGTCCGGATGCGCGACGGCGAGATCGTCGGCGAGGAGCGTCCAAGCGGCGAGTTCGGGATGGACGCGCTCGGCACGACTCACGGCACCGAGGACGGCGTCCAGATGCCGAGCCGGACCGCCCAGCTTACCCGCGAAGCGTACGGCCAGGGCTGAGCGACCGGTCTGCCCGAACCAGATGGTCGTCTCGAATGCGGGCTGGCCCTCCGATAAGCGGAGGCCTGCCTGAGCGCCGGAAGGGTTGATCCTGATGAACGAAGTCTTTGGCATCTCGATGGACAGCATCATGGTGACGTTCATCGTCCTCCTGCTGCTGTGCCTCTCCTTCACCGCCTACGTGGCGATCCGTCGCCCGGTCGTCTTCAAGATGGGCATGCGGAACATCCCACGTCGCCGGGCCCAGACGGCGCTGATCGTCGTCGGCCTGATGCTCTCGACGCTGATCTCGACCGCGGCACTCGGCATGGGCGACACCATCGACCGCTCGTTGAACCGCCAGTTCTACGGTGACCTCGGCCAGGTCGACGAGCTGATCCTGCCGTCGAGCGGCGATGGCGCGCCGGTCAGCAGCGGCGCCGTCGCGCTCACGATGCCGGATTCGGTGCTGGCTACCGTCGACCAGGCGGCCGCGGGCAACGATGACATCGACGGCGTCATGCCCGCCCTCTACATCCCGGTTCCGACGATCAACGACAGTAACCAGCTTTCGACGCCGTCGAGCATCATCATCGGGATCGACCCGGCCCGCGCCGCGCAGTTCGGCGGGCTTCGGGGCACCGACGGCGACACGATCGACCTGGCGGCGCTGCCGGCGGGTCAGGTCGTGATCAGCCAGGGGCTGGCGACGCAGATCGAAGCGAAGGTCGGCGACGCGCTGACGATCTACTACGGCAACCAGCCCTACCCGCTGACCATCGCCGACGTCGCGGTCGACAGTCCGCTGTCCGGCGCCTCGCTCGGCACCGATCCCTACGGCCTGGTCATCCCGCTCGACCGCCTCCAGCAGGGGACCGGCAACGAGGGGAAGCTGTCGTTCATTGGCATCTCCAACCGGGGCGGCGTCGAATCCGGCCTGCCGCTGACCGATGACGTCGTCAGCGCCCTCGAACCCGCGCTGGCCGGTCAGGCCGTCGGAATCGAGTCGACCAAGCAGGACCTGTCGGATCAGGCCACCGGCCTCTCGTCGGCGCTGACCGGCCTGTTCCTCGTGCTCGGTCTGTTCTCGATCGCGGTCGGTGTGCTGCTGATCATCCTGATCTTCTCGATGCTGGCGGCTGAGCGCCGGGCGGAGATGGGCATGGCCCGCGCCGTCGGGCAGCAACGGTCGCATCTGATCCAGCAGTTCATCGCCGAGGGCTCGGGCTACGCGCTCCTGTCCGGAATCGTCGGCGCGGCCGCCGGCTCGGGCGTGATCTTTCTCCTCGCCCGGATCCTGCAGGGCGCGGTTGGCGACTTCTTCGATATTTCGGCCTACGTCTCGTGGCGCAGCATCATCGTGGGCTACTGCCTCGGCGTGATCCTGACATTCCTTGCCATCGTCGTAGCGTCGTTCCGGGCCAGCCAGCTCAACGTCGTCGCCGCGATCCGCGACCTGCCGGACGTCAGCGTCGCGAAGCGCAAGCGCCGAACGCTGATTACCAGCGTGCTCCTGATTGCCCTCGGCGCTTTCATGATCTTTGCCGGCTACACCGGCGAGTCGGCCCGGACGTTCCTGTTCTACTTTGGCATGAGCCTGGTGCCGTTCGGCATCGCCAATCTGGCTCGCTGGTTCGGCGCGTCGGGGCGGCTCGTCTACTCGGTCGTCGGCATCTACCTGCTGGCGCTCTGGTTCCTGCCGGCGAAGCAGTCGAAACAGATCTTCGGCGACGTCGTCTCGGGCGGTGACTTCGAGATGTTCTTCCTGATCGGCGTCTTCTCCGTGGCCGCGGCGACGCTGCTCATGACCCAGAACCTGTCGCTCCTGCTCGCGGGCTTCAGCCGGATCGGCGGCCTGTTCGGCAGCCGCCTACCGGCGGTCCGTCTCGCAGTGGCCTACCCCGGCGCCAACGTCGGCCGGACCGGGCTGACCGTCGCGATGTTCAGCCTGATCGTCTTCTCGCTGGTAGCGTTCTCGACCGTCAGCGAGAACTTTAGCCGCATCTTCATCAGCGACCAGGCCGGCGCCGGCTGGGACGTGCAGGTCGTCGTCCAGCAGGCCAACCAGGTCCCGAACCAGGACCTCGTCGCCGCCCTCGACACCGCCGGCGGCGACACGAGCGACTTCACGGCCGTCGGTGAGATCAGCACGATCTCCCAGCAGGCGGTCGCCCGTCAGCTCGATGCGCCGGCGGATACGCAGCTACCGACCGATGTGGAGGTGGCGCCGGTCAACAGCCTGAGCGGGTCCTACCTGCAAGGGGCCGATCTGTCCTTCCAGGCCCACGCCGCGGGTTACGCGGATGACTCGGCTATTGTCGCGGCGCTGCAGAACCAGTCCAACGTCGCCGTGCTCGATGCGTCGCTGATCCAGGGCAACGGCGGCGGTCCGGGCGGCGGCGCGACCCCGTTCGCGCTCCGCGGGATCAAGGCCAACGAAGATGGCTTCCAGCCCGTTCAGGTCAGCGTGACCAACCCGGCGACCGGCGCCGCCCAGACGGTCACCGTGATCGGCGTGATCGACCAGGACGTCAGCACGCTGATCGGCGTGTACGTCGGCGAGGCGACCGGCCAGGCGCTGGCTCCGGTGCCAGACCGGATCACCTACACCGTCCAGCTTGCCGACCCCGGCAAGGCGACCGAGCGCGCCAGGGAGATCGGATCGGCGCTGCTCGTCAACGGCGCCGTCGCCGACTCCTACGATGACATCCTGCAGGAGAGCCAGAGCACGTTCACCGGCTTCCTGACCCTGATCCAGGGCTTCATGGGGCTCGGCCTGATCGTCGGTATCGCGGCCGTGGGCGTGATCGCCTTCAGGGCCGTCATCGAGCGCCGTCAGCAGATCGGGGTCCTCCGGGCGATCGGCTACGCTCGCTCGATGGTCTCGCTCAGCTTCATGATCGAGACGGCGTTCGTCGTCGGCCTGGGCGTCATCTCCGGGACCATCCTGGCGCTGATCACGGCCTGGCAGCTGTTCCAGGATCCGGCCTTCACCGGTGGGACCGGCGCGACCTCGATCGTGGTCCCCTGGCCGCTCGTCATCATCGTCCTGGCGATCACCTTCGGCTTCGCCATGCTGATGACCTGGGTCCCGAGCCGGCAGGCGGCCAGCATCCGCCCGGCCGAGGCGCTGCGGTACGAATAGCGGCTGATAAGCAACCGCTTCTCTCAGACCTTTCCACACAGACCGTCACTGCGATGCCGGGTGGCCGCAAACATGCTCGACCCGGCGTTGCCGTCGGCGCTCGGGGCGGCGTGTTCAAGTCGCGCCGCGGCTGGGTTCCCGCCGGATCGGCGGAAGCGGTCAGCGGAGTTGGAGGAGACCGATGTCACGGACTCGATACCAGCGGAGTGATCTCTCATTCGTCGGGTCGCTCCTGCTTGCCCTCATCCTCATCTTCGGTTCCGCCGGCATGACCCTGGCGCAAACCGGCACCCCGACCGTGCCACCCGGGGCGGCAGGCAATACCTCGACCCTCGAGCCGCTCCCGTGTTCCACCCGCTATCAGATCCCTGAGCCGTTCGTCGACGGCCAGAATCTCGACTGTTCCTACCTTGCCGTCCCGGCCTTCCCCGGTGAAACGGGATCTCCTGTCCTGCGGCTCCACGTCATGCGCCTTCACGCGGCCACCGCGTCCCCGGCCGCCGAGCCGTTGATCCTGCTGACGGGCGGCCCCGGACAGGGTGCCGGTTCGTTGCTGCCACTGTTCGCTCCAGCCACCCAGGAGCAACCCATCTCGTACGCACCGCTGCTGGACCGACAGGATGTCATCCTGCTCGACCAGCGTGGGACAGGCGCCTCTGAGCCCGCGCTGGCGTGTCCAGGCGACGTTTCGCCCGGTCTTCTGCCACCGCCGTCGGCCAATGGCGCAACTCCGGCCGCCGCCACGCCGATCGCGACACCCGCCGGGGCGACGCCGGCGCCGATCGTCCCACCGACAGCGGATCAGACCGCCCAGTTCCTTGTCTCCTGCCTGGAGGCGTATCAGGGCGCGGGGATCGACCTGTCGGCCTTCAACTCCGAGAACGATGCCGCGGACGTCGCGGCCCTGATCACCGCGCTGGGAGCACCACAGGCGGATCTGTACGGTATCTCCTATGGCTCGTTCCTGGGCGAGCGCGTGATCAGCCGTTACCCGGCAATGATCCGGAGCGCCGTGCTGGCCTCGGTCGTTGCACCCGATACGGACCTCTTCGTCAGCCAGATCGAAGGGTTCGACCAGGTCCTGGGCGACATCTTCGGCCTGTGTAGCGCCGATCCCAAATGCGCGGCCGACAACCCGAGTCTCGAGGGCGATTTCGAGACGGCCTATCAGCGGCTGACCTCGGCGCCGGCGACACTCAACGTGATGGATCCGACTTCCGGTCAGACGTTTCCCGTGGTCATGGATGGATCAACGTACCTGACGCTGCTCTACCTGGCGGCGTTCGCCTCGGCGTCCTACCTGATCCCGCCGATGATCACGTCCGTCGCAATGGGTGACGATACGCTCATCACATCGATCGCGGCCCTGCTCGTGACGCCGACCGGAATCGCTTCCGGGCTTCTGACGTCGGTCTACTGTCAGGACTTCGCCAGCGACATCGATCTCCGTGCGACGCTGGAGGGAGAGGGCGTCCGCCCGGTCCTCATCGAGGGGTTCACCAGCAGCTGGATCTCGCAAAAGCAGGTCTGCGACACGCTGGCGCTGCCGGTCGCGGCTCCCGATGCCGACGCCGTGCAGAGCGAGGTCCCGACACTCCTCGCCAGCGGCGAATTCGATCCGATCACCCCGCCCGAGAATGCCGCCGCGGTCATCGGCGGCCTGCCGAATGGACAGGAGGTGACGATCAACGCCGTCGGGCACGATCCGATCACGGCGTCCGGGCCGTGTGGCGTGCAGTTGCTCTCGGCCTTCGTGGCCGCTCCGACCGCGCAACTGGATACGACGTGCGCGAGTCAGCTGGCGTTGGACATGTCTCCCGACGAGCTCGACGCGGCGACTCCGGGAGCGACTCCACAGGCCACGCCCATAGGCTGATGCGGCGATTCGAACTGATCATTCGAGCCGGAACGGGGCCGCTCCTGGTGACAGGGCGGCCCCGCCGTCGTTAACCCGTCCGTCGTTCCGGTTCACGACGCGGCGGGGTACCATGCGCACGTTTACCAGAGACAGACGGGGCGGCGTTCGACGGGTGATCTCCGAAGAATCAGCTCCGTTCCCATCGCCGTTCCGACCGGGTGCCGCTCGACTCAAGGCGTCGGTTTCGCCGGGCGGCTGTCAGCCAGCAATCAGGGAGAACTGCACAGGTGTGGGCTTATCCAGATCGGCGCGTCAAGATCGTCACGACCCTCGGCCCCTCGGTCAGTGGGCAGGACCGGCTCCGGCAACTGCTGGAGGCCGGGGCGGACGTGGTGCGGATCAACGCCTCCCACGGCACCGAGGCCTCGTGGGCTGAGCAGATTCGCGATGTCCGAGCCGCAGCCGCGGAGCTCGGTCGCCGGGTCCCGATCCTGTTTGACCTCCAGGGACTGAAGATCCGGACCGGCGCCCTGGCCAACGGGGAGCCGGTCGGGATGGCGCGTGGCGCGACCGTCCGGATCGTGCCCCGACCGGTCGAGACGACGACCGAGGAGATTGGGATCGGTTACCCGAACCTGCTCGGCGTCGTCGAGCCCGGCAGCCGGCTGCTGATCTCGGATGGGCTGATCGAACTGCTGGTCGAAGCGGTCCACCAGGACCACGCCCACTGCATCGTCAGCCGCGGCGGGATGCTCAATGGCCGCCAGGGTGTGACGCTGCCCGGCGCTCCGATCCGGGGTGGCGCGGTCACCGAGCAGGACCGGGCGGACATCGCCTTCGCCGTCCAGCACGGTGTCGATTTCCTCGGCCTCTCGTTCGTGAACGACGCCAGCGACATCAGGCACGCCCGGGAGACGGCCGCCCAGCACGGCGCCGTCCCGGGGATGATCGCCAAGATCGAGCGCGAGGAGGCCCTCAACAACGTCGAGGAGATCGCCTTCGCCGCCGACGGTCTGATGGTGGCGCGGGGCGACCTCGGGGTCCAGCTCCCTCCGGAGCGGGTGCCACGGGCGCAGAAGCGGATCATCGCGGTCGCGAACCGGCTCGGGATCCCGGTGATTACCGCGACCCAGATGCTGGAGTCGATGATCACGCAGCCGGTCGCGACCCGGGCCGAGACGAGCGACATCGCCAACGCCGTCTGGGACGGGACCGACGCCGTCATGCTTTCGGCCGAATCCGCGACGGGCCGTTACCCGTTCGAGGCCGTCCAGACGATGGACAAGATCATCAAGGAGATCGAGCGCGACGGGCCGATCCGGAGCGAGTCGTCCCAGATGGCGCTGCCGAGGCACCCGGACGAGGCGCTGAACTTCGCCGACGCGATCGCCCGGGCGGGCGCCTCCCTGGCCGACTCGTCCGTCGAGGCCAAACTGATTCTGGTCTTCACGTATGGCGGCGCCGCGGCCCGCCGGATGGCGAAGTACCGGACCGCCCAGCCGATCGTTGCCGTCTGCAGCCAGGAGAGCATCGCGACGCGGCTCAACCTCGTCTGGGGTGTGCGGACGCTGGTCCTGCCGCTGGAGCAGGAAGCCAACCAGATGTTCGAGGTCGCCGCCCGCGCCGTGATCGACCACGGGCTGGGCGATGCCTCGGACTACGCCCTCCTCGTTGGCAGCCTGCCAATGGTCGAGCGGTCTGGAACGACCAACCTGCTGCACATCCGGGCGCTGGGCGAGTAGATCGGTTCACGGAGGCAAACGACCCGGCGGACGGACAATCACGGTTCGTCCGCCGCTCTCTATGGGGTCGGTATTAGCCCCCCTTCGACGGGCGTTCGTCCGCGGGGACGTGGCCTGCCGTGTCCGTAGATCGGTAACGCCCCGCGGGGCAGTGGCCGCCACGGCGAAGGAGCGCGCCAGCGCGACGTGCGCGTCGCCCTCAGCAACGCTCCGTGTCCGTGGTTCTCCCGACAATCGGCGTCAGTCGGCCGCCGAGCGCAGCGGCTCGACGACGGCGACGTCGTCCTCGACCTCGACGGCCGACCGGCGGAGGGCAGCCAGACGGAGCCGCTCGATCCGCTCCTCGACCTGCTGCGGCGTCTGCTTGACGACCTCGGTGATCAGCCCCCAACGCTCGGCCTGCCGCAGCACGATCGCGGTCAGGTCGTACTCCTTCCAGCCGATCCCGTGGTAGGCCATCCGCGGGAAGGCGTGGTGATTGTTGTGGTTGCCCTCGCCCTGCGTCAGGATGGCGATCAGCGTGTTGTTCCGGCTCTCGTCATCGGTCTCGAACCGGCGCTTGCCATACATGTGGCAGATCGAGTTGACCGCGAAGGTCGCGTGGTTGACCAGCAGCATCCGGACGACACCACCCCAGACGATCCCCTGCCAGCCGGCGACCAGACCCGGCGTAAGCAGGCCAGCGCCGAGGATCGGGAGGTAGTGATCGTCGATCCACCGGACGGTCGCGCTGTTGGCCCGGATCCGGTTGGTGTGCCTGATGGTGATCTCCGACGGCTCCTCGTAGAGCCAGCCAGCCTGGGCGTGCCAGAGCCCGAGGGCGGTGCCGCGAAAGGTCTCATCGAAGTCGACGTGCGGGGAGTGGGGGTCGCCCGGCTTGTCGGTGTGACTGTGGTGAGTGGTGTGGGTTCCGGCCCACTGGCTGGGCGGTCCCTGTCCGGCCGTCGCTCCGGCCAGCAAGACGATCGCCTCCAGCAGCGGCGACGTGCGGTAGGACTTGTGTGTCAGCAGACGATGGTAGCCAGCGGTAACGCCGAGGCCGGTGACGACGTAGGCGCCCGCCAGGGTGGCGACGGCCTTCGGGTCGACGTAACGCCTGCGCAGCGCGTAGCCAAGGGCAACCGGCAGCGTCACCATCGGGCCGACCATCCAGACGGCGATCGCCGTCCGCTTCGCGACACCCTTGTCGGGCAGCCGCCAGCCGCGCCCCTTGGTGACGTGGGCGATCGCTCGTCCCGCCGTTCGCAGTCGCTTGCGCAGGGAGACCGACACTCCGGAAACATCGTCTTTCGCTACGGGCATCGAGCGTCCTTCGTGTCAGGTGATCCGGTTCGCGCCACACTGGCCCGTCCCGTTCAACCCGTCGCCAGATGCAGGTGCATGAAACTCGCCACGCGGGGCTGGTCGTCTGTTCCCGGACCATCGGCGCGCGGAACCGCGGCCGCGCCGGCTTCCCGGCCGCCACCACCTTGTGTGACACGAGCCTGCCGGTAATGGACACCCCATGGGCGGTCCTCGGGCCAGTCCAGTCGGTCACCAGCTGCACGACCGGTTCGTCCGAACGCGTTTGCTACGGCGTGGCGGCGGCCACCGTCGCCGTCCCGATGAGGACCGGATTGGCCGGGACCGTGGCGATCGGGGTGCCGACGCTGGCCGCCGCCGTGCTGGTCGAGTTGGCGGCGGCGGTGTTGTACAGCTCGGCCGTCTCGGTGTTGAAGATATCGATCGTGTTCTTGCGGGTGTCGGTGTTGAACGTGACGTAGAGCGCGAACACCACGATCGCGATCATGATGACGACGAAGATGGAGAAGATGACCTTGTTGCCCCGGCTGGTCCGGCCGTGCGGTGGGAAGGTCAGCTTTTCCCGGGTCATGTCGCGGCGTGGTTTCGGGTCGTTGGCCATCGGTCGGGTCGATCCCTCTGTCCTGGTCGAGGCGTCCCGAACCGCCGTGACCCCTCGGTCGACCGACGGCGGACGCGCTGGCAGCGTACCACCCGAGACCGGACCGGCCACGGCTTATACCGGCAGGACATCCCGGTCCGTTCAGCTTCGTGGCGCGCGCTGGCTAGGCGTCGGCCATGAGGATCACGCGGAGGCGGCGCAGGACGATCTCGTCCTCGCCCGGCTGGATGGTCTGCGGATTGAGCGCGATCGCGTCGCTTCCGACCGCGGCGACGGCGATCCGGGGCTCCCCGGCCCAGAGCTCGGCCACGATCGCGTCACGGGTCAGCACGGCAGCCCGCCCGACGGTGACGAGTGCCCGACCGTGCGGTTGACCGGCCTCGCTCGGGTAGAGGCGCTCGGCCGTGATCCCGGCGATCCCGGTTAGCCCGGCGATCCAGCGTTGCACGATTGCCTCGTAGCCCTTGAGGAGCGCCGGCTCGTCCTGCGCAAGCGCGTACTCGACGGCGGCGAGGAGCCCGACCATCTCCTCCTTGCCGACCTTCATCGGCCGGCCGAGGCTGTGGTTGGGGCTGCCGTTCAACCGGCAGCCGGCGACGAGATCGGCCCGGCCGAGGACGAGCCCGCTGCTCTGCGGACCGCGAAGGCCCTTGCCGCCGCTGAAGATGGCGAGGTCGGCGCCGAGCTCGCGGGTGAAGCGCGACAGGTTCGCGATCAGCGGGACCTGGGCGGCGGCGTCGACGATCACCGGGACGCCGTGCTCGTGGCCGATCGCGATGACCTCCTCGATCGGCAGGGCGCCGGTCGAGAAGTGGGCTCCGGCGAACCAGAGGATGCAGGCGGTCCGCCCGCTGATCGCCGCACGGAGATCCTCGGCCGTTCCCCCGACCTCGACGACCCGCGCTCCGGTCTGCCGGGCGGCGTAGTCATAACCGTTGCGCTGGCTGAACGGGATGATGACCTCGTTCTTCGTGACACCCTCCAGGTACGGGAAGGCGCCGATCAGATTGAGGTCGGTCCCGGCGATGCAGGCGGCGACGGACATGGCGATCCCGGCCGCCGCCCCTGAGGAGACATAACACGCGTCGTTGCTGGTCAGCTCGGCGATCCGCTCACCGACCCGGAGCTGCAGCTCGTCCAGCGGGACGAAGTGCTGCGATGCCTCGGCCAACGCCTTGACCGCGACCTCCGGCATGACGCTGCCGCCGAGACGGGTCAGCGTGGCGGAGGCATTGATGATTGGGCGGATGCCGAGGCGCCGGTAGACGTCCGGGACGGCGGCGGGCACGGCATCGTGGGCGACGGCTTGGGCGGCACTGGCGGCGGGCGAGACGGTCATCGGTGGCTCCTGATACTTGGGGGGCGAGAGGGTCAAATTTGTCATTAGCGGCCACTGTCGGTCAGGTCGTCATTGCGGCGTCATGGTGTCGGCGCCGGTGCTGGCATGGATTCCCAGAGTCGGGTCGAATGGCCGCCGTCGACCATCAGGCACTGACCGGTAATCCATTCCGACTCCGGCAGGCAGAAGAACCGGACGGCGTTGGCAGTGTCGTCCGACGTCCCGGCCCGGCCGAGCGGGACGAACCGCCGGAACCCTTCGCCCCAGGTCGCCGGCGGGCCGTTGGTCGGGCGGTCGGGGATGCCGCCGGGAACGACGCAGTTGACCGTGACGCCGTGCGGCCCGAGCTCGAAGGCCATGTTCCGCGTCATCGTCTCGACGGCACCCTTGGCCGCGTCATAGACGGCGGCGTTGGTGTGGCAGAGGTGGGCGCCGATCGTCGAGGTGTTGACGATCCGCCCCCGGATGCCACGCTCGACCATGTGCCGGGCGGCGTGCTGGGCGAGGATGAACGGCGAGCGGTAATTGACGTTGGTCTGGTATTCCCAGTCAGCGTCTGATACGTCCCAGAAGCTGCCGCGGATGCTTATGCCGGCGTTGTTGACGAGGATGTCGAGTCTCGGGACGAGGGCCAGCGTCGCCTCGGCCAGCCGGTGCGCTTCGGCGGCGACCGACAGGTCGGCCGTCAGGCCATGCACCTGGACGCCGAGTCCGGCGATCTCGCCGACGGCCCGGTCGACGTCGCCCTGCTCCCGGCCGTGGACGACGATGTCGCAGCCCTCGCGGGCCAGCCACTCAGCTGCGGTCCGGCCCAGCCCACGGGTGCTGCCGGTGACGAGGGCGGTCCTGCCGGCGAGACGTTTGCTGGCGTTCTCGGTCTGCTCCACGATTCCCCTTCTTCACTGATGCGCACAGGACCACGATGCCGGGCCCATTATCGGGAACCGGCCAAAGCTGTCTACGGGGTCCCACGATGAGCGGGTGGCGCCCTCGTTGTCGGGCCAGCGAAGCGAGAGCTCATGGCCCGACGTCAGAGCCGCTGCAACGGCGGGCAGGCTGTGTCAACCGGCTTTTCCGACTGTCCTAGCCTTTGAGGGCGCCGGCCGTCAGGCCACCCTCGAGGCGGCGCTGGAAGACGATGTAGACGACCAGCATCGGGATCATCGTGATGGTCAGACCGGCGAACAGAGCCGACCAGTCGCTCTTGTACCCCTGGTTGAGGTTCAGCGCCTGGAGGCCCTGGGCGATGACGTAGTTCTGCTGTTCGGGGTTCAGGACGAGTGGCAGGAGGTACTGATTCCATTGACCGAGGAAGTTGAAGATCGCCATCGCGATCAGGCCGGGCCGGGCCAATGGCAGCATGATCTGGAAGAAGACACGATACGGACCGGCACCGTCAAGGACCGCCGATTCAGCCAGGTCCGTCGGCAGGCTCTTGAAGAAGCCGTGCATGAAGAAGATCGAGAACGGCAGCGAATAGGCGATGTAGACGAGGATCAGTCCCTGTTTGGTGCCAAGGAGGTGGAGATCCTGAACGACGAAGTAGAGCGGAACCAGGGCCAGGAAGACCGGGAACATCAGGCCCGAGACGAACAGGTAGTAGAGCGCCCGGTTACCGGGGAAGGTGAACCGTGAGAGGGCATAGGCCGCCATCGACGAAACCAGCAGCGTGCCAACTACGCCGCCAGTGACCACGACGACGGTGTTCCACAGGTAGCGTCCGATGTGAGCCGTCGTCCAGGCGCGCCGGAAGTTGTCCCACTCGAGCGCGTGAGGAATCGACCAAGGCGAGGACAGGATTTCCGGGTCCGTCTTGAAAGCCGAGACGACCATCCAGAGCAACGGCAGCATGACGGCCAGCGCCCAGATGATGAGAAAGAGTTGGGAGATGCCCATGAACGTCCACTCGCCGCCGCTCAGGCGCCGACGGGCGTGGCCTTGCCTGGCCGTCGGCTGTGACTCAGCCGCGGACGCGGCGGTGGATGCGATCCGGGTTGGGACATTGGCCATGATGGACGAAGCTCCCTTTTCATGCGTTCGTCTAAGTTCGGACCGTAAATGGAGAATTAGCGCTGGCCCTAATACTCGTAAGTCTCGCGTTGCGTCGATCGCAGCGTCACCACTGAGAGGATGAGCGTCAGGAGCAGCAGCACGACACCGATCGCCGTGGCGAGTCCCCATCGGCTCGCGGTGAAGGCGCGGTCATACATGTAGATCGAGACCGTTTCCGTCGAGCGATTCGGCCCGCCCGCGGTCATGACCTGGACCAGCGCGAACATGTCGAGGGCGACGATGGCGATGTAGACAACGCCGATTCGGACGTTCTCCCAGATCAGCGGCAGGGTGATGGTCCGAAAGGCCGTCCAGCGATTGGCGCCGTCAAGTGTCGCCGCCTCGTAGAACGAGCCGGGGATGCCCTGGATTCCGGCGACGAAGAGGACCATGTAGAAGCCAACGCCCTGCCAGATCACCACGGCGGCGATGCACCAGATCGCCGCCGTGGTGCTGCCGAGCCAGGAGCTTGTTAGGCTATCGAGGCCGACGGCGCTCAGCGCACCATTCAGTAGGCCATCGTTGGTGGACTTGAAGACGTTCTTGAACAGGACGCCGATGATGACGATCGACAGCACCTGGGGAAAGAAGAACACGATGCGGTAGAACGCTGAGCCGGGCACGCCGCGTGCGCCTTGCGTAAACAGGGTTGCAAATAGCAGCGACAGTGAGATCGTGATGATGGGAATGACGATCAGGAAGAAGAGATTATTGCCGAGTGCATTCAGAAAGTTGTTGTCATGGGCGAGCTGCTGATAATTCTTGAGGCCCACCCACGGCTTGTCGGGAGAGAACCCGCGCCAGCCAGTGAACGACGAATAGATCGACTGCGCATACGGATAGATAACGAAAACCGCGTACAGGATGAGGGCTGGGAGCATAAACGGGACAACCAGGCGATAGCGTTGATAGTGCATGGAAAGCCTCACCTGACGCTGCGGACCCGATAGGAATCTGAATGCGAGACACCGGCGAACGTCCGAGGACGTTCGCCGGTGTCGGTCCGCAAGAGCGGCTACTGACCGGGGTAGTCCGGCCGCGTGTGCTTTGTGACGCCGCTGTCGGACTTGATCGCGTCGGCGGCCTCCTGGCAGATCTGGCTGAACTCATCGACCGAGATCGCCTGGGTCATCAGCTGGAACATGGCGTCGTGGGTCGCCTTGTTCAGGTCGACGTACCAGCCGCCGTAATAGGACGTGAGCGTGTTCGTTCCAGCCGCCGCGATGGTCGCTTGCTGTGAAGCCAGCCCCGGTCCGGCATCCAGCCCCGCGGCCGCGCCGTTGACGACCGACAGCGTCCGGGTATTCTGTGAGAAGTAGGAGGCGCCGGTCTGGCTGAGCAGCATCCGGATCCACTCCTTGCCGCCCTGCTTGTTGGCGGCTTTCTCGGGGACGAGGAAGTTCTCACCGGCCGAAGCAAAGATCGCCTCGAATGGCAGTTGGTCGCTGGTCGTCAGGGACGGGATCGGAGAGACGTTCATCTCGAAGGCGTCGACGGCCTCGACGGAACCGAGCGACGAGACACCGGACTCGTTCTCCAGCCACGAACCACACGGCAGGAAGACGCCCTTGCCGTTGAACCACTCGGTCTGGGACTGCGTGTGGTCGAGCCCCTCGAAGCCCTGCAGGATGTAGCCGTTCTTGGCCAGGTCGAGGATGGCGCTGGCGGCCGCCTTGACCGGGTCGGAGTTCCAGGCGTTGTCCTCGAGGTTGTCGATGGCGCCGATCGCCGGCAGGCCACCGTTCTTGTAGACAAGCTGGTCGAAGACGAAGCCGCGCATGTACTGCGTGTGGACGCCCGTCGTCACGAACGGCGCAACGCCCGGCAGGTTGGCCTTGATGTCGGCGCACATCGTCATGAACTCATCCCAGGTCTTGGGATAGGTGTATCCGTTCTCCCGCATCAGCTTGCCGCTGGTCCAGAGACCGGTGACGGTGTAACCGAGGTAGACGATCTGCTGCTTGCCGTCGAACACACCGGAATCCATCGAGCCCGCGATCAGCGTGTCCTTGAACGTCGTGCCCGGCGTATCGAAGGACAGCGCCGACATCAGGTCGCCAAGGTCGGCCAGCTGGCCCTGATCGGCGAGCCCGGTCTGGTCGAGGTTGTTGGCACCGGAATTGTCGATCACGTCCGGAGGGTCGCCTCCGACGAAGCGTGGCTGGAGGGCTGGGCCGAGGCCCTGACCGTTCTCGAAGGTGATTGCCGCATCCGGGTAGACCTGGTTGTAGATCGTGTTGACGTTCTCGGCGTAGGCGATGCCGAAGCCACCGTTGAAGATGTACGGATTGAGCGGCGCAGCGGGATCGACGCCAAGCGGGTTGCTCATGTCGAACTCGAGCGCAGCGGCCGGCGTCGCGCCCGGCGTGGCGTCCTGGGCGAAGGCCGGTCCCGCCTGCATCATCGCGGCGACGAAAGCCGGGACCGAGATGCCGAGCGCGGCGGCGCGCTTCATGACCTGACGACGGTTCCAGTTGTTGGCAGTGGCCTCGGCGAACAGTTGCTCGATACGGCGATCCGTCACGGTTCCAACCTCCAGGAGCTCTACCATTGAGCGTCACGCCGGCAACACAGGGCCGGCTTCTGTCGCGTGCGGCGATCGACCAGGTAGGGCAGGCCCAACCCGCGGGACCCTCGGATCCCGAAACGATCTCTTGTTTCCGTCGCTGCACGTCTGGACGGTTTGTACACCGTCAGTGGGAAAGGCCGCAAGTGCGCGGGAGACAGAAGGCCGATTCGTCGGTTCGCGATCGGTGGGAATGAGTCGTTTTACCTACATCATGGGCATTCGACGTGTCGTCCTCCGTCAGTCGCATCCTTAAGGAGGGCGATCGAGTGGATGCCTTGATCCAGCACGACGGAGAAGAATGGGCGATCCGCTATCGTGGCGATGGCCGCCGGGTCGGCCGTCGACCACGAACGATCGCCCCTGGGACGAACGCCGCGGTTGTCTCGGCATTACCAGATCAGTGGCCGGTCGTTCCAACCACGGCTTTCAGCGCATGCGGACGGTATCGTGAAATGAAGGACCGGTAGTCGGCAACTTCGGCAGCCTGGCGGTCGGCGTCCCAGCCGAGCATCTCACCCGCGACAGCGGCGGCGCGCTCATCGGTGCCGATCCCGCTGTCCGGGCCGTAGCCGAGCATTGTCCGGCGGAGGAGGATATCCGTCAGGCGCTGAGCGCCCTCGCGCTGGGCGGCGTAGACGACCTCGGCGCCGATCGCACCATGCTCGTCGTCGATGACCTCCGCGAGGGCCGGTTCGGCCTGGGCCAGCGTCGCGATCGCGACGGCCTGGGTGCCGTAGGTCCGGATCAGGTGGGCGACGGTTTCACTGGACAGGTCGGGGAAGAGGCGGGCGAAGCTGACCGCGAAGCCCGGCAGGTCGTCCCGACCGATCGCCGCCCCTTCGAGCTGGCTGCCGGGCAGCGGTTCCTTCGCCGTCCGGCAGGGGGCATTGGGCCGGTCCAGCTTGGCGTAGACCAGGTCGACGGTCTGCTCGGCCAGCTCCCGGAACGTCGTCAGCTTGCCGCCGACGATCGAGATCAGGCCGTTGGCGTCGGGGGCGTGGTCGAGAACGAGGTGGCGCCGGGTGATGGCACCCTCGGTCCCGACGCCCTGCCAGGGCAGGGGCCGGATGCCGCTGTAGGTGTAGAGCACGCGGTCGACGGTCAGGGCGGCGGACGGCAGGACCCGGTTGGTCTCGCCGATCAGGTAGGCGATCTCCTCGTCGGAGGCGACGACCCGGTCGAGATCGCCCTCGTAGCGGACATCGGTGGTCCCGATCAGGAACAGGTCGTTCCAGGGAATGATGAAGAAGGGCCGGCCGTCGCTGTGCGCCTCGACGTAGAGGGCGTCCTGCGGCGCGCCGTCGAAGGGCGCAACGATGATGTGGCTGCCCTTGGTCCCGCCGATGAGACGGCCCTTGCCGATCCGGCCGGAGCGAAACTGCGCAAGGAAGCCGCTCAGGAAGCGCCGGCCGGCCGCAACGACGCTCTCCCGGTCCGGCTCGGTGTCCGCGATCGTGCCAGACTCGGCTGGGTTGGTGGCATCGGGTTCCCCGTCCTGGGCCGTGTTGTCGTGCTCCGCGGCCGGATTCGCGATCAGCTGTCCAGATTCGTTCTCGATCGGCACCGGGCCCCGTTGGGTCGAGTCCGCCATCGGCGTCTCCGGCGCGGACTCGTGACCTAGCGTCGCGTCGACCCAAGGTCCCGTCACGTTGACGGTCATCTTCGCCGTCACCCGATACTGGCCGCCGCCGAGCAGGTCGGTGAAGACGGCGCCGGTCACCGTCCGGCCATCCATGGTGAGCTCATCGACCCGGCAGTAGGTCAGGACCGTCGCGCCGTGGTCGACGGCGTCGACCGCGTTCTCGACCGCCAGCCGCTCGGCGTACTCGACCTGGCCGTCGTAGTAGAGCGCCGCTCCGGTCAGTCCATCCGTCGCCAGCCCCGGTGCCCGGCCGATGGCCGCCTCGGGCGAGAGCATCCGGTAGTGGTCGAGCGACTTGCCGGCGCTGAGGACCTCGTAACCGATCATCCCGAGCCGAACGAGGCCCTTGCCGCGGCGGTCGCTCCCATAGATCGGGATCATCAGCGGCAGCGGCCGGACGAGGTGAGCGGCCATGTGCAGCAGCGTCTCGCGCTCGTGGAGCGACTCGCGGACCAGGCCGACCTCGCCGTACTCGAGGTAGCGCAGCCCGCCGTGGATCAGCCGGCTCGACCAGGACGTCGTCCCGGAGGCGATGTCGCCCTTGTCGAGCAGGAGGACGTTCAGTCCACGCATCGCGGCGTCGCGGGCGATCCCGGCGCCGTTGATCCCTGCCCCGATCACCAGCAGGTCGAATCGGCTGTCACCGAGTTGCTCCACGAGCGGCGACCCAAACCGTAGACTTCCCGTTGCCGGCTTGCTGGCCTCATGTGACCCCACGGCAGAGGTCAGGTCCTGATCTCGATCTGGTTCGCGCATCGGTCTGATCCTCGTCCCACTGGTCGTCCGCCGGCGGACGCCACGCAGTGCGGTCCTGGTCAGTTCAGGGTATCGCAGCCCGTTCATCGTTGCGATCTGGCGGACGCTTCCGCGGAAACCTCCGCTTTTCGGGAGGCTGATCGTAGTGATCCCGACGGTCGTCCTGTTCGTCTTCCTCCAGCGTTTCTTCATCCAGGGGCTGACGATGGGCAGCAACAAGTAGCCGATCGGCCGGCGGTTTGCCCTCGTCGCGTATCATGGGGATGGATCTGACAGAGCAGCGCCCGGGCCGGTTCTCCCGGTCAGGGCGCTGTCGTTCGGTCTCGTCCTGGCGGTTCAGCCGGAGCCGGGCCTAGCAAGTCGATCATCGGAGCGCCGGTCCTGTTTGGCGTGGCCGCAAGCGGCAGCGACCGATTCACCCTCTGAGGAGAGCGCCCGATGGACGAGAGCTACATGATGTTCGGCCCGATCGATCGAAGAACCGATACGCTCGACATGACCCTGACGACCGGGCTGGCCCGCTACGCCGCGAAGTACGGCGTGACGGTGACTGAGGCGATGGTCAACCCCGCCGTCGTCGAGTCCGTTACGCCGGTCGAGGGACTGACGATCACCGCGAACGTCGTCGTGCCGCCGACCGAGGTCTGGTTGATCGCCCGCAAGGCCGTCGTCGCCGTCGTCCCGATCGAGGCGGTCCTCGAGTCCGACATCGAAGTGGACGTCGCGGAGTGACCAGTGTGGCGGTAGGTTCCGATCTTCGGGGCCGAGAGGCGTCGGGAACGATGCCAACCAGACCGAGACGCGACTGACCAGCGCAGCTCAGGTGTTGCCCCACAGCGTGGTGGTGTCATCGTTCGCCCATTTGCGCGACACTCTCCGGAGACGGCCTCCATTGGCACGGGCCATGGCCACCACCGGAGCTGGAAACATGAAAGTCACGTTCATCGGCGCGGGCAGCACCGTCTTCGCCCTCAACCTGCTCGGCGACATCCTGAGCTACGAGGAGCTGCGCGACTGCGAGATCGCGCTCCACGACATCAACCAGGAGCGCCTCGACACGACCGAGGCGGTCGTCCTCAAGGCCGTTGAGAAGCTCCAGGCGCCGACCCGGGTCACGGCAACGCTGGACCGGCGCGAGGCGCTGAACGGTGCGAACTACGTCCTGACGATGATCCAGGTCGGCGGCTACCGGCCGGCGACCGTGACGGACTTCGAGATCCCGAAGCGGTACGGCCTCCGCCAGACGATCGCCGACACCCTCGGAATCGGCGGGATCATGCGCGGTCTGCGGACGGTCCCGGTTCTGGTCGACATCGCCCGTGACATGGAGGATCTCTGTCCCGACGCCCCGCTGCTCCAGTACGTCAACCCGATGGCGATCAACTGCTGGGCGCTCAGCGAGTTGACCACGATCAGGACGGTCGGCCTCTGCCACAGCGTCCAGGGGACGGCCGGCGAGCTGGCGAAGGATCTCGATATCCCGGTCGAGGAGATCGACTACGTCGCCGCCGGGATCAACCACATGGCGTTCTATCTCCACTTTCGCCACAAGGGCCGCGATCTGTACCCCGATCTTCAGCGGATCGCCATGGACGGGACGATGCCGTCCCAAAACCGCGTCCGGTACGAAATCCTGCGGCGGACCGGTTACTTCGTGACGGAATCCAGCGAGCACTTCAGCGAGTACGTCCCCTGGTTCATCAAGCGTGACCGGCCGGATCTGATCGAGCGGTTCAACATCCCGCTCGATGAGTACCCACGCCGCTGCGAACGTCAGATCGCCCGCTGGGAGCAGGCGCGGTCCGACCTCCAGGCCGGCAGGTTCGAATTGAACACGTCCCGCAGCAACGAGTACGCCGCCGGGATCATCCACAGCATGGAGACCGGCGAGCCGCGGGTCGTCTATGGCAACGTCCCGAACGACGGCCTCATCTCGAACCTGCCGCAAGGCGCCAGCGTCGAAGTCCCCTGCCTCGTCGACCGGAACGGCGTCCAGCCGACGGCGGTGGGAGCGCTCCCGACCCACCTCGCCGCGTTGATGCAGACCAACGTCAACGTTCAGGCGTTGACGGTCGAGGCGATCGTCACCGGCAACCGGGACAGCGTCTACCACGCCGCCATGCTGGACCCGCACACCGCCGCCGAACTCGATCTCGACCAGATCTGGCACCTTGTCGACGACCTCATCGACGCGCACGGGACGGAGTTCCTGCCCGAGTTCGCCGGTCGTTCGGCGGCTGTGACGGCGGATTAGACTGGGGTCAGCCGTTCGACCCGCCGCCGCGTCTGTGTGGCCGACGGGCGCCAGGGAGGAGTCACTGATGATCGTTCAAACCAAACCGGCAACCCTTGAAGACCTAGCCGCGACACCGGATGACGGCCGGATCTACGAGTTGCTCAACGGGGAGATTGTCGTGTCCGCCGCCCCAACGTTCAGGCACCAGCTCGTCCTGCAGGTGCTCTACCAGTCGCTCTACGGCTGGACGCAGGAGCACGACGGCGCAATCGCCATGATCGCTCCAACCGATGTCGTCCTCAATGGTGCGAACGCCCTGCAACCCGACCTGTTCGTTCTCACCGACGACAATCACGGTGAGATCGTCAACGGGCAGTTCAATGGCGTTCCGGACCTGGCCGTCGAGATCATCTCGCCGACCAGCCGCAGCCGGGACGCGACCGTCAAGGCCATGCGCTATGCCCGGGCTGGGGTCCGCGAGTTCTGGCTGGCCGACCCGGATCTGCGAACACTCAACATCTTCATCCTGTCGGATGGGGTCTATTCCGAGATCGCGCCGGGAGCCGACGACGCCCTGCACTCGGTCGTTCTGGCCGGTCTGCGGATCGACCCCGTGATTGTCTTCGAGAAGGTCGAGCAGGCGATCAGCCGCCGGACTCGAAAGGCATAGGGAGGAGCGAGCCGAGTCGATCTATCGGTTGAGTCGGGACGAACGGTGGCGATTCGACCCCTTTCGCCGAAGCCCTGTCACCGCGGCGACCACGAGCACGCCAAGCATGAGGACGTGGGCCAGGGCGGAGACAGCGAAGCCGACCCTGAGGCTGGTCGGCTCGTAGCGAAGGTCGACGGTGTGGTCGCCGGCGGGAAGGGCGATGCCGCGCAGGGCGACGTCGGTCGGGTGGATCTCGACCTCCTCGCCGTCGAGGTACGCCTTCCAACCCGGTTCATAGATCTCGCTCATCACCAGGAAACCGTCGGCCGAGGTCGTCGCGTCGTAGGAGACGTGCTGGGGAGCAAACGACGTCATCGTGACACTGCTCGTCGCACCGGCGCCGGGGTCGGCCAGTGCCGCCACGTCGCCCTCAGCGACCGCAACCCTGTCTGGGCGAAACGCGCGTTGGCTGATCCGGTTCTTTGCCGCCTCACGGGTTGCCGGGACGATCTGATGCGTGACCCAGGCTGGCCCCAGGTTGCCCAGGTTGTCCCAGATACTGACGTAGTCATCCCGGTAGACCATTTCGCGTCCGGCCGTCAGCGCGACGACGTCCTCGCGGTCGGCGGGCAGGCTCTCGTCGAGCAGGACGTACCGGACATTGAGGACGTCCATGAGACCGAGGTTGCTGGCGTTCGGGAGGATATCGGCGAAGTGGTAGTCCTGTGGGGCACCATTGATCGCCGTCATCAACTCCGCGTAGCGGCTGAGCTGGACCGGGTTGTAGCTCTGCGTCTCGTAGAGGCCGAAGTAGATCGAGCGGCCGTTGGCCTGAACGGCCTCCGTGTTTGCCTCGTGCCGGCGCTGGACGAACGTGCCGCGGCCGCGGGGGTTGTTGTCATCGGCGGTACCCGTACCGATGTAGTGAACATAACGGAAGTGCTCACCAGTCGCCTGCTGGGCGAGGAGGAAGTCGCCCGCCCCACCGGGCCCGGTCGTCCGGGTGTAGATGTCGGCCGCGGCGGCCGCCTCCGCCGCCGGGGTGTAATTGCCTTGCCAGTCCCGGATGAAGCGGGATTGCCCGGTCGCCCCGTCGATCAGTTCCAGCCCCATCGGCTGGAGGTAGACGACGACCATGATCGCGATGGGCAGCGCGCGGGAGAGTCGGGTCGCCCGCGGCCAGCGCCGTACCCAGCGATCGTCGACGATCAGCCAGATCAGCAGCGTGACGAGGGTCGCCGCGATAATCGGGGTCGGCGTGATCATGATGCCGCGTGTCGGAAACCAGGCGTAGGCGACCAGGATCAGGATGAGTGGCACGAAGACGAGCGGCGCCCGGTGCAGACGCCCCTGGAGCGTCCGGAGCCGGTCGACCGACGCCCCGGCCAGGATCGCCGGGCCGACCATCAGAACCGAGAGGACGATCGGCACGTTATGGTGGTGGAGATCGCTCCACATCGGGACCAGGCCGAGCAGCCAGTGGAGCGGCGAGTTCGGCTGCGTCAGGACGAGGATGGCGAGCGTGGAGCCAGTGAAGAACGGGACGCCGAACCGCGTCCGGGCGAGGAACGGCGCCATCAGGCAGAGCACGATCGCACCAGCGGCGATGCTGACGTCTCGGCTGCTCTGGGCGTCGACGATCAGCCGCCGGAGCAGGCCGGCCAGGTCGTAGGGTCCGACGTCGTAGCCGATCACGTCGCCATAGCCGTTGGTGGCAATGGTGGACTGGCGATAGACCTCGATCCGGGGCCAGAGGGCGGCGAGGTTCAGCAGGGCGCCGCCGAGCATCACCGTCGCTCCGGTCGTCACCATGTCAGCGATGCGGCGGCGGAACGCGGGGCGACCCACGGGCGGAGCGACGACCGCCCGGTAGATGATCCAGGCGCTGATCAGCAGGGCTGCGTCGAGGGCGCCCTGGCCGGGGAAGCCGGCCAGGATCTGGCTGACGGCGAAGGCGCCGATCGCCAGTCCCATCACGCGGACCTGCCAGCTCCGCCCCCGCAGGGCGAGCTCGACGCCGAGGAAGGCGGCCGGGATCCAGAGCGCGACGATGCTCCGGACGGTGCAGCAGTGGGTCTCGTGATAGGACAGCGGGCCGAAGGTGAAGACGATCGCCGAGGTCATCGCCCCGATGGCGCCGATACCAAGGGTGCGAGCGAGGGCGTACATCGTCACGACGGCGAAGATCAGATCGAAGGCGATCTTGAGCTTGAAGGCGATCAGCGGATCGTGCCAGAGCGTGAACGGGATCATCGTCGGGAAGTACATCCAGCCCGACTGGGCATCGCCGGCGAACGGGGCGCCCGAGAACTGGTACGGGTTCCAGCCGGGCAGAGAGCCGGAGCGGAGGAGCTGCCCGAGCAGATCGTTCCACGGCACCCATTGGGCCAGGATGTCGTGGCGACCCAGCCAAACGTCGTAGACAGCCCGGTTCCAGGCCAGCAGCAGCGCGAGCAGCACGAGGATCGCCAGCGGGATCGCTTCGCGACGAATCACCGCCCTGATACTCGTTTGGACTCCACGAGGAATGGACGCCCCGGCTGAGGTTGGCACTGACGACCATTCCAGAGGTTTGGCTGATGCCCCGGATCGCGATGTCGCTCGAACGGAATCGTTATCGACCAATCAGGGCTCCGGATCTCGTGATCGAACGGCCGAACCTCGATGCTGGTCTACCCGATGGTCATGAAGACGGGATGAACTCCAGAACGCTCGACCGCGGATCGTCGAGCAGTGCGGTGACGAAGGCTACACGTTCGGCTGGTGGGTGGCGATGTCAAGCGTTATGGATTACGAACGGACCAATGCCGTCAGCAGAGAGCCGGTTCGGAGTTGACCGCAACAAGCCATGTTCGGATCTCCGTTCCGGCTCTCAGGAGTGGAAATGGACGTCACGACGCTGAGGCCGTCGGGACCGATCTGCTGCCCAGCCAATGGCATGACAAGCTTCCCGAACGGTCTCGCTCTGGAGAGGTCGGTCGAAGTGTCGTGACCCGTCAGGAGGAATGCTCTGACGCTTCCGGTTTCACCTGGCCGAGCGACGATAGCCAGGTCATGAGGTCGGCCTCGTCGGTGAACAGCTCGTCGAGCGCCTCACCGATCATCGGGTTGAGCGCGTCGGTCGGCAGCCAGGTCCGCGAGTCCGTCTTGAGCCCGACGATTCGCCGGGCACGGCCGTCCGCGTTTCTCGTGGCCCAGGCGATGCCGATCTCGACGCAGATGCCCTCGTCCGGGACGCGACCGTCGAGGATCGCGAGGACGAGGTCGGCGGCGATCACTTCGGAGCTGTCGAGCTGGAAGACCATGCGGCGCATGTTCGCCTTTGAATCAGGACCGGCGTTGGGATCGATCTCCGCCATCTCGAGCCCGTCCCGTTGGGGGAGGAAGACGCGGTGGCCGTGCTCCTCCAGCTGCCAAGTCAGCCGGGCGTTGAACCGCTGCTCGGCGGCGTTGAACAGCGGGGCGGCGAAGTAGATCCGCATCGGTCTGATTGCTCCACGAACTGGTGTCTGGACCGATTGAAATGTCATCCCTCGATATCCCGCTCCCAGCCGCGGGCCCGGTCGACGGCCCGGCGCCAGCGGGCGTGACGGCTGTCGCGCTCATCCGCGGAGATGGAGGGCTCGAAGCGACGGTCGACGCCGAGGTGGCTGCGGTTCCGGTACGCCTCCGGTGTATCGAGACCAGCACCGATCCGGGCCAGCGCGGCGGCACCCTGGGCCGTCGTCTCGAGGACCGCCGGCCGGACGACCGGGACGCCGAGCAGGTCGGCCTGGAGCTGGAGGAGCATGTCGTTGGCCGCCGCTCCACCATCGACGCGGAGCTCGGTCAGCGGCACTGGCGCGTCGTCGGCCATCGCGTCGATGACATCCCGGGTCTGAAAGCAGATCGCCTCCAGGGCGGCACGGGCGATGTGACCACTGGTCGTGCCGCGGGACAGGCCGATGATGAGACCGCGGGCGTCCGGGTCCCAGTTCGGGGTGCCGAGGCCGGTCAGGGCCGGGACGAAGACGACGCCGCCGCTGTCGTGCACGGACGCGGCCAGCGGCTCGATCCCGGAGGCCTTCTGGATCAGGCCCAGCCCGTCCCGGAGCCACTGGACGGCCGCGCCGGTCACGAAGATCGAGCCTTCGAGGGCGTAGCGTGGTGCGTCGCCTTCGATCTGCCAGGCGATCGTCGTCAGGAGACCGTGGGCCGATTCGACCGGCCGTTCGCCGGTCTGCATCAGGACGAAGCTGCCGGTGCCATACGTGTTCTTCGCCTCGCCTGTCGACAGGCAGGCGTGGCCGAACAGGGCCGCGTGCTGGTCCCCGGCGATCCCAGTGACCTGGAGGGCGTCGCCGAGCAAATCACCGCTCGCCTCGCCGAACGGCCCGGCTGATGGGCGGACCGTGGGCAGCATCAGCCGCGGGATGTTGAGGTCGGCGAGCAGATCATCGGACCAGTCGAGGGTCCGGATGTCGTACAGCATCGTCCGGCTGGCGTTGGTGATGTCGGTCAGGTGGGCGCCGCCGGTCAGGTGCCAGAGCAGCCAGGAGTCGACTGTCCCGAAGACGACTTCCCCCGCGTCGGCTCGGTGGCGCAGGTCGGGGAACTCGTCGAGGAGCGTCGCGATCTTGGTCGCGGAGAAGTAGGCGTCCGGTCGGAGCCCGGTGATGCGATGGTACGTCTCGCTCTGGCCCCGACGATCGATGGCCTCGACCATCGGGGCGGTCTGCCGGCTCTGCCATGAGATCGCCGGGCCGACGGGCTGGCCGGTGTGGCGATCCCAGAGGATGGTCGTCTCGCGCTGGTTGGTGATCCCGATCGCGGCGATGTCGGTCGCGGTGAGGCCGGCCCGGTGGATCGCCTTGCCGGCGACGTCGATGATCGTCTCCCAGAGCTGATCCGGGTCCTGGTTGACCCAACCGGACCGTGGATAGGTTGGATTCACCGGTCGCTGGGCTGAACCCACGACCTCCCCGGCGCCATCGAAGACGATCGCCCGGCTCGAGGTCGTTCCCTGATCCAGCGCCAGGATCGCGGTTGGTCCATTCGACGTGCCCTTCTGTCCGTCCGCCATCCTGTCACTGCTCCCGTGTCACGTCATCGTGAGGCGTTCGGCCCGAGATGGCGTCGAACGAACGTTGGGTGGGTCTCAGCCCGTGGGCACTGGTGACGGTGGGACACGCGCTTCGAGCGCGGCGTGGACGACGCCGAGCAGGCCGTCGACGGTCAAGCCAATCCGGCCAAGCAGGAACCCCTCGAGGTCGGGCAGCTCGCGGAGCAGGGCGCCGGCTGCCTGAACCGAGACGCTGCCGCCGTAGAGAACGGGGACGTTGGGCCGGTCGCTCCCGAACCGGTCGCTCAGGGCCGAGCGGATCTCCTCGATGATCGGTCGGATATCGTCCGGGCCGGCCGGGGTGGTCGCGCCGATCGCCCAGACGGGTTCGTAGGCGATCATCACGCGATCGAGCAGGTCCCGCGAGATGCCACTCAACGCGATCTTGACCTGTCGCCGGACGGTCTCCACTCCGACGCCATGCTCCCGATCGTCGGCCTTCTCGCCGACACAGAGCATGACCCGGAGCCCACCGGCCAGCGCCACGACGACCTTCTTCGCCAGTGACTCGTTGGTCTCGCCGAACAGATTGCGGCGCTCGGCGTGGCCCAGCAGGACGAGGTCGGTGCCGAGCGCCTCCAGCATCGGGGCGGAGATCTCGCCGGTGAACGCGCCGTCGAGGTGGCCGTCGACGTTCTGGGCGCCGATCCAGATCGGCAGGCCGGTCTCCCGCGCGGCCGGCACCGCCGCTGGCAGCGAGGTATAGGGCGGGCAGAGGAAGAGCCGTACGTGTCCCTGCTCTAGGACGTCCCAGCCCTTGTCACCCAGCTCACTCAGGTAGTTGATCGTTTCCAGCGGCGTGTGGTGGAGCTTGGTGTTGGTCCCGATGATGAGCGCTCGCTGCCCAGTGGCGGGCCGGTCGGACGAGATGAAGGCCGGATCTGTCATTCAGGATTCCCTCTCGGGTCGCAATGGCTGTGGTCCGACCGGGGCACGAAGGTCGGTGGTTTCTCTCCCAATTGTCGCGCAGTCCATGCCAACGGGTACCCGCTGGATGATGAGGATGACCAGTTCGGCTCGAGCTCGATCCGGAATCCGGTCCAGACATAACGCGTGGGCCGATTGACCAATAGTTGATCCTTTGTTATGGTAGGGAACCTAAGGTGTTTTCCCGGGGCCTCCGGCCGCACCGCTCCATCGTCCCTTGTCTGGCGGCCGGCTGGTCCCATCGTTGGCCACCCGAATCCGCCGGACCGACCATCAAGGAGCGTCATCCCATTGAGTTCCGCCTCCATCGATGCCAGTACGACGAACCTGACCGTCCGACCGAGCACGCTGATCGCCGAGGCGCTGATCGGGCGGCAGAGCGCACGGCAGATCGTCGCCCGCGCCTATGGACTCGGTCTGCCGGACCCGACGGTCGAAATCATTCTGGCCGCCTGTGGTTCGACGGCCGGGCTAACTGAAAGCGCCCTACCCGCTCAGATGGACCACGACTGAGCTCCCGAACAATGCCGGTCGTCCGTTGACCGGCCGTTCGGGCTGTGCGACAATCCCCGTTGCTGTCCAGGGGGAGGGGTGTACGGCTGCCCTCCTGGCCGCCGCGGGAAGCCGTGGCGGAAACAGTGCGTACCGGCTGACCCGGCGGGATGACCACCGGGTCTTCGTGTGCCGGTTCGCAGGCCGCCTGCATCGCAGGGCAGACTCGCGACCGAGGAGTACGAACATGATCAAGATCCGGCTCAAGCGCATGGGCGCCAAGAAGGCCCCAAGCTATCGCATCATCGTCGCTGACAGCCGTTCGCCGCGCGATGGCCGCTTCATCGAGAACATCGGTCTCTACGACCCGCTGGCCGAGCCGACGATGGTCCGGCTCGACAAGGAGCGGGCGAGCTACTGGTTCGGCGTCGGCGCGCAGCCAACCGACACCGTCCGGTCGATCATGGTCCGCGAGGGCGTTCTGACGCAGTCCGGCAAGCTCAAGCAGCCAGCCGCCGTCACGACCGAGACTCCGGCCGAGTCCCCGACTGCCTGACGATCGTCCGCACGATCCCATTGACGAGGGAGGTAGCGCCATGTTCGATGACGAAGGCGTCTCCGACGAGACCCGGTCCGCGGATGACGCGGCCGGGGCTCAGCCGTCTCCTGATGGCCAACCGGTTCTGACCCCGGATGGCACGGAAGCCGAGATGCATCTTCAAGAGGTCGTCCGCTCCATCGTCGCCAGTCTCGTCGACGAGCCAGACGCGGTCGTGGTCGCTTCGAAGCGCCGCGAGCATTCCGTCTACCTCAATCTCCGGGTCGCCGATGGCGAGCTGGGCAAGGTCATCGGTCGCCAGGGCCGGACCGCACGGGCGATCCGGACGGCTGTTCAGATCGCCGGAGCACGCCATGACGTCCGAGTCTCCCTCGACATCGAAGGCTGACGAGCCCAGGACCAGCGAATCCCCAAATCGTCCGGCCCGTGTCCGTGCCGGTGCTCCGACACGATCGGCACCACGGAGTCGCACCCGGAGCGCTCCCGAAGTCGCCGCCACGCCGGACGCGTCACGCCGGGAGCGGCGACCGGCGGCGAATCCTCACCCCGAACCGCGCCCGGATCCGTTCCGGACGCGTCGCCTCGAAGAGACACAGGGACCCGATCTCGACGCCGATGTCGAGTCCGTGCGCCTGGCAGTGGGCATCTTCGTTGGCGTCCACGGCGTTCGGGGCGAACTGAAGCTTCAACTCTGGACCGACGCGCCCGATCACCTCCGAACCATCCAGCGCGTCTGGGTCGGGGAGGAGCGGCAGCCGCGACGGATGGCCGGGTTCCGCTCGACACTAGACCGTGGGCTCGTTCGCCTGTCCGGCGTCGGGACCTCCGAGGTCGCCCGGACGATGGTCGGCCAGCGCCTGTTCATCTCGGGCGCCGACGCCCGGCCACTCGACGACAACGAGCTGTTCCTCTACCAGCTCGTCGGTCTGCGGGTCGTGACCGAGGCGGGCGAGCCGATCGGCACGATCGGCGACGTGATCGAGACTGGCGCCAACGACGTCCTCGTCATCCGGCCGGACGAGGGCGGGCAGGACATCCTCTATCCCCACCACCGTGACTTCGTCGTCGGCGTCGATCTGGCGGCGAAGACGATGACGGTCCGACCGCTCGACTTCCTCAACTAGTGGTCCGGCAAGGGGAACCAGGTTTTACCGGAGCAGTCCCCACCCCCGACCCGGAGTGAGCCCGTCGCCCGCACACCGCAGAAGCGGCGTTCGGCTGCGACGGGCTCGATTCGCACCCCAGGGAGGGAAGCATGGGCAACGCCGCAGCTGACCGTTGATCGACCCCTAAGTACAACCAAAGAGAAGTTGCGGGGTGTATGCTGAGAAAAAGGAGGCGGCGATGCAGCCCGTACGCATTCCCGAACTCACCTCGACGCAGCTTGACGCCTTGGACGAGGTGTACCGAACCTGCCGCGATGTCCGCCTGCGGACCCGGGTCCAGATGGTGTTGTTGGCCGGGGAGCAGCACCTAACGGCGGCGGCCATTGCCGGCATCGTGCGCATGAGCGAGGACACGGTGCGACGCTGGCTCAAACGCTACCTGAGTGAGGGGATCGAAGGGCTGCGCGACCAGCCCCATCCCGGAGCGCCCAGCAAGGTCACCGCGGCCTATGTCGACCAGTTGCTTGCCGCCGTGCGGCGCCGGCCCCGGAGCCTGGATCTGCCGTTCTCACTGTGGACCTTGCAGCGACTTGCCGACTACCTGGCGGAGCAAACCGGGATCCGGGTTGCCGACGAGACCGTGCGCCTGCATCTGAAAGCCGTCGGCATCGTGCTGAGCCGGCCGCAGCACACGATCACCAGCCCCGACCCGGCGTACGCGCTCAAAAAAAGACGATTGAAGCCATGCGTGACCACCTCGCCCCCGATGATCACTTCTACTATGCCGACGAGTTCAACCTGAGTTGGCTACCAACGCTCACGGCCATGTGGAGTCCCAAAGGCCAGCAGGTGATGATTTCAACGCCTGGCCAGCCACAGAAACGGTACGGCATTGGGGCGGTGGATTACCATGCCGGCCAGACCGTCGTCCTCATCCGCCGGCATAAACGACGGCGCGAAATCGCCGAACTCCTTGAGGCGTTGGTGGAGAAGCATCCCGCCGGAACCATCTATGTGGCATGGGACAACGCCTCCACCCACGAAGGCGATGAGATCGAGGCGGTGGTGCGTGGTGCGGCGGGCCGTCTCGTCCTGCTCTATCTTCCAAGCTACAGCCCATGGCTCAATCCGATCGAGATGCTCTGGCGGCACTTCCGGCGGGAAGTCACCCACTGCGAACTCTTCCCGACCGTCAAGGCGCTCATCGCCGCCGCAACCGCCTTCTTTGACCGGTACAATCACGTACCCAAACAGATGCGCTCGATCATTGGCGTACAGCCACATCCCGCAGAAATTCTGTGAATGTACTTAGCTGGCCAGGAAGGTGACCACGAGACCGAGCAGGACTGTGTTGAAGCCAAAGGACAGGAGACTGTGGCCGAGGACGACCCGGCGCAGAAGGAGGGTGGTGATCGCGGCATCGACGATGGTGAAGGCGACGTAGGCGAAGTCGAGGAGGTCCGGTTCCGGCTCGTCATTGAGCGTGATCCCGCCGTTGTTGCGATAGGCGAAGGCGTAGTGGAACGTGAAGGCCACCTGGAGCATCAGCCAGCTCAGGACCACGCTAGTCGAGCCGAGGACCACCTCGCGGGTTCCGGCCGCATCGGTGCGGATCATCAGGACCGCGCCGATCCCGCGAAGAGGGCGACCGTCACGACGAACCAGAACCCGCGTGCGTTCCCAACGAACCAGCGGATCACCCAGGACGGGTTGGCCCGGCGCTCGTGCGTTGCCCATCTCCGGGTGGCGTCGGCGGTGGTCCGGGCGAAGACGATGGCGGTCAGCAGGAGGTAGGACGCACTGGAGGTCACCCATCTGACGTTGAAGTTGATCAGCGGGTCGTCGACGGCGTTGAAGATCCGGTTCGAGCCAGCGACGATCGTGGTGAGAACGCTGACGCACGTCGCCAGGGCCAGGCGAACATGATCGCGTGTCAGGATGGCCAGCCACCAGCGTGTGCTGGTCAGGAGCGGGAGCCGCCGGTTCATCAATCCGGGCCGGCCCAATCGAGCTCCAGGATCGTTCGGGTGACGAGGGCTGCGGCGCGACGTCCGACCTCGGCCAGCGGGAACTCCTCCATCCCGCCGGCGATGTCGGTCGCGACGAGATACTCGTTGTTCGAGATGTCCTTGATCGCGAGGAACGGGATCGCGAGCCGCCGGCAGACAACGCCCAGCGAAGCGGCCTCCATCTCCTCGCAGAGCGTCCCATGGCGGCCGCTGAGGATGTCCAGCCGGTCGGTCGCCTGCGTCCAGACATCGGCGCTGGCGACGGCGCCGGTCAGGACCTGGGGGACGCGACCGGTCGACGGCCACGGCGCGGGGGACCAGCCCGCGGAGGCCCGCTGGGCGGCGGCGAGCAGGGCCGGGTCGGACGGCGTCTCGGAGGGCGGCATCGGGTCCGGACCGGTCGCGGCGGTGTTGCCCCGGTAGTGCTCGGTCCCGTCGGGCTGGAGGTCGTAGGCGGCGTGGTTGATCGAGCGGTCAGCGATGACCACGTCGCCCAGATCGAGGTCACGCCGGTGGGCGCCCGCGCAGCCGTAGCTGATCACCGCCGAGACGGGCGTCGTCGTCAGGATTGCCCCAAGCGCTCCCGCCGCGTTGGCCGGCCCGATCCCCCCCAGCACCGCGAGAACCGGCCGCTCGCCGATCATCCCGGACCAGACCGGCCACGTCCCGGCCAGCGGGGGTCGGGTCGGCGCCGGGAGCCTGGTTAGGCTGCGCCGGTCGTCGTCGGTCAGCGACGCGAGGGCCGGGTCGGTGCTTCCTGCCGTGGGCTGATCGAGGTCGAACCCGTCGAACAGATGGCGGAGCTCGGAGCGCATCGCGACAACGATCGCGATCGGCTTCGCGGAGGGAGCGGGAATCGTCACGGAACTCTCCTGGGCGTTCGAGGAGCGCGCTAGCGGAGCAGGGCGACCACCATGCTGCCGGACAGGACGAGCAGGACGAGGACCGAGATCGCGGCGTAGCGGCGGTCGCCGATCCGGAGAAAGCCGGCGATGACGCAGACGGTCGTCAGGATCGGCGTCAGGACGATTGCGAAGATGGCCAGCTCGGCCACGGCACTCGGGTCGCCGTCGCGGACGGCGGCGGGAAGGTCTGCGAGCGAAAGCGTCGACTCGGCGATCGGGTCGCCGCTGACTCCCACGAGCACGAGCGCAGTGGCGACCAGCGCCACGGTGACGCCGAAACCGGCGATCAGGGCGCGACGGGCGATCCGGTAGACCAGCATGACGGGATCGGGCGGCGCGGTCGTCATCTCGGTGGTTCCCATCTCGTTAGCGTGCCCACGGGACGTCGATGTTCGCCGCCTGCAGGATCATCGAGACGGCCAGCAGGCTCATGATCGCCACGAAGAACAGCACCAGCCGTTCGGTCGAGACCCGGCGCGTGATCCGCGGACCGATCTGGGAACCGACGAAGACGCCGAGCAGCGCCGCGATCACGACCTGCGGGTCGATCTCGCCGGACGCGTAGTAGACCGTCGCGGTCGCGACCGAGGCGAAACCGACCATGAAGGTGCTGGTTCCGGCCGCCGCCTTGACCGGGACCTTCATCAGGATCGACATCGCCGGGACCTGGACCAGCCCGCCGCCGATCCCGAGCATCCCGGACAGGACGCCCGCCAGGCCGCTGATCCCGATGCCCGAACCGACCCGTTCCGGGGTGTACGTCACGTCGGCCCCACGGTCCCGGTAGTGGCCGGTCAGCGGGCTCACGGCGGACTGAATGGGATCGGGGGCCGTCTCGCCCTCGCCGGGCAGGGCGGCCGGAGCTTCGACGGCCGCGGGCGCGACGGCGGGACGGGCGCGGCGCTGGAGGAGCATCGAGTAGATCGCGTAGAGCAGGACGGCGGCGAAGACCGCGCTGATCACCTGCTGGTTGGCGGCGACCCCGATAATCGCGCCGACCGTGGCGCCAGCCGCCGTCGTGACCTGGAGCAGCATCGCCAGCCGGAGGTTGGTGAACTGGCTGCGCAGGTGGACCGTCGAGCCGACGACCGAGTTGGCGACGACGGCCACGGCGCTGGCTCCGATCGCCGCCTTCTGGTCGATCCCGAAGAAGATCGTAAAGAGCGGCACCATGAAGATGCCGCCACCGAGCCCGAGCATCGAGCCGACGACGCCGGCCCCAGCCGAGACGACGCCGAGCAGGATGAGTTCCTGAAGATCCAAAGTGACTCCCGCGACGTCGCTGACCGCCGAACTGCGAACGACATGATGCCATGCCGAACGAGAGCCGCCCGCTCGCTATTCGGGCGGAGCGGTAAGGACCGCGAAGGTCATCAGCACGAGCCGGCCCGTGGCCCGGACGTAGTCTATGTCGACGCCGTCGATCGTATCGCAGGTGCAGTTGATCAGCGGATCGCCATACAGCATGCTCGCGACGAGGATCGTCGGGATGCCGGACTCGGTCAGCGGCGTCTCGTCGGCCACGATGGCCGGGTTCTGCCGGGGCTGGACGTTGAGCTGGAAACCGAACGCATCGTACTGCTCCAGCAGCGTGTCCTGGATGTAGGCGGACGTGTCGCTGGCATTGACGTAGAGCACCCGTTCCCCGTAGGTGGTCCCGACGGAATCGATGTTGATCCCGCCGGCGAAGGGTGTCCCGAGCTCGGCGTGGCGGGCACCGAAGGCGTTGGAGCCCTGGAGCCCGACCTCCTCGCCGTCGAGCGCGACGAACCGCATGGGAGCATGGAGTCGATAGCCCGAGAGGAGCCGGGCGTTTTCGAGCATGATTGCCTGCCCCGTCCCGTTGTCGAGCGCGCCGGGGGCCGTGTCGTTGTCGGGAACATCGTCGGAGATGCTGTCGTAGTGGGCGAAGGTGGCGTAGATCTCGCCCGATTCTGTCCCCGGAATCTCTGCGACGACGTTGATCGACAGCATCCCGTTGCTGGCGATGTAGTCCTCGTACCAGACGTTCAACCCGTAGGCGGCATACCGGAGATAGAGGTACTCGGCCGCGATCGAGTTGCCGGGCAGCGAGAAGAACCGGCTGCCGACCTCGCCTGGCTCGACACCGGTGCTGGCGAGATCGCCAATCGTCTGTTCCATATTGGCGGCGGACAGGTCCGGGAACGATGCCGTAAGTTCGGTCACGTCCGGCAGCGACGCGATCGAGTCGGCCGTCAGCAATGGCGTCCCGGCCGGGACGTAGGGCGTCAGTTTCTCGACCTGAAAGCCAGCCCCGGTCAGATCGACGACGACAGCCGGCACCGATGGGACCTCGACGATGCTCGTCATCCCCTCACGGTCGATCATGGCGCCAAAGGCGTCGATCGGGCCGGTGTCCGCGTCGCCCGCCGCCTGGGTCACGGCGTAGAGCATAAGGGACGGCGTGTCGTCCAGCACGACGACCGGCTCAGCGCCGGCGCCGACGAGCGAACCGAGGTCGGCCGGCGTTCCGCCGACCCAGACCGCGGTCGCCGATGCGTAGCTGGGCCGGAGGCCGGTCCTCGCGAGAGCCGCACCGAGATTGGGCGAGGCGGCGAACCGGACGAGGCACGGGCCGGTGCAAGCCAGATCGGCGGATGGAGTGGCGGCGGGTGTGGCCGCCATTGGCGTCCCCGAAGCGGGCGTTCCTGACGCGGCCGGTGTGCCGGTGACCGGAGTCGCGACGGGAGTGCCCGTTAGGCCGGGCGCGGCTGGAGCGCCGCTCGGCGTGGCGACGCCGGCGGCAAACCCAAACGCAGGAGACGCGGCGGTGACGATCCCGGACGACATCAGGGAGAGCAGAACGAGAAGCATCGCTGCTGCCCAACGACGGTTCGTCGCAACGTGATGACCCACATCCATTCCGGGAAACTCCTGATCCAGTCGAATAGTCGCCTGAACGTCCGCGCGGAGTGTACCGGGTAGCGTCCACCCGAAGGCACCAGCCAGAGCCGCGCCGCACCATGACCGCGGGAACATTGCCGGTGTTGACAGGGGATCGGGCCGGGCCGCATGATTCCGGATGGCTCCGCTCAGGTCGAGGGAAGCCGCGACACGACCGACAACCGAAGACGATCGGGGTATCCGACGCGCCTGGGCCACTGGCCCAGCGACGGTCGGGTGCGGATGGGGGAAGCCGGTGCGATACCGGCGCTGTCCCGCAACTGTGACGGTTGAGAACGAAGATTCGTTCCGCCGGAGCCAGATTACCCAGCCCGATCCTGCCCGATGCCCCTCGCGTGAAGGGGGCGAGCGTGCGCCGCCCGGACCTCTGGTGTCCTACGACATCGGGTACCGGTCGGCCCAACCGCCCGTCCCGCGAGGGAGCGGGCGGTCGTCGTTTTTCCGGCCAGCGCCACGGGGCAACTGGACGAAAGGGCGATGGGTCCATCGGCCGGTCGAGATTCGCGCAGGACGATGCGTCGCGGGAGCAATGAGATGGACATCGACAGCACGGAACGTTCTTCGACTGATCGAACCCCGCTCGGGACATGGTTCCGGCGGTTCGGTGCACTGGCGCTGATCCTCGGGCTGGTCGCCGGACTGGTCGCCCCGGCAGCGGCGCAGGATGCGACTCCCGACGCGACGCCGGTGATCGGCACCCCGGATAGTGGGACTCCCTCGGCAGGCGTCCTCGGGCTTGGTGACGCGGACGTCAGCGCGTCCGTCTCGGCTCTGCTCGGCGTCCAGGCTGAGGATGGCGGCTTCATCGGCTTCTCCGGCGAGAGCGACCCCGGCGTGACGACCGACGCGGTCCAGGCACTGGCCGCCGCGGACGAGGCGGGCGTCGAGACTGGCGACGCGATCGACGCGGCCCTCGGCTATCTGGAGGAGACCGGAGCGGCCTATGCTGAGACCGGCGACGGTCAGCGGGCCAAGCTCGTCCTGGCCGTCGAGGCCGCCGGGGATGACCCGGCCGACTTCGGTGACGCGGATATCTGGGCGCCGATCGAGGATGCTGAAGACACCTCGGCCCTGGTCGAAGGCGGCGCGTTCAACCTGTCGCTGGTCGTGCTCGCGGCCGTCGCGATCGACAGTGATCGGGTCGACGAGTTCACGCAATTGCTGGTCGCGGAGCAGGTCGAGGACGGAAGCTGGTCGTTCTCGCCGGGCGCCGTGCCGGGCGACGGCGACACCAACACGACGTCGCTCGCGATTCAGGCGTTGATCGCCGCCGGTGACGTCGAGGACCCGGCGATCGGGACCGGGCTGGCCTACCTCGAGACGGCCCGCGCCGAGAACGGTGGCTATGCCTACTCGCCGTCGATCGACGGGACACCCGTCGTCCCCGACGCCAATTCAAGTGCCCTGGTCCTGCAGGCGCTGATCGCGACGCGGACACCGGCGGACGCCGCGTCGTTCGTCGCGGACGCGAACAGGCTGGCCGCGTTCCAGAACGACAGTGGCCAGTTCCGATACACCAACGACCAGCCGGAGGACAACCTGTTCGCCACCGTCCAGGCTTTGCCGGCCATCGTGGGAATTGCCTACCCTATTGCCGCCTGAGCGTCGACCGTCGCGGTCGGAGGCCGAGTCCCGCCGCGGCGGCGCTGATCTCTTTCTGGTTGGCGCCCGTTTCGCGAGCGGGTCGGCGCCCGGCCGCCCCTGAAGGGCCCGGCAGAACGACATGGGATTCGACGGTGACAACCGCGGGTGAGGCGCCGTTGTCGCGTGTCTCGAAGGTGCCAGGTTTGCCACCTCCAATGTCGTTCAGCCGGTTCCTTTAGGGCAGGTCTACCAACCAGATCTGGTTCCCACAGAGGTCGACCTGATCCCTTCCAGACCCCGGAGAATCCGCCGTGCCGCTGGCTCGCTCACCACTGACCCTGCTGCTCGCCGCCCTCCTGCTTGCCCTGCTGCCGGTCCTCCCGGCGGGCGCGGCGCGGGAGGGAGCGGCGAGTGCCGGCCCGTCGCACCGGGCCGGTCTGGTCGTGCGGCATGGCGACGGGGCGATGACCTACGCGGTCGTCGCCTTCCCCGAGGAGTCGATCTCGGGAATCGACCTGCTCGACCGGAGTGGGATCGCGTACCTGTCCGTCCCGTTCGGCGGGCTCGGCGAGGGTGTCTGCGAGATTGAGCGCGAAGGCTGCGAGGTCTCCATGTGCCGCCGGACGGTCTGCCAGACGACGCGGTCGTCGCCGTTCTGGCAGTACCTCGATCAGGGAGCCGACGAGTCCTGGCAGGTGGCTCCGCTCGGCGCCAGCAGCTCGCGGGTCGATGACGGTGACGTCCTGGCCTGGGCGTGGGCCGCCGAACTGCCCGCCCTGCCGACGCTCGATCTCGGTGGTGTGGCGAGGGCCGCCGGGGTGGATCCGGATGCGCTGGACACGCTCGGGGTGGGCGATGAGCCGGTGGCGGTGGTGCGCTCCGGAGTGCGACTGGCCGACGACGGAGTCGATGTCCGGGCATTGGTTGGCGGGGGGGGAGCGCTCGCGCTGGTGGTCCTGACCGGTATTGGCCTGCTCCTGGTCCGTCGCCGCCGAATGGCCGCGACGTGACCATCCTCGACCGGCCCGCGCCGGTTATCACGGGACGATCGATTTCGCACCGTCGTCCGGTGGCGAGACGGACGGCCGCTCGTCCGTCTGCCCTGCGGCGTGGCGGTGGCTGGGGATCTGGCCGCTTCGGTTACTTCGCGACTCCGGTCGAAGCCACCCCGGTCCGGGCGTCGCCGCTGCCGGTCGACGCGACACGGCACCTGGACCCGCGGGTCTGGCTGGTCTGGATGGCGGCCGTCATCTTGCCGGCCCTGGCCGCCCGGAACCCGTTCCCGCTGCTGGTCCTGCTGGTCGTCGTCGTCGTCGTCCGGGCGGCCTGGTCGCCGTCGCTGGCCAGCGACACGGGTTGGTCGGTCATCCTCCGGTTCGCGGTGATCGCCTCAGTGCTGAGCGTCGTGTTCAACGTCCTGACGGCGCCGTTCGGCGATCAGGTCCTCGTCCGGCTGCCGGGCTGGTGGCCGCTTGGCGACGTCGTGACCGCCAACGCGCTCGTCTACGGGCTGCTCAGCGCGGTCGCGGTCGTGGTCATCATCCTGGCCGGGACGACGGCCGGTCTGCTGGCCGACTGGCCGGAGCTGCTTCGCTCGGTTCCCGCCCGCTTCCTGCCGCTGGCGGTGGCCGGCAGCGTTGCCTGGGCGTTCGTGCCGCGGACCGTCGCGACGCTGGGCGACATCCGGGACGCCCAGCGGGTCCGCGGAATCCGGCTCGCCTCGGCCCGGACGCTCATCCCGATCCTGGTTCCCTTGCTCGCGACCAGCCTGGAGCGGGCGACGACGATGGCCGAGGCACTGGAGTCGCGCGGTTTCGGCGCCTCAGCCGATCGATCACGTGGCGACCGGCGGCCCATTGGGAATCGATCCCAGGCCGCACCCGTCGGACTCACCGCGATGGTGGTCGGCGCCTATCTCCTGCTCGATGGCTCGCCGCGGGCGGGCGGGGTGGTTACCGTCGCGGGAGTCGTGATTCTCCTGGTCTCGCTGTCCGGTGGCGGCACCGATCCACGGTCCCGGTATCGTCGCCGGATCTGGCGGAGGCGCGACACGACAGTGCTCCTGACCGCCATGGCGAGCCTTGTTGCGACGGGCTGGACCCTGGCGGATGATGCCGGCGCTCTGCGGTACAGCCCCTACCCGGACATTGCGCTCCCGAGCGTGAGCATCCCACTGATCCTGGCGTTCGGTCTCCTACTGGCGCCGGCGGTCGTCGCACCGCTCGTGCCGGTCCGGACCACCGTGACCCGGGTGGTTCTCCAACCGGACCTTCCGAATCAGCGCGACCCTTCGGAGAAGGAGGGCGACCGGAGGGACGTCCCGGCGCTGGCGGATCAACGGCGACGGAGGCACCCGTCGATGGCCCGCCCTGTTCCCTGGGCTTCGTGGCCCCCGGTCGTCCGGCCAGGACGAAACCGGAAACGAGTCCGGAGCAGGTCGGAGGCGGTGCGGAAGGCGCTTGCCCCTTCGACACCGCGCAGTGGTTTCGGTGTTCCGCGACAGACCGGTCTCGAGGCGACACGGCGGGGGCGAAGCCGTTCCCGCCTGACGGCAAACCACTGTGACGGCGGGGACACGCCAGTGAAGCGAGAGCGGATTCCCTTACGATCCGTGGCTCACCGGAGCAAACGGGGCGCGCCGCACCGAACGGTCGGGGCCGAGCGTCACATCGCGCTGCCGACCGGATCCCGCTCATCGGGCGTCTGATGGAAGACGAAGGGAACCCGATCGCCAGTGTGACGAATATCTCGTTCCGCTATCCGGGAGTGGATGGCTGGGCGCTCCGTGAGGTTGGCTGGCAGGTTGGACGGGGCAGCTTCACGTTGATCGCTGGCGCGTCCGGCTCCGGCAAGAGCACGCTGCTCCGGACTCTGAACGGCCTCGTTCCGCACTACAGCGGGGGGCGGTTCGGCGGCCGGGTGCTGGTCGACGGTCGCGACACCCGGCGTCACGGCCCGCGCGATCTCGCGACCACCGTCGGCTTCGTCTTCCAGGACCCCGAGTCGCAGCTCGTGACGACACGGGTCGAGGACGAGATCGCCTTCGGCCCGGAGCAGTTCGGAATGGCGCACCAGGCGCTGCGGGTCCGGGTCGAGGAGTCGCTCGATCTCGTTGGGATTGCCCATCTGCGGGACCGCGAGATCGCGACCCTGTCCGGCGGCGAACGGCAGCGGCTCGCGATCGCGGCGGCGCTGGCGCTTCGGCCGGAGTTGCTCGTGCTGGACGAGCCGACGAGCCAGCTGGACCCGTGGTCGGCCGAAGAGGTGATCGGCGGCCTGGTCCGGCTCAACCACGATCTCGGGCTGACGGTCGTGCTAGCCGAGCACCGCCTGGAGCGCGTCGCCGCCGAGGCTGACGCGATCCGGTTCGCCCGACCGGATGGCACCTGGCTGGGCGGCGCTCCACGCGATGTGCTGACGTCACCGGCGGTGCCCATCGATTTCCTGCCGCCGGTCGCCCGTCTGGGCCGGGAGCTTGGCTGGGACCCGCTCCCGATCACCGTCCGGGAGGGGCGCCGGTCATCGACGCGGGACGGTCGAATCCCGGTGCCGTCCGCCGCTCGGACGGCCGACCCCCGGGGTGTGCCGCCCCTCCTGACGGTGAATCGGTTGCGCCTCAGCCATCCAGTTCCGGGTGGGACGGTCGATGTCCTGCGCGGCGTCGATCTCGCCATCCACCCCGGCGAGGTCGTCGCGCTGATGGGTCGGAACGCCTCGGGGAAGACGACGCTCCTCCGGGCGCTCGCCGGTCTGCACGCACCGATCGCTGGGAGCATCACGCAGGTGAGGGTCAGTGGAGCGCCGGGGACGGACGGGGGCGGTCTGATTGGCTACCTGCCGCAGGATCCGGGGGCGATCCTCTTCAGCGAGCGGGTTCGCGACGAGTTGCTGGCCTCGCGGCGGGCGGCTCACGGCCGATCGAGCAGCCGTTCGCTGCCAGACATCGACAGCCTGCTCGATCGCCTTGGACTGACCGGGCTGACCGACCGGCACCCGCGAAGCCTGAGCGGTGGGCAGCGCCAGCGCGTCGCGATCGGCGCCGTGCTGGCTGGCGGACCGAGGGTCGTCCTGCTCGACGAGCCGACGCGAGGAATGGATGGGTCGCTGAAGGCGGAGCTCGGCCGGTTGCTGCGGGGACTGGCCGCGGACGGGATCGCGATCGTGCTGGCGACGCACGATGTCGAACTGGCGGCGGCCGTGGCGTCGCGGATCGTGATGCTCGGGGGCGGCGAGGTGATCGCCGACGGCACGCCGCGGGCAGTCCTGGGCACGGCGCTGAGCTACGGGCCGCAGATGAGCAAGCTCTACGGGCCAGACTTCCTCACCGTCGAGGATGTCACCGGTGGCCTTGGCATCGGGTAGCGGTCCCGATAATTGATTGGGCCGCGGCGGTGGTGATCAGTGACGCGGGAGTCGCGCCCGTATCCGACCATTTTCGAGGCGAGAAGGTGATCAGGTCGTCGCGACGGTTTCCGACTCAGCTTCGGCGGCCGAGTCCGGGACGGGTGCTTTCAGCCCAAGGGCCGGGAGGATGACGGCGTCAACGTATCGGACCATGTAGTCGGCATCGGCCTCGCCCTCGTTCGTGATGGAGTGCGAGAGGGCCGCGCCCATCATGGTGCAGTGAACGAAGTCGAAGCTCGGCACATTGGCTTCGATCTCACCGCGGTCGATCGCGCGCTGCAGGATCGCGTTCAGTTCCCGTTCGGCGGGCTCGATCAGCGATTCCTGAAGCGCGAGTTTGAGTTCGGGATTGCGCCGGATCGAATCCGCGAGTGACCAGAAGAGGCCGGTCTGCTCATGCCCGCCGGAGCCCACGCGTCTGGCCATCTCGCGTAGATCCCCTCCAAGAGAGCCGGTGTCGATCGCCGACAGATCGATCTGGTCCAGTTTCTTCGCGTGACGCAGCGTAGCGGCGATCAGCCGCGGTTTGCTCTGCCACTGCCGGTAGAGGGTCGCCTTGCTCGAGTGGGTGCGGGCGGCGATGGTATCCATCGTCAGGTTGTCGTAGCCCTCCTCGACGAGCAGGTCGAGGATCTCGCCGAAGAGTTCGGCTTCTCGTTTGGGGGTAAGACGGGTTCGACGGGCCTGTTCGAGACCTGTCACTGGAGACATGTTTCACTTCCCTGGCGCGGCATTGCGCTCTGTTTGGACTGAACCTGAAGCCTTCTTCGTGGCTCCCTCATAGTGTGACATATTAACCGATCTCGTTTCATATCGATCGTGCTGGTCATTTCAAGCGTTGGACCCGGCTCCGGAGGGAGTCCCTCCGGGGCCGGGCCCGCGCGCTGAACGGAGACTTCGGGCGAGCTACATGTGAACGGCCGGAGCCCCCTCCTGATCGAAGTCCGGCTTGCCGGAGCGCAGGAGCAGGGCGGTGACGATCGCGCCGACCACGAAGAAGCTGGCCGACCACCAGTAGGCGGTGGAGTAGCTCTCGATGGCCGACTGGGCGAACGCCTCGGGGCTGGCCACGCGGTCGACGAGGTAGCTGGTCGCCGCCGACGCCGCGAGGGTGCTGAGCAGGGCGGTGCCGATCGAGCCGCCGACCTGCTGGACGGTGTTGAGGACGGCCGAGCCGGCTCCGGCGTCGTCCGGATCGACACCGAGCGTCCCGACGCTCATGCCGGGGGCGAAGATGAGTCCCATGCCGAGGCCCATCACCACCAGGCCGGGCAGGATGTCGCTGGCGTAGCTGCTGGAGAGGTCGAGCCGGGTCATGTAGGCCAGTGCGGCCGCGGCGAGGACCATGCCGAGCGGGATGAGGGGGCGAGCGCCGAGCCGGGGCAGCAGGACGCTGGTCGCCATCGTCGCCGAGACCATGATGCCGCCGATCATCGGCAGGAAGGCGAGACCGGTCTGGATCGGCGAGTAGCCGAGGCTCTGCTGGGTGTAGTAGGTCAGGAAGAGGAAGACCCCGAACATCCCGGCGCCGGCGATCAGCAGGGCCAGCATCGAGCCGCCCCGGTTGCGGTCGAGGATGATCCGGAGCGGGAGCAGTGGCTGGGCGGCGCGGGTCTGCCACCAGGCGAAGGCGATGATCAGGACGGCACCGGCCGCGAGGAAGCCCCAGGTCAGGACGTCACCCCAGGACCTGGTCGAGGCGTTGGAGAAGCCGTAGACGATCCCGAAGAGGCCAGCGGAGACGAGCACCGTTCCGACGAAGTCGAGCTGGACCCTGTGGTCCGGGCGGTGGTTGCGGAGATAGACGACGGCGCCGGCGATCGCAATTCCGGCGAAGATCAGATTGACATAGAGCGTCCAGCGCCAGTCGAGGTACTCGGTCAGGACGCCGCCGAGCAGGAGACCAAGGCCGCCGCCGGCACCGGCGATGGCGCCGAAGATCCCGAAGGCCCGGCCGCGCTCGGCGGGATCGGTGAAGGTCGTCGTCAGGATCGACAGGGCGGCCGGAGCGAGGAGGGCGCCGAAGAGACCCTGCAGCGCGCGGGCGAAGACCAGCACCTCGAAGTTCGGCGCGGCGCCACCGATGGCCGAGGCGATCGCGAACCCTCCGAGGCCGATCAGAAAGATCGTCTTCCGCCCGATGACGTCGCCGAGTCGCCCGCCCAGGAGCAGGAGGCTGCCGAAGGCGAGGGCGTAGGCGGTCACGATCCACTGGCGCTGGTCGTTCGAGAAGCCGAGGGCGGCCTGCGCCGACGGCAGCGCGATGTTGACGACGGTCGCGTCGAGGACGACCATGAGTTGCGAGACGCTGATGACCGCGAGGATCAGCCAGCGGTGGACGTGCTGCGCGGCAACCGCCGGAAGGGCCGGGGCCAACGCTTCGCCTGGATTCAGGGCAGGGGACTGGGCCATGGGACGTTCTCCAGAGACATGGGCCAACCAGGCCAGAACAGCAGGTGACGCCGATCGCGCGGCCGGGGACAGCGGTGGCTGTCCGGGCGACGATCCAGAGGCGCGTCCTCAGCGGCCGGTGCCGCAGACGAAACGAAACCGTTTCGTTCCCACAGACTAGCGGACGGCTGATCGAAACGCAACCGTTTCGATGGCCCTGTTGTTAACATCGCGACGACGGGCCTGGCAGGTACCGGGCAGGAGCAACGAGTGAGCCTGGACGTGACAGCGAACACCGGCATGGCGGCCGCCGCCCGGATCCCGCTCGTCACCGCCGCGAGAAACGAGACCAAGCTCACGCTGCTCGCATCGCTGGTCGGCCATCGACACGCTCCTGAACCGCTTCCGGAAAGGATCGAGCCAACCGAGCCGGAGCCGTCCGAAAGAGCCGGGATCGACCCGCTGGTGAGGATCGCCGTGGCCAAGGCCGTCTCGGCCTCGGTCGCGCTGGGCGGTGCCCGAACGATCGCCAGCGACGGCGGACTGCTCGTGCCCGCGCTTGGCGACCGCTGGGAACCCGCCCGGACGCGTCGCTTCGCCGGCCCCGGCGCGACCAACCGGGAGCGGGCTGAGGCGCTGCTGGCTCTCGCCGATGGTCTGACGGGGGATCAGCGCCGGATTGGCTGGCGGGAAGCCGTCGCCATCGCCGAAGCCGGGCAGGTCGCCGCGACGTTCGCCGCCGAGGCAACGCCCGGCTGGCTGGCCGAGGACCTGCCCGCCGGCTGGGATGACGACGGGCAGGGGTTCTGGGTTCCCCGGCTCTGGCGAGGTGATCCAGGATCAACCCCATCGCCTGGCGCCGGCAGCGATCACTGGGGCCGGCTGGCGTTACTCGTTGCACCGTACCTTGATGGGCTTGCTGATCGCCAGACTGGCTCCAAGGGACCAGCTAAACGACATTGGATTCGACGTTGAGGGCCATCAGTTCCGTTCTCGTTTGTAGCGCCAGGCCCCCGGATGGGAGTTGCGCACCAATGTCGCTCAGCTGGCACGCTTCACTGCCGTTCAGGGCCGGTGCCGAGCTAGCCCAGTTGCGCCTCGAAGGTTGATGGGGAACTTCGCGCTTAGGGAAGTCGAACTCGCCGCTTCGCGAGACCAGCGGTGTCCGCCGTTGGATCGCCATTCCCACGCTCGTCGTACCCCTCTTCATCCTCGGCGACCATTCGCTCGGTCCGGGCCAGGCCATCACGGGCGAGCCCGGCGACGACGCCGTCGATCCAGGGCAGGTCGGCGGCGGTGAAGTCGGGCTTGACCGCGGCGCCGAGTTCGCCAAGCGGGAGGCCGGCGGACGGCGCTACCCGGAGGGCGTCGATCACCCGGCCGCGGTAGAAGCGGTTGGAACCCGCGAACGGCGCCTCGGCCTTCTTCCGGGTACCCCTGGGGACGCTGGCGAGGGCGCCCAGTATCGCGGGGTAGGAGGCGCACTCGGGCCGGAGCGGGCAGACGAGACAGGCCGGCTTTCGGGCGGTGCACTGGAGCGCTCCGAACTCGATCAGGGCCTGGTTCCACTCCCAGCCTCGGCCCGGCGGGACCAGTTGCCGGGCGACGGGGATCACCTCACGATCGTGCCGGAGCTGGTCGGGGACGTCCGGACCGAAGGCGACCCGGTGGAGGACGCGGCGCATGTTCGTGTCGATGAAGGCCGCGTCCTGCTCGAAGGCGAAGGCCGCGATCGCCCCGGACGTGTACGGGCCGATCCCCGGCAGCGTCAGCAGGTCGGCGATGTCGCTGGGGAAGACGCCGCCGCGTTCCTCGACGACGAAGCGGGCGGTGCGCTGGAGGTTGACGGCCCGCCGGTTGTAGCCGAGCCCGGCCCAGGCGGTGATGACGTCGGCGGTCGGGGCGACGGCCAGCGCCGTCACATCGGGGAACTGGTCCAGCCAGCGGTCGTAGTAGGGAATGACCCGGTCGACCTGCGTCTGCTGGAGCATGACTTCGGCGACGAGGATCGCGTAGGGGTCGCGGGTCCGGCGCCAGGGCAGGTCGCGGGCGTTGGCCGCGAACCAGCCGAGCAGCCCGTCCCGGACTGCCGCGACCTTCGCCTCGGAGAGCGGGGCGTTCTCGGTGACGCTTTTTCGGCGTGGGGTGGTCATGGCAGAAAGTATAGGAGAGCGCGTCGCCTCAGCGACGCGGATGGAACACGCCCGTTGCGAACGAACGACAGCCGCTCAGGTGGTTGGGCTGATCGCCGTGAGACGCTGAACGAATCCGGAGATCGCCTCGGTGGCCCGGTCGAGGTCACCGAAGCCGCCGCCCTCGTAGGTCAGCGCGAGGTGGGTTGCGCCGAGGCGGCGCCAGCTCTCCGCCGTCCGGAGCCAGTCGTCCTGGCTCGTGGATTCCGTCAGGACGACGCGGCCCTCGACACCGAGACGGTCCGGGTCGCGGCCCTGCTGGTCGGTCAGCCGGCGGAGCAGCTCCAGCTCGGCCGGGAGGTTCGGACTCGTTGGGGCGGCCAGCGGCATCCAGCCCTCGCCATGCCGGGCGACGCGTTCCAGCACGCGGCGGGAATGGCCGCCGAACCAGAGCGGAGGTCGGGCGCGCGGTGGCACCGGCGCGATCCCGACCCGGTCCAACCGGTGATGCTGGCCCGCGAAGGAGGCGTACCCGCCCGGCCAGAGCGCCTCGATCACCGCGATCTGCTCGCTGAGGATCGCTCCCCGGTCGGCGAAGTCGACCCCAAGCGCCTGGAACTCCGGGGCGTTCCAACCGCTGCCAAGTCCGAACCGGAAGCGGTCGCCGTGGAACCAGACGAGTTCCGCCATCTGCTTGGAGACGAGGGCCGCCGGTCGCTGCGGAAGGACCAGCACGGATGTCGCGAAGTCGAGCGTGGTCTGGTGGGCGAGGTACGCGAAGAGCATGAATGGGTCGTGGTAGCCTCGGGAGATCATGGCGGCTGAACCGTGCGAGTCGGGCAGCCGCGCCGTAAGGACGTGGTCGGAGGATTCGAGGAACGCGACTCCGGCCCGCTCCATCTCCTGGGCGAAGCGGACGAGACGCTCGGCATCGACATCGAACTCGGTGGACGGAAGCCAGGCGCCGATTTGCATGACAATCCTTCTTGGATGGCGATCCTGATGGACAACGGTTGAACGCGACGACCCGACGCCAGGGGCGCCGAGTCGTCGGAGTATCTTCGAGAACCGGACCGATGGTGGATGGGCCTGGCGCTCGGCCTGAAGGGACCGGCTTCACGACATTGTTGGCGCACCGCCCGGACACCCCGGCCACGGCGGGATGGCCGGGGGACTTCCCGCCGCCAATGCGAACACCCGCGTCCATCCGCCGGCACCCGTCGCTGCCCGTTTGAGCTGGTGTGACGTCGCCTGATCGCATGTCGATGTGCAGCACTAAACCAGGCTCTTGGTCCCTGTCGCACGCACGGTCAGCGATGCGCGGCTCAATGCGCGGGAGGGGTAGGCCGCTTGATCTCAATGACCTTCGGCGTGTCGCGGGTGATGCCGACGAACCGCTCGAAGAAGGCGACGGCCTCCGGCCCGGTCGGGACGTTGCCGAGCTGGAGCTTAAGGTAGGCCGCGCCGCCGTTCGGGAAGACGAAGGTTGGGGTGCCGAAGACGCCGTGCTCAACCGTGGCCCCGCCGTAGTCGTCGCCGATCGTGCCGAGCTCGTCCCGACTGGCCCGATCCCGATCGAACTGGTCGAGGTCCAACCCGGCCCGGGTCGCGGCCTCGACGATCGTCGCCGGGTCCGCGAGATCCTGACCCTCCTGGTGACGGAGGTTGAGCAGCTCCCAAACGAAGTCGTGGTACTTCTCGTGGCCCTGCCTGCTGGCCGCCAGTGCCCCCCGGAAGCCGGGCAGCCCTCGGCTCTGGTAACTGTCCGGCTGCTCCCAGAGCTTCCAGTCATCGCCGCTCCTGCTATTGACCTGCTCCAGTGGGAAGGCCCGCCAGGTCGCCCTGAGCGGATACCCAAGCTCAGCCTCGACGTTATGCAGCCAGATCGCGGCGGGGTTCACGAAGGGGCACTGGAAGTCGAAGAAGACATCGAACTCAAGATCGCGAAAGTCCTGCTCGGCCATGGAAACTCCTCGTGGGGATGTCGTTCGCAGGCGCCTCGGCGCTCCACCGGCACGTAGCTTACCAAAAGACACCTGCTATCACGGGGTGAGTCGGTTCCCGTTCGAACCAGTCACCGTTGGATCCCGATCAGGCGGACTCCCTGGTGGACGGAATCGACGCTCCCTTCTCCAAAATACTACAACACGATTTTTCGAGATATGACTTGTTGTCGCGGTACAGGCGACGATACGGCTCGTCACGAGATCGGAAGTTGTCGCCATGCGGTCACGACGCATTCGTGGAGATCGTCCAGCGAGCCCTCGTTTCGAATAACGGTGTTCGCTCGTGCAAGGCGTGAGGCAACGTCCGGCTGCGAGGTGACGCGACGCAGCGCGTCCTCCATGGTCAGTCCGCGGGTCTCAACGAGGCGACGCGACTGCAACGCCGGGTCAGCGACGATGAGCCAGACCCGGTCGCAGCTGTCGGCGTGACCACTCTCGATCAGCTTGACAGCATCGATTGCGACAACATCGGCGCTTGACCGTTGGACTCTGTTGTCGATCTCCCGCCGGATGGCCGGATGCGTCAGGCGGTCGAGGTCGGCCAGCTCGGCGGGATCGGCGAAGACGATGCGACCCAGTGCCGGGCGGTCGATCATGCCGTCGGTCGCGACGATCCCACGTCCCCATCGCTCGACCAGCACCCGGTGCAGCGGTCGACCGGGTTCGATCAGCCAGTGGTAGACCCAATCCGCGTCGATCGTCTCAGCGCCGAGTTCCGCCAGGATGGCCATGACCGTGCTCTTGCCGGAGGCTATTCCGCCGGTTACACCGAGCCGGAACGGTCGTGGGTCGGTCATGACGGTCGATCCTCCGCAATGTTGGTCTGATGGACCGGCCCTGACGGGACCGGCTGAAGGACAGTTGCTTCGGCGCCGGCTGTCAGGGTGACCGATTCGACTCAGCGGGCGAGCCAGCTGGAACACCACAACACAGCGCAACGGATGGAGTTGAGTCATCTGGTCCTATTCACCGGCGCGCTTACGATGCGGACATCGAGGTCCGAGTCTGAACACGACAACGTCAAATGTAAATGTTGTTGTATCTGGGCGGACGGACTGACATGTCAGTCGACGCGTTAGGCGACCGGCTCCATCTGGGCGGTCGAGTCCTCCCAGATGGCGTAAGCGTCCTCCAGTTCGGTCTGGGAGCGGGTGTACTCCGTTCCCAGGCGGCGAATCGCGTCGCTGTCCCCGTCGACGCCGGCGATGGCCATCGCGTCGCTCAGCTCGATCAGTTTGGCTTCCAGCCGCGCGATGTCCTTCTCGGCCTGCTGAAGCTTGCGCTGGAGGTCGCGGGCCGAGCGGTTGTCGAGTTTTCGTGGTGGCTGAGACGACGATGCGACGGTTGGGGCGGGTTTGCCGCCGTTGGTCGGGGTGGGTTTGGGCGTGGTTCCGCCGGCGGGCAGCGGCGCGGCCGGCGGTGCGTTCTGGCCGATCGTCGCCGCCGGGTCGGCCAGGAGGCCGACCGCGCGTTGATGGTCGGTGTAGTTGCCGAGGTACGGCTTGACCCGGCTGTCCTCAATCGCCCAGATTCGGGTCGCGACCCGATCGATGAAGTAGCGGTCATGGGAGACGAAGAGCAGCGTGCCGTCGAAGGCGCGCAGCATCTCCTCCAGCGTTTCGCGGGCGTGGATGTCGAGGTGGTTGGTCGGCTCGTCGAGGACCAGCACGTTGGCCTGCTGGAGCAGCAGGACCGCCAGCGCCAGCCGCGACCGCTCGCCGCCGGAGAGATCGCCGACGCGCTTGTAGACATCGTCGTTGGAGAACAGGAAGCGGCCGAGGTAGGTCCGGGCCTCCTGTTCCGCCATCGGCAGCGCGTCGAGGATCACCGAGAGCGGCGTGCCGTCGTGGTGGAGTTGCTCGTGGGTCTGGGCGTAGTAGCCGATCTTGACATTGGCGCCGACCTGGTAGCGGCCAGCGAGCGGCGGCAGGATGCCGACCAGCGAGCGGAGCAGCGTCGTCTTGCCACTGCCGTTCGGTCCGATCAGGCCGATCCGGTCGCCCCGTCGGACCTCCAGCTCGCCGGTCCGGACGAGGACCTTCTCGGGCTGGTCCGGATCGTGGACGACGGCGCGGACCGGCTCCGGCGTGCGGGGGCGGTCGTGGCGGGTCCCGCCGAGCATCCGGTCCAGCGCGGTCGGTCCGGTGCCGCTCGTGACGCCGGGGTCCACGACGCCATCTTCCAGGTCGGCGCCGGTGTAGCCGGCCGTCAGTCGGTCCACGGTCAGGACGACCTCGCCGCTGCGAACCCCGACCGGAATCTTGAGCGTGATCGTGTCGGCGGCGCGGGGCCGGGCGAGGCGCGGCAGCCGGTCCAGCCGGGTCTGGCGGCCCTTGGCCTCGCGGGCGCGCTGGCCGGCCTTGTACTTCCGGATGAACTCCTCGGTCCGGGCGATGAACTCCTGCTGCTCGTCGTACTCGATCTTGCGCCGCGCCATCCGCTCCTCCTTTAGGGTCAGGTAGCGCTGGTACGGAGCGGGGTAGTCCTCCAGGACGCCGAAGGCGAGGTCCATCGTCCGGGTCGTGACGCGGTCGAGGAAGTAGCGGTCGTGGGAGACGACGAGGCAGGCGCCGTTCCATTTGGAGAGGAAGCCCTCCAGCCACTCCAGCATCTCGAGGTCGAGGTGGTTGGTCGGCTCGTCCAGCAGGAGCAGGTCGGGCTCGGCGAGCAGCGCCTTGGCGAGGGCGACGCGGGTCTTCTGGCCGCCGCTGAGCAGGTTGACGCGCTCGTCGAACTGGTCCGGGCGGAAGCCGAGCCCGAGCAGGACCTCATCGGTCCGGAAGTCCATGTCGTAGCCGTTGGCGGATTCGAACCGCTCCTGCAGCCGGTCGTACTCGGCCATGATCCGGTCCAGGTCGTCGTCACTGGCCGAGCCCATCTCGGTCTCGATCTCGCGCATCCGGTCGGCGGCGAGTTGAGTCGCGGCGAAGGCCTCACGGGCCTCCTCTCGGACGGTCCGGTCGCTGTCGAAGCGGGCTTCCTGGGCGAGGTAGGTGATCCGGAGACCGGGCAGCGGCGTAATCGTGCCGCCGTTCGATTCCTCGACGCCGGCGATGATCCGCAGGATCGTGCTCTTGCCGGCGCCGTTGACGCCGACGAGGGCGACGTGCTGCTTCTCCGCGATCTGGAAGGTAATGCCATCGAAGATGTCGTGGGCGCCGTAGCTCTTGGCGAGCCCCTCGACGGTCAGGATCGGGACGTTGGCCATGCGAGCATTCTCCACGTCGGATGGGTGCCCCCTGGCCGGCGCGGGGCGACAGCGGCGGGGGAGCGGGATGGGCGAACCGGAACCGGCGTGGGAGCTACATCGTCGTGGTGCCTCGTGGTCTTCAGGACACGCCATGCCGGAGCCATGGCCATCGGGCAGCAGTCACACGGACGCGACCGAAAACCGGCGGTCCTGTTCCTGATCAGTATACCGGGCGACGCCAGCGGACCGACCGGCCGTGAACGGACTGCCTTAAGGACACGGGATTTGGGGCTGGCGGCCAAGGGTGCCGACGCTTGTGCGGCGCCGATGTTCCGGCCCTGAAGGGACCGGCTGAAGGACTTTGAATTCGGCGCTGACGGCCAGTGTCTGGGCGGCGCCGTTCCAGTGGCGATTGGCCAGCGACGGTCCGGCCGAACGACCTATGATGTGACGATTGGTGGGCTGGACGGGAGTGCGAGGAATGGGCGGATCGCGGTGCCTGTCAGTCGCACACCCAATGTCGTTCAGCCGGCACACGTCGCTGCCCTTCAGCCGGCATCACGGTTGTCGTTCAGCCGGTCGCTTCCGGGCTCGGCTGGCGGAGCAATCCACTTCTGAAGCATGCTGCACGGATAAGCGAGCCGACAACGAGGAGACGCCTGATGCTGTGGCCCGATACCTACCAGCGGGATGACGAGGGATCGATCGAGATCGGTGGGGTCCCGGTGACGGAGCTGGCTCGCGAGTTCGGGACGCCGCTTTACATCTATGATGAGGCGACCCTCCGCGGCCAGGCCCGGCGGCTCCGTGGCGCGTTCGCGGACGCCTACCCGAACAGCCGGATCGTCTACGCCGCCAAGGCGCTGCTGTCTCTCGCGGTGGTCGATGTGCTCCATCAGGAGGGGATCGGCCTCGATGTGGTTTCCGGTGGCGAGCTGTACGGCGGGTTGGCGGCCGGGGTCCCGGCCAGTGAGATGACCTTTCACGGCAACAACAAGGGATCGGACGAGATCGAGGAGACGATCGCGGCCGGGGTCGGTCTGATCGCGATCGACAACCTGCCCGAGATCGAGCTCGTCTCGCGGCTGGCCGTCGCGGCTGGCGCCGAGGTGGGGTGCCTGCTCCGCCTCAATCCGGGGATCGACACGCACACCCACGACAAGATCCGGACCGGCCATCTGGACTCCAAGTTCGGCCTGCCGATCACGACGGGCGATGCCGAACGGGCGGTCGCGGCGGTCCTGGCGGCGCCGGGGCTGCGGCTGCGGGGCTACCACGCCCACGTCGGTTCGCAACTGTTCGACAGCGCGGCCTACGCCCTGGCGGTCGAGACGCTGCTCGCCTTCGCCGGGGAGATGCGCGACCGGCACGGCTTCGCCCCGGAGATCATCTGCCCTGGCGGCGGGTTCGGGATCGCCTACGAGCGCGAGCAGGCGGCGGCGCCGGTCGAGCGATGGGCCGCCGGGGCCGCCCAGGCCGTCCGGGCGGGCTGCGCGCGTTACGGGCTGCCGGAGCCGGAGCTGATCGTCGAGCCGGGTCGCTCGCTGGTCGGGCGGGCCGGTGTCGCGCTCTACACGGTCGGGACGATCAAGCATATCCCCGGTGTCCGGACCTTCGTCTCCGTCGACGGCGGGATGGCCGACAACATCCGCCCGACGCTTTACGGGGCGAGCTACCACGTCGAGCTCGCCAGCCGGCCGATGCCTGAGACGGGCCTCGCGCCGGTGACGATCGCCGGGAAGTACTGCGAGTCCGGCGACATCCTGATCGAGCGGGCGATGCTGCCACCGGTCGCGGCCGGTGACCTCCTCGCCCTGCCCGCGACCGGCGCCTACTGCCTCGCCATGGCCAGCAACTACAATCTCGCCACGCGGCCGGCCGTGGTGATGGTCCAGTCCGGCGACGCCCGGCTGATCCGCTGGCGGGAGACGTACGCCGACCTGCTTCGGAACGAGATCGCTCCCGGCGTCCGCGTTGGCGGAGGGTTCTCGTAATCGTTGATCGGGACTGCGTGTCTAGCCGTTTGTCCAGCCGTTGATCCGCCCTGAGTGGCAGCGACGCGGGCCGGCTGAACGACCTTGGTCGTGAGCATGGCGGCCGTGGGGCGCGGTCATCGACCGAGGCCGTTGGCGCTCGATGTCGAATCCCATATCGCTCAGCGGGGCGGTGTACGGCCGGTCTCATGCCCGACCAGACTGGTGAGTTGCGCACCGTTCGGGTCCGTAGTAGCGTTCATGGTCCCTCGCGGTGATGATGAATGTAACCGTGCAACCGCAAGATTCTCTCGTCACGGCCTGAGGGAATCCGAGATTCAGGGTGTACGCCGTGGCAGGACGCTCCAGGAAATCGACCGGCTCCGCGTCGGCTCCGGGGTCCCAGGCCGGGAATCCGCCCGAGGAGCCGACTCCGGTCGTTGATCGGTCCGGCGCCGGGTTCGACCCGGAACTGGTAGGGGTCCAACCCGAGATCCGGCCCGATCCCGCTCCGCCGCCGTCCGCCGGGGACCCGGCTGCCTTCAGCGACGACGACATCGACCGGCTCGCTGAGGACGGCGAACCGGGGGGTCCGGATGGCGACGATATCGCGTCCGATCTCGTACCGGACGGCCTGGTCATCGCGACCCCCGGCGACGACCTCGACCGCGCCGTCGAGGGCCTGGAATCGGTCGAGGTCGACCTCGTCTCCTCCCTGCCGGAGCGGGCCGGGCGTGACCGGGACGACGCGCTGGAGCAGCTCCGTTCGTCCGATGGAGGGATCGCCTCGGCGCTCGAAGACCCGGTCCGGATGTATCTCCGCGAGATCGGCCGGGTCCCGCTGCTGACGGCCCGGAGCGAAGTCGACCTGTCCATGGCGATGGAGCGCGCCGCCTACATCCTGCAGGTGCGGAAGCGGCTGCTGGAGCGGGACGGGATCGAGCCGGACGGCGTCACGCTGATCGTCGCCATCCACGAGTCGCTGCGGGCGTCCTGGCCCGACGTCGTGGCGCTGGCGACGGCGTCGGCCAGCCTGGCGCCGGCGGCCAGTCGCTCCGAGCACGTCCTCGGCGTGCTGCCCCTGACGCGGTTCGCCGACGACCTGCCGGCCAGCGTCGCCGCCCGGATCGGTCTGACGCGAGAACAGCTGGAGGAGTCGCTCCGGCTCCGGCAGGTCGAGTGGGACCTGCTGCCGGTCGTCCTCCGGGAGCGGCTGGAGGACGTCTCGGGGGAGTGGCTGGACGAAGCGACCATCCGGAGTCTGCTCGGCAGCACGTCCCGCGAGCTCAAGCTGGCCTTCGACGCGCGGATCGTGGCCGGGACGTCGGCCAAGGTCGCCCTGACCGAGGCCAACCTGCGCCTCGTCGTCTCGGTCGCGAAGAAGTACGTTGGCCGCGGGATGTCGATGCTGGACCTCGTCCAGGAGGGCAACCTCGGCCTGATCCGGGCGGTCGAGAAGTACCAGCACCACAAGGGGTTCCGGTTCAGCACCTACGCGACGTGGTGGATTCGGCAGGCGATCAGCCGGGCGATCGCCGATCAGGGGCGGACGATCCGAATCCCGGTCCACATGGTCGAGACGATCAACCGCGTCGTCCGGACGTCGCGCCGCCTTCACCAGGAGCTCGGGCGGGACCCGACCTCCGAGGAGATCGGCCGGGCGATGGACATGACGGCCGAACGGGTGCGGGAGGTCCTCAAGATCAGCCAGGAGCCCGTCTCGCTCGGGATGCCGGTGGGCGACGAGGAGGACAGCAGCCTCGGCGACTTCATCGAGGACCGTTCGGCGATCGCGCCGCCGGACGCCGCCGCCAACGCGCTGCTGTCGGAGCAGATGCAGCTCGTGCTGGAGGAGCTGTCGGACCGTGAGCGGCAGGTCATCGTCATGCGGTTCGGCCTGGACGACGGCCGGGCAAAGACGCTGGAGGAGGTCGGCCGGGAATTCAGCGTGACGCGCGAGCGCATCCGGCAGATCGAGGCCAAGGCCCTGCGCAAGCTCCGCCACCCCAATCGACGCCAGCGACTCGAGGATTATCTGGACTAGCGGCCGCTCATGGGGGCCGCCTCACGGTGATCCGGCCCACGGTGATCCGTTTCAATTAAATTGGCACCTCACCCGTGGTTGTCACCGTCGAATCCAATGCCGTTCAGCCGGTCCCATCAGGGCCGGTCTGTTCTGAACGTGAACGCGACGACTGGATCGATCAGCGAACGGTGATAACCTGTCAAGTCGCGGCGGCGATGCGGTATAATTATGTGTTCCAGCGCGAGCCATGACGAACCGGTCTCTGGCCGCGCCCCTCGATTGCACCTGGCAGGAGTCACATGGTCCTCGTCGATCGCGCCAAAATCTTTGTCCGTGGCGGAGACGGCGGCAGCGGCAGTGCCTCCTTCCTCCGCGAGAAGTTCGTCACCAAGGGCGGCCCGGACGGCGGCGACGGCGGTCGCGGCGGCGATGTCACGCTGCGGGTCCGGCCGAGCCTGACGTCGCTGATCCCCTTCCAGTACGCCGTCCATTTTAAGGCCGAGCCGGGCCAGGCCGGGGCCAAGCGCAACTGCACCGGCAAGAGCGGCAAGCATGTCGTCGTCGATGTCCCGGCCGGGACGGTCGTCTTCGACGATGAGACCGGTGAGCAGATCGCCGACCTGACCGAGCCCAACCAGGAGTTCCTCGTCGCTCGGGGCGGGCGGGGCGGGCTTGGCAACACCCACTTCAAGACCTCGACGCATCGTTCGCCCCGGATCGCAGAACTCGGTGAGCCGGCCCAGGAGCGCTGGGTCCGGCTGGAGCTGCGCATGATCGCCGACGTCGGACTCGTCGGGCTGCCGAACGCCGGCAAATCGACCACGCTGACCGCCGCGACGGCCGCCCGGCCCAAGATTGCGGATTACCCGTTCACCACGCTCGAACCGAACCTGGGCGTCGTCGAGATCGGCGGCAAGTTCGGGACGACCTTCGTCCTGGCCGACATCCCTGGTCTGATCGAGGGTGCCGCCGACGGAGCCGGGCTCGGGCATGAGTTCCTCCGCCACGTCCAGCGCACCAAAGTTCTGATCCACGTCCTCGACGCCGCCGGTGGGCTGGAGGGGCGGGACCCGCTCGAGGACTTCGCGACGATCAACGGGGAGCTCGAACTCTACGACGAGATGATGCGCTCGAAGCCGATGCTGGTCGCGCTCAACAAGGTCGACCTCGCCGAGGCGCGGGAGAACCTGCCCCGGCTGCGCGAGGCGCTCTCCGGCCGCTACCCGCGGATTTTCGAGGTCTCCGCCGCGACGGGCGAGGGCGTCGCCGACCTGATGGTGGCCGCCAGCCGGGTGCTCCAGGAGGTCGTGCAGCTCGAGAAGGAGGCGGCCGCCAAGGCGCCACCGGCCGAACCAAAGGTCTACACCATCGGCAATGTCTCCGAGCGCGCCTGGGCGGCGACCCGGCAGTCGGCTCACCACTTCAATGTGGCGGGCGTCGGGATCGAGCGCTTCACCAAGATGACGAACTTCGGCAACGCCGAGTCGATCCAGCGGTTCCAGCGCGTCCTGAAGAGCAGCGGCATCACGTCCGAGCTGCACCGCCTCGGGATCAGCGACGGCGACACCGTCCACATCGCCACCGTCCAGCTGACCTGGGGCGAGCCGGACCCCGAGCTTCCCAGCAGCGTCCGGATGACGCGCCGTCAGCGCACCCTCGCCCGGATGGGCGGCGCCAGCGACGACGACGACACGGTGGCCGAGTTCGAGGACGACTTCCAGAACTGATCCGATGGATGACCGGTTCGCTGAACCCATGCCCCCTCACCGGACCGCAACGGATCATGGGCCGTTTCGCCATGCCCATTCCCGGCTCTTGCGCGTTCGGCCCGGGGAACCGGCCCTGATGGGACCGGCTGAGCGACATTCGATTCAGCGGTGCCGGTTCACGGAGGGGCCACGATAGCGTAACAGTTCGGTGGGCCGGTCGGCTTCGCCACCAATGTCGTTCAGCCGGTCCCTTCAGGGCCGGTCTCCCGCCGGACCCGACGCCCATCTCCCGGCGGTCCGCCACCATTGACGTGCCTGAGCCCGGCACGCGGAGCCGCCATTCGTGGCCGGACCATCTCTCGCGTCCCTCAACGCCGAATCCAGTGTCCGTCAGCCGGACCGTTTACGGCCGGAACAAACCAGCCAGCGCCCACCTAGCTTGTCGCCCGGTGGGCGCTCGTCGTTTTCATCCGGTCACAATTCGCGTCGTCCAGCGTTTGCTTCAGTGGGCACGATGAGACGGTGCCTGTGTGCCGCGATGGCGCGAGCGCCTATCGTCAGACGCCAGGAGCAACGAAGACGTGGCAGCAAGTCGTGGCGAGGGGCTGGCTTGGGATGACGACGTGGGCCAGCAGCAGGCGGTCGAGGAACCCACGAGAGCGATCGAACCGGTGGCGATCCCAGACGACGACTTCGCCGGGTTCTACCGGGTCCACCTGACGATCATCTACCGTTTCCTGCGTGCGCGGACGCCGACCGTTCAGGATGCCGAGGATCTCGTGCAGCAGGTCTTCTTCAAGGCTTACCGGGCCCGGGCCGGTTTCCACGGCGATGATGCTGCCAGGCTGGCGTGGCTGTTCCGGATCGCCCGGAACGAGACCGCCTCGTGGCATCGCCGGCGCCGTGACGAGCCGATGCCCATTGACGTGATCTTCGGTGGGGAGCGTGAGCCGTCAGACCCGGAACCGGGTCCCGAGTGTCAGGCGCTCATTGCCGATGAGCAGCGGGCGCTCGCGCTGCTCATCGGGCGCCTGTCCGAGGACGAGCAGGAACTGATTCAACTCCGCTTCGCCGCGGGCCTGTCGTCGGTCCAGATTGCCGCCGTGCTGGGCTGCTCCGCGGGAGCGGCTCGTCAGCGCCTGCACCGGACGCTCGACCGGCTCAGAGACTGGAGCTCCCATGACCCTCGATAATCTGACATCAGCGTCCCGAGCCCCCTTTGACGGTGATAGCCGCTATCCCATGCTGGAATCGAAGCTTGACCGCCTCTACCAGGCGGAGCCGTCGTCCGCGCTACTCAGTGAGGTCGACCGTTGGGCAGCGGAACTGGAAGCTTCGTCAGTCGATGTGCCAACTCCAATCCTCTCGCGGCCGCGACGCCGGCACGTCCTGGTGCTATCGGCGATCGCGGCGTCGCTCTCCATCCTGGTCGTCGCTGCGACCGTCGCCAGCGCGACCGGCCTGGTTGACTGGGGGGGCTATTTCCTGCGAGGGTTCGGGACGGAGCGGATCGCCGAAGAGGACCTTGGAACCGATCTCAACCTCACGCAGATGGTCGACGGCTTCACGGTCACGATCGGCCGTGTCTACGCCGATCCGTACAGCGTGGCAATGGCCGTTCGCATCACGCCGCCGGACGGTCTGCCGGCCGGCAACGTCGACCTTCGCCAGGCGACGCTCTACGACGCGGCCGGACGGTTTCTTGGCGGTCCCGGTGCCCAGGGTGGGGGAGACAACGACACCCGCATCTGGACCTTCTACAACACCCCCATGCCGGCCGGCAGCACAACCGCTCAGTACCGATACGAGGTCACCGATCTCCGGTACGCGGTCCGGCCGCCCGTCGTTGACGGCGAGGAGAGGCCGATTCAGGAGGTGATTCCGGGCATCCCCTGTCAGCGAGAGCCGCCGTATCGTGGACAACCGCCCGACGAAGCCACGGACGCGACACGCTGTTACCTAATCGCGTCCGTGCCGCTGGTCTTCGAGTTCGAGGTTCCGCTCGGTCCAGGGGTCTCGGCCATGCCGGGACCTCGGATGGCGAGCAACGGGACCGTGGCCACCATCACTCGCATCTCCGCGGGCCGGATCGGTGCCTCGATCGATATCGAGGGTGTCGGGCCGTTTGCCAGCGTCAGCATCGAGACGGGTGGGGAGACGTTCCCGCTCGCGACTTATGGCTACGCCTGCCCGTACGACGTGACCACGCGCTTCAACTACACCACGGACCGGCAGATTCCGATGGACACCGGACCCTGGACGATTCGCGTCTCCGCCACCGCAGACCAGATACCGGCCAATGCCGGGGACTACCCGCCGGATGCCGGAACCTGCAACCGCTTTACGCCGGAGGGGGAGTGGGCCTTCCCGGTTGATCCGACGACCGCGGCCATCGGTTCAGCTCAGGAGACGGAAGGAAGGATGTGAGCCTGGTCGCTCGTGCGTTCCGGCCCTAAAACGCTTGGTGTGAGTTGTCAGCATGACCCCTTGAAGTTCCGGGCTTTTCCCTAACGGAACTCCGTCCGGACCACAGGCCGGCGTCAGAAAAACCGTGCGGTGACGGCCAATTCGGTAACTCCCACCAAGCGTTAAAGGGACCGGCTCAAGAACATGAGTCACGAACGGTCTGGCAGGGACAGGTGCCGCGCAGTCCCAACGTCGCCGTCGAATCGCACCGTCGAATCCAATGTCCTTCGGCCCGTCCAGTCATGACTGGTCAACGCCGGTCTCTCGCCAATCAACGTTGGTCCGCTTCCGGACCTGACCACGGCTCAGCGTAGATCCCGCGATACCCCTCCGGGAGCAGGGCGGCGACGCGGCGCATCATCAGGTCAGTCGCGGCCTCGCTGGTCAGTCGCTCGCCGTCGAGGGTCCGCGGGACGGTGAAGGGTTCGCCAATCGTGACGCGGACGGCCCGGCGGAAGCGGCGCTTAGGGGCCCTGCTGCCGTTGAAGGGCAGGTGCTCTGTCCCCGTGACGGCGACCGGAAGGATCGGCGCGCCGGACCGCAGCGCGATCAGCGCCCCGCCCGCCAGCGGCTCCGTCATCGCGGCGGTCACGCTGCGGGTTCCCTCGGGGAAGATGCCGAAGGCGATCCCCTGGGCCAGCGTCTCCTCGGCTCGCCGGATCGCCTTCCGGTCCGCCCGGCCGCGCTCGATCGGGAAAGCCCCGACGAAGCGGATCAACGGGCCGAGGACAGGGACATGAAAGAGCTCGGCCTTGGCCATGAAGTGGACTGGGCGGGGGACCGCCACGGCGACGACCAGCGGGTCGAGGTTGTGGAGGTGGTTGGAGACGACGATCAGCCGACCGGTCCGTGGAACGTTGCGGACACCCGTCACCCGGAAGCCGGCCAGCAGCCGGAGCGCCCCGATGAAGAATCTCCGGGTCAGGTGAAAGGACCAGGCGCGCTGGGTGTGATGCCGCAGGTCGCCAAACTCAGCGGCCGGCTCCCGCGCCGGGGTCGTCATGCGCTCCCGTCCCCGTTGACCACGCTGGCGGCCGGGATGGCGACGCCCAGGCGCTCCCAGGCAGTCCGGACCAGCTCCTCGACCAGGGTGACGACGGTGTCGATCGGCTGCCCGTCGGTTTCGACGATGATCGCGTCATCGGCCGGGCGGAGCGGCGAGGTCGTCCGGCTCCGGTCGAGCTCGTCACGGTGGCGGAGGTCGTCGGTCAGCTGGTCGATCTCGGCGGCGACGCCTCGCTCCCGCAACTCATGGAGCCGCCGGCGGGCCCGCTCCTCCGGGCTGGCGTTGAGGAAGATCTTGGTCCCGGCGTTGGGCACGACCGTCGTGCCAATGTCCCGGCCGACCATCACGACCGGACCACGGCTGGCGGCGATCCGGCGCTGGACCGGCAGTAGCGCGTTGCGGACCGGACGGTGGGCCGCGACGACCGAGACACTGGCGTCGACCGCCGACGTCCGGATGTCCCAGGTCACGTCGTCGCCGTCGAGGAGGACGTCATAGAGACGTCCGTCGTCCCGCGAAAGCGGCACGATGTCGATGTGGTGGTCGTGGGCCAGCGTGGCGAGGGTGTCGCCGTCGTTCAGGTCGGCGCCGGACCGGAGCGCCTTGAGCGTCAGCGCCCGGTAGAGCACGCCGGTGTCGAGCAGGATCGCGCCGAGCTCCTCGGCGACGGCCCGGGCGACGGTCGTCTTGCCGGCCGCCGCGGGCCCGTCGATCGCGATCACGAGGCGGTGGTCGCCGTGGGGCTCCTCAGGGGATGCGGGGTGCTGGCTAGCGTCGTCGGCCACGCTTCGTTCCCTTCCCCTGCGTCTTCTTCACCGACTTGGCCTTGGACGTGTTGATCCGCGGGGCGGCTGGCTTCGGCTTGGCGCCGCGGTGGCTGTGCGAGTGCGGGGACCGCCGCTTGATCCGGCTCGGCCCCTCGTCCGGGTTGTCCGACTCCACCTTGCGAGAGACACGGCCAACGGTCTCAAGCCGTCGGGCCGGAGCGCCGGAGGCGGCGTCCGGACGCGGCGTCCGGCGCTGCGTCAGCAGGCGTGGACCGCGGTCGGCGGCGGGACGGCGCTCCGGCCCAGGTGCTGGCGAGGGCCGCTCCCGCCGGTCAGCCGGCCCACGGGCGCCGGGCGATCCGCCGGAGTCCGTGGCCGGCCGCGAGCGATCGACGCGGGGACGAGGCCCAGATGGAGGACCGTCACGGCGTGGGCCGCCGGCTGACGAACCGTCCCGGCGTGGACCGCCGGCTGACGAACCGTCCTGGCGTGGGCCAGACGGAGGACCGTCACGGCGTGGACCGTTGGACCGAGCGCCGTCGCGACGGGCCGACGGGCTCACCGGAGCCCGGGTGCCGTCCTGGTGGGTGGAGCGTGGTCCGTCATCGTCCGGCCGTGGTCCACCCGGATCATCGTCCCGCCGGGGCCGCTGCGGGGCCGGACGACGCACGGGTCGGCGAGGGGCGGCCTCTCCGGTGGGTCGGTCGGACGTGAACGTCCGGCGGACCTCTGAGAACCGCTGGCCGCCGACCGTCTCGAAACGTCCTTCCGCCCCTTGCGGCGACGTTGGCGGCGCCGTCCGTCCCGCACGGGGGACCGGTGAGCCCGTCGAGCCATCCGCCGGCACGGCGTTGACCTGGTCGCGACCCGGTGCCGGCTCTCCGGCGGCGACCGGCCGGCTGCCGGACCGTGGCGCCGGGGTCTCGGGCCGTCGGGCGGACCAGGCACCCGGTCGCTCCACGATCGGGCTGCGGGGCGGGGTGGCCGGTGGGGTCGTAGTGGGACGGTTCGGATCGGCCGGACGGCGGGTGGCCGAGCCGGGGCGGCTGGACCAGTCGCCCGTCCGTTGCGGACCCCGGCTGGGAAACGCATCCGGACGGTCCGAGGTCATCCGGCGGCGCCCGGTCCTGGCGCCGGTCCGAGCCATCGGTTTCTCCGCCTCGGGGCGCGGAGCGGGCGGAGCGGTGCTGCTCCGCTCGATGTCTCGGTCCATGTGGACGGCCTCGGAGATCTGGCTGAGCTCGCCCACGGTCAGATCGCGGTACTCGCCGGCCTCGAGGCCCTTGATCGTCAGGGGACCGATCCGGTGACGCCGCAGTTTGATGACGTTGATGTTCGCCGCCTCCATGATCCGCCGGACGGCGTGGTAGAACCCCTCGTGGATCACGAGCCGGATCCAGATCCCCTCCGGCGTCTCCCGCAGCAAGCGGATCTCGTCGGGGATCACGTCCCGGTCATCGATGCGAACGCCGTCGCGCAGGTACTGGAGCGTGCGGTCAGTCGGCCGCTGGTCGGTCAGGACGTGATATTCCTTGGCGAGTTTGTAGCGTGGGTGCATGACGCGGTTGGCCAGCTCCCCGTCGTTGGTCAGCAGCAGCATCCCCTCGGTGTCCCGGTCCAGCCGGCCGACGGGGAAGAGCCGCTCCCTGATGTCGATCAGGTCCATGACGGTCCGCCGCTCGCGGTCGTCCGCCATCGTCGTGATGTAGCCGGGCGGCTTGTTCAGCAGGATGGTCCGGAGTCTCTGGGGTCGGATGACCTTGCCGTCGACCCGGATCTCGTCCGCTGTCGGATCGACCCGCGTGCCAAGTTCGGTGACGGCGACGCCGTTGACGAGGACGCGCCCACTGGTGATGAGGTCTTCCGCCGACCGGCGCGATGAGATGCCGCGTGCCGCGATGACGCGCTGAAGACGTTCCACATTACCCCCGGGGGTGCCCTATGACGTGACCGCCTGCCGCCCGCTGCTGGTCCTCGCGCCGCGCACGTCAAGCCGGTACCTGGGGCTCTGTAGGCGAACGGGCGTCGCTAGAGCTGGTAGACCGGCTGGTCGGCGATCTGTCTGTCTCCAAGGAAGAATAGCACGCGACCCACCTCGTCCCCGGATTGGGCCGCTGGCCCGAGGACCATCTGGTAGGTGATGTTCTCGACCTGGTCCTTCGGGACGACGAGTTCGGACCCCTGCTGGAAGGAAACCTGCCAGGCCGCGGCCTCGACCGAGAGACCCTCGATCGCGTTCGCGCTGGTGAGGTCCACCCATGTGAATTCCTCCGGGACCGCCCGGATGATCGCCAGCGTGTCCTCGTAGCGCGCGTCGGCGGTCACCTGGCCGTCGGCGTTGTAAGTCAGGTCGCTGCCGAGGACGACGATCACGACCCGGCTGCTCCCGCTGAACTGTGCTCCAGTGACGAGGCAGGCGCCCGCATCGGGCGTCGAGCCCGTCTTGACGCCGAAGATGCCGTCCTCGCCGAGCAACTGGTTGGTGTTCTCGAGCTGCACGGTCCGAGGGTCGGGCCCATCCACCGGCATGCCGAAGGCCTGGGTGTCGACGATCGTCGCCAGTAGCTCGTTGTCGAGCAGGGCGGCGGCGATGATCGCCAGATCGCGGGCCGTCGTGTGCTGGCCCCTGGTATCCTCGCCGGCCGGGTTCAGAATGACGGTGTTGACCGCGCCGAGGTCGGCCGCCCGGGCGTTGACCGCGTCGAGGAATGTCGCCTTTGGGTCGTCGCTGTTCGGGTCCAGCGCCTGCCCGGCGACGCGTGCCAGCGCCCGGGCCGCGTCGTTGCCGGACGGCAGCATCAGCCCGTAGAGCAGCCCCTCGATCGTCACCTCGTCCCCCGTCGCCAGCTGGGCATTGGAGAAGACGGTGATGTCGACGGTGTCGTCCTCCTCGACCGTCACGACCTGCTCGAGGTCGGTCAGGATGTCGACGAGGGTGAGGCTGATCAGGACCTTGGCCGTGCTGGCCGGGTCCCGCTCGGTGTCAGCCTCGTTCGCGAACAGGACCTGGCCGGACTCGATGTCCCCGGCGAAGACAGCCTTGGCCGTGGTCTTCGGGAGGGCGGGCAATCCGTCCGGAACTGACCAGCGCTCGGCAAGGCTCGCTGTCGCGGGGTCGGATGGTGCCTCGGTCGCTGGCTGGTTCTGTCCGACGACGCGCCGACCCGGTGCGGCCAGGAGCGAGCCCGTGTCTGGATTCGTCAGCAGCAGGAGCGGGCTGGACAGGGCGGCGGTCAGTCGCCGCCGTGAGAGCCGGGGGGCTGGCTGTGTCCTGTCGGTGGGTCGGTCGATCATGGGAATCCTCGGAGCGGCCATGGCATCGGTTCTGCCCAGAGCGTACCACTCCCGTCCATTCCGGTGGTTGCCGCGCTCGCTCCCAGGCGACAGAATGGGAAGGTGACGACCCCATCGGTCGCACCGGTCCGGCTGGATCGTCAGACCGCCTGCACAATCAGTCGGCGACTCCGGATCCCATCGCCGGCTCATCCTCCGGAGACCGGCTGAAGGGCCGGGAACGAGCCGGACCGCACAGGGTAGATCGCCGATGCCGACCCGTCTCCAGGTCCAGCTTCCGCGTCGGGCAACCCGAATCCGCCCCGCGGCCATCGTGCGCGACCGGCTGGCGGCAGACCTCGCCTCCGGCGCAAGCTTCCCGGTCGAGCCGATCGCGGCCGGCGGGCTCAGCCACACCGTCCGGGTCGCGGCCATCGGCGACTTCCACGCCCGGGTCGATCGCCCGTTCCCGTTCGGCCCGGCGCTCCTGAAGGTCTCGGATCAGGCCGATCTCCTCCTGATCGCCGGGGATCTGACCGAGAACGGGCGGGTCGAGGAGTTCGCGCTGGTCGCCGGGGTGCTGGCTGCCGTCCCGGTTCCGGTCGTGGCGGTCCTCGGCAATCATGACCGGCGCGGTCTTCGCCGCGTCGCGATGCGGCGCACGCTCGAGAACGCGGGGGTGATCCTGCTGGATGGCCAGTCAGTCGTCCTGGACATCCCGCTCAGGGACGGCGACGAGCCGTCCGTCCGGATCGGGGTCGTCGGGATCGGCGGCTACGGTGGTGGGTTCTGGCCCGATGAGATCGGCGCCGGGCCGCCGCTCGATCGGGCCACGCAGGCCTTCGCGGTCCGCGCCCGCCGCGAGGCCGCCCGCCTCGATGCGACGATGGCCCAGTCCTCCGCCGACGTCGATGCCAGGATCGTTCTGATGCACTATTCGCCCACCTCGAGCACGCTGGGCCGGGAGCCGCTGGTGAAGTACTGGATGCTGGGCAATATCGAACTCGCCCGGGTGATCGACCGCTACGATGTCGACCTGGTCGTCCACGGCCATGCGCACCTCGGCAATGAGGCCGGACAGACCATCGGAGAGACCCCGGTCCGGAACGTCGCGACGCAGGTGATCGGGCGCCCGGTCGTCTATCTGCTCGGCGACGACGCCTCCGACGACGCGGCCATCGTCGAATCCGCGACGGCGTCGCCGCTGGCGGGTGCGCAGTGAACCGAACCGAGCGGGGTCAGCGGCTCGGTCGGGGAGGCACCGGGATCGATCCGGCCGAGGCGCGGCTCGACCTGACCACCAACGCCTACGGCCCGTCGTTCATGGTGCTGGAGGCGCTGGCCGGTGCCGAGGACCTGTACCTCCCGGCCGAGGACCGCGCCGAGACTCTGCGGGCACGGCTCTCCGCGCGGCTCGCCGTCCCGATCGAAGCGCTCGTCCTCGCCAACGGGATCGACCGGTTGCTGCTCGATCTGTTCGCCGGGCTGCGGGACGGCGGGCCGCTGGTCGTATTCCCACCGACCGACCCGGTCCCCGTCCAGCTCGCCGCCGCCGCCGGGCTCACGACGCTGGAGCTTGTCCGGACGCCGCGGTTCGAGACCGGGCTGGACGCCGAAATCCTGCGCGGTCTGCCGGCCGGCTGGCACGCCTACGCCCAGAGCCCGAACGACCCGAGCGGCACGATCCTGTCGTCGGACGAGGCGGTCCGGCTGGCGCGTGGCGCCGGGGTGCTGATCGTCGACGAGCGCCACGGGGCCTACAGCCCTCGCTCGATGCTGCCGCTGGCGCGGGAGTTCGACAACGTCATCGTCGTCCGGACCTTCGAGACCTGGGCCGGGTTGGCCGGCTTGCCGCTGGCCTACGCGGTGATCCCGGCCCGGCTCCGGGGCCGGTTCGCGCCGGCGTCCCGCCTCACACCGCCGGCGATGGGGGCGGTGATCGCCGGGCTCGCCACGCTGGACGACCTCCCCGCAGTCCTCGGGAACGTCCGGCAGATTCGATCCGAGCGGGCGCGGCTCTACCGGATGCTGCGCAAGCTCAACATGGTCAGCGTGCCGTACCCGACCTGGTCGAACTTCCTGCTCGTCCGGGCCGAGCGGACGACGGCGCCCGTCCTGACGGCGGCGCTGGCCCGTCGCGGCGTCCGGGTCGCCCCGGTCGTGGACGAGGCGCTGCACCGCCAAGTGATGCGGATCAGCGCCGGCCGCCCTCAGGAGACCGACCTGCTCCGCCGCGCACTGATCGAGATCGGCGTCGCGCTCTAACCCACATCTGGGCTGTTGTGCAACCGATGACAAAGCGGTCGACGTGGACCGCGCGCGGCACCTTCGTTCCTGGCCGAGGCATGGTGATACGGAGTCCGGCTAAACGCTGCGTCGTTGCCCGGAAGCGGCCGCTCCCCCTCTCTAAGCCCGGTGAGCCGATCACCGCTTCAGCGGTGAGAGCGATCCGGGCGCCGGAGAGGGGGCTGGGGGGAGAGGTCTGCTCGCCACCACCTCGTCGCGGAACCAATGGCGTTTACCCGGATTCCGTATGAATCACTCAAGACGCGTCTGAAATTGTGATTCGATAATCTTGTCGGACTTGCTTCTGTCCGATGGAACGTGTTCGCGTGGAGGCGCTAAGCGAGACGGGAAAGCTCGAGACCGGCTCATGCTCCCTATTCGAGTAAGCAAGACAGGCGGTCGACAAGGACCGTAGGAGTTCGTGCCATGATTCCGTTTCGCTGGCGTCCGATGTCCTGGTTGATCGTCGTATTCACCCTTGGGATGGTCGCATGGATGGCGACATCCTTGTTTGGACCGTCGTCGGCGTGTGGGCAGTATGGCGACGACGACTTCCAGAGAAGTGCCTGTGAGGCGGGCTCCGGGATCGGAACAGTCTTTGCTCTAGGGATCCAGTTTCTCGTGCTCTTTGGCGGATTCGTGGTGCTGTCACTTATCTGGCTGATGACCGATCCCGTTCGCCGAGCGTGTCCCGTCTGTGGCCACGAGGTTCGACGTGATCATCAATCCTGCTCCAATTGCGATGCCAGCTTTCGCCAGATGTTCTACCAGCAGCAGTGGTCGCCCGCCTCCGCAAGCCCACCATCCTGGTCTGGACCGTCGCAGGGACCGTACAACACGCCTCAACGTCATGCGTCGTCGCTACAGCCACCGCATTCCCCGGGCAGCAGCCTCGTTCAGCATTGACCTCACCTCCAGCTCATGGTTGGCGCTTGTCGCGCTCCTTGACAGAGCGGTGGGTCAGAGTGCAAGCGCAGTCTTCTGCGCCGCGAAGACGTCCGCCAGGCCGAGCTGGGCCAGCTCCAGCAATGCCGCCAGCTGGTCCGGGCTGAACGGCGTCTTCTCGGCGGTCCCCTGGATCTCGACGTAGGCGTCCTCGTCGGTCATGACGACGTTGAAGTCGACGTCGGCGCCGCCGTCCTCGGAGTAGTCGAGATCCAGCAGCGTCCGGCCCTTGACGACGCCGACGCTGATCGCCGCGACGGCCGCTGTCAGCGGGTCGCGCCGGATCGCCCGGCGGGCCAGCAGGCCGCGGCAGGCGAGCGCCAGCGCGACATAACCGCCGGTGATCGAGGCGCAGCGCGTCCCGGCGTCAGCCTGGAGGACATCACAGTCGACCGTCACCATCCGCTCGCCGAGGGCGCCGAGGTCGGTGACGGCCCGGAGTGAGCGGCCGATCAGCCGCTGGATCTCGACCGTCCGCCCGCCTGGCTTGCCGGTCTCGACTTCGCGCCTCGTCCGCTCCTTCGTCGCCCGCGGCAGCATCGCGTACTCGGCCGTCACCCAGCCGCGCCCCTTGCCCTGCATCCAGCGCGGCACTCGCTCCTCGACCGTCGCGGAGACGATGATCCGGGTGTTGCCCTGTTCGATCAGGCACGAGCCCTCGCCGTAGCCGTAGGTGTTCGGGGTGATCGTCAGCGGCCGGAGTTGCTCGGCGGCGCGGCCGTCGTCGCGCTGGAAGGGCAGGCTCAGCTCGGGATCGGCCCGGTGGAACGCGTCACGCATCGGTTGGTTCTCCTGGAGGATTCGGCCGGCTTGCTGTCACTCTCGACACCGGCGAAACCGGCCGTAAACGGACCGGCTGAATGACGTTGGATTCGGTGTCGGGTGTCGGGTATGACGTTCCGGTCAGGCGGAGTTCGCCATTTCCTGGTTGCTCATGACCGATGTCGTTCAGTCGGTCTCTTCAGGGCCGGTCAGAGGCGATTCGCTTTCCGGGATGGTCATGGTGCGCGCGTAGATCTCCTCGATCCGCCGCATTCGCTGCCGGAGCTCGACCTCGTAGCCGCGGTCCTTCGGCTCATAGTAGATGTGCCCGGCGATGTTGCCGGGCAGGTTCTGCTGACCGACTATCCCGCCCTCGAAGTCGTGGGCGTACTTGTACCCGTCGCCGTAGCCGAGAGTCTTCATCAGTTTCGTCGGGGCGTTGCGCAGGTGGAGCGGGACCGGGTCGTTCCGGGTCGATTCGACGTCGGCGACGGCCAGCTTGTATCCCCGGTAGACCGCGTTGCTCTTGGGCGACAGGGCGAGGTAGACGACGAGCTCGGCCAGCGCCAGCGCCCCCTCCGGCATCCCGATGAAGTGAACGGCCTGCTGGGCGGCCACGGCGAGCGTCAGCGCCTGCGGGTCGGCAAGCCCGACGTCCTCGGAGGCGAACCGGACCAGTCGTCGGACGACGTAGAGCGGGTCGTCGCCGCGTTCCAGCATCCGGGCCAGCCAGTAGAGAGCCGCGTTCGGGTCGCTGCCGCGCAGAGTCTTGTGCAGGGCCGAGATGGTGTCGAAGTGGTCGTCGCCGGACTTGTCATACGTCCCCGCCCGGCGCTGGGCCGCCTCGGCGACGAGATCGACCGTGACCGTCCGCTCGCCGTCCGGCTCCTTCAGGACGCCGGTCGCGGCGAATTCCAGCGTGTTCAGGGCGAACCGGGCGTCGCCATTGGCGAGGTTCGCCAACGCCTCCATCGCGTCGGGCGCGACGGCGATCCTGTCCCGGCCAAGGCCGCGCTCGTCATCGGCCAGCGCCCGGCGCATGATCTCGACGATGTCGTCGTCCGCCAGCGCCCGGAGGACGACGACGCGGGAGCGGGAGAGGAGCGCGCTGTTGACCTCGAACGAGGGGTTCTCGGTCGTCGCGCCGATCAGGATGACGGTCCCGTCCTCGACGTGCGGCAGGATCGCGTCCTGCTGGCCCTTGTTGAACCGGTGAATCTCGTCGATGAAAAGGACAGTCCGCTGCTGGTGCATCCCGAGCCGGTCCCGCGCCTCCTGGACGGCCCTGCGCAGGTCCGCGACGCCGGCCGAGACGGCGCTCTGGGCAACGAAGTGGGCCCGGGTCGTCGTGGCAATGATCCGGGCGATCGTCGTCTTGCCCGTGCCCGGCGGTCCCCACAGGATCAGGGAGGCAAGGCGGTCGGACTCGATCGCCTTCCGGAGCAGCGTGCCCGGCCCGAGGACCAGCGTCTGCCCGACGACCTCGTCCAGCGTCCGGGGCCGCATCCGGGTCGAGAGCGGGGCCGAGCGGGAGAGCGTCGCCGACCGGGAGGCGTCGAACAGGCTGGGCGATCCCCGCGATCCGCTGCTACTCATCCGCGAGGGTCGATGCCAGCCAGGCCAGCCGGGCCTCGATCTGGTCCGTGTCGTCCATCTTCAGCGCGATCATCTCCGCGATGACCTCGACCGCGACCGGGCTGACCGGCAGCTCCTCGACCTGGAGGCGTGTCGCGGCGCCGAGCTCGCCCATCGCTTCGAGGAGTTCCTCCAGCCGGTCCATCTCGAGCAGAGCTTCGTAGGAGTCGTTCCCGACGGGGCCGGAAGCAGGCTCGGTTGCCCCGAAGATCAGTTCGATGACGGGTTCGTGGCGGCCGTTGTCGCTCATCGCTGGTGCTCCTCCCGTCACGTCGTGGTCCGAAGTCTACCCGCCCGGACTGGCCGTCAGAGGCTGAAGACGGCGATCGCGGCCAGCGCAATCGACCCGAGGCCGCCGTAGAAGGCGACGTCGCGAGGCCGGATGTCGTTCTGCTGGCTGAACGCGAGCAGGATGCCGGCGACGATATAGAAGCAGACCAGGAGCGCGACACCGCCGGTCCAGTTCCAGGTCAGCCACCAGTTGATCGCCACGGCGAACTGTCCCATCACGAGTGCACCGAGCCCGGCGTACCCGAGACGGCGAGCGGACGAGATGTCGGCCCGCTGGAGCGTCTCCAGGATCAACAGGCCCGAAACGAGGGCGATCAGACCAGCGCTGAGCCACTCCGGCAGCTTGTTCAGGTAGATCATCGACAGGGCGACGAAGGCGATCAGGTGGATGACCGTCCCGTGGACCAGCGAGGCGACGCGGCTGGCGCTGTCGGTCAGGTCGTCGAGCAGATCGCGGGACAGGAGCGCGACGAAGATGCTGACGGCGACGAAGATCGGGCCGAGGACGACGACCCAGACGTTGTGATAGGTGGCGATCAGCAGGATGGCGGCGGCCGTCGCCGTGGCGGCCACCAGCCAGGCGGTATAGGTCCCGGTCCGCTCCGTGGAATGTCCGACAGCGACGGCCGCGACCCGGGCCGCGAGTTCGGCGAGCTGGGCCGCGACGGAGGCGAGCAGGACGACCACCACGGCGGCCACCCAGAAGACCGGTCCCGTCGCCCGCTGAAGCGGCATGATCTCCGACGTATCGACGGCGGACATCAGCGCGAGAACCCCGAGGCCGAGGACCAGCAGGCCGGCGCCGAGGCTCACGACGAAGCCGGAAACCGATCGCGGCTGACTCCCCGATCGGGGCCGGCCAACGACGACATCCTCGCCGGCGAGATGATCGACCCGGCCCGTGACCGGCGCCGGAGCGGCCGCTACCGCCGGACGGCCGGCGTGCATCTCGGACGCCGGAACAGGGGGCGGCGCACCCGGCCGGCTCGGCGGGGAGTCGTGCGGATCTTGCTGCGATGTGCTGCCCCGCGGCTGCCGCTTCGGGTCGTCCTGCAACGGATCGCTCCTGACGATGACGTGACGGACGGGCGCGATCGGCCATTGGCCTGATCACCGCACTGTACACAACATTGCCATATGACTGCCTAACGCGACCCCTGATCGGTCTCCGGCGTAGCCCCGTCCCAGCGCCGCGTGAGCTCGTCCGCGGCGATTGCGCCCTCCCGATGGATGACCAGTTCTCCGTTCGCGTGTCCGATCACCGTCGAAGCGATGGCCCCCCCGGACGGACCACCATCGAGCACCCAGCGCAGACCCCTCTCGCCAAGTTCACGCTGGACGGCGGCGGCATCGATCAGAGGCGGTCGACCGGACCGGTTGGCGCTCGTGACGGCCAGCGCACCGCCCAGATTCCGCAGGAGTGCTCCGGCGACGTCGTGGTCCGGCACCCGAAGCCCGACCGTGCCGTTCCCCGCCACGATTTCGGCGGCGAGTCCGGCGCGAGCGGGCAGGGCGACCGTCAGCCCGCCCGGCCAGAATCGGTCGGCCAGCGCGAGCAGCCGATCCGATGCGGTGCCTGTTCCGGGGGAGGCGGACCGGTGCAGCTGGCTGGCGGCGTCCGGGTCCACCACGAGGACGGGAAAGGTCTGGGCGCGTTCCCGGCCCTTGATCGCGAAGATGGTGGCCAGCGCCGAGGGCGAGTCGATCGCGGCGGCGAGCCCGTAGACCGTGTCGGTGGGGATCGCGACGACCTCACCCTGCCGGAGCTGAGCGGCCGCTTCCCTGATCGCATCAGGGCCGATGACAACCACATCGCCATCGAACAGCAGCCGGACGGAATCGAACGAATGCGGGCCCTCGTTCATGGATTTCCGCACAGACCGGAATCGACCGCCCTGGAACCGGCCATGGAAGGACCGGCTGTAGGACATCGAGTTCGAGGCTGGCTGACCGGCGTGATGGTTCGTTCACGCCGGGATCGTCTCTGGCTGCGTGTTCGCAACCAGTGCCCTTCAGCCGGTCCCTTGAGGGTCGTTCGGTGGTCGACCCGATGCCCGAACGCGCTGACGGAGCCAGTCCGCGCAGTGGGGCGCCGGGGCGAAGCGATGCTCAGCATGCTAGAGGCTCGACTTGATCGTCGCGGCGAGGGTAGGGGTGATACCGTCGACCGTGACGAGGTCGGCCTCGCTGGCCTCGCGGATGCCCTTGACCGACCCAAAGCGCTTGATCAGCGCCTTCTTCCGGGTCGGTCCGATGCCGGGCACGCTGTCCAGGCTGGACGCGACGGCCGACTTGCTCCGCTTCTGCTGGTGGAAGGTGATCGCGAAGCGATGGGCCTCATCCCGAATGCGCTGGATCAAGTAGAGCGCCTGGCTATCGCGGGGTAGCAGGATCGGATCGGGCCGGCCTGGCAGGAACAGCTCCTCGTTCTCCTTGGCCAGCCCGGTGATCGCCTGGCCCGTCCAGCCGACGGCCGCCAGCGCTTCCACCGCCGAGCTGAGCTGGCCCTTGCCGCCGTCGACGATGACGAGGTCGGGCAGTTTGGTCCACTTGCCGTCGTCCGGCTTGTCGCCGCCACGCTTCTCGCCGTTCTCGTCGGTCCCCGAGGCCCGGCGGAAGCGGCGCTGGATCACCTCGCTCATGCTGGCGAAGTCGTTCGACCCGTCGACGGTCCGGATCGTGAAGCGGCGGTACTCGCGCCTGGCCGGCTTGCCGTCCTCGAAGACGACCATGCTCGCGACCGTATTGGTTCCCTGCAGGGTGCTGATGTCGAAGCACTCGATCCGGCGCGGCATCCTCGGCAGGTCGAGCGCCTCGGCCAGCTCGCTCAGCGCGGCGGTGGTCTTCATCTCGTCCGAGAGGAACTTGAGCCGACTCTGCTCGAGGTTCTCGGTGGCGCTCCTGGCGACCATCTCGACGAGCTGCTTCCGGTCGCCCCGCTGCGGAACAAGCAGCTCGACCCGCCCGCCACGCCGCTCCCGGAGCCAGGGCGTGATGATCTCCTCCTCGGCGGCCGGCAGGCGGTGCTCCAGCAGCAGGATGGGCGGGACGATCGCGGCATCGATGTAGAACTGCGAGACGAAGCTGGACAGGATCTCGCTGGGCTGATCCTCCAGCGTCGAGCGGACGGCGAAGAACTCGCTGCCGAGCATCTTGCCGTTCCGGAGGAAGCCGGCCTGGACCCCGGCGTCGCCGCCGGCTCCCTGGGCGACCGCGAGGATGTCGGCGTTGAGGCCGTTCGGGGAGACGATCTTCTGGCGTTCGAGGACGTGGTTGACGGCCTCGATCCGGTCCCGCAGCTCGGCGGCACGCTCGAAGTTCCAGGCGTCGGCGGCCTGCCGCATCTCGTCCTCCATCGGCGCGAGGATCTCGTCGCCTCGGCCGGAGAGGAAGAGGGAGGCACCGTCGACGGCCTTCATGTACGTCGGGCGGTCGACGGCGCTGATGCAGGGCGCGGTGCACTGGTGCATGTGGTAGTAGAGGCAGAGGTCGTCGTTGCCGGTGATCTTCTTGTCGCACTTGCGGTACGTGAACAGGCGGTTGATCAAGTGCAGCGTCTTGTGCATTTGCCCGGCCGAGGTGTACGGGCCGTAGTAGCGGCCACCGTCGTCGACGACGCGCCGGGTGATGATGACCCGGGGCCACTCCTCGTTGGTGATCTTGAGGTACGGGTAGGTCTTGCTGTCCTTGAGGAGGATGTTGTACTTCGGCTGATGCTTCTTGATCAGCTCGTTCTCGAGGATCAGCGCCTCGGCGGCGGTGTCCGTCCGGATGACGTCGAAGTCGACGATGTGCCGGACGAGCTCGCGGGTCTTGGGGTCCTTGCCGCGTTCGGACTGGAAGTAGGACCGGACCCGGTTGCGCAGGGCGATGGCCTTGCCGACGTAGATGATCGCGCCGGTGTCGTCCTTCATCAGGTAGACGCCGGGGGCGACCGCGAGGGCGGCGAGGCGGGTCGTGAAATCGGGTCTGGCGGGAAGATTCGGGGAAGTACTCACAGGGCTAATTATACCGCGCCCAGAGGGTGCCTTCCGGCCAAAGGGGCGCTCCGGCGAACGACGAGTGTCCGGCTGAGCGCTTTCACCCAGGGCCGGACGCTCGTCGTTCGTTTCGACCGGGACGTTGGGAGCCTCCGGCCGATTGGCGCGTCAGGTTACGCGTCGCGCCGCTTGAGCAGCACCGCCGCGATGGCGAGGGATCCGGCGACCCAGCCGGCGAGGACGAGCGCTCCGATCAGCGGCGACAACAATGTGTCGGACGGGGTGATCGTGGTGAAGGCGGAGCCCGCGTTCGAGGGCAGGTACCTGAGGAACGTCTCCTGGGCCGAGGCGGGGAGCAGGAAGCCGAGGAGCTGTGGCGCCAGCAGCAGTAGGACGAAGATGATGCCGATCGCGCCGGCGGCCTGGCGGACGATGGTGCCAAGTCCGAGACCAAGAAGCGCGACGGCGGCAAGGTACCCGGCGGAGCCGATGATGACCCGGAGCACTCCGGTATCCGTCAGACTGGCGCTGTCGCCGCCGATGATGGCCTGCCCAAGGAAGAACGCGCCGAACATCGTGGGGAGCGCCACCGCGAGCGTGACGACGGCGACGACGATGGCCTTGGCTCCGAGAACCGGAAGACGCGTCGGAACTGCGGCAAAGGTGGAGCGGATCATGCCGCTTGCGAACTCGCTGGTGATCATGAGGACGCCCACGATGCCGATGACGATCTGGGCGAACAGGTTGCCGGCGAGACCGACGGTGATCGGGTTGCTGAAGGCATCAGGGTCGCTTGGGTCGGCGTTGAAGGTCGCCGAGGCGATCGCCCCAAAGCCGAGCACGAGGAGCACGGTCGAGATCAGGGTGATCCAGTTCGACCGGAGGCTGCGGAACTTGACCCATTCCGAGCGGATCACCCGCGGGAACGTGACTCTCAGATCCGAGGGGTTGAGTCGCCCGGTGGCGTCTGCCCGCGCGTCGATGGTGCGCTCCGGTCGTGCAGTCTGATCGAGGATGGCGGTCGCCACGGAAGGTCTCCTTGTTGGATGCGACGGTCGGGCCGTCGTGCGGGTCGAGGGATCGGGGACGTGAGGGGATCGGCGAGGTGGACGATGTGTCAGGCCGCGACCGCGGCGGGCTGGTACTCGACCGAGTCGTGGGTCAGGGACATGAAAGCCTCCTCCAGGGACGCCTCCCGGGGGACGAGCGCATGGAGCGGAATGCCGCTGGAGAAGGCGATGTCCCCGATCTCGGCGGCAAGTAACCCCGTCACGCTGATGACGCGGGCGTCATCGGTCGAATCGATCGAAACGCCTTCGCTGAGCAGTGCCCGGGTCAGGTCAGCGGGGTAGGGCGTCGTCACGTCGACGCGACCGTCGTTGCCAACCTGGCGGAGCTCGTCGACGGTCATGTCACCGATCATCCGTCCGCGGCCGATGATGATCAGATGCTCGGCCATCAGACCGACCTCGGAGATGAGATGGGACGAGACGAAGACGGTGCGGCCTTCGTCAGCCAGCCCCTTGAGCAGGTGTCGAATCCAAAGGATGCCTTCGGGGTCGAGCCCGTTGACTGGCTCGTCGAGGATGATCGTTTCCGGGTCCGCCAGGAGTGCCCCGGCGATGCCGAGTCGTTGCCCCATACCCAGTGAGAACGAGCCAGCCCGCTTCTTCGCCACGGACGAGATGCCGACCAGGTCGAGAACCTCGTGGACGCGGCGGTCGGGCACACCGGTGGTCGCGGCCATCGCCGAGAGGTGGTCATAGGCCGAACGTCCAGGGTGGATGGCACGGGCTTCGAGCAGCGCACCGACCTCGTGCAGCGGCGCCTTGTGGTCGATGAGCGATCGACCGTTGACCGTCGCGGTACCGGCGGACGGGCTGTCGAGCCCCATGATCAGTCGCATCGTGGTGGACTTGCCCGAGCCGTTGGGACCGAGGAAGCCGGTGACGATGCCAGGCTGGACGGTAAAGCTGAGCGAGTCGACGGCGACCTTTTCTCCGTAGCGCTTGGTGATGGAATCGACGACGATCACGGCGGGTTCCTTTCCTGTGAGACGCCAGTGCATTGGCGATGTGTTCAGGTTAGGTTCCGGTGGTTCGGACGTCGTCGTCTGCCCGGAGTGTTCCCCCAGGCCACGCCTACTCCGGGTGCAGTAGTCGGGCCTGGTACGCGAAGACGACGAGCTGGGCCCGGTCATGGGCATCGAGCTTCACCATCGCCCGGTTGACATGCGTCTTGACCGTGAACGAGGAAATGAACAGCGCCTCGCCGATCTGCTCGTTCGACAGGCCACGGGCCACGAGGATGAGGACCTCCCGTTCCCGATCGGTGAGTTCGGCGACCGTGTCGACGTGACGCTTCGTCGCGTCGCTGGCGCCGGGTTCGGGCGGCGGGGTCGCCAGGAACCGCTCGATCAGCGACCGCGTCGCCCGGGGGGAGAGGAGCGCATCTCCACCGGCAACGGTCCGGATCGCGGTGATGATCTCGTCTGGCGTCGCTCCCTTGCCGAGGAAACCACTGGCGCCGGCGTGGAGCGCAACCGCGACGTTGTCATCGGTCTCGAACGTCGTCACGATGATGATTCGGACCCCGGCGAGATTCTCGTCCGCCCGAATCCGACGCGTCGCCTCAATGCCATCCAGTCCGGGCATCCGGATGTCCATCAGGACGACGTCGGCGCGGACGGAGTAGGCGAGCCGGACCGCGGCCTGACCGTCGGCGGCCTCGCCCACGACGGTCAGGTCGTCCTCGAGCTCCAGGACGCCCCGGAGCCCGGCCCGGATGAGTGGCTGGTCGTCGGCGATCAGGACCCGGATCATGGTGTCTGCTCCGCTATGGTCGGCCGGGGTGGGGAGTAGGGGATCATCGCCCGCACGACGAACTGACCATCGGGCTGCCGGTCGGCGGTGATGCGCCCGCCGACTGAGCCGACGCGTTCATGCAGGCCGATGACCCCATACCCGGTGCCGACCGCCACCGTGGGATTCCCTGCGGAGTCGGTCCGGACCGGGTTGGAGACCGCGATGGCCAGGCCGTCGGTCTCCCACGAGATCACGAGGCGGGTCTCGCCTGGGACTCCGTGCTTCGTGGCGTTGGTCAGCGCTTCCTGGATCACCCGGTAGGCAGTGAGCTCCGAAGCAGCGTCGAGCGGAACGGTCTTGCCCCGGATCGTCCAGTGAATCCGGTCATCGGCGTGCGCGTAGGAGCCGACCAGCTCGCTGACCTGGGCGAGGCCCGGGGCCGGCTCACGGCGCTCGCCGTCATCGGAGGCGCGGAGGAGCCGGAGCACAGCGGACAGATCATCGAGCGCCGACCGGGCGGCCTCGCTGACGCGGTCGACGGCGATGACGGCGGTACCGTAGGCCTCCTTCGCCATTGCCCGTGATGCCAGCCCCGCCTGGATGTTCACGACCGCGATGTGGTGGGCGACGATGTCATGCAGCTCCTGCGCGATCCGGAGGCGCTCCTCGGTCACCCGTGCCAGTGCCATCTGCTCGCGGGTCTCCTCGGCCCGCTGGGCGCGGTCCTGCAGGACCTGTACAAAGGCCCGGCGACTCCGGACCGCATCGCCAACCGCGGCGGCCAGCGCGACCCAGACCAGGACACTGAGACTTTCTCTGAAGCCTTTCAGATCATCGCTGGTCGCCACGATCAGGCCGACGATCGTCGCCGCCGAGACGGCGGTAGCGATCACCGTCGTGCGTCTGGCCGACCGGCTGGCGATCGTGTAAACGGCGACCACCGCGCCACCCCCGACAGCCAGCAAGGAGCCATCGAAGCTCAGGCTGACGATCGCCGTCGCCAGGACGACGCCGAGGACGACGAACGGCTCGCGTTGACGGAAGACGAGCGCGAGCCCGATCACGATCGATGCGACGATCGTTGGGAGGAGCGCCGAGTCGTCCTCCGGGTTGAAGGATGCCGAGGCGATCGGCAGGACCGCGACGATCAGGGCCACCGCGACGTCGCGCGCTGGCTGGACCCATCGCATCCTCTGGCTCTCTGCCATCGCGCTCAGCCCCTGTCCGTGATGAAAGCAGAGCACCGTCGGCCCCAGCCGGCCGGGCTCACCCGCGACCGAGACCCGGCGTCGGCTGAGCCCGGCCGGTCCGTTGGCAGGGGATTGATCGCTCTGGCGACGCCCTTTCCACCTCAGACCTCGGCGAAGAGGATCGCGACCGGAGACGGAATCTCGACCGGATCGCCGGTCTGCGAGAGCAGGCCGGTCTCGGGGTCGCGCCGGAAGACGACGATGTTCCCGGTCGTCTGGTTGGCCGCCAGCAGCCACGCGCCGGTCGGGTCGAGGGCGAAGTTGCGGGGCGTCTGACCGCCGGTCGGCTGGTGGCCGACCAGGGTGAGCTGGCCATCCTCACCGACCGCGTAGATGACGATGCTGTCGTCGCCCCGGTTGGACCCGTAGAGATGGAGGCCGTCCGGAGTGATCGCGATCTGGGCGGTCGTGTTCTCGCCGCTGAACCCGTCCGGCAGTGTCGGAACCGTCTGCCGCTCGGTCAGGCTACCGTCGGCGAAGGCGTAGCTCGTGATGGTGTTGCTGAGCTCGTTGATGACGAAGACCATCGTCCCGTCCGGCGAGTAGGCGAAGTGGCGCGGGCCCGCGCCGGGCGCGGCGTGGGCGACGGCCCCCTCGGCCGAGCCGGGGTTGAGGCGACCGGTGTCCGTGTCGAGGTCGTAGACGGTGATCGTGTCGAGGCCGAGGTCGGTCGCGAGGACGTGGTGACCGTCCGGGGCCGACGCCACCATGTGGGCGTGCGGGCGGTCCTGACGGTTTGGATCATGGCCACTGCCGGTGAAGGTGGTCACGTCGCTGGACGGCTGGAGATGCCCGTCCTCGCCGATCGGATAGACAGCGAGGGTCCCGTCGCCGTAGTTGGCGACCATCGCGTAGCGGCCCGGCTTGTCGATGCTGATGTAGCAGGGAGTCGACCCGTGGCTGGTCTCCTGGTTGAGCTCATGAAGCCCACCGCTGGTGAGGTCGCGGTGAAAGGCCGAGACGATTCCCGGCTCGGACTCGTTGGCCGAGAAGACGAACCGGTTGGTCGGGTCGATCGCCAGGAAGGACGGATTGGCCGCGCCCATGACCGTCTCGGTCGGGATGAGCGTGCCGCTCTCCGGCTCGAACCGGAAGACATAGATCCCCTCACCCTTGCCTGCTCCGGTGTAGGTCCCAACATAGACGAACATCTGCTACTCCCTCTGGTGGCGCGGCGCTACCCGTTCGGATCAAGGCAGCGCCGCGACGGATCCGTTCCACGATGGGGACATGGTCGCAGGTGCCGCACCGAACAGGCCAGCCCAGAGCAGCCGGGTCGCCCAGCCGGGCACCGTACCCCAGCCCTCGGCGAGCGTTGCCAGTCCCTTCATGTCCAGCGTCGGATCATCGTAGGCCAGCCGGGCCGCCCGCAGGAGGGCGACGTCGCCGGACGGCCAGACGCGCTCGTCCGCCACACCCAAGAGCAGCGTCGAGCGTGCCGTCCACGGGCCGACCAGCGGTAGCTCACGCAGCAGGGCGAGCCGCGCTTCGGGGGGCAGCGTCGCCCAGTCCGGTCGCCGGTCCGGGAGCCGGCCGTCGGCGGCGATCCGGGCGATCGCCACGAGGGCCTCCGCCCGGCGCCAGGTGACGCCGCTGGTCCGGACCTGCTCCGCCGTCGCCCGCGCCAGGCGCCCGGCTGTCGGCAGGGGCCAGAACGGGCGCCCGGCGATCTCGGTGGCGTCGGAGAGGAGGGCGGCCAGGCGGCGCTGCGTGGTCGCCGCCGATGCCACGGAGATGCTCTGGCCGACGATGCTCGTCACCAATCCGAGGTAGACCGAGCCATGGGCGAACGGCCGCAGCCCGGGGAAGCGATCGGCGAGGGCGGCGATCACCGGGTCGTCCCAGTCCGGCGCCGAACGGTCGAGGTTCAGGATCGGCGCGATCATCCCGGCGGCTTCCGGGGACGGCGAGGCGACGGCGAGCGTGTCCGGCTTGGAGCCGAGCCAGGCGACGACGGGCACGACGCCGCCATCGTTGTCATGTCCGACCCGGATCAGGCACCCGTCCCGCCAGTCGAGGTCGGGCCAGCGCCCGGCCGCCCAGGCGACTGGGCCGCAGGTCTCGGCCAGCGAGAAGCCAGGACCGGTCGGAACGATCCGGATCGGCCAGTCGCCGGGCAGCCAGGCCGTACCGCTGGCCGTGAGGATCATCGATCGAGCCCAGCGAGGGCGGCGTCGAGGACTGGGTCGCCGCCGGCCAGCACCGACGCGACGGTGATCGGAACGTCGAGCGTCGGGGCGACGCCCTGCCCCTCCAGCCAGATTCGGTCGCCGTGCATGAACCGGCCGAGTGGCGCCTGGAACAGGGCGCCACTCGGTAGCTGCCAGAACGAGACCGTCGCGACGACCCCGCCGGTCGGCTCGGTGCCAGCGACGACGGTGGCCGGGTTGGCGGCCAGCGCCCCCACCAGAACCTCGCAGGCCGAGACGCAGCCGGAGTCGACGAGGACCGTCACGCCGCCGGACCAGAGCGCATTGTTGGGGCGGACGATCAGCTTGCCCGAGAGCCCCCACGCGCCGCTGTCGTCGGCAATGCTGAGGTCGGCGAGGTTGACGGGCTGGTTGATGAACGAACCGGCGAGGTAGAGCGCGACTGAGAGGACGCCACCAGGGTTGCCGCGCAGATCGAGGATGAGCGAATCCGCGCCCGATGCCTCCATCTGCTGAACGGCGTTGTCCCAGGCGGCGACGACCAGGGCAGGCGTCGCCGCGAGGGTGCTGACCCGGATGTAACCGGTCGTCGGGTCGATCAGGCGGGACTCGACCGGCGAGTGAACGCGCTGCTCGACGCTGGCGCTGTCCCTCCCGAGCAGCCGGTAGACACTCTCCAGGTCCTCGGTCCGGACCAGCGTCATCGTCCGGGCGGAGGCGTCGCCTGGATTCCGTGTCGCGACCGTGACCTCCGAGCCGACCGGCCCAAGCGGTAACAGGTCCAGCTGCTGGGCAGCGCGGGCCGATGCGGTCGAGACCGGCTGGACGATCGCCGTCGCCGTCAGCGCGTCGACCGGGAGGGCGCCGTCCCAGAGCCCGACTGTCGCCCCGCGCTCGATGCCGGCCGCGTCGGCCGGTGAACCGGGCGCGACGGCGGTGACGATGAGCTGGTCGCGGTCGGTCCGGGTTAGCCGGAGTCCGAGCGAGCCGCCGAGCTGTTGCCGCAGGATCGTCAGGCTCGGGGAGACGGCGAGGTGACCATCGCCGATCTCGACCGCGAGCCGCATCATCGCTCCGGTGTAGGCGTCCGGGTCGGCCGCCGCCTCGGCCGAGACGACCTCCGGCCGGTAGGTCGCCACGACCGCGTCCCAGTCGATTCCCTTGACCTCGGTGTACGGGTAACCCGCCCGCAGGTCGGCGACGAGCTGGTCGAAGGACGCGACATAGCTAAGCGTCGACAGGTTCCGGGTGCCGCCGAAGCCGGAGACGATCGCGAGATCGACCGTCTCGTCCCGGACGAGCGTGAACGGGGACGCGTCGAGGTCGATCACCGACCAGCCGGCCTCGACTGGCATCGTCGGATCGTCGTCCGTCAGGAGCAGTCCGTCGGGGCCGGCGCCGGACGGGAACTGCTGGCCCGCGCCGTCGGCCCAGACGAGCAGGCGTCCGCCGGAGATCTCCCAGGTACCGGTCGCGAGCCGGAGCGAGGAGTAGCCGGTCGGCCAGGCGGAATACTCGAACGGGTCAAGGAAAGGCGAACCGCCGAGGTCGGCGTGGACGTTGACGGAGAAGAACTGAATCCCTTCCACCGTCGCTGATCCGAAGGCGTGCGGATGCCCGAGCGGCCGGGCCGGGAGGCCGAGCTCGAAGACGGGTTGCCCGGCATCGACGCGAAGTGGGGCGATGACCTGACCGGCCGGATCGAGGACGGCCGTCAGGTCGCGGTCGAGGTAGGCGCTCAGGTCGGTCAGGGCGGCGAACGGCGGGGCGTCTCCACCGAGCCCGATGTCGGCTCCGGCGATCCCGTGGACGGTCTCAACACCGTCGCTCGTCACCGGGATGGGCGTCGCGGCGGGCCCCTGGGCGGCCACCTGCCAGCCGGGCATCGCCACCAGAAGGGTCAGGGAAATCAGGATGGCCGGCCACCGAAACCGGCTGTGTGGCGCGGGTCGGTGGGAAGCTCGGCGGCCGCGGCGAGGGATCGACAATGGGCTTCGTCCTTTCGCGAGACGTTGGCGTCGATGGTAGCAGCCAGTCGCTGGGGAGCCGGTGCGGTGCCGGGCGGCACCAGTTGCGTGACCGAATGCCGGGCCGAAGGACCGGCGCCGGTCGGGCAAGTGGTACCATCCCGGAGCGGGATTCAGCTGTTTCAGTGACGTAAGCGATCCTCGGGCCGGTGCGGCGACCATGCTGGCTGTCCGGGCAACCGCGTCAATCGATGTGAGGACGTTCAGAGCAATGGCCAACGACCGGAACGTTGACCGGACGACCACCGAACCACGGATGGCGAGCGAGACGCGGGAAAGCGTCGCCGCCGACCGCCGGACCCGGCGCGAGCAGCTCGTCCAGGAGCGCCGCAAGGACCGCGTCTCGATCAGGGAGCGCCAGAAGCGCCAGCGCCTGATCAACCTGGGTGCGCTCGGCGTGACGGCCCTCGTGCTGATCGTCGTGATCGTGGCCGTCGGCGCCAACTGGTGGAACGACCGGCAGGGCAACGAGGCGCTGGCAGGGGTCGCGTCCTATGACTACACCTCCAACCAGCATGAGGACGGCGAGCTGACCTACACCGAATCGCCCCCGGTCGGCGGTCCGCACAACAACGTCTGGCAGACGTGCGACTACTACGGCGCCCCGATCCCGAACTGGAACGCTGTTCACTCGCTCGAGCACGGCGCCGTCTGGGTCACCTACTCGCCTGACCTGCCCCAGAACCAGATCGACGAGCTCAGGTCGCGGGCGGAATCCGACGACTTCATCCTCGTCAGCCCGTACCCCGGCCTGACTTCGCCGGCCGTCGCAACGTCCTGGAACCACCAGCTCGCGCTGACGGGAGCCGACGATCCGGGCCTCGATGCCTTCATCGGGAAGTACCGCGTCAACAAGGAGTTCACCCCGGAGTACGGCGCGAGTTGCTCCGGCGGCAACACCGGCACGGTGCCGGTCTAACGTTCTCAGTTGGAGTCGACCATCGTTCCGGTGGTCGACTCCAACCGTTTTTCCGGGGATTCATCCATGAGCGAAACCGAGCCGACATCCGCAGCCGAGACAGCCGCGGTCAGGAAGCGATCCATCGTCAGCCCGGTCACCGTGCTGATCCTGGTCATGGCCGTCATCCTTGCTTCGGCTGGCACGGCCCTCGCCTTCCGGAGTGACTCGCCGGACAGTGGCTCCGTCGAGGCCGGTTTCCTCCGCGACATGACCACCCACCACAACCAGGCCGTCGAAATGGCCCTGATCGTCTACCGGCGAACGGCCGACCCGGAGCTCGTCACGCTGAGCTACGACCTCGCCACGGCCCAGCAGAGCCAGGTCGGGATGATGATGGCGACGCTCGACCTCTGGGACCTGTCGCAGACCGGGTCGGACGCGTCGATGACGTGGATGGGCCACCCGACGACAGGGCTGATGCCCGGCATGGCGACCGCCGACCAGATTGGTCAGCTCCAGACGCTGCCGCGCGACCAGGCCGATGTCCTGTTCCTGCAACTGATGATCGTCCACCACCGGGCCGGGATCGACATGTCCAATGAGCTGCTCGACCGGTCCGGCAACGACGATGCCCGCCAGTTTGCCGAGACGTTCTCCCGGACGCAGGGCGTCGAGATCGATAACATGAACGCGATGCTCGTCGCCCGGGGCCAGGCGCCGGTGGACGGCAGCACCGTTCCGGGAATGTCCGGGATGGACATGACGACCGACGCCACGCCCGCCCAAACCGATCACGGCGGCTGATCGGTAATTGAGAGTACCTTTCACAAACGCACTGACGGGAGACCGGCCGTGAAGGGATCGGCTGTACGACGTCGAATTCCGCGTGCGCGAGCGGAGCCAACGCTGCGATGAAACAGCGTCCGTTCTGGCCTGGCGGTTCGCCATTAATATCGTTCAGCCGGTCTCTTCAGGGCCGGTCACGCGAGGCCTTGCCGCGCAGAACCTCCAGGACCACCCGCTACACGTCCGGCCACTCCAGCATCCAGCCGCCGTCGACGAAGACGCTGCTTCCAGTGACATAACTCGCCTGATCGCTGACCATGAAGACGACAGTGTTGGCGATGTCCTCCGGCTGCCCGGCCCGCCGCGCCGGGATCTTCGCCTCGGCCGCCCTGAGCACCTCGGCGTCATCGCTCGCCCTGGCGTTCATCTTGGTCAGGATCATGCCCGGCGCGACGTTGATGATCCTGATGTCCTCGGGAGCCAGCTCCTGCGCCAGCGACCGCGTCAGGTTGCGCAGCCCACCCTTCGACGTCGTGTAGGCCGGACCGCCGCCGCCGGGCGCCTCCTCGTGGACCGAGGTGATGTTGATGATCCGGCCGCCGCGGCCCTGCTCGCGCATCTTCCGGACAGCGTGCTGGGTGCAGAGGAACGGCGCCGTCAGGTTGACCGCGAGGACGTGGTTCCACTCCTCGGGCGGCTGGTCGATTCCATGGCCCTTGCCACCGACCCCGGCGTTGTTGACGAGGATGTCGATCCCGCCGAATGCCGCGAACGTCTGCTCGAACAGGCTCGCGATCGCGTCCGGGTCGGTCATGTCCGCCTCGACCAGCAGCGCCCGGCGGCCAGCCGCCTCGATACCCTCACGGGTCACCTCGGCGCCGATTCGGCTGGACTCCTGGCGGAAGTTGACGACGACGTCCGCGCCCGCCTGGGCCAGTCCGATCGCGATCCCCTGTCCGATCCCCGCGCTGGCGCCCGTGACGACCGCGATCTTGCCATCGAGCCGAATGTCCATGGGTGCTCCCTTCACGGCCCGCTCGGGACCGGTGAATGGTTCAAATCGTGAGGGTCAGGATTGGCCGGGCGTTGAGGCCCGGAATCGCTCGTAGAGGGGTCCAATCATCGCACCGTAGACGAGATGCGGTGGCAGCGACTCGACGAAGGCCGGCCACGTCCAGTAGTCGTCGAGCTGACCGTCCCGCATCGCCGGGTGGACCGTCCTCGCGACGGACATGACCGGGTAGAGACCCAGATTCTCGATCATCAGCGCCGCCACGCCTCGCAGCCAGGTGGGACCTGGCAGGCGGTCGTGGGCCAGCGTAGCGTAGGCCAGCCCGATCACGGCGCCGTTGGCAAGGTGCAACACCGCGCCGACTGGACGGGCGAGATCGGGCCGGTTCGGGACGGCCGGACGGCCGAGCAGGATCAGATCGTTGATCCGGCTGCCAGTGATCCGCCGGTCGACCTCCATCACGGCCGTGTAGGCGACGACCGAGATCACCCCGGCCCGGACGGCCGCGCCGCTGTCGACACCCCGGAGGACCTTCCGGGCAAGGCCGCGCACCTGTTCAAGCATCCATCTGGTTCCTCGTTGGCCGGAGTCGTTCCTGTCAGCATGAACGCCGAAGCCATGCCATGCTGGCGTGGACATGATCGCCAGAACGACCGGTTGGGCGCTGGGGAGCCAGCGGCGGAGGGAACGGACCGATGGCCACGATGCTCCGCGGCTGGTGGGAGAGCGACAAACGGTTGGGCCAGACTTACGCGGTCGCCAACATTGTCGTCGGGGCCGTCTTCCTCGTCGTCGCCCTCCTTGGAATCGAGCTCGGCCTCGGCCACTACGCCCGCTGGCTGTTCGCGCTGCCCTTTGGCCTGATCCCGCTGCTCTGCGGTCTGCTGGCGTTCCGGTACGGCGGCGATCCCCGGACCTCCCGACCGCTCCGTCTGGCCGGCGACATCGGCCTCTGGTCGCTGATGGCGCTGTTCACCGTCCTCGCCCTGCTCCGCGACGACCCGGAGTACGGCCCGCTGGTCACCCTGCTGGTCTTCCTCGTCGTCACGGTCGTCGGCGCGGTCGTGAACGCCCGGAAGCGGTCGAGCTGAGGCGAAGGCGAAGGGTCGGCAACCAGACCCCTCCCCCAGCGAAGCGCGACCCCTCCCATCACCGATCTGCGGATGCGGCCTTGGAGGGGCTCATTCTGGTCGAGCTGACGCACTCCCATGAGCCAGCCCAGGCGCCTCACCGTCTCCCCCTCTCCGGGCGGTGAGGCGCTTCAGCGACGATCCGAGCCGGGGAGGGGGTCGGGGAGAGGGGTCCGTTCACCGCTCGCCGGCGGCTGGACGACCGGACGCTAGATGTGGATCGGGTGTCCCAGCAGGTCGTGAGCGGCCTCGCCGAGGACCTCCGAGACCGTCGGATGCGGGTGGACCGACAGCGCGATCTCCGTCCCGCTGACCTGCAGCAGACGGCCCAGCGCCGCCTCGGCGATCAGCTCCGTGGCGTGGGCGCCGATGATGTGGACGCCCAGGACATCGTCGGTGTCCGCGTCGGCGACGAGCTTCGTGAAGCCCTCGGTGTGCCCCTCGATCGTGGCCTTGGCGTTCGGTCGCATCGGGAAGCGGCCGACCTTTACCTCATAGCCCATGTCGCGAGCCTGCTTCTCGGTCAACCCGACGCTGCCGATCTCCGGCTCGCAGTAGGTGCAGGACGGCGAGTTGAGGATATCGAGCGGGAACGGGTTCTTCCCGGCGATATGCTCGACGGCGATGATGCCCATGTGCATCGCGGTGTGGGCCAGCAACTGCTGCCCGGTGATGTCGCCGATGGCATAGATGTTCGGAACGTTCGTCTGCATCATCGGGTTGACAGGGATATACTCGCCCGATCCGTCCTTCGTGATGCCGATCGTTTCCAGCCCGATCTCCTCGACGTTGCCCTGCCGCCCGACGGCGACCAGCAGGACCTCGGCCTGGGTGACCTTCTCCTTGCCCTTCGCGTCCTTCGTCCGCATCGTCACGCCGGACTTCGTGATGTCGAAGTCGTCGGCGGTCGGCCGGGCATCGTTGATGACCTCCAGCTTCGCGCGCTGGAAGGACTTGGCCAGCGCCTCGCTGACCTCCTGGTCCTCCTGCGGAACGATCCGGCCGACGAGCGTGACCTTGGACCCGTACCGGTGGTAGATCGAGGCCCACTCGACGCCGGTCGCGCCGCCGCCCCGGATAATGAAGCTCTTCGGCAGGTTCGGCAGCACGACGGCGTGGTCGGAGTTGATCACGCGCTCGCCGTCGTAGGGCACGCCCTTGATCGGACGGGGCCGCGACCCGGTGTTGATGATGATGCTGGTCGCCTGGAGCTGGAACGGAGCGCTACCGTCGACCGGCTCGACGCCGACGGTATTAGGGCCGAGGATCGTCCCGCGGGCGTGGAAGACCGGGATCTTGTGCTTCTTGTCGAACAGGTACTGGAGGCCCTTGTACTGCCCGTCGACGACCTTCATCGAGCGCTGCAGGGCCGTCTCGTAGACGAACTCGATATCGCCGGTGGTGGTGATGCCGAACGCCTTGGCCTGCTTGACGGTGTCGAAGACATCGGCCGACTTGAGCATTGCCTTGGTCGGGATGCAGCCGCGGTGGAGGCAGGTCCCGCCCAGCTTCTCGACCTCGACGACGGCAACGCTGAAGCCGAGTTGCTTGGCGCGAATCGCGGCGACGTAGCCGCCGGTGCCGCCGCCGAGCAGGACAATGTCGTACTGGTTGCTGCTATCCGCATTCATCGTGGTGACGGCGTCCGCCATTAGATCCTCTCTCCGTGGAGACACGACGACGACCCGGGTGGCCGATCCCGGCCGAAATCCCGAGAGACGCACCGGAAGCCGGTCCGCGTGTCGTTCAAACGGAGAAAGTATACCCGTGACCGCCATCGGTATGACCGGCGATCGGCAGGCGGTGGCTTGCGCTCAGGCCGTGGCCTCCTCTGGCTGGAGCGGGCGCGGTGTCCAGTGGAACCAGAGATCGGCGGGCAGCGTATCGTCGTAGTCGTCTTCCGCGTCCGGCAGGCTCTCCTCCTCGGGCGTGAGGGGCCGCGCCCCGTCCTGGTCGCGACCGATCAGGTTTCGCCGGGATGGCCAGTGGTCCATTGCCGTGCCTCTCTACTGGTCGGGATCGTGGGTGACTGCGTTTCGCGGTCCTGGATGCGCCATCGGGGCCGGCGGCGACGCGCGGCGCTGTCCCCGAACCAGGCCATGTCCGGCCGGGACCCACCGGCCGGCGTCCGGTGATCTCCGTCGATAAGCGTTCCCTGCCATCTCGCCCTGCCAGTATGGCACCGACCTTTCCGCGTACCTACGCGCCAGCTCGCGCGACCGAGCCCTGATCCCCCCCGACGGCGCCCGATCCGGTGACAACGGGGCCGTTGCCACGGTCCAGAACCGTGTGACACACTCGCGGCACCCGCTCCACGAGGCACCCCGGCCGGTTCGGCGTTTCGATCTTCGCCACCTCCGTCGCCGGACCACCGTCGGTCCAGCGAGCAAGTTCGATGGAATCGGGGTCGGCGCCTGTGACGCGTGTCGTTCGCTACGAGATTGGTCCGGGACTTGGGACAGGGTCCGCCAGCGCACCCAGGGGTGCCGACTGCCTGCCCCTGCGCCAGCTGGCCCTTCCGGCCTTCGGCGGGATCGTCTCCCGTGAACCCGCCTTCGCCCACCCGTTCGAGCGCCACTTCGCCGGTCTGCTCGACAGCTTTCGGATCCGCTGGCGCTACGAGCCGACGACCTTCCTAATCTCCCGCCGGCCGGACGGCGCGCTGGCCGAGTGCTTCACGCCCGACTTCTACCTGCCTGACCTCCGGACCTACGTCGAGCTCACCTCGATGCGGCAGGCGCTCGTCACCCGGAAGCACCGCAAGCTGCGCCGCTTCCGGGAGGCGTACCCCGATCTTCGCGTCGTCATGCTCTACCGGCGCGACTACCACCGGATGCTGTCAGCCTGGGGTGGGATGGGCGGACGGGCCGCGCTGGCTCGGTCCGACGGTGATCTGCCGGTCGCCAGCCGGCTGCTCTATGCTGACCAGTTGGTGAACGGTCGCCTGGACGAGCTCGCGTGGCAGATCGGTCGGAGGTACGAGGTGATCGGCGAGGAGCCATTACTGATCGGTCTCGGAGCGGGCGGACAGCGGGTCGCGGTCGATCTCGCCGCCCGCCTGACTGCCACACGGACGGTGCCGGACATCGACGGACTGGCCTTCGATATCCGGAATGGCCGAACCCGCGGCGTTCGGCAGGCCGGCGTGACGCTGTCGGGCCGGACCGCGACGCTGATCGCGCCGATGGTCAGCACCGGCCTGACGACGGCGTTCGCCGCCGGCTGGCTCCGGCGCCGGGGGACGGTCGGCGTCGAAGTCTGCGCCCTGCTCGACCGGGCGTCAGCCCGGGTCGTCCCGGTCCCGCTGCGCTACGCCAGCCTGCCAGCCCCGATCGAGCACCTCGTCGGCTACGGCCTGGAACTGCGCCAGCAGTATCGCCACCTGCCCCACATCGCCGTTCTGGACGAGCCATACGACGAGCCAGTCCCCAACGAGAGCGTCCTCGTGTGACGGGAGTCAGCCATGACCGGGCGTGAGATCACGGTCCGCCGTCTTTCACCCGACGACTGGACGATCGAGCGGGACCTGCGCCTCGCCGCACTGGCGGAGTCTCCGGCTGCGTTCGGTAGCCGGCTCGAGGATGCCGTGCGGATGAACGAATTCGACTGGCGCGAGCGACTGGCCCGACAGGCACGCTTCGCGGCGTGGCTGGATGGCGAGGCCGTAGGGACCGCCGGCTTCGCGATTGGGTTCGACCCCTTCCCGACGGACGCCGCGCTGGTCGTCGGCGTATGGGTGGCGCCGGGCGGCCGTGGCAAGAGGGTCGGGGATGCACTGATCGATGCCATCGTCAACGCGGTTCCGCGGGAGACGCACTTGTTTCGCATCCTGCTCTGCGTCCTCGCGCGGAACGATTCAGCGGTCCGTCTCTACCGCCGTCACGGCTTCGGGCCAGTCGCCCTTCGCTTCGCGCCAGACGACGGGGAGGTCCACATGGAACTCATGACCACTCCGGGCCGGTCCGCCGATCCAGGCTGGAACCCGGTAGGCGACGATCCCCTTCGGCTGCCGTACCATGGCATTGTTGTCCGACCGCCCGAGCGTCGCGCTCGCCGATGCCAAGGAGACCTGATGCAGCCAACCCCCTCCGAAAACACCCTCAGCCAGCCGTCCGGGCAGGCGCTGGACGACCTGACGCCATTCTTCGATGCCCCGACCGCCACCTCGCCGGTCTGGCTGGCGGGGGACCGGATCGCCTTCATCAGCGACCGGAGTGGGGTACCGCAGGTCTGGGTCACCGAACCGATCACGACCAGTATCCAGGAGGACGGCCTCGCCGTCCGGCAACTCACCCAGGTCCCGGACCGGATCGCCGCCCTGAGCGCGACGCCGGACGGCCAGGCGATCGTCTTCGGGATGGATGCCGGCGGAAACGAGCATCAGCAGCTCTGGTTGATGGCGATTCCCGGTGGCGACCCGGATGCAGCCGGAGAGCCGGTTGCCCTGACCGACGATCCCGGCGTGATCCACTCCTTCGGGGCGATGGCGCCAGCAAGTGACCGGTTCGCCTTCGCCAGCAACGAGCGCGACAACCGCTTCTTCGACGTCCGGGTGATCGGTCTCGGCGATCCGGCCTCGATCCCGATCCTGCAGCTAGCCCGCGACTCGGCCCTCTACCCGGTCGCCTACAGCCCGGACGGCGCGCGCCTCCTGATCCGACAGAACACCACCAACCTCGACCACGACCTCTATCTCCACGACCCGGACGGCCATGAGCCGGTCCTGCTCACCGCTCACGACGGTGAGGCCAGCATCGCGGCGGCGGCCTTCGCGGCGGACGGTGAGTCGATCCTCGTAGCGACGAACCGGGACCGCGAGTTCGCCGCCCTCGTCCGCCTGTCGCTGACCGGCGAGACGCTCGAGGTCCTTGCCGAGCCGGAGTGGGACGTCGAGCTCGTGGAGGTCAGCCCCGCCTCGGGCACAATCGCCTGGAGCGTCAACGAAGACGGCATCTCCCGGCTTCGCCTGCGTCATGTCGACGGGACCGAGTTCGCTGTCGAGGAGCTTCCGCGCGGCACGATCGAGAAGCTGGCGTGGTCGCCGTCGGGTGAGGCGCTGGCGGTCTCGATCACCTCGCCGGTCGCACCCGGTGCCGTCTGGTTGGTCCAGGCTGACGGCACCGCGCGCCCGGCGGTCGCCTCGGTCTACGGCGACCTCGACCCGGCCGCGATGGTGGACCCGGAAATCGTCCGGTTCACCTCCTTCGACGGCCTGGTGGTTCCAGCCTTCTGGTTCGTGCCGGAGGGCGACGGTCCGTTTCCGGTCGTCGTCGATGTTCACGGCGGGCCAGAGGGTCAGCGCCGGGCGGCGTGGCAGCCGGTCCTCCAGTTCCTCGTCTCGCGCGGCTTCGCGGTCCTCTCCACCAACGTCCGTGGCAGCACGGGCTACGGCAAGCGTTACAGTCACCTCGATGACGTCGAGCGCCGCTACGACTCGGTCGAGGATCTCGGCGCCGCCCACGACTGGCTCCGCGGTCAGGAGACCGTGGTGCCCAGCGCGATCGGCATCTACGGCGTCAGCTACGGCGGGTTCATGGTCCTGGCCGCCCTGACGACGCAACCCGAGCGCTGGGCCGTCGGTGTCGACGTCGTCGGCATCGCCAACTTCGTCAGCTTCTTCGAGAACACCGGCCCCTGGCGCCGCCGACTCCGGGCCGCCGAGTACGGTGACCCCGACACGCAGGCCGAGCTGCTGCGGGAGCTCTCGCCGATCCACCGGGTCGGCAACATCCGGGCGCCGCTGTTCGTCATCCACGGCCGCAACGATCCCCGCGTCCCCCTCGGCGAGACCGAGCAGATCGTCGCGGCGGTCCGGGAGCACGGCGGCGTCGCCGAACTGGCGATCTTCGACGACGAGGGCCACGGTCTCATCAAGCGGAACAACCGGATCCAGGGCTACGGCCTGATGGCCGACTTCCTCGCGGAGCACCTGATGCGCCGGGCCGCTGATCACGAAGCGCCGGCCGAGTAGGGCGCACTTCCGGATCGAGCCGTGCCGGACGGTGAACGGGGGATGACTGGCGGAAGGCCGGCCTCTCCCCAGGCGGGCAGCCGAAAAGCGCAGTAGGCGGGCAGCCGTTACGCTGCCCGCCTACGTGTTCTGCCCGGATTCCCTGAAGGGGAGTGAAGGGGAAATCGAGATGCTCCTGAGGGATGGCCGCTCACCTGGTGGAGCAGGGTGGCTTTGCGGCGTGCATGACCGGCGTGGCCGGCCATGAAGAGAGGAGGTCCCCGAGCAGACCGGTGTGACGTGGAGTTGAGAACGCCGTGTTCTCAATGAAGGCGAAGTAGCAAACGGTGTGCCACGCTCACCTTTTTTCGGTAGCCAGTCGACGGGGTGCGGCGGCGCTGCCGAACGATACGCTGCCGGGCAACGGTCACGATCGGTCAGCTCGCGATTGCCGATGATCGGGCCGGTACCGCGCGGCCCTTGAGCGTCTTCCGGGCCAGCACCTGTCCACTGGACTCATCCAACAGCACGAGCCGTCCCGCGGCCGAGGCGGCCTTGAGAGCTTCGCTGTGCCGGGCCAGGATGTCGCGGGCCATCGTCGGATCAGCCGTCGTTTCGAGCAGGACGGACTGCCCTTCGCTGTGGAACTCGAGGCGGTAGGCGCGGGGAGTGGTGGACATCGAGGTCACCTTTCCGGTGTGGATAGGATGGGGCCGCTGGGTTCCGTTCCCGGTTGACCAGTGCTGGGGTGGGGTGGGAACGACTTGAGACGTTGTACGCATGAATCGCGCCCAGTGGTCAACCTGCTTCACTACCTTCGTCGAGGCATCGTCCGGTCATCCTGTTTCCGACTTCATTACTGACCGAGCACCAGCGACATTGAGTGCGGCGCGTAACGCCGCATCGGCGGACCGGGCGACATCACGAGCTGGCATCTCCCGTGCACTCTGGGCCGGGAAGGACCCATGGCGACCATCGCCGGGCATCATTCCCCGGTAGAATCCGTGGGCAACGCCCAATCGGAGGAAGAGATATGGAAACGACATCCGGACGCGGTATCGACATCGAGCCCGGCGCGGCGGTCTACGGCTCGGACGGCGAGAAGCTCGGCGCGATCATGGAGATTGGACCGGACTACATCGTCGTCGAGAAGGGGCTGTTCTTCCCGACCGACTACTTCGTCCCGAACGGTGCCGTCGCCTCGGTCAAGCCGGACCGGATCACGCTGACGCTGACCCGCGACGAGGCACTCGAGCAGGGCTGGGACAAGGACCCAACTGAGCACCCGGACGAGCCCGTCGCCCCGCGCGACGCCGACCCCAACCGCTTCACCGGGGACTTCGACGGGGCCGCCGTAAGCGGGTTCGGCCCGGCCGCCGAGAGCGAGCGGGGCGACCCGGTTAAGTCTGGCTTCGCGACCGAAGTGGGGACCACGCCACCGGCGGCCGATTTCAATACCCTCGGGGTGGCGCCGGTGGATGTGAATACCAGCTACACCGCCGGCAACACCGAGCCAGCCGTCCGCGCCGATCCCGCAACCGACCAGGAGCCAACCGACCAAGTGCCAATCGACCAGGAGCCGAACGATGGTCAGCGTCAGGACCGCGATCAGTCATAGTTGGGTCATTGCCCGGCCGGTCGAGGACGGTCTGGCCGTCGCGCCGGTCCGTCGCCCGTTCTCCGACCCGCTCTACCCCGAACCATCCAGGCACCGGGGCTGGATCGCCGAGCAACCGCTCCCCTGGCTCGGACCGGGACAGCGTCGCGGCGGCGATCGCCAACTGCCGGCCCTCGTCGCTGAGGGCGTGGTCACGCGTGAGGCCGCCGCCCTCCTTATGGTGCTGCTTGGGCATCGCGCCAGCGTGCTCGTGATCGCGGATCGATCCCGCGCCGGGAAGACGACGCTGCTGGAGGCGCTGCTCAGGCTCTATCCCGAGCTGGATCGCCGGGTCCGGCTGCGCGGCTCGTTCGAGACCTTCGGCTGGGAGTCGGACCCGCGGTTCCGGCCGGATCGGGCGGTCCTCGTCGCCGAAGAGATCAGCGGCCACCTGCCAACCTACCTCTGGGGACCGCCCGTCGGCCGATTCCTCGGCTGGCGAGCGCGTGGATGTGCGCTCGCCGCCACCGCCCACGCCGACTCGATGGAGGACGTCGCCCGTCTGTTCACTGGCTACCCGCTCCGTCTCCCGCTCGCCGCGACGGCCGCATTCGATGTCGTGCTTCGTCTTGGGCCGGTCCGGGACGGAGCTGCCGAGCGGTTCGCCCTGACGGATATCTGGTCCAGCCGCGTGACTGGCAGTGGCGGTCTGGTCCGGTCGACGCTGCTCGATCGAGACGGGCTGCGTGACGACGCGATCGCCGCCGTCCTTGAACGTCTCGGCTGCGTTGGGGAAATTGGGACACTCCTCGGCGCATCCTCCTCCGGCCTCACCTGCACACCCTAACCATCCGCGCAGGTCGATTCCGATTCGGGCGTCCCTTCCAGGTTGTAAAATACGACATGGCCCGGTTCAACCGGTCCGTTGGTCGCAGTCATCCGGTCTGGCCATCACCCACGGCGCCCAGCCGGTCCCATGGCCAGCCACGCAGTCCATCACGATGGCAGTGCCATCAGCCGGTTGCTCGGTCAGGCGCCTGCCGCGGCACCACCCGCTCAGTTCCCCGGCGCTCCGGCGCGCACAGAGGCTCACCATGGAACCCACTCACGATTCTGCCCCCGCCAGCACAGCCGCGGTGACCGACCGTCCGACCTCCTTCGGCGCCCTGCGCGAGAGCGGCTACCAGCCCAAGACCCTCCGTCAGGAGATGCGAGTCAACCTGATCGCCAAGATCCGGCGCGGCGACCGGTTGTTCCCCGGCGTCGTCGGCTACGACCAGACCGTCATCCCGCAGATCGAGAACGCGATCCTCGCCGGACAGGACATCATCCTGCTCGGTGAGCGAGGTCAGGCCAAGACCCGGATCGCCCGGAGCCTGACCAACCTGCTCGATGAGGTCATCCCCATCGTCGCCGGCAGCGAGATCAACGACGACCCGTTCGCGCCGGTCTCCCGGTTCGCGAAGGATCTGATCGCCGAGCAGGGCGACGCGACGCCGATCGACTGGCTGCCGCGGGACCGCCGCTACGGCGAGAAGCTGGCCACGCCCGACACGACGATCGCCGACCTGATCGGCGAGGTCGACCCGATCAAGGTCGCCGAGGGCCGTTACCTCTCCGACGAACTGACGATCTCCTACGGCCTGATCCCCCGGACCAACCGCGGCGTCTTCATCATGAACGAGCTGCCGGACCTCGCCGAGCGGATCCAGGTCGGCCTCCTCAACATCATGGAGGAGCGCGATGTTCAGATCCGGGGCTACAAGATTCAGCTACCGCTCGACATCCTGGTGGTCGCTTCGGCCAACCCCGAGGACTACACCAATCGCGGCCGGATCATCACCCCGCTCAAGGACCGCTACGGCAGCCAGATCCGGACCCACTACCCGGAGACGATCGACCTCGAGGTCGAGATCATGGGGCAGGAGGCCGCCCGGTTTACCGACGACAGCCTGGCCGTCACGACGCCCGCGTTCATGCGCGAGCTGATCGCCGAGATCACGCATCAGGCCCGGCAGAGCGGCGACATCTCGCAGCGGTCGGGCGTTTCGGTCCGAATGAGCATCGCCAACTTCGAGAGCGTCGTCGCCAACGCTACCCGCCGGGCGATCCGGCTGGACGAGCGCCAGGCGGCCCCACGGATCTCCGACCTCGCGGCGGTCCTCGCCTCGACGACCGGCAAGATCGAGCTGGAGACGATGGGGGAGGTCCGGGACGAGCAGGTCGTCGACCGGCTCATCCAGAACGCCATCGTCTCGACATTCAATCGTTACTTCTCGGTGAGACAATTCGAGCCATTGGTCCAGGCGTTCGAGAACGGTCTGAACGTCGAATCGAGCGACATGATGCCAGCGATGGACTATGTCCATCAGGTCAGCCATCTCGACGGCGTCCGCGAGGGGATCGACAAGCTGAGCGTTGGCGGCAACCCGGCGGCGGTCGCCTCGGCGGTCGAGTTCATCCTCGAGGGACTGCACCTCAACCGGCGGCTCAACAAGGCGCCTCGGGACACGGCCGGCGGCAGCGTCCGCTACCACCGCTAGCGCGGTTGCCGTCACCGGGAGCGGAGAGAGGAATCGGCGGCGATGTGGGGTGAGGACGGCGATCGCGAATACGGACCACCGGGCGCGCGACCAGGGCGCGGCGGCGCGAGCTTCGTCCCAAAGTGGTTCTGGCTCGTGATCGCGGCGATCATCCTCCTGGTCGCGATCCGATTCCTCAACGTCCCGTTCTTCCTGCTGTTCTTCCTGTTCATCTTCGGCCGCAACCACGTCGGCTCGTGGTTCAGGCGGGAGTTCGGCTCGTCGTCCGTTCAGCGGTCGGCTCCCAGGCCGGCCAGTCCTGACGAGTCGCCGATCCGCTGGGGGGAGGGCGCGTCGCCCGGCCACCGGTCTCCGGCCCGGGACGTCGCCGTCGACCCGGAGCTGGCCGAGGTCCTGTCGACGGGCCGGGAGCAGGCCGCCCGGATGCGCCGGACGCTTGGCGGGATCAACGATCGCGAGATCCGGCTCCTGGTAGCGAACCTCGTCGACGACGCCGACCGCATCCTTGGCTCGCTCCGGGACCGGGGCGACACCGTCCTCGCCCGCACCTTCAACGACCGCTACCTGGCCCCGGCGACGACGATCCTGACGCGCTACGCCCGCCTGGTTTCCCGAGGCCTGACGAGCGCCCGGCCGGTCCTGGACCGGGTCGAGACGCACGACCTGCCACTGCTCCAGCGCCGCTACGACGAGTTCTACGAGCAGGTGCACCGGGGTGACCTGATCGACCTCGAGGTCGCCAGCGAAATGCTGTCCTTCGAGCTGGATGAGCCGGTCAACGGGACGCCATCGCTCAGCGGAACTGGTCCGGATGAAGAGCGCGAGGCGCCCGTCCGCTGGTTCGGCGCCGACGCATCGAACCGTCAGGGAGGCAAGTAGGCCATGATGCAGGAACCGCAGCTGTCAGATGACTCGTACAATCGGGCGAAGAAGCGGGCTGCTGAACTGGCGGGCTCTTGGACCCATCTCTCCGCTTTCGTCATCATCATCGGCGTCCTCATCCTGATCAATCTGATCACCTGGGGTGGCTACTTCTGGGCGATCTGGCCGGCGATGGGCTGGGGGATCGGTCTCCTGTTCCAGACCTTTGCCACGTTCGGCCGAAGGCTGGACAAGGACTGGCAGGAGCGCAAGGCGCGGGAACTCATCGCGCGCGAGCAGGGCGGTCGCCCCGCCCGCTATGGCGAGGGACGGCTCCAGGCGCCGTTTAGCGGTGGCGCGGCCACCGATTCCGCCACCGGACAATCCTCACCAGCGACCGTCGCCCAGCTGACCGACCTGGCCGGCGAGGAGATCGACCGGCTCCGCCGGGTTTCCCGGCAGATCCCGACGCCGGATGTCCGCCGCCAGGCTCTGGAAGTCCTCGCCGCCGCCGACCAGATCGTCGCCGCCCTCGGCGACGGCGAGGGGGACGAGACGATGGCTCGTACGTTCCTGGACCGCTACCTGGGCCCGACTGGCACGATCCTCGTTCGCTACCAGCGCCTCGCCACCCGCGACATCGACGCCGCCCGGCCAGCCCTGCGCCGGGTCGAGGAGCATGACCTGCCGCTCCTCAACCGGCGGATGAACGAGCTTCGTGGGCAACTCCATCAGGGTGACCTGATCGACCTCGAGGTTGCCAGCGAGATGCTGGCCTTCGAGCTCGACGAGCCTGACGTCTCCGGCCCTTCGTTGGTCGAGGGGCCGGGTAAGCCCGACCCAGTCCCTGTCCGCCGTTCGACCACCCCGACCCGCTGATTGCGTCCTGACCGCATTGATCCCACCGACAACCCATCCACCGGTCACCGTGAGCACGCCTCACGGTCATCGGCGGCTCCCGGCCCGTCCGGGAGGAGGACGTGACCATGCCGTTCCATCGCACCGGTGCCCGCTATTCCCGCTGGGACGGCTCGCAGTCGCTCGAGACGCTCGACCCGAATGACGTGATGAGCGCCCTCTCTGACGATCTGATGAATAGCGGCGACCTTGACCTCGCCATGCAGCGAATGTTCCGTTGGGGCTTCGAGCGTCCCGACGGCTCGCACATGCCTGGCCTGCGCGATCTCATGAACCGGGTTCGCCAGCAACGCCAGGAGCAGATGCAGCGCTATGACCTCGACACCGTCCTCGACGAGGTTCGGGAGCGGCTCCGTCAGGTCATGGAGACGGAGCGCGACGGAATCGAGTCCCGCCTCGAGGACGGCCGCCGTCAACTGTCCGATTCCGGGCAGCCGGGCGACGACGCCGCGGACGCTGAAGGACAGAACGGCCAGAGGACCGATGGCTCCCCAGCCAGCGACTCATCCGGCGAGTCAGGCAGCTCCGACCAGGATATGGATTCAACGTCGTCCAGCCAGCAGGCGGGTGAGGGCCAGCCGTCCTCCTCCAGGTCATCCGGACAGGGCGGACAGAGCGGCCAGGGGGGTGAGGCCGGCGGTGCCTACGACGCCGACCTGCACCGGCTACTGGAACAGATGGCCGCCCGGAAGCAGCAGCAGCTTGAACGGGTGCCAGCTGACCCGGCCGGCGCGATTCAGGCCCTGCGCGATTACGAGTTCATGGTCCCGGAGGCCTACGACCAGTTCCGTGAGTTGCTCCAGATGCTCCAGCAGCAGGTGATGGACTCGACCTTCCAGGGCATGTCGGAGTCGCTCCAGAACATGTCGTCGGACGATGTCGACGACCTCAACCGGATGCTCGGCGACCTCAACGAGATGCTGGAGGCCAACCAGCGCGGCGAGCCGACCGACTTCGAGCAGTTCAGGCACAAGTGGGGGCACTACTTCGGCAACGACGTCGAGAACCTCGATCAGTTGATGCAGCGCATGGGTCAGCAGATGCAGGCCATGCAGCAGCTGATGCAGAACATGTCGCCCGACCAGCGTCAGCAGCTCGACGGGATGATGCAGGCCGCCCTGCAGGACCCGGACACCCGGGCCCAGATGGCGAGGCTGGCCCAGAACCTCGGCCAGTCGATGCGGTCCGATGCTCCCCGTCAGCCGATGGATTTCTCCGGCGACGAGTCGCTGACCCTGAGCGAAGCGACCCGGTTGATGGGCCGGATGAACGAGTACGACGAGCTTGAGCGCGAGCTGCAGGATGTCGACAGCTGGCAGGACCTGGCGAAGCTGGACGACGACCGGCTCCGGGAACTGCTCGGCGAGGAAGGCGCCCAGGAGGTCGCGAACCTCCGGCAGCTCGCGAAGGTGCTGGAGGACGCCGGTTTCGTCAAGGAGGGCCAGCGCGGCCTCGAGCTGACGCCGCAGGGCGTCCGCAAGATCGGCGAGAAGGCCCTGACCGACATCTTCCTCCACCTCAAGCGCGACCGGGTCGGGCAGCACGAGATGCGCGCCAACGGCTCGACCGGCGAGCGGGTCGACCAGAGCAAGCCCTACGAGTTCGGCGACCCGTTCATGCTCGATTTGCCCCAGACGGTGATGAACGCGGTCCAGCGGGACGGCGCTGGCAGCCCGGTCCGGCTCCGGCCCGACGACTTCGAGGTCTACCGGACCGAGTATCTGACCCGGACCGCGACGGTCCTGATGATCGATATGAGCCGGTCGATGCTCTACAACGGCTGCTTCAATGCCGCCAAGAAGGTCGCGCTCGCCCTCGACTCGCTGATCCGCTCGCAGTACCCCCGCGACGCGATGACGATCATCGGCTTCAGCTCGCTGGCCGAGGAGCTCAAGGCGACCGACCTGCCGACGCTGAAGTGGAACGAGCACAACTACGGCACGAACATGCAGCACGGCTTCCAGCTGTCGCGGCAGTTCCTCGCCAAGCACAAGGGGGCCAACAAGCAGATCATCGTCATCACCGACGGCGAGCCGACGGCGCACTTCGACGAGACGGGCAAGGTCCGGTTCCATTATCCACCCCAGCCCAGGACCTTGCGCGAGACCCTGCGCGAGGTCGTCCGGGCGACGCGGGACGGGATCACGATCAACACGTTCATGATGGAGCGGTCGCTCTACATGGTCCAGTTCATCGACGACCTGATGAAGATCAACCGCGGCCGCGTCTTCGCCGCCACGCCGGACCGGCTCGGCGAGTACGTCCTGGTCGACTACGTCGCCAACAAGCGCAAGCTCGTCAGTTGACACATGAGGTCTACCTGGACGCTGGCCGGGTTTCTGCTACCCTTCGCCCAACCGCTCCGTCCCACTCTCCGTCAGATTGAAAGGACCGTCCCATGCGCTTCGGAGCAGGCATCATCATCGGCACGATCATCGGCGTCATCATCGTCATCTGGCTGATCGTCCAGATCGTCCAGGGCGTCTTCTAGCACAGGGTCGTATCAACGGCGGGACGGCAGACTGGGCGTTGATCGCCCGGCCTGCCGTTTCGGCATACGCTCAGCCAACAGTCGTCGGCGTCCGGCGATGAGCGGACTGACTCTTGGGACACCGCTGGAAAGGCGGTGAGTTGCCTGTACCGCCGTAGAGCTTTCTGTTGTCCCCGCGTCCGATGACTCGATGGGGTTGCACGAGCGGTCGGCACTGGTCCCGAACGGGAGGCTGCCACCGTTGCATTTAACGTCCTGGAGTCTGGTCTGGTCTCGGTTGGACCTGGTCCTGGCGTCAGACTGCCGCCAGTTCGAACCGGGCCAGATCCAGGGCGGCCATCGTCTCGGTCAGGTCCTCGGCGGTGCCAGCATCGAGCGTCGGGCCGGGCTTGATCACGTCGGCGTGGGCGATCAGTCCCCGGCGGCGCAGGATCTCCTTGCGGATCGCCAGCCCGAGCTTCGGCTGCCCCTCGAAGACGAGCAAGGGCAGATAGCGGTAATAGGTCTGGGCGGCGGACTCACGGTCTCCGGCTCGCCAGGCCGAGACGATCTCGACGAGGACCTCGGGGAAGGCGAAGCCGGTCATCGTGCCGGCGCTGCCCCGCCGGAGTTCGTCCAGCAGGTAGACACCGCCCAAGCCACCGAGGACCGAGACGTCACGCTCGATCATCCCCAGCGTCTGGGCGGTCCGTTGCGGGGTCGGGACGTCCTCCAGCTTGATCGTCACGATCGACGGGACGGCGTTGGCGAGGTCGGCCATCGCCCGGGGTGTCATCGTGACGCCGTTGACCAGCGGGTAGTCCTGCAGGACGATCGGCAAGTCGACGGCCGCGCCGATCGCCCGGTAGTGCTCCGTCAGGCCCGGTCCGGGCTGCAGGAACGTCGGTGGGGCGATCATCAGGCCAGCCGCCCCGGCGGCAAGCGCCTCACGGGAGGCGGCGACCGTCGCCGGCGTGCTGTCGCGGGATGTCCCGACGATGATCGGCACCCGGCCGGCGTTGACCTCCATCGCGACGGTCAGGACCTCGGTCCGCTGGGCGTCGGTCTGCTTCTGCGCCTCGCCGACGACGCCGAGGATCGTGATCCCAGTCACCCCCATCCGGATCGTCGCGTCGATCAGCCGGCGGAGACTGTCGATGTCGAGCTGGCCGTCCGGGAAGACCGGGGTCGCGAGGATATTGTAGACGCCGACGAGTGGCTGCATTGTCATGTGATTCTCTCCAAGGGGTTGCACCGAGCGGCATTCGGACGCGGCGGACGTAACGATGTATTGCCGGTGGCGCTACTGTAGGGGCGATCCCTTGTGGTCCGCTGGCCCGAAGGGCCATCGCTCCACAGGGCGATATCGGCGCTCCGCCGCTGGTATGGTGGAATCCAAACGCATGCGACCCGGACGCAGGGGACCGCAGGGGGTAGGGCGCCTGCAGCGAAGCGAGCGGCGCGGGCGACCACAAGGGATCGCCGCTACGATCGGCACTCCCGCTCTCGTCCGCTAGCTTGGCCGGAACAGGCTCCGGGCAAAGTTCAGGACGTTGGCAGGGCGCTCGGCCAGGCGCCGCATGTAGAAGAAGTACCAGTCCGGCCCGAAAGGCGTCGCGACCAGCACCTGAAACCCACGCCTGACCAGATCCTGCTGTAGGGCGGGCCGGATCCCGTAGAGCATCTGGAACTCGAACCGGTCGCGCGGGATCGCGTTCGTTTCGGCATAGGCTATGACGTGGTCGATCAGGCGCTCGTCGTGGGTCGCGATCGCCGTGAAGCTGTCGACCACGAGCATCCGCTCGGCGAGGCGTAGGTAGGCGGCGTCGATCTCGGTCCGCTTCGGGTAGGAGACCTCGGGCGATTCCAGATAGGCGCCCTTGACCAGCCGCAGGTTCGGTTCGAGCGGCACAAGCGACTCGAGGTCAGCGCCGGTTCGGTAGAGATACGACTGGAGGACAGTCCCAACGTTCTCGTGGCCGGCGGCGCGCAGGCGCTGGTAGATCCGCAAAGTCGCGTCGACCCGGCCGAACTCTTCCATGTCGATCCGGACGAAGTTGCCGTGCGTCGCGGCGTGCTGGATGACCCGCTCGACGTTGCGGTAGGCGGCGTCCTCGTCCAGGTCCAGCCCGAGCTGGGTCAGCTTGACGGCGACGTTGGTCGTCAGACCCTCGGCCGCGATCCGGTCCAGCACGCCAAAGTAGCTCTGGATGACGCGGTCGACGGCCGCCGCGTCCCGGATCGCCTCGCCGAGGATCGTCGTGTTGGTCCGCAGCCCGAGCCCGTTGAGGCGACGGAGGGTGACGACCGCCTCGTCGAGCGTCGTCCCGGCGACGAAGTTCTTTGCTCCGAGCCGCATCCCGTAGCGCCGGACGAAGGCCGAGATCGGCCGGTTATGGGTCGCGAGCAGGATCGCCTTGCGGAAGACCGGGTTGAGCCGCCGGGCGAGCCGGTCGCCCGGCCCACCGAGCGACGGCTGGACGGCCGCGAGCAGGTCGGCCGGGACGGGAGCCGGAGAAGACGGGTTGCTGGTCGCCATGAGGTCCACCTCGCCACCGCCGTGGCCATGCCTGGCGCCCCGACCCGTCGGTCCAGCGGGGCGCCGCTCCTCGCTACTGGACGCGCTCGCCGATCGCCTTGGCATAGACATAATTGTGAAGGTAGTCCGGACCGCCGGCCTTGGAGTTGGTACCGCTCAGCTTGATCCCGGCGAAGGGGTGGACGCCGACCATCGCCCCGGTGCACTTTCGATTGAAATAGAGGTTGCCGACCTCGGCCTCGTCACGGGCGCGCTCCATCAGGGCGCGGTCGGTCGCGTAGACGGAGCCGGTCAGGCCGTACTCACTGTCGTTGAAGATGTCCAGCGCCTCGTCGAAGCTCTCGACCTTCACGATCGCCAGGACCGGGCCGAAGATCTCCTCACAGGCGATCCGGGCCGTCCGGGGGACGTCGGCGTAAATCGTCGGCGGGATGTAGTAGCCGCCCTCGAGCCCGGCCGGAACCTCGCCCTGGTAGGCCAGCCGGCCCTCCGAGGCGCCGATCTCGATGTACTTCCGGATCGACTCGTACTGACTGGCGTCGACCACCGCGCCGACGGTCGCGTCACCGCCGACCCCGGAGCCGACGGTAACCAGCTGACGCGTCCGCTCGACGACGCCGGCGACGACCGCGTCGTAGACGTCGGCGTGGACCAGCGCCCGCGAGCAGGCCGAGCACTTCTGGCCCTGGAAACCCCAGGCCGAGGTGACGATGCCCTCGACCGCGGCCTCGACGTCGGCGGAGGCGTCGACGATGATCGCGTCCTTGCCACCGAGTTCGGCCGTGACACGCTTGAGCCAGCGCTGGCCGGGCTGGACCTTCGCAGCCTTCTCGAAGATTCGGACCCCGACGGCCTTCGAGCCAGTGAAGGCGATGAAGCGGATCTTCGCGTGCTCGACCATCAGGTCGCCGATCTCGCCACCGTCGCCGGGGACGAAGTTGATCACGCCGGCCGGAGCTCCGGCCTCTTCCATGATCTCGAACATCCGGTAGCCGATCACCGGCGTGTTGGAGGCCGGCTTGAGGATGACCGTGTTGCCGACCGCGACCGGCGCCATCGTCATGCCGGTCAGGATCGCGCAGGGGAAGTTCCAGGGCGGGATCACGCTGCCAACGCCCAGCGGCAGGTACCGGTAGTCGGTGACCTCGTTGGGCAGGTGGGAGAGTTCGACCGGCTGGTCCAGCCTGAGCGCCTGGCGCCCGTACCACTCAAGGAAGTCGATCGCCTCGGAGACCTCGCCCTCGGCCTCGTCCCAGGCCTTGTCGAGCTCGTAGACCAGCCAGGCCGACAGGGTGAGCTTGCGCTGCCTCAGCAGTCCGGCCATCCGGAACAGGACGCTGGCCCGGCCCTCGACGCTCATCTTCCGCCAGCTCGCGAACGCCTTCTCGCCGGCGGCAATGGCATCCTCGACATCAGCCGCCGTCGCCCTGGCGACCTCACCGATGAGCTGGTCGGGGTTGCCGGGGTTGACGGAGCGGATCCACTGGCCGCTCTCCCGGCGCTCGCCGCCGATGACGAGCGGGTAGCGCTGACCCAGCTGCGACTCGACGTCCTTCAGCGCCGCCAGCATCGCCGCGCGGTTGTCCGGTTGGCTGAAGTCGACGGACAGTTCGGTGGTGAATGGTGCGCGCATGGACATAAGAGTTGTCTGGCCTCCTCGGTGGCGGGCGGCAGGGGCCCGCCTCGACGTGTCGCTCTCTCTGTAGGATACCGTCAATATCGGTCGCCCGAACGGTGAGAGGATGACTACGCGTTATCGACGTAAGGTCATGCCCTTGGGCTGACCGGCGCCCCCAGGCGCCATCGCCCCGCAGGGCGAGAACAGATGCGCAGGGTTCAACCGTGGTGACTGTTGTCCGCTTGTATCCCATGCGTCTTGCAGGATATAACGAGTCCGGACCGTTGCATCGATGAATCCAACCCGCCGAACCTCGCCCTGCGGGGCGATGGCCGCTGCGGCGGCGGGTCAGCCCAAGGGCGTGACCCTACGACGAAGTCGCCTCCTACATGCACGTTCACATCGTCTCCCCTCTCCATCCGCAGATGGGGAGGGGCCGGGGGAGGGGTTGACTATCGAAGGTCAAGGGCCAGCAGGCCGGCGTTGACGATGGTGTCGACGTCGATGCCGACCTGGCCGTAGAGCTCGCCGCGGGAGCCGGACTGGCCGAACTCGTCGACGCCGAGCGGGACGACCGGCGCTCCCCAGACCGAGCCAAGGAAGGCGAGCGAGTGCGACGCGGCGTCCTGAACCGTGACGATCGGAGCGCGGCGGTCGGTGCCGGGGAACAGCGTCTCCAGGTGGCCGTGGTCATGCCGGGCGCGGGCGTCAGTCAACTGGGCGGCGCGGGCGGTCCGGCCAGCGCGGTAGAGGCGGTCGGCGCTGGTCACGTTGATGACGTTGACCGCGACGCCCTCGGCCTTGAGGACGCGAGCGGCGGCGATCGCCTCCGGAACCATGATCCCGCCGACCGCGATCGTGACCGCGTCCTCGCCGGCCAGGTCCGGCGTGTCGACGTGGCGGTCGACGATCCGGTAACCGCCGGCCAGGACCTGGCGGCGGAGCTCGGTCTCGCCGAGACGGGCCAGTGGCTCGCTGAGGAGGCTCTGGTCGATCGGCTTGGTCGAGAGCCGCAAGTAGGTCGACTGGCCGTGCTCGAGGTCGAGGCACTGGCCGATCGCGTCCAGCAGCACCCAGTCGACCTCGCGACCAAAGGCCGGCTCGTAGAAGCGCAGGTTGGGCAGCTCGATCCCGAGCGATGCCGTGACCGAGCTCTGGTGGGCGCCACCCTCCGGGCTGAGCGATACCCCGGCCGGCGTCCCGGCGAAGATCATCCGGGACCTGATGTAGAGCCCGTAGATCAGTGCGTCGAGGCCACGGCAGATGAACGGGTCGTAGACCGTCCCGATCGGGATCAGCGGCTGGCCGATCAGCTCCTCGGCCAGACCGAACTGGCTCAGGGCCATGAACAGGTTCATCTCCGAGATGCCGAACTCGATGTGCTGCCCGGTCGGGGAGGGGCGCCAGCGCAGCATTCGCTGCTGGTTGTCCTCGTACTGGGTCGTCTCCTCGGCCGCGAAGACGCCGACCTTGTTGATCCAGCCGGAGAGGTGGGTTGACGTCGCGACGTCGGGCGACATCGTCACGATCCGTTCGCCGATTCCCGGCAGGTCGCCGGCCCGGAGCAAGGCGCGGCCGAACGCCTCCTGGGTCGAGGTCTGCTTGGGGTGACGGCTCTCGATGTCGTCCGGCAGGGCGTCGACCGGGACGGACGCCTTGCGGCCCGGCTGAGCCAGCTCGGCACCACGGGCCAAGCAGAGTCTGCTGGCTTCCGTCCCACTGTCGAAGAGGGCCCACGGGTCCTCCTCTGACGCGCCGAGCCGGGGCCGGAGCTCCTCGACCTGCGCCGCCGACAGGAGCTGCGAGTGATTGAGCGGGTCGGCCGCCATCGGTAATCCGTAGCCCTTGACGGTGTAAGCGAACAGGACCACCGGCGCGTCGGTGAGGTGGTCGGCCTGGCGGAACAGCTCGAGCAACGTGACGAGATCGTGTCCGCCGAGGTTGGCGATCGTCGCCTGGAGCTCATCGTCCGCGGTGCCGGCGACGGCGGCGAGAATGCCCTCGTGGTCCGGCGATGCCGGGTTGCCCGCCAGCCGCTCGCGGAGCGAGGTCGGGTCGGTCGTCCGGACGAGCGCCTGGTACTCCTCGTTGGGCATCTGGTCGATCCGGCGGCGAAGCGAGTCGCCGTGCGTGCCGGCCATCAGCTCACCAAGGCGGGTGCCGTACTTGGCCTCGAGGACGTGCCAGCCGGCGGCGGCGAACAGGCCCTTGAGCCGCTCGGCCTTGATCCCGGGGATGACGCGGTCGAGGCTCTGCCGGTTGAGATCGACGATCAGCATCACATTCCCGAGCCGCTGGACCGACTCGTCGATCACCGTCTCCCAGATGTTGCCCTCGTCCAGCTCGGCGTCGCCGATCAGCGAGATGAACCGGCCGGAGGAGACGTGGCCGAAGCGGCGCTCGGCGTACTCGCTCGCCATCGAGGCGAAGATCGGGGCGACCGCGCCGAGCCCAACCGATCCCGTCGAGAAGTCGACGGGGTCCGGGTCCTTGGTCCGGGACGGGTAGGACTGAAGCCCGCCGTACTGGCGCAGCATCGTCAGGTACGACCGATCGAGCTGCCCGAGGAGGTACTGGATCGAATGGTAGGCCGGCGAGGCGTGCGGCTTGATCGAGACCCGGTCCCCGGCGCGGAGATGATGGAAGTAGAGCGCCGTCAGGATCGTCACGACTGAGGCCGACGAGGCCTGGTGACCGCCGACCTTGGTCGGCTTGTCCGGATTCCGCCGGACGTTATTGGCGTGGTGGATCATCAGCGTCGACAGCCAGAGGATCCGGCGCTCGATCTCGCGCAGGGTGTCGAGGTTGTCCGGCAGGTCCCGCCTCAGGGCGCCGGGCAGGGACGGCGTCGTGACGACGGGTCGATCGGTGGTTGTCATGGTGCTCCGTCCTGCTGTCCCTGAAGTCAGTGGCATCGCGGGTCTGATGCACGATCGCAACGGCTCCATGGTGGTTACCGTCGATCGCCTTACTGCTGCCGCAATGGTACGGGATCAGGCGGGTGATCCGGCATCGTCTTCTCGGTGTCCATGACGCCGGATCGGGCGATTCCCGATCGACCGGGGTGACTACGAAAGCGTCTTCCCAATCCAGACCCGGCCGGCTCAGGACGCGATACACTGTCCGAGCCTGCTGGTCGGCATTGTGCGTCCCTGAACGCGCCTGCCCCACCGGTCAGCGCGCCATCCGCCCCTCGCGGATCTCCGGCGCGACCATCCCGCCCGTCCTGCCCGAGACGTCCGCCGTCCCCAGCTCAAGGAGCCGTCGCGCCGCCATGACCGCAGTATCCAGTTCCATCGAGACCGGCGAGCCCGGAACCCGAGCGCTTGTCAGACGCTTCGCCGCGTACTACCGGCCCTACCGGCGTCTGTTCCTGCTCGACTTCATCTGCGCGGTGATCTCGGGTCTCCTCGAGCTCGGCTTCCCGGTCGCGGTCGGTCTGTTCATCGATCGGCTGCTGCCCGATGGTGACTGGACGGTCATCATAGTCGCGTCGGCCGGGTTGGCGGCGGTCTATATCGCCAACGCCGGTCTGATGGTCATCGTGACGTACTGGGGTCACGTCCTCGGAATCAACATCGAGACCGACATGCGGAGCCGGGCGTTCGATCATCTGCAGAAACTGTCGTTCGGCTACTTCGACAACCAGAAGACGGGCCACATCATCGGCCGGGTGACGAAGGACCTGGAGGAAGTCGGCGAAGTTGCCCACCACGGGCCCGAGGACACGTTCATCGCGATCATGACACTGGTCGGCGCATTCGTCCTGATGTTTGCGATTCATCCCCAGCTGGCCTGGATCACCGCCCTGATCGTGCCGGTCGTCCTCTTCGTCACGATGCGCTTCGGCAGTCAGATGACGATGAACTTTCGTCAGTTGTTCGCCCGGGTTGGCTCGTTCAACGCGCGGATCGAGGAGAACGTCGGCGGCATCCGCGTCGTCCAGGCTTTTGCCAACGAAGATCACGAGCGGGGCCTGTTCGCGACCGACAACGAAAACTACCGCGGGACGAAGAAACGCGCCTACCGTCTGATGACGATGACCATGACGCTCAGCTACTTGAGCATGCGCGTCACCCAGCTGGTCGTGCTGGTCGCGGGGACCTACTTCATCTTCCACGGCAGCCTGACCAACGGCGGGTTCATCAGCTTTCTGCTTCTCGTCAACGTCTTCTTCCGGCCGATCGAGAAGATCAACGCCATCCTGGAGCAATACCCCAAGGGTATCGCCGGCTTCCGGCGCTATTGCGAGCTGATGGATACCGAGCCGGACATCGTTGACGCGCCGAATGCGATCGCGGTCGGCGACCTGCGTGGCGAGATCCGCTACGAGCGCGTCAGCTTCCGCTACAGCACCGGCCGGCCTGTCCTCAACGACATCGACCTCGTCATCCACGCCAGCGAGACGATCGCGTTCGTGGGGCCGTCTGGCGCCGGAAAGACGACGATCTCCTCACTGTTGCCGCGCTTCTATGAGGTGACTGGCGGCCGGATCACGATCGACGGGATCGACATCCGGGAGATGACGCTGGCGTCGTTGCGGCGGGAGATCGGTATCGTCCAGCAGGACGTCTTCCTGTTCGGTGGGACGATTCGGGAGAACATCGCTTACGGCCGACTCGACGCCGACGAGGCGGCCATCCTCGACGCGGCCCGCCGGGCGAAGCTCGACCAGGTAATCGCCAACCTCACCGACGGTCTCGACACCGTCATCGGCGAGCGAGGCGTCAAGCTCTCGGGCGGACAGAAGCAGCGCCTCGCCATCGCCCGGATGTTCCTCAAGAACCCGCCGATCCTGATTCTGGATGAGGCCACCTCGGCCCTGGATACTGAGACCGAGCGGGCGATCCAGCAATCGCTGACCGAGCTGGCGGAGGGCCGGACGACGCTCGTCATCGCCCACCGCCTCGCCACGATCCAGAACGCCGACCGGATCGTCGTTGTCGACGAGAACGGCGTCGGCGAGCAGGGTCCGCACGCCGAACTCGTCAAACGCGGCGGCGTCTACCGTCGCCTCCACGACGCTCAGTACCGCCTCCTGATTGGCCGAGAGGATCCCGAACCCGCCTCGGCAGACTAGACAGCGATTGCGGAGACCCGCGGCTGCACAGGCCCTGGAGGGACCGGCCATGGAATGCTGGATGCGGCAGCGAGTCCCCTGCCAGCGCGTTCCCCCTGTCCGTCAGGATCCCGGCGGGCTGGTTCCAGAACAATGTCGTTCAGCCGGTCCGTTCAGGACCGGATTGCCGTCGGTTCGGTCAGAGTGCTCCCATTTGCCGGAAAAAGACCCGATTGCGACAGTGCCCGGTGGCGCCCGGATTGACGCGGCCCCGCTACCGGTGCTACCGTCATCCTACCTTGACCATACCTCCAGCGGGGTGCATGTGACTGGCGGATTGGGTCATGCCCCGGTCGTCGCTAATCGATACATCCCGTTTTCAATGGTCGGCGATCCGGTTCGGGTCGTCTCTTCAGGCAGCAGACAAGGGTGTGTGCAATGAACGAAGACCAGCTCGAATCGTCCGTCACCCGCTCCGGACGTCAGCTGACGTCTGCCCAGGTCGACCGGCGGAAGCTCATGCGGGGCCTGCTGGCGACGGGCGCGATCGCGACACTGGCCGGTGCGCCGCGCCGCGCCGTCGCCCAGTCCACACCGGAAGGAGAAACACCGGCCAGCCCGGAGCCCTTCGTCGGTGACCTCGCCGCCGAACAGGTGATGCGCTTGCCGACCGGCGAGCCGACGACGATGGACCCTGGCGTCAGCTACGGCGACGACGAGCTCACCATCTTCTACAACATCTTCGAGGGGCTCGTTGGCGTCGACATGCGGACCGGCGAGGTCGTTCCGCGAGCGGCCGAGAGCTACACCAGCAACGCGGACAGCACCCAGTTCACCTTCATCATCCGCCAGGGCGCGATGTGGTCGGACGGGACGCCCCTCAATGCCAACGACTTCGTCTACAGCTGGCAGCGCGTCCTCGATCCCGACACCCTGTCGGAGTACACGGCGGCGCTCTACCCGATCCTCAACGCCGAAGCGATCGACGCCGGCGAGATGGAGATTACGGAGCTTGGCGTGACCGCGCTGGACGACTACACGCTTCAGGTAACGCTCGAAGGGGCGACCCCGTACTTCCCGCTGCTTGCCACGACCTGGACCTACGCCGCTGTCCCGCGCCACGTCATCGACGCGGTCGGACCAGAGTGGGTCGAGTCGGAGAACATCGTCTCGTCCGGGCCGTTCATGATGACGGAGTGGGTCCACGACCAGCGGATCGTGCTCGAGCCGAACCCGAACTACTACGGCGAGCGGCCGACGCTGACACGGGCCGAGTACCGGATCTTCGAAGACGAGTCGACTCAGGCCTACGTCGCCTACGAGGCCGACGAACTGGACTATGCCGAGCCCGAGGGCCCCGACCTCGACCGCATCCTCGCCGACCCGGCGCTCGCGGCGGAGCTGGTCGAGTTCCCGCTGTCCAACACGTTCTTCATCGTCTGCGATACCAGCACCTCCCCGACCGATCAGATCGCCTTTCGACAGGCGCTGTCGAAGTCGATCGACCGCAACCTCCTTGCCGGGACGATCCTCCGCGATCAGTACCTGCCCGCGTTCTCGATCCTGCCGCCGGACATTCCGGGGAACAACCCGGACGCCGGGGTCACGGAGAGCGTCGAGGAGGCCCAGGCGCTCCTCGCCGGCGCCGGGATCGACCCGGCCGCGGCCACGATCGAGCTGACCTACCTCAGCACCCCCGCCCGGTACAAGACCGTCGCCGAGTATCTCCAGGCTACCTGGCAGCAGAACCTCGGCATCACCGTCACCCTCGCGCCCCTGGAGGACTCCGCCTACAGCGACTGGCGGGCATCCCGTGAGACTCAGTCCTACGGGGTCTATTCCGGGACCTGGGGGTCGGACTTCGCCGATGCCTCGAACTGGTTCAACCAGAACTTCACCAGCCAGACCGACCACTACCGCAACCACTGGGTCAATGCGGAGTTCGACAGCCTCTGCGCCACCGCCGCGCCGAACACCAACGTCGCGGAGCGGGACAGCCAGTACGCTCAGGCGGAGGCGATCATGATTGAGGAGGCGCCGATCTTCCCGCTCTACCGCGGCAAGGCGACCCGGGCGCTGAAGCCCTACGTCAAGGACCTCTGGTTCCAGCCGATCATCTCGGTGCCGCACCTCCGGACGGTCAAGATCTCCGCGAGCTAGCCCGACGCGGTTCAGGCCGGGCGGGGGCGGGCGGTCGAGCCATCCGCCGCTTCCGGCCCACGGGGCTGGCGATCAGGCCAGCCCCGCCCTCACGAGGTGTCATGAATCGCGGGACCTACGTCATCCGGCGGGTGCTGCTGCTCATCCCGACCCTGCTGGCGATCTACACCCTGACGTTCCTCCTGATTCACGCCACGCCCGGCAGCCCGTGGTCGCAGGGGGAGAAACCGGTCCATCCCCGCGTGCTGGCGCGTCTCAACGAGGCCTATGGGCTCGACAAGCCGCTCTGGCGGCAGTACCTCGACTACCTCTGGAACGTCCTCCACGGCGACTTCGGGCCGTCCTTCGCCCAGCGCTCCCGTTCGGTGACCGACATCATCACGTCGACTTTCCCGGTCTCCCTCCAGCTCGGTCTGCTGGCGATGTCACTGGCCCTCGTCGTCGGGCTCACCCTCGGGACGATCGGCGCGCTGAGGCACAACTCCCTCCTCGACTACCTGACCAGCTTCCTCGCCATCATCGGGATCTCGACCCCGTCCTACGTGATCGGTTCGCTGCTGATCCTGCTGCTGGCCAGCAAGCTCCACCTCGTCCCGACCGGCGGCTGGGATGGGCTGCTCAGCACGAAAGCGGTCATCCCGGCGATCGCCCTCGCGCTGTTCCCGGCGGCCGTCCTCGCCCGGTACATGCGGGCCAGCATGCTCGACGTCCTCTCGGCCGACTACGTCCGGACCGCCCGGGCCAAGGGTCTGCGAGAGCAGTCGGTCGTGATCCGCCACGCCGTCCGGAACGCGCTGCTGCCGGTTCTGACCGTCTCCGGCGTCATCCTCGCCGACGTCATTACCGGCTCGTTCTTCGTCGAGACGATCTACTCGGTCCCCGGTCTGGGCCGCTATTTCGTCGAGAGCATCTCGCAGCGAGACTATCCGGTCATCCTCGGGACCGTCCTGCTGTTCGGGGCGGTGATCGCGGTGATGAACCTCGTCGTCGATTTGCTCTATCCACTCCTCGACCCACGCATGGCGCAGTCGTAGCCGGACCATCGGACGGAGCAGGAACATGGCATCGGTCTCAACCGTCCGCGCTCCGGACATCGCGGCCCAGTCCCGGCTCGAAATCGGCCGGCGGATCGAGGGGCCGTGGCGGAGTGCCTTCGCCCGGCTGAGCCGGAACCGGCTGGCCGTCGTCTCGGCCGGTTTCATCATTGCCATCGCCGTCATGGCGGTCCTGCTGCCCGAGATCCTGCCGACGAAGTACAACGACCAGAACTACGATGCCGTCACCCAGGGGCCAAGCTGGAGCCACTGGGCCGGGACCGACGAACTCGGCCGCGACATCATGGTCCGACTCGTCTTTGGCGCCCGGATCTCGCTCACGGTCGGCTTCGTCGTCCAGATCGTCATCATCGCGCTCGGCGTCCCGCTCGGGCTGCTGGCGGGCTACTCGGGCGGCAAGATCGATACGGTCATCATGCGCCTCGTCGATGTCCTCTACGCGATGCCGTCCCTGCTGTTCGTCATCATCATCATGACCTTCCTGCGCGGGACGCTCGACAACAATCCGAGTGGCTTCGCCAGCCTGGTCTCGTCGCTCGACGCCCGGACCGGCGGGCTGGTCGGCGTCTACATCGGCCTCGGCCTGATCAGCTGGCTGACCGTCGCCCGGATCGTCCGGGCCAACGCCATGTCGCTCAAGGAAAAGGAGTTCGTCGAAGCCGCCCGCGGGATCGGCGCGACGCACAGCCAGATCATGTTCCGCCACCTCCTGCCGAATACGCTGGCGACGATCGTAGTCGCGACGACCCTCGGCATCCCCGGCGCGATCCTCTACGAAGCCGGCCTAAGCTTCCTCGGACTCGGCGTCACGCCGCCGACGCCGAGCTGGGGGCTGATGATCAGCGAGGCGATCCCGAACATGCGGGCCCACCCGTACATGCTGGTTTTCCCGGCGCTGGCGCTCTCGTTGACGGTGCTGGCCTTCAACTTCCTCGGAGACGGGCTCCGCGACGCCTTCGACCCCTGGATGAAGCGGTAGCCGCCCCAACGCAGGCGCCGGAACATGGTCGAGCCAAGAATCCATCAGCGGTCAGATAGTCTGGTCAATACGTGACATAAATAGTGACGCGCTTCGATTCTGGTCATGCCGCCGGGATGGAGGCTCTCCACTGAACGTCAGAAACGCTGTCTGGTCAATCGCTTTCGGAACTGGACGTCGTCTTCGCAACGCTCTGCGCCGTTCCTGAGGCCGTCCCTGAAGGGACCAGGCTCAGGAACAGCGATAGTGGTCGGCCAACCCGGTGCCGGACAACGCACGTTGCCCTGGCCGATGTCATACCGGTCCGAGATCTGAGACTGCCGAGTCCGGTTGGTCGCCGATCCATCTTGATGTGACCCTGATCGAAGACGAAGGACGTGACAGCGTTCGGATAGCCCGAGGCGACCGCCATAAATGAGGACCGGATCGCCGATCCATTCGACAAGAAATCGGCCGAGTAGCTGAGCGATTGGAGTCGTGACGAATGTTGCATCCGCCGGATGGTCCTGCCCAGGGCTCTATGCGGATAAGCTACGTTACCCGCAATATTATCAATGTGAGGAGCGGCGACCACCGTGTCTGGTAGCCCAATGTCTGATCCGGGTGCGAGAATGCGGGATCAGCCGCGGAGCATGGACCCCAGGCGACGAACCACGAGGTGGTCACCATGGACACGATCACCGGGAGCGATTGTTTGCGCATTGGCCTGGCGGCGGTGCCGAATGCGCCGTCCATCGACGATCGGCTCCGAACGCTGGACCGCGTGCTGGCCGAAGGCGCGTTGAAGGGCGTCGCCATCGTCTGCTTCCCAGAGGCGTACATCCCCGGGCTGCGCGGGATGGATTTCCCCGTCCCGCCGCAGGATCAGCGCTGTCAGGAAGCGGCCCTGAAGCAGATTCGCGCTTCGGCGGCGCGGCACCGTGTCGCCGTCGTCGTCGGAATGGAATGGCAGACGGCGTTTGGACTGCACAACGCCGCCTTCGTCATCTCGCGTGATGGTGAGGTCCAGGGCTACCAGACGAAGAACCAGATCCCGGTCGAGGAAGCTCCGTATTATGTCGCTGGCGCGGATCGCAAACTCTTCGAGGTCGACGGCGTCCCGTTCGGCATCACGATCTGCCATGAGGGGTGGCGCTACCCGGAGAGCGTCCGCTGGGCGGCCGCTCGGGGTGCCCGTGTCGTCTTCCACCCACAGTTGACCGGGAGTGACCTCGCTGGTCCGACGCTCGAACGCTGGGGTGATCCGGCGTCGCCGTACTACGAGAAGGCAATGCTGATACGCAGCATCGAGACGACGATCTACTTCGCCAGCGTCAACTACGCGCTGCGATTCCAGGAATCGGCGACCAGCCTGATTGACCCCGGCGGCAACCTCGTTTCCCATGTTCCCTACGGGCAGGAGCAGCTCCTGGTCTGCGACCTCGATCTCTCGCTGGCAACAGGCGCCATTGCCCGGCGATTCAATCCGGCCGCCTACCCGGCGGACTGACCCGACCCAGGCTGATAGAGCCCCGGCGACTTCGTGACCGCCCCATGACGACGTGAGTTGCTCTACCATGCTGCCCAGAGCGGAGTAAGTCGATCGACCGCCGGGTGACTGGCGCGTGAGGGACGAGGCGTGACGCGACACGAGGACCTTGAGAACCTTCCGTCCGTCGACCGCGACCATCTGGTCGGGCTCGTCCGGACGCTGAGCGAACTGCCCGGCCCGACCGGCCAGGAGGAGACGGTCCAGTCCTGGATCGGGTCACACTGGCGGACGTTCAGCGAGCACGTCGAGGTGACGCCGGTCAACAACGTGCTGGCACGAGTCGGTGGCCAGGGACGGCGGTTGGTCGTCATGGGCCATGCCGACGAGATCTGCCTGATGGTCAAGAGCGTCAGCGAATCGGGCCACCTCCACGTCTGGCCGTTCTACCGCGACACCATTGGCCGTCCGCCGCGCTGGTTCAATCCGGCCAATCAGCCCTGCCTCGTTCTGACCGACCACGGGACGATCCCCGGCTTCATCGCGACGGCCAGCGGCCACGTCGTCGGCGGCCAGCTGAGCAACGCCGGCGCGCTGGAGTGGAACGACCTGTTCATCGAAATCGGAGCGACCAGCGCCGAGGAGGTCCGGTCCCTCGGCATTCACGCCGGCTGCCGCGTCATCTGGAACCCGCGAATGTCCCGGCTCGGCGACCACCTGCTCGTCGGCAAGGCAATGGACGATCGCGCCGCCCTCGCGATTGCCACCGTTGTGGGAGAGCTCCTCTCCGGGCGGGATGACCTGGCCCACGAGGTCTGGCTGGCCTCGACCGTTCAGGAGGAGAACGGGCTCATCGGCGCGAGCAGCGTCGTGGATTCGCAGCCGTTCGATGCCGCGATCAATCTCGACGTCGGTCTGATCGGCGACATCCCTGGTCCCGACACGCGTGACTTTCCCTCGCGGCTCGGTCACGGCCCGATCCTGGTCCATTCCGACAGCTCGGTCCACTACACCCGCGCGCTGATCCGCGACCTCGCCGCCGCCGGTGATGCGGTCGGCGCACCGGTCCAGCACGCGATCTTCCAGAACTTCAGCAGCGACGGCGCCGAGCTGATCCGGCGCGGCGTCGAGACGGCCCTGCTGGCCTACCCGACCCGTTACACCCACTCGCCGATCGAGACGGTCGATGTCCGAGATCTGGTTGGGATTATCCGCCTGATCCTCGCCTTCGCAACGACGCCACGCATCCCGGCCGAGTAGCCGACGTCCACCTGACTTCCCGCCCAGACACACCGGCACGAGGGAATCGACACGATGGCAAGCAGCGTCCTGGTTACGGACATTGGAGAGCTCAGCGCCCTGATCCGCGAGCGGACCGATTCGGCCATTGATCCCGGCTCGTCGATGAGCCCGACGTGGTTCGCACCCGCCGGGCCGCGCGGCGACCTCGATGGTGCCGAGATCGTCGAGACCGCGATCGACATCCTCAACGACGATCTCTCGGCCTACCCAGACCCGCTCCTCGCGCCGGCGATCGAGATCGCCGCGGCGTTGCGCTCCGAGCGCTGGGGCAAGACGGAATACCACGAGGCGACCCGCCGTCGGATCGCCGAGACCGAACCGCTCCTCCACGCTCACGTCCGTCAGCTCGACGTCGAGCCGTTCTCGATCGGCGCCGACGATCTGCCGCTGGTCGGGCTGACCGTGGCGGTCAAGGACATCTTCGATGTTCGGGGCGTCCCAACCCTCTGCAACTCGGCATCGCGGGACGGCGTCGAGCCGGCCCAGGACGATGCCGTCGCCGTCGAGCGCCTCCGGACCGCCGGCGCCCTGCTGATCAGCAAGACGGTCACCCAGGAGTTCGCCGCCGGTGTCGTCAGCAACCCAGCCCGGAACCCGTGGGACCCCGACCGGATTCCCGGCGGCAGCAGCGGCGGCTCGGGCGCGGCGGTCTCGGTCGGAGCGGCGGCGCTCGCGTTTGGAAGCGATACCGGCGGCAGCATCCGGATTCCGGCGTCGATCTGCGGGGTGGTCGGGCTGAAGCCGACGCTTGGCAGCGTCTCTACGCAGGGCGTCTACCCATTGTCCTGGTCGCTGGATACCGTCGGACCGATCGCCCGCACGGTCCGCGACGCCGCGCTGATGTTCCTGCTCATGCGCGACCCGGCCCTCGTGGCGCGGGAGGACGACCGGGTCGGCTGGATCGCCCTGCTGGCCGGTGCCGACGCCAACCGGCCCCTGACCGGGCAGCGGATCGGCATCTCGGCGCCCTTCTTCCTCGACCGACTGACCGACGATGTCCGGGCGGCCTTCGACTCCTCGCTCGAGACGCTGCGGTCGCTCGGCGCCGAGGTGGTCGAGGTCGCCTGGGCCGACGCCGACATTGCCCGGGCCGCGGCGACGGTGATCAACCGGGTCGAGTCGGCCGCGATCCACGCCGCCGGCGTCGCCACCGATCCCAATGGCTACGGCGCGGAACTCAAGGACCGGCTGATCGCCTCGCAGCGCATTGCATCGGGCGACTACATCCGGGCACTGCAGGCGCGGAACCTCGCCCGTTCGAGCATGGCGGATACGTTCGTCCGGGAGGGGCTGACGGCTTTGCTGGCTCCCTCGACCGCCGGGACAGCAGCCCGGGTCGATGATCCCAACGTGCGGTACGCGGACGGCGTCCTCGAGCCCGTCGGCAACGCCTACCTGCGGCTCAACCAGCCGTTCAACGCCACCGGCCAGCCCGTCCTCTGCCTGCCCTGCGGCTTCGACCGGCAAGGATTACCGATCGGCCTCCAGATCGCGACCGCTCCGGGCCACGAACTGACGGCCTGCCGGATCGGCGCGGCGTACGAGGCGGCCACGGTATGGCACCACCGGCGACCGACCGTTCTCCACCAGCTCTCGGCCAGTTAAGTTCGCCCGTCGGGGGAACGGGATTCCGGACCATGAATGGAGATCGGCGCACCCACCGGCGAGACGTCCGGCGGTCGTTTCGTGGTTATCGCATCGCCAGGTTGAGTACCTCTTCCGCGTCCGGTGTGAGTGTCGAGCGGATCACCCGGCCATGGAAGGGGTTGAGCGCCCCGACCAGCGCGTCGGCGTTGGCCTCCTTGATGGCGAGGAAAAGCGCCGACTTGTCGGGTTCGAGCTGCTTCTCGACCTCGTCGACGAAGCTGTCGTCGACGCCATTGCCGGTACTGGAGCCGACCGCGGCACCGCCAACAAGCCCGGCGATCAGGCCGAGCGGGCCGAACAGCGCGCCGACGACCGCGCCGATCGTCATGCCGGTCTCGGTCGAGCTGTCGAGCTCGTTCTTGACATGCAGCCTGCCCTCGGCGTCCCGGGCGATCACGGCCGTGTCGCTGAACGAAATCTGCCCGGCCTTCTCGATCTCGCGCAGGTTCCGGAGGCAGAGCGTCGCCTCGTCGTCGGAGTCGAACAGGATCGCGATCGCGTCGGCCATGTCTCACGTCCTTGCTGGCTGCGTTATGTCAAACGATGCGAAGCATGGTACCTGTGATAAGCAGCCACCACGCGGGATCATCGCATGGTCATCGCGATTTCATGAGGGCACGGCTCACCATTGGGCAGGTGGCAGTACGGCGGGGATGCGGGAAGCACGAGACCGGCGTCCTCGAGCAGCGCGGCGACCTCGCAGAGCGGAAAGCCAACGACGTTGGTGTAGCAGCCGGTGAAGCCCGCCACGATCTCTCGCGTGCCTCGCTGAATCCCGTAGCCACCGGCCTTGTCGAGCGGCTCGCCAGTCGCGACGTAGGCCGCGAGCGCTTCGTCGCTGAACGGATGCATGTGGACGACCGTCGTGACGACGCGACTCACGGTCGTCCGCGTCGCGGTGTCAACGAGCGCAACCGCCGTCAGGACCTCGTGATCTCGGTCCCGTAGCCGCTTCAGCATCGACGTGGCCGCGTCGGTGTCGGCTGGCTTGCCGAGGATCTCGCCGTCCAGGCTCACGACCGTGTCGGCGCCGACGACGAGCGGATTGGGCGGGCCCCGATCGGCGTCCGACTCCTTCCCGCTTCCGTCCTCCGGCGCGGCTTCCCAGGCAACGATCTCCGCCTTCTGCCGGGCCAGTGACTCCACGTACGCGGCGGCGGCCACGGGAGCGGTCATCGCCTCGTCGAGATCGCTGATGCGCACGGTGAACGGGACGCCCAGCCGACCGAGCAGGACGCGGCGGCGGGGGGAACTGGACGCCAGCACTAACGGGCGCTGAATCGATACGTCGGTTGGCTCAGTCACTGGCGGCGCGACTCAGGCAGCGGGCCTGCCGATGGCGAGGAATCTCAGTCATCGCTCAAGCATAACGGACCCGTGCGGACCGGTTCCCGGGACCAGGGCCCGATCGGACGTCTGCGCTGTGCAGCCAGGCCGCTCAGCCCTTGACTGACCCGGCCAGACCGCCCTGGACGATGAAGCGCTGGGCGACGAAGTACAGCAGGACGACCGGGAGCGAGGCCAGCGTCGCGCCGGCCATGATCGGGCCCCAGCGGTAGACATCGCCGGTAATCAGGTACTGGAGCGCCAGGGAGACGGTCCGGAGGTCCTCGCTGCTGATGAAGATCAGGGCGAAGAGGAGCTCGTTCCAGGCGCCGGTAAAGGTGAAGATGCTGACTGCGGCCAGACCGGGGACCGAGAGCGGCAGGACGATGTGGATGAAGGCGCCGATCCGAGTGTCGCCATCGACCATCGCCTGCTCCTCGAGGTCGCGCGGGACGCTCTTGAAGAAGTTGGTCAGCATCCAGGTCGCGACCGGCAGGGCGAAGGTCATGTAGATGATGACCAGTCCGTGGAGCGAGTTTCCAAGGCTCAGCTTCGCGACGATGATCGCCAGCGGGATGAAGAGCAGCGAGCTTGGCATCAGGTAGCCGAACAGGATCAGGCGGCCAAGGAATCCGCGGAACCGGTACCGGAACCGGACCTGGCTGTAGGCGGCCAGCGAGGCGATCACGAGGGCGACCACGGTGACGCTGGTCGCGACGATCGCGCTGTTGCGGATCGCGGTCAGGAAGTCGCGCTCGACGATCAGGTCCCGGTAGTTCTCCATCGTCACGGTCTGCGGCCACAGCGCCGGGACACGGTTGATCTCCCGCGGCGTCTTGAACGACATCGAGACCATCCAGTAGATCGGGAACAGGACGATCGGCGCCATCACCGTGATGCCCACGTACATCCCGACCGTCGCCATCACCCCCGAGCGCCGCCAACGAGCCCGCTGCCGGTGGGCTTCGCGCAACTCTTCCAGCGTTCGACCGGGCGCGGAGCGGGCCGGCCGGGCGTCAGCGACCATCGTCGACCCCCACTCGCCTCTCCCCAATGACCGACGGCGCATTATGTCGCTCTCGATTCATTCGTCATCCTCGATCAGCCTCGTTGTGACGATCACCATCAGCAGCAGCGCCGGCAGGATCGCGACCGAGACGGCGGCGGCCTCGCCGAGCCGCTGGTTCTGGAGCCCGAAGTACGACAGCACCGGCAGGATCATCGTCGCGTCGGAAGGTCCGCCCTGCGTCAGGATCCAGATGTTCTCGAACGAGTTGGCGGTCCAGATCGACGACATCAGCGCCACGATGAAGATCGCGCTGCGGATGCTGGGCAGCGTCACGTCGAGGAAGCGCCGGATGCGGCTGGCGCCGTCCAGCTTCGCCGCCTCGTAGAGGTCGCCGGGGATGCCCTGCAGCGCGGCCAGCAGGACGATGAACCAGAACGGGAATCCACGCCAGATCGTCGCGACGATCACCGAAGGCAGCGCGAGGGCCCGCTCGCCGAGCCAGTCGATGTAGCCGGTCTGGGCGATCCCGACCCACTCGAAGAGCGGCATCAGGCCGAGGTCGGTGATGAGGAGGTTCAGACCACCGCCCAGTGGCTGGAACAGAACGCGCCAGGTCAGAAAGACGACGAAGGCCGGCATCGCCCAGGGCAGGAGCAGAACCGCCCGGAAGAAGCCCCGACCGCGGATCCGCTCATTGACGATCAGGGCCAGCCCGAGCCCAAGGATCAGCTTGGCGATCCCGGTGACGATGACGATGGTGATCGTATTCGTCACCGCCCGGGTGAAGCTGGACCAGTCGACGAGGGAGCGGAAGTTGCGCAGCCCGACCCACTCGCCAGGAACGCCGACGACGCGATCGGTGAAGGCGATCCAGACCGCGAAGCCCAGCTGGTAGGCGATCAGGGCGAGCAGGATCAGGATGACCGGCGCGATCAGCAGGTAGCCCCAGAGGGCGTTCCGCCGGGCGAACGTCATGAACGGCCGGGACTGCGGTGGTCGTGACGCGGTGCCGATGGCGGCCATGGGCTTCCTGACTGACCTGAGTCTCCCCGCTAACCATCCGGCATGAACGCTTCGGACGTGGCGCGACGGGTCAGGCGCTGGACCGAATCGATCGGGCCATCTGGGAGGGGTAACGAGGCCAGCGCGCGGCCAGCGGCTAGCCTGGGAGAACGGTCAGCGGGCCCCCCAGCGACCGTTCCCCGGCTCCGGCGGCTATGGGTACTTGGCGTAGATGGCCTCGATGTCGCTCTGGGCCTGCGCCATCGTGTCGTCGATCGACATCCCGTCGACGACCATCCGCTGGATCATCCGTGGGATCGCGAAGGTCGTGCTGGTCTCGGCGTAGGCGCCGTTGAAGGTGTCCGGGGCGGCCGGAGCGGTCCCGTTCTCGACCAGTCCCTTGAGGGCGCCGTGGACTTCGGTCGAGAAGATCGCGAAGTCCTTCTCGCCCTGCAGGACCGGCCCGTAGATCGCCGAGTTGTAGTACTGCTCCGAGAAGGCCGGCATCGCCAGGTACTCGAGCAGTGCCCTCGCCGCGTCCGGGTTGGATGAGGTCGTCGTAATCGACCGGATGTTGGGGTTGAGCGGCGAGACGAGCCCCACCGGTCCGGACGGGAGCGGCGAGTATCCGGTCGCCTGGTCCAGCTCCGGGTCGGCGTCGAGGAGGTTGATGTGAACGCTGCCGGTGTTCATGATGAAGACGGCCTGCCCGGCCTGGTAGGCGGCGTTGTCGCCAGCACCGTCCCAGGTCGTGTTGCCCGGCGAGAAGATGCCGTCGGTGGCCGCGGCCTGGACCCATTCAAGGAAGGCGCGCGTCTCCGCCGAGCGCACCATGACGACCTTGCCCGCATCGTCGGCGATCCGCCCTCCATAGGACTGCATGACCGAGATCATCACGTTGCCGTCGCCGACATTGGCCAGGGAGAAGCCGAGGCCGAAGATCGCCGGCGGCTGCTGGGCGGCGCGGGCCTGGTCGGCAACCTCCTGCCACGTCGCCGGTGCCGTCGTCAGACCGGCCTCGGAGAGGACGTCGGTCCGGCGGAAGAGGATGTTTCCGGAGGCGCCGAACGGGATCCCGACCCGGCTCCCACCGAACCGCTCCGGCGCCGTCGCATTCGCGACCGACTCGTACCAGCCTCCGTGGGCGGCCCCGATCGTCTCGTAGAGGTCGTCGACGGCGACGATCTGCTGGGACGACGTGAGCTGTAGCGCAAGATCGAGCCCGAGGTCGAGACAGTCCGGCATCGTGCCGGCCTCGACGGCGGCGCTGACTCGCTGGACCGTCTCGTTCTGGTTGATCATCACCACGTCGGGCTCGAGCCCGTTGGTCCGGCACCACTCCTCGATCGTCGACTGGAGCAACGAGTTGGCAGCGTCCGAGAAGATCAGCCCGCCCCAATAGGTGAACGTTCCGCCGCCCTGGATGACGGCCGGCGCCTTTCGTGCCGCGACCATCCCGGCGATACCCCCGGCCCCGGCGAAGCTGGTCACGCCGACGACCGCGCCCTTGACCACCGCCCGCCGGGTCAGATCGTGTCCTGGCACCATCGTGGTGCTCCTCTTCTGTTTAGCCAATTCGTCTGGCTCTGGCCCACGCCTCATGGCGTGGCGAATCGCGTCCAGGTAGCCTACGGCGACTGGCCGGGGCCGTCAATACGTCTCACGAAGGTGAACGAATCACCTCGGGCCGAGCGATTCCCACGGCCGGCGAAACCGCGCTAGGATGCCAAATCGAGATACCGTCGCTCGACGGCGAGCCCACGATTTCGACGAGGAGCCCCATGAATGTCCACCGACAGCGTCACCCTGCCCACCCACCGGTCCGGTACCGGAACAGCCACCGCCAAAATGCGGATCGGTCTCGGCCAGACCAGCCTCCTGACCGACGACTTCCTCACGTTCGCCAGGCAGCTTGGCGTGACCAGCGTGCAGGTCAACACGCCCCAGCTTCCAGGCGATGCCCGCTGGGAGTGGGACGACATCGCCCGGCTCGCGGGTTCCGCCCGGTCACATGGCTGCGTCCTGGAAGCGATCGAGAACGTTCCGATCCAGTTCTACATCGACGCCATGATGGGCGGCTCACGCCGTGACCAGCAGATCGAGAACTACCAGCACATCATTCGCGGCGTTGGCCGGGCTGGCGTCCCGGTCCTCGGTTTCCACTGGATGCCGAACTCGGTCTGGCGGACCCGGCGGGACAGCCGCGGACGCGGCGGGGCAAGCTGCACTGCGTTCGACCTCGCGCTGGTCGACGCCGCCCCGGCCGGCGGGATCGAGGCGTTCATGCCACCGTTCGCGGGGATGCCGTTCTCTCAGGACGAAGAGCTGATCGGTCCGGACGAGCTCTGGGCCAACTTCCGCTATTTCATCGAGGCGGTCTTGCCCGTCGCCGAGGAGAGCGGCGTCCGGCTCGCCCTTCACCCCGACGACCCGCCGGTCCCGATGCTCGGCGGCGTCGCCCGGATCTTCAGCACGGTCGACGACTTCCTCCGGGCCGACGCGCTGACCGACAGCCCAGCGTTCGCCCTCGACCTCTGCCTGGGCTGCTGCTCCGAGATGCCCGGCGGCGCGGCCAACGTCGAGGCGATGATCCGGCACTTCGGGCCGAAGGGCCGGATCGCCTACGTTCACTTTCGCGACGTCCAGGGAACCGTGCCCAGCTTTCAGGAGTGCTTCATCGGAGAGGGCAACTTCGACGCCCTCGCCACACTCCGGCTGCTCCGGGACGCCGGCTTCGACGGCTTCCTGATCGACGACCATGTCCCGCGAATGACTGACGACTCCCCCTACTGCCACCGCGGCCGCGCCCACGCTGTCGGCTACCTGCAGGGGATGCTGGCGACTCTCGACGTTGGGTGATGTGGAGCCTGCTCGGTCGATCACGTCGCGGTCTCATCAGAACGGCTGGGATCATCGCGAGTCAGCGTAATCATGCGAAGCGATGACCTCCGGCAGACGAGCGATCATGCGCTCTACCTCGTCGATGTCGCACTGAAGCCGTGAGACGGTTTGCGGTGACCATGGGCAGCGGTCAAAGGTCGCCCTGCTCGTCAGCGCGATGTCGTCACGCCGACCTGGGCGCAGTGATCGAAGACCGGGCAGGTCGAGCAGTGCGGGCGGGCGGCGGTGCAGACGTGCTTGCCGAAGGGAACGAGCAGCCGGTTGATGCGGACCTTCTGGTCGTCCGGCATGACCGCGTCCAGCGCGACGGTCGTCTGCTCGGGCGTCCGGGTCGCGACGTAGCCCCAGCGGTTGGCGATCCGGTGGACGTGGACGTCGACGCAGACCAGCGGAGTTCCACAGGCGATCCCGAGCGCGAGGTTGGTGCATTTGATGCCGATCCCGTTGAAGCTCCGGACGATCCCGGCGTCGCAGGGAACCTCGCCGCCGAACTCGTCCAGCGTTCGGCGGGCGATCGTGAGGATTTGCCCGGCCTTTCGGTCCGAGAATGTGCTCCGCCGGATGACCTTGAGGATGCCGTCCTCGCCCAACGCGACCATCGCGGCGGCATCGGGCGCGACCGCGAAGAGCTCGCGGCAGATCGGCATCGTCACCTCCTCGAACGTCCGGACCGAGATCAGACAGGCGACGACCTGCTGGAAGAGCGACCGGAGCCCGTCGTCGGCCAGCTCGTGCATGGACGCTTTGGGAAACGGCGCGACCGCCGGTTCGATGGAATCCAGAACCGCGGTGACGGGAAAGTCTCGTTCGCTCATTGGCCCGCCTCTCGGAAGCGTCGATCGACGCCTGGATGAGTCTAGCCGCGGGAGGCATTCGACGACCGATGGATCTGTCGGGAATCCGTCATCCCCAGGCGGCTCATCGACGAGGCGCCATCCAATAGTGCCACCAGTTGGTGCTGCCAGCGGCTTTTCCCTCATCGATCGCGCACGCTGCGTCAGCCTGGGTTAAGGTAACGGCCTGCTCCTTGGCTGGGCGTCGCCAGTCCGTCTGTCAGTCCCGTTCACCGCTCGCTGGCGAGTACGCGGCGTTCGACCGTCTCCGTGACGACCCATTCAGGGTGTCACCAATCACCCGGAGGAAGACCATGGGCTTCGACCAGTACCACGAACCGGCCAACGAACTGCCGGAGGAGACGCGGACCTTCGCTCGCATGATCGCTTCCCTGACCGAAGAAGCCGAAGCGATCAACTGGTATCAGCAACGAATGGCCGTCGAGAAGGACGACCAGGCGCGAGCGATCATGCACGAAGCGCAGCAGGAGGAGTTCAAGCACTTCGCGATGGATTTGGAGTTCCTGAGCCGGCGATTGCCCCCATGGCGGGCGGCATTGCAGACGATCCTGTTTAAGGACGGCGACATAATCGCCAACGCGGAACCAGCCGAAGCAGCCGCTGAGGCGGCCGACGAGGGGTCATGATCGAGACCGGGCCGATCGATACGCGATCCAGGAGAAAGACAGCGCGATGACAGTGCCCGACACCGACATTCAGACGCCGGCCTGGGTCCACGACGCTATCTTCTACCAGATCTTCCCGGACCGCTTCGCGAAGAGCGAGACCCTGGAGAAACCCACCCACCTCGAACCGTGGGACAGCGACCCGACCGACTTCGGCTACAAGGGCGGCGACCTCGTCGGCGTCATCGAGCATCTCGACTACCTGCAGGATCTCGGCATTACGGCGCTCTACTTCAATCCGATCTTCCAGTCAGCCTCCAATCATCGCTATCATACGCACGACTACTATCAGGTCGACCCGCTCCTGGGCGGCAACGACGCCTTCGACCGACTCCTCGCGGCCTGTCACGAGCGCGGTCTGCGGGTCGTCCTGGACGGCGTCTTCAATCACGCCAGTCGGGGCTTCTTCCAGTTCAACGACATCCTCGAGAACGGCGCCGCCTCGCCGTGGCTGGACTGGTTCGAGTTCCATGAACATCCGGCCAATGCCTATGACCACAACCAGCCGCCCGGCTACCGCGCCTGGGTCGGGCTGCACGCCCTGCCGGCCTTCAACACGGACGACTCCCAGGTCCGCGAGTACATCATGCGGATCGGCGAATACTGGATCCGGAAGGGCATCGACGGCTGGCGGCTCGACGTCCCGTTCGAGATTCGGACGCCCGGCTTCTGGGCCGAATTCCGCGATCGGGTCCGGGCGATCAATCCCGAGGCGTATCTCGTCGGCGAGATCTGGGGTGACGCCCGCAAGTGGCTTCAGGGCGACCAGTTCGATGCCACGATGAACTACCAGTTCACCGGTGCGGCGCTGGCCTACGCTGGCCGTCATCGCGTCGATCAGGCTTCGGTCGCCGGACGTGACTATCAGCCTTACCCCGGCATTTCCGGGACCGATTACCGAAAGCGGATCGACCGACTGCTCAACCTCTATGCGTGGCCGATCCAGCTGGCCCAACTTAATCTCCTCGACAGCCACGACACCTCCCGCGCACTGAGCGTTATGGGAGGCGATGTCCGATCGTTGGAGCTGGCATCGCTGCTGCTGTTCACCTACCCCGGCGCCCCGTCGATCTACGCCGGAAGCGAGATCGGCGTCGACGGCGCCCTGCCAGGCGACCGCTGGGCCCGGAAGTCATTCCCGTGGAACTACCCGGAGAACTGGAACCACGATCTGCTGGCGATGACGAAGGCGCTCATCGCGCTCCGAACGACGTACCCGGCGCTACGGACAGGCGCCTACGACGCGGTTGCCGCGACCGACGGGAGTTACGTCTTCGTCCGCCGCTCCGGCGAAGCGCGACTCCTGATCGCGACCAACACCGGCGACGCCGACGATACCATCGATCTGGAGCCGACCGGGATCCTCGCGGACAGGTCCACGTTCTGGACGATATTCACCGTCGGCGAGCCCGTGATCGCCCGGACCGGGATGGACGGCATCAGGCTGGAACTGCCTCCCAGGAGCGGTTCGGTCTTCGAGCTGGGGGCGCCAGCCTGACGACGGCGACTGTCGCGCGTTCGAACGGCGATCGTCCGCCATCTTTCGTGTGGTCGAGCCGCCGACAGTCGTCGCCGCATGATTGTCGGATGGGCGGGAGCGTGATACGTTCAGGGCGGTGGAATTCCCTCCACCGATCTCGACGGAGCGACTCCCAGCGACAATCGAGAGAGGTTGGACCATGTACCGGCTCACGCCGCGGCAGGCGGTCGTGGTCATCTCTCGTGTGCCGGACGACCCAAAGCTGGCCGCGCTGGCTCGTGACCTTGGACCAGAGCGGCTGGACGAACTCCTGCTGGCGACGATGCGGGATGCGATCGCGGCCTGCGTCAGAGTCGATGGCGCCACGATCGCCGTCATGGCTCCGACGCAGGCCCGGTTGGCGCACCTGCGACAGGTGCTGCCGGCCGGTCTGGAATTCGCCGCTCCCGTCGGCCCGATCCCAACGCGCCTGATGAGTCTGTTCGCGTTGGCATCGCATCAGGGGCGCGAGTTCGAGCGCATCGTCCTCGTGGATGGCGCTGTCCTGCTCCTGAGCTCACGGGTCGTCGGGACAGGGCTCGGAGCACTGGCGAGTGCCGACATCGTAGTCGGTGCGTCCCGCCGTGGCGCGGCCTATGCATTCGGGCTGCTCGAACGCCACGTCGTCCACCTGCTGGAAGCCGACCAGCCAGTGATTGCCGGAGACCGCTCCGCTGCCGAGCTGATCAGTCATGTTCGGGCGATGCGTCTCGGAACCCGCCGCCTCGAGCCGCTCCCCACCCTCGATGCGTTCGCCACCATGGACGAGTTGCGATCTGCGATGGCGAACCTTCCCGGAGTCGGTCGCCACGTCAGCGCGTTTCTCGCCAATCCGTCATGGACCGGGTCGGCAATGAGTGCGCATGTCGGCAACGTCGACTGATCCGCGCTCCTCGCGATCCTCCGGACGTCCTGTCCATCGCCCCACCCGCCTCGCTCCGGAGCCCACATGCCTGGTCGATTCCTGACAGCCGCCCTCCTCATACTCATGATGCTCGGCTGGTCCCAGTCCGCCGTCGCCGCGACCGCCACCGCCCCGACTCAGCCCGAGCAGCCATCTGACGGACCGGGTGGGTCAGGCGTTGTCTACCCTGGAGTCCAGACGGAACAACGCGCGGCCGGTGTCGCGGGCTACTGGCTGCTCGTCCCGACCGATGTCGACGGGGACGCCGTGGTCGACGAGCGGCTCCCGTTGGTGATCTTCCTCCACGGCTTTTCCGCGATCGATCCGGCCGCGTACGGCGCCTGGCTCGACCACATCGTTCAGCGCGGCGCGATTGTCCTCTATCCGATCTATCAGTCCAGCGACCAGTTCATCGGGGGCACCGATCGGTACCTGCCCAACGTCCGGACCGCGATCCGATCGGCAGTTGACGATATCACCACTGCCTGGCCGGATGCGCTCGACCTGTCGCGGGTCGCGCTGGCGGGCCACTCGGTGGGCGGTCTGCTGGCCGTCCAGTACGCGCTCACGGCCAGCGAGGAGGACCTGCCGGTACCGACGGCGCTGATGACGCTCATGCCGGGCGGCTGCGGGGAGTGCGGTTCGCTGGCCGCCGTCCTGCAGATTCCGTCGGATTTCACCGGCGATCTGGCCCCCGACACCCTGGCGCTTCTGTTCGACGCCAAGGTCGACGACGTCGTCGGCGAGGGAGCCAGCCGGCGGATCTGGCGGACGCTTGAGCAACTGCCGGAGGACCAGCGCGACCACGTCGTCCTGACGAGCGACGCCCATGGTTCGCCGCCACTGGTCGCCGAGCACAACACGCCTGAGACGATCGGCTCCGGCCAGCCCGATGCGTTCGACTACCTGGGTATCTGGAAGCTGTTCGATGGGCTCATGTCCTGCTCCTTCGACGGCAAGGACTGCGATTACGCGCTCGGAGGCGGGCCCGATCAGACCTCGTTGGGCAACTGGGACGACGGCATCCCGGTCACGCCACTGACCGTCACCGACGGGTTTTGAGCGAAGTCAGAACAGCCCTCACGAGCCATACCGTGGCGGGCGTGACGTGGCGGCATCGTTACGGCGGCATGGCGCTGAAAAGCTGAGACACCCCCGCTCGACTGAGGCGGGGGTGCCTGGTTGCGACGTCAAGATGAATCGGGCTAGACCGGGGTCAGCGTCAGGGTCGGCTTGTAGCGACCGGCCATGACATCGGTAGCCTCGTCGGTGACTCCGGCCTCGCGATCGGCGATCACCTGGCGGATCTCGTCCTTCAACGCGTCCAGCATGTCGGCCTCGGCGACGGTTCGGACGATCCGGCCCTTGCGGAAGATGACACCCTTGGAATTGCCGGCGGCCAGCCCGACATCGGCGTCCCTGGACTCGCCCGGACCGTTCACGACGCAGCCCATCACGGCGACGCGGATCGGCTCCTTGACCGATTCGAGGAACTCATCGACCTGGTTCGCGAGAGTGAACAGATCGACTTCGACCCGGCCGCAGGTTGGGCAAGCGATCATCGTCGCGCCCTTGGTTCGCAGCTCGAGCGTCTTGAGGATTTCGAAGCCGACGAAGACCTCCTCCTTGGGGTCGGTCGTCAGGGAGACGCGGATCGTGTCGCCGATGCCGAGCGCGATCAGCGTCCCGATTCCGACGGCGGAGCGAACGCTGCCGGCCCGCGGGGTGCCGGCCTCGGTCACGCCGAGGTGGAGCGGGTAGTCGTTGTCGAGCGCGGCGAAGCGCCGGTAGGCTTCGAACAGGACCGGCACCTCGAACGCCTTGAGACTGACCTTGATCAGACCGAAGTCGAGATCCTCGAGGATCCGGATGTGCCCGAGCGCCGTCCGGACCAGCCACTCGGCCCGGAGCTCCAGCTGGCTGGACTGCTTCTGGGCCATCTCGTCGACGAACTCCTCCGTCATCGGCGGGCAGGAGCCGAAGTTGACGCCGATCCGGATCGGGATCTGGCGCGCCTTCGCCAGCCGCACGACTTCCTGGACATCTTCCGGCTTGCGAATGTTGCCGGGGTTGAGCCGCAGCCCGTGGATGCCGGCCTCGAGGGCCTTGAGGGCGAGCGTATGCTCGAAGTGGATGTCGGCGATCAGGGGGACCGGCGAGTACGGGATGATGTCGGGCAGGGCCGCGGCGGCCTTGCGGTCCGGAACGGCGATCCGGACGATCTCGGCGCCGGCTTCGGCGAGGTCGCGGATCTGGGCGAGCGTCGCGGCGGGGTTGCGGGTGTCGGCCGTGGCCATGGTCTGCACGACAATCGGGTGATTGCCGCCGATCTTGACCCCGCCGATGTCGAGAACGCGCGTCTTGCGGCGAGGGGCGATCAGGGACATGTCAGGAATCCTCCGGGTGGGTATCTGGATCAGGCAGCAGCCCCGACGTGACGCATCGGGTGACTCCTCCGGACGTTTGTGTTATGTCCAAAGGATACTCGACCTGCCCAGCCGGTAGCGCGGGATTGGGCTACGCTCGACCGGTTTCATCCGCCCTTAACGATTGCGTCAACTCGGAGGTTCCAGAAGCTCCGAGGCGTGAGCGGCGAAGAGCTTGCGCAGTGCGTCGCGATCACCGCTGGTCGTGTGGATCTGGTCGATCAGGGCGAAGACGCGGGTCGGCGCGATGATCAGGTAGCGGGCGGTCCCGTTTCCGGCATTCCAGTACATGTGGGCGATCCCCGGTCGCACCCAGACCAGTGTGCCGGTCGGGGCCAGGGACACTGCCCCGTCAAGGGCGAAACCGAGCGTTCCCTCCAGCGTGTACCAGACCTCATCGTCCTCGAGATGGCGATGGAGCGGCGCGATTGGACGGTCGGCGTTGCTCTCGTCACGGTCTTCCCACTCCGCCAGGGTCAGGTTGGCGTCGGCAAACCCGACCACCTGTCCGAGCAGCCGGGTAACGAGCGGCGCGCCTTCATCCATTAGGGCTATCTCCAGTCCCAAGTCCCACCCTGGCTGCCCACCGCCCGGCCGTGAGCAGCCGACCGAGCGCGATGTGCGGGAGCGGTCGAGCGGCCGGATCGAGCGCGAGATCGGCCAGATGCTCGCCCATCGCCGGGGCGAATTTGAACCCGTGGCCGGAGAAGCCAGCCGCGAAGGTGACATTCGGGTAAGCGGGGTGGCGGTCGACGATGAAGTCCTCGTCCGGCGTCATCGTGTACATGCAGACCTGCCGATCCCTGATCGCGCCGACCCCATGGACCAGCGTCCGCATTGCCGCGGTGACGCTCTCGGCCTCGCGGTCGTCGATCTTCCGCCTGAGCTCGTCCGCGACGGTCTCCTCCCCGCCGGCGTGGTCGCCGGCCTTGAGACCCGGATCGTCGCCGGAGATCGGGATGACGTAGAGCTGGCAGCCCGGCAGCCCGGCGATCAGGACCGGGAACCGGTCGCCCATGTAGGCGGCCCGGTCGTCCATCTCGTACCACCAGAGCAGCTTGCGCCGGACGGTCAGCGGTAGCCCGAGGCCGGCCAGGGCTGTCGCCGCCCAGGCCCCGGCCGAGATCACCAGGCGGTCGGCGGCGTAGGTTCCGACTGCCGTCGTGACGCGAATGCCGGAGGCGGTGGCGTCCCAACTCAGCGCCGGCTCGTGCTCATGCCAGACGGCTCCGGCACGCTCGGCCAGCGACCGCATCGCCGTCAGACCGGGGTCGACGTCGAGGAATCCGGTCACCGGACTGTAGCAGGCCGTCCAGTCGTCCGGCAGGTGGAACTGCGGCCACCGCCGGTTGACTTCGGCGCCGTCGAGCGACTCGTGCGGGACCTCCCACTGCGCGGCGCTCTGCCGGGCGGACTCGGCCTGCGTCTCGCCGGGCGCCGAGATGTCGAGCCCCCCGCAGCGGTGAAGCAGCCTCCGGTCGGTCTCCTCGCCGATCGCCACCCACATCCGGTCGGCGTCGCGCACCATCGGGACATAGGCGGGCGACTCGAAATAGGCCTGCCGGATGATCCGGGTCCGGCCGGAGTGGGAGGCGAGGGCGCTTGGTGTCGTGAACTGCTCCAGCACGAGGACGCGCTGCCCCCGCCGAGCCAGGGCCAGCGCCGCGCCTGAGCCCATGGTCCCGCCACCGAGCACGATGACATCGAACGACGAGACGGTGGTGGTTGACACGGGCGCTCTCCGGGGATCGGCGAACCGGTTAATCCGACCGGTTCGCGAAAGGTGGTCAGCGGGTGACGGTCATGTTCTCGAGCGGGCGCTCGGGGTTCTTCCGGGCGACAGTCGGATGGTCGCGGTGAACGGGAGCCGCCCACGCGACCGCGTTGGCGATCACGCGGCGGACCTGCGGGTGGAAGTAGGTCGGGAAGGTCTCGTGCCCGGGCCGGAAGTAGAAGATCCGGCCGGCCCCCCGCGAGAAGCAGGCGCCGCTGCGGAAGACCTCGCCACCCTTGAACCAGGAGACGAAGACGAGGTCGTCCGGCGCCGGAATATCGAAGAATTCGCCGTACATCTCCTCGTGCTCGAGGTTGATGTAGTCGCCGATCCCGGCGGCGATCGGATGGCTCGGGTTGACGACCCAGAGCCGCTCGTTGGCGCCGTCCTCGCGCCAGCGCAGGTCGCAGCTCGTCCCCATCAGCGTCTTGAAGACCTTGGAGAAGTGGGCGGAGTGCAGGACGATCAGTCCCATGCCCAGCAGGACCCGCTCCTGGACCTTCCTGACAATGGCGTCGTCGACGTCGCCGTGCGCCTTGTGTCCCCACCAGACGAGGACGTCGGTATTGGCGAGCACGTCGTCGGTCAGCCCGTGGTCCGGCTCGTCGAGCGTCGCCGTGCCGACCTCGAAGTCACCGTCCTCGCGCAGACCGGCGGCGATGGCGGAGTGAATCCCCTCCGGATAGATCGCCGCGACCTGCGGGTTCTCGAGCTCGTGCCGGTACTCGTTCCAGACGGTTACGCGAAGGGCCATGCGGTGTTGTCTCCTTGTTCGTCACCCGAACGGGCAAGCAGTTGTCGATCAGTTGGACGACGCGGCAGTGGCCGCCGCGACCTGGACTTCCCGGCCCTCGCTGGAGGCTCGGTAGATCGCGTCGACGAGGCGGGCCCGGTCCAGACCTTCCTGCCCGGTCGGGACGCCGTCGGTGCCATCGAGGATCTTCGCGACGAACTGCTTGACGATTTCCCCGTGGCCACTGGTCGGGATCAGGCGCGGATAGCCGACGGTCGGGACACCCTCGAAATCGGAGATGACCTTGAGGGTGTCGACCAGGGCGTAGTCGTGGACGTCGATCTCGGCGCCACCATTCGTGCCCATCAGCGAGACGCCGAAGTTGTCCTTCGCCCCGGTGTAGGCGGCCCAGCTCGTCTCCAGATGAAGGACGGCGCCGTTCTCGAGCCGGATGAAGGCGACCGCCATGTCGTCGACCTCGAACGGTACCTCTCCCATCTGGAACCGGCCGCCCCGCCAGGCGCCCTTCCCCTGGCGGCCGATCTCCGAGAAGGTCTGGGCCGACACGCTGATTACCTTGGGGTTGCCCATCATGAACAGCGCCATGTCGAGGACGTGGACGCCGAGGTCGATCAGTGAACCGCCCCCCGCCATCGACTTCGAGCTGAACCAGGTGCCGAAGCCCGGGATCCCGGACCGTCGCATCCACCAGGCCTTGGCGTAGTAGATATGGCCGAACTGGCCGGACGCGACGTGGCGCTGGACGAGCTGAACGTCCTGTCGGAAGGGCCGTTTGAAGGCGATCGCGAGGACCTTGCCGACCCGCCCGGCGGCGTCGACCATCAGTTGACCCTCCTCGGCGTTAAGGGCGAGCGGCTTCTCGACGAGGACGTGCTTGCCCGCCTCCAGCGCCGCGAGGGCGACCAGCATGTGGAGGTTGTTCGGCAGGGCGAGGCTGACCGCGTCGACGTCCGGGTCGGCGAGCAACTCTTGGTAGTCGCGATAGATCCGTCCGATGCCGTACTTCCCGGCGAGCTCATTGCAGCGGACGGTGTCCAGCCCGGCCAATGCGACAAGATCGGCACGGGGCTCGGCGGCGTAGGCCTCGGCGTGGAAGGCGCCGGCCCCGCAGCCGATCACGCCGGTCCGCAGGGTCTTCTGATCCGGGATGGTCGCGGTGCCGGGCGGTGCACTGACAGCGGTCAACGTGATGCCTCCTGCCGGGGCCCGCTGGGCCGCCGGAAACGGACGATACCGGGCCGGATGCGTCGTGCGCAATCTTACATAGGAATGACCGAGGCGCGGGAGCCGATCGGCTCCCGCGCATCTCACTGCTCAACGGTTCACTGGCGAGGGCTAAGGCGCCGTGTAGACGTCGATCTTCGTCACCTGGCCCGGCAACGTCTGGACCGTCGCCGAGAACAGGACGGGGTCGCCGACGATCTCCAGCAGGTTGATCGAGTAGAGATCGGGCAGGACCCAGATTCGGTCGCCGAGCTCGAACTGGTCCTGCCAGACGATCACCCCGGCCAGATCGGTAATGGTGTAGATCTCGCCAGCGCCGTGCGGGAGTTCCAGGATACTGCCACGGAGGACCGTCAGCCGGTCGGCCTCGATGTTGACGTTGACCGTCTTGGTCGTGCCGCTTGGGTAGACGAAGCTGGCCTGGTAGACCCCGATCGGCACGTCGTCGATCCGGTTGCCGGTGGTCTGGTCGATGGTGAACGTCTGCGCCTCGCCGCCGGTCGGGTTGGAGTCGGTCGCCTGGGACTGCCCGGTCAGTGTAATGTTGGGGTAGAGCCCACCGATGTTCTCCACCTCGAACGAGCCCGTTCGACTGACCACGTTCTCCTGCTCGAGGATGGTGAAGACGGCGGTCAGCAGCTCGTCGTAGTTGTTGGCGCTGAGCAGGAGCCCGCCGCTGTTGTTGGCGATGCAGGAAAGGGTGTTGGTCTCCTCCTGCGAGGTGCCGAAGCCGATTACATTGATGACGGCGTGAACGTCGCCCTTGGCGATGGCCGTGGCGGCGGCGCAGGGGTCGCCGTCACAGGTCTCGAGTCCGTCGGTGACGAGGATCATCGAGTTGCTGATGCCGTCGGCCGCGGCCGGGAAGTCCTTGGCCGCCTCGGTCAGGGCCAGGGTGATCGGTGTCCACCCGACGGGCTCGTACGCGTCGACCTGAGCCTGCAGCGCGTCACGGTTCACCCCGTCGATCGGCACGCGAAGCTCGGTGCCACGGCAACTCTCGGCCCGGCCCGCCTCGGTGTTGTTGCCGGTGTGGCCGAAGACGCGGAAGCCGACGTTGATCCGGCCGGTGTCGTTCGGGATCACGTCGATGACGTTCGACAGCACGCGCTTGGCGGCGTCGATCCGGGGCTCGCCGTCCGACGTCGCCTCCGCCATCGATCCGGACGAGTCCAGGATCAGCTCGGAGTTGACCGCGGAGGCTGGTGCTGCGGCTGACGACGGGCTCGGGCTCGGGCTCCCTTGCTGAGCGGCGCTGGCGCCGCTGGCCAGCGCGAAACTCGATCCCGCGAGGACCATGAGGAGCGCGAGCATCTGGGACACGAGACGAAAGCGGGTACTCGGGCTGATCGCCCCGAAGGTGATCGACGGTCTGTTCACGGGAATCCCTCTCTGTTCTGGGTCTCGCGGAGACGTCCGGGTCCTGTCCGCACCATGGTCGGGGCATGCGTGCTCGCGTCCCCTCACCGCATCACGATACCGGACGAGCGCAACTCCCGCGACCGGCGCGGGTCCTTCGTCATCCGGCCCTCTCGCAACGTTTGCGTACCCGGTGTTTCGCTGCTTGTGTCCAGAGGGTACCCTGCCTGCACGAGACATGTTGCGGGCGGTTCCCCGCGCCATGTCAGAGGCTCGGCCGTGGGCGTGTTCAGTTCGATTCCGAATGGAGGATCCAATGGGTTCAGAGCGTTCGCTGTCTGCCCGTCGCCGTGCCGAGTCGATCGACGCCGCCGCCGCCAGCCGATCGGGAGGGCGACCGGCCAGGACCGGCAGGTTGGTCCGGATCCTCGTCGGACTCGTGCTCGTCGTGGGATTCGTCGCTACCGGCGTCGCGCCGCTCCCCGCTCGGGCGCAAAATCTCGCACCGCTCGTTCTGCCGGACGGTTACCCGGCGGCCGTCATGCTCGACGGCATCGAGTACACCTTCGACCGTCCCTCGGCGCTCTCATCCGACTCCCTCGATCCGGCCGGGACCGACGGTGAGATCGAACTTGCCACGCTGGCGGACGTCGAGGCGGTCTATGCCACGCTGGGCGATGGTCCGGTGGTGCGGTACGTGCCCTCGCGGGTCGAGGCGCCGGTCAACCCGTGTCTGGCCGAACAGCCGGGCCGGGGAGGACTGACGACCGCAACGGCGTCCTATGCCTACGCCGGGCTCGAGCCCGACCTCTCGCCGGTCGATCTCACCGCCGTCCCGGGCGCCGCGATCACGATCGACAATGCCGACGTTCCGCTCTTCACCGTGCCCGATCCCGGTGACGTTCCGGCCGAATACTGGGTCGTGACCGGAGTCGGGACCGAGCGCTTCGTCGCGGTCGACGGTTCTGGTCTACCGCCACAGCTGGCGGGAGCCGTAACGGTTGGTGGCCTCGACCTGACCGACCCGGCCGACGTGACGGACTCGGTCGACCTGGAGTCGCTCGATCGCTTCGGCTGCGCCGGGCCGTTCCCGGTCTTCGTCGATGCCGCTGAACCGACCCTGGCCTTTGTCCTCGTCGGCGAAAGGCTCTTCTCGTTCGTGGCCAGCGCCACGGAGGGAGTCGCCACGCCCGATGCCGGTCAGCCAACCGCCACGGCGGAAGCCACCGCAACGGCTCCGGCCCCCGGCGAAGCGACCGCCAGCGTGACGCCCGACGCCGCAACGCCGGATGTCACGCCGCCAATGGGACAGGCCAGTCAACCGAGTGCTGGCGGCGGGGCCGTCAACGTGCTGCCAACGGGCTATCCCGGAAACCTGATCCTCGCCGCCGGCGAGTACCTGTTCGACCGGACCATCCTGCTCGATCCGTCGACCCTGACCGAACTCGATTCGACCGCTGACGGGCAGGTCTACGGGCCGGCCGACGGATCGACCGACCGGGTCTACCTTCAGCAGGACGGAGGTCCGCTGACCCGCTATCTGGCGCGAACCGGCCTCGACGGCACCGGCACCTGCCTGAGCGAAGGCTCGAGCTTCCTGCCCCTGACGGTCGGCGACGCGACCTACGCCTTTGCCGGGATCGAACCGGATCTGACCGCCGCGAACCTCGATCAGATCGACGGCAGCTTCGATATCGACGGACAGACCAGCCAGGTCTACGTCGACCAGGGCGCCGTTGATCCGTACGCCGAGATCTTCGCCGACACGCCGAACGGGCTCTACCGGTTCACCCTGCTCGATGCCGACGGTGTCCCGCTGATGCTGTCGCCGTCCTTCGCGATCGCCGACCAGACGGCAACCTTCGAGAGCGACGTGACCGATTCGATCGATCTCGCCACCCTGACCCGCGTCGGCTGCGCCGGCCCGTTCCCACTCTACGGCACGACCGACGCTGGACCGTTCGATGAGCTGTACGTCGCCGTTAGCCAGTCGGTCCTCCGATTCGACGTCACCGGCGGGGCAACCCCAGAACCGGCGACTCCGGTGCCGAGCGCCACCGCGACGCCAGAACCGACGGCCACCGCTACTACCGCGCCGACGGCCACAGCGACGGCCGAACCGACGGCGACTACAGAACCAACGGCCACGGCCACGGCCACAGCGACGGCGACGGCGACGGCGACGATTGCGCCCACGGCTACGGCCACAGCGACGGTGACGGTTGCGCCCACGGCGACCGCTACTCCTCCAGAGCCCACGGCGACGGCGACGGTACCACCCACGGCCACCCCGACTCTTGAAGCCACCGCGACCCGTGCGCCAACCGCGACGACGGAACCCGAGGCGACCGTCGCCGCCATCGATGCGACCGCGACCACCGGCCCGATCGTTGAGCCGCCCGTCACGGCGACTACGGCCCCGACCGAGCCGCCAACCGCCACGGCGCCACCGACCAAGTCGCCCACGGCGACGGCTGCCGCTGCCACCGCGACGATCCCCGCGGCTACAGCGACCTCTCCCGCGCCGACCGCGACCCGAGTTTTGCAGCCGCCGGCAGTCGTCCCGACTGTTCCGGCCGGAATCACCCCCGCCGCCGCGACGGTGGCGCCGACGACGTGCAGTGGGCCGATCGGCCAATACGCCGCTGACGGCTATCCCGAGCTGCTGCCACGGCAGATTCAGCTCGCCGGCGTCGCCTACCGGGTGACCGGCTTCGCGGATCCGGCGACGGCCGGAACCCTGACGCGGGTCGGTTGCGTCGGCGGGTTCACCGTCGTCTCCTCCGACCAGCAGGACGCCGCCGACACGCTCTACCTCCAGGTTCCGCCGGCCTCGGTCCTGGCCGGGCAGGAGACGCTCTTCCGGTACGACGTCGCGATCACCTTCACCGTCCGGGCCGAGTCGCCCCGGCAGCCGGCCCTGATCTCGAACGGGACGGACAGCTACACCGCGACAGCGGCGTGGGTGCGGTCGTCGTACTCGAGCGTCACGGTCGAGCTCTACGTCCCGACCGCCGAGAACCCGACTCCCGATCTGATCTACGCGCTGCGGGTGGACGGCGGCGTGATCGGTGCCTATTCCATTGCCACGTCGAACGAGACGACGGCGGACGAGGCGATCGTCGCCGCCGGAGAGCCGGCCGGACTCAACCCCGACCTGACCATTGCCGGCGATCGCTACGTCCTGACGGCGGTCTGGACTCCGGCCGGCGCGACGACCAACGGGTTCGTCACGCTCTACGCCGACCAGGCCAACCCGGACGGCACCCGCCTGCTCGGGATCGACCCGCGCGACGAGGGGCTCCTCATCTACGAGCGCCCATCGTAGCGAACGTTCCGGCGACGATGCGAGAGGGCGTGGATCATTCGAGATCCACGCCCTCTCGCTTTGCCTATCCGAGGCCCAATCCCTTGTGGACGACCGGCCCGCCGGGCCATCGTCCCACCGTGCGATAACTGCGCTTACCGAACCGCGACTGTTCCAGCCGCCGCACATGATCAGGCGGGGGACCTGGATCTGTTCCCAATGCGAACAAGTCGGTCGCGGTCAGAGACTTGCCTCGCATCGAAGACAGCTTCGGCGGCCAGGCGACCACAAGGGATAACGCCTACCGAGAAACCAACGTAACGAGTGTCACTTCGGGCGGGCAACGGAAGCGGACCGGGGGGCGGTAGGTGCCCAGGCCACGGGACACGTAGAGCTGCATCCCGTCGACGTCGTAGGCGCCGATCGGGTAATTGCGTCCACCGATCGGGACGGCGAGCTCGCCGAGGACAGGCAGGCGGATCTGACCACCGTGGCTGTGGCCGGACAGCTGGGCGAACGGACCGAAGGGCGCGGCGATGTCGGCGGCGTCCGGCTCGTGCCACAGGCACAGCGTGGCTGCACCCTCCGGGACCCCCGCGAAGGCGGCCGTCGGCGAGGGTTGTCCCAGAAGCGTGTCGTCGACGCCGACAATCCAGAGTTGATCATCGCGCCACGGGACCGCGACAGCCTCATTGCGGAAGACCCGGATGCCGTGCCGCTCAAGTCCCTCGACGACGGCTGGGCTGTGGCCGCCGTGGTCGTGGTTGCCCAGCACCGCCAGGGCGCCGAGCGGGGCCAGCCGCGCCAGCGCCCCCAGGACCGGCGCCGCCTCGTCCATGTAGCGCGTCGTCTCCGAGATGTAGTCGCCACCGAACAGAATCAGGTCGGGTCGCTCGGCCGCGATCAGGTCGACCCCACGCTGGAGGTCGCGCTGGCGAAAATAGGGGTTGATGTGGGTGTCGGCGACGAAACCGATCCGCAGCCCGGCCAGCTCCGGATGCGTGTCGGGAACCGTCAGCGACACGCGTTCCAGTACGGGACGGTATGGGTTGCGGTAGCGCATCCACCAGACCAGTCCTCCACCGGCCGCAGCCGCGGTGAGCAGCGCCGTCGCGCCAATATGCACCAGGTTGAAGTGTCTCAAGCCCCCCGCTCCCCTGCCTCGATGTCTGACTAGCGCGCTGGCCTTATGTCCATCGGTCGATCACCGCCGCGACGACGAGTCCGACGACCATCAGCAGTCCGAACCGCAGGTGGACGCCGGCCGAGAGGCGTACACCCCGCCGCAGGACCGGTTGCGCCGTTTCGCTGACGTAGAGCCGGACGGCACGAAGCCCGGCCGGCAGGGCACCGAACGCCAGCAGCGTCGGCCAGAGCTCGGTGTTCGTCAGGACGAGCCCGACCAGCGCCACCCAGGCGCCGTAGACGAGGACGATGTACTCGAGGTTGCCGACCGACCGGCTGACCGAGTTGGCGACCGTGATCTTGCCGGCCCGCCGGTCGCTCTCGATGTCAGCCAGGTTGTTGCCGTGCAGGATCGCCGTGACCAGGAACCCGAGCGGCAGGGCGACGCCGAACGACCGCCAGGAGACCTCGCCGCTCAGGACGTAGTAGCTGCCCATGACCATCGCCAGACCCATCGTGACGAAGACGGTGATCTCGCCGAGGGCGATGTACCCGAGCGGCTTCGGGCCGCCGGTGTAGAGGAAGGCCAGCGCGAGGCAGGCCAGCGCGAGGACGAAGATCGGCCAGCCGGTCGCCCAGACGATGCCGAGCCCGATCACCGTTCCGATCGCGAAGGCGACGATCATCCCGCGGAGGACCTGGTCCGGAGTCAGGGATCGGTCCTGGATCACGCCAGCCGGGCCGATGTGCTCCGGGTCGTCGTGAGCGCCGATGTGGGCGTCGATCCCGCGCCGGTAGTCGTAGTAGTCGTTACCGAGGTTGCAGCCGGCGTGGACGGCCATCGACGCGACCAGCATCGCGATGACGAGCGCGACGGCCCCGGCACTGTCGATGTCGCCGTCCACGAGGGCCAGAGCGGAGCCGACCAGAATCGGCGTAATGCTCGCCGTGAACGAGAAGACGCGGATGGCCCGGTACCAGACCCGGACCGGACTTTGCCGAGGCCGGGGCGGGACGCCGGTCGAGGAAGTCGCGGCGCTGGTCATTCGCTCTCCGGCTTCCACGGGATAACGATTCGTTCGAGCAGGTCAAGGGCGACGGTCAGCAGCCAGCCAAGGAGCCCGGTGATGATCAGGCCGACGAACATGCCGCGGATCGCGAGGATCTGCCAGCTCTGCCAGATCAGATCGCCCAGGCCACCCTGCCGGGCCGAGAGGAACTCGGTCCCGACGATGACGACGAGGGCGAATCCGAGCGCCAGCCGGAGCCCGGTGAAGACGCTCGGCAAGGCGCCGGGCAGCGCGACCGTCCAGAAGGTCGCCAACGGGGACGCGCCGAAGTTTCGCGCGACGTCCCGGTAGCTCTGATCGATCGCTAGGACGCCGCTCATGGTGTTGAGGGCGACCAGGAAGAAGATCGACAGGGCGACGATCGCCAGCTTGGACGCCTCGCCCAGCCCGAAGACGATGATCATCAGGGGCAGGAGGGCGATCTTGGGCAGAGCGTAGATCACCGTCGCGACCGGCATGAGCAGGGTCCGGATCGGCCAGGAGAGACCCATCGCCAGGCCGACCACGATCGCCGGGACGCTGCCGAGCACGAAACCGCCCAGGATTCGGGCCAGGGTGAGCTGGATGTCGCCCCTGAGGTCGTCCTCCCGCCAGAGTTCGACCGCGGCCGGCCAGAGCGACGACGGCTCCGGCCAGAAGCGGCGGTCGATCGCGCCGCTCCGGGCGAGGATCTCCCAGAGAAGCAGGATAGCGAGCGGTCCGGCGATGGTCAGCAGGACGGTGGCGACGCGGCGTCGGGCGCGGCGCGCGTCCCAGGCCTTGCGGTCCAGCTGAGTCGTCCCGGCGCCGCTGCGGTGGACGCGGTGATCCGGCAGGATAGACGTCATCGGGACCCCTTCGGCGACCGCTGGCGGCTGGCCAGGACCTCGCTCCGCAGGCCGTCCCAAATCTGGTTGAATAGGGTGGCGAAGCGGGGATCGGACCGGACCGTCTCCATCGTTCGCGGCCGCTCGAACGGGACCGGGATGCGCTGCAGGATCCGGCCGGGCCGGGCGCCCATGACGATCACTTCGTCCGCGAGGGTCAACGCCTCGTCGATCGAATGCGTGATGAAGACGACCGTCTTGCGGCTCCGTTCCCAGATCCGGAGCAGTTCCTCCTGGAGGAGGAAGCGGGTCTGCTCGTCCAGCGCCCCGAACGGCTCGTCCATCAACAGGATGTCCGGCTCGACGGCGAGTGCCCGCGCGATCGCGACCCGCTGGCGCATTCCCTCCGAGAGCTGATGGGGAAATGCCCGCTCGAAACCGGCCAGCCCGACGACCTCGACTAACCGGGCGATCCTCGCCTCCCGATCCCGTCGCCGAACTCCATTGAGCTTCAGGCCGTAACCGATGTTGTCGCGGACGGACAGCCAGGGGAAGACAGACCGGCCCTGAAACACGACGGCGTTCGACGGCGTTCGGCCATCGCCACGGACGGTCCCGACGCTGCCGCCGGTCGGACGGTCCAGCCCGGCGATCATGCGGAGCAGCGTCGTCTTTCCGCAGCCGGAAGGCCCGACGAGAACGACGAACCGGCCGGGCTCGACGATGAGGTCGATTCCGTCGAGCGCCAGCACCGGGCCGTCCTCACCATCGAAGACGCGGGAAACGTCACGAACAAGGATCCGCGCTCCATTGCCGGGACGCCCGGATTCCGCCGCTGGAGTCATCGTTTCGGTCTGGGTTGCTGTCGATATCGTCATGAGGCGTCCTGGTCGGAATGCCGCCCGTGGTCGCGGCGGTCATTGCGCTGATTTCGATGGGGTGATCGCAACCGGCGCCGCGGCCGGTGTTGCGGGCATCAGCACGGGGTCCGTCCCGATCAACGCGAGGGCGCCGTTGACATACTGGGTGTCGGCGATCGTGGCGGGGTCGATGTCGGTGTCGTATTCCAGCTGATCCCGGCCGCGGAAAAAGGTCTGGAGCTCGGCAAGCGAGGCGAGGCTGATCTCGCCGTTGGGCTGGTAGACGGGCTGGAGGGCGAGGCGGGCGAGGTCAGCCGGGACGCCCGTGTACTCCTCGACGATGGCAAGCACGGCCGGGTCCTTGAAGCCATCACCGGACAGCGCACGGGAGGCCTTGAGGTAGGCCGCGACGAAACCGGTCGCGACGGCCGGATTCGCCGCGAGGAAGTCGTCGTTGGCGATGATCGTGGTTGGTTGGACGCCCTGAACCGGGAAGTCGGGCAGGAGCCGGACCGCGAAGCCGTCCAGCTCGGCCTGGGTGGCGAGCGGCTCGCCGATCATGGCCGCGTCGATCGCGCCGGAGTCGAGGGCCGCGACGGCGTCCGGGAACGGAAGGAACTGCTCGTCGACGTCGTCGATCGTCAGCCCCGCCGTCGCCAGCGCACTCCCGAGCCAGAACTCGGTCCCGCCCGGTGCGTTGACCGAGACCAGCTTGCCCGAGAGGTCGGCGACCGACGTGATCGCACCCGACTCGCAGGCCGCTCGGGAAATCATCATTGGCGTCGCGACGGGCGAGCCCTCCTGGTGGCCCGGCGCGATGACGGTGATCGGCAGATCCTGCTCGTTGGCGTTCCAGAAGGCCGGACCGGCGCCGGCGGCGGAGATGTCGAGGTTGCCCGCGGCGGTCAGCGTGATCAGGTCGGAGCCGCCGGTGTTGGCGGTCAGCGTCACGTCGAGCCCGAACTCCTCATAGTAGCCAAGTGCCTCCGCGACGAAGATGGGCGCATAGATCGAGACCGGCACGTACCCGATCGTGACCGGTGTCAGGTTCCCGCTCACGGGGCCGGCGGCGGGAGGCGAAGTCGTCGCCACGGGAGGGAGCAGATCCGGTCGCTGCTCGGTCAACGGCCGGCAATCGAGCGCCGGGGCGGACTGGGCGGCGGCGAAACTTGATGCGTTCCAGCCCCCGCTCAGTGTGACCACCAGCAGGGTGAGGAGCAGGATCAGCCGACGACTGATCGATACCGGTCCTGGCGAATCGAAGGCCATCAGGCTCTCCTGACGCAGAGGGTCGTGTGAGTGGGGGACCAGATCGGACCGGGTGCCGACGGACCGATTCACCGTCTCAGCGGCCAACCGGAAGTCAGCGGATTCCGTCTTGTGAAATATCGCACGAACGGAGGAATCCGTGCCCGTTCCAGACAGAACGGATGCGCGACCCGTTCTTCCGCTCCATCCAGAATTGGCGGTTCATCCCAGCGGAAAACCGTCGAGAACGCGCTACTATACGCACGTCGATCCGCTATCGACGGGTGCGAGGTCAACCGGTGGGACGGCGGGCCAGTCAGGTCGCGGTGTCGCAACCTGACTCGCGGCATTGCGGCTGGAAATCGACGGCACTGAACGCCGTTCACCGTGGTCCGCGGGGCTTGCTCGCCACTTTTCCCACGCCTCGTCACTCGGGCCCATCCCGCGCGGGCTGGTGCGCCATCGACGGTACGATCTGTAGGGAGGCAAAATGCTTCGACCCGACACATCAGGTACGTCCGACCGCTCGATCTCGTTCCGCTCACACTCCGGACACCGCCTCGGCGTGATCGCCCTTACCGTCATGCTGGTGATCAGCGGGATTGCCGGCGGCATGCGTCCGGCCGCCGCGCAGGACGAGGCCGCCGCGGGCGGTGTTCAGCAGCTAACCGGGACATACGCGCTCGAGAACCCGAACGCGCTGAGCACGACCTCCGAAGCCTACATGCTGCTCCTCGATATGACGGCCTTCATCCAGCGCGACCTCGAACTGCCGCCTCCAGCTGGCAGTGAAGTGCTCGCTCCGCTGATCGGCGATATCGGCAAGGGCGCCGATTTTGAGATCCCGCTTCCCATCTCACCGCTTGGCAACCTCAATGACGTCGGAAATGGCGAGGGCGACGGAACGGGGGTCCAGGTCTTCTCCGTCGAGTACTGGTCCAATGTGGAGGGCGGTCCGTTCATCGGTCCCTACGAGGGCGGTGGCTGGGGCACGGCCCAGTCCTCACTGGAAACCCGTCCGGTCGACCTGGAAGTCACCGGCGGCACGATCGCCGTCTGGGCCCCGGATGACAAACAGGCCTTCCCGACCGACTTCGGCGACGACGGTCTGCTCATGACCGCCGACGACCCGACCGCGCCAATCGACGCCGGCTGGACGGTGATCGACCTGAACAGCTCGCCGTTCGGCCTCGTTCGTGACCAGCAGGCAAATGTCGAGATCCTGACGGGAGATGATGGCTTCTCCGACTTCAGCGGCCAGGGCTTCGTCGATTCGTTCGACGCAATGCTCGCCGAACTCAGCGTCAGCTACGCCTACACCGAGCTGAAGGGGATCGACTTCGAGGCGCTCACCGCGAAGTACCGGCCACTCATCCAGGCCGCCCAGGACGACAACGACTTCGACGCCTTCCAGGATGCTGTCTACGCCTTTGCACTGGAGTTCAATGACGGGCACACCTCCAGCGCCCCAGGCGCCACCTTCATTTCCGACCGGATCGGTGGTCGCCTCGGGATGCGAATCAAGCCGACCGACGATGGTGACAACATCGTCGTCGGCGTCTCGGACGGGCTTCCGGCCAGCGAGGCTGGCATCGAGCCGGGCGCGGTCGTCACCGAATGGAACGGCGGCTCGGTCGAAGACGCCGTCGCGGCCGAGGACGTCATCATCTCGCTGTCCAACCCAGTCGGCGAGCTTGCCCAGAAGTACCAGTTCCTGACCCGTGGCCCGGTCGATGAGACGGTCAACATCACGTTCCAGAATCCGGATGCCGACGCGCCGGAGACCGTCGAGCTCACCTTCAGCAAGGACGTCGACGGAGCGGATGTCGCGTTGAACACGGCTGTCGACTCTCCGGTCGACGACAGCGACACGCTGCCGATCTCGACCCATCTGCTCGACACCGGTGTCGGTTACATCCGGGTCAACACGTTCCTGGCCGATCCGATCCTGTTCACCACCGCCTGGAAGTACGCCATCCAGAACCTCGTCGCCAATGGCGCAACTGGCTTCGTGATCGATGTCCGGGGCAATGGCGGAGGGTATGGCAACCTTGCCACCTACATCGCGGGAACGTTCATCGATAAAGAGTTCGTCCTCGACACGCTCTACTTCCCCGATGGGGAGGGCAACCACGTTCCCCAGGGCGACGACTCGGTCCTGCCGGTCGACCTCGGCGTAAGCGACTTCCCGGTCGCGGTCCTGACCGATCTCGGCTGTGCGTCCGCGTGCGAGATCTTTACGGCCGCCGTCGCCCACGATCCCGAGCACCTGATCGTCTCCTACACCTCGACGGCCGGGATCGAGGCTGGTATCTACCTCTGGTACCTGTCCGGTGGGCTGCCGTTTCAGGCGAGTTACATCCGGTTCCAGAACGACGCGGGGCAGATCTTCCTCGAGGGTTACGGTGTCACGCCGAACGTCCGAATCCCGTCCGAGCCGGACACGCTCATCGTTGGTAACGGCGATGTCGGCCTTGACTACGCGGACGCCGCCGTCGTCGCCCAGCTGAACGGCGATGACCCGCGCAACCAGGAGGGTGGCGACATTCCCCCGGCCGACGCCGTGTCGACCCCGGTCCCGAATGCCACACCGGACCTCGACGCGACGCCCGAACTGATGGCCACGCCGTCAGATGGCGGTGGCGTTGTGGACCCACTGGACGACAGTACGCCGGAAGCCTGACCCGAGCCAGGCTGAGGTGCGAGCGAGTACCCGGACCAACGGCCCCGTCGATCACTCGACGGGGCCGTTGGTCCGCTCCGGGGCCGGACGGCAAGGTCCCGCGATTCGCGGGCGCCTTCTCGGCCTACACGCGCCAACACCGCGAGGTGTTCGACCTGACCGGATCCAACCTCTCTAAGCGGGGCAAGGAGTAGCAATGACTTCGACCACTCGATTCTCATCCTGGTTCGGTCGTCACCGGACATCACGGGTCCTGCTTGTCCTGATGATGTCATTGGGGCTCCTGCCGGCAACCGCCGGTGCCCAACGACATGGCGACGGCGCCACCACCCTGACCGGCGGCCTCACGATCGCGGCGGCCGACCTGGCGACCTACAGCGAGCCGTTCGTCGTCCTGACGGACGCGTCGATCCTGGAGACGGAGACGGACGTCATCGCCGGCGGGGCGACGCTTCCCTCGGTCCCGTCCCAGATCGCGGCCGGCCTCGTCGACGGGGGCAACGATCGATACAGCTTCTCGCTCTCGCTGCCGATCACCCCCCAGGGCGAGCCGACCAGCATCACAGGGGCCGACGCGGCCGCCGACGACCTGCCACAGGTCTTTGCCGTTGACATCGTGTCGAACGTCGCCGGCGGCCCGTTCCTGACCGATGTCGATGGTTACAATGGATCGCCGGCACTGGTCTCATCGGTCGATCTCAATGCCAATGGCGGCGCGACCGGCCAGCTCGCGGTCTGGTCCGACGGTGACGGTGCCCAGTTCCCCAGCGAGGTCGGCGACGACGGCGAGGCACTGACCGACGATGATCCGCTGACCGATCTCGAGGCCGGCTGGACGATCGTCGATATCAGTTCCGATACCTACGCCTTCGACCGGGACACCGAGGTCCGCGTTGGCTTTCCGGGAGGGGCGTTCGACCCGAATGATTTCTCGGATCAGGGTTGGGCGGAGGCGTTCACCTCGCTGGTCGATCAGCTGGAGCGCGCATACCCGTTCCGCGACCTCAAGAAGATCGACTTCGACGCTCTCCGTGACACCTACCTGCCGCTGGTCGAGCGGGCCGAGAAGGAAGACGACCTCGACGCCTACACCCTCGCCGTGTACCAGTTCAGCCTGGAGTTCCTCGACGGTCACGTCTCCTCCTCGCTGCCGCTGGACTGGTTCAAGGAGAACTACGGCGCCGGTTTCGGTCTGACGGTCGACCGGGCGGACGATGGCACGGTCTACGTCATCGGAATCGCCGACCGCGGCAGTGCGGACGACGCCGGAATCGAGGTCGGCGACACCATCGAGGAATGGAACGGCGACGACATCGACACGGCGCTGGCCGATACGCCGCTTGTCTTCTCGGCATCGTCCGACTTCGCCCGTGACAACCAGCGGGTCGACCTGATTACACGGGCTCCGGCTGGTACGACGGTTGACGTTCGCTTCACCAACGCCGACGGAAAACGCGATACCGTCAGCCTGAAGTCCGGGCGGGATTTCGCCGGGTACATCGAGGCGCTTTCGCCGGAGAACGCCGCCGACAGCGCCGCAATGCCGATCGAGAGCCGGATCCTCCCCTCGGGCGTTGGCTACGTGCGGATCAACACCTTCGCCACCGATATCGTCCTCTTCACCCACCAATGGGACTACGCGATCCGAGCGTTTGAAGACTACGGCGTGAAGGACATCGTCGTCGATGTCCGCGCCAACGGCGGAGGACTGGCGATGCTCGGCTTCTACGCCAGCGCGACCTTCGCCGAGGAGACGTTCACCCTCGACACGGCTTTCATCGCCAATACGGACGGCGAGTTCGTTGACTCCGGCAATGAGGTCGTGCCAGTCTCCGACATCCATTGGGATGGTGGGGTCGCCGTCCTGGTCGATGATGACTGCGCCAGCGCCTGCGAGCAGTTCGCGGCCACGATGGACGCGATCAAGCGGGACGACATCGTTATCGTCGGCAACACTCCATCGGCCGGTGTCTACGCCGCCATCGCAAGCTGGACCCTGCCGGACGGGCTGGCGTTCCAGGCGCCGTTCATCCGCTACGAGGACCACGGCAAGATCTTCCTGGAGGGGCAGGGCGTCGAGCCGGATGTTGACGTGCCGGTAACGAGAGACTCTCTGCTCTCGCCGGAGGACGACGTTTTGGACGCGGGGGAAGACGCGGCTCGGGGCCGATAGCCGACGTGTCCGCGCCATGATGGGGACTTCGGAACTCAACGCGAGACGAGGCGACCGATGTGGTCGCCTCGTCGCGCGTGCTCATTGGACAGCGGTATGGTCAGCTGGCCAGTCAGGCCAGCCGATCGCGAAGGTAGTTCGGGACATCGGCGAGAGCGATCCGCTCCTGGGCGGTGGTGTCGCGGTCGCGGACCGTCACCGCTTGGTCCTCCAGCGTGTCGAAGTCGACGGTGAAGCAGAACGGCGTCCCGATCTCGTCCTGGCGCCGGTAGCGCTTGCCGATGTTGCCGGTCTCGTCGTAGTCGATCACGCCGGGGATCGCGTCCTCGATCCGCTGGCGCAGCTTTCGGGCAACCGATGTCAGCTCCGGCTTCTTCGCCAGCGGCAGCACCGCAGCCTTGACCGGGGCGACCCGCGGGTGGAGCCGGAGGAGGACACGGGTATCCGCCTTGCCGTTGACGTCGGTCGTCTCCTCCTCGTCGTAGGCGTCGAGGAGGAGGACGAGAATCGTCCGGTCGACCCCGAACGTGGGCTCGATCACATGCGGCAGGAAGCGGCTGCCGTCGGTCTGGTCGAAGTAGCGCAGATCCTCGCCACTGAATTCCTGGTGCTGGCGCAGGTCGTAGTCCGACCGGTTGGCGAGCCCGTAAAGCTCCTTCCAGCCCATCGAGCCGGGGAACAGGTACTCGAAGTCGACCGTGCGGGAGGAGTAGTGCGACAGCTCCTCCCGGTCGTGCTCCCGGACGCGGAGGTGCGCGTCCCGGATACCGATCGTCTGGAGCCAGCCCCCCATCGCGGCCAACCACTCCTCGTAGCGGGCCGGGGCGTCCTCGGGCCGGACGAAGTACTCGATTTCCATCTGCTCGAACTCGAGCTGGCGGAAGATGAAGTTGCCGGGCGTGATCTCGTTGCGGAACGCCTTGCCGATCTGGCCGACGCCGAACGGGAGTTTGACCCGGGCCGTCGCCAGAATGTTCCGGTACTGGATGAAGATCGCCTGGGCGGTCTCCGGTCGGAGGTAGACCTTCGTCCCGGTCTCCTCGACCGGGCCGATCGTCGTGCTGAACATCATGTTGAACTGGCGGGCCTCGGTCAGGGTCCGGTTGCCACAGACCGGGCAGGCGAGGTTCGCCGCGGCCAGGATCGCGGTCAACTCATCCGGCGACTTGCCGTCGACGTGCTGGCCGAGCCGGTCCTCGATCAGGTGGTCGGCCCGGAAGCGTGACCGGCAGGTCCGGCAGTCAACCAGAGGGTCGTTGAAGTTGCCGACGTGGCCGGAGGCCTCCCAGACGCGCGGGTTCATCAGGATCGCGCCGTCGAGGCCGACCATGTCCGGGCGGCGCTGGATGAACGTCCGCCACCAGAGCTGTTTGACGTTGTTCTTCAGCTCGATCCCGAGTGGCCCGTAGTCCCAGGTGTTGGCGAGTCCGCCGTAGATGTCGGAGCCGGGGAAGACGAAGCCGCGCCGCTTGGCGAGGGCGGTGATCTTCTCCATCGTCGCTGCCCGGGGCCTCGGCTCAGGGACGCTCTCGGTTTCGCTCGTCATCTCGGTGCGAGTATCCGTCGTCATGGATCCGGGATCCTCTCTCGTCAGGTCTCATCAGGTCTCGTCGGGGGCGGTCTAGCGGTGGGCGGCGGCATCGCTCGAGACCAGCGCATGGGCTGGCTCGAGCCCGGTACCCTCGCCGTCCGGCCGCTCATCGGGACCGTCGGCGGGCACCGTGACGTAGACCTTCTCCGACGCTCCGTTGATGACCGCGTCGACCCGGGCCGGGTCGTGGGCCATCTGCTGGTAGATCTGGGTCGTCGAGATGCTGACGTGACCGAGCCGCTCCTGAACGTCCCGCAGCGTCGCGCCGCCCGTCAGCGCGTGGGTGGCGAAGGAGTGCCGGAGCGTGTGGGGCGTCACGTTCTCGACCCCGGCCTGCTCGGCGTAGGTCTTGAGGATCAGCCAGAACCCCTGCCGGGTCAGACGCTGGCCCCGGTGGTTGAGGAACAGCGCGTCGTGGTCGCCGGTCGCGAGCCGGGGCCGGGCGTCGGTCAGATACTGGCGCACCGGCTCGGCGACCGGCCGCGGCAGCGGCAGGGAGCGATGGCGATCGGTCCGGCTGATGCAGGTCAGCCGGTTGGCGGCCGGATCGAAGTGGCCGAGATCGAGCGCGACGAGCTCACTGACCCGCAACCCGGTAGCGTAGAGGACCTCGAGCATTGCCCAGTCCCGGATCGCCTCGGGGCGGGCCATGCCCAACCCGGCCGCGGCGACGGCTTCCCTTGGCCGGGCGACGAGCCGCTCGACATCCTCCGGCGAGATCGCCTTCGGCGTGTACCGGTCCACCCGCGGGGCCGCCATCCGGAGCGACCGGTCGGAGTCGTGGATGCCCTCGGCGACGAGGAAGGCGGAGAAGGACTTGATTGCCGCCGTCTTCCGGGCGACGGTCGACGTCGCGTAGGACCGCCCGCGCAGGTGGAGCAGGTAGGTCATGAAGTGCTCTTCGGTTGCGTCCTCCCACTGATCGACTGGCGGGCAGTGGTCCTCCACGGGCGGGGCGGACAGGTACCCGACGAACTGCGTCAGGTCGTTCCGGTAGGCGGACACGGTGTTGCCTGAGCACCCGCGCTGGGCGGTCAGCGTCTGAAGGAAGCGGTCTACGCGCTGTTGCATTGGTCGGAATCCTCACGAAACGCATTGGTCGACGGTGAGGACCAGCCGGCTGAGCGGCCCGACCGGTCCATTCACGTTGTTCCGCCGGTCAGGCCGACAAGACGGTTTCCAGTGGGGCGAACGGCATCCCGAAGGCGCCAGCGATGGCCGGGTGGGTGATGTGGCCGTCGAAGACGTTGACGCCATGAGCCAGCGACGGGTCGCGGGAGACCGCAGCGGCGATCCCCTGGTCGGCAAGGGCGAGGCCATATGGCAGCGTGACGTTGCTCAGTGCCAGCGTGCTGGTACGCGGGACGGCGCCGGGGATGTTCGTCACGCAGTAATGCAAAACGCCGTCGATCTCGTAGGTCGGGGCGCTGTGCGAGGTCGGGTGGGCCGTTTCGATGCAGCCGCCCTGGTCGATCGCCACGTCGACGATGACCGATCCGACCCGCATCGTCCGGACCATCGGCTCGGTCACGACACGGGGCGCCTTGGAGCCGGCGACGAGGACGGCACCGACCAGCAGGTCCGCCTCACGGACCGCGTCGGCCACGACGTGCGCGTTGGAGGCAAGGAGCGTCAGCCGACCGCTGAGCATGTGCTCGAGCTGGCGGAGGCGGTCGACGTTGCGGTCGAGGATCGTCACCGCTGCTCCCATCCCCAGGGCGATCGCGGCGGCGTTCGTCCCGACGACCCCGCCCCCAACGATGACGACGCGGGCGGGCGCGACACCCGGTACGCCGCCAAGGAGGAGCCCGCTTCCACCGTTGGGCCGCTCCAGGTAGTGCGCGCCGATCTGGACGGCCATCCGCCCGGCGACCTCGCTCATCGGGGTGAGGAGGGGCAGCGCCGTCGCGCCATCGATGCCGGTCTGGACGGTCTCGTAGGCAACGGCCCGCACACGCCGACGCCGCAGGGCCTCGGTCAGGTCGAGGTCGGCGGCGAGATGAAGGTAGGTGAAGAGGATCTGGCCGGGACGGAGGAGATCGTACTCGCTGGCGACCGGCTCCTTGACCTTGAGCAGCAGATCCGACCTGGCGAAGATGGCATCGTGATCGTCGACCAGTGATGCGCCGGCCGCGACGTACTCCGCGTCCGGGAACCCACTACCCGCCCCAGCGCCCGACTCGACCAGGACCTCATGACCATGGGTGACGTACTCTCCCACCCCGCCCGGCGTGGCCGCCACGCGTGATTCCCTGTCCTTGATCTCTCGTGCGACTCCGACAATCATGACCTGTCTTCTCCAGCTCATCATCGAATCTGATCAGTCATTCAGTCATTCAGCCGCCCGACCGAACACCGGGACACAGTGGAGCGACCGTCCGCGTCGGTGCGGAGGGCGGGCTCCCCGGCAACCGGTGGACGCGAGATCGCTCTGGCACGGGACAGACCTGTTCGGGAGGCGATACTAACATAATACTGACCAGGCAGCCGCCCCGATCCGGGCAAGCGACCACAAGCGACGGGCGACCAATGGACGTCCGAGTTCTCAACGGCGCGATCGGACCGCCGGGCGTTCTGGACTGAGCGTAGGTGACTCGGAGCCTTCCCGACGGCGGACGGCTCCATCAGGGAAGCAGCATCCGCAGTTGTCGTGCACAACGCTCGAAGTAGTCGCGCAGGCCGCTTGGCCAGTCGTCTTCGGGGTACCAGCAGACCGAGAGCACCGCGCCAGCGAAGGCCCAGGCAATCAGATCCTGCCGATCGATCCCCCAGGCCTCCGAGCAGATTGCGACGCGCCGCCGAACGATATCGAGGTAGTCATCCCGCTCGACGACTCCGGGCGGGTTGTACATCCAGGCGGCAATCTCGAAACCGGGGTCACCGTAGAGGCCCTTCGGATCGATGATCGCCCAGGCGCCGGATTCCCGGAGCAGGAGGTTGTGGTGCTGGAAGTCGCCGTGGAGCAGGCAGGTCCGGGTCGACCGGTCGAGGCGCTCGTTCACGAGTGCCTGCGCCGGGGCGATCAGGTCCGTCGCGACCCAGTCCCGGCGTGGCGTCCAGTCCAGCAGCGCCCGCATCCGTTGCCGAAGCGAAACGAGCCCTGATGGGTCCGGCACCGGGTGCCACATCGTCGCGACGGTCGCGGCCGCGAGGCGCGTCGCATCGTCATCGGAGATCGCCATGTCCCGAAGCTGGGTACCCGGCACGATCCGCTCGATCACCATGACGCTGCGGTCGAGATCGACCTCGTACTGCCGGGCGACGTTGTCGCTCGCCGCGAGACGGAGGGCCGTCGCCTCGGCCCGAAACTCGTCGGCCAGTGGCGACGACTTGACCACGACCGGACCGAGCCGGGGGGAGTTCCCGAGCAGGACGAGGGTGATGAACGTATCCGGGATCTCTGGTTCGAGCGTGATGTCCCAGCGAGTGCAGACGTCCGCCACAGTGTCCGGGAGCGTGTCGAGCCAGCCAGGCATGAGGTCGTCCTGCTGCGCCCAACCAGCGACGCTGGCGATGAGCCGGGGAGGAATCGGCGTGCCGGTATGAAGTCGTGGTCCGTCGTCGTGCATCGTTGCTCCCGGATCTCTGGATCGACTGCTGTTGGCGCCCGAATTCTTGCATGAGAGGTCTTGTTGGAGCCGTCGGCGTCCGAGCCCGCCGCCCAACGGGCACCGGCATCTCACACGATTCTCTGAGCGTGCGAGGTCGAGCGGCGTTGCGCCCATCGCGGTCCCCACCTACCATTGAGCGGCTTTCGTCGCTCTAACCAACCGAGACGATTCAATGGCCGCGCTTGCCGGCCACCGATGCCAGAGCCGGACGACCGATTGCCGCCGCCGGCCGATCGCCACACACCAGGGGACCCAATTGGACGGTTTGCTCATCATCCCCATCCTCGCGATCCTGATCATCGCCCACGAGCTCGGCCACTTCTGGGCCGCCCGCTCCGTCGGGGTCAAGGTCGAGGAGTTCGGCATCGGCATCCCGCCCCGCGCCAAGGGGTGGGAGCGCAACGGCGTGATCTGGTCACTGAACTGGATCCCGTTCGGCGGCTTCGTCCGGGTCAAGGGAGAGGACGCCGGCGACATGAGCGCCGACTCGATGAACTCGAAGCCGCCCCTCCAGCGGGCGTTCTTCCTGATCGCGGGTTCGTTCATGAATGTCGTTCTGGCTCTGGCCCTGATCATCGCCCTGGTCGGCTTCCTCGGCGTAACGCAGGAGCGGGTTTACGTCAGCTCGGTCGTGCCCGGCGCCCCGGCGGCCCAGGCCGGCATCCTGCCCGACGACCGGATCGTCCGCGCCAACGGGGAGGGGATCGACGATAGCTCCCAACTGACCTCGATCATCAACGACAACCGCGGTCAGGCCGTCGACCTGACCCTCGATCGCGGCGGGCAGGACGTCGTCGTCTCCGTCACCCCCCGCGAGAACCCGCCGGCCGGCGAGGGCGCGACCGGCGTGGGGCTCAATCCGATCACCCAGGCGACGATCGACATCGGTTCGCTCGTACCCGGCGGCACGGCGGCGACGGCCGGTGTTCAGGCAGGCGACCGCGTCGTCGCGATCAATGACGTCGCGATGACCGACTCGATCGTCTTCAACCGGACGCTGCTGGCGGCGCAGGGCGAGCCGGTGACGCTCACGGTCGCGCGCGACGGGCAGCGGCTCGATCTGCCGTTGACCGTGCCGTTCGCCGGGATCGACGTGACCCAGGTCACGGTCGTCTCAGCCACTTCGCTCGGCGGGTTGCTGCCGGGTGATGCGATCCTCTCCTTCAATGGCGTTCCCCTGCGCGACGCCGAGTCCTTCGGTGCGGCGCTGCGCGCGGCGCGCGGGACGACCGCCTCGGTCCTGGTGAATCGCCCGCTGCTGGGAGCCGCGGACGGTTCACCGGTTGCCGGAACGAGGCTTGCCCTGTCCGTTCCGGTTCCAGCCTTCGCCGACGACGCGGACTACCTCGCAGCCCTCGGCATCGCCGCCAGCCAAAAGCCCGTCGACGAACTGATCGGGACCTCGGCCACCCTCGCCGTCCAGTACACCAGCGTTCCGTTCGCCGAAGTCATCCCGACCGGGCTGGGCGACGCCTGGAATCAGACGACCGCGATGGTTGATGGCCTCCGCCAACTCGTGACTGGCCAGCAGCCGCTGAGCGGTCTGGCCGGCCCAGTCGGAATGGGCCAACTGACCGGCGAGCTGATCCACGCGTCCGGCGAGGCGCCATGGGTGGCGATCACCCGCCTGATGATCCTGCTCTCGCTCAACCTCGCCGTGTTGAACCTGCTGCCCTTCCCGGCGCTTGACGGCGGCCGGCTCCTGTTCGTCATCATCGAGATGGTCCGGGGCGGCCGGAAGATCGCGCCGGAGAAGGAGGGCATCGTCCACTTCGCCGGCCTGGTGATCCTGCTCGGGGTGATGTTCGTGGTCGCCTTCAACGATATCCGACGGATCGTCGAGGGCAACACGTTCTTCTAGTCCCTGCTTTCTGGCCCTGAAGGAACATGGCTCGGCGACGGCGTAGACCGTCGCGAGGGAATGGTTTGATCGAGATCACTCGCCCGCCGCCCCCCCTTTCTCCTGACCTCTTCCGGCTCCGTCGTTTGCCGCCGCCGTGCCTTTGACACGCATCATTGCGCCCGGTCGTCCATCACCGGGCGCTTGATTCGCCGCCGGGCCGGGCACCGAGCAGGAGTGCCTTTCCCAATGCGCCGGGCCACGCCCTGGGCCGTCACGGTCATCGCGTTCATCGCCTTCATCAGCCTCGGGGCGCCGGACGCGGTCCTGGGAGTCGCCTGGCCGGACATTCAGCTGGAATTTGGCCTGCCGTCTGCCGGCATTGGGCTGATCCTCGCCTTCTCTGCGACGGGCTACTTCCTCTCTAGCACCTTCGCCGGCACGATCATGCGGTTCATCCCGCTCGGCTGGCTGCTGGTGACCAGCACCGGTCTGGTCGCAATCGGACTGTTCGGCTACAGCGTCGTCCCGTTCGTGCCGTGGTTCATGGTCCTCGCCTTTGGGATCGGGGCCGGCTCAGGCGCGATCGACACCGGTCTGAATGCCTACGCCTCCGAGCACTTCTCCGCCACAACGATGAACTGGCTGCACGGCTTCTTCGGGATCGGCGCGATGCTCGGTCCGTTCGTCATGACGGCGGTCCTGACCAGTGGCGCGGACTGGCAGACGGGCTACGCGCTGGTCGCGGCGTTCGTGCTCGTACTGACGGTCGTCTTCGTCGTCTTCCGCCGGGTCTGGGATGAGCCAGACGGGCGACGGGAGGAGCGACACGAGGCCTCGGTCAGCCTGCTGACAGCGCTGCGCCAGCGGTTGGCCGTCATTCAGATCGCGGTCTTCTTCGTGTACTGCGGCGTCGAGGTCGTCGCCGGGCAGTGGGGGTTCACCGTCCTGCGGGACCGGTTCTCGGCGTCCGAGGGGATGGCCGGATTCTGGGTCGGCATGTACTGGGGATGCATCGCCGCCGGGCGGTTGCTGTTCGGTCCGCTGGTCGACCGGGTCGGAGCGGGGCTGATCGTCCGGATCTCGCTCGTTGCCACCATCTTCGGGGCGATCCTCTATGTCATGCCGCGCTACGGGATCGCGGTCGCCGGCCTGCTGCTGACTGGACTCGGCCTGGCGATCGTCTTCCCGACCCTGATCACGCTGACCTCGCGGCGGCTCCCGGCGCCGATGGTGACCCACACCGTGGGCTTCTCCGTCGGGGCGGCGGTCGCCGGCGGGGCGGCCCTGCCGACGCTGGCCGGCGTCCTCAAGGGGACGGTCGGCACTGACGCCATCCCGTGGCTGATCCTGGTCCTGGCCATCGGCACGTTCGGGCTGAACGAGCTGCTGTCCACTCGGTCTCCCGAGCCGGAGGAGCCGGGCAGGAGGGTGGTCGCGCTCGACCCCGCTGACTGACCGCACGATCCGCATGACCCATCCGGCGATACTGGCGCGATGATTGCTCCGTTCAATGCATCCAGCCGTTCCTGACGGCTCACGTCCGTCTCCATGAAGGATCCCGTGATGTCAGCTCCCTTCCTCCCCTCCCCTGCTTCGCGCGTTGATCTCGACGAACACCACACGCTGACCGCCACGCTGCCGAACGGCCTCCAGGTCATCCTGCGGGAGGACCACGACGCGCCGGTCGCCTCGTTCTGGACCTGGTACCGCGTCGGCAGCCGGAACGAGCTGCCCGGCCGGACCGGCCTGTCCCACTGGGTCGAGCACATGCAGTTCAAGGGCACACCGTCGCTGGCGAAGGGTCAGGTCTTCCGCGACGTCTCCCGCGTCGGCGGCGTCCTCAATGCCTTCACGTCGCACGACTGGACGGTCTACTTCGAGACCGTCCCGGCCGATCGGCTGGAACTCTCGCTCCGGATCGAGCCGGACCGGATGGCCAACTCACTGTTCGACCCGGCCGAGACCGAGTCCGAGCGGACCGTCATCCTGAGCGAGCGACAGGGAGCCGAGAACCGGCCGACCTATCTGCTGATCGAGGAGCTCTACGGGGCCGCCTACCGGGCTCACCCCTACCGGCACATGGTGATCGGCTACGAAGAAGACCTCCGGGCGATCTCGCGCGACGATCTCTACGACCACTACCGGCGCCACTACGTCCCGAACAACGCCGTCATCACCGCCGTCGGCGACTTCGATGCTCAGGCCCTCTTCGGCCGAATTGCGGACACGTTCGGGGCGATTCCGGCTGGCGCCGCGCCGCCGCTGGTGCTGGCCCGGGAACCCGAGCAGATCGGCGAGCGCCGCGTGACGCTGCGGCGACCGTCGGCAACCGACTACCTCTACATGGCCTACCACGTCCCGGCGGCCAATCACCCCGACACGGCCGCGCTGATGGTCCTCGACGCGGTGCTGTCGGGCGCCAAGGGGATGGGTTTCGGCGGCGGCGGCGCGATGGGCCGCTCCAGCCGGCTCTACCGCGCGTTGGTCGCCACCGGGCTGGCCCGGTCGGCCGGTTCCGACGCCGGGCTCTCCGTCGATCCCGGTCTGCTGATATTCGGCGTCACAGGACTGCCCGGCGGTGACACCGCGAAGGTCGAGGCGACGCTCGACGAGGAGCTCGCCCGCCTCACTCGGGACCTGGTACCGGACGAGGAGTTCCGGCGGGTCCAGAAGCAGCTCACAGCGCAGTTCGTCTACTCGGCATCCGGCGTCTCCAGCCAGGCCTACTGGCTAGGGCAGATGGCGATGCTGGGCGACTATCGCCGGGCCGACACCCTGCTCGACGAGCTGCGCTCGGTCACGGCGGCCGACGTCCGGCGGGTCGCCCGGAGCTATCTCGTTCCGGATCAGCGAACGGTCGGTTGGCTGCACCCTGCCGGGTCTGGTGGTGGCGACTCCGTCGCGGCGCCACAGACCTCGGCGGCGATCATTCCTCCTGAAGTCGATCAGGCGGCCCGAACCGATGGGCAACCCGAGATCGCCTGGTCCAATGGCAGCGTGATTTCACCTTCCGGCGATGCGTCCGTTGGTACGTCAGCGGGTGACCGCCGCCCGTTCGAGCGTCAGGAGCTGTCGGACGGGATCGTGCTGCTTGGGCAGGTCCGGCCCACGGACCCGGTCGTCGTCGCCCAGATCCGGATCGCGGCCGGGGCGCTTGCCGAGCCAGAGGAGCGGCCCGGCCTGGCGACGTTCACCGCCCGGATGCTGAGCCGGGGACAGGCCGGGCGCAGCTTCGAGGCGTTCAACGAACTCACCGACGGGTTGGGCGCCAGCCTGAGCGTCGACGCCGGCCGTCTGTTCGTCGACCTGGGCATCCGCAGTCTGCGCGAAGACCTCCCAACCCTACTCGACCTGGCGGCGGACGTTCTGCGTCGGCCTGAATTTCCCGCCGATGAGATCGAGCGCGTCCGGCAGGAACTGCTCGCGGCGATCCACGAGAGCGAGCAGAACACGTCGACCGTCGCCGACCTGGCGATGCGGCAGGTGCTCTACCCCGAGGGGCATCCCTACGCCCGGCGCCAGGTCGGCGACGCGAACACCATCGCCCGGATCACGCTTGATGATCTGATCGCCTTTCACGCTGGCCACTACGGTTCAGCCACGATGACGGTCGCGGTGGTCGGTGGTGTCGACTCGCTCGACGCGATCGCCACGATGCTGACCGACCGCTTCGGTGGCTGGAACACCAGCGTGACGGCGCCAGCCCTGCCTGCCCCGCCGGTAGCGCCAGTGGTCACGCAACGCGTCGATCGGACGGTCGCCGGCAAGAGCCAGAGCGACCTGCTGATGGTCACCCCAACGATTGAGCGGAGCCACCCGGACTACTACGCGCTGGAGACCGCGACGGTCATCCTGGGGCAGCTCGGGCTGAGCGGTCGATTGGGAGCCGAGGTTCGGGACCGGCGCGGGTTGGCCTACGGTGTCGGCTCGTCGATCTCAGCCGGGCGGGAGTCAGGCCTGTTCATGGCCCGGGCCGGTGTCTCGCCGAAGGATGTCGATCAGGCAGTCGCTTCCATCGCTGACGAGACCCGCCGGATCCAGACCGACGAGGTGGACGTTGAGGAGCTGGAGGATGCCCAGAGCTATCTCACCGGGGTGTTGCCGATTGCCCTGGAACGCGCCGCAGGGGTCGCGGCGACACTGCTGAGCATCGAGTACTACGATCTCGGGCTGGACTACCTCGACCGCTATCCGGGAATCATCAACAGGCTGACGCGCGACGATCTGCGCCGGGCCGCCCGGACCCACCTCGATGCCGACCGCCTCGTGGTGGCGACGGCCGGACCCGCGCTCGTCCGGGCCAGCGAAGGGAGTGACCGATGAGCGAATCGACCTCACTTGCGGACCTGCGGAAGGACTACCAGCTCGGCGAGCTGGACGAGTCGAGCGTCGACGCCGACCCTGTCGAGCAGTTCCGGCGCTGGTTCGACGAGGCCAGTGCCAGCCAGATCGTCGAGCCGAACGCGATGATCGTCTCGACAGTCTCGCCGGACGGTACGCCCTCCTCCCGGGTCGTTCTGCTCAAGGGCTATGGTGCCGACGGCTTCCGGTTCTACTCCAACTACGACAGCCAGAAGGGCCACGAGCTAACGGCCAACGACCGGATCGCCGTCCTCTTCTACTGGGGCGAGCTGGAGCGGCAGGTCCGGATCGAGGGCATCGCCCGGCGGCTCGACCGGGCGACCACGCGGGAATACCACCAGAGCCGACCCCGCAAGAGCCAGATCAGCGCCCTGGCATCCCGGCAGAGCCAGCCGATGGACAGCCGGGCCGCGCTCGACGCGGTCTTCGCCGAAACCGAGCGGCAAGTCGGCGACGATGGTGACGTGCCGTTGCCCGAGGACTGGGGCGGGTACCTGGTCGTTCCACGCCAGTTCGAGTTCTGGCAGGGTCGGCGCAGCCGTCGCCACGACCGGGTGACCTATGCCCGCGGCGACGCGGGCTGGACGATCGGTCGGCTGGCTCCGTAGCGTCGCCGTCAAGCCGTCATCGTGGTGGGTCAGTCGTCCAGAGATCGCCGTACCGCTCGATGACACCCTCGCCGTCGACGGTCAGCTCGGCAGTAAAGGCGCCTTCTCCGTCAGGATCGAAGGAGGTGTAGCGGTACGTGGTCTCGTCGAGCCGCTCATAGTGCTGATTAAGCCGGGTGGCGATCAGCCGGTCGTTCGCGTCAAGCTGGATCAGCACGGCCTGGGCACGCCCGGCCTGACCAATGTCCAGGGCGAGACGCCGAATGGGGATCGTGTTGGTCGCCGGGGTCAGAAACAGGTCGATGTCCTCCACACCGTTGAGCGTCTCCAGATGCCGCTCATCGAGGTCGCGCCATCGCCCCTCGTCATCGACCCGGATCAGCATCTCGGCCGAGCGGTGGCCACGGACGATCTGAACAGTGGCAACCCGCGTCCGCCAATTGTCGTCCAGGTCGACCTGATAGAGGCCCTCGAAGGGACTATCGACGAGGCTGTTCGGTCGGCCGTTCCGGATCTTGCCCCGCAACTGCCACCCGTCCCCGGTCTGGCTGAGTGTGACGCTGTCTCGCCAGTTGCCGGCGGTTCGAACCCACGTTCTCTCGACCAGGGTCGAGTGCATCCAGCCACACTCCGTTCGTCTCACTCGATTCGACGCCGGGTACCGTGGAGCGATACCCGACGGCCAGGGTGGCCGATAGCGTCGCGGCCCAAAACCGGCTTGACAGTGCCGATGCCCAAGTCTATTCTTCCACGCGGCACTCGGACAGACGGCCCGTTCGTCTAGCGGCCCAGGACACCGCCCTCTCAAGGCGGAGATCAGGGGTTCGAATCCCCTACGGGCTACCATGAGCGAACGAAGCGGGGACCGTCCATTTGAGGACGGTCCCCGCTTCCTTAACTTTGGCCTTTTGGTGGGGTGGGATTGCAGCGGTCGGACGGACTTCGTAGGCTGGGGATGCTTGACGTCCGCCCGCCATCCGGAGCCCGCCCGATGCCAGAGCCTACCATGTCGCGCCCCGTCCTTCCCCACCTGCATCCCCTGTTGACGCGCCTCGCCCAGACCCCTGGCAACCGCGCACCCAGCAGCGGACCCTCACCCTGACCTACGGGCTCGTCCTCGCCTTGGGCCGCCGCACCCTCACCCAGATCCAGCTGGCCTGCGGCGGGGGCGACCGCGACTGGAGTGCCACTTACCGCCTGTTCCGCCAACCCCGCCTCGACCAGGACACGGCTGACCAGGCGCTGCTGGCCGCGGTCGTCCACCACCATCCGCCCCAACGTCCCGTCCCGGTCGTGCTCGACGCCACCCAGCTGCGCCGGACCAGTCGCCGCCTGGTCGGGACCGGCTGGCTGCCGGCGCCGCGTTCCCCGAAATGGCGGCGTGGGCTGCACGTCGCCCAGCGCTGGGTCGGCCTCAGCGTCCTGCTGCCGCGCTCGGTCCGGGGCGACAGCCGCTGCGTCCCGGTGCGCTTCCTGCCGGCGCCGACGCCGTCGGCTCACGCCTGGCCCGGGCACCCACCGGTCCGGGAATGGGCGGCGGGTCTGGCCCATCTGGACTGGCTGCGAACCGCGCTCGACCGGCTGGGCCGGCCCACCCAGCGCATCCTCGCCATCGCCGATGGCCAGTACGGGTGCGCCGAGTTGTGGCACAGTCTGCCCCACCACACGACGCTGCTGAGCCGGTGTGCCCGCAACCGCGCGCTGTTCGCCCCGCCCCCGCCCCGGGTCCCCGGCACCCGTGGGCGCCAGCGCCTCTACGGGGTGCCGGGTCCGTCCCCCGCCGAGCAGCTCCACTCCCCCTGGGACTGGCAGACCACGACGGTCGCGGTCCGGGGCCGGCAGATCCCGCTGCGGTATCGGATCACCGGACCGTGGCTGGTCAAGCCGGCCCCCCAGCAGCCGCTGTACCTGCTGGTGGTATCCGGCATCCAGAAGCCACGCCGGGGGCGGCTGGTCCAGCGCGACCCGACATTCTGGCTGGTCTCGGCCGCGGCGGACGGGCACGGCGGCTGGCAGCTGCCGCTGAGCGGACCGGAGTTGCTGGCCTGGGCGTGGCAGCGCTGGGAAGTCGAGGTGCTGCACAAGGAGCTCAAGAGCGGCTTCGGGCTGGGGGAGCCGCAGGCCTGGCACCCGGTCTCCGCGGCCACCACGCCGCGCTGGGTGGCATGGACCGTCGGATGTCTGGTGCTGGCCGGGTACCGGGCCTGGGGCTGGGAGACGGGCCCGCCCGCCACGCACCACGGGCGGTGGTGGCGCCCCCGGCGCTGGACCGCGCGCGACGTGGCCATGGCGGCGCGGCACGAACTGAGTCCCAGCCCATTTCGCCCGGTCTGGGTGGCGATGGCGGACGACTGGCCCGAAAAGCCGCCAGCGTCGTGGCCGCTGCCGACCCTCACGGCGCAGAGCCGCCGGATCTGACTCTGGCCCGGCCTCCGCGCGCTGTCTGGCAGCCAGTGACACCGCCCACGTCGCTCAGCACCCGTCTGCCGGCCGGGCCGACGGCCGCCGCTGCCTGCCGCGCAAAGCCAAAGTTAAGGAAGCGGGGACCGTCCATTTGAGGACGGTCCCCGCTTCGATTTCGCCACCCCAACCGGGTACCAATCACAACCGACCGGATGAGCGGCTGGACGAGTGGAACGTGCGAACCGGCCAGCCAACCACGTCGTCGCGCGCGGCGTTACGAACCTGAGCGGGCGACCCTGTGTGCTCCTGAAGAACGCATTCGAGGGGCACCAGACCGCGCTACCGTCTGCGAAGGGAGCGAGCGTCGTCCGGACGAATGGGCACCCGGGCCGGGACCGGGGTCGGGCGATTCAGCAGGCGATCAAGCAGCTGCGTGAGCCAGGACGCCAGCGTATTGGTGAAGGTGGGCTCCATGGGAACTCCGTTCGGCGAGAACCGGGAGAATGATCTTCCAGAGTGACCTGGTTGCCAATTCATACGCAGGCGACGTGCGACCGGTCGCGGCAGGTCGCGTATGCAATCACCATAGCAGAATATCCAAAGCCGAAAAGGCGTGCTTCTGCGGGATCGAACCGGAAGCACCGTCCACCCGGCCGAAGGGTGGATGGTGCTTCGTGACGAACTCGCCTGTCGCCTCGGTCGCTTCCGGTCTAGCCCCGCGCGGCGGCGAAGCGTGCGTTGACCGCATCCCAATTGATGGCATTCCACCAGGCCGCGAGATACTCCGGGCGCCGGTTCTGGTACTTCAGGTAGTAGGCATGCTCCCAGACATCGACCCCGAGGATCGGCGTCTGGCCCTCCATGTACGGGCTGTCCTGGTTCAGCGTGCTGACGACCTCCAGCTTGCCGGACGCACTGAGGATCACCCAGGCCCAGCCGCTGCCGAACCGGGCCGCGCCAGCCTTTGCGACGGCATCCTTCATGGCGTCGAAGGAGCCAAAGTCGCGGTTAACAGCCTCGGCGAAGGCGCCGGTCGGCTGCCCGCCCCCGTTCGGGCCGAGGATCGTCCAGAACATGCTGTGGTTGACGTGGCCACCGCCGTTGTTGCGGACCGCGGTCCGCTTGGCCTCCGGAACCTGATCGAGGTTCCGGATCAGCTCAATCGGGTCCATGTTCAGCAGCGCGTCGTTGCCTTCGAGGGCGGCGTTGAGGTTGGTCACGTACGTGGCGTGGTGCTTGTCGTGATGGATCTCCATCGTCTGGGCATCGATCGTCGGCTCGAGCGCATCGTTGGGATACGGAAGTGCTGGCAGCGTGAAGGCCATGTTCTGTCTCCTGTCATGTTGCGGCCCGCTTGGGCCGACCAGTGGTCCGGTCCCTGGCTCCACCGGAAGGGATGGTGCATCCCATGGGAGAGCCGCTCACCGGCGACCTGGGTGGCAGTTTAGCAAGCAAGTGCTTGCACAACTACCCCCGCTCTCGCAATTTATCGTCCACGCCGAGCGCACCCGCCTTCGACCTCCGGCGCCACCTTGACATTACCGCGGTGGCTGCGTAACGTACGCGCATGAACAGCCAACCAGTCTCGACAACCGACCTGATGACCCTCGAGCCCGCGGCGGTTGCCGACCGGGCCATCATCGCGTGGGACTGGTATTACTTTACGGAGGCGTGCCTGGTGATGCGGGGGGTGGCCGACCACTGACCCGACGTGGAACCCCACGAACCAGACACGCCGAACCCGAGGCTTCCAGCCCCGGGTTTTTTGTTTGCTTGTGTTGGTTTGTAGTGGCTGGTGTTGACTTGTGCTTCCCCGAAATTCCGCTGAACCCTCCCTCGCAATGTCCCGGACGCCATGCCCCGATCGCCCAGAAGGAGCCCAGCCATGATCATCGTCCTCGCCGCTGACGCCCCGATCTCGTCCTCCGTCGCCCTGCTCGATGCTGCTTCGGCCCTTCGGAAACCGGCCCGGACGATGCCCGACGGCCGCGGCGGCCTGCTCGTCGCGATCGACGGCTCTCTGCCGGACGACCTGCTGCACGGTCCCGGCATCTGTGAGGTCCACCGTCAGCACAAGCCGTACGTGCTGGCATCGCGGGAGCACCGGGAGCGGTCGGTCGTGACGGTCGGCGACGTCCGGATCGGTGGTGCGGTGCCGGTCGTGATGGCGGGCCCGTGCTCGATCGAGGGGCGGGACTCGCTGCTGCGGGCCGCCCACGCGGTCCGAGCGGCTGGCGCCGACATCCTGCGCGGCGGAGCCTTCAAACCCCGCACATCGCCGTACAGCTTCCAGGGGCTCGGCGAGGAGGGGCTCCGCTACCTGGCCGAAGCTCGGGAACAGACCGGGATGCCGGTCATCACCGAGGTGATGGAGCCGGAGCAGGTCGACCTGGTCGCCGAGTACGCCGATATCATCCAGATCGGGACGCGCAACATGAGCAATTACCCGCTGCTCCGCCGGGTCGGGCAGTTGCGGAAGCCGGTCCTGCTCAAGCGCGGCATGTCGGCGCGGGTTGACGAGTGGCTGATGAGCGCCGAGTACATCCTCGCCGGCGGCAACATGGAGGTGATCCTCTGCGAGCGTGGCATCCGCAGCTTCGACCCTGCCACCCGATTCACGCTCGACCTGACGGCGGTCCCGCTGGCCCGGCAGCTCACCCACCTGCCGATCATCGTCGATCCGAGCCACGGGACCGGCGTGCGCTCGCTAGTTGGGTCCATGGCCGTTGCCGGGATCGCCGCGGGGGCGGACGGGCTCTTCATCGAGGCCGAGCCCAACCCGGAGCAGGCGACCTCCGACGCCGCTCAGACCATCGACCCGGATGAGTTGTACGAGATCACCCAGCGCAGCCGTCTGGTCGCCGAAGCGATGGCCGTCCGGCTACCCCGGCCGATGGTGCGGGCCGAGGCACAGGAACTCGTGTCCGTCGCGGACTAGCCATCGAACCGAGGTCATACGAAATCCGGATGAAAACCTGACGATCCCAGATCACCTGTAGTTTTGCCGTGACCGGCCTTGAAGGAACCGCCTGAAGGAAATTGGTGGCGGGTTCGGCCGACACACCTGGCCGTCTCGTGATCGATTCGTCGCTGTGAGCCGTCACCTCAAAATCCAACGTCGTTCAGCCAGGCCCCTCAGGGCCGGTCGTGGCGGTCCTGAGCAGCAGAAGCATTACCCGGACGCCGTATCAGTCATCATCGGCCCGCGCCAGGTCGAATGAGGGGCATGCTTCGCCGTTCCTTCGATCGGACGCCGGTCAGACCATTACCGATCAAGCGCCGAGATCAAACGCGTCAGCGTTGGCCCCGCTTCGGCGTGAACGACCACATCGAAGGTGGCGTCGAGCTGGGTCGGTTCCCGGTTGAGAATCGCCGTGGCCGCGCCCGCCGCGCTGGCCAGTCGAGGCAGCCGCGCCGCCGGATTGACGACGAGTGAGCTCCCGATGACCAGCAGCAGATCGCAGGACCGGGCGACCTCCGTCGCCAGTCGCAGCGTCGCGGCGGGCAGTGGTTCGCCGAACAGGACCGTCGAACTCCGCAGTGGGCTGCCGCAGATGTCACAGACCGGCTCATCGTCGCCATCGCGAACCCGTAGATAGATGTCGTCGGCATTCCAGACATGGCCGTTCGCGAGGCAGCGAAGCAGACGGCGGGTGCCGTGAAGTTCCAGAACCCGGTTCGGATCCTGACCGGCCTCGATGTGCAGTCCGTCGATATTCTGGGTGACGACGGCAAGCAGGACGCCAGCCCGCTCCAGCTCGACGAGTGACCGGTGCCCCTCGTTGGGCCGAACGAGCCGCGACGCTGGGTAGCGTTCCCTCCAGCTCCGCCAATAGGCCCGCCGGGTCTCGGGGTTTGAGGCGAAGTCGTCGAGCCTTGGCAGCTTGCCGGTCGTCCAAACGCCCTGCGGACCGCGATAGTCCGGGATCCCGGATTCCGTGCTGATCCCGGCCCCGGTCAGCGCGACGATGCTCCGCCGGCCGCGAGTGATCTGGACGAGCCGGTCGAACTGGTCCTCGCTCGTCGTTGCGGTCACGTCGACCTGCGTGCCGTCTTCCATGGGAGGGCCAATCCGTTCTTCGAGCGAGAGCCGACGAGGAAGGTCAGTGAAGGTCAGTGCTCGGGGGGCAGCAGTCGGGCGACGATGGAGTAGGCGAAGCGCCGGACATTGGCCTCGCTGACGGAGTAGTACTTCATCCCCCGCTGCGGACGCACCGCGACCAGGCCCGACCGTTCGAGCAATCCGAGGTGACGGGAGACCGCGGACTGGGCGATGTCCAGCCCGCTGACGATCTCCTGAGCGTAGTGTTCACCGTCGGCCAGCATCTCCAGGATCCGGAAGCGGGTCGACTCCCCCAGAGCCCGGGCGGACTCGATCAGGGTGTCGGCATCGAGCTCCTCCAGGTCCTCGCCAGTTGGACTGAAATCACGGAAGAGGTCGCCAGGGGGCGCCATGGACGGGATCGCGACATCGTCGTCGGCCGCTTCACGTCGGGCTCCGCCGCTCAAGTCCAGCTGATCCGTTATCGCCAGACGGTTCGGAGGGGCGTCGATCGTCGGCGCGAGATCGAATGGGTCTGGCCGCTGCCGCTCCTGCTCGCGCCCCATGAACCGGTGGGCATCGAAGAAGATGATCCCGCGGGGCGGGCTCAGGATGAAACTGATGTACGCACCAAGATGCACAGATGGGTGGAAGGTGATGTCGCTGATGTCATGGAGGCGGTTGCCCAGCGTCGATGGCATCCGAGCGTCGGTGAGGTCGCTGAACGCCCGGCCGAAGCCATGGTGCAGGATATCAGAAGCCTGTGCGGCGGCTTCATGCAGCACATTCGACTGACGGAGGAATTCGTCCCGATAGACGGTCTGCCAGACGGTTCGGAAGAGATTGATGGTCCGGAGCCGGAGCCGGACCGGATCATCGAACAACGGAATGACCTCGTCGGGGGTCGCGGTCGTCAGGGCCGGCTCAAGGAACTGGCGCCAGCGCAGATCGCGCTCGTCGTCGGTACGAGCCACGGAGGGAGGGGTCGGGTCCAGCCCCGAATCCACCCGGACCCGTTGCACCGCCCGGATCGCCATATCGAGATACTCGGCCGGCGAGAGGTCCGTCATGTAGTCGAGCACATCGGCGAAGCCAGCATCCCGGTTCCGGGGAGCCAGCGGGTCGAACCGAGTGATTGGCTCCTCCAGGTAATAGAGCAGCCGGCCGGAGAAACCTTCCAGGATGTCGAGGTCGTACCGGGTCTCATCAGGCAGGGACCGGCGAGCGTTCACAAGCCACGGGTCCATCCCCGCTCCGGGCACCGCCCGGTACAGGAGCGACAGCGTCGAGATGAAATCGACCGGCAAGGAAACGATCGAATCCATCCGGATGATGGGTTGGGCGGGAACCAGCTCCCCCATGTCAGATCTCCCTTGATCTTCCGAACGCCCGTGGTGCTTGCCAGACTGACTGACGCGTTTTGAAGATCGACAGCGGCCACCACCGGGACGAGCACCACGTTCGAAGGCTGATTGGTGCCTACATGGCTGACTTGGGTCCAGCGATGAAAGGCATAATATAACACGATCGCGATATACGGATACCGTCGGTCGTTGGCTAAGCGTGGTGCGAGACGCCTGCAGTATCACTGACACCGGCCTGAGCCCCACCGAGCTACTTGATGCACAACCGGCCGGTGGGGCAAATCGCGCGCAGTGCGCTATCATGTTATTCGCGATATCGCAACCCAACGAGCATTCGATGTACGTTATCGGGCACATTCCTGAGTCGCCGAGAGGCGAGAGGCGACGGCTGGAGGTGGGCAAATGCCGGACGATGATCGAGGGCAGTCGGCCGATCAGATTCGGCGACAGGAAATCGACGAGATCGGACGGGCGGTCAAGGTGGCCAGGAATTCCCGGGGGTGGAGCCTGCGGCGCCTCGCCAGCGATGCCGGAGTCAGTGCCAGCCTGGTCAGTGCGATCGAGACCGGGAAGATCGTGCCGACGGTTGGGAGCCTGTTCGCGATCAGCGATGCTCTGGGCGAACCTGCTCAGCACTTCTTTCCAACTAGGCGCCGGTTGCCGGCCATAGACCGCGGGGGCGAAGCCGGCGAGGGGAATTTACCCGCTGCGGAAACACTGTCTCCCGAGACCACTCAGTCCCCGGTGCTGACGGCTCAGGGGCCGAACCGCTCGCCCGTTTCCGGAGTTCCCGGAAGGGAGAGCGACAACGCGGCGAATGCGATGACCGTTGTGGTTCCACAGCCCAAAGGGGCACCGGTGGACCGTCCTGATGGTGTGCTGCCCGAAGCCGTCATCCCGGCGCTGGACGGAGTGGTGCCCGCTCGGCCCCCTTCGCGACGCCCCGCTCGTTCAGGTCAGTGGCAAAGGGTTCCTTTGCGTAGCCGGAGGGCCTCACTTTCGGGATCAGGTGCGGGCGATCCCGCTGAACGCTCCGGTGGTATGGGTGGGGCCGCTCGTTTCAGGGCCGGCGGCAACGGATCGCCAGTCGACCGTCGATCGGATACCACCAAGCTCAGAGCCGCTGGCACCCCAGGAGTGACGACCGTTCGTGCGGCCGAGCGGCCGACGATTCGGCTGGAACGCGGTGAGACGTGGTCCCTCCCCTTCCAGCGGTCCGAACCGATCGATCAGGTGATCGACGTCTTGATTCCGGCGGCGACACCCGGTCCGGCCTCTCACCGGATCCGCGAGACTGGCATGAGCGTGCTGGTGCTGAGTGGTCGGCTGGTTGTCGAGGCCGCGTTTGCTCTGACCGTCCTCGATGTAGGTGACACCGCAACCATCGGTTCGGGAGTGCCTTACCGTCTCCACAACGATGGAAAAGTGGAGACCCGATTCCTCGTCGCACTCTCCGGTGAGTGGGATGGTCGCGTGTAGCATGGCCTGGGGCGTTTCAGTGCGACTGGTATAGTTGTTTTTCAGGGGATATGTTCTGTTGCCACTATCACCGGAGCGCCATCTTGTCCATCCTCAGCCGCTGGCGATCATCGTCGCGACGCCAAGCAACGCCACCCGGATCGCCGCCGAACTCCACGACGCTGCCAGCGGCTGAGTCGAGCCCGTCAGGTCTCCCGACCTTCGTGGCGCCAGATCCCCCGTTGACTAATGAATCCCCTGGTTTGGCAGAACCAGCCCCGTCCCGATCGCTCATCCACCCCGAGCCGATAGTCGCATCAGTCGATCATGTGCGTCCGCTTTCGCCCGGTCCTTCCGCCACTGTCAGGTCTCTGGTCGCATCACCGCCGACGGAACCGCCCACGTGGTCGTCCCCGTCGCCGCCGGCGAATCTCGTCCGGACGAAGAGGCAGGGCCCAACCGTCGCCGCGGCCTACGCTCTCTTCGAGCAGGACCGACCAGCCGAGGCGAGGGCGATCCTCGAGCGCGCCGCGCTCGGCGGACCGCTCGAGGCGGCCGGTCGGGAGCTGCTCGACCTGCTGCTGCCGGAACGGGCGCGGCTTGAGGTGATCGACGCGTTGCTTCGGCACAATGACGACGAGCTGTCTCTCCTCGAGCGAAGCCGCTGGCTCGCCAGGCGGTTCGACAACGCCGGAACTGATCCCGTTCGGCTCCGCGACTCGGCCCTGGATCTGCTCGGGGCCGCGACGATGGCTGGCGAGTCCGGCTGGCAACTGGTTCAGGAGGCCGACCGGCGCGCCCGACTGGACGAGGCGCTGGCCGCGCCGGACGCGCAGATCGACTTCCTCGAACAGGAAGCTCTTGCGCCCGACTCGACCGGCCTGCCGGCCACCGTCCCCGGCCGGACGCTCGCGTTTGGCCGTCTAATGGCGTTGCGGGGCGAGCTGTCGGTCGTGCGGGACGCCGAGCGGCTGCTGCACGTCTTGCGGGAACCCGAGCTTGCCTATTTGCTCGAGAGCGACCGGAAGCGCCATGGTGGAGGATTCGCATCCGGACGACCGGTTCGGAGGCCGGCGTTCCAGCTCGTTCCGCGTCTGACGGTTGTACTGGCTGGCGGTCATCCACCCCTGCGCCGGATGGCACGGCGCGAGCTGGACGAGCTGGATCTGGCAAATGTCCGTGAGTTCCCATCGGCCTGGGAAGGTAATCGGCAGGGACGTCATGCCCGTGACACGGTCGAAGGGTCCGATCTCGCGGTCGTGATCTGGCGACAGATCGCCCACAGCACGTCCGACCAGATCTCCACCGCGGCGCGCGCGCTCTCCGTCCCGGTCGTTCGCGCCGACACCCCGACAATCTCCGCCATCCGCCGGGCGGTGACCGACTTTCAGGACGCGAACCCGCGATGAGCAGACACTTCACTCAGTCGGAACGTCCAGCAGGAAGGACAGGAGGCCCGATGGACGAGCGCGACGCGAACACCATCCCCCTCGACGGTTTCGAGCGCGAGCCGTCGCCTCCGGTTCGTCGGGGACGGCGGCATTCCGCTTCGCAACCCGTCGCGGCCCCGCATCGCACGACGCGGGGCCGCGACGCCGTCACCGCCGATGAGCGCGAGGCAGCGCCGTCCGCCAGCCGGGCGATGAGCGCCCTGGAGGCCGATGAGCACCGGCTGCGTCCGGAGCAACTCGCCCTGGTCGACCACCTGCCACGAGGGTCCGGCACGCCACTTCTGGGCGGACTGGCGCCGCTGGGATCAACGTCGTCGCTGCCGCTGGCCCGAAGCTGGTACCGCCGGGAACTCGAGCAGGCTCGCCGGCCGAAGAACACGGTCGAGTCGTACAGTTACGATCTTCAGACGCTCGAAACGATGATCGGTCCCAAACCGCTTCATCGGATCGACCGGGCCGATGTGGCGCGCTACCTGGGCGAGGCCGAGACCCGGTCGACCCGGAAGCGCCGCCTGACCACGATCCGGCGCTTCTTCCGCTTCCTGATCGACGACGCCCAGGTCCTCAAGGTCGACCCGACCGAGGGCTTCTTCCCGCACCAGATCACTCTCCGTCTGCCCATCCCGCTCTTCCCGAACGAGCAGCAAGCCCTGCTGGACGCCGCCGAGGCCGATGAGCCGTGGTCGGCCCCGGCCGTCCACCTCATGCTGCGGCTCGGGCTCACGCGGGGCGAGTTGCTCGGTCTTCGGCCGGAGCACATCGACCGCTCGGTCGAGACACAGCCGGTCGTGTTCGTTGGCTTCGAGACGACCGCCAAACGCGGGCTCGAGCGACGGATGGCGGCGGATGATCAGTTCATCCGCCGCCTGGACGACTACCTCGCCGCCGGGGAACCGGTCGACACCCTCTTCCCGGTCGGCCCACCGGCGGTCAACGCCATGGTGGACCGGGTCCGGAAGCGGGCCGGTCTGGCCAAGGGGATCACCCCGCAAACCCTGCGCTACACCTTCGCCGTCGAGCACGCCCGGCAGGGAGCCGATACCGACCGGCTAATGGAACTGCTTGGTCTCGTCGATGACCCGCGCAACCGGTCCAGCGTCGGCCGCTACCTGCAACTCGCTTCGCCCCCACTTGGGTAGCATCACCGGAATGACCGCGAGACCCATTCGGTCGGTAGCGAGACCTGAACAGGAGACATCTGCGCATGACGCGAGTCGAGGACCTTCGCCGGGAACGCTGCGTCGCCTGCCGCAAGGACGCCGAGCCGCTCCTGGGCGAGGAGCTGGACGAGATGCTGCTGATGGTGCCCGACTGGCACCTCATAACGATCGACGGCGTCCCCCGGCTCGAACGCCGGTTTCCGGTGAGGGGCTGGCGAGCCGCGATGCAACTGACCAACCAGATCGGCGACCTCGCCCAGGCCGAGGATCACCACCCGGTGATCCGGACCGAATGGGGCGCGGTGACCGTCACCTGGTGGACCCACATCATTCGCAACCTGCATCGAAATGACGTGCTAATGGCGGCCCGGACCGACGCGATCGCTGACGATTCGCTGTAGATCCGGCCACGGGACGACCGTCACCGAGCGATTGCACGATTCTCGTCCACCAGTGGTGACGTTCGAGGAGACCACGATGTCATCCACACAGACTGATCCGTTCGAACGCCGACCACTAGGATCGACCGGACTCGAGGTGACCGGTCTCTGCTTCGGATCCGGCCCCCTCGGGGATATGGACGGCGCGTTCGGCGACGTGCCCGGTGAGGAGCGCTCACTGGCGACCATCCGGGCGATGCTTGAAAGCCCGATCCGGTTCCTCGATACCGCCGCCGGCTACGGTGACGGGACCAGCGAGCGGCGGATCGGGACGGCGCTTCGAGAGACAGGCAGAGTGCCGGAGGACATGGTCGTCGCGACCAAGGTCGATCCGGACGCGAAGACGCGCGACTTCTCGGGCGACCAGGTCCGGCGCTCGGTGGAGCGCAGCCAGCGCTTGCTGGGAATGGATCATCTTCCGCTCGTCTACCTGCATGACCCCGAGTACCACGACGACGTGACGCTGATGAAGCCTGGCGGGGCGGTCGACACTCTCGTCGATCTCCAGCGCTCCGGCGTCATCGGCGTGATCGGGATCGCGGGCGGTGAGATCGCGACGATGCGTCGCTATCTCGAGCTGGGCGTCTTCACCGTCATGCTGACCCACAACCGATTCAACCTTCTCAACCGTTCCGGCGATGGGCTCATCGACGCGGCCGTCGGTCGAGGGATGGCGGTCTGCAATGCCGCACCTTATGGAAGCGGCATCCTCGCCAAGGGTCACCGAGCGTACCCTCGCTTCATGTATCAGGATGCCGAGGCCGCAACGCTGCGGAGCGCGGAGGCGTTCGAGGCGCTGGCCGACCGTCACGGCGTTCCACTCGCGGCCGCCGCGCTCCAGTTCTCCCTGCGCGACTCCCGCATCACCTCGACGATCGTCGGCATGAGTAGGCCGGAGCGAGTCGAGGAGACGGTGCGGCTCGCCAACCTCACCATCCCCGAGGAGTTCTGGGACGAGTTGGCCGGGCTCCCTTACTCGATGGCCGAAGGCAGATAGGCGCCTGATCCTGGCCCCGCGGGCGGATCGTCGTGCGGGCGACACCAGCGCTCGCGCTGGCGGAAGACATGCGTACCGGCAATAGCCAGCGGAACGCAGACATCTACCAGGAGAGGGAAATGGTCGGGCAATATGAGACGTCGGCGGAGGAGCGGACGTCTCGGGACGTGGGCTACCTGCCGATCGGGAACTACGGCATCATTGGCGATCTCCGGACGGTTGCGCTGGTCGGGGTCAACGGGTCGATCGACTGGTTCTGCTATCCGCGGATCGACTCGCCGAGCGTCTTCGGCCGCCTGCTCGATGCCGAGAAGGGCGGGTACTTCCAAATCGTGCCCGTCGGTGACGGCATGAGCTGGCGACAGCAGTACTGGCCGGACAGCAACGTCCTCGTCACCCGGTTCTTCTCCGATGAAGGCATGGTCGAGCTGATCGACTTGATGCCGCTCGGGACAGACCCGACCGACGCGATTTCCGACGAGCACTGTCTCATCCGTCACGTCCAGGTCCTCCGTGGCTGCGTCACGCTGAACCTCTCCTGCGAGCCGGCGCTGGACTACGGACGGGCAAGCCATTCGACTGAAGTCAGCGGTCAGGGCGCCACGTTCACCGGGGAAGGAACCGCGGAGGGCCAGGTCTACTGGCTCGGAAGCAGCATCCCACTCGATGGGACAGCCAGGGGTGTCTCGGCGACTTTTAGCCTGAATGAGGGCGAGCGGGCCGCCTTCTTCTTCAAGAGACAGGATGAGCCCGATGGGAGCGTACCCGAGTGGCTGGCGCCGGACGATTCCCAGAAGGCATTCGAGCGAACGGTCGTCTGGTGGCGGGACTGGCTCTCGACCAGCCAGTATCAGGGTCGCTGGCGCGAGCAGGTCAATCGCTCCGTGCTGACACTCAAGCTGCTCACCCAGGAGGACACCGGAGCGATCGCCGCTGCCGCGACGATGTCGCTGCCCGAGGTCGTCGGCGGCGGTCGCAACTGGGACTACCGCTACGCCTGGGTCCGTGACGCCGCCTTCGTGCTCTACGCATTCATCCGCCTGGGCTTCAAGGCCGAGGCATCACAGTTCATCAACTGGCTGGCATCGCGCTGCGAGGTCGGCGGCCCGACCGGACCCCTTAAGCTCATGTACCGGGTTGAGGGGAACGATCCCCTGCCAGAGCTCGAGCTCGATCACCTCGACGGGTACCGGGGCAGCCAACCCGTTCGGATGGGCAACGCCGCGGTCGACCAGCTGCAACTGGATATCTACGGCGAGCTGCTCGACGCCGTCTACCTGAGCAACAAATACGACGCGCCGATCTCGTACGACCTCTGGACCCGGCTCCGGAGCATGGTCGAGTGGGTCGTCGAGAACTGGGAGCAACCCGACGACGGGATCTGGGAGACTCGCTCCGGCAAGCAGCACTTCACGATCTCCAAGGTGATGTGCTGGGTGGCAATCGACCGCGCGCTCCGTATCGGACAGAAGCGCTCGTTCCCGGCCCCCTACCAGGAGTGGACGAGGACGCGGGACCGAATCTACGAGGAGGTCATGGAGAAGGCCTGGAACGAGGAGCGTCAGGCCTTCACGCAGTACTACGGCTCGGATCAGCTCGACGCGTCGGTGCTCCTGATGCCGCTCGTCTTCTTCGTCGCGCCGAAGGAGCCCCGCATGCTCAAGACCATCGACGCCATCATGCAGTCACCGTCCCATGGCGGCCTGACATCGGCTGGTCTCGTCTACCGGTACATTTCGAGCGCCTCCTCCGACGGTCTCGAAGGCGAGGAGGGCACGTTCAGCATGTGTTCGTTCTGGCTGGTCGAAGCGCTCACCCGGGCCGGCCGGATCGAGGAAGCCCGCCTGATGTTCGAGCGAATGCTCGGCTTCGCCAATCACCTTGGCCTCTACTCCGAACAGATCGGGCTGCACGGGGAATCGCTTGGCAACACGCCCCAGGCGTTCACCCATTTCGCCCTGATCAGCGCGGCCTTCAATCTCGACCGGACGCTCGGCGGCGACACGATGTAAGCGTTCGGTCCACCGGGTTGCACCGGATCCGGCTACGCTCGCAGCGTCCAGCACGGGTCCTGCCGGACGCCGACAAGGCGACGTATGGTACCGTCCCGGAACAATTCTCCGCCCTGATGAAGGAGCGTACCGGTCATGGCGACCACACGATCAACCTCAACAGTTTCGGCCTCAGCCGCGACTGAACTCCCACGCTGGGACCTCGACTCGCTGTTTCCAGGAGTCGACTCGCTCGAGATGACGAGCACCATCGATGCCCTCGTCGGGTCGGTGGATCGGCTCGCCGCACGTCTCACCGCGGCGATATCCGAAAGCGGGGCCACGAGTCCCGGACGGCTCTTCGACGATCTGGTCGAGCAGCTCAACGGCGTGCTCGACCAGTACGGTCCGGTCGAGGCCTACCTCTACGGCAAGGTCAGCGCCAACACGAGTGACGAGCGGGCTCAGGCCCGGATGAGCGAGGTGCACGAGCGCACCGTCGCCCTTCAGCAGATCGGGCCCCGCCTGAACGCCTGGCTCGGGTCGATCGACGACGATCGTCTCCAGCGCGACTCGCGGCTGGCGGTCGAGTATGTCGATCTCATCCGGATGGCCCGACGCCGCGCCGCCCACTTGCTCTCGCCGGCCGAGGAGGATCTGCTGGCCGAGCTGTCGTCCTCGTCCGGATCAGCCTGGGGAAAGCTGCATCAGGACGTGAGCTCCCGGATCCTGGTGACACTTGACGGGGACGATGAGATCGCCGGCCAGCCGATGCCGATCAGCGCCATTCGCAACCTGGCCTTCAGCCCGGATCGCTCGGTCCGTCAGCGCGCCTACGAGGCCGAACTGAAGGCATGGTCGGCCAACGCCATTCCGCTGGCGGCAGCGATCAACGGGATCAAGGGACAGGTCAATGTGACGGCGAAACGGCGGGGGTACGACTCCCCGCTGGACGAGGGGCTGGCCGCCAACCGGCTCGACCGACCGACGCTGACCGCCCTCGTCTCGGCCGCCGAGGATGCTTTCCCGCTGTTCCGGCGATACCTGAACGCGAAAGCGAGGCTGCTTGGTCTGGACCGGCTCGCCTGGTTCGACCTGTTCGCCCCGGTCGGCACCTCAACCGCCGGAGCGGGGCAGGAACGATGGGACTACCCGTCATCGACCGCCTTCGTCGAGCACCACTTCGCCGGTTACTCGGACGACCTGGCCGGTCTGGCTCGCCGGGCGTTCTCCGAGAACTGGATCGACGCCGGGCCACGGCCGGGCAAGGTCGGTGGCGCGTACTGTATGCCGTTCAATCAGGAGCAGAGCCGGATCCTGTCGAACTTCACCCCCTCCTACAATGGCATGGGCACGCTCGCCCATGAGCTCGGCCACGCCTATCACAACTTCGTCCAGCACGGTGAGCCGGCCGCCCGGCGCGGCTCGCCGATGGTCGTGGCGGAGACCGCGAGTACGTTCTGCGAGACCATCGTCCGGCGGGCCGGCCTCCGCGAGTCGTCCGCCGACGACCGGCTCGTGATCCTCGAGTCGTTTCTGTCAGACACCACCCAGATCGTGCTCGACATCCTCAGCCGGTTCCGGTTCGAACAGGCGGTCTTCGAGCAGCGCGCCGAGCGCCAGCTCAGCCCGGACGAACTCTGCCAGTTCATGGCTGATGCCCAGCGATCGACCTACGGCGATGGGCTCGATCCGGGGACGCTGCATCCCTACGCATGGGCGAGCAAGCCGCACTATTACAGTACCGAGTCCTTCTACAACTACCCGTACCTGTTCGGGCAGCTGTTCGGAATAGGCCTCTATGCTCAATATCAGTTGGCGCCCGATGGCTTCCATGCTCGCTACGACGATCTCCTGCGCCGGACCGGTCAGGCCGACCCAGCGGATCTGGCCGCCGGATTCGGCGTCGACATCCGGGACAGGGCGTTCTGGGCGACGAGCCTGAGCAGCCTGGAGACGGACATCGACACCTTCGTGCAACTGGTCGATGAACGGAACCCAAGACCGCCCGAAGGCGAGTGAGCGAGGCCGTGGCCAGCGGCGTCGCGTCCAGTCAGAGGCACAGGCTATAATCTCGCGTGTATTCATCATTCACAGTCGTGTCCGAACCCTCCGTCCCGGACTCGCTGTGCGAGTCATCGACCATGACCTGTCCTCCGTCTGGAATTGTCTGGCGCGTCGCGGGAGCAACTCTGCATGAAGAAACTCATCATCGCCGTGGTCCAGAACGAAGACGCCGATAACGTCGTCGATGCCCTGCTCGAAGATGAGTTCCGCGCGACGCGGCTCGCGAGCACCGGTGGTTTCCTGCGGCGTGGCAACACGACCCTCATGGTCGGTGCCGACGAGGACCAGATCGACCGCATCCTCGACCTCGTCCGCAGTAACGCCCGCTCCGGGAACGCGCCGGCCGAAGGGAGTGAGGTGCAATCGGCGGCGGCGACCGTCTTCGTCCTGGACCTTGAGGACTATCAGCGACTCTAGGCGGCATATGACGTGTTCGTCGCCACCAGACGGAGCGGTCGATCAGACCGACCGGCCAGCTGTCGATGTTTCGATCGCGACAGCTGGGCATGTGGACCATGGGAAATCAACTCTGGTCCAGGCCCTGACCGGCAGCGATCCTGATCGTCTCCCGGAGGAACGTCGCCGGGAGATGACGATCGAGCTGGGATTCGCGTCGATGCCGCGTCCCGGCGGCGGGACGATCGCCTTCATCGACGTTCCCGGCCACGACCGTCTCGTCGAGACGATGATTGGAGGCGCCGGCGGCATCGACGCCGCTCTGCTCGTCGTCGCCGCCGACGACGGACCGATGCCGCAGACCATCGAGCACCTCTGGATTCTGCGGCTCCTCGGGATCGATCGAGTCATCGTCGCCATGTCCAGGATCGATCTGGTCGATGACGACTGGTTGGCTCTCGCAATCGAGACCACGCGGAACGTCCTCCTCGCACAGGACTATGTCCGATCAGCAATCGTTCCGGTGTCGAGCCGTACCGGTGAAGGACTGCTGACCCTTCGCTCACACCTCTCCGCGATTGAACCTACCGATCGACTCGCCGGACCGGACGAAGCGGCGTGGCTTCCAATCGATCGCGCCTTCGTGATCGGCGGCCATGGCACGGTCGTCGCCGGCACCCTCATCCGGGGACAGCTCGCACGGGGTGACGGAGTCGTTCTGGCACCCACCGGTCTGCACGCCACAGTGCGCCAGATCCAGAGTCATGGGATCGTCGTGACTTCCGCGGTCGCCGGTCAACGCGTCGCCGTGAATCTGGTCGGCGTCGGTCTCGACCAGGTCAGGCGGGGCAATGTGCTGTCCGACCGCCCGATCGCACGGACCACGATCGTCGACGTTTACGTTCGGTCGCTCGATTGCACCGAGGTGCCATTGAAGTCCGGCGACCGCATCCGTGTCCTGTGTGGAACCGACCACCTCGACGCAACCGTTCATTTCCTGTCACCATCAGAGCTCTCCGGCGCCACCGTGGCGCTTGCCCGGCTTCGGCTCAGTCGCCCGGTCGCCATCGCGATCGGGGACCGGGTCATCATCCGGCGTCCGTCGCCGGCCGCCACCCTTGCCGGCGGAACCGTCCTGGCCCGGTACGCGGATCGCCCAGACCGAGTCGACCCTCATCGACTGGCCGAACTGACCGCCCTCGCTCGGGGCGACAACCGGCCGACGCTGATGCGGCGGTTGGAGGCTGGACCGGTCACGGTGGACCAGGTCACCATCGGCCTGCCGCCCGGCGCGATGGACATCCTGCGGGAAATGGTAGAGGACGGCTCGGTTCGACGTGTCGACCCGGAAAACGAATTCCTCAATCACGTCGGATCCACCGCTATGGTGATGGCCGAAACAGCCTGGCGACGCTTTGTCGCCAGGCTTCGAGACGAGTTGGCGTCGTTCCACACCGATTCACCGGAGGCCGAGGGGATGCCGCTCAGTACGCTTCGAGCCCGGTTCCTCGACTCAATCAGCCAGTTCGACCAGCTTCACGCACTTGCCGTCCGTCAGGGGCATGTCGTCCGGTCCGGGTCGCGGGTGTCGTTGCGCGGCTACCGACCACGCATCGCCGGAACCAGCCGGGAGGAAGCCAGGCGCCTGCTCGGTCACCTCGCAGCCCTACCCCTGGGACATTCCATTGCTCCAACTCTGGAGCGAAAGGCGACGCTCGGATATCTGGAACGAACCGGCTCGATCGTTCGACTCCCGGGCGGTCGTGTCATCGACGCCGCGCGGTTCGACGCTTTCGGCATCTGGGCAATAGAAGCGATCCAGGAGCTGGACGGGCTGGACCTCAGAGCAGTCCGCGATCGGCTGGGCATGGGTCGAGATCACGCACAACTGCTTCTCGAACGGCTCGATGCACTTGGACTGACGCGTCGTGACGGGGACAGACGGAGGGCCGGGAGCTCGGCCCGGTGCTGGCTGGACGCGAGTGCCGCTCGACGCCAGCACCGGATCGGTCGCGAGGTCCTCGAGAGCTGGGACGACCCGACGCGGTCATCGTCCCATCTGGTTCAGTCGTGGCCAGGCAAGACCTTGTTCCTGACGTCGGACGACCCCGCCGGTTGGGTGACGACGGGCGCCAGCATGGTGAAAGCGGCGCGGAGGGGGCTGACTGTTCAACAGATCGTCATTCGCTCTCGATCCGCCGATCAGCCCGACGAGGCGCACGGGATGGCGCGACGCATCACTGGGCAGTCGCCGATCATGGTCGAAGCAGATGGTCTTTCAACCGAAACACTCGCGTCCAGAATCCAGGTCATCGTGCGGGACGCCGATCTGGGGCGAGATGACATTCGCCTGCTCGCCCCGCTTGGTCTATCTGACGATCTGATCGCCGGGCCGCTAAGCTCGGCAGGCATCGAACTCGCGCGTTCCGGGAGGGACGTACTGTTCTACGAGGATCTCGTTCCGGGTGACTCCTCCAACTCGCCCGGTTCGTCTCTTCCCGCGCGGATCGGTTTGCTGACCGAGCAGGACCTGCGTGTCCAACCGGTGACCGTCGCAATCCGGCCCGAGCACCAGGAAGCTGTGGTCGATGCGATCATGGAGAATGCGCAAACGTTGAGAACGCTCATCGGGCGCGACGGCTCCGATCAAGACCGGACCGCCGTCGCCAATCTGGACGCGGGGTACCATCGTGGGCTCCGAGACGATCTGACAGTGGAGCGGCTCTGGTCGATTGGTAAGCCACAGGGGACGACATGAAGCACGCGCCGCGGACGAACAGGCCGCAACGGGATATTATCGAGGAGCTTGCCGGCCCGAAACACCACATCGTGCTCTCGCCCCATTACGACGACATGGCGCTGTCGATCGGCGCGACCATGGCGACGTTCGCCGACGTCAATCGACAGGTGACGGACCTGATCGTTTTCGGTGCCCAGCCATCCGGCGTGACCCTCCACGCCTTCGCGCAACATCACCACGACCGGTGGGGCCTGACAGCTGTGGAAGTCGTCAACGCCCGGCGAGCCGAAGAGGCCCGAGCAGTCCAGATCCTCGGTGCCGCCACTGCGAACCTGCCATTCATCGACGCGATCTACCGTTCCGATTACTACATGTCGGATTCGATGTTGTTTGGCAGCCCGTCACCAGCCGAATTCGACCTGCCGGAGCGGATCGCGGCCGCTGCCCTTGAAGCAGCCAGATCGCTCGTCGGGTCGGATGATCCTCCATTGAGGGAGTTCGTGAGATTCTACGCTCCCCTGGCGATCGGGAATCACGTCGACCACCAGACCGTCTTCGAAGCGGCGATTCTTCTTCACGCCCAGGGATATGTCGTACGGCTCTACGAAGACCTCCCCTACGCCATGATCGGAGACAACAGCGATCATCGTCGGGCGGAGCTGAGATCCTCCGGAATACGCATCGAACCCGCTGCGTCGATCCTGACCGACACCGGTTGGACGCGGAAGATCAAGGCGGTGCTTGCCTATCCCTCGCAGTTGGAAACGGTGTTCCGCAACTATGCCGGCGTCGAGCCGACATTTGAAGCCATCAGTTCCGCACTGACCGACTACCATCGAGCAGCCGGTGATGGCGACAGCGTCGAGCGCTTCTGGCGCTTCTCTCCAGTGGAAGGAGCGCCCACCTCATAGGCACGCTGCCATCGATAGTGGCTGTGAACAAAACGACTGACTGGCAATCATCGATCGGGACAGGAGCACGCATGTCCGACCGGAGTGTCTTTTTCGCCGTGACGGCCGCGACCATCATTCTCGTCGCGCTGATGGTCTGGCTTCTCTTCCTATAGACACAATCGCCTACAGGTCCTGACGTCAGTGCGTCAACGATGAGTCACCGGAACCGGTCCAACTCCGACAAAGCGGTCTTCGGACGCGCCGAAGCTCCTGGTTGTGAATCCCGCCCCGTGGCCGGACGGGCTTGTTCAGTCGATCAGGTTAGCGGTAGATCCGAACCAGGATGTCGCTGGGCCGCTCGCCGTTCGTCTCATCGTCAGCCGCCGAGCAGCGGACCGCCACGATCAGCTCCGTGAGGGCCTGGAGCACGACCCGGTCACCGCGCTCGGACAGCGGCTCCCGCAGTTCGAGGTCGCCGCGCTGCATGACAGCCAGCTGCATGAAGAAGTTGACCGGATCGGGCGCATCGATGTCGGAGAGTCCGAACGGCTCCAGCGCCGCCGGAAACCCGGTCAGCGGGTCAGGCTTCGCACCATTCTCAATTCCCCGTTCGATGCGGTCTTCGGTACTGGGAGTAACGGTCAAGTCGTCTCGATCGGCGTCGGCGCCATCTCCCTGATCGGGATCACTCTCTGGGTAAGCGGCAGTGACGATGTCTCCGTCACCGTTCCCGGCGGCTTCCGTTGTGGTGACCGTCTCGTCGGGCGTCGCCTCAGCGTCGGCCAGAACCGCTTCGCCGGTTTCGCTATCCTCACCAGCACTCGCGACATCAGGCATGGCGGTTTCCGAGTCGGTCGTGGCGCTGATGTCGCCGGTCACCACCTCGACCGGGCCGGTCGGCGCCGCCCAGAGCAGATCGTGCCGCCCGACCGTATCCTCGACCAGGTCGAGCATCGTCCGACCCCGGCTGGAATAGAGCTTCATGCCCAGAGACAGCATGATGCTCTTGCTCTGGTGCCGGGTCACTCCCAGCGAGAGATGCTCCGACGGGTCGGCGTGATCGAAGGCGACCAGCTCCGCGACCTGTCTGCCTTCGAGATCGACGATCTCGACGAGCCCACCGGCCGGCACGACAGCCGCGAACGCGTCACCTGGCTTGATCTGCTTCGCCCTGATTGCCAGGCGCCCGACCATCGACTGACCCATCTCGCATTCGCTCCATCATCGTTGTCCGCATCCGCGCCCGCCGTCGATCCGGCCAGGTCTGCCTGTGGGACCCTCCCGATCGGGAATTGTCGCAGTCGTCGCGGACGCCGTCCAACGCCTTTTCGTTCGCCTTGGCAACCGGTGACACTCCCCTGAGATTCGGCTCGAGGTGGGCCTATGCCATACTGTCGCGAGCGCTCGACCGGCGGTCCAGGAGTCGTCTGATACGTCGGGTCAGCTCATTGCGACCATCCCTGGCCAGAACATTCCGTCGGGCTCGGCCCGTGCAGGAGCCGATACGAATATGGAACGATGTCCCAACTGCGGCGCCTCTATCAGAACCGGCGCCCGCTTCTGCACCGCCTGCGGTTTTCGCCTGGTCCAGACCGCCGATGCGTCGGCGGTCCCCGAGCCCGTCGCGACGGTCCTTGATCCGTCTCCATCGGAGGCTGTCGAGCAGCCGGAACGGATCGTCTGGCACAGAGAGCAGCCGGATGCCACATCGACGGCCGAACGGTCCGACGCCGTGGCGTCCCCGGACTCCTCGCCGGTGATCGCCACTCCACCGTCAGCCGACAAGGAATCCGGCGCTGACATCGCCCACCCCTCCTCGGAATCGGGGTCCAGCTCGTGGTCAGCCGAACCGGACAATGAAGACCTCAACCTTCGCCCCACTGGAATGGTCGAGGCTGAGAACGTTCGGGATCGGCCGGACCACGTCGAGGTGGACGATCGATCCTCCGACGCACCGGCGACGATGAACGCACAGGCAGAAACGATTGCGAGCGATTTCGCGCAGTCCCCCGGACCAGTACCGACGGACCACCAGCACGATTCAGTGGCAGCATCGGTCGAACAGACCGAGCATGGTGATGGCGGATCGGACGGGGCGCCCCCTTCTGCCGACGGGACCCGCGCGCAGGAGTCAGACGACGACCGTACTCGAGACCCGATGTCCTCTCTCCAGGTCGACGACGGCGATCAGGAAGCAACCGGAGTCTCGTCCCCGTGGGAATCCAGTTCGGCCGAGTCCAGTGATGCGCCCCAGGTGCGGGATGACGTGGTGCCTGGAACGACGTTCGTCCACGAGTCCGCTCAGCCTGGCTATTACGACGAAGCTGGCGAGCGGGCGTCGCTGACGGGCGATATCACGCAGGCACCAGACGGCGCCGGGCAGACAGTCGATGTCGAAGGGAGTAACCCGCAAGTGCCCTCGCCCGGGACCGGGTCGAATACTTCGTCCGATGCCGAGGCCGTCCTTACCGAGGACCAGAGCGGCGGGATGGATTTCGACTGGGAACCGTGGGGCGGCGGAACCGCGCCGGCTGAGCCGACGTCGGCCGGCACCGGCACCACGATCAGCTCGATGTCCAGCGACCCGACGACCGAGGCGAGCCACGACCATGGGGATGCCGAGACCGCGTCTTCCAGACTCGCTCGAGCTCGGATGCTGCTGGACGAACTCTCGACGATCATGGCCACTATTGAGGAGCCCGTCGTCCAGCCGGCGGTCGACCCGGCGTCACGGGCCGCCGTCGAGTCGATTGCGGAGCTTGGGCAGTTGCTCGATGGCTTCCCCTACCCGACACTTGATCCGGATCGCGTTGGTGAACTGAGCCAGCTTGCGGAGGATCTCTCCGGCCGCGACTATGACATCCGTGCCCTCCAGCGCTTCGCGCGGGAGCGCGACCTGATCCTCGAGCTCACGGTCGGCTTCGAGCAACAGCGTGATCTACTCGACCAGATTCGGTCGATCCTCACCCTGCCTCAGGACCAGGCGTCACCGGTGCCGCTGGCAACCGCCTGAAGAGAATCCGTCCGACGGCCGTTTGGATATCATCGTTTGGGGATACAAATGAACGACGACAAGATACCGCGCGACCTGCCGGAAGCCTTCGCCGAAGACGACCCTGCCGAACAGCACCAGCCCGGACAGTTCGGCGCTGGACACCTCGTCGGTTCGTCTGTGCCGGACACGACTCGCGAGGAGCGGCGCAGTGAGAGTGCGAGCGACGCCGACACCGAGACCATGGTTGACGAGGCGTCCGAGGAGAGTTTTCCGGGAAGCGACCCGCCCTCCTACAATCGGACACCGTCGGCCTGATCGTGTCAGCCTGAACGAGACCACGAGAGAACGGAGCGCCAGGCGTGGCGCTCCGTTCTCTCCTTTCCGGAGAAACGCCGCCGTAGCTACGGCTCGTCGTCCGGAGGATCAAACTGAGACTGATCAGCGGCACCCGAGTCGGGTCCGTTCAGATCTCGCTGCGGCGCGCGGGGGGTGCCGCTCCGACCCTGGCGACCGAACGATCGCCAGATGCCAGCCCTGCTGCCCTTGCTCTTCTCCGGTTCCCGATCCGAATGCGCGTCGAGTTCGGTCCCGCCCGTCTGATCGCCTGCGGCTGAACTCGCATCGTCCCCAAAACGGTTGGGAAGGTCATCGGGCTCCTTGAACCCCTGGTCCTGACCATACCGGCTCGGCCGCGGAGGAGTCGGCTCGACGCTGGTCGGCTCCGTCTCATCCGACCGAGCCTCGTCCTCGTCCGGGCCGTCTTCCGGAGACCGCTCGGAGCTTCCGGGTCGCTCCGTATAGGATTCGGCTGAAGACTGGTCGTCGGGCTGCGCGGCGTCCGCAACCTCCGACCCAGCGCGTCCCTGCTCGATGCCCTGGCTGGTTGAGGCGTCGAACCACCGTCCGGACGAGGAGACGACTGGCGGTTGGTCGCTTACGGACGACTGGTAATCGCCATCGCTTTCAATTGGCGATCCCTCGGTCCTGGGTCTCGCCCTGGCGAAATCGAATGGGCGTGGACCGAGCGCCGGGTTGAGGTCGCCTGCCCGATCGTTTCCACTCGTTGGCCAGTCGATCAGGGATGGGCCGTCATCGTCGCTTGAGTCCGATCGAGACGACATGGGTTCGTGCGGGGGAAGTCGGGCGGACTCCGCGTCCGTGGCCCTGTCTCGGTCGACGGGTTCCTCGTCATCGGCCTCCATGGAACGTCGTGACCAGTCGTGAATCGAGATTGGCAACGCTCGGTCGGTCGACTCGTCAGTCGGGAAAATGCTTTCGTCCTCGGTATCGGCGGGATCCGGCTCGATTGACTCGGCCGCACCGGGAGTGGCGTCGCCGGCGAATGGATTCCAGTCAGCCGCGCCCCGAGGCCGTGGTAAGTCGTTGGTCGGACTTCCGCCAGACACGGGGATGCGAAACGGGTGTGGAACCGATGCTGGCACGGAGCTCTCGGGCGACGACGACGTGGTGATCTCGGGCCGATCGAGTTCGTCGAACCCATCCGCCTCGGGCTCGTCGCTCATGAGGTTCCGCTTTGGCCAGCCGCGGGTCGACGGGTCGCCTGGCACCGGTTCGGACGCGTTCGCCGAGTCAGTCGCCATGACCGGCTGAGAGGGGGGATCACGATCGAACTGGTCGTCGACCAGGTCAGCCGGACCGAAACCCATCGACGCGGTGCTCCGATCCTCGACCTCATCGAAATGCGCCGCAGGGACTGGAACGGGATCTTGCTCAGTTCCGGGATCGGCAGCGATTCGCTCGGTCGTCAGCGCGGCGTTCAGTGCGGCCGGCGTGTCCGAATGAAGGGGAGCCCGGCAAAATGAGCAGAACGACCCATCCGGGGTAACGCGATGACAGTTCGGGCAAACCACACGACGCTCACCGTCCGCCGGCTCAAGCACCTGGCGGTCAAGTGCAAGGCTCCGGCCGAGCGCCTGCCGGAACACAACGCCGACGATGATCAGGACGACGGCATACCAGATGAACTCGGATACCGCACCCGAAGGCGCCAGGAGCAGGGAGCCTAGCGGGAGTGCCAGCCAGCCGAACACGCCGGCGAGGCCCACGACCAGCATGGACCGGATGTCCCGCGACGAGGCGTACTGCCAGGCGGCGATTCCCAGGAGCGACCCAGTCAGGATCAGAACGACCGGCCGAATGACGACGATCCCGGCCAGCAACGCCGTCCACTGCGAGACTGGGCGATCCGGTAGATCCTCGAACGCGCTCGGCCAGAAGTAGACGAACGCCGAGACGGTCGCGAATCCCCCGGCCGCCAGGGCGCCGAGCGTCATCCCGTCCGTGATCTCATTGCGGAAGACGGGCCAGCGTCGGAGGACGATCGTCCCACCAAGCACCGCCGCGCCGGTCAGCACCGGGATCAGGATGCCGCTCAGCAGGAGCACCCCGACCGGAACCGACCCCTCTCCGTTGGCTGATATCCCGGAAAAGCCGACGGCACCGAGGTTGAGCCGCGAGTCAGTGAACCAGAACCGCTCCAGGATGACGGAAGAGAGGAAGCCGCCGATCAGCCCGATTAGTGCCCCAGCCCCGACGACCCCCGCCATGAGTGCCCACGGCTCACGCTCGTAGAGATCGAGCCGGGTCAGATAGGACAGGACGACGAACGGGAGCACGAGCAATGAGACGAGGATCGCGACGCCAGCATTCCCACCGAGCAGGAGGAGGAACATCACGATACCGGTGATGGCGATGGTGGCCGTCAGTGGCCGGGCGCGAACCGTAGCCAGGGCCGCGAGCAGTCGATCCCTGTAATCGTTGATCATGACCCCACGGCCCTCCGAACGACGACGCAGCAGTGACTCCCGAGGCAGGAACGATCCGACGCGCCTACGACGACCAGGACCGGGCTACCGGGGACCAATGACCCCGGAGCCCTCGCAAGCGAGCCTGACCGACGATGGTTCAGTCAGCGCAGGGTACAGGAGCGCCGACCGGCACACAATCGCCTACCGATCGGTTTCTGGCATTGCGACCGGCGTTCGCCTCGATGGCCGTCTCGTCGTCGCATGTACGGTCACTCGGCGGGTCAGCCTACACAAGGTGTCAGGAAGCAATCGGTCGTCAACACCCCTGGCGAAGGTCGCGGGAATCGACCTGATGGCCTCGCTTTCCACGATCCGCGCGGCGCGGGTCTCGGAGGGATCCTGGCGAACTAGGCTGGACCACCATCGGGCGGACCGTTCGGCGCGGTGTAGAGATGACAGGCGACGAAATGGCCAGGCTCGACCTCGGTCAGATGGGGAACCAGGCGCTTGTGGAAGCCCCGAACCTGGGTACAGCGCGGGTGGAACCGGCAGCCCGAGGGCGGTGCGGTCATGTCGGGCGGCGAACCGGGAATGCCACTGACGCGCTCTTTCGGACCGGTCAGGGCCGGGAAGGAGTTGAGCAGTCCCTGCGTGTACGGATGGAGGGGGTGCTCGTAGATCTCCCGCGCCGGGGCCATCTCGACAATCTGCCCGGCGTACATGATCGCGATCCGATCGGAGACTTCGACGAGCAGCGACAGGTCATGGGTGATGAACAGGATCGAGAACCCCATCTCATCCTTGAGGTCCTGGATCTGCTGCATGATCTCCTTCTGGACGACGACGTCCAGCGCCGTCGTGGGCTCGTCCATGATCATCATCGGTGGCTGGAGCGCCAGGGCGATTGCGATCACCGCCCGCTGCCGCATGCCTCCCGACAGTTCGTGCGGGTAGGAGCGAAGCCGGGACGGGTCGATCCCGACGATGTTGAACAGGTCCTCGGCCCGCTTCCAGGCCTGGGCCGCTGTCATCGCCTTGTGACTGACGATCGTGTCGGTGATCTGATCCCCGACGGACATGACCGGGTTAAGCGCGTTCATTGCGCTCTGGAAGACCATCGACAGCTCTTGCCAGCGGAACTGCTCCAGCTCGGCGTCCGACATCGCCAGGATGTCGCGACCCCGAAAGGTGATGCTGCCACCCGCGATCACAGCCGGCGGGTTAAGGATCCGGAGCAGCGACTGGGCGATGGTGCTCTTGCCGCTGCCAGACTCTCCGGCCAGCCCGAGCACCTCGCCGGGGGCGATGTCGAACGAGACCCCGTCAACCGCTCGCACCGCCGCCTTGGCGGTCATGTACTGTACCTTGAGGTCGCGAACCGACAGCAGCGGGGCCGTGTTCCGGGCGGAGGTGGTCGATCTGACGGTTGCTGTCATGCTGGACGTTCGCTCCACTGATGAGTCTCTCGGTCGATCCTGCCGGTCGCCGTCCAACGGTCGTGACCGTCGTGCCTTTCGTCAGTCGCCGGCCGGCGCCGGAGCGCTACTGGTCGGACGCTGACGCAGGACAGGGGTCGCGCGGCCAGCGGATGTCGCCCCGGCCAGGCGCTTCAGCCCCTGCTTGATGTCGCGGCTGGCCCGCAAGCGTGGGTTGGTGACCTCGTCGACCGCCGAGTTGACGAGGCCAAGGGAGAAGGCGACCAGGGCGATCCCGAGACCGGACGGCACGACGGTCCACCAGGCGTTCTGAATCAGGGCGCCGCCGACGCTCGCCCAGTAGAGGTTCGTTCCCCAGGTCACGTTGCCGGGGTTGCCAAGAGCGAGGTATTCCAGCGTCGCCTGCGCTCCGAGGGCATAGATGGTCGCGCCGATGAAGTTTCCCGCGACGATCGATGCCATGTTCGGCAGGATTTCCCGGAAGATGATCGTCAGACTGCGCTCCCCGCTGATCTCCGACGCGGCGATGAAGTCCTTCTCCCGCAGCGAGAGGGCCTGGGACCGCATCACCCGGGCCCCCCAGGCCCAGCCGGTGACCGACAGGACGAGCACGAAGAACGGGCCGGAGCCGATCGCGAAGACCTCGTTGAACCAGCCGCCGGAACCGGCCCGGCCGATGAACCCGGACAGCACGATCAGCAGCGGGATACCTGGCACGATCAGGAAGACATTCGTCAGTAACTGGAGGACATCGTCGAACCGGCCCCGGAAGTACGCCGAACTGAGCCCGACGGTGACTCCGACCAGCGTCGTGACCAGGCCGACCATCGCGCCGATGGCCAATGAGGGCCGCGCTCCCCACAGCGTCTGGGAGAAGACATCCTTACCGCTGCTGTCCGTACCAAACCAGAACGTGGCATTGGGATGAACGAACCGAGGTCCGACACGGTCGGTCGGGTTGTACTGAGCGATCCACGGTGCCAGAAGCGCCAGCAGGGCGAAGATCGTCAGGATCGAAACGCCGATCACCGCTTTCCGGTTTCGCAGGAACGGCACATAGTCGATGATCGTCCGCCGGCGCCGTTTGCCTGGCCCATGACTGGCCCGGTCGCCCGATTCCAGCGTGGTCTCCATCCCGGTTCGCTGGACGACCGATTCACCGGTGACCGTTGGCATTCCGCTCCGCGCGACCAGCGGCCGACCCAGATCGTCCGTCCCCGTGTACCCCCGATTGCCAAACCCGCCTGCCATCGTTCTCCGCCTTCGCTTGACCAAGACCCGTCGTTCGACTCATGCGTGACCTGTCCGTGACGCGTTGGGATCAGGTGTCCCGGCCGACCGAGAACCTCTCACCGCCTATCAGGGGCTGGAGGATCTCGCCAACTCGGCCCATCCCAAATGAAGTCCGGACGATATCGTCCGCCAGCAGATTGCCGAGGGCGCCCATGATCATTCCCTGATCCAGCGAGAGCAGGGCATTGCTGACCGCGCCGGTCCGGACGTTCACGCTGTCGAGGAAGCCGTAGTCCGTCACGATGTCGAAGTCCCTCGCCAGGTTCTCGAGATTGCGCATCGCGGCACGCGGCGCGTGTTCGAGCGCCAGGAAGACCGCGTGCGGCGTGACGACGCCATTGGTATAGGCCTCGGGGCCGGGCGTCACCCCGTCCGTCGAGACGAAGATCCGGTCGGTACTGGACGAGTAACCGTCCAGGTTCATTCCGATCTGATCGACGCCGTACTCCTGATAGCCTCCCTCGGGAACTGTCGAAGGCGAGAAACCCCAGTACCCGTAGGCGGCCTCGTCCAGCCCGTGCCGGATCTGCGCTTCGACGTAGAGTGGGTGGTTCAGTGCCCAGCTCTCCGGCGCCCAGTCGGTCTCCGGCACGAGCATCGCCGGCATCAGGGCCTCGAACATCGACCCGCCCCAGCTCGGCACGAGTCGGAGGCCGGCGTAGCGGTAGGCGCCCTCGAAGACGGCGACGCCGTCCTGTTCGACGGTCGGGCCCGCCGGGACCTGCTCCTGCTCGAACTCCGCCGGCAGCGTCCGGAAGACGCGCCAGTAGTGCTCCGGCGTTGCGGTCCCAAGGGCGATGCCGAGATAGGTGATGATCCGGGTCTCGCTATTCAGGGTGCCAAAGTGGAACTCGGTGAACTCACCCTCGCCGTCCGGCCAGTAGCCGCCCCGCATCTGGCCAGGGAACATCGCCGGGTCCGCCGCGTCATAAGGCGTGTAGAAGAAGGCGAAGTCCATCCCGGACAGCACGCTCTCAGCTAAGTTCGCCACGTCCGGGTAGCGGTTGATGACAATCTGGAGGCCGGCGGCCAGCCAGGCGTTGTCGACCGAGGAGAGGAACGGCCGGATCTCGTCACCGCTGTCCGGCCAGCTCGTCAGGAGCTTGCCGTCGTTGCTGTCGTACCAGTTGTAGTAGAAGCCCTGGTACCGCTCCAGCGTCGCGACGGTCGCGACATTCCGCCGGGCGCGCTCCGTCGCCTCGGTCGAGTCGATGAAGCCGAGCGCCTCGGCGGCGACGAGTGCCCAGAGATACGAGCCGATGTTCGTCGGCGATGTCTGGGGAACGCGGAGCCAGCTCCCGTCCTCCTGCCGCTGGATCTGATCGGTTGGGAGGGCGATCTCAGAGCCCATCGCGACGAAGCTGGCCCAGGTCGCCTCGGCGTATTGCAGGAGCTTGCCACGATCCGCCTCGGTCAGTTCGCCGCCGGAGTAGCGAAACGTGTCGGCCTCGGGAGTCCCCGATACCGGCGTTCCGACGCCAGGCGTCGCGGAGATCGGCGTCGCGGGCTCTGGTATCGCGTCCTGAGACTGGGACGCTCCTGAGTGCCTCGAAAGGACGCCGACCGCGGCGCCGGCAATCATGGCCCCCGTCGCCATCTCCCGCCGCGTCATTCCCGTTGTCATCAGAATCAACTCCTTCCCGCTCGCTCCGCCACGATTACGGTCTGAGCACCGGCCGACCCTCTTCCGCGTCAGGTTCGCACCCGTGGATCGAGCCGAAGGTACAGGAGGTCGACCAGCAGGTTGGCGGCAAGGACCGAGATCGTGATGAACAGGAACAGCGTCTGCATCAGCGGGAAGTCCAGCAGCCGGACCGCACGCACGAGCTGGTTGCCGAGACCGGGATAGTTGAAGACGCTTTCGGTGATCAGCGAGCCGCTCAGGACGAAACCGAGCGACATGCCAAACGACGTCATGTTCGGGAGCAGGGCGTTCCGGGCGGCGTAGCGCAGCATGACCCGGCGCTGCGAGAGCCCCTTGGCCTCGGCAAAGGAGACGTAGTCCTCGGACAGGGTACTGACCATCGCGTTCCGCATCCCCAGGATCCAGCCACCGACGGAGACCAGCACGACGGTCGAGGCCGGCAGGATCAGATGCCACATTACGCTCGAGATGAACCGCCAACTCAGTTCAGGGGAGAGTCCAAGCTCATAGGAGTAGGCAGACGGAAGGATCGACCAGCGGAAGCCCAGATAGAAGACCACGAATGTCGCGAGCCAGAAGTAGGGAAAGCTGCCAATGAACAGGGCGAGCGGAGGTACGGCCGAATCGACGACGCCACCGCGCCGCCAGGCCGAGATCACGCCGATCAGCGAGCCGGCGAGGAAGGCGATGATGGTCGCGACGCCACCCAAAAGGAGCGTCCATGACAATCCGGTCTTCACGACGTCGAGGACTGGGCTGGGGAAGAACGCCGTCGATACGCCGAAATCGAGCCGGAAGATGCTCTGGATATACGTCCAGTACTGGACCAAAAGGGGATCGTCGGACAGACCATACGCCTTGCGCATCGCGTCGATCGTCGCCGGATCGAGGCGACCCTGAGCGCTGGCGAAGACCGCCGTGGCCGGGTCGCCGGGCATGAGGCGCGGCAGGAGGAAGTTGAGCGTGATCGACGCCCAGGCGGCGATCAGGTAGAAGCCGATTCGGCGCAGGATGTAGTTCATGAGAGACCCTGTCCAGCCAGCCGACGTGACGACCGTGGACGGAGCCTTATCGGGCTCCGTCCACGGTCGTCCGGACTACTTCGCCTTGATCGTGGTCATGACGAGCACCGCTCGGCCGCGTAGGTCGAGGGGACGGCGTACGGGTTCTCGGCGGTCGGCCAGCCGTCGAATCGCGTCGAGTTGTACTCGTACCACTGCGGGCCGGGGAACAGCGGCAGAGCCGGAGCCACGTCTGCGTAGAGCGCCTGGAGCTGACTCGCGACCTGAAGCTGCTCGGCCGGGTCGTTGGTCGCGGCGAACTGGTCGAGCAGCGCGTCGGCCTCCGGCGATGCGAACCGGTGCCAGTTCTCGGGGCTGGACGTGCCGATCGGGTTCTTGGTCTGCGACGACATCATGCCCCGGTAGAAGTTGAACGGCGTCACGCCGCCACTGGACCAGCCGATGCTCATCGTGAAGTCGCCGTCCTGAACGCGACCCTGCCAGACGGTCTGCTCGAGCGGCGCGACCGTCACCTTGATTCCAACCTTCGAGAGGTTGTCGGCCATGACTCGGCAGGATTCGTTCCAGTCGCTCCAGCCGTTCACGACGAGCAGCTCGTACTCCATCGGCTTGCCGTTGTAGGTTCGGGTGTCGCCACTCAGGGTCAGGCCGGCGGCGTCGAGCGCCGCGTTCGCCGCATCGACGTCCATCGTCACCCACTCAGCGGACGCGGAGGCCGCGTCCTTCCAGGACGGGTAGCCGCCACTGAGACCGGTGCTGTCGGCGGGAGTGGTGTAGTCGTACATCGCGAAGGAGACGATGTCCTCGCGATTGATCGCCTGGCTGATCGCCTTGCGGACGGCGGCGTCGGCGAACGGCGTGTCGGGCGCCTCATGGTTGAGGTAGAGGTGGACGGTGTCGCCAGTGGACGGGAACCAGTAGCCGAAGTTCGTCGGGTCTTTCGCGACATAGACCGTCTCGATGTCCGGCACGAAGTTGCCGGCCCAGTCGATCTGGCCGTCGACCAGCATGCGGGTCGAGGTGTCGTTGTCGCCGAGGATCGGGAACCGGATTCCCTCGATCCCGACCTTCTCGGGCTGCCAGTAGTTCGGGTTCTTGCGCAGCTCCCAGTACTGCGACTCGAAGATCGGGATCTCGGTGAACGGGCCAGTGCCGACCGGGGTCTCGTTCAGGAACGTGACCGGGTCCGCGATCGTCGACCAGATGTGCTCCGGCACGATGTTCTGGGCGATGATGTCGTAAATGCCAGGCGAGTACACCTCCGTGAAGGTGAACCGCACGGTGGCGTCATCGACCGCGACGATCTCCGAGCTGTTGTTGAGGATGTTCCGGATCGCCCCGGCGCCGGCCAGCCCTTCGTTGGACTTGAGCAGGTTGAAGGTGAAGGCGACGTCCTTCGCGCTGAACGGCGTCGCGTCGGACCAGAGGACGCCCTGGCGAATCTTGAGGGTTAGCGTCAGGTTGTCGGCGCTGTACTCGTAGGACTCGGCCAGCCACGGGATGATGGCGTCCTCGGTCCGGATGCGGCTGGCGATCATGAGCGGCTCGTAGATGCCGTTGTCGCTTGGCCAGAGGAAACTGCTTCCGGGAATCAGGAGATTGAAGTTCCGGATCCACGTCTGCTTCTGGTCCTGGGAGACGGTGACCATCCCGGTCGTATCCGCCTGAGCACTGGCTCGAAAGCCGGACTGCGACAGGCCGGCGGCGAACGCGGAAGCGCCGAGCCCCATCGCCGCGCCGCGAAGGAAGACCTGGCGCCGATCGAGTTCGGCCCCCATGAATGTCGACGTGACCGATGCTGACTCGTCCCTGAACTGATCCTTGCTCATCGATGTAACCTCCGGCACTGGAGTAAGACGTTCGACCAGTATTCCACTTGGGCGAAGCCGCGGACATCCGGCGCGAGGTCCGCGCGACGCTGCTTGGACCCGACCGACTGGCTCAATGTGAGCGCGTGATCGTCGGCGACGACGACACTCCGGGACTCGTTCCCGACCGACCAGACACCGGTCTCGTGTTGGCTCCCTGGCATATCGGTTCCGGGGCGGGCCGACGCTCGATAACGGCGGTGGTATGGCAAGCAGAATCTACGCGACACCAGTACCGGTGTCAAATACCCGTTCGAAGCCGTGATCAGGCAATCTGGCCTGGCCGCCGCGATGCCGCTCGGCAGATCGAGGCTCGATGGTCCCGTGATACAGTTTCGGACAGGGGTAATCACAACCGCGAGACCATATTGGACGGCCGGTCGACGCGTTTCGGCCGGCTCATCTTCGAGTTCGAGTAATATCGCCAGATTCCGTGGCGAGGCGAACGACCGTCAGAGACGACGAGGTTCAATCATGCAACGCACCGATCCCATCGCCAACGCCGCCCGGACGGCAACGACGATCACTGAGCGCGCGAGCCCGGTCCTGGACGTTCGGCACCTGTCGAAGATCTTTCCTGTTGGTGGGCTGCTCTCGCGAAAGGGCGTCCACGCGCTCTCCGATGTCTCCTTCACGATCGACGCCGGCCAGATCGTCGCCCTCGTCGGGGAATCCGGCAGCGGCAAGAGCACGACGGCCCGGTTGATCGCCCGGCTGATCGCGCCGTCCGGCGGCGAGTTGCTGCTCGACGGCAAAGACGTGTTCAAGACCCAGCGCCGGGTCAGCATGGACTACCGCCGGCGGGTCCAGATGATCTTCCAGGACCCGTTCGGCTCGCTCAACCCGGTCCACACCATCGGCCACCACATCGTCCGACCACTCCAGATTCACGGCAAGGTCCGGGGCGGCCGCGAGATCCGGGAGCGAACCTACGCCTTGCTCGACCAGGTTGGCCTCAACCCGCCGGCCGAGATCGCGACCAAGTTCCCCCACGAGCTCTCGGGAGGCCAGCGCCAGCGGGTCGCCTTCGCCCGCGCCCTCGCCGTCGACCCGATGGTCCTCCTGGCCGACGAGCCGATCTCGATGCTGGACGTCTCGATCCGGATGGGCATTCTCAACCTGATGGACCGGCTCAAGGAGGACCGCCGGATCGCGTCGCTGTACATCACGCACGACATCGCCTCGGCCCGCTACATCTCCGACAACATCGTCGTCATGTACGCCGGCCGGATGGTCGAGGGGGCCGAGAGCGTGGAGCTGATCGACCAGCCAGCTCACCCCTACACGAAGCTGCTGCTCTCGGCGGTTCCGAACCCGAAGGCCGGCCTCAAGGTCGACCGGACCGAGGCCCGCGGCGAGATCCCGTCGCTGATCGATCCCAAACCGGGCTGCCCGTTCGCCGACCGCTGCCCGAGCGTGATGCCGGTCTGCCGGGAGCAGATGCCCGGCTTCGAGCGGATCGGCCCGCAGCACTGGGTCCGCTGCCACCTCTATGGTGCCGGCCAGGACGATCACGCCCTCGCCGCGATGCGACCGCGGCCGGAAACGACGATGGCGGCGGATTAGCGACGGATTCCGTCCCCTGTCCGCTCCACCCCAACGCGGCTCTTAGCTAGGGCTTCCGTCGAACTGCGATGGGATATGTCGTGTCCGTTCGCATCTGTGGTCTGCTTTCGCCTGACTAGCCATTCCGCACCGTATCCCATCGACCGCGCTGGGCGGCCAGCCAGACTCATGCGCGGAACCGTTCGGATTGCGGGCAGGAACGTCCGGTTCCGGTCGGTTCCAGCAGATTCGATGGTTCGTATGAGCAACAGCGGCTTGACGTCTCAATCGCTTGCCTGCAATCTATCCATATCGTGCGAGTGGCAGCCCTCCGGTCCCGGCATCGTATCGTTGTCGAGCCAACGATGGGAAATCGAACCAGAGGCTGCCAGGCCACGACGGACGGCACATGAAGCCGTTCCACTTCCGGCGGAGTAGCCGGTGGAACCCAGGAGATCTCGGATGGACAAGATCACGTCCCGCGGCCTGACCCTGCTCAAGGACACGAAGCTCAGTCGGCGCAAGGCTCTGGCCGGAGCCGCCGGTCTCGGCGCCGCCGCTGGCGCCGCCTCCCTCGTCCCGCGCCGGGCACCCTACGTCAAAGGGCAGGCGAAGACGCAGCTCCAATTCTGGACCGGTCACGTTGATCCTGACCTAGCCACCCTCAAGCAGATCGTCGAGCAATATAACGCCCAGAGCACGTCGTTTGAGGTAGTGCTTACCCCGATCCCGCCGACTGAGGTTACGGACAATTCCCGCCTTATCACCGCTGTTCGAGGCGGTACATCACCTGACATCTATCACATGGATCGATTCACCGTGGCCTCCAACGCGGCCAACGGGCTGGTCCAGCCGATCACGGACTATATCGACCAGGCCACCCGTGACGCCTACCTCCCCTTCGCGATCGAGGAAGTCACCTACGACGACCAGATCTGGGGGATGCCGCACGATACCGACGCGCGGGCGCTCTACTACAACATCGGCGTCCTGAAGGAGGTCGGCATCGACCCGACCGAGTTCGATCAATCCAACGGTCCGGTCACCTGGGACCGCCTGCTCGAAGTCTCGGCCGCGGCCAGCATCCGGGATGCAAACGGGACGTACACCCGGGTCGGCTTCGTCCCCTACGCCAATCAGGCCTGGCACTACACGTACGGCTTCTCCTGGGGCGCCAGTTTCTACGACGCCGCCAGTTGCACCGTCACCCCGGACGATCCGAAGATGGTCCAGGCGATGCAGTGGGTCTACGACGCCTGCGCGTCCCTGGACGCCAACGCGATCTCGGCCTGGGAGACGCCCCGGCGCGTACCCGGCTACCCGGCTCAGCAAGGCTCATTGGTGACTCAGGGCGTCGCCTTCGAGGTGACGGGTGACTGGTTGGTCAACCAGTACGCCCAGTACGCCCCAACCGCCGAGTACGGGATCACCTACCTGCCGGTCCCGCAGGCGGGCGGGACGTCTGCGACCTGGTCCGGCGGTTGGTCGATGGTCGTGCCGGAGGGTTCGTCTAACGTCGAGGGCGCCGCCGATTTTATCTCGTACATGTGTGGCGAGCCGGGCCAGCGACTCTACACAACCGGAACACGGCACCTTCCAACGCTCACCGCACTGACAACCGACACGTCGCTGTTCACCGAGCAGAGCTCGTTCTTTGCTCAACAGCTCCTGCCGACCTCCAACAACCGGCCGCCGATCCCCGTCGGCTCCAAGTACTGGGACGAGATGACGGTCGCCTACCAGGCGATCTACCTTAACCAGAGCCAGCCAGCTGAAGCCCTCGCCAAGGCGAAGGAGAACACGCAGGCGGATCTTCAGCAGTTCTGCTAGACGATTATGTCCGGAAGTTGGGGTAGCGATGCGTTCCGGCGCCACCCCAACTTCCCCTGGCAGGGCGACGCCCGTGAACAGGTCATAGGAGCTTGCCCGTGGCGACAGAATCGGTTGCGATGGACCCCTCACGGCCGACCGGTGCACCACGACGTCACCGCATGTCGCGGCAGGAGCGGCGCAATCTCATCACCGGCCTCCTGTTCATCTCCCCGTGGATCGTCGGATTTCTCGCCTTTCTGGTCTACCCGTTCTACGAGACCATCCGGCTCAGCTTCACTAAGTACAACGGTATCCGGGACCCTCAGTGGATCGGGCTGGACAACTACCGAACGATGGCCTCGGACGATCTGTTCTGGAAAGTCCTCGGCAATACCCTCTACTACACGGGACTGGCCGTCCCGGTCGGCGTAGTCGCCGCCATGCTGATGGCGCTCTGCATGAACCAGGACGTTCGAGAGCAGCCGATCTACCGGGCCATCCTCTACCTCCCATCGATCATCCCCTTGTTCGCCCTCTCATTCGTCTTTCTCAATCTGATGGACCCAACCCGCGGCATCGTCAACCGCCTGATGGTCGACATCGGTCTACCCAACATCAACTGGTTCGGTGACCCGGACTACGGCAAGATCGCCTTCGTGATCCTGGCCCAGTTCGGTGCCGGGCAGGCGGCACTGATCTTCCTGGCAGGCCTCAAAGGCATTCCGCAGCATCTCTATGAGGCCGCCTCGATCGACGGCGCCGGCAATTTACGCAAATTCTGGAACATCACGTTGCCGATGATGACGCCGATCATCCTCTACGACCTGATCCTTGGGCTCAGCCTCGGCATCCAGATCTTCACCCAGGTCGTCATCCTGACCAGCCCGGCCGGCTCGCCGGTCAATTCCAACCTGATGTACGTCAACTACATCTACAGCCTGGTCTTTCGTGACTTCCGGTCCGGCTACGCCTCGGCCCTCGCGCTCGTGCTGTTCCTGATCACGGTGGTTCTCGCGCTGGTCATCTTCCGGTGGTCGAGGTCCTGGGTCAATTACGAGACCGTTTAGCCCAGCGGCACAGGTTGCCGATTCCCACGCCCCCCAATCGACCGTCGATGCACCATCCGCTTGAGGGAACGTCATGGCGAAGTCACTGCCGCTCGGCACGATCGAGGAGTCGTCTCGCGACCAGACCGCCAAGAGATTCAACTGGCGGCGTCTCCTCCGGAAGCACATCGTTCCGAGGCTCTTCCTCGTCCCGTTCGTGGCGTTCTTTCTCCTCCCCTTCTACTGGATGTTGGCCGTCGCCTTCAAGCCGATTCCCGAACTGAGCATTGTCCCGCCAACCTTCTTTCCCCACACCTGGCGGTGGGAAAACTTCGCCGACGCGACGCGGGTCTTTCCATTCTGGCACTACTTCCGGAACACCCTGTTGATCACGGCACTGACGGTGCTCGGCGCCGCGATCTCCAACCCGATCATCGCCTATGGCTTCTCCCGGATCGAGTGGCCGGGACGGGACAAGATCTTCGCGCTCGTGCTCGCGACGGTCTTCGTGCCGTATCCCGTCCTGATCGTCTCGCTGTACGACATCTACTCCCGGCTTCACTGGGTCAACACCATCCTGCCGCTTGTCGTACCGCTGTTCTTCGGCAACGCGTTCTGGATCTTCCTGATGCGACAGTTCTTCATGCGGATTCCGCGTGAACTCGGAGAGGCGGCCCGCCTGGACGGCGCGTCCGAGATCCGCATCCTGTTCCAGATCATCCTGCCGCAGAGCTACGCCGCGATCAGCGTGGTCTGTCTGTTCGCCGCTCTCCACGCCTGGAACGATTTCCTCGGGCCGTATCTCTACTTGCAGAAGGAGGACTCGTACACCCTGGCGATCGGCCTGACCTTCTTCCGGTCCGCCTCTCAGTACGATATCCAGTACAACCTGCTCATGGCGGCGTCGGTGCTGGTCGTGCTGCCGGTCGTCATCCTGTTCCTCGCATTCCAGCGCTTCTTCATCGAGGGCGTGCAGGTCGGCAGCTTCAAGTAACCCGTCAACCCGTCCAGCGATGCCCCACGGCTCAGCAGCGTGGGGCATCGCCGTGCTCGGCGCCGGTCCCCTCGCATTGAACATGCGACAGTGACCGAAGACAGGCTCGCCGTCGTCCCAGGGACAGGAGCACGCGATGATCACAACGAGCAACCAGCGTCGGATCCAGCGCAACCGCCGCCGCGTCGAGGAGTTGCGGGTCTGGCGAAACGCCCGTGAGGCCCAGCTCTCCGACATCCGGTTCATCGGCCCGTCCGGCGAGGCCGTCGCCCTGTCGCTCGGCGACGGCTGGCCCCAGGTCGAGACGCCGGTCCGGTTTACGGTGTCCGGGACCGTTCCGACTGAGTTCGCCGGCCAGCCCGTCGAGCTCGAGCTCTGGCTCGGTGGCGAAGGGTTCGCCGAGATCTCGGCGGGTGGCAACGCCGCGATCAAGGGAGCGATCGACCCCTATCACTTCCAGTACCCGCTGTTCGACCCAGCGACCGGCGGCGAGACCATCACGGTCCAGGCGACGGTCGTGCCGAAGGGCATGTTCGGGTCCCGAATCGACCATCCCGTCCTGAGCCGCGCCCATCTCGTCGTTCCGGCCGCCTCCGTCCGGGCGATCGAGCGCGATCTGAGCGTGGCGCTGCTGGCGGCCGAGGAGCTCGACGCCGAGGGCCACGAGATCGTCCCGCGGCTGCTGGATGCGATCGAAGCGTGCCTGACCGTCCTCAGCACCCGCTGGCCGACGGACACCGAGACGACTGTCAGCCGCCTGGTCATCGCCCAGCGCGAGCCGCTCGGCGACGGTGTCTTCGCGGCCGGCGGCGGCTACGCCGAACACGCTCGCCTGTTCACGAACTACGTCAACGAGCGCTGGTCGGCCGAACAGGCGACGCAGCCACTGGCGCCGCTCCCGAACGACGTTATGCCGGTGATCGAGGATGCTCGCGCCGTCCTCACCCGGCACCTGGACGCGCTTCGCGTCGCCTATCCCGCCGTTGGCTCGATCGCCCTGACCGGACACGCTCACATCGACCTCGGCTGGCTCTGGCCCGTCGTCGAGACCCGCCGCAAGATCATCCGGACTGGCTGGTCGGTGATCAACCTGATGGACCGCTACCCGGACTTCGTCCACAACCAGTCGTCGGCGCAGGTCTACGCCTGGCTGGAACAGGACGACCCGGAGCTGTTCGAGCGAATCAAGGCCCGCGCGGCCGAGGGGCGCTGGGATCCAGTCGGCGGGATGTGGGTCGAGCCGGACAACCAGCTCACTGGCGGCGAGGCGATGGTTCGCCAGGCGCTCAACGGCCAGCGTGAGTTCGAGCGCCATTTCGGTCGGCGCAGCACCGTGGCCTGGCTCCCGGATTCCTTCGGCTTCTCCGGCGGCCTCCCGCAGATTCTCCATGGCGCCGGGCTGGTCAACTTCTTCACCCACAAGATGACGTGGAACGAGGCGAACGAGTTCCCATACGACCTGTTCGAGTGGGAGGGGATCGACGGAACCCGCGTCCGGGCCCACCAGTTCCGGAACGAGGACCCGGCCGCGGGCTACAACGCCGAGATCCAACCGCGGGATCTCCGTGGGACCTGGCGGAAGTTCGCCGGCAAGCGTCAGCACGACGAGACCCTCCTCGCCTTCGGCATGGGTGACGGCGGCGGCGGCCCGAACCGGCAGATGCTCGAAAACTATGACCGACTCCGGTCCTATCCGGTCCTGCCCGCTCTGCGCATGGCGACCGTCGAGGACTTCTTCGCCCGGCTGCCCAAGGATGGCCTCCCGGTCTGGACCGGCGAACTCTACCTGGAGCTGCACCGTGGCACCCTGACGACGCAGGGACGGACCAAGAAGCTCAACCGGGAGTCCGAGCAGCGCCTCGCCGAGGCCGAGACGCTGTCCAGCCTGGCCCATCTCTTCGGCGGCGCCTACCCTCGGGTCGAATTGACCGCCGCCTGGAAGGTCCTCCTCCTCAACCAGTTCCATGACATCCTGCCCGGCTCGTCGATCAGGGAGGTCTACGAGGTCACGGAGCCCGAGCTCCGCGGGGTCGTTGAGAATGCGGCCGGTTTTGCGAGGGACGCGATGACATCGCTTGTTGGCGATGCCGGATCGAATGGGGCCTTCCGGATCGTCAACACCAGCCTGGTCCCCCGGACATTGACGGTCCTCCTTCAGGGCGTGGACGGTGTGACCGACACCGACGGTGAGCCCATCGCCGGGCAACAGACCGCCGACGGATTGCTGGTCCACTCCTCCGACGTCAACGTACCGGGACTCGGCTGGACGACGCTCATGCCCTCGGATGGCAAGGACAACGACATCTCGATGGCAGGCGGCCGCGCTCGCATTCAGGAAACACCGAACGGGTTGCTGATCGAGAACGGCCAGGTCCGCTATGTGATCGGCGCCGACGGGACCATCCACGAGGGCACCGACCTGGAAACCGATAGAACGCTGTTCAGCGAGCGGTCCAATCAGATTTGGGCCTATGTCGACAAGCCACGGGGCTGGGACGCGTGGGACGTCGCCGAGACGATCGAGCAGCAGGGCGAGGAGATCGTTGCGTCCCAGCCTCTCGAAATCGTCGAGTCGGGCCCGCTCAGGGTCTCCGTCCGGGTGACCCGACGCTGGCGAAGTTCGGTCGTCACCCAGACCTACCGACTGCTGGCCGACTCGAAGCTGATCGAGATCGACACCGAGGTCGACTGGCATGAGCGCCAGACACTCCTCCGCGCCCGGCACTCACTCAACATCCACACCCACGAGGCGACGTTCGAGACCCTCTACGGCGTCGTCCGACGCCCTACCGCCCGCAACACCAGCTGGAACCTAGCCCAGTTCGAGGTCGCGGGCCACCGCTTCGCCGACCTCTCCGAGGCCGACTACGGCGTCGCGATGCTCAATGACGGCCGCTACGGGCACAGCGTCGACCGCAACGTCCTGACGCTGAGCCTGCTGCGGAGCCCGATCGACCCCGACATGCGAGCCGACGAGGGTCACCATGCCTTCCGCTACGCCCTCCTCCCGCACACCGGCACGTACGCGATGGGCGGTGTCGTCGATGCGGCCGTGGCCTTCAACAGCCCGCTGATGGCGGGTCTGGGAACCACCCGACCGGGCACAATCCCGACCGACTGGACCCTCGCCACCACGAGCGGCGTCCCCCTCGTCGCCGGCGCCCTCAAGCTGGCCGAGGACGGCGATGGCCTGATCCTCCGCCTGCATGAACCCAACGGTTCCCGCGGCGCGGCGCGGCTCCAGTTCACCGTTCCACTGGCATCGGCCGAGCGGGTGAGTCTGCTTGAGGATCCCGATGAGGAAAGCGGGGCCGTCGAACTCGGCGAGGACGGCGAGGTCGGCTTTACCGTCCGCCCCTACGAGATCGTCTCGCTCCGGCTTCGGACGACGTAGTGGACCGCAGAAAGAACCCGCTTCGCCCGTTTATCCGGCCGGAAGCGACTCGATCACCGTGTCCTCACCGAGCGGCGAGATCCGCTGGGCGGCGGGGCGAGCCATGATCGCGTCGAGGTCCTCGACCTGGCGCTTGAACCAGAGGGAGACGTCGTCCTCCTCGACGATCCGCCGGAGCCGCTCGGCCCGCTGGCGCCGCTCGGACAGCGGCATCGTGATCGCCTCGTAGATCGCGGCGGCCGTTCCCTCGACATCGGCCGGAGCGACCATCAGCGCCTCGCTCTCGAGTTGACTGGCGGCTCCGGCTCCCTCGCTCAGGATCAGGACGCCGTTGCGCTCGTTGAGGAGAGCGCCCTCCTTGGCGACCAGATTCATGCCGTCGATGATCGAGTTGACCAGCAGGATGTCGTACCACTTCATCGCCGCCAGAGCCCGCGCGTAGTTCTCTCCCATCAGAATCTGGATCGGCTGCCAGCCCGTCTCGACGTTGGCGTACTTGGCGTTGATCCGGCCGGTGATGGCGCTGACGTCGTCGAGGTAGTTCTGGTATTCCGGGACTTCGAGCCGGCTGGGGACGGTAATCGCGACGAAGTTCACCCGGCCCTGGTACTCCTGATGCAACTCCAGGAACCGGTCGAAGGCGTGAAAGCCCCGGACGATGTTCTTGCTCGGCTCGGCCCGGTCGACCCGCAGGATCGTGAACTCGTTCCAGTAGTTCGGCAGGTAGCGGTCGTGGCTGCGGGCCTCCTTGCCATAGGCCTGCCGACGAACCGAAACCGTATCGATCGAGATCGGGTAGGCGCAGACTCTGACCTCGCGCCCATCGACCGTCACCGTCTCGCGCTGGTAGTCGACGACGACGCCCGGCATGTACGCCTCGCAGGTGTACATGAAGCTCCGGGCGTTCGACGGCGTCTGAAAGCCGACGATATCGTTGCCGAGCATCCCGCCGATGATCGACCGGCGCATGGCCAGCGGCAGGAGCCGCCAGTAGTCCGGGTCTGGCCAGGGGATATGAATGAAGTGCTGCAGGATCGCATCGGGCCGGCGCTCGCGGATCAACTGTCCGACGAGGTAGAGATGGTAGTCCTGAAGCATGATCACCGGCGGCTGGTCGAGCGCGTCGGCGGCGGTCAGGATCTCGCTGGCGAACAGCTCATTGACCTTGACGTAGCCCTCGTTCCAGGCCTGCCAGGTCTCGAAGGTGATGTCGGGCGTCCGCGGAGTGTCCCAGAGATAGTGCTGAAGGAACCAGAGCAACGGGTTGCTGATCTCGTTGTAGTACCAGTGATAGGCCTGCGGGGTCGGCTCGACGAACCGGATCCGGAACTCGGACTCCTCGCCGGCTGGAAGGATGAACGTCTCGCCCTGCTGCTCGGCCAGTCTGGCCCGGTCGCGGTCGTCCCGGCTCATCGCCGCCGCGATCCAGATTGGCTGGATGTCGCGGGCGATCCCGGAGACCGCCGTGACGAGGCCGCCGCTGCCCTTGCGAGAAGCGAACGTCCCGTCGGTCTGACGATGGAAGGTAATCGGTCCCCGGTTGGATGCGATGATGAGTGGCCGGCCACCGAAGAGTTCGCTGGCACGAGCGGGTTGCGTGATGCCACTGGACGGCTGAATCGAGGATGTCCGCTGATTTCCCATCGATGGTCTCCCTCGGGTCCGTCAGCCCACATCCCTGTGGACTCCGGAGCTCCTGATCTGTGGTCAGCCACCACCGACATCGTAACTGAGGACAGTATCGCAAGCAGGGGACCTTCGGGGAAGCGGTCCCGGGTATCCCACCGCCGCGGGGGAACGGCCACGACCGGCTCTGGTCCACCCCTGTCAAGCCCGGTTGTGTCCGTGTTGTACCATCTTTGAAGTGTTCTACCGCTGCGTGGTCCGGAGTGATCCCGTTCCTTCTGCTCCGCTACCGAACCACGCACAGAGGCAAGCGCTCGATGGTCGACCGGCCAGATCAGACAACCGAATATGCGTCCGGAGAACGGCGCTGCCCGTGGTGCGGCAGCACGAGCGTCCGGCTGGTGACCCGCGGCTACACTGGTCCGACGGACGAGGCCGACCAGTATTTTATCTGCAACCACTGTGGCCGCACGACCTACGAACTGGTCGCCAAGAATGCCCGTGAGATGAAGCTCGGTCGCTGGCGGACCGGCGGCATCTACCGCGAGCCGACGAGCCAGATCCGATATCACATTAGCCGTGTCCTCAAGGTCGGCGTCAACGAGTTCCTGATCTACCTTCGCCCGCTCGTCGAAGAGGACGCGGAGGAATCCCCCGTCGGTTCCTGATCGACCCTGATCGGTCGCTCAATCGTTGGTCCTCGCCTTCGACGATTCCGGTGCCAGCAGTTTTCCGATCCCGTTGTCGTATCTCCACGACCCCACCCCTGGAATCTCGTATCCGCCCAGCCAGCGATCAAGCGGCCGCAGCGTGAGCCAGTCGGCTCGTCCCGTCAGCACGTCCTCTCCCACCGGCGTAACCTCGAGCCGCTGCTCCCGGAACGAATCGAGGTCCGGCTCGTCGAGGCTGAGCAGATCGACCACGGGCGACAGCCAGGCTTGCCCGTCGGTGCGCCGCACGAGCGGCGTGGTCGCGGTCGCGAACCACTCCAGTCGTTCCCAGACCTGCGTGTCGCCCAGGAACGGACGCGGTTCGGCGGCCTGAACGGTCTTGAAGATGTCAACCGGGGTTACGTCGCCCGATCGGGCGGCACCGAGGGTCAGCCGTTCTGATCGGGACAGCCCAGTCGATCGATCCGGGAACTCCGCCAGAAGACGGACGATGCCGTCCCTCAGGAACGGGATGCGGCCTGGTACATCCGAATCGGTGTGCTTCTGGAGACGGGCCGGGCCGCCACTGACGAACGCTTCCCAAACTGTCCGGGCCTCCGCCCAGGCGCCGTCAGGGACCGGCTGCCGCGTCGCCATCAGACGCTGGATGGCGTCGGTCGACAGCTGGCCGAACCCGTGCGTTCCCGGCTCGTCGGACCGGCGATCGACCAGGATCCAGGAGAACCGGGTGGCCTCCGGTCGGCGGACCGCGAGGCGATCGAGCGCCTGAACGAGTTGGAGGACGTCATACAGATCGCTCTCGAACCAGTAGACGACCTCGTCCTGCCGCTTCGTGCTCGCGATGGCGCTGTCGCGCCGGCCGAAGCTCTGCCGGACGGTGATGTACGGTTCCCAGCCCCGGCCCGCGATGAACTGGCTCCGCTCATGCGCGAGGTTCACCGGGGATAGCCCGGACCGCACCGGCCCTTCGTAGAGCACGTCTCGCCAGGCGACGACGTCGTCCGGGTCACGCACCGCCTTCAGGACCGGATCGAGCGGTTTCAGCACCCCACTCTCCCGAATCGACCGCGCGGTCTCGTCACCATTCACGACGTGGAGCATCAGCGAAACCATCCTCTGGTGAACATCCCTAGCGTTTGGGAAATCGGCGTCAACGAGCACATCATCGCGACAGTATATGGTCCGGCCTTTGCCCTTTCGATGTGTCGCGCTGGCCAGTCGCCGAGGACCTCCGATGCAATGTGGCGGTTGGTCCGGCCAAATGACGTTCTTGCTCCACTGTATCTGGCCATCGCACCAGCCCATGTCAAGGGCTATACTGTGGTGGTTGTGAATTGCGGCGCCTTCAGCAAGAGTCCCGGTCCGTCGAGGTGCCGGTGGTGTGCGGTGGCCCTTCTCGTTTGCGGGAAGCGGTGACGGCACCGCGGTCGGCGTGCCCATTCCGGAACTCGAACTGCCTGGAGATGCTTGCCTGTGACTTTGCCCGTAGCGTCCATCCCCAACCCGCCGCTCTCGCCGTATTTCCCAGTCCATTCCTCCACCTCGCCCAGCGCACCATCGCTTCCAGTTGCCAGCGGCACCACGACCACTACCGTCGACGATGCACCGGTGACCACTGACCAACAGGCCGATCAGAGCCACGGGCAGCTCGAGGCCGAGGTCGCCCGTCGCCGAACCTTCGCGATCATCTCCCACCCGGACGCCGGCAAAACGACGCTGACCGAGAAGCTCCTGCTCTACGGTGGCGCGGTCCAGATGGCGGGCTCCGTCAGCGCTCGTCAGCACCAGCGCCAGACACAGTCGGACTGGATGGACATCGAGAAGGAGCGCGGCATCTCGATCAGCTCGACGATGCTGGCCTTCCCCTACGCCGGCCGTCAGCTCAACCTACTCGATACCCCCGGTCACCAGGACTTCTCCGAGGACACGTACCGCACCCTGACCGCGGTGGACTCGGCGGTCATGGTGCTGGACGCGGCCCGCGGCATCCAGGCGCAGACACTCAAGCTGTTCGAGGTCTGCCGCTCTCGTCACACACCGATCTTCACCTTCATCAACAAGATGGACCGCCCCGGTCGGCACCCGCTCGATCTCCTCGACGAGATCGAGCGGGTGCTGGAACTCAAGACCTATCCGTTGAACTGGCCGATCGGCGACGGGCCGGACTTCAAGGGGGTCTACGACCGCCAGACGAAGGAGATCCACCTCTACGAGCGCACCCAGCGTGGCGCTCGACGGGCCCCGGTGCACGTCTCGTCCCTCGATGATCCGGCCCTGGACGAACTGATCGGAAGCCAGCGGGCCGCCGCGCTGCGGGACGACCTGGAGCTCCTCGACGCGGTGGGGTGCACGTTCGATCAGGAGGCCGTCCTCCGGGGCGATCTGACCCCGGTCTCCTTCGGGAGCGCGCTGACGAACTTCGGCGTCCAACTCTTCCTCGACAACTTCGTCGACCTCGCTCCATCCCCGACCGCCGTTGAGACGTCGTCCACCATCGTACAGCCGGACGACACCGGGTTCAGCGGCTTCATCTTCAAGATCCAGGCGAACATGGACCCGCGTCACCGGGACCGGATCGCCTTCCTCCGCGTCGTCTCCGGGAAGTTTTCCCGCGACATGGAGGTCTGGAACCCACGCCTCCAGAAGAAGATCCGGATGGCGCGACCGATGCGGCTGTTCGGCAACGATCGCGAGGTCATCGACGAGGCTTATCCCGGCGACGTGGTTGGTCTAATCAACCCCGGCCAGTTCAAGATCGGCGACACCATCAGCGCAGACCCGGTCGGCGCATTCCCACCACTGCCGCGATTCCAGCCCGAGCACTTCGCCTCGCTCCGCCATACGGCGGCCGACCGTTACAAGCAGTTCCTCAAGGGGCTGTCGCAGATCGAGGAAGAGGGCGGGATCCAGTTGCTCTACCCGCTGAGCGGCGGCAAGCGTGAGCCGATCCTCGCCGCCGTCGGTCAGCTCCAGTACGACGTCGTCCGGTACCGGCTCGAGGCGGAGTACAACGTCGCCACGGGGATTGAGCCGCTGACCTTTCAGATTGCTCGCTGGGTCGCTGGCGACGCCGCCGAGATCGCGCTGCTCGGAGACAGTCGCGGCCGGCTCCGGGCCGAGGACCGCGACGGCCGCGCCGTCCTGCTGTTCTCGTCCGAGTGGGACCTTCGCTACGCTGAGGAGAACTCGTCGAACGTGACGTTCTCCGCCACGTCCGGCGACGCCGGCGACGAGAATCAGAGATGACCTTTCAATGATGGAAGCATCTGATCCGTCACCCTCCGCCGCCGCGATCACCGCCGAACACCTGGGTGCCGTGATCCCGACGGCCCTGCTTCTGGCGTTGCTCGCTCGCGGGACGACGTTGCCGGCCGACCCGGCCACGGTCGATGCTCGAAGCCTGCGGATTATCGTCCCCCCTGAAGCCGTGGCGGACCTCCTTCGCGGGTTGGTTCCTGACCGGGAGATACGCGTTACCTTCGCTCCGGGCGCCATCATCGTCGTCATGCCGGGCCTGCCCGGCATTCGGATCGACATCCCCGCCGATGGTCTCCGACTCTTCGCCGACGAGAACGGACTGCGCATCGGTGACGGCTGAGATGCACGCGGGTCCACCGGTCTCACCGAACGACATCCAGGTTCGAGACGTGTCGGTCGCCCTTGACGCGGAAGACCTTCGGGCGCTCGTCGTCCGCCACGCCACGGCGATCGTTCCGGCGGCGGCGTACCAGCGCCTCGTGACAACCGCGGCCAGCCGCGCGGGAGTGAACGCCGCGGGATCGCTCGGGCACGGAACGCTCAGCGTCGCGCTGAGCATTTCACTACTGCGCCTCACCGTCACGTTCGAGCCGATGGTTCGGGATGGACTGTTGATTCTTCAGCCCCGGAGCGGCCTACCCGGCTGGCTGATCGGCCGGGCAGCCCCATTGGTTGGCCGAACGGCTGGCCTCTCGATGTCCAGTGACGGCCGGGTCACCGTCGACCTCGCCGCCTTCGTCCCCAGCGGGGCGAGACTGAGCACCGGCTTCAGGTCGTTCACGGTCACGCCCGACCAGATCACGCTCACCGTCGGCTGAGATTTGAACGCCAGGACGGATGTACTCCGTCGACGCTGGCGAATCTCCTGTCATTCTGCGGTCACGTTGGGCACGCTTCGTCGCTGTCTATGACCGGACCGCCGTTCCCGGACCTCAAGTCAATACCGCAGTGCGTGATCCCGGTACTCGACATCGGCCGAATGAGCGCCGTAATACGAGACCTCGGCCCGCCGGACGGCCAGGTAGGCGGTCAGGAGTCTATCCCCCATCGCCGAGCCGAGAACGGTGTCCTGCTCCAGGGCATCGAGTGCATCACCAAGCGTCGCCGGCAGCGGCGCCATACCATGACGGAGTCGATCGCCAGACGGAACGCGCACCGGTTCGATGTCGAGCGCTGGTGGAGCATCGAGGGCGCTGTCAAGCCCGTCAAGCCCTGCCGCGATGATGCCGCTCAGGGCGAGATACGGGTTGCAGGTGTTGTCGACGGGACGAATCTCGATGTTCGTCGTGCCCTGCTCCCGCCCCCAGTACGTCGACGGGACCCGGATCGCCGTCTCGCGGTTATCGAAGCCCCACCCCGCGATCGCACCGGACCAGGCGCCGGCTCGCAGCCGGCGATAGGAGTTGACGGATGGGCAGATCAGGGCGAGCAACCCCGGCAGGTGCACCAGAATGCCGGCGATGAAGCGGCGGCCATCGTCGCTGAACGACCGCTCGGCTTCCGGGTCGTAGAGCCGGTTGTCGCCCGTTCGCGTGTCCCAGAGCGAGAGGTGAATATGGGCGCCGGACGCCGGCTGATCGACGAACGGAGCTGGAGCGAACGTCGCCGCCGCGCCGTGGCTGTCGGCGACAGCGCGGATCGTCTCCTTGACCAGCAGATAAGTGTCCGCTGCCCGCAGCGCTGGACCATGACGAACGGACAATTCGTACTGTCCCGGCCCGGTCTCCGGCTGCATCAACTCGACCGGGATGTTCTGACTGTCGAGGGCAAGGAGCAGCTCGTCGGAGAACTGGGCCGCGCTCTGCATCGCCTGGACACTGTAGCCGGGAGCTTTCTCGAACGGCACGATGGAGGGCGCTCCGTCGTCCAGCCGGCGCTCGCCCAGGTAATACTCGGTCTCGAAGACCGCCTCGACGCTGAGGTAGCGCTCCTCGGCCTCCTCCAGGATCCGACGGAGCGTCGACCGCGGGCAGCATTCCCACGGCTTCCGGTCCAGAGTCAGCATGTCGCTGAACAGCATCGCCGTTCGCGGCGCGTAGGGCAGGATGGTGAAGCTGGACGGGTCGGGAACCAGCCTGACTTCGCCGACCGGTGGCAATCCGGCCTCGGGCTGAAGCCGGTCGAGCCCATCGAGCGCGAGATGCGCCTTCGATAGCCCGACGCCTTCGATCAACCGGTCAGCGAGACCAGCGGCGTGGGTGGCTTTACCCCGAAGCAGACCGGCGAGGTCGCAATAGACCAGCCGCGCCAGCCGGAGATCGGCGGACTCGGTCGCATCGAGGATGACGTCATTGAGTGAGGGGCGATCCCGGTCGTCGTGCTGATCGATCAACGTCTTGGTCCCCAGACACTACAATGGCGTGGTTCGTCAGTGGCCCAGTATCCGCCATCGGTCGCTGCCTGATGATAGACCAGTGAGGCACCGCCCGGGACTGGTCGACTCGAGATCACAGCCGCATTCCTGAACAGCTGAACGCGTTGACTCGTTGCGGCGATCCAAAGCGAAGGGAGACACGGCGATGCGTCGAGGACGACAGACAGCGGCAATCGGTCTGGTTGGCATCGCCATCGCTGGCGGTATCGCACTGCCACATCGAGACGTGCAAGCGTTCCAGGGATCATCGACTCCGACGCCCGCAGAGTGCACCGTCGCTCCACTGACGAGCCCGATCTGGGATGGCACCGAGATCGCCGAACCGACCGCGCCGGTCTCGATCGCTGGTCCGTTCACAGCACCGACCGGCCGACCCGTCGACGATGCCACCCTCGCGGCGGTGACCCAGACCGTCGCCGAATCGATCGCCTGTCAGAACGACGGGGACCTGGCCCGGACGCTGGCGCTCTTCACCCCCGACGCCCTCCAGTCCTTCTTCTCCGGACCACGAGGCTACGACGCCGACAGCGTCGATGCGAAGATCGCCGCCGGGCCGGTGCCGATCGGTGACGGTCGGGTGGTCGAGCTGATCGGGATCGACGACGTTGTCCTGCTGGACGACGGCCGCGTGGGTACGACGGTTACGACGACGGTCGGGGATGACCAATACGTCGATTTCATCTTCCTCGCCGAGGGGACCGCGCCGGACGGTGTCAGCCGCTGGCTGATCGACGGCTCGGTCGCGATCGACGGCCAGACGCAGGTCGAGGGCGGCGCAACCGAGATCCCTTGACCGGCGCTGTCCTGTTGGTTTAGATGACAGCCATCGAGGACTCGGAATCCGACACCGTCATTGGATCAGACCCTTCCTCCTCTATGACGGTGCGGCCCTGGTAGGCGCCGCGCATCAGGCGCCGGATCTCCGCAACGGTGTCGGCATCGTGGAACCGGCCCGGCAGCCAGATCTCCAGTGGACGAACACCGTTGATGCTCTTGCAGCGGATACGACCGCGTCGAACGGTCACCCCACTGAACTCCGTCCAGCGACGGAACGTCAGGGCTCCAACCGAGACGCCCTCGGTGGTGATGGTGTAGCGGGCTGGGACGATGATGCTCAGCGCCAGAACCGTCAGCGGGATCAGCGGTACCCAGATCGGGACCGAGCCGATCAGCTCGTTGAGCAGGAACGCTCCAGCCAGCAAGGCGAGCGGCAGGGCCTGGTTGAAGAGGCGCGCCGTGAACGGCATCGCCAGCGTGCGCAACGGGGTCCCCTGCGCCCGGGGACGCCACGGGGACCAGACCCGGAACAGTGCGGCGATCACCGCGACGAAGACGATGGTTAGAACGATCACGGTGAGGCTCCTCTCAGGTGCAGGGTGAAAGGTGGGTGATGGTCGGATGGTTCCCGGTTCCGGTCACTCCGGGGAAACCCGATATCCAGAGGGCCGGTCATCGAAGACGTCCACAGCGGGAACTGGGTTCACCTGACCGCGACCTCTCCCCTTTTCCCCAAGCTTAGCGCCCGGACGTGACAAAGGTGTTACGCCGCCATTGATTCACTGCTCGAGCGCCGCAGTTCCGTGGCCTGGTTCCAGTCGGTCGATGCCGGTTCTCCTGGACTCACACCGATCCACCAACGGTCGTCATGGTGCGTCTCTTCATGTGCATATCGGGCAATGGTGAGCCGTTGTCGCTACCGAGCCGCCAAGCGGAGGGCACACAGACAACGCGCCGATGGCCGCACGTCATCACACGTAGCCACCGGCGCGTTGTCTGTGACTGCGCTGAGGACGCTGCGGCTATGCCGTCTGCGCGACGGACGGCTCGGCTGGCGCCGTCTTGGCGGTCTCGGTCCGTGCCACGCGCACCTTGCTCTCCGGTCCGGCGATCATTGCGACGATGACGGCGAGGAAGAGGATGAGGGCGATCATCTCGATCATGGGAGGAACCTTTCGGGTGTATATGCCGACTCGGAGACTGCATGACCAGGCGAAGTGACGGATTTGGCGGGACGTGGAGGGAAGTCCCGCGCCGACGCGGTGTTAGTCCGCGAGGTTGTAGCCGAACTCCCCGTGAACCGACTCGTCCAGGCCGACGGACTCTTCCGGCTCGGTGACCCGCAGGCCGATCGTCTTGTCGATCGCCTTGAGGATCACGAATGTCGCGACGCCGGAGAATGCGCCGATGGAGACGATGGCGATGACCTGCGTCCAGAGCTGGCCCGCGTTTCCGTCGAATACGCCGCTGTAGTCGGCGTTCACGGCGCTATCGGCAAAGAGTCCCGTGGCGAGGGCACCCCAGATCCCACCGATTCCGTGGACGGCGAACACGTCCAGCGCGTCATCAACCTTGAGGATGTTCTTGACGAAGCCCAGACCGAAGTAGCAGAGAAGTCCGGCACCGAAGCCGATGACGATTGCCGAGGCAGGGGTCACGAAACCGGCAGCTGGTGTGATCCCGACCAGACCGGCGACCGCTCCGGCTGCTCCGGCGAGGACACTCGGCTTGCCTTCCCGCAGCCACTGGACGGCCACCCAGCTGATCGCACCCATGGCCGCCGCCACGTTCGTCACGACGAAGGCATTGGCGGCGATCCCGTTGGCGGCCCAGGCGCTCCCGGCATTGAAGCCGAACCAGCCGAACCAGAGGAATGAGGCGCCGAGAACGGTGTAGGTCAGGTTATGCGGCTTCGCTTCGGACTTGCCGAAGCTGACACGATGCCCAACCAGCACCGCCGCGACGACCGCCGCGATCCCGGACGAGATGTGGACGACCGTCCCGCCGGCGAAGTCAAGCGCACCGCGATCGAATAGCCAGCCGCCCGGCGCCCAGACCCAGTGGCAGATCGGGGAGTAGACGAACGTGGACCAGACAAGGGTGAAGACGATCAGCGCCTTGAACTTCAGCCGCTCGGCGAAGGCTCCGGTGATCAGGGCGGTGGTGATCGCGGCGAACATGCCCTGATAGACCGCCCAGAGGGAGTGCGGCACGCCGGCGGCGATATACGCTTCATTGGAGGAGACCCCGTTGAAGGCGAACCAGTCGAGGTTGCCGATGATCCCACCAACGTTTCCGCTGAAGGCAAGCGAGTAGCCCCAGAGCACCCACTGGACGCTCACGATCGCGAGGACCGTGAAGCTGTGCATGATCGTCGTCAGCACGTTCTCGCGCCGGACCAGCCCCGAGTAGAAGAATCCCAGAGCCGGGGTCATGATCATGACCAGCGCCGCCGAGATCAGTACCCAGGCGGTATTACCCGTATCCAGTTCCATGGAAAATCCCCCCTGCAGCCAACCATGACCGTGGCGTGGCCCTCCGTCCCGGACGACGACCCGGCGTCGCGCCCTCGTCTCCGACCTCTTCAACTTCGATGTTGACGTGGATCAACACTACTCACGATCAGACGTCCCCTGTAGGGACAGTCGGACCAGAACCTACCTTCGTTTGTGGACACTTGGCCCAGTTCCAACGGTCGAGCGGGTTCCTGCCCAGTAGACAGTCGGGACGTTTGGATCACCGCCATGCCCTCCGCTTCACTGTTTAGGCCGCCTGCCCAGAAGCACTGCCACGCAGCGGGAGGGAGTGGATGGATGGCACAGCCATTCGGGAGTGAGGGTCATCTCGAAGGGCAATGTCGCCTGGGCACGAACTCCCGGCCCAGGCAAATCTGTTTCAAGAAGGGACATGCCGCGTAACAACGGGAGCAACGCCCCGTCCTCCTTGTGGACGCAGCTTGCGCGCGGCGGTCCGTCTGGCTGCCCCGTCCCAGAAGCGGTCAGATTGAGGGGCGGTGGTAAGATACGCCCGCTTTGCCACAACGAAAGCGGCTTTCCGCCGCGCCCATCCGGCGCTGAGCGATCGGCCGGATCTGACGTCCGGCTGGCCGGCAAGCGTATGACCCGTCCATGTCTCAAGGAGTAACGGTGGTTCACGAGATCCCGGCCCCCGGCGGCGCCACGTCGACACTCGAGACGCCCGTCCTCGCGGCGCGGCGCATCCAGTCCGAGCAACCGACGGAACACTTCCCCGTCCGGGCGACCGCCATCCGACATCGAATCCAGACCATCACCGTCGAGCAGGGAGCGTGGGTCCTCCTGCTGCTCCTCGCCGCCCTCTCCCGCTTCTGGGACCTCGGCTCCCGCGCCCTCATGCACGACGAGTCCATCCACACCTATTACTCATGGCTACTCTTCCGCGGCGACGGCTACACCCACGATCCCCTCTCTCATGGCCCCTTCCTCTTCCACGCCAACGCCCTGGTCTACTTCCTCCTCGGCGACTCCGACGCCACCTCCCGCGTCATGCCCGCCCTGTTCGGCCTCCTCCTCGTCGCCGCCCCCTGGTTCCTCCGAAGTCCCCGCCACCTCGGCCGCTTCGGCGCCCTCGCCGCCGGGTCCTTCCTGCTCCTCTCCCCCGCCCTGCTCTACTACACCCGCTTCATCCGCCACGACCCCTATACCGTCGTCGGCACCCTCTTCCTCCTGATCGCGCTCTTCCGCTTCATCGAACACCCCCAGCGCCGCTGGCTCGTCCTCGGCGGCGCCATGCTCGGCCTCCTCGCTACCAACCACGAGATCGTCTTCGCCCTCGCCGCCCTCTTCGCCGGGCTGCTCGCCCTCGCCCTGCTCGCCGGACCGCTCCGCCCCCTGATCCCGGTCGTGCTGGGCGGCGGCGGCCTCGGCGGCCTCGTCCTGCTGCTCCACCGCGCCCGTCCCGCCGCGCTCGGCGGTCCGCTGCCCGCCATCCCCTGGGACCGCTCCGGTCCGCCCGCCCTCCAGCCCACCCCCGCCCACCAGCGCCAGTTCTACACGGACCTGCTCAGCCATCCCCTGATCCTGAGCCTGCTCGCGGTGCTGGTGCTCACCCTCGTCGCCGCCTGGCTCGTGCTGCGCCGGCTGACGCTGCCCGACGCCAAGGCGCCCGACGCCGCCGGCTCCCCGACCGGCTGGGTGGCGGTCCGGTTCCACGACGCCGCGCCGGGCACGATCGGGGCGGCCGTCCGGGCGGCCTGGGCCGACCGGGTCGGGCTGCAGCTGGCGGTGCTGGTGGCGGGGGTAATCGGGGTGACGCTGTTCACGACCGTCTTCACGAACCTGGGCGGGCTGGCGACGGGGACGGTGGCGACGGACGGGACGCTGCTGTACTGGCTGGGGCAGCAGGGCGTGCGGCGGGGGGAGCAGCCGTGGTTCTACTTCCTGGTGCTGGCGCCGCCGTACGAGCTGGTGGCGCTGGGGCTGGGGCTGCCGGCGATCGCCCTAGTACTCTGGCGCGGCGTGAGAGTGGCGTTGCGGCGGCGGCGGTTCGCCGCCGACCCGGCGCTGACGTTCCGCCTCTTTCTGGTGGGCTGGGCAGTGGGGATCACGCTGGCGCTCTCGTATGCGGGGGAGAAGATGCCGTGGCTGATCGTGCATCTGACGCTGCCGCTGCTGCTGCTGGCCGCGAGTCTGGTCAACGAGCTCCTCGCCCGGTGGCGAATCGGCCGCCCGACCGTCGCCACCAGCACTGAACCAGTCCGTCCTGTCACCCGACGATTCACCCGACCCGGTGGGCTGACGAGTCGCTGGCTGTTGCCCGTCGTTGGCGGTGGGCTGGTCGTCCTTGGCGGGGCGTGGCTGCTGACCGCCGCCCGGCTCACCGCTCCCCGATTCGTCGAGACCGGAAATCAGGTCACCGAGGTGATCGCGCCAGCCAACCTCGCTGACTGGTGGCGGCTCGTCGTCCCACCGGTCGCCGCGGTCGTCCTGATCGGGCTGGCCGTCTGGCTCGGCGGCGCAACCCGGGCGGCTCGCGCCACGATGGCTGCCCTCGTGGTTGGGCTGCTGCTGCTGCAGGTCCACGCCGGCTTCCGACTCAGCTACACCGACGGCGATGTCGCCCGCGACAGTCTGATCTACAACACCACCACCCCGGATGTGTCCCGGATGGTCTCGGACCTCGAGCGGCTCTCCTACGAGATCAACGGTGACCGCAGCCTCGCCATCCAGTACGGCGACGACGTCAACTGGCCGCTGTACTGGTACCTGCGAAACTTCGACGGCGGTTTCTACGATGCGAGCGTGAAGCCGACTGCCGATACGCCGATCATCATTTTGCCGTCGAAGGCCGCCGGTCAGTACCGCGATCAGCTCAGCGGGACCTACACCGAGCAACAGTACGTCCTACGCTGGCACGAGCCCGAGAGCGCGATCTACCGCAACTTCGCCATTGCCCCGGAACTCCCGCCTGGCCGCTCGGCCTGGCGAAACATCGAAGATCCCCATGGGATCGGCGCGATCCTCGGTTCCATCTGGGACAGCGTCATGACCCAGACGAATGCCGCCGGTCAGCAACGGCTCTGGCGGATCATCTTCTTCCGGGAGATGCCTGAACCGACGATCAACTTCGGGTACTCGATCTTCGTCAGAAACGACCTCGTCCCAACCTACAACACGATCCACTATGACGAACCACGCTAGCGATTCCAGACCGATTCCGTTCCATGTCCTGAAGCCTGCCGCCAATCGCACCCAAGACACCAGGAGAAGACGACGTGCAGACGCCGTTGCCCGGCTCATCCGTCCAGCCCACGTTCCGCGAGCAGGAATCACCGACACATGGCCTCCTGGACCGGACGATCAGCCTCTCGGGCATATCGCTCTATAGCGTCGCATGGCTGGTGATCGGCCTCATTGCCGTCGCGCTCCGGCTCATCCACCTCGACCGTTTTGCCCTCTCGCCCTCCGAGGCAATGCTGGCCTTCGACGGCTGGAACCTCTACAGCGGGACTCCACTCGACCCGGGCCAGTCGCTGCCGAACACTCAACCGCTGATCGTGCTTCTCGAGTCTCTGTCGTTCTTCCTGTTCGGCGCCAACGACGTCGCCGCCCGGATCTTCCCGGCGCTGGCCGGCATCGCGTTCTTCCCGGTGGTCGCGATGCTCCGGCCGGTCGTCGGCCGGGCAGCCACGATCGGGATGGCGCTCTTCGTCGCGATCTCGCCGACCATGGTCTACACGTCGCGGCTGGTCGATGGCAACATCCTGCTCGCCCTGTCAGCGCTGCTGATCGTCGTGGCAGTTTGCCGGGCCGGGGTAGCAGTACGCTCGGGTGGTCGGGTCGGGCGCTGGGCCGCCACGGCCGGTCTGAGCCTGGCGCTCCTGCTGGCCAGCGGGCCGGAATCGGTCTCGATCCTGATCGCTCTCGCCGTTGGGCTCATTGTCTCGGTCGTGCTCGATCCGGACCGGGCGACCGTCACGGCTGGGGACAGAGCACACCATCAGCCCGCCCCGTCCCGCAACTCGCTTACGCTCGGAATCAGCTCCCTGACCACGGTGCCAGCCAATCTGATCGTCGTCCTGGTCGCGTTCGTCATCACGGCCCTGACGATCTTCACCCGCCTCTTTAGCGACCTCTCCGCGATCGCTGGCCTCGGCGACCTCTTCGTCGACTGGGGTCGTCTGATCGGATCCGGCGCTCCGGCGGTCCCGACTCAGTACTACCTGCTGGTCGTCCTGCTCTACGAACTCCTTGCGCTGGTCTTCGCGGTGGTCGGAATCACGATGCCGCGCCCCGGCGACGCGGTCCCCGAACCAGACGACCGGAACCCCGACGTTCATCTCCAGTGGCCCTTCTTTGTCGGCTGGTTCGCGGGGACGCTCGTCCTGTTCGCCTTCAGCAGTGGTCGAGACGCGAACGGCACCATCCAGGTCGTGCTGCCGCTCCTCCTGATCGCCGGCATCGGGCTGGGCCGACTCGTCGAAACGATCGACTGGCGGGCCGTCAGCCGCGGCGGAGCCTTCCTCCTGATCGGCGCGGCGCTCGGGATCGTCGCCGGGCTGGTGGCGACGGCCGTCCTGGCGAGTGACGGGGAGCGGGCCAGCGCCAGCACGTCGTCCGCAGTCCTGCAGATCGTCGTCGTCCTGGTCATGGTCGTCGGCGGGATGATCTACTTGTCCATCGCCGTCGCCGGCAACCTCCGTCGCCAGGGTTACCCGATCCAGTTCGGCCGGATGATCCTGATCGCCGTCCTGCTCCTGCTGGGAGCGATCACGATCCGATCGACCACCGAGCTCAACTCCTACAACCTCGCCAGCGGCGACGAGCTGATCGCCCAACAGACGCCGACGGAGGCCGTCCCGGCGCTGGTCAACCGGCTGAAGGTCCTGTCCCGCGACGTCAGCGTCAACCGGACCGACGTCACGGATCCCCTTGGACAGCACAGCCTGCGGCTCCTGATCGACCCGTCGGTCGAGTGGCCGTTCCGTTGGTACTTCCGCGAATACACCGCCCTGACGATCGGACCGCCCAGCGACGCCACGGCGGTGGACGCCGAAGTCATCATCGGTCCCGAGGGCAGCGCGGTCGACAGCGCCGGCTACACCCCGCAGACGTACACGTTCCTCAATCGGGTACCGGCCGCCTACGCGCAGCCCAGCTTCGGCGACGTCCTCCGCAACGTCTTCGTACCGACGAACTGGGACACCGGAACCCGGTTCCTGTTCTTCCGTGAGCTCCAGGAGCCGGCCGTACCAACGAGCCTGGTCGTCGGCTACGACTCCAGCCTCAGCACCCGCCTGTTCCAGACGTCGGCTCCGACCAACCTCTTCTCGCAGTCCGGGTTCGGCAGCGGCGACGGGCAAGTGAACGAGCCAAGAGGGATCGCCGTCTCGAACGACGGCGAGACGATCTACGTCGTCGACTCGCTCAATGCCCGCGTCGAGCTCTTCGACCCGGCCGGCACCTTCATCAGTTCGTGGGGCGGGGTGAACAGCGCCAGCGACCTGACGCTTGGTTTGTTCCAGCCGTCCGACACGGCGACGTTCGGCGCCGGCGACATCGTCTCGGGCCCCAACGACCTGGTCTACGTGGCCGATACCTGGAACCACGTCGTCGTCGTCGTCTCCCCGGACGGTGAGGTGATCCGGAGCATCGGTGTCCCCGGCGAGCCGGTCGACCTCGGCGACGACCCAGCCAACGTCGGGGCCGAGCCCGGTACCTTCTTCGGGCCGCGGGCGGTGGCTGTCACCGATAGCGAAATCTACGTCACCGATACCGGGAACGAGCGGATCCAGGTCTTCGGTCTGGATGGAACGTTCCTTCGCGCCTTCGGCGGATTCGGCACGGAGCCAGGGCACCTGATCGAGCCGGTCGGCGTCGCGGTCGACGAATCGGGAATCGTCTACGTCGCTGACTCCGGCAACGCCCGGATCAGTGTCTTCTCGTCCGACGGCACCCCGCTGACCCAGTGGCCGGTCGACGAGTGGTCGGACTACCGGTACGACCCGGCGACGGACTTCCGCCCCAACTTCGAACCCAATCTCTTCGCCGGTCCGGACGGCCTGATCTACGTGACGTCCCGCATCACCTCGTCGGTTCTCGTCTTCACGCCCGATGGGCAGCGGGTCGGCAACCTGACCGCCATCGGCGGTCAGGACCTCCTCGCGCCCGTCGGGATCACCATCTCCGATGATGGCAATCTTTACGTCACGGACGTCGAGGCGAACGATGTCCTTCAGGAGCCGATAAGCCAGCTCGGTCTCGACGTCAGGCAACCGCCTCCGATCGACGCGACACCCGAGAACGTGACCGGAGCGACCCCGGCCGCCTCCGATCTGGCGCCGCGGCCGTCTGGGTCGGATCAACCGGTCCGATCGCTGCCGATTTTGGCGACTCCGGAAATCGGCACGCCAGCCGCGACGCCGGCCGATGTCGCGACGCCGGTCCAGTCAACTTGAGGGGCGACGGAGTGCCGGTACGCTGACAGCCCTCCCGGTGGTCGAAGCCGGTGCGGAGGAGCGCTTCGAACGGTGCGTCGACAAGCAAGAACGGGCGGACGAAATGAATCGTCCGCCCGTTCGGCTATCTTTTGGCCCGACAGTAACCGGTGGGCTACCCGACTGGGGTGGCCGCGGGGGTACCGGTGGTCGGGAGGCCTGCCTCGGGACTCCCGGCCCCAGGCGTCGCGGGCTCCACCATGCTCGCGGCGACCGGCGTTCCCGCCGTCGGGGTATCGACCAACGCCAGGAGCGGATTGGTACCATCCGCGCCCGCTAACGGGGTCGCATCTGAGGTAGTCGCGACGGCCGCCGGAGTCCCCGCGAGCGGACTTTCGATCGGGACCGGAGTCCCCGCGCCCGGAGTGTCGACCAGCGCCAGAAGCGGGTTGGTGCCCTCCTCGGAGACGGGGGTCGTTGCGCCCGTGACCGGTGTTCCGGCGTCGACCGGTGTCCCGACGATCGCCGGGAACTCGGCCGGTGTCGCTCCAACGGCGGGCGTGCCGCTCTCGATGGGGGTCGTCCCGGTGGCCGGGGTGGCGTCGTTGGTTACCGGAACCTCGACCGGAGTCGCCACGGAGATCGGCGTTCCGGCGATGATCGGCGTTTCACTCGAAACCGGTGTTCCGGCGGAGATCGGTGCTCCGGCGGAGATCGGCGTCCCGGCGGCAATCGGCGCTTCACCCGAGACCGGCGTTCCGGCCGCTGCTGGAGTGCTGGCGCTCGTTGCGGTGGTCGTCACGGGGGCCGTGGTGGCCTGGGCGGCGCCGCCCGCAGCGGTCGTCGCCGTCGGGTCCGCGTCATTGCCGCCGCCGCAAGCCGCCAGGACCGTCACGCTTACCGTTCCAACGGCGGCCAGCCTGGCAAAGCGACTCCATCTCACCGACTCGAACCCGTTGGCCATGGTCAGTCCTCTCCCTGCGAAGCGTCGGCAGCCCGGATCACCCCACCGTGCCCGCGCCCGAAAAGGAGCTGCGGCGACGAACACGTCCTGTGAATACTGCACCCGCGCACAATAGCGTACCGAGCCGGATTCCAAAAGGGGCTCATCATCGCCCGAGCCGGCGGCATCAGGCAGTCCGCGGCGGGACCAATGGCTGGAACGGGACCAGCAGGGTGACACCGTAGATCAGCGGGACCGAGACGAGCGACATGATCATCTTCACCAGATAATCGCCGGCAATCAGGTTCGGAATGGCGATCCCATCGACACCATAGAACGCCAGCAGGGTGAAGACGACCGTGTCGATCGCCAGGCTGACCGCGTTCGAGACCAGCACCAGCCGCCAGATCGGCCCGCCGAGCAGGAATGTCTGGAGACGGATGTCGACCGACGAAGCGACGACCAGGGATGCCAGGCTGGCCAGGACGATCCGGCCGAGGCCGCCATCGAAGGTCAGCGTGTAGATCAGCGTTCCAAGAGCGCCGGCCGCGACCGCGATGATGGTCGCGACCCGGCCGTGGTACCGGCGGATATAGTCGTCCAGCGTGTAGCCAAGGGCAAAGGTGAGCGTCCCGACCGCGAACGTCAGTGAACCGGCCTCGACGAACGTGGCGGCGTAGTAGTTGGCGACGAAGGCCAACAGGGCGGCGGCGGCGATACCGACGACCAGGGCGATCCGGCGCGATCGGAGACCGTGGCGAGTCATAACGCACTCCACTCAGCGACAGAAAAATGAAACCGACGGCGGCCAGGGGCCCGCGCTGCCGCGACGCATACGATACCCTTGCCGGCGCATCCAATCGAGGGCAGCGCCTCGATGCCGTCGCGTTCAACAGGGAGTCATCGTTGACCACACACGATCTCTTGCCGAAACGACCCATCGCCGACTACCGCGCCGAACTGGAGACGGCGATCGCGGCGGCCCGGGCGGGGGCCGCCGCGATCATGCCGGTTTACCGGGCTACGGACGGGTTCACCGCGGACGCCAAGCTGGACGGCTCGCCGGTCACCGCGGCGGACCTCGCCAGCGACGCGGCGATCAGGGCGACGATCGTCGCCGCCTTCCCGGATGATGGGCTCCTTACGGAAGAGGTCACCGATGACGGCTCCCGTCTCCGGCACGAGCGGGTCTGGATCGCCGACCCCCTCGACGGTACGCGGGAGTTCGTCGCCCGATCCGACGACTTCGATGTCTTCGTCGGACTCGTCGTCGATGGTGAGCCGGTCGTGGCGGTCTCCTGCCACCCGCCGACCGGTCACTTGCTCTACGCGGTCGCGGGCCACGGCGCCTGGTCGCTTGGTTCCGACGACTCCGTAACTGCCGTGACCCTGACTCGTCCGATCCATGCGCCCAGGATCGTGACCTCGCCTTACTTCGGCGCGCCGGCGATCGTGCCGTCACTCGAGGCCGCGCTGACCGAATTGCCGCTCGACCACATGGCAGTCATCGGGCCAGGCTTTCACCCGCGCCACTTCTTCCCGGCCAATGGTGGGCCACCGATGTTCGACGTCTTCATCGCAGGGAAAACCGACGGCTGGTTGTCCGGAGGCGAGTGGGACGCGGTCGTCAGCGACCTGATCGTCCGCGAGGCCGGCGGGATGTTCTCCGACCTTTGGGGTGAGCCGTACCAGTACAACAAGCCGGTCGCCCGAAACGCATTCGGGTACGTCGCCTCAGTCGAGCCTCAACTCCACCTCGACGTGCTTGCCCACCTCAGCACGGCCCGACCAACGGACAAACCCGAACCAGGCGACTGGTAGCGATCAGTCCCGGTTGGCGATCCGCTCCCATGACGCCAGGTGATTCTGAATTCCGGAAGCTGCCGGCTCATCCAGCACGACGGTCAGACGCGATCCAGCCCGGCGCATGAAGCTACCGGGAACGTCGGTGGTGGGCTCGTCGAGCAGTGTCCTGCGGACGATTCCGGCCTTGGCGACGCCCTTGACGAGGAGGAGGATCGAGCGTGCCTCCAGCAGGGTGCCGACGCCCATCGTCACCGCCTCGGCCGGCACCGGGCTATCCGCCGGCCAGGTCCTCCCGGTCTGCTCGACCGTCTCTTGGGAGAGTGTCAACAGACGCGTCCGGGAGTCGGCCGCGGAGCCAGGCTCGTTGAAGGCGACGTGGCCGTTGTCGCCCAGCCCGAGGACCGCCAGGTCCAGCCCACCCGCCCGATCGATCAGCGTCTCGAACGCCATCCCGGCCGCATCGGGGTCGTTCGCGGTGGCAGGGACCAGGTGGAAGCGGTCGAAACCGATCCCAGCCGTATCGAGCAGTTGCTCCCGGAGCCAGACGGCGAAGCTCTGCGGATGGTCGGCCGGCAGACTCCGGAACTCGTCCAGCTGGAACACCACGACGCCTTCGAGGCTGAACGCCTTGGCCGCGATCCGCTCGGAGAGGATGTGGTAGAGGCCGATCGGCGTGGCACCCGTTGGCAATGCGATCGTTCCGGCCTTGCCGGCCGTCACGGCGACCGTGATGACGTGGGCCGCGCGATCGTCCAAAGCGGTGGCCGATGCCACGATCTCGATGATCGGTCCCTCGGGATGCAGAAAGGTAGCCCGGGGCTGCTCCGTTGACGTCATGGCCGGCACTCCTGTGATTCGATGTTCAATGGAACGACGGGCCTCGGCGAGACCGTCGTTCAACGACGATGGCTCTGCGACGCCCGGTATGCTACCAACCTGAGCGTCGCGGTGACAGGAAACCAACGAACAGGACGGGAACCGACCAGTGCCGACCAGCAACGAGCGGCTCAGAGAGGCGAGCAGACAGATCGATGAGTGGATCCAGCCCAGCGGTGTGGCCGGCTGTGGGATCGCGATCGCCTACCGTGGCGAGATCGTCGCCGAGCGCTATGCGGGAGAGGCCCGGCCGGGAGTCGAGGTCTCGAAGTCGACCCTGTTCGGCCTGGCGTCCGTCACCAAGCCGGTTGCAGCAAGTGGCGTGCTGGCAGCCGCCGAGGACGGCTTCCTCAGCCTGGACGAACCGGTCGTCCGGCTGATGCCGGAGTTCCTGGAGGGAGCGAACGACATCGCCAATACTGACCAGCGGTCGGCCGTCACCTATCGACAGCTCCTTGGCCACACCGGCGGAGCGGCGGAGGATCTTGGCGCCCTGCGGGCATCCATCCCGGACGTTCCAAGCCTTGCCGAGTTGACGGCGGCTCACCTCCGCGCGCCGTCCGCCTTCGTGCCGGGAACGACGGTTTGCTACTCCAACACTGGCTACGCGATCCTCGCTGAGGGCGTTCAGCGAGCCGTGGGTGAAGAGTTCTGGGCCTACACCCGGCGACGAACGCTTGCCCACTCGGACCTTGGCGATATCCTCGCCCGTCCGGCGGCGGCCGAGCTTGATCGAATAGCGGTGCTGACCGACGCCGCCAACGCCGGGTCGCCAATCGAGAGCTACAACAGCACGTGGTGGCGGGAACTGGCTTTGCCATGGGGCGGACTCTACGGAACGCCACGGGCGCTGGCGCTCTTCATCGCCGCGTTCCTCGACCCCGCCTCCGCCAGGGTCGGCCTCGGCTGGGCAGCCCGCTCCGCGATGACCCGCGATCAGGCGGCCGGCCTGCCCGGCGGCGTCAGCAGCGGCCGGGTCTGGTGGGATTACGCGAGTTGGGGCCTCGGCTGGGAGGTCAAGGGGAACAAGCGACGCCACTGGTCGGGCGACCTGACGTCGGCGGAGTCGTTCTGCCATTTCGGCCAGGCCGGAACGCTCGTCTGGGCGGATCCCCGGCTGGACCTGGCCGTCGCGGTCTTCACCAACCGCTCCGTGACGAGGATGTGGGGGTTCATTCTGAGTCGCTGGGTCCGGCTCGCCAACGCGGTGGCCGCGGCGGTCTGACCATGACGTCCGGAGCAGTCCACGACGCCTCGGTTTCGTCTATCCTTCGACGACACCGCACATTCCTGACGGCCGAGCCGTCGTTCCCCGCAGCGTTTTCCAGCCCCGTCCAATGCGACTGGACTGGCCCTGGTTGCTCATGCCTGTGGAGGGCTATCCCATGCGGGAATCACGACGTGCGAGACAGCGAACCGATCGAATCTGGATGCGGTTCGGCGGACTCTCCCGCCGGGCGACGACCTGCCTTCTCGCCATGCTGCTGGCGATGGTCGTCGGCGTACCCCTGATCTCGGCGGCGGTCATCCTCGACGACGACCGAACGACGATCCGGGCCGAGCAGACCATCGACGAGGACGCCTACATCTTCGGCAACGAGGTGACGTTCAACGGAACCGCGACGCGGGATATCGTCTCAGCCACGAACAGATTCGATCTCGGCGAAACCGCGCGGGTCGGCGGCAATGTCAACGTTGCCGCCAACGATGTTCGGCTCGGCGGCGCGGTCGACCGCTCCGTCCGGGTCGCCGCCCGCGAGGTCGTCGTCACCGGCACGATCGGCGGTGACCTCGTCGTCGCCGCCCAAACCGTCCGGATCGAGGCCGGCGCGCGGATCACTGGAGACCTGCTCATCGCGGCTCAGGAGGTGACCATCTTCGGGCAGATCGGTGGCCAGATCCGCGGACAGGCCAACCAGCTCTCCCTGACCGATGCGACCGTTGGTCAGGATATCCTCGTCGCGGCCAACGGCTTGGAAGTGCGCGGCTCCAGCGTCGTCTCCGGCGCCATCCGAAATGAGAGCGACTCGGACGCATCCATCGCCGGCACCGCGACCGTCGCCGGGCCAGTGGAGCGCTCCGACCCGAGCGGCGTCTCCGCCGGCGGCTTCTCGGTCGGCGGCGGCGTAGGCTGGGGCATTGCCCGGCTCCTGTTCCTGCTGATGACCGGGCTGGTCGTCGTGCTCGTCGCGCCGGTCGCGTCCTCGGCGGTCGCCGACGGCGTCCGGCGGCGCTTCCCCACGACGCTGATCGCCGGAGTCGTGGCAATCGTCCTCGTGCCGCTGATCGCCACCTTGTTGCTGTTCACCCTGATCGGCATTCCCGTCTCGGTCGTCGCCTTCACGCTCTTTGCCGTCGCGCTCTACCTCAGCCAGGTCTTCGTCGGCCTCGCGATCGGCCGGGCGGTCCTGCCACGCGGCTGGCGATCCTACGGCCGGGGCTACAACATTCTGGCGATGGCGATCGGTGTCACCCTGATCGGCCTGCTCCGCCTGATCCCGATCCCGTTCATCGACCTGGTCCTCGCGATCGTGGTCGCGCTTCTCGGCCTCGGCGCCCTGTTCACCGCCACTCGGGACGTGCAGCGGACGACCGGCCAGGCGTCGGTTGCCAGCGACTTCGGCGACCCCTACTACGGCGTTCCAACCCGGCCGTGAATCCTCGAGGTTGCTCCAGACTCAAGTCAGGAAATTCGACGACACGAACGGCCTGGCAACTATTGCCAGGCCGTTCCCGGTTCGTTGGAGATCAGCTCGATGTGTGAGCGTGCTACGCCTCGTTGACGATGGTGACGTTGATCGCCGATGGGCCCTTCTCGCGCTGACCGACCTGGTACTCGACCTTCTGGCCAGCCTCGAGCGAGGCGGCGCGATCAGCGACCGTCCGGACAATCCCGCTCTTGTGGACATACATGAGGTTTCCGCCGGCGTCCGGCCGGATCCAGCCGCTGCCACGTCCCGCCGAGAAGACTTTGACTGTTCCCGTTGCCATCTATCTCACTCCAGACCGCTGCCCTGATTGCCGGGCACGGCGTTCTTCCGGCCACGGGCCGGTTCATCCCGCGAACGATACCACATGCCGCCGCCAGGCTGGTCGCTGTTCGGCCGTTCACGCCGCCGAGATCAGGCAAGATCGCGTGGACCAAATGCCATCGGCAGCAGCGCCGAGAGGGTCGTTGTCTGATAGCCGTCCTCCGACTCCAGGACGACCGTCATCTCCCCCTCGGCCGGAGCGAACTCGTTGAGGACCTGGCGGCAGGCGCCACACGGAGACGCCCGCGGCGCCTTCGGGGCAGCGATGGCAATCGCGACGATTTCCCGGTGCCCCGCCAGCGCGGCCGCGAAGGCCGCGGTCCGCTCAGCGCAGACCGTCAGCCCGTAGCTCGCGTTCTCGACATTGGCGCCAGTGAACAGTTCTCCCGACGCCGTCAGCAAGGCCGCCCCCACCGGGAAGTGCGAATACGGGACATAGGCGGCGGCGGCCGCTTCCCGCGCCCTGGCAAGCAGGAACGGATCGCGGTTCGAAGGGTCTGATCCCTCTTCCTTGGTCGACGTCGATGGAGCGTCCGTCATCTGGTTGGTTCCTTGTGTCGACTCTGGCCGGGCCAAGCGAACCCGGCCGACCACTAGCTCCCTGAACGTCGGCTGGTAGGATGATGCACCGCTTCTGATATCGCCGCCCGGCGGCGTCACTCGCCTTCGACCACGGGACAGGGATGACTTCCTCACCAGACGACACGCTTGACCTGCTCGCCGCCCGATTCATCATCAACACCCTCTCGCTTGACCTCATCCCGGAGGTGCTCGTCCCAACCCTGAACCGAATCGAGCGGGACGACCACACGGCCGTCTACGCCGTGCAGCTCGACTCCTCGGTCGGTCCGGCGGCCTTCCTGATCTACGGCTACGAGACCAGCCTGACCGGTCAGCGCGGGAAGAATAGCCAGCAGCGTCACGCCACAGATGTTCGAACCCTCGAGGTCGCCCAGTCACGCAACGTCCCAGGACCGCGGCTGATTGCTTCCGGCGATCTCGGCGGCAACCGGTTCATCCTGGCGACGGACCCGCAGACCTTCGCCGCCCTTGCCGGCGTCGAGGCGGGGACTAACACGGCCACGGACACCGAGCGGGAGCGCGAGCCGGCGGAGCTCCGGCGGGACGCGGCCGGTCAGCTCGTCACACTGCTGCGCGACGCCGACCGCCAGGCCGGCCGCTGGCTCCGGGCTGTCGATCGCCAGGAGACCGCTTCTACTTCAGGACCGGCACCGCTCGCCTTCGACGACGTCGAGACGGAACTGGCGCTCTGTCTGCTCGGCCCCGATGGCATCCGGAACGTTCTGACGCTCGCCAGTCGCGTCCTCGAATCCGCCCAGGCGGCGAATGACGCGGCCGGTTCCGAACCGAGCCAGTCGCCCCAGCTGGCTGAACCGACGCCGATCGAGACCGCCCGTGGTTCCCGACCGCTCAATCCCGAGCGAACCTAGCGTCTACTCGCTGTCGAACCCACCGTACCGCTCGGACCACTCCAGCGACTGCGCATCCGACACCCGGATGAATTGCGCTGTCGCGTCGGCAACCACCTGGCCCGTCCCGGCGTCCAGGATCTCGGCCACGACATCGACCAGCCGGCCCCGCGATGTGACCACCCAGCCGTTTGCCCGGTAGGCCCGACCGACGTGGACCGGTTGCCGGAACCGCACCGTCAGCCGGGCGGTCATTCCCCAGATCTGCTGGGCGTAGCAGGACCAGGCCATCACCTCGTCACAAACCGTCGAGACCAGGCCGCCGTGAACCATCCCGACGTACCCCTCGTTAGTCGCGGTCGGTGTCCAGTCGGTGTAGACACCGCCCTCCGGACCGTCTCGCCGGAAGAATTTCAGCCGGAGTCCGTGCGGGTTCTGCTCTCCACAGCCGAAGCATTGGTGATCGGCGGCGCGGTTCAGCGGCGCCTCGTCTCGCGTTGCGGTCATCTCTGCCATCCCCTTCCGGCCGGTCGAACCGGGCGCCAACGATAATACTCCGCCAATCGTCACGGCTCGGCGCGAGCCCGGCATTGCGGATCGGACGACGCCTCTGGCACAATCAGGCGTCACACCGCACGGCTGACACGGTTTTCGCGACCGCCGGGAACGGCGCTCCGCCGCACGAGGAACACGCATCATGGCTGACGGGCCGCACATCTCCGGACCATCCATCGCCTCACCGCGTCTCGCGGTCGATGCGGTGGCAACGGGCGGGGGACAGCTGGCGGCAGCCACATCCCCGAGCCGGCATGGCTGGATGAGCGCCCGTGCGATCAGTCAGGCGTTCACGGCGTTCTTCGTCGAGCGCCAGCATCAATCCGTGCCCAGCTCTCCACTCGTACCTATCAACGACCCGACCGTGCTGCTGACCACGGCCGGCATGCAGCAGATGACGCCGTATTTCCTCGGACTCGAGTCGCCGCCGGCAAGCCGAATGTGCTCCGTTCAGAAGTGCTTCCGGACGGTCGACATCGACGAGGTCGGCGACGAGTCGCACAACACCTTCTTCTTCATGCTCGGCAACTTCTCGGTTGGCGACTACTTCAAGACCGATTCGCTCCGTTGGAGCTGGGAGTTCCTCACCCAGACGATGGGTCTACCCGAGGACCGTCTGTACCCGACGATCCACCCGGACGACGAAGAGTCGTTCCGGATCTGGCGCGACGAGATTGGCGTGGCGGCCCAGCGGATCGTGTCTCTCTCGGACAACTGGTGGGGACCGGTCGGCAACAGCGGGCCGAACGGCCCCGACTCCGAAATCTACTTCGACCTCGGCGACGCCTTCGACGACGGCTCGGGCACCGGAGTCGGCGACAACCCGCGCTATCTCGAAGTCTGGAACAACGTCTTCATGCAGTTCCTCCGGGCGCCCGACGGCAGCCGCACGCCCCTCCCCCGCGTCCACGTCGACACCGGGATGGGCCTCGAGCGGCTGACGATGGTCATGCAGGGAGCCCGCTCGATCTACGACACGGACCTGTATCAGCCGCTGATCCAGCGGGCGGCCGAACTCACCGGGCACGCTTATGGGGTAAACCCCGAGATCGACCGTGCGCTCCGGATCATCGCCGACCACTCCCGCGGCGGGACCTTCCTGATCTCCGACGGCGTCCTGCCGGGCAACGAAGGCCGAGGGTACGTCCTGCGCCGCATCCTTCGCCGGGCGATCCGGGCCGGTCGGCGGAGCGGGATCGAACGCCCGTTCCTTGCCGAAATGGCCGCGATCGTGATCGACGCCTTCGGAGACGAGTACCCGAACCTCCTCACCCGGCGGCGCCAGATCGAGCGGGTTCTGGCCCACGAGGAGGAGTCGTTCGGCCGGACGTTGAACGCTGGCATCGGCCGCTTCCAGACCCTCGCCGAAGGTCTCCGGGAGCGACACGAGACCGTCGTTCCCGGCGACGAGGCGTTCCGGCTCTACGACACCTTCGGGTTCCCCTATGACCTGACCGTCGAACTGGCCCGGGAGCAGGGCTTCGACATTGATCAAAAGGGGTTTGATGAAGCGATGGCGATCCAGCGGACCACGTCCCGGGCCGGTGGGATGTTCAGCGACGTCGCGAAAGGCCGGTCCGACCTCTATGTCCAACTCGCCTCCGGCCGGCTGACCGAGTTCCTCGGCTACGACCCCGAGTTGACCTCGGCGACCAGCACCATCCTCGGCATGGCCAGTCCGGACGGCACGATTCAGATCGCCGAGGCCGGGAACGCGGTCGAGATCGTGCTCGATCGAACCCCGTTCTACGCCGAGTCCGGCGGCCAGGTGGGTGACACCGGCGAGATCCGGACCGAGGATGGCCTCGTCCGGATCGACGAGACGTCCCGCCCGGTCCCCGATGTCTTCGTCCACCGGGGCGTCGTCACCGAGGGCTTCGTCCGGACCGGCGACGAGGCGCTCGCGACGATCGACGCCGAACGCCGTCAGGCCATCCGGCGCAACCACACCGCCACACATCTCCTGCATCGTGCTTTGCGGCTCGTCCTTGGGGAGGAGACGCATCAGGCCGGCTCGCTGGTCGCCCCGGACCGGCTGCGGTTCGACTTCACGAGCGTCGCCGGGATCGAGCCCGAGCAGGTCCGCCGCGTCGCCGGGATCGCCAACCAGCAGGTGATCGCCGACACCGCCGTCGAGACCGTGGTGTCGTCGTACGACGATGCAGTCGCCCAGGGCGCGATGGCCCTCTTCGGCGAGAAGTACGGCGATGTCGTGCGCATGGTGGGCGTCGGCGATTTCAGCCGTGAGCTCTGCGGTGGCACGCATGTCCAGCGGACCGGTGAGATCGGGCCGATCGTGATTACGTCCGAGGCGAGCGTTGCCTCCGGTGTCCGCCGGATCGAGGCGCTGACTGGTGCCGCCGCGCTCGACCGGATCGCCGATGAGCAGCGGGTGGTCGACACCCTCGCCCGCGACCTCCGGGCGAGCCGCGAGGCAGTGCCGGAGAGCGTCAATGCTCTTCGGGACCGTTCGCGGGAGCTGGAGCGGGAGATCGAGCGGCTGCGGGGCGAGTTGGCTGGCACGCAGGTCGATGGCCTGCTGGACCGGGCCGAGCTCATCGGGAGCAGTGGTGCCCGGCTGATCGCGACGCGGATCGAGGTCGACGAGAAGGCCGCCCTCCGAAAGATCGGCGACCGGCTCCGGGACCGGCTCGGATCCGGTATCGTCATCCTCGGAACCGCCGTCGATGGCAGCCCGAGTCTCATCGCGATGGTCACGCCGGACCTCGTCGCCAGCGGCGTCCGGGCCGGTGACATCATCCGGCTGGCGGCGCCCGTCATGGAAGGTCGTGGCGGAGGGCGGCCCGATCTCGCCGAAGCTGGCGGCAAGCTGCCGGAGAAGCTCGATGCTGCCATCTCAGCGGCTCAGGCGGCCGCCTCGGAGGCGATCGCCAGCAACGGTTGACCGTCCCGGTGAACAGGAGAAGGCTGTCCGCCTCGACATGGTCCAATCGGCTATGGTCTGGGAGCGCACTGGAAGCCGGACGATGGTCCATCGCCAGTCCGTCCCGGAAGGGTCCGGTTGAATGACAAAGTGGCCGACGCAATGGGCCGGGATCGCGGTGCCGATCACGCGTCGTCCGAAGGAGCCCACGCCGCCACCATCGCCGTCGTTCGGCCGGACCCCAGGAGGGACCGGCACCACCGCCGGTCCGTGGGAACCCCTTATTGCTCCGCGTTACGGTGAGGAATGCTCGCGCCCATGCCACTCTTCGAGAACCCACGACGTGAGACCACCGTCGTGGTCACGATCTACGAGTCCCTGGTGGATGTCCTGACCCGGCTCCGATCTCATGCCAATGGTGTGGTCCTGCTTGAGATTCCCGACGGTTCGCCGTTATTCCTCACGTCGTCGGAGTTCCGGTCGCTCCGCGAGGTTGCCCAGCAGCGCCGGATCGCACTGACAATCATCTCCGACGATCCGCTTCGGGTTCAGCTGGCGTCGGTCTTCAACCTCTCGATCATCGGTAGCGACGAGACGGTACTTGCTCAGACGACTCCACCCCCAGTCCTCTCCGGAGTGTCCCGGTCCCCGGACCCTCCCCCTGTTCCTTCCTGGTCCCGGGAGGGATTGCCACCGCTGCCCGACGAGGCCCCGCGGCTTCGACGGCCAGAACGCGAACCGGGCACCCCACCATCTGGTCCGCGGGAGCTATCGCAACGCGAGCGACGCATCTGGCCGGAGGGCCGTCCGTCCTCAGCCCCGAGTCCGGTTCCCAACCGTTCCCTGCCACCTGAGCCTGACGACGCCGACGACGAGGACGACGAGCGGTCGCCTCGGGGCATGACGACCCGCCAGGGGCCAAGTTCTGCCCCCCGAGGCGCTGACGGCTCCCCACTTCGCTGGCCGGAAAACTCCTTTCCAGAGCGACCCGGTCGCGGAGGTGTCCGTCCTGACACCAGTGGTCGCGTTGACGGTCGGTCCGGGACCCGTCGTTGGCGAAATCCAGGTGACGCGACGGTCGATGGCTTTCCGCCCGACGACCGGGTCCAGGAGAAGCCGACGGGGATGGCTCGCCCCACCCGGCTCTCGGGGCGGGGGCTGCTCGGGGTGATCGGCGCGGCGATCGCCACGGTCCTGTTCATCACCCTCGTGCTGGGCATCTTCGTGCTGTCGTCCGCGAGCGTGACGCTCGCCCTGGAATCAGGCCGCGTCAACGGGACCGTCGATTGCGAGATCGTCGCGCCGGGCGAAAGCGGGAATGCGTCCGTCGTGATCCAGGGTGAACGAACGGTGTTCGATGTCAGCTACACCGGGTCGGTTCCGACGACCGGAACGCGGGCCGTCCCCGACGCGAGCGCAACCGGCCGGGTTCGCTTCAGCAATCCGACCGACCAGAACGCAACCATCGCGGCCGGGACCGAACTCATGGCCCATGGTGGCCAGACTTACCGGGTCGCCAGCGACGTGACGGTGGCGGCCGGCAACGCCGCGCTCGGCCAGTTCGGCTCCGGCGAAGCGGTGGCCGAAGCGGTCAATCCCGGCACGGCCGGGAATCTCGCTGTGGGGCAAGTCGCCGGCAAACTGGACAACGGCGTCTTCTACAGCAACCGGGATGCGCCGATGGCGGGTGGAACGGACAGGGAAATCAAGACCGTCCAGCCGACCGATGTGCAGACGCTCCACGCTTCGGCCAGCGAGCAGCTACGGCAGATAGCCGCTACTGGGAATGGGGGGAACCTCGACCCGGACACGCAGGTTGTCCCGGCGACGGTCGAGCTGAGCGAACCCGCCTACACCGACGACCTGCAGGCCGGTGACGACGGCGACCAGGTCTCGACGACCGCCACCGCCACCGCGACGGTCCTGACCTACAGCAACCGTGACTTGCGTCTCCAGGCGACCGATGCGCTGATCCCCGTCCTGAGCGCCCAGCTCACCCCTGGTCTCCAGTTGAGCGAGTCGACCGTCAAGTTGACGGCACAGGGGACCCCCAGCGAGCAGACGGCGCGGGGAGCGAGTTTCGAGGTCTCCGGTGTCGCCAATACCACCGCTTCCCTGAGCGACGAGGAGGCCCAGGCACTGGCCGACGAACTGGCCGGATCCAGCGCATCCGACGTCAATTCGATCCTGACGGCGAACGAGCGGATCTCCTCCTACGACGTGACCTATTCGCCCGGCTGGTTGCCCGATCGCATGCCGAACTCGGCCGACCGTATCGATATCACGGTGCGGCAGTGAGCCGGAACGATCGCCGTGGCCGGGGACGAGACCGAAGCAACGGCGGGAAGTGGCGGGAGCAGGCGGGAGCGCACCTGGGCCCGATGAGCACGCCTGTAACGATGCCGACAATGCGGGACCGGCACGCCGAGGGCCGGATCATGGGGCTGGACGTCGGTGGCCGCCGGATCGGCGTCGCGCTCAGCGACGAGACCCGGTTGATCGCGACCCCGCTCCAGTTCGTCGAGCGGGGCGAGGGCGACCGCAAAGCGTTCGCCGACCTCATCCAGCATTACGCCATCGGCCGCCTGGTGGTTGGCCTCCCAACCGGGATGAGCGGCCGCGAGGGACCGCAGTCAGCCGATGTCCGCACCTACGCCGATCGCCTCGCGATCGACCTCGAGCTGCCGATGGACTACTGGGACGAGCGGCTCTCGACCGCCATCGCCGAGCGGACCCTGATCGCGGGTGGAACCAGCCGCTCCGACCGCCGGATCCGCGTCGACGCCGTCGCCGCGGCGGTCATCCTCCAGGGCTTTTTGGACCACGAGCGCTACCGATCGCAGTGAGCACGGGCCGTTGCGTTGCGAAAATACTCTCCAGGTGACCGACAAGACGTTCGAGGAGGCAAAGACCGTGTCCGACATCGCCGCCAACCCCGTCCTCCAGGTCATCATCGCCAGCACGCGTCCCGGCCGTGTCGGTCTGCCGGTCAGCACCTGGGTCGCCGATACCGCCCGGGAACACGGCGCGTTCCGCGTCGAGATCGCCGATCTGGCGGTGATCGATCTTCCGCTCTTCAACGAGCCGCATCACCCTCGGCTTGGCCGGTACGAGCACCAGCACACACGGCGCTGGAGCGAGACCATCGGTAATTCCGACGCATTCGTCTTCGTCATGCCGGAGTACAACTACGGTTACCCGGCGAGCCTGAAGAACGCGCTCGACTACCTGTCGAAGGAGTGGGCCTACAAGCCGGTCGTGCTTGTCTCGTACGGCGGCGTCTCGGGCGGGCTCCGGGCCGCGACCGGACTTCAGCCGGTCCTGACCGGACTGCGTCTGCTGACGAGCGCCGGAGCGCTTCCGATCCCCGGTGTCTCGGCGCTGGTGAAGGACGGCGTCTTCACGCCCACGGACGCCCTGTCCGGTCAGCTCGACACGATTCTGACCGAGCTGGCGCGGATCACCCCGATCGCCGCCCAGATGCGCCCATAGCTCTATTCGCCGGAAGTCCGACCGTGAGACCGGCGACGGCTCCAGAGGTCTTTTTGGAGCCGACTGACGCGGGTTTCGACGTCGGGCGCCACCCGGCCGGTCAGGGATGCGAGTCAACGCGCTCGTTCGCCGCGTCGAAACCAATGTCCTTCAGGAAGTCCCATCAGGGTCGAGGCGGATCGACCGTGGCGGGCTCCTCCAGTTTCGGGAACAGCGGTCCGGCCGGGTTCAGCTGACCGACCGTCGGTCCCTGCCAGAAGGCAGCGCTCGCCCAGTCGCCAGCCATGGCCGGCGGCAATCCAAGCTGACCGGCGATCTTCGCCGCCGCGCCGGGGATGAACGGGCTCGTCAGGATCGAGATCACCCGAGTTGACTCGGCCGCGAAGGCCAGCGTCGTCTCCAGATCCGCCTGCCGGTCGGGAAGCTTCGCGATCTTCCACGGCTGCCGCTCCTCCAGGTACTGGTTGGTCCGCCGCACCAGCGTCCAGATACCCTCCAGCGCCCGGTCGGTCGCCCAGGCGTCCAGCTGCTCCTCGGTGGTCACCTTCGCCGTTTCGGCGACGCGGACGAGCTCAGCCTCGAAGTCGCCTGGGTCAGTGGCGGCCGGCACCGTTCCGCCGCGGTAGCGCCCGACCATCGCGACGACTCGGTTGAGCAGGTTGCCGAGGTCGTTGGCGAGATCGTCCGTGTAGCGCCGGGCCACGTTCGACCGGGAGAAGTCGCCATCGTTCGCGAACGAGATGTCCCGCAGCAAGGTGTAGCGGACGGCGTCGGTGCCGAACTCCTCGACGACCTCGGTCGGGTCGATCACATTGCCGTCCGTCTTCGAGATCTTCCTGCCATTCAGACTCAGGAAACCGTGGACGGCGACCTGCTTCGGCGCGGGTAGACCGGCGGACATCAGCATCGCCGGCCAGTAGAGGCAGTGATGCCGGGTGATGTCCTTGCCGACGACATGGGTGTCGATCGGCCAGTACCGCTCGAAGCGATCCATGTCGTCCGGAAAGCCGAGCCCGGTCAGGTACGTGGTCAGGGCGTCGAACCAGACATACATCACCTGGGAGTCGTCGCCCGGTACGGGGACGCCCCACGCGACCCCGTCCTGGCGTCGTTTTCGGCTGACCGAGAAGTCGCGCAGCCCCTGGTCGATCCAGCCCAGCACTTCCGCCCGGCGGTGACTGGGAACGATGAAGTCCTCATCAGCCGTGATCAGATCGCGGAGCCGGTCCGCGTAGGCCGAGAGCCGAAAGAAGTAGTTCTCCTCTTCGAGGTACTCGGGGGTGATTGACGGGTGCTGGGGGCAGCGGCCGTTGATCAAGTCCTCCTCGGTGTAGAAGTTGTTGCAGTTCGGGCAGTAGTACCCCGAGTAGGCGGCCTGATAGATGTCGCTGTTCGCGACAACACGCCGGTAGAGCTCCTGAGCGGCGCGGAAGTGGCGCGGCTCGGTCGTCCGAACCCAGTCGGTCGGGTGGACATCGAGCGCGTCCCAGGCCCTCCGGAAGGCGACGTCCATCTGGTCGGTCCAGGTCTCCGGCGTCTCACCCGCCTTCTGGGCCGCCACGACGACATGCTGGCTGTTCTCGTCGTTGCCCATCACGAACGCCACATCGTCGCCCCGGAGGACGTGGTAGCGAGCGACGGCATCGGCCGTGACCTTCTCTAGCGAGTGGCCAATGTGCGGAGCGGCATTTGGGTAATCGATCGCCGTCGTCACCGCGAAGCGACCAGGATGGCTACTGGGCCGCTGGGCCGTGTCACTCATGGTCTGATCCATCCATTCTGGCCCGGTTCACACCTATCGAACCGGGGCGTCAGCCGGTACGGGCCGGGCAAACGCAACCATGACCGGCCCCGTCCTGAGGCCAGTCTCATCGTCTTCGGCGCGGCAGACACCATTGGGAAGGACGGCCCGGCGGCACCTGCCGCTAGCGCATCATCATGTCCTCGATATTTCCGGCCCACGGGCCGACGCCGGGGAGGAACGGCTGGATCAGTGCCCGCTCGATCTGGACAAGGTGCGTCAGATCGTGCGCCGGAACGTAGTGAAGCATCTGGCCGAGCGTAATCCGACCGTACTGGCTGTGGACGGCCTCGCGTTCCAGGTCGTCAGTCACAAGTGTCTCGATCAACTCGAGCGTCCCGGCCCGCAGGGCGGCGATGTCCTCGGCGATCGCGCTGGAGGTGCGCTCCGTTTCCCACTGGGCGGCGTTCTGGTCGACGTTCCCGATCACCGGGGAGCCAGCGAGGAATGCCCTGATCCGGGGTGGAAAGACCAGCCGCTCCGTGTCGAGGAGATGCTGCAGGACCTCATACGGTGACCACTCATCGACCAGCGGCCGCCGGCGCAGGACATCCTCGGGGATCGTCGAGGCGAGCGCAAGCAGCCGTGGGGCGGTCGTCGACAACACCCGCGGCAGGAAGGCAAGCAACTCGTCGGCTGGGAGCGGTTCTCCGATGGCACCCGTGGTCATCTCTACAGGTCCTCGATCAGGCCAGCGCGGCTCAGGGCGAAGTACTTGGCGTCGGGATGGTGGATCACGATAGCCGCCGTCGTCTGCTCGGGCTCGAACTGGAAGCCGTCCGTCACCTCGATCCCGATCTGTCCCACATCGATGACCCGGTCGAGAATCGCATGCTGCTCCAGGTCCGGGCAGGATGGATAGCCCCACGAGTAGCGCTTTCCGGACTCCTCGCCGATCCCGAGCTCACGCCGAACCCGCTGATGGATGAATTCGGCCAGCCCCTCGGCCGTCTGGACGCTCAGCCCGTGGGCGTAGAAGCTCGCCGAGTATTCGCCCCGCGCCTGGAGTTGCTCGGTATGGACCGTCGCCTCGCGCCCGGCGGTGACGATCTGGAAGGCGACGACGTCCTTGATGCCCGACTCGACCGGCAGGAAGTAGTCGGCCAGGCAGAGGCGCTCCCGGGCCGGCTGTCGCGGGAACGGGAACCGTGCGATCTCGCGGTTCGGGTCGTCCGGGCCATAGACGATCAGATCGTTACCGGAGCTGTTGGCGGGGAAGTAGCCGTAGCGAACCCGCGGCCGGAGCCAGTGACTGGCGACCGCGTCGGCCTGCAACTCCTGGAGGCGAGGCAGGAACTCCTCCCGCTGGAGTGTCTCCCACGCCCCGTCCTTGACGCCCTTGCCGCCCCAGTGGAGCCGGAACAGCGTCTTCAGGTCGAGATGGGGCCAGACATCCTTGAGGTCGATGTCGGTCTCGCGCTCCTCGCGGACACCCCAGAACGGCGGGACCGGGATCTCGTCCGCGGCGAGCCGGCGGACGGTGATCCCGTCGACGGCGGTCGACTCGGCCGGGACGCTGAACGCCTGCCGGCCGACCTTGCCGATGCTGACCTTCGCGTCCGAGAGTGTCGATGCGACCAGCGACTCGCGCTCCTCCGGGTCAACGATCCGCTCCATCAGGGACAGTCCCTCGAAGGCGTCCTTGGCGTAGAAGACGCCGGGCTCGTAGGCCGTCTCGTCGGCGACGAACAGCGCCCGGTGGGCATAGGCCCGGTTGATCGCGGCACCACCGATGATGACCGGGATGCCGAGGTTCTGGTGATGAAGCTCCTTGACACAGAGCGGCATCTGCTTGCTCGTGCTGACCAGCAGGGCCGAGAGCCCGATCGCGGTCGCGTTGACCTCGATCGCCTTGTCGATGATCTTGCTGATCGGGACCTGCTTGCCGAGATCATGGACGGTGTAGCCGTTGTTGCTCAGGATCGTATTGACCAGGTTCTTGCCGATGTCATGGACATCCCCGAAGACCGTCGCCAGAACGACCGTCCCCTTGCTCGTCCCTTCGACCCGGTCGAGGTAATTCTCGAGCTGGTTGACCGCCTTCTTCATCACCTCGGCCGACTGGAGCACGAACGGCAGGATCAGTTCCCCGGATCCGAACTTGTCGCCGACCTCCTTCATCGCCGGCAGAAGGACGTTGTTGAGGACTTCAACGGCGTCACCCGAGTCGGCCACAGCCTGATCGACGTTGGCCTCGACGCCCTCCCGCTTGCGGTAGACGATCTGGAAGTGGAGGCGCTCGCGGGGAGTCATCTCCAGCATGGGGTCGGGGCCGCCGCTTGCCTCCTCGGTCCGGCCCTCGAAGTGCTCGATGACCCGGGCGAGCGCGTCGGTCCGGCGGTTGAAGACCAGGTCCTCGGCCAGCTCGCGCTCGATGTCCGGAATCTCGCCGTAAGGCACGACGTGGCTCGGGTGGATGATGGCAAGATCGAGACCCGCCTTGATCGCGTGGTAGAGGAAGACGGCGTTGATGACGCGCCGGGCGACCGGGTTGATGCCGAAGCTGACGTTCGACACCCCGAGGATCGACAGGACGCCGGGCAGCTCCCGCTCGATCCGGCGGATGCCTTCGATCGTCTCGATCGCCGAGCTCTGGAACTCCGGATCGCCGGTCGTCAGCGGAAAGGTCAGGGCATCGTAGATCAGCGCGTTCGGCGCCAGGCCGTACTCGCCGACGACGAGGTCATGGATCTTGCGGGCAACCTCGACCTTCCGGTCAGCCGTCTTGGCCATCCCGTCCTCGTCGATCGTCAGGGCGATGACGGCTGCCCCGTGGGCCAGCGCCATCGGCAGCACGGCGTCGATCTTCCCGCGGCCGTCCTCCATGTTGATGGAGTTGATGATCGCCCGGCCGGGGTACTGCTCCAGGGCGTCGAGGATCGCGCCAGGCTCGGTCGAGTCCAGCACGATCGGCGACTCGACGCTCAGGGCCAGCTTCTTGGTCAGGGTCCGGAGCGTCTCACGCTCCTCCTCATCGGTGCGCTCGGTCAACGCGACGCAGAGGTCGAGGGCGTGGGCTCCCTCCTCGACCTGGCCGCGGGCGACGGCCATGATCCCCTCGTCGTCCCCTTCGAGGACGAGCCGCTTGACCTTGCGCGACCCGAGCGTGTTGACGCGCTCGCCGACGATCATCGGCGCCGGCTGTTGCTGGAGATCGACGGCGCGGAGCATGCTCGCGATCGCCGGCCGCGGTTCGGTCGGGCGGCTCGGGGCGCTCAGGCTCGGCCGGCGTTCGAGCTCGGAGACGAGGGTGTTGAGGTGATCGGTCGTCGTCCCGCAGCACCCGCCGACGACCCCGACGCCGAAGTCGTCGATCATCTCCCGGAGGGCCCGGGCCATCGGTTCGGGTTCGAGCGGGAAGACCGCCAGCCCGTTGACGTTGATCGGGATGCCGGCGTTCGGGATGATCGCGACCGGCCGGGTGCTGAACTCGCCGAGATAGCGGGCTGGCTCGCGCATATGCTCCGGTCCGGTGCTGCAATTCAGGCCGATGACATCGACCGGCAGCGACTCCAGGATCGAGAGGGCGGCGGCGATGTCGGTCCCGAGGAGCATACGGCCGCTGACGTCGAGCGTGATCGAAGCGTGAATCGGAATCTCGACGCCGGTCTCCTGACGGATCCTCAGAGCGGCGTGGACGGCGGCCTTGAGTTCCAGGATGTCCTGGACGGTCTCGATGATGAGCACGTCCGAACCGCCGTCAACGAGACCGCGGATCTGATCCAGAAACAGATCGACGACCTGCTGGAAGCGGTGCTGACCGAGCATCGGATCGTCGGAGGCCGGAAGCAGCCCGGTCGGGCCGATCGACCCGGCGACGAAGCGGGGCCGGGCGGCGGTCGAATACGCGTCCGCGACCTTCCGGGCCAGCGCCGCGGCGTCCCGGTTGATCTCGTAGGTCAGGTCGCCGAGTCCGTACTCCTCCAGCTTGATGCTGCTGCCGCCGAATGTGTCTGTCTCGAGGACATCGACGCCGACATCGAGGAAGCTGGCGTGGAGGCGCTCGATCACGTCCGGACTGTGGAGGACGAGCGCCTCGTTGCAACCCTCCTTGCCCCCGTAGGACGAGATCGGCAGCTCCATATTGAGAATCGTGGCGCCCATCGAGCCATCGTAGACGAGCAGGCGGTCGCGGGTCGCGTCGAGATAGGCGTTGGCGGTGACATGCCGAGCGAGGGGGGTGCGCGGGTCAAGGGTCAGGGTATCGGTCACGGCGGCGGCTCCCGGCTGAGAGTTGATGACGGCTCGGACCGCGCGACTCGTGTCGCGTCCGGGTGGCGGGTCGGACGGACCAGGGAACGCCACGATCCCGTTGCATCGCTCACCTATTGTAACCGCCCGAAAACTCGGCCAGACGATCCTGCCTGCATGGCATTATCTGGCTCCCGGTCCTGTCCAGCTTTCACCCCGCACAATCAGGAAACAGGCTGCTACAATCACGATTCAGGGAACTCATCAGGGACGATCCGTCCTGCTGGCCGTTCGGTGCCGGCGGAGTGCTCCTGTCGACTCGTCGGCCAGCCCGTAGGCAGAGGATGAATCGCATGTCGGACACAGGACCTTCCCGCATGGACACTGTCGTCCCGGACCCTCAGGCTCAAGATACCGATGGGCGGGCGAGTAGCATGGCCACGACTCCGAACTCGCGGATGGAGAGCGCCGAGCTGATCGAGCGCATGTCCGAGCGACTCCGTTTCTATGAGTCATTCGACGCCCTGATCCAGCAGAACATCGCCCGCTCCGGGCAACTGATGCGAGAGGCCGGCGAGAAGCGGGACGAGGCCGTCGCGACGATTGCCCAGAGCCGGAGGCAGATCGAGACGGAGCGCGAGACCCAGCGATCCGCGCTGACCGAATTGCTGGACGACGTGATGACGATTCAGCAGGCGACCGAGCGTCTTGCCCATCGGGTCTCCGACGCGCTTGAGCAGGTCGAGTACGAGCTCGAGCCGATCGGTCTCCATGACGCGGGAGCATTGGGGAGCCAGCAGTCCGTTCGACTCCCGGCCGGGTTGTCTTCGCCCGGCGACGCGTACCGGAGCGTCGCCGAAGACGTTCACGACGAGTATCGCCACGGTGTGCTTGGTCGACCAGCGACCGGTGGGGCTTCGGCAACGACGGAACCGGTCACCAGTGGTACGGAACCGATCGCTCACGGTCAGTTCGACTCCTCGCGGGGAATCGAGCCGGTTCAGGCGACCCGGGATGCATCCGGGTTAGGCGCCAATCGCGTCTTAAGCAATCCCGAGAACACCGGAATCGTCCACGACCAGGTGTCGGAGCGGGACGTCGAGGAGACCGGCGGCCAGGCCACGGACGAGCGGGAAGTGCACGAGGCGGCACCAGGCCAGGGCGCCGAGGCGGCTCCGGTCGAGTCCAGCGCCGAGTCGTGGACATCCGAACCGAATATGGTGGCTGATCCGACCGACGAGGATCTGACCAGCGTCGTCGAACCCTACGCCGAGGCCCATGTGGCGCCCTACGCCGAGCAGTCCGAGCCGGGCAGCGATACACCTGACCCCGACAGACAGATCGCCTCCGATACGTCGGATAGCGCCATTGGAACCGAAGACGAACCAGCGGGCACATCGTCATCCGATTCCGACTATGACGAAATCCCCCTGGAAGTTGGCAGCGCGTTCGGTCCATCCACCGAACCAGCGAGCGAAAACCTTACCAGCCCCGACGACGCCCCGATCGAGTCGTCGATCGAGACGACTCCGGGCCTTGACGACGCGTCCGGCGACGCATCACTCGAGACCGGCGTCGATGCCGAGATCATCATGGTCGCCGCGGACGGTGCTGATGTCGCCACGGAGACGACACCTCTTATCGCTGAGGATGCGACCTCGTCGGACGCCGATGGCTCCCCGGAGTCGGAAAGCGACCTCGCCGCCAGCGCCGCCAAGACCGCGACGACGACAGTTCAACCGGACAGCGTTGTTCATGAGGCCCATTCGGTTTCGGCACCGGCCGAACCAGCGCGCGAGCAGCAGACCACCGTGGTGCTGGACGGCGTTCCGCGGGCCGCCGTCGCCCTCGCGATCCAGCGGCACATCCTGTCCCGTCCCGAGGTCCTCCGGGCGGAAGTCCGGGAGTACTACGACCACCGGCTGACGCTATTCGTGACCGGCCGCCGCGCCACGACCGTCGACGACCTCGAGGACTGGGATGGCTCGGCAACGTGGGAGCAGATCCGGTCGTCGCCCGAACTCATCGAACTCCGCATGGTGATGTAGCCATCGAGTGATTGCGAGAAGCGAACCGGACAGGAGCAATAATCAGGCGCTGCGGCGGATGGCGCGGTGGAGGGCGCGGGCGATGTCGGCCCGGGCGCGATTGCTCAACTGGAGGAGTTCGGCCCTCGTCGGCGTCGGCATGTCGAAGTAGTCGAAGAGCTGGTCGAGTTCACCATCCACCGCGCGAGCGCGCTCCTCCTCGTTGCGGAGCTGCCGGAGATCCGACCCGAGCGAGTCGGCGATGCGGTCGAGGACCTCGTAGGACGGCACCGTCAGGCCGCGCTCAATTCGGCTGAGATGAGACGGCGAGACACCGGCGGCGTCGGCCAGCTGGTGCAGCGACATCTCGCGCCGGAGCCGGAGGGCCTTGATCGTCGGACCGACCCGCTGGCGGACCGCTGGCTGATGCGGCATCCAGAGATCGGCCTGGCCACCGTTCCGATCCTCGGAAAGGGCCTGCCGAAGGATCCGCGCGTTCTCCGGCGCGGCGACCGGCCGTGGGGTTCCCCCAGCCCGGTGGACGATCGCTGTGCGCGCCATCGGTTGGGGGCCGATGCCACTTCGACCGTTCTGTCCGGGCCGTCCCTGCTGTCCGTTGGGAAACGACGGTTCACGCATCGAAAGGTCCTCTCGTAAGGCCATCGCAGGTCGATGGGGCTGGCCATTCAGGCGCTGGTCCGATGGGTGCGGGGCCGGCGTCGTCGACGGCCTCGAATCGAATCGAATCAGTAAATCGGTGGCAAAGCGGGGCGACATTGAATCGACACAGAGACGACGTAGTCGGTTCGGTGGATGTCAACCCAGGCCAGCTGGCTGCGAGCTGACTGTCGGCCAGCGGTCGAAGGGGCGGCCATGTCGGTTCCATCCACCGATGACCTGTCTACGTCCGGGATCGCGTTCCGGGTTCTTTCCGGGTTCTTTCCGGGGGGGTGTCCGCACCACCGCGACTCATCTCCGTCAATGGGTTGCGCAGGATCAACACTCGCCACTTACGGTAACGATCACAGGTACCATTTGGTTTCCATTGGCCGAATCACCGTGCTTTGGCGTGGGTCTTCGCCGGTCCTCACCCGGACACCACACCCGCTGATGCCTGGCCGCAATCCACTCAGGACTCACCGCAAACCCGGTACCCGCGGTAGAGGGCAAGCTACCACCAGCCACTGGAGACCAGCAGCGTTGGCCCAAGGGCGACCGTGGATCGAGACGCGCACGCGTGTCGCTGATGGGAGAACCCGATCGACGAGCTGTGCCCGCCATTCAAGTGGATCGGTTACGGATGTCATGGCCGGAGCCGGAGACCGCTGGTCACGATGAGGCGCGGCGTGCCAATTGCGTGCACCTCGCCTAAACTGGACGAAGCGTGTGGGCGCCGATCCATGATCGGGTAAACCGCCCCAAGTAGGTGGTGACATGCGTGCGATCCAGCCGACACCCGCGTCATCCGGAAATCAGGGACGAGAGCAATGACAGACACCGCCAAGCGCACGAAGGTCGGGGCCACCCGCGTTTCTCAGGTTGAGTCGTTCAACCCGCGAACACCGGCTCCTATCCTCACAATGCTGACCGGCCCAGCCGATCTGCGCGGACTCTCGATCGCGCAGCTGGAGCAGCTCGCGGCCGAGATCCGGGCGGAACTGATCGAGACGGTCGCGATCAATGGCGGTCACCTCGGCGCGAGCCTCGGACCAGTCGAGTTGATCATCGCGATGCATGTGGTCCTCGATTCGCCACGGGACCACCTCGTCTTCGACGTCGGGCACCAGGCCTACGCCCACAAGCTCCTCACCGGCCGGCTCGAACGGTTCAAGACGCTCCGTCAGGAGGGTGGGATGTCCGGCTTCCTCTCCCGCGATGAGAGCGAACACGATGCCTTTGGTGCTGGCCACGCCAGCACTAGCATCTCGGCGGCGCTCGGGATGGCGGTTGCGGATCACCTGAAGTACCGAAACGACCCATCGACGCCGATGCCGCGGACGATGGCGTTGATCGGCGACGGGGCACTGACGGGCGGGATGGCCTTCGAGGCGCTGAACAACGGCGGCAACCTTAGCATCCCGATGACCGTCATCCTCAACGACAACGAGATGTCGATCGCGAAGAACGTCGGGGCGTTGAGCAAGTACCTTGACCGGATCCGGACCGACCGCCGGTTCAGCCGGGCCAAGGCCGATCTGGAACGCGTGCTCGAGCGGATGCCGCAGGGCGACTTCATGGTCGACATGAGCAAGCGCCTGACGGACTCGGTCAAGGCCTTCATGTTCCATGGCATGATCTGGGAGGAGCTGGGCTACACCTACGTCGGCCCGATCGACGGCCACAACCTCCGCGACGTCATCGACGCCCTCCAGAACGCGACCCAGGTCGACGGCCCGGTCTTCCTCCATGTCGTGACGGAGAAGGGCCGCGGCTACGGCCCCGCCGCGGACGACCTGGAGCGCAGCCACGCCGTCTCGGCCAAACCCAAGGTCGCTCCGATGGCCGCCGGCGGCGCGGCGGCGCCACCCGCGCCGCCCAAGTATCAGGACGTCTTCGCCGATGCTGCCGCCGAGCTGGCGAACACTGACGAGCGGATCGTCGCCATCACGGCGGCGATGCCGACCGGCACGTCCGTCGGAAGCTTCGGGCGAATTCATCCCGACCGGACGTTCGATGTCGGGATCGCCGAGCAGCACGCCGTCACCTTCGCGGCCGGCCTGGCGACGCAGGGGATGCGCCCGATCGTCGCGATCTACTCGACGTTCCTGAAGCGGGCCTATGATCAGATCTATCATGACGTCTGCCTCCAGCGACTGCCCGTGACCTTCGCGATGGACCGGGCCGGTTTCGCCGGCGACGACGGCCGGACGCATCACGGCATCTACGACCTGTCATACCTGCGCTGCCTTCCAGGCATGACGATCATGGCGCCCAAGGACGAGGACGAGCTCCGGCACATGCTGGCAACGGCGGTCGCTACCGACGGCCCGGCCGCGATCCGCTATCCCCGCGGCGCGGGCGTCGGCGTCTCGATGGCCGGTCCGGCCCATCTCCTGCCGATCGGCAAGTCCGAGGTGCTCGAAGAGGGCGATGACGTCGCCATCCTCGCGGTCGGGGCGATGGTACTGCCCGCGCAACGCGCAGCCGCCCTCCTGCGTGGTGAGGGTATCCGGGCGACCGTCGTCAACGCCCGGTTCGTCAAGCCGCTCGACGAGAACCTGATTCTGTCGCTCGCCGACCGCTGCGGCGCGATCGTCACGGTCGAGGAGAACGTCGAGCGGGGCGGCTTCGGCGCCGCCGTTCTGGAACTCCTCTCGGCCAGCGAGCGCTTCATTCCAACGCACGTCGTCGCCGTGCCCGATCGCATCTTCGAACAGGCCTCGCAGGATCGGCTGAGGTCACTGGCTCACTTGACCCCGGACGGCATCGCCGACGCCGCGACCCGCTTGCTCGAACTCCGGCCAGCCGAGGCGGAAGCAGTCCATCTCACTGGCAAGCAACTGGCACGAAGCTGAGTCCCGGAAAACGTCGGATCACTGGCGATCGCGTGATTGAACAGCGAGAGGGGCCAGCGATCGAACGCTGGCCCCTCTCGCTGTCCATCGGGTCCGCCGACGCCGCATCAAATCTCGAGGCCGTTGATCAAGTCCTGAAGGACTGCGCCGTCGTCCATCAGCCGCTCAGGGGTGGCGTAGATGCGGACGACAACAACCGAATCGTCACTGAACGGGACGACGATGATTCCCAGAGCGGCCGCGGCTCCGCCGGGCGTCACGTAGCCATAGGCCGCGCCGACAGCCCCGTCGGAGGGGACGGGCGGATCGTCGAGTTGCTCGACGTCCTGCTGATTCTCGGCCGGCGCGATGATCTCCGCTTCCACGAGGCCGTCGAGGATCTCCTGAACGTCTCGGCCGTCGGAGGGGGTGGCGTCGAACGTGACGACCGAAGACCCGCCACCAAGCGCGAGATCGACGGTGGCGTAGATCGCGGGATCCAGTGGCTGCCAGACCGTCCCGTCGTAGACGAGCGACCAGCCTCCCGTCTGCGGGTTGAAGGTGGCGGCATCGTCGACCGACGGGGAACCGTTGGACGACTCCGGAGTGGCAGCGGTTTCCTCGGGGACCGGTGTGCCCTGCTCTGCCGATGGCGTTGCGGCCCGCTCTGTCTCCGCAGAGGCGGTGGGTGTCGCGTCCCCCTCACTGTTGCCTCCGGCGTCGGCGACCGTCAGGCTGGCGAAGACCGGCGCGGCCAGTGCCGCCTCTCCTTCGTAGGAGTCAATAGGCCCGGAGTGGACCGCCCGGAGCGTGACACCGGAGCCGGGGATCGCCGCGCAGCGTACCCCGACGAACTGCTCGGCCCCGCCGTAGTTCGCGTCGATCGCCGCGTAGGACCAGTCCTCGTCATCGAGACCGGCAACGTCCTCACCGTCGATCTGGATCGGCGTGACATCGACGATGCCGGGCGACCCGCCAAGGTCATCCAGCGTCGTCTCCACACACTTCGCGGCGTCACCGTCAAAGGTGTCAGGTAGAGAGAACGAGATCAGGCTCGTCGTACTGTTGAGCCCGAAGATCGCGTCGACCGGCACGAACGAGGTCCAGTCCGTCTCGTCCCAGTTCAGCGCGAAGCCGAGTCCGGGGTCGGTGTACGTGCCGCCCTGAAGGCCCGCCACATCCGCTTCCGGCCCCCGGAACGACGGGATCTCGAGGCCCTCGAGCAGTCCATCGGCCGCCTTGACCGCCTCCCCGGCGGCGTCGATTGGCGCCAGCCAGGTAATCGCCAGGACCGCTTCGCCAGCGACAACCGTCCGGCAGTCGATCCGCTCGACGACTGTTCGGGCATCCTGTCCGTTGGTCTGATCCAGCTCGACCCGGAGGGTGGAGTAGGCTCGGCCGTCGGTCTCCCCGGACTGCTCGCCGTTCCCCTCGAACGGTTTGATGGACAGGACATTGTCATCGTCTGGCAGGCGGTCGAGGAGATCGTCGCGGCAATTCGTTGCGTTGCCGGCGTAGAACTGGCCGGACTGGAAGTAGATCTCGACCAGGTCGCTCGTCAGCGCGAGATCGCCGGGACCACCTTCGACGACATCCCAGACGTCCGGTTCCCACGCGATCTGGTATCCGTAGGTCGGATTGACGTAGCTGTTCGCGTCGGCCTGAGCGAGGGCGTTCGGCGCGGTGGCGGGCGGCGGCCCGAACAGAGCGAACAGGAGGGTCGCCGCGACGATCGCGGTCAGACCGGAACGTGCACTGCTGAGACGGGCGCGGCTGGGTGACATCCGGAGACCTCCGTTTGCATGCAAGGCGGACCGCTGAACGACGAGGGCGCTTCGAGAACGCGTGCCTCCGGATTCTAGCGGGTTGGCAGCATCAATTCGGGGCACGTTTCATCCCGGCCGAAGGTTCATCTCGGGACGCACGTGAGGGGTGAACCGGGAGCGCATCCGCTGCGCGGTGGCTGGTCTGGCCCCGGTGGACCCTGATCCAATCGGTCGGCTTCGACGATTCGGCGTAGACTTCCCTGATTGAACGCCGGAACCGTCCCGGAACGCGCCGGGGCACTGAGTCAGCGAGACCTCGCTGACCTGTGTCCGAATCCGATTCCAGACTCTTCGACTGATTGACTTCTGTGCCGGTTCCCCCCGCACGTCCAGGTGAGAGTGCTATGCCCTCCGGCAAGTCGCCGACGTCCCCAGACAAAATCGACAAAACCGACCAGACGAAAGCCGTAACAATCCCGACCGAGGAGACTACGGCTGATCGTTTCCCGGATCAGGAACGACACCCGTCCGACGTGGCGGAAACCGGGGCGACGGCCGAGGCCAAACCCCGAGCCCGCCGAACCCGCCGGACCAAAGCCAGGCAGCCGGCGGAGCGACCAGTCGCGCTGCCAGTCCTGGTCGTCGACGAGACCATCCTGCTCCCCCACATGTCGATCCCGTTCCCGATCGAGGACGAGGAGTCAGCGCTGGTCCTCGACCGGGCCGCCCGCCTTCCGCTTCGCCAGGTTCTCGTCCTGACCGAGCGGATCACCTCCGGACCATCCGACAGCCCGTTCAGCATGGCCCCCGGTGAGCTCGAACACCTGGCGGCCCGGCTCGCGATGGATCCGGACATCGACCCGGACGCCCTGGTCGGCGTCCTGCCCGGACCGGACGACACCGTCGACGCCGGCGGCTGGACCGCCGAGGGCGAACCGGGCCAGGAGCAGTTCGAACTCTGCTCCGTCGGCGTCATCGCCGAGGTCGGCCAGCGCGTCACGAGGGCGGGCGGGCACAGTCACGTCATCCTGACCGGTGTCGGCCGCGGCATCGTCGACGAGATGATCCAGACGGACCCGTACCCGGTCGCCCGGGTCCGGCGCCATGACGACCTGCCGATGGAGGGCGCGGCCGCCGAGGCGGCGATGACCGCCATTCTGGAGCAGGTCGAGAGTTATCTCAGCATGCTGCCGAGCGTTCCGGAGGAAGTCCTCTCGACGATTCGGGGCGTGAACGAACCCGGCTGGCTGGCCGACCTGATCGCCTTCTCGCCGGAGTTCACGCCGGAGCAGCGCCAGAAGCTGCTGGAGATTCTCGATCCGATCGAGCGGCTCCGGACGCTCGGCGTTCTGATCGAGAAGCGCCTGTCCGTCCTCAACCTGCGCCAGCAGATCCAGCACGAGGCTCAGGAGGGAATGGACCGCCAGCAGCGAGAATATTTTCTCCGCGAGCAGATCCGTGCCATCCAGAAGGAGCTCGGCGAGGGTTCGCCGGAGGAGACGCTTGCCAAGGAACTCCGTGAGAAGGTCGAGCGGGCCGGGATGCCGGACGAAGTCAAGGCGAAGGCGCTCTTGCAGGTCGAGCGCCTGGAGCAGCAACACCCCTTCTCGCCGGAACTCGGAATCATCCGCTCCTACCTGGAGTGGCTGACCGACTTGCCGTGGGCGACCGAGACCGAGGAACGACTGGACCTGCGGGAGGTCGCCCGAATCCTCAATGAGGACCACCACGGGCTGGAGAAGGTCAAGGATCGCATCCTCGAATTCGTCGCCGTCCGCAAGCTGGCCGGGGATCGGCTCCGCTCGCCGATCATTTGCTTCGTCGGGCCGCCGGGCGTCGGCAAGACCAGCCTCGGCCGGAGCATTGCCCGGGCGATCGGCCGGGAGTACGTCCGAATCAGCCTCGGCGGTGTCCGGGACGAGGCCGAGATCCGGGGCCACCGCCGGACCTACGTGGGCGCGATGCCGGGCCGGATCATCAAGGCGCTACGGGACGCGAAGAGCCGCAACCCGGTCCTCGTCCTGGACGAGGTCGACAAGCTCGGCGGCGACACCTTCCGCGGCGACCCGTCGTCGGCGCTGCTCGAGGTCCTGGACCCCGAGCAGAACAGTGCTTTCTCGGACCACTACCTGGAGGTCCCATTCGACCTGTCGAAGGTGATGTTCTTCACGACGGCGAACATGCTCGACCCGATCCCGGCGGCGCTGCGCGACCGAATGGAGATCATCGAGGTTCCCGGCTACACCGAGGTCGAGAAGGTCGAGATCGCCCGCAGCTTCCTCCTGCCGCGCTCGCTTGAGAACCACGGTCTATCATCCGATCGGCTGCTCGTCACCGATGATGCCGTCCGCCGGCTGATCCGGGAGTACACGGAGGAGTCGGGCGTCCGAAGCCTCGAGCGCGAGATCGGGTCGCTGGCTCGCAAGGTCGCCCGGGAGATCGCAACAGACGTCGCGGACGCGCCGGGACCGGTCCAGTTGGTGGAGACGGTTGAGTCCGACCTCACCGGAGCGAACGGCGAAGGGGCCACATCGAACGAAACCGAGTCGGACCCGGCACCGATCCAGCATGCAGAGGCGGACGCGACACCGGCGAATCCGATCATCATCGATGGGCCGGCTGTCGAGGCCTACCTCGGCATCCCGCGCTACGAGTACGGACTGGCGGAGGAGAGCGACGAGATCGGTGTCGCGACCGGGGCGGCCGTAACGAGCTTCGGCGGCGACCTGTTGTCGATCGAGGTGCTGATCATGGAGGGCAAGGGCGATCTGGTCCTGACCGGTCAGCTCGGAGACGTCATGCAGGAGTCCGCCCGGGCGGCGATCAGCTACGCCCGGAGCCGATCGGCGACGTTCGATCTGACTCCCCAATTCTTCGACAAGCACAACATCCACATCCACATCCCGGCAGGCGCCATCCCCAAGGACGGACCGTCGGCCGGGATCACGATGGCGACGGCGCTGTTCTCGGCGCTGACCGGCCGGCCGGTCCGGAAGGACGTCGCGATGACCGGCGAGATCACGCTGCGGGGCAAGGTACTGCCCATCGGCGGTCTGCGGGAGAAGACGCTCGCGGCTCACCGGGGCGGAATCAAGACGTTCCTGCTTCCCCGCCGCAATGCCAAGGATCTCAGCGAGCTCCCCGCCATCGTTACCTCCGGGCTGGAGCTCATCATGGTCGACACGCTGGACGAGGTGCTCTTGACCGCGCTGGTCCAGCGATTGGTTCCCGTCATTGAGACGGAGACTGCCGCCGGGCACCGCGCGGTCGCTCAGCCCGTCTGACCCTCTACCGCAGACACAGTGGCGACTGGTCAGTGCTGACCAAAGCTGTTGTAGCTGACGGTTTCGGCCAGCGGCCTGCGGCCCCCATCGACCGCGTTGGGACGTGGATCCTTCGAGGTAACCGGGTACCCCAGCGCGACGACCGAGCGCGCTGTCCGTCCATCCGGCACATCGAGGATCATCCGGGCGGCGGCCTGCTGTTCGGCGTTTCCAAACCAGGCCGTTCCCCCGCCAAGATCGAAGAACCGGGCGGCGACGAGTAGTCGCTCCGTCACACGTCCCTCGTCGTAGGCCTCGCTGGTCTCACTTTCGCCGTCGAGCACGATGGCTATCGCCAGCGGCGCACCTGACACCCAGTTGATCGCATCACGGACCCGCGAGATCCGCTGGAGCTGCTCGCGGTCCGACAGGACGATCAGGTGCCAGGGTTGCGTGTTGCGCGAACTGCCCGTCCAACGGGCGACCTCGAGCAATGCTCCGAGGAGGTCCTCCGGAACCGGGTCGGATCGGTATTGCCGGATCTGTCGAACCCTTTGAAGTTCCGCGGCAATCATGACCGGGTTGGCTCGCTGCTCCATTGCTCGTTGCCCTCTGAGTGAGTCCGATCGCAGAGCGCGGGGGAAGCAGGAAGGGCGCCACGGCCCTCAATCCTCGCGCCTGGACGATTCGTCGAGATGAATGCCGACTGTCACAGGTCACGATGATGTGCGCAACAGATACGCCACAGGTCGCCCATGGCGGCATCACAGTCGGTTTCTACAATGGTTTCAGGCGGAACGAGCACGCTGACTCCCTCCCTTCGGAACCAAAGCGGCGCCGCCCCCGTCCATGCAACACCGGAACCCGTAGGGCCAGAACCGAGCCCACATCATCCCAGGAGAACACCGCAATGGACAATCTCATCGTGACTGGCGCCGTCATCGCCTTCCTGCTCCTGATCCTGCCCGCGGTCCTCGCTCCGTTCCTGAGTCAGAACCCCACGACGCTTGACACCACTCCCCAGGTTGCTCCGGATCCAGTCGGTCCCAACCCGGTTGCCGCCTCTCCAGGCGAACACCACTCCACTGACCGGATCGCGGCCTGAGCTGGCCGGGTCGATTTCGGCGTGTCTCCTCGATGCCCGCCATGAGCCCTGCCGGAGGAATCTGGCCTCGGTTCGGCTCCTGACCCGCTAGGTGGCCGACACCGCCCCGGATGGAGCGACGCCCATTTGCCGCAGCCACTCGATCGCCTCGATGAGCGTCGGCGCGGTCACATCCGGCGCGACCGGCAGTTCAGCCCGCAACGAGTACCCATTTGGGACGAAGATGCAGCGGATTCCCGCCGCGCTCGCCGCCATGACGCCGGCCGGGGCATCCTCAAGCACGACGCAGTGCACTGGGTCGATCTCGAGTAATCGCGCCGCCATCAGGAAGATATCCGGGAAGGGTTTGCCCTTCGTCACGTCGTCGCCCGTGACCTCGGCGTCGAACAGACCCGTCAGCCCCGTCTCCGCGAGGGAGATCGCCGCCTGATGCCGGCGGTTGGATGTGGCCAGGGCAAGGCGAAGTCCCGCTTCCCGCCCGAACGCGATGATCTCCCGCGCTCCCGGCATCACGGCCAGGTTGCCGATGATCATCTCGGTCCGGAGCGCGTCGAACTCGTCGATCAACTCGGTCAGGTCCCCCTCCAGCCCATACCACTGCATGAAGAGCGCGACGGCGTCAGGCAACCGGCGACCGAGCAACTGCGGCGCGTGGGCCTGATCGGCCACTTTCCCGTGCCGCCGAAGGAACTCGACCATGGCGGCGTCCGCCAGCGGCTCACTGTCGATGAGCAATCCGTCCATGTCGAATACCAGTGCCTGGACCGCGTCGGACCGATCGTCTCGCATGCCGGAACACTCCACGCTGCTGGGTCCGTCCATCCATCCCGTCATCAGGACGCTATCACGTCGTGGTGATCCGTGGGTGAATCGTCAGCGCGCGGGCTGGGTTGTCAACGATCAGCCGGCGGACATCCGCAGCGCTGACGCCGGCGTCCAGGAGCATGAAGACGAAGCGGTCGAGCAGGTAAGTCAGACCCGGCCCTCCGCCATAGGCTGGACGAAGCGACCTGCGGGCGATGTCGTGAGAGAGCAGGATCTGGCTCCCGAACCCCTCCGCGATCAGCTCGGCGATCACCGCGGCCTTCGGCTCGTCCGGTCCGTAGCGCGGCTTGCCGAGCTGATCGAAGCCAATCGTGGCGCCGGTGCGGAGGACTGTCCGCAGCATCTTCCGGTCGTCGAACCGGCGGTCGAGATGGCTGATCGTCATTCGCGCCGGGTCGACGCCGTGACGGGCGAGCAGCTCGACCTGTTGCGCGCCCATGGTGCCCGCCTCAGCGTGCGTGATCACCTGCACCCCGGTCTCCCGGTGGGCCAGTCCGACGGCGGCGAACGCGGTTCGCTCCGTGTCGCTGATCCGGTCGAGACTGCTCCCGGCCTTGAGCTGCCCAGGCCGGACGCCAGTTGTCGGGTCACCGTCTCGCAACTCCCGGATGAGCCCGTCCGCCAGTTCCTCCGGCGAGTGGCCGTGAACGAGGTAGCCACTGTGGAGCTCCTTATGGAACCCGGCCGTGGCGACGAGGTAGACGGCGACCCGACTCGCGACCCAGTGCAGCCCGGCGAGGTCGCGGCCGTTGTCGGGGGTCGTGCAATCGACGATTGCCCCGCCGCCGGCAAACCCGAACGACTCAGTGTCGGCCAGGGCGGCGTCGCGGTCGCCGGTCCGGTAATCCGGCTCCTCCCCGACGGTCGCCGGTGGGGACGCGAGCAAGTGCTCGTGAGGCAACGTGATCCCCAGGTCGGCGGGATCGACCGGACCCAGCACCGTCATGACGTGCGGATCGCGCACTGGGTCGATCTCGTCCGCCTCACCATCGATGAACACGATGTCCTCGTCGGCAAGTCCGAAGGCGTCGCGTCCATCGTTCACGTCATGAGACACGAGGCAGACTCCCGAAACGACCGCTTCCAAAACCAATCTGGCGTATCGTTGACCCAGACTGGAAACCTGATCGACAGCCTGGTATCGACGTTACCGCCCGACTGCCGCGCCCATCCAATACTAACAAGACCTCATACCCAGATCGCCAGGGAATCCCGTTGACTGACCGAACGCCCGACGCTCCGACCGGACCAATAGAGCCAGCAACGCCCCACGGGCGTCGTCAGCATCCCTTCCGGCCAACCGATACCGACACGGCCCCGGAAGCAAACCGTCCTCATCGCCCTCCGGACGACCCGACCCACCCCAACCCATCCCGGGCCGGCAATGCGTCCATCTCTGCCTCATCCGCGCCGGTTCGGACCAGGACCGAACAGTTCCGGATTCGACCCGACGGACAGATGCCGACGCCAGCCGTTGGACCAGAAACGACGCGACAACCAGCACGTGAGCCTGGGGCGTCGTGGTCCGCCGAATCGCCGCCGAGCGCCGACGACTCCAGATCCGGGAATCGGCAGCCAGTCGACGTGGAGGGACAGCCTCTCCAACGAATGACCAAGCGAACCCGGCGGGCCGCCGTCTTCGCCCCTCCACCGCTTGCGACTGACGTTGAGCGGCTTGGCTGGGCGCCAGCTCCAGGATCACCACCGCCCGCCCGCCCGCCACGCCGACCCTCCCGGCTGTCGCGGCTCGTCCGGGTCCTGTTCATCGTCGCGATCCTTTCGACGACGCTCTTCGCCGCGACCAACCAGACGCTCGTCGCGACGCTGGCCGGCACACCCCAATGGCAAACGGTCGAGCAGACCAGCCGAAATGCCGTCCACGCGGTGGTATCCGTCGTCGCCGAGGAGCCGTCATTCGCTCCGGCTCCCGGGTTGGCGAACTACCCGATCTGCACTGACACCAGCGAGGACGATCGCGGCCGTCTCGAAGCTAGCATGAACCTGATGCGCGGCACGGCTGAGGGTGAGCGCCTGTTCGACCAGCTGGTAAGCAACGACATCTGCGTCCTCACCGAGGACATCGGCTACAACAGCGGCTACGCCTATGGTCGCCAATCGCCGGTCGACGGAAGTTGGTCGGACTCGTACATCTCCGTTGCCACCGATCTGCTCCATTCTGGTGAGACCGACGTCCTCGCCGCGCTCCTCGTCCACGAGGCGACACACATCGACCGCTACATCAACGATCTGGCCTGCAACTACACCGACACCTGCACCACGCTGCCGAACGGCGTCGACCTCGAAGAGGAGATCGCGGCGCATGGGGCCGAGGCGCAGTGGTGGATCGCCGCCTACGGCTCGGATGGCAAGCGGTTCGCGACCGGCTACGACTATGGCGTCAATCGGCTCGCCCGAGCCTACGGCGAAGGGCCAGAGGTCTTCGATGCCTATGTCAGGAGCGTCCGGAGCGACTCCCGCGAAGGCGCCTCGATCGCTCACTAGATTTGGCCTTCGCGTCGCGCGGCGACCGTCGGCAGATGGGCGCTGACGATCTGCATCCGGCCGGACCGGGTGCGGTCCTCGGCCCTTTCTCCCGAGACATCGACGACAACTCGCTCGTACAGTGAAAACGCGCAGGAAACGACAAGCGGAGATCGGCTTCCCCGGAGGTATATCCATTCCATCGGCATGTTGGTACGATGCCGATCGCGTTATTTGGCGACCAGACGACGATCAGTCGCGATTTTTCCTGCCGATACCCACGACACGGAGGTCCCCGCGTGCCCCGAGCAAAGATCGCCGATACCAAAGAGTTCTACACGACGCGCACCGCCGCCGATCGCCTCGGCGTCTCGCCGTATCTGATCAAGTCCCGGATCCAGGCGGGTGTCTTCCCGAAGGCGACGCGGGTGACCGAGGGCGGGGTGATCCTCATCGATGAGGCGTGGATCCAGGCAGCGCAGCAAGCGCTGTCACAGACGACTGTCCAGCGGGGCCGGCGCCAACGCATCGTCGGCCCGGTGATCCCGACACCGGCCAGCATCCTCGGTCACGAGGTGGGCGCCGAGCGCGTCCTGCCGGACTGGTCCACCATCGTCGACTACTTCGAGCATCTCGCCGCCGCATCGGACAGGGTCATGGTCGAGGTCCTCGGAACCAGCACCGACGGACGACCCCACATCGCGGTCGTCGTTTCGGCTCCCGAGAATCTGAGCGAATCGGCCCGCGATCAAAACCGGCATCTCCTTGGCCGGCTGTGGAACCCGAGGCGCCATTCCTCCACCGAGATCGACGAAGCGATCGCCGGGGCCCGGCCTGTCGGGATCATCATGGCCACGCAGCATTCGAACGAGATCGGCGCCTGCCTGATGACCCTGGAGCTTGCCCACCACCTCGCGATCGCCAGGGATCAGGAGACGCTCGACCTGCTGTCCCGTACCGTTACGGTGCTGATCCCGAGCCAGAACCCGGACGGGGTCCAGCTTGTCGCCGACTGGTACCGCCGGTGGCTCGGGACCGAGTACGAAGGCTCGGACATGCCGTGGCTCTATCATCGGTACGTCGGGCACGACAACAACCGGGACTGGTTCATGCTCACCCAAAAGGAGAACCAGCTCTACGCGGCGTTCCACAACCGGGAGCACCCGCAACTCGTCTTCGACATGCATCAGATGAACCGGGATGGTGCCCGCTTCATGGTGCCGCCGTTCATCGACCCGCTCGACGCCAACCAGGATCCGGTCATCCAGCAGCAGTTCGCCGCCGTCGGCAGCGCGATCGCCGCCCGGCTAACGGCCGCGGGCAAGGCGGGCGTCGTCACCCACTCGATGTTCGACAACTACTCACCGTCGCTCGCCTACGGAAACTACCACGGTAGCGTCGATCTGCTCAGCGAGGCGGCCAGCTGCCGCTACGCGACGCCGGTCGAGATCCGCGAGTCGGACCTCAAAGCGGACACCCGATCACGCGCGACGGTGCGGTCCTGGAACAATCCTCTGCCCTGGGCCGCTGGACGCTGGACGCTACGCGACATCGTCGAGTACGACCTGATCGCCGCCCGGGCCGCGCTGGACCACCTGTCCCGGAACCGGACACAGTGGTTGCAGGATTATGTTGACATCAATCGCCGCGCCAGTACCCGGACCGAGGCTCCGTTCGCCTTCGTCATTGGCGCGGACGACGCCCAGCATGACCCGAGCACGACCCAGGAACTGCTCGAGGTCCTGGCCAATGGGATCGTCGAGGTCGAGGTCGCGACCGAAGCGGTCACGCTCGACGGAGTCGAATATCCGGCCGGCACGCGCGTGGTCCGTCTTGACCAGCCCGCCAGCAGCTTCGCGAAGACGCTCCTGGAGGTTCAAACCTATCCCGATTTGCGGCAGTGGCCCGATGGCCCACCCCAGGCGCCCTACGACATCGCCGGTCACACCCTGCCGCTCCAGATGGACGTCCGCTCCAGTGCCATCCGGACCGTCGTCACCGACGAGGCGCGGCAGTCGCTGGCTCCCCTCGTTGGTCCATCGCTGCGACCGGGCACGGTCGCCGGGAACGGCCGCTTCGGCTTCCGGTTCGACCCGGCGATGAACTCGTCGATTCAGGCCATCAGCCGGCTTCTTGCCGAGGGCAGGACCATCTACCGGACGACGGGCGGCGATCCAGACCCTGGTCTTTGCCCAGGCACCGTGATCGTGGCGGCCTCGCGTGGGCTCGCGGAGCTGGTGTCAGAGCTTGCCGTCGAAACAGGCATCGACTTCGCCAGCGTCGAAGAGCCGATCGAGGCGCCGGTCGTCACGCAGCGTCTCCCGCGGCTGGGGCTCTATCAGAGCTGGCGACCGGCGATCGACGAGGGCTGGACGCGCTGGATCCTGGAGCGATTCAAGGTCCCGGCGACGACGCTGCACGATGCTGACGTTCGTCGGGGCAAGCTGATCGAGCGGTTCGACGTCATCCTGCTACCGCATCAGAGCGCGGCGGAGCTCATCGCCGGCAACAGCCCGAAGAACACGTTCGGCGAACCGTACCCGCCGGACTACGTCGGTGGTCTGGGCGGCGTCGGGATGGACGAACTCCAGCAGTTCGTCGAGGCTGGCGGAACGCTGGTGGCCCTGGACGGCAGCACGGCGGCGGTGATCGACCGGTTCGCTCTGCCAGTCCGTAATGTCCTCGACGGCCTGCCGCCGAAGGACTTCTACTGTCCGGGCTCGCTGCTTCGTGTCGTCGTCGACACGGCTCACCCGCTTGGCTGGGGACTCAGGCGCGACACGACGGTGCTCTTTTACAACAGCCCCGCCTTCGACGTACTATCCGGCGGCGAGCCCGTCACGTCGGTCGCCCGCTACCCGACCGGCGGCACCCCGAACGTCAGCGGCTGGATCCTTGGCGAAGAGCATCTCCGGTCCCGCTCGGCTCTGGTCGAGGTCGGGCTCGGCCGCGGCCGGGTGATCCTCGTCGGCTTCCGTCCGCAGTTCCGGGCCCAGGCCCGCGGGACCTACAAGGTGCTCTTCAACGCCATCTTCCGCGGCAGCCAGCATCCCGGCGAGCTGCCGTTCCGGTAGGCAACGGACCTTCCCTCCCCGCGATCAGGCAGCGGCCCCTGATTTGCCGGACTCGGTCGGGTTTGGTAGGGTTCAACGCTGACTCATTATCATCTGGTTCCGCACGCTCCTGAGGTCATCCCCCCGATGATTGGCTAGCGCTCCGGGCGCTCCCCCGACAGTCGATACCACGCGGGTATCGCCGGATCGCCCCCTCCACTCTCATGACGGACTGCCGATCGTCAGCCCCGGAGGGCGTTCCCTTGAAGATCTGATGGGCGCCAGAGAGCTCCCACCTGCCGCGCGGCCCCGACCGCTCTGGCCCTGCCCACCCTCACGTCCGCCGCGCATCGCGGCCCGCTGACTGACAGGACCGCCTCGATCCGTTCGCGGTTGGCGGTCCGATCGCGATCAGCTGGGCCTCGCGTCTGGCACATCCTCCATGTTGACCGTCCATTCTTTGACCGCTCACATCGATGAGCAGGTCGTCTTCGAGGACCTCGGGTTCTCGCTCAACGCCGGGGACGTCCTCGGCGTCATCGGGCCGAACGGCTCCGGCAAGAGCACCCTGCTGTCGCTGCTCACCGGTGACCGGACGCCAACCAGCGGCACTATTACCCTCGCGTCCGGCACCCGCGTCGGTTACCTCCGCCAGGGCTTCGCCGATCAGCCCGACGGCTCGCTGGCCGACCTGATCGATATCCCGACCGGCGGGCTGGCATCGGCCTCCCTCGCGGTCGACCGGACCGCGACGAACCTGGGGGCCGGGACCTCCGACCCGGACGCCGCGCTGGCCGCTTATGACGACTCAGTCGCCGCCTTCGAGGGGCTGGGCGGCTACGCGGCTGCGGATCACCTCGCCGCCACGATGGAACGGCTCTCGGTCGGGCCGGACTCGCTCCGGCGGGGCCTGGAGACGCCGCTTTCCGAGCTGTCCGGTGGGCAGAAGACGCGGGCGGGGCTGGCCGGTCTCCTCGCCAGCCGGCCGGATCTACTGCTGCTCGACGAGCCCACCAACCATCTCGACATCGACGCCGCCGAGATGGTGGAGCAACTGGTCGGGGCGCAGTCCGGGGCGGTCGTGATCGTCTCGCACGACCGCGCGTTCCTCGACCGCGTCGCGACCCGGATCCTCGCCCTGAACGACGACGGGCCGGGCTGGTCGATCAGCGCCGGTGGCTACAGTGAGTTCCTCGATGCCCAGAAGTCCGGCGCGGCGAAGCAGGCGTCGGCCTGGCATCGGCAGCAAGAGCTGATCGAGCGGGTCGAAACCGACATCCGGGCCATCGCCGGGCGGGCCCAAAAGGTCGAAGGCAACATCCACGTCGTCACCAACCGGTGGAAGAAGTTCGCCCGGGTCGCCGTCGTCCGGGAACGACGGCTGGAACGCCTGCTCGATTCCGAGGACAAGGTCGACAAGCCCCGCCCGCGCTGGGGACTGGCTGTCGATCTGCCGCCAGCCCCACCCGGCGGTCGGGACGTTGCCCTCGTCACGGACCTGACGGTGCGATTCGGTGAAACGACCGTGCTGGACGGTCTCTCGCTCCACGTCCGGTTCGGCGAGCGGGTTGCTCTGCTTGGAGCGAACGGCACCGGCAAGACCACGCTGATCCGGGCGTTGCTCGGGGATGTCGAGCCGGACAGCGGCTCGGTCCGGCTCGGGTCGAACATCATCGTCGGACGGTTCACCCAGGAGCAGGAGAGCCTTGATCCGGAGCGGTCGGTGCTCGACCACATCCGGTCGGTGGCCGAGATCAGCGACAGTGACGCCCGGAACTTCCTCCACCGGTTCCTGTTCTCGGCCGACGCGCCGCTCAAGCGCGCCGCCGATCTGTCCTACGGCGAGCGGGCCCGGCTGGCGCTGGCCATGGTCGTCCTGCGCGGCGCGAACTTCCTCGTGCTGGACGAACCGCTCAACCACCTCGACATCGAGAGTCGCGAGCAGTTCGAGACCGCCCTGGCCGGTTTCACGGGAACGATCCTGATGGTGCTCCACGATCGACGCGCGATCGAGCGGCTCTCGACCCGGTCGGTGCTGCTCCGCGATGGCCACCTGACCGAAACAGTTGACAGGTAATCGCCTACGCGAAACGAGCCCACCCGACAGATTGTCCGGTGGGCTCGCGTTCGTTGTCAGCGACCGATCACGCATACGAGATACGACGAGGAGGCTACTCTTCCTCGTCGGTCTCGGTGGCGGTTGCTTCCGCCTCCAGCGCGGTCAGCGCGTAGTTGTCGATCTCCTGCTGGAGGGCGTCCCGCAGGTTGATGAGGTCGACGAGGTCGAGGCCCGCCAGGACCGCGTTGTTCTCCGGGTCGCCATCGTCCGAACCGTTGGGTACCACCCGGAATTCAACCTCGACGCCTTCGTCCTCGCTGTCGAGGCCGGCGGCCGGGGTCTCATCCATATAGATGTTGTACGTCTCCACGTTCCATCCCTCATTGGTGGGCCGGAAGACCGGCCGGACAAACTGCCGTGGCCCATTCTAGCCGCAAAGTCTTCCGGCGTGTGAATCCGCCTGGATCGGCTACTCTCTATCGTGACCGACCGCCCGGCGCCATGCACAGGAATTCCCCAGATGACTGACCCAGTCGCGGCTCACGCCCAACCCGCCCAACCGATCACTGCCGGTTCCGGCATCCTGATCCTCAACCGGGACCTCTTCTTCGGCGTCCGGCTCCGGCAGGCGCTGACCGGTGACGGCTGGCTGCCCCGCCTCGTGCCGACCGCCGAGGCTGTCGTCGCGGCGCTCTCCGCCGGACCGCCTCCCGCCCTGATCGTGGTCGACATGGCGGCCAGTCCGGACTGGTCGCTCATCGAGCGAGCCGCCGCCGCGACGGAGCCCCCGACCCCGGTCCTCGCCTTCGGGCCTCACAAGGATGTCGCCGGCTTCCGGGCCGCGAAGGCCGGCGGGGCGACCCGTGTCGTCTCCAACGGCGACTTCCACCGTGACATGAGCGGATTCGTCCGCCGCTACGCCCGCCCATCCTGAGAACCAGGCCGTCAGCCGGGACGTACACCTGACCAGACAGGAGTTGCGGGATTCTCCGCAACCAAGTAAGATCCGTTCACAGTGTACGTACACCTCCCGCTGGTGACGAGCCTGGCGCGAACCCGTTGTCGCGCAGACCGTCGGCCAATCGTCCACCCCCGCGCTGGGAGTGGCGGTACGCACAGCGAGAGGACGAGCAACCACATGGCGGCGACCCATCAGCCTCGGTCAGTTACCCCAGCACCCCTGGCCCGCCCCGTCCGTCCCGCCTCTCAGCCCCAGGCGACTCACCCTGAGCCATCGCTCGCCGAACGGGCCGCGCCGGTCGAAGGGGACGAGCTCTTCTCCGTCCTCACCGCGGTCGAGATGTTCTTCGGCGATCTCCGGCTCGCGCCGCGCTCGAAGAAGACCTACCGAAATGGGATCGCCAAGTTCCTTCGCCACCTCGAGCAGAACGAGGGCATGAATCCGGCCGAGATGCCGGTCACTTCGCTGGCCGCCGACCACGTCACGTCCTTCGCCAGCCTGCTGGTTCCGGCCGACATCCGGACACCGGAGGAGGTCTCGCAGATGCGGACCGCCCAGAACAACCTCTCGGCCGTCCGGAAGTTCTGCGCCTATCTGTCCGCCTACGACCTGCACCCGGATCTCCCGACCGACAAGCTTCGCGTTCGGATCGCGGCCATGATGCCTCGATTCACGCCGCCGCCGCCGGACGTCAAACTGGCTGATCTGGAAAAGGTCGTGACGTTCGTCCGCGAGGGGGAACCGGCCGGCAAGCCCAACCTGGAACTGCGCCGACTGAAAGTCCGGGCGATGATCTTTTTTCTGTACCGGACGGGGGTCCGGGTTTCCGAGCTCTGCGCCCTGCGGCGGCGGGACGTCGACCTGGCCAACGGGACGGCCGGCGTCTACCGGGCCAAGGGCGGCAAGAGCCGGACGGTTCATTTCGACATGGAGACCGCCGAGGCCATGACCCGCTACTGGTCGATGCGGGAGGACCCGGTCCGCGGCTCCTCGGCCTACCCGGCCTTCAGCGGCCGCGACAAGCTGGGCGACCCTGGCACCTCGGTTAGCCCACGGACCGTCGAGCACATCGTGACGCAACTCTGCGTCGCGACCGGGGTCGAGAGCGAGGTCACGCCGCACTCGTTCCGGCACGGGCTCGCGACTGAACTGGTTCGGCGGCGGGTGCGCGAGTCGACAGTCCAGACGATTCTCGGGCATGCTTCCCCGTCGACCACTCGGATCTACGTGCACAAGACCGCCCGGGACGTCGCCGAGGAGTACCAGGATGCATTTGGGCAATACCGGCCCCCGCGCCAGTCGGCCTGACCACGACTCCGGACGGGTACCGCGCCCGCTGGCCTCCGCGTGTTCGCGGAAGCCAGCGGGCGTTCTAACGGTCATCGGGCTGGCGGTCCTGCTGCTGTCGGGCTGCGCGTCGGATCGGGCGACCGACCAGCGACCAGCGAGGGAGACGTCGGAGACGACGCCTGGTCTGATTGTCGGCGACCAGGCAACGTACTCCGCCAACCGCTACGCCTCACCAACCGCGATCCCGACCGCGACGTCCGTCCCACCGGCCACCGTGCAGCAGATTGGGCTCACGACGGGCGTCGACGGGTCCGGGCAGCCCAACGGCTTCGTGGTCTCCGTCGCCGTCAATGCCGGGACGGTCTACTTCGTCGTCGACCTCGACGGGTTGCGGGCCGGCAGTGTGGTTGCGTCCTACTGGGAGAAGAACGCCGAGAAGATCCAGGACCGGGACTACGCCGGCGGAGCCAGCTTCACCGTGGAGCGGGACGGCCGGCAGTGGGTCGCCCTGCCTCAGAATCTGGACGGATCGCTGGCACCAGGCAACTATGGCGTCCGGCTCTTCGTCGATGAGGTCGAGATCGGGTCGATCGGCATCGAACTCACATCCGCCGGGACCCAACCGCGCGGCGTCTGACAGGCTGTGTCCGATTCAGTCTGCCCAGGTCTGGCGGGCGGCGGGCGGCTGCGAGAGAATCAGCGCGATCGAAAACCTCGTTTGGACGTTCACGCCATGACTGGAGGATCAGCGAGATGGCCCAGGTAGCCGAGACGCTCGAGCAGACCGAGGATGAGCGGGAGCGAATTGCCCTCGCCAGGGAAAAGCACGCGCAGGCGAAGTCGCTGCTGGCCGAGAGCGGCATCGCCTGCTGGCTCACGTTCACCCGCGAGGGCAGCGACGTCATGCTGCCGTTCGTCACCGGGATGCCGTACATCGCCGGGACCAGCGCCCTGATGATCTTTGCCGACGGCCCGTCGGTCGCCATCGTCGCCGACTACGACCGGAGCCAGGTCGAGGGGATCTTCGACGAGATCCACGCCTACAGCGGCGACTGGCGGGTCCCGTTCCACGCCACCCTCAGGGACCGCGACCCGGCCCGCATCGCCCTCAACTATTCCGAAGCGGACTTCGGTATCGACGGCCTCACCCATGGGCTCTATCTCCAGCTTGTCAGGGAGCTGAGCCCAGTCGGGATGGCCGACCGCCTCGTCTCCTCCGCGCCGGTCGCCGAGCGGATCCGGGCCCGGAAGACGGCCGGCGAGGTCGAGCGCATCCGCCGGGCCTGCCAGATCACCCAGCAGATCTTCGACGACGTCACCGGCGTGCTGAAAGTGGGCATGACCGAGCTGGACGTCCAAGAGTTCATCAACGAGCGGATGGACACCTACGGCGTCGGCCCGTCCTGGGAAGCCGCCTTCTGCCCGTCGGTCGTCGCCGGCAACCGCGAGGCCGGTCACACCCCGCCGACGAACAAGCCGATTCAGGCCGGCGACACCGTCCGGATCGACTTCGGTGTGATCGTCGAGGGCTACTGCTCCGACATGCAGCGGACCTGGTACCTCTCCCGTCCCGGCGAGACCGAGATCGACCCGGACGCCGTCCACCGCTTCGCCGCCGTCACGGACAGCGTCGCGATGGCGAAGAGCCTGATCCGGCCCGGCGTGATCGGCTGGGACGTCGACCGCCCGAGTCGCCAGATCGTCGAGGACCGCGGCTACAGCTTCACGCACGCGCTCGGGCACCAGGTCGGACGATTGGTCCACGACGGCGGGCTGGTCCTCGGTCCGAACAACGCCCGCTACGGCGACCGCTCCGGCGGCGAGATCGAGGAGGGCATGGTCTTCACGCTGGAGCCGTGCATCCAGGGCGCCCAGATCGAGGAGGATGTCGTCGTGACCGCCGACGGTTGCGAGTGGATCGTCCCACCCCAGACGGAGCTCTACGTCATCCCGGCACGTTAGCCTCGTCCGACCCTAAACACCCGTGGAACAGGAGCGAGGAACCGACCATGGTCCATCTGTCACCCAGCCGATCGACGCTCGCCTTCAACGGGGTCGTCGCGGCTCCGCATATCCTGGCCGCGGAGGCTGGGGTCGCCGTCCTACGCGACGGCGGCACGGCGATGGACGCCGCGATCGCGACCAATGCGGTCCTGACGGTCATGTACCCGCACCAGACGACGGTCGGCGGAGACCTGTTCCTGCTCTACCACGAGGCCAGCACCGGGAAGCTCCACGCCCTGAACGGCTCGGGTCGGTCAGCGATGGGGACGAGCCGCGAGTTCGTCCGGGCGGCCGGCCACGAGCGGATGCCGATCCGCGGCGTCCACGCGATCACCGTTCCGGGCACCGTCGACGCCTGGGTGACCGCGCAGCGCGCCTTCGGTCGCTTCACGCTCGCCGATGTCCTCCAGCCGGCGATCGACTACGCCAGCGAGGGCTTTCCGGTCTCGGTCAAGCTGGCGGCCGGCCTCCGGACCGCGGAGCCGCTGCTCCAGGGCGACCCGCAGGCTCACGCCACCTACATCCCCGGCGGGATCGTCCCCGTCGTCGGACAGCGCCTCCGGTTGCCGGCCCTCGCGGACAGCCTCCGACTGATCGCCGCCGAGGGCCGCGACGCGTTCTACACGGGGGTGATCGGCGAACGGATCGCCGCGACCGTCCACCGTCTCGGCGGCGCCCTCAATATGGCCGACCTCGCCGCTCACCGGTCGGAGTGGACGGACCCCGTGCTCAGCACCTACCGCGACGTGACCGTGGCCGAGTTCCCGCCGAACTCGCAGGGCATCACTGCCCTGATCGAGCTCAACCTCGCCGAGCTCTCCGAGCCCTCCCGGACATGGGGTTCGGCCGCTCACCTCCACCCGCTGATCGAGGCCAAGAAGATCGCCTTCGACGTTCGAGACCGCACCCTGAGCGACCCGGACTTCACCGGGATGGACGTTCCCCACCTGGTGTCGAAGACGTATGCCGCGGAGCTCTGGCGACGCTACGACCCGACGAGGGCTGGAACCGGACAGCCGGACGGCGACGCCGACACGGTCGCGATCTGCGTCGTGGACCGGGACGGCAACGCAGCCGCGATGATCCAGAGCCAGTACATGGGCTTCGGCTCCGGGATCATGGCCGACGGGACCGGAATCATGCTTCAAAACCGGGGCGGCTACTTCTCGCTGACGGACGACCACCCCAACCGGCTCGAGCCCGGCAAGCGGACCCTGCACACGCTGATGCCAGGAATGCTCTACCGCGACGGCCAGCTGGCCGGACCGCTGGTGACACAGGGCGGCGACGCGCAGGCGCAGGTCCACCTCCAGCTCGTCACCAGCCTCGTCGACTACGACCTCTGGGACAACCCCCAGTTCGTGCTGGACCTCCCGCGCTGGGTGTCCGGCGGCGATCGCGACGAGCCCGACACGCTGCTCCAGGTCGAGGAGCGCTTCGAGCAGCAGACGATCGAGGATCTGACCGCGAAGGGGCATGTGGTTCAGTCGATCGCCCCGTTCGCCAGTAACGTCGGCCTCGCCCAGCTAATTCTGCGCAACCCGGAGACGGGGCTGCTCCTCGGCGCCAGTGACTGCCGGGCCGACGGCGTCGCCCTCGGCCTGTGACGACCAGCGGACGGGAGGACGTGGCCATCGAAGCGTCGGGCGACCGCACCGCCGAGCGGAGCGACATCGAGTGGCGCCGCCGGCTGATAATCTTCGGCGACTCGATCCGGTCCGACTTCGACAACCCGCTGGCGACCTCGTGGCGAGCGATCATGCGGGCGCTGACACGGGGCGGCCATGAGGCCGTCTTCATCGAGCCTCGTCGCGGCGAGAGTCTGACGCGGCTGCTGCGGCACCGGGGCTCGGCGCCGCTCCGCCAGTTCGCCGAACAGTATCCCGATCTCCAGTACCGGACGCTGGACCTGCCACGAGGCAGAGAGTTGAGCATCTGGCTGGCCCGGGAACTGGCGCTGGTCGACGCGGTCGTCGTCCTCGACAACGCTGCCGAGGCGATCAGGACCCAGATCGCCGCTTACGACGAGCCTCGATTGCTCCGAATCATGCAATCAGCGGACGGCTACGTCGCCAGCGGACGATCCGATCCGGTCGATCTGGGACCGGCGATCGACACTTCAGCTGTCCCGGCACGGCAGCGCAACGCAGGGAATCCAATCTGGCTTGCCGTGCTGGCCTGGGATGCCGAGCAGTCGAGCCTCGCGACGCAGGTCTGGCACGCGGCGATGACTATCGATCCCAATGCCAGCCGGCTCAGCCTTGGCTCGATCGAACTGGATGGCTGGACGCCAATCACTGAGATGGATCTTGCGTCTACCCTTCGCGACATCGATCTGGCGTTGGTCATCGCGACCCAGCACCCCGCCGGTCTGGCGTCGACCGCCCGATCCCTGCTGCCGTGGTCTCTTGGCGTGCCGGCACTAACCATCGCGTCGCATCCCGTTGAGGTCGCCGGTCAATTGCCCAGACCGGTCATCGTAGTCGGCGATCTTTCCCAGGCGATCGAGCGGTCCGGGAGCTTGCCGTGGCCCAACCTGTCGCGCTGGTCGGCGGACCGCCAGGCGGCAGGTCTCATAGCCATGATCGACCGGGGCCGGGCAGCGCTTCGGACACAGCGAAGCTGAGTTGACCCGCTGTCGGCGATCGGCGTCACGACGATCATCGCCGACTGAGCTCGGACCACCACACATTGAAGCGGGCGGTGAGCGTGGCGCGCTGATCGGTCCAGTAGGCCCAGTTCTCGACGAACTGCTTCTCGCGCAGCCCGTCGGCAGTCGGGATGAATAGCAGCCGCTCCGCCGGGATCAGCGACAGGGCACCGGGGTTGACCGGGCCAAACGGCAGGATGTTGCAGAAGTTGGCCTGCGGAACCGAGCGCGTCACGTAGTTGATGAAGTCCATGCCGACGTCGGCGTTCTTCGCCCCGAACGGGATCGTCCACGAATCGCCGGACAGCATTCCACCGTTCCACTGGGACGCCACCCTCCCCGCGATCTCCCGCGCCGCGACCCGAACGTTCCAGGCCGAGGACAGATCGACTTCGCCGCTCAGGACGAGCTGCACCGGCTGCTGAGCGTCCTCGTACCACGACAGAACGCCCGGGAAGATCCGCTCCAGTGACGTGAATGCCCGGTCGGTGTCGAGCGGATAGAGATCGGCGAAGCCGACGCCGTCGGCAAGCAGGGCAAATTCCAGCGTCCCGATCGGGTTGAGACGCAGCGCCCGCCGACCGCCAAACCGGGTGAGGTCCCAGAAATCCGCCCACGACTGCGGTACCTCGGCCGTCCCGGCACCGTACGCTATCGTCGTCGAGTAGAGATCGGCCACGACGCCGTACTGCATCGTGATGCCGATGTCCTCGAACAGCGCCGTTGGGTCGACGACCGCATAATCGATCGGCGTCAGATACCCATCCCGGCCGAGCTGGATGACATCCTCAGTCGGGACGCAGCAGGCGTCCCAGACCGTTTCGCCGTTCTCGACCTGCTGCCGCAGCCGGTCGACGTCGACCACCTCGACACTCAGGCGGGCGCCGGTCGCCTCCTGGAATGGCGTAAAGAAGGCGACCGTTTGCGCATCCCGATACGCTCCGCCGGGAGTCGCCACCGTCAGCGTTCGACCACGCCAGCGCTCTGGGTCCTGGTAGGCTGCCAGTGGTGTAGCGATCAACTCGGGGGTCGACGTCGGCGTCACCTCGATCGGCGCTGTCGGCGTGATCGTCGGGACGGCAGTCGGGCCATCGCTCCCACCTCCACCACAGCCAGCCAACGACAACGTTCCACCGGCCGCAACGAGGCCCGCGCCAGCCCGGAGCAATGATCGACGGTTGAGACCGTCTGAACTCGACTGATCGGTCGGCATGACCTATCTCCCTGACCCGGACCGATCGAACATGGCAGCGGGCCGCGGACCTCACGTCAGGCGGAAATCAGTGTCCGGGCAGTGTACAGGCGGAGCCAATGGGCGGCGCGACGGACCCGGGCTCAGCTCCGCAACCTAGCCCCGGCCACGGGGATCGCCGAGCAGCCACGAATTGAAGGTCTCGCTGGCAGACGTGGAGTTGTCGACCCACCACTGGGTGTCGGACCTGATCAGGCGGGGAAGGTTTAGCGGGCCTGTCGCGAGCTTGAGCTGGAGGAGCGGATCGACGAGGTCAAGGGCGACGGACGACACCGGCGCGAGCGAGGCCACCGTCGCCAGCCGCGCCTGGGCCGCGGCCGTTAGGGCGAACCTCAGGAAGTCATTCGCGACATCGGCGTTCGCGGCCCCGTCCGGCACGACCCAGTAATCCACGATGAGCAGCCCCTGATTCCAGACCGGTTGCACGGGACGGCCCGCCCGCTGGGCCTGAACCACCTGATGCGCCATTGCGCTCCCGAACGCTGCCCGACCGCCGCTGAGCCAGTCGATTACCTGCGGACCCGTCTCCCACCAGCGATCGACGATCGACCCACTGATCCGGCGAAGCCCGGCAATCGCCCGCTTCAGGTCGAGCGGGTAGAGACCGGACGGGTTGACGCCATCCGCGAGCAGGGAGAACTCGAAGGTGCCGTATGGCCCCTTCGCCAGGGTTCGGGTGCCGGGCAACGCCCGGGATTGCCACCAGTCCGCCCAGTCGACGGGAATGGCATCGACCGTCACTGCGTCGTTCCGGTAGGCGCTCACGATCGCGTTCCCATAGGCTGGAATCGCCGCCGCCGTCGCCGGAATCAGATCGGGGACCTCCTCGTCGCCGCCGATCGGCTCGAGCCGCGAAAGTGCCCCGGCCGCGTCGAGCTGGCTGGCCCAGCGATCGCTGACCAGGGCCAGGTCGACGGACGACTGGCCAGACGCGAGGTCGCCGTAGCTGGGGAAGTCGATTCGGAGCCGACAGCCGGTCGCCGTGGCGAACGGTTCGAGCAGGACCGTTCTCAGCGACTCCCGAATGTCGTCGCCACCAGCGACGACTCGCAGATCGCGGCCCTGCCATCGTCCCGCCTGACCGTCAACCGGAGCCAACTGGCCCGTGATGTTCGATGCGGTCGGCGTGGGAACATGTGGTCCGTGCCGAGGTGTTTCGACGACGCAACCAGTAAGCAGAAGACTGGTGGCTGCCGAACCGAGCAACGAGCGGCGCGAGAGACGCCGGATCTCTTCCGGACCAATCGCTGGGCGTCGGGACGGCCCAGATGACCTGACGGGCATCGTTATCTTCTCCCCAGGACCCCCCGGAGTCGTCCCGAATGACAACGACCGGCCACCGCTGTTCAGGCGATGGCGGTCGTCATCGCCGCCTTGAGCAGGTCTGGCACCTCGAACGGTGCCTTCGCGACGCGGACACTGGCGGCTTCGAGGGCGGCGATCTTGTCGGCCGCCGAGCCGGTCCCACCAGAGATGATCGCGCCGGCGTGGCCCATCCGCTTGCCCGGCGGGGCCGTCTGCCCGGCGATGAAGCCGACAACCGGCTTCGTCACATGGTCCCGGATGAACACCGCCGCGGCCTCCTCATCGGAACCACCGATCTCGCCAATGATGACCATCGCGTCGGTACCGGGGTCATCCTGGAACAGCGACAGGACATCGACGAACGATGTGCCGATCACGGGGTCGCCGCCGATGCCGACCGCCGAACTCTGGCCGAGCCCGGCTCGGGTAAGGGCGTCGACGACCTCGTAGGTCAGCGTGCCGCTCCGGGAGACGAGCCCGATCCGACCCGGCTGATGGATGAAACCGGGCATGATGCCGACCTTCGCCTCGCCGGGGGTGATGGCGCCGGGGCAGTTCGGACCGAGCAACCGTGAGCCCTTCTCTCTGACATACCGGTAGACCGGAACCATGTCGTTGATGGGAATACCCTCGGTGATGCAGATCACGAAGTGGATGCCCGAATCGACGGCCTCGTAGATCGCGTCCGGCGCGAACCGGGCCGGGACGTAAATGATCGAGGTATTGGCGCCCGTCTCGGCGACGGCGTCGGCGACCGTGTTATAGACCGGCACGCCAGCGACCTGCTTGCCTAACCCACCGGGCGTCACGCCCGAGACGACCTTTGTGCCGTACTCGACCATCTGGGTCGTATGGAAGGTTCCCTCACGGCCGGTGATGCCCTGGACCAGAAGACGCGTATCGTTCCCGACGAGAATGCTCACTGCTTGCTCCAATGCGATCGGCGCCATCGAATCCGAACCGAGACCGAGACAGGCATCCCTGTCAGCTCAGGCGGCAGCCTGGACCACCTGCGCCGCGGCGGCATCCATCGTGTCGACCGCGGTCAGCCCGGCCTCAGCCAGCAGCGCCCGGCCCTCCTCGGCGTTGGTGCCGGAGAGGCGGACGACGATCGGCACCGTCACGTTGACCCGGCCGAGCGCCTCGCGGATGCCCTGGGCGACGACATCGCCGCGGGTGATCCCGCCGAAGATGTTGATCAGGATCGCCCGGACGTTCGGGTCGGCGGTGACGAGGCCGAAAGCGGTCGCGACCTGCTCGGCACTCGCCCCTCCGCCGACGTCGAGGAAGTTGGCCGGATCCCCACCGTGCATCTTGACGGCGTCCATTGTCGCCATCGCGAGACCGGCTCCGTTCACGATGCAGCCAATGGTGCCGTCGAGCTTGACGAAACTGATGCCGCTTTTGCGCGCCTCGAGCTCGGTCGCGTTCTCCTCAGCCATATCGCGGAGGTCCTCGACGCCGCGGTGTCGGAAGAGGGCGTTGTCGTCGAAGCTCATCTTGCTGTCGAGGGCGAGCCAGTCGCCGCCACCGGTGAGGATGAGTGGGTTGATCTCGGCCAACGTCGCGTCCTCCGCGAGAAAGGCTCGGAAGAGGTCGCCGGCGATGGCCGCGAAACCGGCGACCTTGTCGGCGGGGATGCCGAGGTCGAAGGCCATCTGCCGGAGCTGAAACGGTTGGACGCCACGGTCCGGGTCGGCGTGGAGCCGGTTGATCTTCTCCGGATTGGTCTGGGCGACCTCCTCGATCTCCACCCCGCCCTCGGCACTGGCCATGATCAGGATCTCGCGGGCGTTGCGGTCCAGCACCACCCCCAGGTAGAACTCCTTGCTGATCTCGACGCCAGGCACGACGAGGACCTTCGACACGATATGGCCCCGGATGTCGAGCCCGAGGATCGCCTCGGCGGCCGCCCGGGCCTCCTCCGGCGTCCGGGCCAGCTTGATGCCACCGGCCTTGCCGCGCCCTCCCGTATGGACCTGTGCCTTGATCGCGACGAGCCGACTAGCCGCTCGGGCCGCCGCCTCTGCCGCCTGCGGGGTCGTGGCGACCGTCCCGCCGTTGACGGGGATCCCGTGGCTGGAGAGGATTTCCGCCGCCTGGTACTCATGGATGTCCATCGCCGTCTCTCACTTCCTGATTCATCGCTCGTTGGGGGACACCGTCACGGTGCCTTCGATGATCCTCTGGCTCCATGCGGGAACCAGAGGATCATCGAAGGCGGGGAACGGCCAGGCGAACCCGCGGACCCAGGTCCTGACGTCCGCGTTGCCGCAGGCATCCTACCAAGACTCCGCTCTCCGGGAGCGACGAGTGCTGTCCGCCCCCGATGGCAGCATTCGGATGGTTCCCGGAATGGTCACCACCATGCTCGTCGAGTCAATGATTGCGCCACTGACGGTCCAGTCCCTCACTCCCGCGGATCGGTACCCGGACGGTACCCGAATGAGCCCGGAAAAGGCCGGAAAGGGTATTGAAAATCGAGTTGGTATGATAGTATGCCGAAGACGCTCCACTGCTCACACGTTGCCTGGAACCAATATCGGGGATCCATTGTTCGTTGTGCTTCGGAACGTCTGACAATTGTGCATTGTCGCGGAGGACCGCGACAGAGAGGTTCCCCAAGACAGATGAGTGATCGTACAGTTACCTGCCGCGACTGCGGCGACGCGTTCGTGTTCACGGCCGGTGAGCAGGCCTTCTATACCGAGCGTGGCTTCTCGGAGCCTCAGCGCTGCCCGACCTGCCGGGCGGCACGCAAGTCCCAGCGCAACAGTGGTGACAGCTTCGGCACCGGCGGGGGTGGTGGCTCCTACGGCGGTGGCGGCTCCTACAGCGCTGGTGGTGGTTCCTACGGCGGGGGCGGTTATTCCAGTGGCGGATCCGGGGGCGGATCGTACTCGTCCGGTGGAAGTAGCGCCGGCTACTCCAACGCTCCCCGTCAGATGTTCGCGGCGGTCTGCTCCGGTTGCGGCAAGGAGACGGAAGTCCCCTTCCAGCCCCGGATGGACCGTCCGGTTTACTGCCGTGACTGCTTCCAAGAGCGCCGGACCTCGGCCCCCCGTGGCGGCGGTGGCTACGGGAACAGCTACTAGCGTTCAGACCGGCCAGTGACGAGCGACCTGCCCACGCGACGACCGCACGGGCAGGTCGCTTCCGTTTCACCGTGCGAACGGCCGTAGACAATCGGCATCGGATAAACTCATCCCGACGATCGGAGCGCCTGGCGGGGTCATGACCGGACGACCCCGCCAGGCGATTGCCAGAATGGGACATGACGTGAGGGAAACGGTGGCGGAGACGGTCGCGGGCACCGAAGGAGCACGAATCCGGACGGGAGAGCGGATCGAGCTGCGGCGGCACGTTTCCGCCAACCTGGCCAGCTTCCAGCGCTGGTACGCCGACGCGGACATCGCCGGGATGCTCCGCCACGACCTCAGTCCGCTCAACGCCCAACAGTCACGGAGCTATTTCGAGACGCTCATCCTGCCACTGTCGGCACGGGGCTTCTGCTGGGCGATCGCCGATCGCAGGGACGGTCGGCTACTCGGAACGACTGCCCTGACCGAGGTGGTATCCCGGACACGGTCGGCGCTGTTCCGGATCGTGATCGGTGAGCGCGACACCTGGGGACAGGGTTTCGGGACCGAGGCAACCCGCCTGGTCTGCGAGGAAGCGTTCGCCGCGTTGAATCTCCTCCAGATTCGGCTCGAGGTCTTCGAGCACAATCATCGGGCAATAGCCACCTATGAGCGAGTCGGGTTCCATCGAACTGGGTCACACGTCGAGTTCGTGCGCAACCGGAGCATCGATCTCCACATCCGGGAGATGGTGCTCGGGAAGGCGGATTACGACCGGCTTGGCGCGTTCGCGTCCCGGTTCCCGCCCTATCCGACTGGCAATGGAGCCGCTGATCAGCCCGATCGCCGCTGACGTCCCGAGTGCGCGTTCCCAAACCATCTGACTCAGGTCGAGAGGAGCTGGCCGTGAGCCTTGTCCCGTGGCCGATCTCGATCCTGGCCGATCGGAGACGGTCCATGCCGCACCTTCGTACGGTCCTCTGTACGGTCCTCGTCCTGCTGATCGCGCTCGTGACCAGAGGGGTCTCTCAGCAGGCTCAAGCGCAGACGGTGCTGATTCCGGAGCAGACGATGGCCCGGGTGATTCACGCCAGCCCCGACGCGCCGCCCCTCGACGTCTACATCGACGATCGGCTCCTGTCCGGCGCGATGTCCTTCGGGAACCTCTCCGGATACCTGCCGATCGAGACCGGTGAGCATGAGCTGCAGGTCGTCCCGGCCGGCGGCGATCCGCTACGTCAGGCGCTGTTCACTGTCGAGCTCACGTTCGCGGACGACACGTTTCAGGTGCTCGCGATCCAGAACTACCTCAGCGGGATCACGCTGAGCGCCTATGAGCAGGACCTCTCCCGGATCGACGGTCAGGGCATCGCGAGAATTCGTCTGATTCACCTGGTCCCCGACGCCAACGGACTTACCATGGCGCTGCCGAACGGGGACGCCTTGTTCGACAGTGTCGTTCCGATGACGGCGAGCCGATACAAGGACATCCTGGCGGGAAGCCAGTCGATCACGATCCGGCCCGAGCGACAGGAGATGGTCGCCGAGATCACCCAACCGCTCGCGCTCCTGCCGAACGCGAACTACGACATCGTCGTCATCGGCCAGCTCCGCGACGATTCCATCCGTGTCCTCCCGCTCGCGGTCGCGACGGCTCAACCGTGTGGACAGTTCCTCGGCATCGGTGGGACCGCATCAGGCTGTCTACGGGTCGTGAATGCGTCTCCCGATATTCCGGTCATCGATGTCTACGCCGGAGACCTGGACCAACCGGTGGTCTCCGGGCTGACCTTCGGCGTCGTCTCCCCGGTCATCAGTGTCCCGTCTGGCGATATCGATATCCGGATCGTCCCGGCGGGAGGCATAGCGGACAGTGAACTGGCGACGACCTCGCTCTACCTGGAGAACGGCAACGGTACACTCTTGGTCGCGTCCGGACCAGCGGACCGGGCAGTCTTCGAGAACTACGACGATTCCGACCAGCCACTTGGAGGCGATCAGGTTCGCGTCTCGGTGGTCCATCAGGCAAATCACACCGGGATGCTTGATGTCACGGCCAACGGTGAGCCACTGGTCCAGGCGATCCTCGAGAGCGAGGAGAGTGACTCCCGGCTCGTCCCGGCCGGAACCTATGTGTTCGCGGCGACAACCAACCCCGACGGAGGACCCGTCACCGAGAGTCAGGCGATCGGGCTCGTCGCCGGAATGTCGTACCAGATCATCGTCGCCGGCGACGCCGACGAAGGCATCGTCGCGGTGATTCCGGCCGGCCTGCCAGTACCGATCGACACCGGGATCCCGGCCCCATAAGCACCGCGGATCATGTTCGGAGCTCAGCCAGGCGAGTATCGTCTCGCCCCGATCGTGGAGACCAATCCGGGTATGCTCCGCTGGATGGCAAACTCTTGCCGTATGGAATCGCCATCCCGGAGGATCAGGACCATGCGATCAGGAACACCGTTCAATCGGTACCGTTCAACGTTGAGCCTCGCTCTGATGACTCTGCTGCTCGCGATCTTGCTCATGCCTCGGATTGGCATGGCGGCGCAGGAAACGACCCCGCCCCCGGCCGGGACGCCAGCACCGGCGCGGTCATGCGGCGAGCGTCTCGGTATCGGTGATCCCAGCGTTGCCTGCCTGACCTTCATTCACGGCTCCAGCGACGCTGGCCCGGTTGACATCAGCATCGACGGCGCCGTGGTGTTCAGTGGCGTCGCGTTCGGGTCCAGTACCGGCTTCGTCGCGCTGCCGGCCGGTGCTTACGATGTCGTCGTCACCAGGTCTAGCCAGCCCGACGCCATCCTGATCGACCGTCCGGATCAGCAACTCAGCCAAGGGCAGGGAGTCGAGGTCGCGATCGTCGGTTTCCGCGAGAGCTCGACGCTCACTGCGCTGACCCTTCCGATCGACCCGGCGACCCCGGTGCCGGGCACGGCATCGCTTCGCGTGGTCCAGGCGATCCCGGATGCGCCGCCACTCGACATCGGTCTCTCGGCGGGTGAGACGCTCATTCCTGACCTTGCCCCGCTGACGGCGTCCGGGTATCTGACGATTCCAGCCACGGCCGCCTCGATCGACGTCCGCGCCGCCGGCTCGCCCGATGTGCTCTTTCCCGTCCCGGATTTTACTGGCATCGACAGCGCGACGCTGACCGTCTATGCGCTCGGCAGCGTCACCAATCCGACCGGGATCGTCTTGCTGACGGTCCTCGTGCCCGTCGGCGAGAGCCAGTCGCCGGGAACGCTGGTCATGGCGACGCCCGCCGCGTGACTTGGTACCGATCGAGTCCGAGCTAAGAGGGATGATGGCCGAATCACCAGGAGTATCGCGATCATGCTTCGATCCATGGGGACGCGACAGGAGAAGACTCAGCGGGCAGGACTCGCCCTGGCCCTAACGGCGCTTCTCGTCACGGCGACGTTCGTCGACTCTGATCATACTCACGCCGGACAGCCGACCGGAGCGACGCCGGCGGGCACCCCGATCGCCACGCCGGGGAGCGATGCCGACACCCCGTGCTCGGTCATCCTCGGGATCGGCGACGAGGGCGACGCCTGCGCCGCGTTCGTCAACGCTGTGCTCGTCGGCGATGCGGTTGACTTCTCCGTTTCCGACGCACCCGACGCAACGGCAATCGGGGTCGAGGCGGGTGAGTACGTCGATTTCGTCTCCGTTCCGGCTGGCGACTCAACCTTCGACGTCACGGACACCGCCGGGACCGAGGTCGTCATCACTGAGGCGGCCCTCGATCTCGATGCTGACGTCGCCTATGTCATCGTCCTCGAGCAGGGGTACGACGAGAGCAGGCCCGCCCTCACCGCCGTCCCGCTCGACCTCGCGCCATTGAGCGCGGACAGGGCCAGGATCGCCGTCCACCATGCGGTGAGCGACGCGGACCAGCTGTCGTTCCTCGGCCTCGACGCCCCATCCGGCGCGGCGATCCCGCCGGGCGAGACGACCGACCCGATCGACCTGGCCAGCGGCGAGTACGGGATCGACGTCGTACCAGGGAACGCGCCGGACCAGATCCTGGTGACCCTCGACGTCCAGCTCGAAGCCGAGCTCAGCTATCTCCTCATCATCGGCGGCTCGACCGGCGATCAGACGGTCACGGTGATCTACGCAGCCGCGCCGGTTGCGACACGGCCCTGATGGAGAGGCGGGCGGAGGAGCTGCGGTGGACACGCGAAAATAGCCCACGAGACGACGGTCCAGAGATGCCCTCGATTGGACTGTACTGAGTATCAGGTAGTGAATCAGACCGTAAACGGAACAGGGCCCTCGCTGGATCCAGCGGGCACCCTGTTCCGTTTACGGTCTGATTCGGTGTCAGACAGCCTGAAGGAGATCAGCGGACACCCAGCCGCTAATGGACGAATCGTCGAGCGACTGGACCGGCACCCAGGTGATGCCATCGGCGTCGACCGGCTCGCCGATCACGACGAACTGGGAACCGGCCGCCTCGACCGCAAGCACGACTTCAGCGTCGGCGGCTGGATCGGACCGGATGTTGACCCCGACGTCGGTGGTCGCGACCGTGGCGCCGATCGAGAAGTTCACGATCGCGCCGGTTCCGGCAGCCGAGGTGGGTTCGACCGCCGTCTCCGTCGGAGCATCGGTCGGTTCGGTTGGCGTTGCCGTCGCCGCGGCGCGTGGCGAGCGGCTGGTCGCGGGCAGGGGCGTCACGTTCGGGTCGGTCGTAACGGCGGGAACCGTGACGATGCTGATCGATCCGGCCCCCGAAACGGCCGGCGTTCCCTCGACGCCGGTCGAGGCACCAGAGTCGACCGACTCCCCGCCCGTCAGCGTCATCCGCGTGAATCGGACCTCGCCGTCCGGCACGCTGATATCGCCATGCCCTTCCGGGAAGAACAGCCCGTCGCCCGAGACGAGCGTATAGGCCGAACCAGGTCCGGAATCGCGTTGAGGTCCTGGCGAGACGGTGCGCGAGACCTGAACCCGCCCGGAGTCGGTCGTGATTTCTAGCCCGTTGGTGGTATTCGATAGCATCGTCACGTCCGGCGACGCCGCAAGGGGCTGGTCCGGCGTGATGGTCACGTCGTCGATCGTAAACCGCCCCGGACTGGCCGGTAGCGCCGTCGCCACGCCATCGCCGAGGATCTGGTTGGTCACGCCATCATAGGCATTGGCGGCCGGCTCGCCGTCCGCATAGGTGATGCCCGGCGGGCGTTGGTGACCGGCCGGCAGCATGATCGTCGAGAGCAGGGTGACGGGCTCGGTGCCGTCGTTGCGGAAGGCGTAGAACGTATCGACCGGGAGGACGATGACGTCACCCGCCGCCAGCGAGACGTCCTCTCCAGCGGTGACGGCCGCCGGCGCCGCTCCCCCGAGGGTGACAGACGCGAGGTTGCCCTCGTCCCGCACGACCACCGTCAGCGTACCGGACGCGACCCGATCGATCTTGGGACCAGGGTGGCTTCGCATCGGGATCGAGGAGCCGGGCTGCAACGTGATGCCAATCAGCCGGACGAAGGATGGCGCGAGCGGCATCGGATCGATGACGACATCGACCTGAGGCGTCGTTGCCGTCGATGCCCCATCCTGGGCGGATGACCCGGCAGGCCGAAGTGAGGCGCCTGCCACGAGTGCCGCAAGGAGGACGACGACCATCACCATTCGTACCAGTTGAGTGGAACCGAGAATCAGCGGGCGTCGCATGCATTTCCCTTCAGCTGGCCGGCACGACCGGCTATATGTCATCGTTCGTAATCGATCCCACGCATCGTGGTGTGGGGTCACCGACGCTTCTTCAAACAGGATAGCGCCGATCGCGACTTCGGCGCGGATCAGCGTTCAACAGCCCGACCATGGATGATGGTCCAACCGTCCCGGACGTATCTTGGCCCAGACCTCAAAACGGTGCAATGTGAGACTCGGCCTGAACGGCAGATTCGATCCCAGCGGATCACCGGCGACACAATGCTTGTCTGTGCAGGCTTCGCTCCTGGTTCCCGACGAGGCGATGTCCCGTCGCCTACGCCTGGATCGTCGAGCAGGGCCGATCATCATCGATGCCGTATCATTCGCCTGGTGCGGGTCCGTCTCGGGTCCCCGTCCCGCGGGCATCCCTGTCCTGCTTCGACCCTCTAGCTCAATGGCAGAGCACCGGACTTTTAATCCGTGGGTTCTGGGTTCGAGTCCCAGGGGGGTCACCCATTAGCTCATGCCATGCACCCTCGACGGATCGCCGGTCACGACCCGTCCCCGGGTCGCCACGTCTCCGAACGATGAGACGCAGAGTCCGCCGCTCCGACGCGGATCGTCCCGCCTGGAAATCCATTCGCCTCTTGGGAGATTCGTTCGCTTCGGGAGCCCAGCCGCTTCCGATCCTGTGCGAAACTTCCGCCAGCGTCGATCGTTCACTGACGGGTTTTGGCATCGGACGCAGACGCGCCGAAACCGGCGGTCATGGACACGCCACGCCGGAGTTGCCGCGACGCATCGCGGCTCGTCCGCTGACCCCCTGAAAGGCGCCTTGCAACTTGGTTGACCTCAACTCCTCGGGCCGCTCCCTCGTCGTTCCGGTCGTGATCGATACGGAACTCGGGTCGATCGCGCTGGACATCTTCGCCGGCGCCGCGCCGATCACGGCGGCGAACTTCCTCGGGTACGTCGACGCCGGCTTCTACGACGGCGGGGTATTCCATCGCGTCGTCCGGCTCGACAACCAGCCCGACTCCGAGGTCCTGATCGAGGTCGTCCAGGGCGGCCGCGGTCCGGACGAACCGCGCGACGGGCTCAACCCGATCAAACTCGAGCGCACGACCCTGACCGGGCTCCACCACCACGACGGCTCGATCTCGATGGCTCGCTTCCTGCCCGACTCAGCGCTCTCGGACTTCTTCATCTGCCTTGGTCCGCAACCTGAGCTCGACTTTGGCGGCCGCCGCAACCCGGACGGGCAGGGCTTTGCCGCCTTCGGCGAAGTGACCGCCGGTATGGAGATCGTCCACGCGATCCATAACGCGCCCTTCGCGGCCCAGCGCCTCGCGCCGCCGATCCGGATCGACCACATCCACCGCGTCGACTGACCGGTCTTCCCGCCGCCACTCCAGCGACAAGGACGAGCGACCGCCCCGGTCCGGAGTGGTCACCCCCCTCGCGTCAGTCAGCGTCCACCTCGGTTGCGGCGTAGGGCCGTGGGATCGATTCCAAGAGCAGGCGCGTATAATCGTCGGCCGGCTTCCGGATCACGTCCCGTACGGCCCCCCGCTCCACGACCCGACCCTCGTTGAGGACCAGCATGTCATCGGCGATCAGGCGCGCACTCAGCAGGTCGTGGGTGATGTAGAGCATCGCGATGTGCCGGTCTCGCACGATCCCGTCGAGGAGCTGGAGCAGCTCGGCCCGGATCGAGACGTCGAGCATCGAGATCGGCTCGTCGGCGACGAGGATCTTCGGCTCCGGCGCCAGCGCCCGCGCGATGACGACCCGCTGCCGCTGCCCACCGGACATCTGGTGGGGCAGCATCTCCGCGTAGCGCTCGACCGGCGTCAGGCCGACTGACTCCAGCAGTTCGAGGATGCGCGTCCGTTGCGCCTTGCCGCGCAGTCCGAGGTAGTTCCGCAGCGGCCGGCCGAGGACGTAGGCGACTGGCAGGGCCGGATTGAGCGATGAGAACGGGTCCTGGAAGACCATCTGGATGTTCCGCCGGTAATCCTTCAGTGCCCGGCCCCGGAGCGTGTCGACACGGACCTCGCCGAACGCGATCGTCCCACTGGTCGGCCGCTCGATCCCGGTAATCATCTTCGCGATCGTGCTCTTGCGGCTGCCGCTCTGCCCGACCAGCGCCGTGACGCGGCCGGGGCTGAGCAAAAGGAAGACATCGTCGACCGCGGTCATCGAGACCTTCCTGAAGCGTCTGTTTCGGCTGAACATTTTGCTGACATTGCTGACCGTCAGCAACTCTTCGCCGGCGACCAGGCTCTCCTGCGTCCGGGGCATGAACACCGTCCCGGCCCGCTCCTCCTGCCCAATGCCGACGTCGACCGGCTGCTCGTCGTTGCCGTCGGCGCGCATCATCGCGACGTGGCAGGCGACCCGGCCGTCCCCCATCGGGAGCAGCGCCGGCGGTTCACGGTGGCAGATGTCGATCGCATCCACGCAGCGGGGCGCGAACAGGCAGCCCGGCGGCCGCCGCGTCAGGTCCGGCGGCCGACCGGGGATGAAGGTGATCCGGACATCCTCGTCGCGCGGGTCGGCGTACGAGCCGAGCAGGCCACGAAAGGGCGTGATGCTCCCGATCGACCTTCCCGTCGGGCCGGCGCGCATCCGCTGGGCGACGACCGAGATCACCGGCCACGGCGCTGACGACATCTCCTTCCGGCGCCTGCAGGACGCAGACGTCGTCGTCCTCGAATCCGACCGCCAGGTATTGGTCGGCGATGGCTATCGCTTCGAGCAAGAGGTCGGACGGACAACCATCAAATCGACACGACCGCGGTGCCTGGCAGCCCCGTTCGAGGAGTTCACCGCGCGATTCGATCCGGCATGAGGGAGCGGATCGACGGATGCCGCTGTTCCCAAAACGGGTTCCTGCCATGGCTGACATTGACGGGGCCGTGAGTGGCCATCTGGCCGGTGGACGCGTGCGTTCGATCCTCCGTCAGAATTCAGGACCAAAGTATGATTTTACCCGTGCGCAGACATCGATAAACTCGTTGAAAAAGCAACACGTTTCGCGATGACGCCGTGTCGCTATCGACGGCACTGGGGATACAATCAAGGGGACAGTCCTTGAATGCAGATGGACGTGGTGCGCCCTTTCGCTGGTTGAAGCGAGAACTCGATCGTCGTGCATTGGTCGGATCGTCACTGGTTGGATTCATCGCAGCGGCTACTGGCGCCCGTCCCGCCACCAGCGCTCTGGCCCAGACGCCCGCCGCGACGCCGGAACCGCCCAGCGGGCTTAACATCCGGCCCAATGGCTCCACGCTGAGCTCCGAACAGAAGCTGGCTTACGTCAACGCGGTGCTGGCGCTCAAGGCGAAGCCCTCACCTTGGGTCGACAGCATCAGCACCTACGATACGTTTGTCCTCTGGCACCGGGACGCCTTCGGGTGCGGCATCAACGCGGCCCACATGGGCCCGGCCTTCTTCCCATGGCACCGGGCCTACCTCCACCTGTTCGAGCAGCAGCTCAAGTCGGTCGACCCGACCGTCTCGCTTCCCTATTGGGACTGGGCGGTCGACAACGCGTCAGACTCCTATGTCTGGCAGGACGACTTCATGGGTGGCGACGGGAGCGACGCCGACGATGAGGCGGTCATCGGCGGCCCGTTCCGGAAGGGCGAGTGGGAGCTGACCGTCTTCGACTACTCCGACCCGCGGCGGACGCCTTGGATCACTCGCGACCTCGGGATGGGCGGCCTGGCGCCGAACCTGCCGACCGTCGATGAGGTCGAGGCAGCGCTCGCCGTTCCGACCTATGACGCCGAGCCGTGGAGCGCCCAGAGCGCGATAGCCGACAGCTTTCGCAACACCCTCGAAGGCTGGCGAGACTGCGTCGACGACATGTGCGATCCGGTGGCCGGGATCGGGACGGTCTGCACGGGTGAACACCTGCTGCACAACCGCGTCCACCTCTGGGTCTCCGGCGAGTTCGCCTTCGCCCATGAATTGGAGGGGCACGCCATGAGCGACGGCGCGACACCGGCCGCCGACGACATGGTGCTGGGCACGATGGCCGCGAACAGCTCGCCGAACGACCCGGTCTTCTTCCTCCACCACGCCAACATCGACCGTCTCTGGAGCGTGTGGATGCAGCGTCACGGTCCGCAATACCTGCCGGAGTCCGGAGGTCCCGTCGGCCACAACATCGACGACCTGATGTGGCCGTATCACCAGATCGGGATGGAGGTCAGTCCACGGACGATGCTCGACAGTCGGACGCTCGGTTATGTCTACGACAGTGAGTTGCCGTAGCCATCCCGTTCAACGACAACTATTCGCGCAGGACCGGTGCGCGACGTTGAGCACCGGTGCTGCACGAATAGGGTGAGGGACCGCCACCGTCGCCAGCCGTACGGGTTATGTCGACCGCAGCCATTCATGAGACGGATATCTACGGTTGCTCATGAGATTCGCGAACGTCCGGTGACGATCAAGGCGGCGCGGCCCGATCATCGGCCGTGATGCATCTCCCTTTGTCTTCCTAGCAATGACTCTACTCTCCGTCACTGATGACGAGCGAACGGTGGTGTTCGTGGGCCTCGTCTGGCTTGGCAATCGGGTACGCCGGTCGTCGACTCGATCGACTTGATCCATGGTTGGCCGAACCGCCCCCCAATGTCGCAACCTGCTAAGAAGGGGCGTTTTCCGGGCCCTTCGTCCCACCATCTCGTCGAAGGCGTCGCAGCCGCTCGAGGATGCTTGAACCTGTTGGGAAGCCCGATGGCCGATCCCCAGACCATCTACTCGTCCAGGACGGGACGACCTCTCCGGTCGTGACTGGTTCGGTTGGGACGCCGGACGCCGGACGCCGGATCTACGGGGAGACGGTCGACGGAGAGCCAGTCGGTCTGGACAGCGTCGGTCCTTACGTCCTGAACCCGGTCGATGGTTAGAGGTATCGACCGGGTCCAGGCGCACGTGGAGACGTTCGAGATCATCTGCAAAGCGTGCCAGCTTCCAAAGCCCCGAGAGCGGTTCCAGCGATATACGACTGGGGGCTACGGGCCGACCTGCCGGGACTGCCAGAACGACCGGCAGCGGGAGCGACGACGGGTTTACATGATCGAATACCGGAAGCAGAACCCGGACTACGTCAGAGCGGCGAACCGTCGTCGCGACCCCGAGTCATGTCGGGAGCCGGCGCGACAGTGGCTGGCGGAGCATCGAGAGCAAGCGTTGACGATCCAAGCGCGGTATCGGGAGCGGAATCGGGAGCGACTTCGTGACTACCAGCGGGACTATCGTTCACTTCGCTTCGCGGGATGTCCAACTCCTGATCGGGATGATGAATCTTCCAGACCGTAAGTGCGATGTCTTGCACCTTTACATCGATATATGCGCTGTGCGCCTCATCCGCGAAGTCGCGAGCGAGACTGAGTTCCTTTCCGACGATGTCCGAGGGGAACTCTTCGGGAGACATGATGAGAGTTGCCGTCTCAAGACACCCAACAGCGGAGAGCGTCTTCTGAAAGACCTCCATGACTCGATTTATTCCCTCTTCATTGTCCAAGTGAATGAGGAGACCTGGGTAGATCGCCTCTTGTGACCTGAACAACGCAGAAGCTTCATTGACGCGCTTTCTGGTTTCGATCCGTTCCGGTCTCGGTCGGATCAGATCGAGGTAGGCATAATCGGCCAGTGTTCGGGCGGTACTGACCCGAAGGTCCAGCAGCTCTCCGAGCTGCTCAAGTTTCGCTTGGCGGTATGTTCGAGAAGCGTCTTCCCGACGCAGACGGACGTCTGCGTCGCGAAGGTCGCGTTCGTGATCGCGGTCGTCCTGAAGCCGCCGGTCCTGGGATTTCCGCTCTTCCTGTCGGCTGATCTCCGAGAGACCCCAGGCCAGGACCGCAGCGGTGATAAGTGGTAGTCCAATTCTCGCGGCCTCAATGGCATCATCGAAGCTTCGACTCTTTGCGATGACGCTCAAAGTCCCGCCGACCCCAATGGAGAACAGGACCACAAACCAGGTCTTGAAGTCCCACGTTCTCGGCTTCCAGGTCATTTCTGTCCTTCCTGCTTCGACTAGTTTAGATTGCTTACTGTGTCTACCCGACTGCGACCGTCTCGCGCTCTTCGTAAATCATGACGGACTCCTTCGGCTTCATCTTCCCCGTGCGTTTTCGGAACTCACGGACGGCGGTCTTCGTCGGTAGGTCCGCGAGATCTGGGAAGGTCTCTACGGCTTCGATATGTTCTTCAGCCTGTCGAAGAGTCGTCCGAGAGACGCCGATCTCTTTTGCAATGCTCTCATTCGACAGGGGGTCGGGGTTACTCTCGCCCCCGTATCCGTGATGTCGACCCGGAACCGGACGCCGGGTCTGTTCGGTCTCGGACCCCTGCGGATCACTCCCCAGGTTCCCGACCATCGGCTTCCGGTTCGCTCGTTCCGCCGCGACTTCACCTGCGATGTCCTGACATGCCGCTGGATGCGCCGTAGTCGCCGGAGACGGGCAACTAAGCCGGTACTGGTTCCCAGGGCTGGATGCGACGCCCAATCAGTGCACGAGTCGCCGATGTGTCGACGCTGGGTAGGTGAGTTTCGACCAGCCCCATCGTCTCCGCCGTCAAGCGCTCCAGGTCGTCGGCGGCGACGATGGGGTCGCAAGCGAACAGAGCATCGATTCGATCCGCGATCTGCGCAGGCGCGAAGCGAAAGTCGTCCGCGAGTCGGTGAAGCCGCTTCAATTGAAACGTGGAGTAGTACCGGCGGTTCAATCCTGCCAGCACGCCGAAGAGTCGGAGCGCGGAATCAGAGAGCGCCTGGTGCCAGAAGACCGTCGCATCGCGTGGCGCCCAGCGCTCCGGAGACAGCCAGAGCGGGACGATGCCTGGCAGATGATGGGCGACGGTGACACGCGCGAGACCTTCGGGGTAGTCCGCTGCCTGGCGCTTCCATCGGTCGATACGGTCTCCGCCGTGGAGCGCCCGTCCCCGAACAAGACCGATGATGGCCTTTTCCGTCAGGGTGCCTGGGACGTGGTCGTTCAAAACGGTCGACAGGTCACGCTCCCAGTCCGCGACGACCTGGAGTCCGATCTGACACTCTACGCCGTGAACTTCGTACTCTTCCGCTCTGCCTGGGTCCGGTTCGCGCCGGGCAATCAGTTCGCCCGCCGTCGCGTTTACGGTCGACCGGGCAGCGACCAGGTCTGACGTCGTCGGTGACTGGTCGTAGTAGAAGATCAGGTCGATATCCGAGTGTTGGTCACTGACCCCTTCCGCGACCGACCCCGTGACCAGGATCGCTGCGGGTCCCGTATGGCTAACGTACGCGTCGGCGACCGACTGGGCGATGTTCAGGAGATAGCGACTCTCCGAAGTTGGTGACGTTGCAATCATCGGCAGCGACGACCTTCCTGGCATGTTCGGACCGGCGGCGCGGGTTGCCAGTCAGGGACGGGCAACTGATCGGGGGTGATCCGAGCGGATCGGAAGATGATCTCGAGTGGTCCAATCGCCCAGGCGGCCGCCATCTAACATTCACTCCCTATCAGGATCGGATCGATTTCACACCTGGCACCATCGGTCTCGGCTCATGGTGGGTGTGGCGAAGACGCTGGTTTCAGATCAGGTGCCGGAGAGGGGACTCGAACCCCTAAGGCCTTGCGGCCACCAGATCCTAAGTCTGGCGCGTCTGCCAATTTCGCCACCCCGGCCTGGGAATGATGGTGCGTATCGGACGTTTCACCCTTCAGCGCAGGGCCCGGATCCGCGCCCGGAAGTGTACGCCAGTTCCGTTCGCGTCGGGCCAAATCGCTCGTCGCCCGCTCCATGCTGGACGGCCCCGGTTCCGGGTGCTATCGTCCGCCTGATCTAAGGTTTGGAGTGCTCAGAAGATGGTTGCCATTCGCGGCTGGGCCGGGACGCGAGCCCACGCCGGTTTCTACATTCATATGGTCGACGCCCGGCTGTCCTGAGCAATGCCCAGCAGGACAGCCGGAACGGGCGAGCCGCCGCAGGCTGGCACGGGTGCTCTCCGTGCGCGGCGACTCGCCCGTTCCCTGGTTTCCGGGGAACATCCATGTCGGTCAATCGAATCGTCCGTCTCTTCTCTCGCCGTCGCCTCAACCAACAACGGCCGGCGACCGGGCGGGCCCAACCAGCCTCGTCCCGGCACGGGCGGACGGCCTTTCGCGATCTGTGGCTGGCGGCGACGATCTCGGACTTCGGTTTCTACGTCACGGCGCTTGCCCTGCCGCTGACGGCCGCCATCACGCTCGACGCCAGCCCGTTTCAGATGGGGCTGCTGACGGCCGCCGAGTCGGTTCCCTACGTGCTTTTCGGGCTGCTGGCTGGTGTGGTCGTCGACCGCCTGCCCCGCAAGGCACTCCTGATCGCGACCGACTGGCTCCGCGCCGCACTCCTCGCGGTCATCCCGCTAATCGCCCTGACCGGCGGCCTCCGCTTCGCCATACTGATAGTGGTCGCCCTCGGAGTCGGCCTGTGCAGCCTGATCTTCCACGTCGCGCAGGCGTCCATCATGCCCACCCTCGTCGATCGCGATGATCTTGCCGGGGCAAACGGTCGGCTGGAGGCAAGCGGGGCGACAGCCCAGGCGACTGGCCCCGGACTGGCCGGTCTGCTGATCGGCGCGTTGAGTGCCCCGGTTGCCATCACCGTCAACGCGCTCTCGTTCGCGGTCTCGGGTCTGATCCTCCGGCGCATCCCGAACCGCGAACGGGACAGCGATCGCGCCGGACAGGGCGAGCCCGTTGCGTCTGGTCTCGGGGACGGAGCCCGGAGCCCTCTGTCGGGACGGCTTCGGGCCACGACCGGCGAGATCGCGGACGGCCTGCAGATCCTGTTCTCGCAGCCGCTGCTGCGTGCCTCCCTACTCGCCAGCTCGACCATCAACCTGTTCGGGTACGTCTTCCTCGCCGTCTACATCCTGTTCATGGCGCGGACGCTCGACCTCCCGGAGGTCACCATCGGGCTGATCCTGAGCAGCGGCGGGGTCGGTGCGGTCCTCGGGACGGTCGTCAGCCCCCCGCTTCGCCGCCGGCTTGGTTTCGGTTCGGCGATGGTCTGGGCGATGCTCGTCTGCGGGACGGCCAGCGTGCTGATTCCGCTGGCCTTCGTCTTCCCGTCAGCCGCGATCCCGCTCCTCGCCGCCGCCGAGCTCCTCCAGTACGGTGCCCTGGCCATGTTCAACATCGGTGGACGGACCCTGCGTCAGATCCTCGCCGGCGACGAATATCAGGGCCGGTTCAACGCGACCGCCCGCACACTCGCCAGTACCGGTACGCTGATCGGGAGCTTGCTCGGCGGACTGTTGGGAGGCTGGATCGGCCTGGGGAACACCCTGATCGTTGGAGCGGTCGGGATGATGCTGGCGATCCCCATCGTCCTGCTCTCACCGCTCCGGGCGCTCCGGGAACTGCCGGCCGACGACCAGCGTTCCAAGCCAGACCCGAGATTGCCCGCGGACTCCATTGCGGCGCGGACCACCTGACACAACCAGACGCGAGTCAGTCGACCTGACGCCTTTCCCGCGACCGCCATGCGAACATTCCATCGAATGTAGCCGAGATCGGGCCCTGAACGGCCAGACCCGATTGCCCCTGACGGAGCTTCACGATGACGACACCGGGAACCGGGCTTCCGATCAACTACACCGACCTCGGCCAGGCCGCCGCCGACCATCTCCAGGCGCTGCTGCGGATCGACACGACCAATCCACCGGGCAACGAGACACAGGCGGCCGAGTACATCGCGGGCTTCTGCCGGGCGGCCGGGCTGGAAACCGAGATCGTCGAATCCGCGCCCGGACGCGGCAACATCGTCGCCCGGCTGCGGAGCGCCAACCCGACGGGCCGGCCGATCATGCTGACCGGGCACAGCGACGTCGTCTCCGTCGAACGCGACAAGTGGGAGCGCGACCCGTTTGGCGGCGAGCTGGTCGGGCAGTACCTCTGGGGCCGCGGCGCGCTGGACATGAAGAGCCAGGTGGCGGCGGAGCTGGCCGTCATGATGGCAATCGCCGATCAGGGGCTGACCCTCGACCGGGACCTGATCTTGGCGGTCTTCGCCGACGAGGAGACCGGGGGCGACCTTGGCGCGGCGTGGCTCTGGGAGCATCGACCGGAACTGCTCGACGCCGAATACGCGATCAACGAGGGCGGCGGGACCGCGTTGCGGCTCAACGACCAGACCTTCTATCTCTGCCAGACCGGCGAGAAAGGGGCCAGCCGGCTCCGGATCACGGCCAGCGGCTCACCGGGACACGCGTCGGTGCCGCTCGACGACACCGCGATGCACCGGGTCGGCGAGGCGCTGGTCCGGCTGACCGCCTGGACCTCGCCAACCCGGCTCACCGAGCCCGTCCGCCAGATGCTGAAGACGATCGCGCCCGTGCTGACGGACGACGCGAAGGGCCAGGTCCAGCGACTGCTCGACGCGCCTGACGGCGAGCTGGCCTGGGACGAGATTGACCGGCTCGGGCTCCCCTTCGACCAGGAGATGATGGAGATGCTGCGGGCGACGACCCGCGACACGGCCGTCCCGACGATCATCCACGGTGGGCACCGGATCAACGTGATCCCGTCCGAGATCGTGCTCGACGTCGACGGCCGCGTCCTGCCCGGCACTGACCCGTCCGAATGGCGCGACCGGGTCCAGCGAGTCGTGGGCGATGGCGTCACGGTTGAGCTCATTTCCGAGGAGACCGGCCTGATGGCCGACCCGACCTCGCCGTTCTTCGACGCCATCGCTGCGACGATCAGCGCGATCGACTCCGGCGCCAGCGTCGCGCCGTTCCTGGTCTCGGGCGGGACCGACGCTGGGAACATCCCCGGCGTGAAGGTCTACGGCTTCTTCCCTTTTCCGCCGAGTGAGCGGAACGCGGAGTACGCCCCGCTCATGCATGGGCACGACGAGCGGATCCATATCGACGATCTCGCGTTCGCGACCCGGTTCCTCTACGACCTCGTCGTCCGGTTCGCTGGCAGGCGAGCGCGTACTGACGATCACTGACCCCCGCTGGAACGACCCAGGATCCGCAAGCGAGTGTGCGACACTATCGAGCGGCACGAGAGCGCGTGCGACACGCACTGAATCCGCGCAGACCGCGGGAGGATCAGGTTCTATGCTTCGCGTTGGAATCATCGGCGCCGGTGGCATCGTCCGGGCCCGGCACGCTCCGGCCTGGAACAGGCAGCAACTGGCGGGTACCGCGCAGGTGACCGCGATCTCGGATCTCTTCGAGGAACCGGCCCAGGCCATCGCCGACTCACTGGAGCACAACGGCGAGAAGCCGGTCGTCTACACCGACTTCAACAAGCTGATCGCCGAGGCGCCGATCGACGCCGTCGACATCTGCCTGCCGCACCACCTCCACGCGGCGGCGATCATGGCGGCGGTCCAGCACGGCAAGCACGTCATCTGCGAGAAGCCGATGTGCATCTCCCTCCGGGAGGCCGACGAGATCGTCGCCGCCGTCGATGCCGCCGGCATCACCTACATGTCCGGCCACAACGAGCTGTTCCACCCAGCCCTGGTCGCCGGGCGCCGGGCGATCGAGCAGGGCGTGGCCGGAAAACCGTTCCTGATCCGCTCGCATGAGTTCCCCGGCCGTTACAACAGCTCAGGCGTTCCCGGCCGGGAGCCGGTCGCGACGAACATGGTTGGCTGGCGGGCGAGCAAGGAGACGATGGGCGGCGGCGTCCTGATCGACAAGGGCTACCACCCGACCTACATCCTGCTGGCCCTGGCCCGCAGTGAGCCGGTCAAGGTCACGGCGATGATGAACACCTTCGTCGCCCAGATGGACGGCGAGGACACCGCCCTCGTCCTCGTCGAGTTCGCCGACGGCAGCATCGGCCAGATCTTCACGGGCGAGGGGTTCATCTTCCCGGCCAATGACGCCAAGTTCCACTTCGTCGGCTCGCAGGGCGAGGTCTACGGCGACCGCGTCACGGCGCATATCAAGCCGCGCGGCTTCGATGAGCCCTCGACGGTGACGGCGAAGAACTACGCCGGTGACACGACGTTCGACGACGAGATCGCCCACTTCGTTGACGCTGTCGAGACCAAGCGCAAGCCGATCCAGGACCACTACGACGGCCGCCGCGTCCTCGAAGTCATTCAGGCCGCCTATCAGTCGGTCGAGACCGGCACGACGGTCAGCCTGCCACTCACGCGCTGATCCATCCAATGTAACGATGACCACACGAGAGCCTCTGCCGAGTCCGGCAGAGGCTCTCGTCTTTCCCGTTCCAACATGATCCCGGAGCTATGGCGTCAATTTGGTTATGTCATCCAGCGAGTTCGCTGCGGTCCGTCGGTCCGCTTGTCCGTCACGCCCAGCCGGCCGATGGCGAGCGCTCCCACGATTGCTCCGACGACAGCGGCCACTCCGGTCCAGAGCATGATCGCTGGATCGGGCTGTCCACCGGCCAGACGGTGGAAGGCCCAGAGGTTGACCCAGCCCAGCAGCATCCCGCCCCCGACGATCGACACGTACGGAATCAGGAACGCCAGTATCTCGACCTGGCGGAGTCCTCGCCGCGTCAGCCCGAGTACGGTCAGGATCGACCGATCGGCGACCGTCGCGATCATCCGGTCAATGACGGCGAGGTAAGCGGCCAGTGCTGCTATGACGATCGCGAGCAGGATACCGGCGTTGACATAGGCGGCCTTGGCCGGTGGTTTCACGCCGCTCGTACCCGCCGACATCGTCTGGATCCCGACGAAGCGGTCGAGCGGCGTTGCAGCCCCGACCCGTGCCCGGAGCTCGTCCTCGGCCCCATTGCTCAGGACGACGACCTGCCGAACGATTGTGGAGCTGTCAATCGCCAGCTCCGGGTCCGCGATGACCGGCGACGTTACCCCAGCCAGCATCAACCGCTGTTTCAGAAGATCCGGGATGACAGCTGGCTGCTCTGGGTCGCAGGGGTCGGGCTGAATCCCGAGCGATCCGGCGATCGCTGTGCAATCTCCGCCGATCACCGTCGCCACGCCAGTGATCTGATTCGACTCCGATTCGCGTTCAACGGACGAGTCGAGCGGGAACACGCCGTTCGGGGCAACGTCGGTAGCGAGCATATCAATATCGGCCGATGTGGTGGATCTGAACGTGACCAACACGGAGCTCGGCCCATCACCCTGCTCGACCAGGTAGGACGCTGCGCCATTGACTTCCTGCAGGTAGCCGTATGAAACGCTGACGATGATCGCCACCGACGCCAGCACGGTGAATGGCCGGCCGATCCTCGCGGCACTTGCCACGAGACGTCGCCCGGCGAGCAGCGAAGGGACCGGACCACTTTCCGCGATTGCGGCGCCGATCGGCTGGATGATGCGTGGCAGGACGATGGGGATCAGCACGACCGTCGCAAGGAGTCCAAGGTAGAACGCGTTCAGATTGCGATTGGTCGCCGAAATGACCGTCACGGTAACTGGAATGACGAGCAGGATTGGCCCGACGGTCCGCAAGCTGAACGCGCGAGCCGAGCGTACCTCTCGCTTGCGACGCAGGAGCGAAAGGCCGTTTTGAAGCAACACCATCGCGACGACAGCGGCGATCAGCCCGGCCCCCACCAGACCAAGGGCCAGGACCGACAGATCCGTATCGCCCGCGACGAGCTGGTTGTCGATGATCGGGAACCTTGGGATCGAGTCATCGACACCCGCCCAGAGCGTGATCACGAGGATGAACGGTGGTACGGCAAGGGCCAGCGTCTCAGCCAGGATCAGCCGCCTCGTCCACGCCCGGCTCGCTCCGAGCAGTCTGAGCGTCGCGATTCGTTCCGCGCGCAGGGATGAGGCGGCCGTCAGTCCGAGGAACAGGAGCAGCGCGGCGGGAATGACCACGAAGCCAAGTGAGCCGACGATAGCCTCATTCTCGTTCGGGAGCGTCTCAACGGCGAAGTTCTCGTACGGCTGACCTTTCGAAGGTTCACCGAACCCGCTGATTCGCACGGAAATGGTCGCTGGATCGACAGGATCGATCGGCCGCACCCACGCGATCAACTCGTTGCGGCCCATGATGCCCGCGGAACCCAGTTCGCTAAAGTGGGGGAAACGCGGTGCCAGGTCGGGATCACGCTCGATCGCCCGGGCGAGGGCCGGCGACACGACGGCACCGCCCGGTTCCGGCAACGTCGCCATCCCTGGAGGCAAGACCGGACTACTGGCGCTCGACGGCGCGATCCACATGATCGGGACGAAGCCCTCTCCCGAAAAGATGCTCCCACGAGCCACGAGCAGGAGATCCGAGGGCAAGGCCTGATCGGCGATGTATGCGGTCCGAGCATTCAACCGGTCCTCCTGGTGACCGATTGCCGCAAGAAAGCTCACCGCGAACAGCACCAACCCGGCTGAAACGGCCGATGCCACAATCACGGCGATCCGTCGCCATCGATGTTCCGGACGACGACTCAGGGCGAGCAGGATGGCAAGTCGGGCGATCATGCGCGCCGCCGATCGTCGATCGGAACCAGGGCCGGATGCCGGATCTCGACGAGCCGTTCCTCCTGGAAGCGCAGGACCCGATCGACTCGACCAGCAACGAGCGGATCGTGGGTCGCAATCATGACCCCGACGCCGGACGACCGGGCCCGTTCACGCAGCAGCTCGATCAGGATCAGTGCGTTCGCCTCATCGAGCGCGCCGGTCGGTTCGTCAGCCAGAACGAGCGTCGGATTGGTCGATAGGGCTCGCGCTACGGAAACCCGCTGACGTTCGCCTCCCGACAACTCATCCGGGAACGCCGACAATCGATCCCCAAGACCGAGTGTCTCCAGCAGCGTCCAACCCCGCCGTTCGGCTTCAGCCTTCCTTATCCTTTGAAGCCGCAAGAGCAGCGAGACGTTTTCCAGGACCGAGAGTTCGGGCAAGAGTTCGCCGAACTGGAAGATCATCCCGATGTGCCGAAGCCTGAAAGCCGCACGGGCTGAGGAGCTGATTCGCGCGATATCAGTGTCACCGATGACGATTGATCCCCGATCCGGCAACGAAATCCCAGCCAGGCAGTTGAGCAGCGTGGTCTTTCCCGAGCCGGACAGCCCCATCACCGCGACTATCTCGCCCGGTTCCACCGCGATTCGAGCGCTGTCGAGCAAGGTTCTTGGTCCGATTCGAATATGAAGATCCGTCCCCAACAATGAATACAGGGGTCACCTCCAGCCTTTAGAGAGCGGTCCATCGCGAAAGTACGGCACCGGCCCCATTGAGAAGGGGCCGGTGCCGAGCGAGGGTGTTGCCGACACGTAGTCGACAAACCTATGGACGGTAAACCGGTGCCCCACAAGGATCATTGCCGACGATCCCGCGACATGCCCGGTGCTGCCGCATTGGGGCTGAGAGGTCCTGAACTCCGCAACCACCCTGAGAGCCGTTGCCATCGTCCAGGCGCGACGTTCCGCCGCCGTTCGTCACATACTCGGCGTACTCAGGATGACCGTCGGCGTCGTTGTCGCACATGATGATCTCCGTGAACCCATAGAGGTCCGAGGAGTAGCTGTTACCAATGTAGCTGCGCGTGGCGAGCGCTGACGCTGGGATCAGTGCCCCAAGCGCGAGGACGATCGCAACAAGTGTCAGGAGATTGAGCGAGCGAAATCGACCAAGCATGGTGTCATCCCTCCATTGGTTGTCTGAGCGACTGGTCATTCCGTGGAGCCTCCGGTTTCTCGCTAGCACCTATAGAGATGCTCATAACGCCGAGAACGGGACAGAGGTGTTTCGGCTGCACATCGACCCATCCAGGTGGACCCGAAAGTACTGCTTGACAACGGTCAGCTATTCGATACGCTGGGTAAAACACACCGTTCAACGGTGAGCGGTGGTATGCACCGGCGAGGGAAGGATCCAGAGATGGCGATCGTGAGCACTGAAGCTCGGCGGGCCAACGACGCGGCCGGACAGAACATTGATGGCGCGCTTTCGTTGATGCTGGATGAAGCGTATCCAGTCGTGCGCTCGTGGCTGCGAGGTCGATGCCGGAACCTCGAAGTCGCCGACGACCTCGCGCAGGACACCATCCTCGCCGCCTGGACGAATCGCGGGTCGCTCCGGGACGTAACCGCCACCCGGCCGTGGCTGTTCCGGATCGCCTTCAACACCCTCAAGGCTTACTTCCGGTCGGTCGCTCGTCATCCCAGTGTGAGTGCCGACGCCAGCGAGGCAATGAGCAATCGCGTCTACGATGCCCCGTGCGAACCCTTCGAGGACTGGTTGATCGACACCGTCGAGATCGAAGACACCCTGGCGGCACTTTCGGCAGCGGATCGACAGGTGCTTCTGCTCCATGACTACGCTGGCTACACTGGGGATGGGCTTGGTGCGCGGTTAGGCGTGCGACCGGAGACGGCCCGGAAGCGGGTCAATCGGGCTCGTAGTCATGCCAGGACCCTTCGAGGTCAGATTCATGCCGCGAGATCGTAAACGCTAAACCTTCTCTTTGAGGAGTAGGTTATTCATCCGACATGAAGGTTCACCATGCAGACCATTTGTAACCGTAATTGACACTCACGCGCCCAGTCCGTACTATCCGGTTCACCGCCCCGTGTCCGGGCATGTACCGCGTGCAATGGAGTGCGCGGCCTGACACGTCACGGCGTGATCTGGAGATGTCGATGCAGACTGATGGTTCGTCCACCTCCCGCGTTTCCCGCCGCTCTGTCCTGAAGGGGACGGCCGCCATCGCCGGTGCGGCCGCCGTCGCCGGCAAGGCCCCCGCCATTCACCGCGCTTCGGCTCAGGAAACCGTCAACGTCAGCTGGATGTCCAACCAGCGGCACGACCGCGCGGTCAAGGAGGCGCTGTTCGCCGAGTTCGCCGCCAGCGACGCCTCACTGATGCCGGATGGCCGGCGGATCAATGTCACGATGAACATCTTCGCCGACGAGTACGCCGACCAGCTCAAGCTGGCGTTCGAGTCCGGCAGCGCCCCGGACATCTACAACATGAACGCCCCGCGGCAGGAGGTCGCCGCCGGCTGGCCCGAGCCCGCCGACGCCTGGCTGGCCGCCAATCCGGACATCGAGGCGTCGTTCCTGCCGGGCGCCTTCGTTGCCAACCGCGGCATCTGGGGCGAGCAAAAGTACGGGCTGCCGATGTACGCCCAGACGATGCGGCTCTACTACAACAAACGCATCTTCGAGGAGGCCGGGCTCGATCCCGCTCACCCGCCCGCGAACCACACCGAGTTCAGGACCTTCGCCAAGCAGATTACCGACAACGTCCCCGGCACCTATGGGCTGATCCTGGGCGACAAGTTCCCCTGGGTCTGGTGGATGAACGCCGCCATCCCGGCGATGGGCACCGGCGCCTACTACTTCGACTGGCGGACCGGTCGCTACGACTTCAACTCCGAGGGCATCAGGCAGGCCCTCCAGCTGCTGGTCGACATGCAGGCCGACGGCAGCATCACACCCGGGATTCACACCCTGACCGACGACGACGCCCGCCAGCAGTTCTCCTTCGGGACCGCCGGCATGATCATCGGCGGCTCCTGGAACCCCGGCGTCTTCAACGACCAGTTCCAGTCCACTGAGGACTGGGAGACCGCTGAGCTGCCGGTCCCGGACACCGGACTGGTTGGCCGCTTTCAGCAGGGCATCGGCGACCGCTATACGGTCAGCGCCGCCAGCCAGAACAAGGAAGCGGCCTGGCAGGTGATGCAGTTCTTCTACTCCACTCCGACCATGACCACCATGTACGAGAAGGGTATGGGCGTGATGGGCGTCGCCGCCGCCAACACCGGTGTCTCGTCGGTCCGCGGCGTCGCCCTGCTGGCCCCGACCGCGAACGACATCATCGTCCCGGTCGAGCCGGAGCTGCCGACACAGACCCCGGACTACCAGACCACCTTCCAGCAGGCCTTCGATGAGGGCGCCGGGAGCTTCGACACGATCCTCGCGGATCTGACGACCCGCTACAATGCGGCCCTCGATGCCGCCATCGCCGACGGGACGCTCGTCGCGGCCGACTACACGATTCCGGACTGGGACCCCTCCGTTTCCGCCGCGACACCAACCGCCTGATCCGGTCAGCCCGGTCACGACGGGACAGGAGCCAGGCGGTAGCGCCTGGCTCCTGTCGTCGGCTCGATCTCGGTCGGGCCGACTGCTCGGCGCTTGTGATCGCCTGTCACCGGTCGAGAGGAAGACGATGGTCCAGACAACCCAGGTCCAGACACCACCGTTCGCGGCGACCGGTCCCGGTCTGGGAAACAGCCAGCGCCCCGGCAGCTTCCGCCGCTTCGTGCCCGCCTACCTGATGTGCGCTCCGACGATCGTCCTGTTCCTCGTCTTCATGCTCTTCCCGATCATCTTCGTGATCTACACGTCGATGCTCAACTGGGACGGGATCGGCAGCGTCCTCAGCGCGGACTTTACCGGGAGCGACAACTATCAGCGCCTGTTCCACGACGAGATCTGGTGGCGGGCCGTCCGCAACACGGTCCTCTACGCCGTCCTCAAGATCCTGATCGAGCTTCCACTCGCGCTCCTGATCGCCCTCGTCCTCAACTCGGGTCTGCGCGGCCTGACCGTCTTCCGGACGATCGCGTTCCTGCCCGTCGTCACCAGCATCGCGGTGGTCTCGCTTGCCTTCACCTTCTTCTTCTCGCCGCTCGGCGGCCCGTTCAACACCGCGCTCGTCAATCTCGGCTGGCTGGACCGCCCGATCGCCTGGCTGGGCGAACGGGACACGGCCTTCTGGACGGTGACGGGCGTGGCGATCTGGCATGATCTCGGGATCAACATGGTCTTCTTCCTGGCTGCCCTCCAGACCGTACCGCGCGATCTCTACGACGCCGCCATGGTCGACGGCGCCGGCGCCTGGCAGCGGTTCCGCAACATCACCGTCCCGACGATCCGCCCCCTGACGGCGGTCATCATCACCCTGAGTCTGTCCGGGTCGCTCAAGGTGTTCGACATCTTCGCCGTCATGACCGGCGGTGGGCCGAACTTCAGCACGACCACGATGGTGCTGTACATGTTCCGCTACACGTCCTTCGGCGGCGGCGGCCTGGGTGGCTCCCAGACGACACCGGCCGTCGGCTACGGCTCGTCGATCGCGATCGGGCTCGGCCTGGTCATCTTCGCATTCATCCTGGTCCAGCAGTGGATCAATCGTCTCCAGGACCGGGAGTAGCCGCCATGGCAACCATCAGTGAACGCCGATCCGCTCCAAGCGACTATGTCGTCCCGGCCTCGGGCGATTCGGTCCTGGTCACGACCCTCAAGCGCGGCTGGCTGATGGGCCGGTACCTGATCCTGGCGCTCTACATGGGCATCTGCGTCTACCCCTTCATCTGGATGCTGGCGACGTCGCTCCGCACCGCGCGAGGGGTCTTCGCCGCCGGAACGTCGCTTTGGGTGTCGGACCCGCAGTGGTCCAACTACAGCGACATCTGGAACGCCGCCAACCTCCCACGGGCGGCGATGAACACGATTCTGATCACGGCCGTCTGCCTGTTTCTGACGATCATCACCACCTCGATGACCGCCTACGCCGTCTCACGGTCCGACTTCCCCGGCCGCCGGGTCATCATGCTGGCGCTGGTCACGACGCTGCTTATCCCCGGCGAGATGCTGATCATCCCAACGTTCTACGTCAACCGGTCGCTCCATCTGATCGGCGACTGGAAGAGCCTCATCGCCGTCGTTCTCGTGATGACCGCCGGAGCGCAGGTCTTCAACATCTACCTGCTCCTCAGCCACTTCCTGACGATTCCCCGCGATCTGTTCGACGCGGCGGAGATCGACGGCGAGAGCTACTTCGGCGCCTACTGGCGGATCGCCTTTCCACTGATTCGGCCCGCCCTCGCGACGGTGACGCTGCTGACCTTCATGGGGATCTGGAACGCCTACCTGGTGCCTCTGGTCTACCTTGCCCCGCTGCCCAATTTCCAGACGCTGACGATCGCGCTGATCCAGTACTCCAAGCAGTACCAGACCCTCTACCAGATCATGGCTGCTGGCGCCGTCGTTACGCTCGTCCCGATCATGCTGGTCTTCGTCTTCCTCCAGCGCTACTTCATCCGCGGCCTGACGGAGGGCGCGACGAAGGGCTAAGTCCAGGATCACTCCGACGCGCCGGTGCGCCCGGATGGGATCGTGTTTCGTTCGTCCGCGGTTGCGGAAGACCTGACAGGACGCTATGATCCAACCATGAGACACCGACCCGGACGTCCGAGCCAGCCGGAGATGACGATCGAGACGCCGGATGGCAATGGTTTCGGTGTGTCCTTCCGAATGACGACGACCGGGACTACCACCATGATGAGCACAACCCGGATCGGGATTACCGAGCCTGCGGTCGTGGTCTTCAGAAGGTAGCGAGCGGGGCGCAACCAACTGAGAGACGACGAGCAGGCGGGAGGCGACAAGCCCCCGCCTTTCCGTTTGTCCCATGATCGTCATTGTCCAGGTTCAGGCAACAGCGAGGCGACTGCCATGACGACGTATGATCGCGGGCACGACGGGTATTCGAACGGCGTCGAACCCGGCCGAGACGAGGGGTGACCGCGATGATCGTGCTCAAGTTCGGCGGGACCTCCGTCGCCAATGCGGAGCGGGTTCGGGAATCGGCTCGGATCGTCGTCACGCAGGCCGCGCCGCGCGTCATCGTCGTCTCGGCCGCCAGCGGGGTGACGAACCTGCTGCTGGACGCCGCCCGGGCCGCCGCCGCTGGGAGCGTCCGGTCATCGGGCCGGGCCGTGGCCACGATCCATGAGATCCACGGCGAGGTCCTCCACGGTCTGTCCAAGGAGCAGGAGCGCGACGGAACCGGGGTCACGATCGACCAGCTCCATGCCCAGCTGGACGTGACGCTCATGGAGATCGTCCAGGCTGGCGAGCTCAGTAGTCGGCACTCCGACCGAATCGTCTCGTTTGGCGAGAAGTCGATGAGCGTGCTGATGGCGGCGACGCTGCGCGACCGGGGAGTACCGGCCGACCATGTCTTCGCCGACACGGTGGTCGGGACCGATGACCGCTACGGCGGTGCCCGGCTCGACCGCGCCCGGACCCGCGCCAACGCCCAGGCGATCATCCGCCCCCTGCTCGACCGCGGCCGGACGGTCGTCGTGACCGGCTTCATCGGCCATGCCCCGGATGGCTCGACGACGACGCTCGGTCGCGGCGGCTCCGACTACAGCGCGACGATCCTGGGGGCGGCGCTCGACGCCGACGAGGTCCAGATCTGGACCGACGTACCCGGCGTCCTCAGCGCCGATCCCCGTCAGGTCGCCCAGGCCCGCGTCGTCCCGCAGATCAGCTACGAGGAGGCGCAGGAGCTCGCTCACTTCGGCGCCAGGGTCCTCCACCCCCGGACGATCAGGCCGGCGGTCGCCCGGAACATCCCGGTCCGGATCCTGTCGACCTACGAGGCGGACAAGCCCGGAACCGTCGTCACGCGCGAGCCGCTCGGCGACGGGATCAAGGCGGTGACGGCGCTCAAGGGGCTGCTCCTCCTGACGATCGACGTTCAGGAGATGGAGGATCTGGCCGGTGCCGCGGCCGGCGTCTTCACGACCCTCCACGCCGACGGAGCCGAGGTCGCCTTCGCCGCCCAGGCATCGTCGCGGCGGCGGATGACCTATCTCGTCGACCAGGTGACCGGCGGTTGCGAGCGGCTCCGGGCCCGGATCCAGACGGTCGTCGAGGAGTTCGAGGCCGAGGTCAACTGCACCGAGGACGTCGCGCTCGTCGCCGCGGTCGGAGCAGGAGCCGCCGGGCAGCCGGCCACGATCGGCAAGATGCTCGGCACGCTGGAACGGGAAGGGATCCCCGTCCTGGCACTCAATCAGCAGGACGCCAACGTCGCCCTCGTCGCGGCCGTCCCCGAGGCGACCGCCCAGGCGGCGGTGGTGGCACTGCACCGGGAACTGGTCGAAGCCACGATCCCGGCGCCGGTCCATACGCAGCAGCGCCGCCGGCGCCGCGGCTCCCCGCTGGACGAACCAATCCGCGTCGGCTGAGCGCCGTTGCCGCCGCTTCAATGACGACTCAGATGCCCCGTCGCGGGGTCAGGAGAATCAGTGATGACAGATCAACGCATCCCGTGCGCGGTCCTCGGAGCGACGGGCAACGTCGGCCAGCGCTTCGTCCAACTGCTGGACCGGCACCCATGGTTCCGGCCGACCGAGCTGGTCGCCTCCGAACGCAGCGCGGGGCGACCCTACCGCGAAGCAGCCGACTGGCGGGTCGATGCCGAGATGCCGGATTCGGTCCGGGATCTCACCGTCCGGAGCTACGACGACAACCTCGACAGCCCGGTCGTCTTCTCGGCCCTGCCTGGAGAGGTCGCCGGGGCGATCGAGCAGCGCATGGCGCGGGACGGCCACGCTGTCCTGACCAACACCAGCACGCACCGGATGGAACCCGACGTCCCGCTGATGATCGCCGAGGTCAATCCGGACCATGCCGCGGCGATCGCCCATCAGCAGGCCCGGCGCGACTGGTCCGGCTTCATCGTCGCCAACGCCAACTGCTCGGCGATCCATCTGACGCTGGCGCTGAAACCGGTCCACGCCGCCTTTGGCCTCGAGGCGGTCATGGTCACGACGCTCCAGGCTGTCTCGGGAGCGGGGTATCCGGGTGTCCCATCGATGGACATGATCGACAACGTCGTCCCCTTCATCGGCAACGAGGAGGAGAAACTGGAGACCGAGCCGCGCAAGATGCTCGGTCAGTACCGGGACGGCCAGTTCATCGACGCGGACTTCACCCTGAGCACGACCTGCACGCGGGTCGCCGTACGGGACGGACACACCGAGAGCGTCAACATGCGGCTCCGGATCGCCGCGACACCCGACGATGTGATCGACGCGATGGAGCGGTTCCAGGCCGCGCCGCAGCTGCTCGGCCTCCCGTCCGCTCCACGCCGCCCGATCGTCGTTCGCCGTGAGCAGAACCGGCCCCAGCCGGTGCTCGACCGCGAGGTGGAGGGCGGCATGGCGTCGGTCGTCGGTCGGGTTCGGGTCTGTCCCCTAATGGGAATCAAGTTCGTGGTCCTGGGCCACAACACGCTGCGCGGTGCCGCCGGTGCCAGTATCCTCAACGCCGAACTGCTCAATGCCCAGGGAATGCTGCCGGACTGACGTTTCGGCCCGACGTGACAGTCTGAAACGGCCGAGCTGGACCCGACCGCAACCCCGTGCGAACGACCCCCGCTGGAGCGGCGAGGGAGGGTCGTCTTTTGTCGAACGACCTAATGAGTCACCGATCTGGTCGTTCGGTTTTCTCCTATGTCCTGGTTGTCGCACGGTTAGGTTACCAGTACACTTTCGAAATCGTTACGATTCGCATCACAGTCGAATCCGAACAGGCAGGACAGATGCCCTACGACACGCAGTCCGTCGAGGTCCAGGCGGAGAACTCGAGTGGGCGCGACATCACGGCCGACGACGCCGTTCGCATCGAACAGGTGCTCTATGCACTGCCCGATCTCTGGCAGGCCTACCAACGCCGAATCCTTAGACAGCGACACTTCAACGGCGTGACGACCGGGCAGGTGCGCCTGCTCATCGCCCTCATGCGTCACGCGCCCTGCTCGGTTGGGACGGTCGCCAACGCGCTGAATATCTCGATGGGCGCGGCCAGTGAGAGCGTCGACAAGCTGGTCGAGCTCAGCTACATCACGCGCAAACACAGCAGGATCGACCGGCGGCAAGTCATCCTCGACCTGACGAGCGAGGCTCGCGACATCGCGGCGTCGGTCCGGGAGATGCGGATCAACCAGATATCCGACGTCTTCGCGCAGATGACTCCAGAGGAGCGGGACGGATTCATCAAAGGGTTGAACCTGTACCGTGACGTCCTGGCGAACTTCCCGCTGGTCGCCGACGAACCGGCCAGTGCCAGTCCGCCCGAGAACGGGAGTGTCGTCGATCCGGGAGCGACCGAGGCGGCTCGATAGCCAGCCGCACCGGCATGCTCACTCTCTGGACGCTCGACCCACTGGACCGGATCCTTCTCGCCGATCATTGTGACCGACCGCAAGGCAACTCCCTCGAGTTGACCGCAACTTGACCGCTCCAGCCCGATTGGTTTGGCCATCGATCCTGCCGATATCGACGACTACTTTGACGCCCCCGCGCGTTGGCGCTGGAGAGCGACTCGGTCGACGCCGGTCTTCAGCTCGGCCCGCAGCCGGAGATTGTCGATGATCATCGCACGGGAGAGGACGCCCACCGGACGCCCGTCGCGAACCACCGGAACCTGCGAAACGCCACGCTCCGTCATCACCTGGAGTGCCTCGGTAAGCGGGGTATCGGGGCCGACGGCCACAACCCGCGTCCAGGGCACCATCGCCTGGTTGGCGGGAACCCAGTCCCAGCGCTCCCTCGGCGTCCGGACGATGTCCGTCAGGCTCAGGATTCCGCGAGGGACGCCGTCATCCGTAACGACGAAGAACCGCTCACCCATCCCAAGCACGCGCTCGTCGACGATCTGACGAATCATCTGCCGGCTGGACACCATCTGAATATGGTCATCCATCGCCTGGTGCGTCGTCACGTCATTGAGGAGGGCGTTCATCCCGGATTGGGCGCCGACGAGACCCGAGTTTCCCTGGATGAACCAGCCGATCGCCAGCAGCCAAAGTCCAGGAAGGAATTGACCCTGGAGGATCAGAAGGACGGCGATCGTGAAGAGCACGAAGCCGACGATCTGGCCACTCTGGGCGGCGCGGACGTTCGCCCGATCCTTGCTGCCGGTGCGCTGCCAGACGGCGGCCCGCAGGATCCGGCCGCCATCCAGGGGGTAGCCCGGAATGAGATTGAAGAGGGCCAAAAGGAGATTCGCGACGCCGAGGTAAATTAGCGGTGCCTGAATGACCGGCTGGTCGACCGCCGTCGCCAGCAGCCCGAGCAGCAGAAAGGCGACGGCGAGCACGAAGCTGACGGCCGGTCCGGCCGCGGCGATCCGCAGTTCGGACTTCGCGGTGTCCGACTCGCTACCGAGTTCCGCGATTCCGCCGAAGACGAGGAGCGTGATCCGCTTGACCTCAACCCCGAGGCGCTGGGCGACGATCGCATGACCGAACTCATGAGCCAGGATCGAGGCGATGTAGAGGGCGGCGGTGACGGCTCCGATCAGCCACTGCGCTCCGGGACCGAGGTCCGGATAGGCCTCAGGCGACAAGCCCGACGCGATTGACCATGCCAGCAGGACGAAGATGATCGCGAGGCTCCAGTGCAGGAAGATCGGGATGCCCCGGAAGATACCCAGGCGAAACGATGAACCCACGGCGACCCGACCCCTTTCGACCCCATCCCGGTCCAGCTGACGGGCCTCGCGGATGAGTCTTTATGCGACGACGACGCCGTGCCAGAACGCGACATGATCCTTGATCTGGGCAGCCTCTGGCTTGGGGGCCGGGTAGTACCAGGCGGCGTCCTCATTGGTCTTCCCGTCGACCGAGATCGAGTAGTAACTCGCCTCGCCCTTCCAGGGACAGGTGCTATGCGTTCCACTCTCGACGATGACCGACGGGTCGAGCGTGGTCAGCGGAAAATAATGGTTGCCTTCGACGACGACCGTCTCGTCACTCTCGGCGATCGTCTTGCCGTTCCAGGATGCCTTCACTGCGCAGACCCTCTTTCGATTGGATGGATTTCGATTGACCGGACATGACATGCCGTCTGGAACCAAAAGCGCGCAATCAACGCGCCACGGCGGGATCGAGTTGACGGACCGTCCCATCGCCACCGGCGACGTAGGCGGCGTGAGCGATTCCGAGGAACAGACCATGATCGACGACGCCCGTGGTCGTTTTGATGGCCAGCGCCGTGGCAGCCGGCTCGGCCAGCGGACCGGTCGCGCAGTCGATGATCAGGTTCTGACTGTCGGTACGGTACGAAGTGGACGACACATCCGCGACCCCGGCGGTCAGTCGCAGGCGCGGGTGGAGACCAAGGGCTTCGAGACGGGCCAGCGTTCCCGCCCACCCCAGTGCGACGACTTCCACTGGCAGTGGCATCCGGCTCCCCAGTCGCGTGACCAGTTTGGCCTCGCCGGCGATCAGAACGAATCGCGCGCAGGACAGGGCGACGAGTTTCTCGAACAGCAGCGCCCCACCCCGCCCCTTTGTCGCGTTGAGCGCCGGGTCGATCTCGTCAGCACCATCCAGTCCGACCTGAATGGTGTCGCCGGAATCCAGCACGTCGTCGAGGGTCCGAACTCGGATCCCGATCGAACGGGCCAGGTCGGCGGTGCGCTGGCTGGTCGGGACGCCGACGATGCTCAACCCCTCCGCGACCCGCCGACCGAGCTCCCGAACCAGGGCCTCCGCCGTCGAGCCAGTCCCGAGGCCGACGAGCATGCCCTCCTGGACCTCATCAGCCGCCACCTGAGCCAGGGCGGTCAGGGCCGGATCCGGTTGAGGTACGGCCGAACTACTGGTCATTCGACGCGGCCGACTGGCGGGCGAGGTCGGTAGCGGCGGCCTCATCGACCAGCCAGAGCAGTTCGCCATCCGTCGGTCGGATGATCTGCGACGGCAGGGTATCGACATCGACCGGACCGTCCAGCACCTTCGCAAGGGTCTCGGCCTTGCCGGAGCCACCGACCAGGAAGGCGACGCGTTGAGCGGCGTTGACGACCGGCGCGGTCAGCGTGAGTCGGGTGGTGTCGAGCTTCGGAACATAGTTGGCGACGACGAAGCGCTCCGTTTCATGGATCGCGGCCGTGCCGGGGAAGAGCGACAGGGTGTGCCCGTCGTCACCCATGCCAAGGAAGACGAGATCGAAGCGCGGCGCGACATCGGTCTCGTTGAAGACCGTTTTGAGCTGGGTAGCGTACATCTCAGCGGCAAGGCCGGCGTCGCGGACCGTGGTCGGAAACGGATTGATTCGGCTCGGCTCGACGTCGACCGTGTCGAGGAACGTGCGGCGTGCCTCACCGGAGTTACTTTCCGGGTTGTCCTCCGGGACGAAACGCTCATCGCCCCAGAAGAACTCGATGTTCCGCCACGGGATCGTCTCCTGGTACGGCGGCCCGGCCAGCAGCTGCCCCATCCGTTTTGGGGTGGATCCCCCCGAGAGGGCGATGTAGGCATGACCAGTCGCACTCGCCACCGTCTCGGCCAGGAGTGCGGCCGCGGCCTGAGCCAGTGCCTCGCCGTCGGCATAGACCCGGACCGTCCCTCGCGGTCCGTAGTCGATCGTCCTGGTTGGAACCCCGGTCACACTCATTGCGCACTCCCTGTCAGGTAGGGCGGTTCGCCCGTTCGGCGATTCGACCGTCGAGTTCATGTCAGCGGCGCGCGAAGGCCGTCGCGACGGTGGCGAGTGCGTCGGCGAAGACCGAATCATGCCCCGGACCCTGCAACACGCGCTCGAGGAGGGCCGAGTCTCCGCTGTCCTGGACGACGACGTGCCGGGTCATGGGTTGATGGCCCGGCACTGTCGAGGTCGTGACGAGCTCGCGCTCATTGAACTGCTCGACGAGGTAGGAACTCGTCGCCGCGCCAGTCGAGAGAATGGCGACGCTGGCGATACCCGATGCCGACGCCCGTGGTGCCACCGGCTGGAGTCGCACCACGACCGGGAAGGGTTGGCGGGAGGTGAAGACGAGCCTTAACCCTGCTGAGGTTCTGGTCGCATCACCATCGAGTCGCCAGCCGAGCCGGGAGGCCAGCCAGCCGACCAGCAGGATCGCGCTGGCCTGACCGGCGCTCTGGCCCGGCGCCGGATCGACAACGTACTCGATCGTGACGGCATTGACCGACGTCAGGGCATCCGGGTGCGGCGGAGCATCGTAGAACTGGGCGATCAGGTTCCGCCAGTCGAGCAGGCGCGACCAGGCCATGTCGACGAGCACAGTCGAACTCCGTCCTGGCTGGGCGTCGAGGGTGGAGAGGCTCATCAGCCCTCGGGCGACGTCGCCGAAGACGGCGGAGTCGACGATCACGCGGTCGCTGCTCGCGGCGAGGTCCCGGAACATCCCGAGGTCGTACTGGAGATCGCCCAGCCACCACAGCACGATCGGAAGATCTGGCACACAGAGCGGAACGGCGGTGCTGGCCGGGTTGCCCAGGCGCCGGGGACCACCGGTTATGGTCACCGACTCGAAGTGCCCGACGTGCGGGCCACCGGAATCGGCCGGAATGAGACGCGTCGTAATGGTCAGGGGACCGTCATCCACGGCCGTGGAGGGCGGGAGCCGGTCCAGGGCGGGGTCCGATGCGACGGTGATCGCCCGGGTCGGGTAATGCGTCTGGAGACTATCAATCGCCACCGTGGCCCGGTCGGCCTGGGCCGCCGATCGGGCACAGGTCAGGAGACTGGTCGTGTTGGTCCGGGCGTAGGAGCCCGGCCCGGTCGCCAGATCGGACTGATCGAGTTCACCAACGGTGCGGTTGATCCCGCTGAGCCGACGAGGGCGGGGACCGTTGAGCCGGAGCCAGAGCCCGGTCAGCCGGGAGTTGATCCGGTTGGCGTCGACGATGGTAGCCCGCCAGGTTTCGGACGGCGTCAGGTCGCGAACGATCGAGGAAGAGGTACGGCGATCCGTCGAACTGATCATGTCTCGCTCATCGTTCCTGCCCGGCTGCCTCGGTCGACACTGCGGAGCCGAATGCCGAGCGACAGGACTGGACAGCTCTCGGGGAACCGAGTGTCATCGCCAGCCGGCTGCGGGGTTGGACGATCCGATATCGCTATGGACGCCGCCACTGGTAACCATCCTCGCGGAGCATCGCGTCAGCTTCAGGTGGACCCCAGGTGCCAGACTCGTAGAGCCGGGTCGGCGAGACCCCGTCGTCCCAGCCATCGAGCACAGGCTGGACGATGCCCCAGGCCGTCTCGACCTCGTCACGGCGCTGGAACAGCGTTGGGTCACCAAGCATGGCGTCGAGGATCAGGCGCTCATAGGCGTCCGGACTCGTCTCGCCGAAGGTTGAGCCATAGTAGAAATCCATCGGGACATTCCGAAGCCGGTTGGTCGGACCCGGCACCTTGGCGGCGAACCGGATCGCGATTCCCTCGTCCGGCTGGATCCGCATCGTGATGACGTTCGAGTCCGGAGCGGTGTCGCCGAGATTGCGGAACATCAGGTGCGGCACGTTCTTGAAGGTGATGGCTATCTCGGTTACTCGCCGGGGAAGACGCTTGCCGGTGCGCAGATAAAAAGGAACATTGGCCCAGCGCCAGTTGTCGATCTCGAGTTTCAGGGCGACGTAGGTCTCGGTCAGAGAGTTCGGCCGGACGCCGCGCTCGGCGAGGTAGCCCTCGACCTGCTGCCCGCCCATGAAGCCGGGTCCATATTGACCCCGGATCGCCCGGAGCTCAACCTGTGGACCGATCGGCGGCACGACGGAACGGAGGACCTTGACCTTCTCGTCCCGGACCTCGTCCCCCCGGAAGACGGCGGGCGGCTCCATCGCGACGACCGTCAGCAACTGGAGCAGGTGGCTCTGGACCATGTCACGAAGGGCGCCGGAGTCCTCGTAATACCCGCCGCGCCCCTCGACACCGATCGACTCGGCGGCGGTGATCTGAACCTGCTCGACGTAGCTGCGGTTGAAGACCGGCTCGAACAGGATGTTGGCGAACCGAAACGCCATCACGTTCTGAACCGTCTCCTTGCCGAGGTAGTGGTCGATCCGGAAGATCTGCTGCTCGCTGAAAACCGTTGCCATCTCCTGGATCAACTGGCGGGCGCTCTCGACGTCGTGGCCGAAGGGCTTCTCGACGACGACCCGGTTCCAGCGCTCGCGCGGATCCGAGTAGATCTCGCGCCGCTCGGCGATCCCGGAACTGCCGAGGTTCTCGATGATGTCCGGAAAGTAGGTTGGCGATGTCGCCAGGTAGAACAGACGATTGCCCTGCGTCCGGCGCTCGGTGTCGATCGTCTCCAGCCGGGCGGCCAGGTCGGTGTACGTCTGGGACTCGGCGAAGTCACCCTGGACGTAGAACAAGCCCTGACTGAACAGCTTCCAGGCCTCGTCGGTAACCGGCGTCCGGGCGCCGCGAACGACGGCGGCCCGCATCTCCTCGCGGAAGTCGTCGTCGCTCCATGGCCGGCGGGAGACTCCGACGATCGAGAAGCCTTCAGGCAATGGATGACCGATGGCGAGGTCCCAGAGCGAGGGCATCAGCTTCCGGGCGGTCAGATCGCCGGTCACACCGAAGATGACCATGACACATGGGTCCGGCGTCCGTTCCGCATGCATCCCGGCGCGGAGCGGGTTGTCGATCGGAGCGAAGTCATCGAACAGGTTCCGGCCGCCGCCGGTGGACCCCTGTGTTGGAAGGATGTCGGCCACCGTCGGGGCTGGAGCCTGGGTGCTGGTCATGATTCAACCTCTGAGCGTGAGCGGCCCTTCGCCGGCGACTCGTCCGTGTGGGGGAGAGCCGAGGCGACCGTCTCCCAAGCATCGAAGATGACAAGGTACTAGGGTCCTGGCCAGGAAACCAGCCCGACGGGCACCTGTCGCTGACACGTTTCCAGCGACAGATCGGATCAGGTATTCGTGGTCTTGTTCTCGATCGCCGGTCCGGTCGGCTCCATCCACTCGGTGTGGAAGACGCCCTCTCGATCCACCCGCCGATACGTGTGGGCTCCGAAGAAGTCCCGCTGCCCCTGCACAAGGTTGGCCGGAAGTCGTGCCGTGCGATAGGTATCGACGTAGTCGAGCGCGGCGCTCATCGCCGGACACGGGATGCCGTAGGCGCGGGCCGTGACGACCGCGCGGCGGAGGGCCGGCAGGGCGTTGTTGATTGTCTCGACGATGTGGGGCGCGACGAGCAGGTTCTCCGGCTGGTCATCACGGTCGGCGAAGGCCATCCGGATCGGGTCGAGCAGTTTCGCCCGGATGATGCAGCCACCCTTCCAGATCCGGGCGATCTCGGACAGGTTGAGGTTCCAGTTGTACGTCTTCGACGCCGCGCTGAGCATCGCCAGCCCCTGGGCATAGGACGAGACCTTGGCGACGTAGAGGGCGTCCTCGAGCGTCGCCAGCAATTCACGACGCTTGTGCTCGTCGAAGACGGTCGGGGCGTCGTGGTCGTGCTCGGGGCCGCGCAGGAGATGGCTGGCCCGGACGCGCTCCTCCTTCCGGCTGGACATGGATCGGGCCATGACGGCGGCGTCGATCGTCGGGATCGGCGTGCCGAGGTCGAGCGCGTTCTGGCTGGTCCAGCGTCCCGTGCCTTTCTGCTCGGCGGCATCGAGAATGATGTCGACGAGCGGCTTGCCGGTCTCAGGGTCGATCTTGTCGAGGACCTTGGCGGTGATCTCGATCAGGAAGCTCTCGAGCTTGCCCTCGTTCCAGTCCCGGTAGACCTCGGCCATCTCCGGAGCGGACATGCCCATCGCCCGGCGCATGATGTCGTAGGTCTCGGCAATGAGCTGCATGTCGCCGTACTCGATGCCGTTGTGAACCATCTTGACGTAGTGACCGGAGCCGCCGGGGCCAATGTGGGTGACGCACGGCCCCGCCTCGGTCTTGGCGGAGATGGCGGTCAGCATCGGTTCGAGCTCGGCGTAGCCCTCGGCCGGGCCGCCCGGCATCAGGCTGGGACCGTAGAGCGCGCCCTCCTCGCCGCCGGAGACGCCCATGCCAATGAAGCGGAATCCCTTGGCCTCCAGTTCGGCGGCGCGCCGGTCCGTGTCGGTGAACAGCGAGTTGCCGCCGTCGATGATGACGTCGCCCGGATCGAGATAGGGCTCCAACTGCGCGATGACCGCATCGACCGGTGCCCCGGCCTTGACCATCAGCAGGATCCGGCGGGGCGTCCGCAGAGCGGCGACGAATGACGGGATGTCGCGCTCGCCGCTCAGGTTCGTCTTGTCGGTGTGCTGGGCGAGGAACTCGTCGGTCGTGGCGGTCGTCCGGTTGAAGACCGTGACCGGAAAGCCATTGCGAACGACGTTGAGGGCAAGGTTCTCGCCCATGACACCGAGTCCGACCAGACCGAGATAGGCGAGATCGCCGCTGGCGACGTCGGGCCCCGAAGACTGGGTTGCGGTCATCTGCTGAGTTCCCTCTGGCTAGGACGCGACGGTCTCGGCCAGGGCGGCGCGCTTGCCCTCGACCCCACCGATCAGCGAATCGAACGACTTGGCGAAGGAGGCAATACCCTCATCCTCGAGCTGAGCGGTGACGGCATGGAGGTCGACACCGACCTTCGCCAGATCGGCGATCGCCCGCCGGGCTTCCGCGACATCCGCATCGACCGTCCGGGCGATGACGCCGTGATCGACGAAGGCGTCAATCGTCTTGGCGGGCATCGTGTTGACGGTGTCCGGCCCGATCAGAGTCTCGACGTAGAGCACGTCGCTGTAGGCGGGGTTCTTGGTACCGGTACTGGCCCAGAGCGGCCGCTGGACGTTGCCACCGGCCGCCCGGAGCGGCGCGAACCGGTCGCTCTCGAAGATCTCGAGGAACTTCTGGTAGGCGAGCTTCGCGTTGGCGACGGCGATCCTGCCCTTCAGGCTCCCGGCCAGATCGGCGACGGAAGAATCGGCGGCGATTCGCTCGTCGAGCTTGCCATCGACGAGCGTGTCGACCCGGCTGACGAAGAACGACGCGACCGATGCGAGCGTTTCGATCGACTCGCCCTTCGCGTGCCGTTCCTCGAGCGCCTCGACGTAGGCGAGCGCAACCTCCTCGTAGCGCTCGACCGAGAAGAGCAGCGTCACATTGATGCTGATACCGGCGACCAGCGATTGCCTGATGGCGGGAACGCCCTCAGCGGTGCCGGGGATCTTGACCATCAGGTTTGGGCGGTCGACGCTCGACCAGAGCCGCCGCGCCTCGCCGATCGTCCCCTCGGTGTCGCGGGCGAACTCAGGAGCGACTTCGATCGAGACATACCCGTCATTGCCACCGCTGGCCCTGTAGAGGTCGACGAACAGGTCGCAGGCGTTCCGGATGTCGTCGACCTCGACGGCCTCGAAGATCTCGCCGGACGACTTGCCGGCCCGGATCAGGTCGGCGATCTGATCGTTGTAGGCGTCACCGGCGGCGATCGCCTTCTCGAAGATGGTCGGGTTGCTCGTGATCCCGCGGATGCCGTCCTGCTGGATCTGCTTCTGCAGCGTGCCGGTCTGAAGCATTGTCCGGCTGATATCGTCCAGCCAGAGGCTCTGGTGCTGCTGGTCCCAGAGATCCTGAATCTTGGTCATGGCCTGTCGTCCCTTCGGATATGGTCGAGTACGGAGTCAGCGTCTACGAATGGCCTTCGTTCGGATGAATCGGCCCGACCGAGACTTCGCCGCCCCAGGTCTCGTCGACCTGCCTGGCAAGCTCGGTCTTGCCGAGGACGAACAGCGCGACGGCGGCGACGTGTTCGGTCGTGAAACCGTAGGCCTTCAGGACCTCCTCGCCGGGGCCGGAGGCACCGAAGGTGTCGACACCGACCGATGCACCGCGATCGCCGGCGTACTTCGCCCAGCCAAGCGTCGTGCCGGCCTCGACCGTAACGCGCGGCGTGCCGATCGGCCCGAGGACCGACTCGCGGTAGCCGGCGGCCTGGGCCTGGAAGAGTTCCCAGCTCGGCAGGCTGACGACACGAGCCTGGACGCCGTGCTCGGCGAGAAGGTCCGCGGCCGTTACGGCAAGGGAGACCTCCGAACCGGTCGCGACCAGGACGACATCCGGGGCGCCGTTGCTGTCGTGCAGGATGTAGCCGCCCTGCTCGACGTTGCCCTTTGCCTGGCTTCGGTCGAGGACCGGCAGGTCCTGGCGGCTGAGGATCAGGGCGGACGTCGTCGGGGCGGTGATCGCGTGGCGCCAGGCCTCGACCGTCTCGTTGGCGTCGGCCGGCCGCAGGACGGTCAGCTGCGGGATCGCCCGGAGCGACATGACCTGCTCGACTGGCTCGTGGGTCGGGCCGTCGCCGCCGACGGCGATACTGTCGTGGGTGAAGATCCAGATGCTCTTGTAATGGGAGAGCGCCGCAAGGCGAACGGCTGGCCGGAGGTAGTCGGAGAAGACGAGGAAGGTCGAGCCGAACGGGTGCGTTCCGCCGTGGGCGGCGAGACCGTTCACGGCCGACGCCATGCCGTGCTCGCGAACGCCCCAGTGAATGTTCTGGCCGGCGTAATTCCAGCCTCCACCTGCGCCACCCTGGGCGTGGCTGCTGTCGAAGGTCGGCGGCTGGAAGTCCCCCTGTCCCTTGAGGACGGTGTTGGTGGAGGAGTTGAGGTCGGCCGAACCGCCGATCAGCGTCGGAAGCTTCGGACCGAGCGCTCCCATCACCTCGCCGGATGCCTTTCGGGTCGCAACCTTCTTGCCGACGTCGTACGTCGGGAGATCCGAATCCCATCCCACTGGCAATTCGCCGGCAATCGCGAGGGCCAGATCAGCGGCGATGTCCGGGAAGGCCGCCTGGTAAGCGTTCCACTTGTCCTGCCAGACCTGTTCCTTCGCGGCACCATCACGGCTGTGATCGGCCATCGCGGCCGTCACCTCGTCCGGGATGTAGAAGGCTGGTTCCGTCGGCCAGTCGAGCGCCTTCTTGGTCGCGATCGTCTCCTCGGGGCCGAGCGGGCTGCCGTGGGCGCCGAAGGTGTTGGCCTTGTTCGGGGAGCCGAAGCCGATGATCGTGCGGCAGAGGAGCAGGCTCGGCTTCGAGGTCTCGGCCCTCGCCCGTTCGATCGCGGCCCGGACGGCCTCCGGGTCCAGCCCATCGACGTCGATCGTCTGCCAGCCCATCGCTCGGAAGCGGGCGCCGACATCCTCAGTGAAGGTGATGTCTGTCGAGCCAGCCAGGCTGATGTGGTTCTGGTCATAGAGGTAGATCAGCTTGCCGAGCTCGAGGTGCCCGGCGATGGCGGCCGCTTCGAAGGCGACACCTTCCATGATGTCGCCATCGGAGACGATCCCATAGGTGTGATGGTCGATGACCTCGTGGCCCGGGCGGTTGAATTTCGCGGCAAGAAACGCCTCGGCGATCGCGAAGCCGACGCCGTTGGCGAAGCCCTGGCCGAGCGGGCCGGTCGTCAGCTCGACGCCCGGCGTGATCCCGCGCTCCGGGTGACCGGGGGTAATGCTTCCGAGCTCGCGGAACTGACGCAGGTCCTCGATCGATACCTCGTAGCCGTAGAGATGGAGGAGTGAGTAGAGCAGCGCCGAGCCGTGTCCGGCGGAGAGCACGAAGCGGTCCCTGTCGAACCAGGCCGGGTCCTTCGGGTTGAACTTCAGGTAATCGTTCCAGACGACGTAGGCCATTGCGGCGGCGCCGAGCGGGAGACCGGGGTGACCGTTCTTCGCGGCCTCGACGGCATCGACCGAAAGCATGCGGATGGCGTTGATGGAGAGCGTTTCAGTGGAAGTCTGGACAGCGGTGGTCACGGTTTCGTCCCTTCTCGATCTGGGGGTCGGCTTCGTCCTGCCAACTGGACGTCTGGGTCCGGGTTCACGGGGTCATCGGTCAGCCTGACCGGGGATGATGCACAAATCTTATCTGCTCTGCCGCACGCGGCCTGCCAGAGTTCCGGCCCGGCGCATCGTGACTATTGTACCGACCGGCCGCCAGCCCTCGCGTCGAGCGGAGTTAACGTTCCGCTGACCGTCACGCATCACCAGCGCTACGATCACTGGGTCGAATCGTCGTACGGTCGGTCGATGCGGTCGACCCCATCGGGATCGACGCATTGCGGTGTCTGTCCCGTCGATCCGGGCAGGACCTCGGTGCCCGGAACGCAGGCGATCCGTGCCACGCCAGCCTGCTGGTAGGTCAGCGTCCCGGTCTCGCCGAGCGACACGCTGGCCGAGGACCAGGCTGTGACCGAGGCTTCGGTTACGGACAGCGCTTGGGCATCGACGACCGCATCGTCGTCTGCCGCGATCGCGAGGGACCCGGTCTGGCCAGAGAGGATCACCGTCGCTTGGTCCCGGACCGCGGCGGACAACGCCATGCCGTCGAGTCCATCGATCGTCAGGGTCGCATCGTCTTCCGCGACGACCCGGAGCGACGAAACGGCGACCGATGGATCGATCGTCGCCTGGACGTGTCCGCCAAGCGTCAGGGCGCCAAGCGCCGGCGCCGTGACGACATAGCGCAGCGGACGCTCGAACCGGGTGCGGCCACGGGCGGCGGGGTCGAAGTCGATCGTCAGTTCGCCGTCCCGGTTGGCGACATCGACCGAATCGAGCAGGTTGTCGTCGCCGGAAATGGTCAGCGTGGGCTCGGCTCCGGAAACGATGAGCAGTTCCCCTGGGCCGCTCACCGAGATGCCGTCGAACGGCGGCACGCTCACTTCCCGCCGCCCGGGCTCTCCAGAACCCCGGACTTCGAGGGCGCGGTAAGTACCGTTCGCGATACCAGCCAGCACGAAGACGAGAGCGATCAACCCGAGGAGGACATTCGGAAACGTCCCCGGACCCGATCGGCGCGAAGACGCCAGCACCGGCCCTTCCGATTGCCGTGGTGCAGCGACCGTGACCTCCGCCAGCATGAAGGCCGGCGGGCGCCGAAGCAGGCTGACGGCGAGGGCGAGGGCGATCAGGGCCACCGCGACACTACGGAAGACGATCGCCGTGACCTGGTACTCGACGATCTGATCGAGAACCCATGTCCCGAGCAGCACCGACGCCATCGCGCCGAGGACCACTCCCATGAACCGGCGGCGCTGAAAGACCGTTGCTCCGGCCTGGGCGGCGATCAGCGTGCCCCAGACGTAGGACGGCCAGAAGATCGCGTCGAACGAGTCGTACCCAAGGCCGATCGGTCCGGCCCCGAATCCACCGATGAAGAAGACAATGCCGCCGATGACCACGACGTAGACGGCCAGGTGCAGACTGACCAGCACCAGGTCCCGAACGAAGGTCCGGCGCCGGACTGGGAACGGCCTTTCGCCCGGAACGGGCATCGGCACCGGTGCGCCGTCGACCGCCAGTGGCCGACCGGTCCGGGTATCGAACCGCTGAACCGGATGGGATTCCGGCCGGACGAACGGCGGGCGGTGCTCACTCCCAGGAACCGGCTGCTGGTCACGCTTGCCATCCATCAGGCAGCGAACCGGTAGCCGACACCCCAGACCGTTCCGATCCGCTGCCCCGCTGGGCCGAGCTTCTTCCGCAGCCGGACGACGTGGCTATCGACGGTTCGATCGAAGACCTCGATCTCATCGCCCCAGATCCGCTCCAGCAGATAGGCCCGGCTGAAGGCCCGGCCCGGATTACTCGCCAGCATCGAGAGCAGGTCGAACTCCCGTCGGGTCAGGTCGACCGAGACGCCCTCGACCGTCACCGTCCGGCCGGAGGGGTCGATCACGAGTTCGCTGTGCCGGATCAGCGCGGCACCGGTTGAGGAGGCCGTCACGCCCGGCGGAACGACGCTCGGGTCGGCGGCCGACGCGACGACGGCCGATGAGACGGGCGCGGCCGGCGCCGAAGCCCCGGTGCGCCGCAGAATCGCCCGGACGCGGGCGAGCAGCTCCCGCATCCCGAACGGCTTGGTGACGTAGTCGTCCGCGCCGACCTCCAGGCCGACGACCCGGTCGATCTCCTCCCCGCGGGCCGTCAACATGATGATCGGCATGAGGTGGTTCTGGCGGATCCGCCGGCAGACAGTCAGGCCGTCCAGTCCGGGAAGCATCCAGTCAAGGATGATGAGATCGATCCGCTCCTCGGCGACGGCGACGAGGGCGGATGGGCCATCGAAGGCCTGCCGGACGGTGTAGCCCTCCTCAACGAGATGGGAGCGGATCAGGTTGCAGATGTCGACGTCGTCTTCCACGACGAGGATATGGGTCATCGGACAGGGCCTCCGGTGATTGGACGAGAGGTGGGTCGAGTCGGGACGAGGACCGGGACGCGATCGACAGGCTGTGACCGGCGCAGGCGGACGTGGAAGTGGCTGCCCTCACCGAGGCTGCTCTCGGCCGAAATCGTCCCGCCCATCGCCGTGACGAGATCCTTGACAATGGAGAGGCCGAGGCCGAACCCGCCGGACGCCCGGTTCCGGGACGCGTCGACCCGGTAGAACCGCTCGAAGATCCGGTCCAGATCCTCCTGGGCGATGCCGGCGCCGGTGTCGGCGACGGTGATCGTCAGGTGGCCGGGGTCGAAACGTCCATCCGGTCCGTTCTCGGAGACCGTCATCGAGACGATGCCGCCGGAGTGGGTGTGGGTGATGGCGTTGCGGACGAGGTTGAGCAGGACCTGAGCGAGCCGATCCCGATCGGCCATCACCGCTGGCGGCCGGCCCACGTCCTCGGCGATGACCGTCACGCTGCGATCCCGCCAGGCCAGCGGGGCCAGCGTCTCGTGAACCTCCCGGACGACACTGGCGGCGTCGATCTCCCGGAGCGTCAGGCTCAGCTCACCGGCCTCCGAGCGGGCCAGCGCCAGCAGGTCGTCGACGAGGGCGCCAAGACGCTCGGTCTCACGGTGAATGATGCCGAGGTAGTTGCCGAACTGGACATCGTCGACCGGCACTTCGTCGCCTTTGGTCTCCGCGTTCTCGGCCGCGATCATCAGTGATTCGACGTGCCCCCGGATGCTCGCGACGGGCGTCCGGAGTTCGTGGGAGACGTTCACCATCAGCTCGCGGCGGCTCTGCTCGGCTCGGGCGGCGTTGATTCGTTCCCGAGCCGCCTCGGCCTCGGAAACGCCGACCCGCAGCGTCGCGTCGCTCGGACCGAGCATCAGCCGGGCAAACCGGCCGTAGATGAAGGCGATCCCGTTGATCGCGTGGATCCCCGGAACGATCAGGACGAGGCCCAGCCCAAACGTCGCGAGGTTCTCCAGCGGGCTCTGCGCGCCAAACAGCGGACTGACCGTGACAAGCACCGGATGGATCAGCAGGTACCAGATCCCCGAGACCATCCACCAGAGCCCCGCGCAGATCAGGAGCCCGAAAGGCAGCTTGAGGAACAGGAAGAGGATGTTGGTCCAGGTGACGGGATCGCGCAGAAAGCGGCCGATCCGGCTAATCAGGCGCTCGCCCTGCGAGGAGATCGGTGCCGGGATCCCGACTCCGATCCAGCGCCAGGCGAGGTGCCGCTCGACACCGTTGGCCCAGCGGGCGATCGCGACGCCGATCAGAAAGAGCGGGATACCGACGATGGCGACGCTGAGGGCGATGCCGAAGAAGAGGAACAGGCCAAGGAACAGAAAGTAGATCGCCCCGAGCGGAACGCTGAAGATGAGATAGGCCAGATTCCAGATCGTCTGCCGGCGAAAGGGCGAGACGAGCAGCCAGCGAAATGGGCTTCGCCAGTCGCGATCCCACTCTTCGATCACTTCATTGATGAGCCGGCCGACGGAAACCGCCACGAACCCTTCCTGCCTTCGGAACGTCACGCCGATGCTCAGCGTCGAGTGCACGACGCCTGTCCGGTCAAGCATCGCCGCAATGTGTGACGGCCACCCCGCGAGTCTGTGATGAATCGGTGATTCTTCATCAATGATCGTGCATCCGCGCCAGCCATTCGAGTGAACGCAAGACTCCGGGACGGCATCGCCATCCCGGAGTCTCCCATTCGGTCCTGGTTTCCGGCGGCTCAAGCAGCTGGATCAGGCGCCGCTGGCGCCGTTCTCGTCCCGGTTGAACGGGCGGTAGGGCTGCTGGCCCTGCGGGTCGCGGCGGGGGCGGTCGAAGGACCGTCCACTTCCGTTGTCGCCGTCGCGTTCGAAGCGGCGCGGGCCGCCCGCCTGATCGAACCGGCGGGGACCGGCCGAGCGATCGAACTCCCGGTCATCGCGCCGCGGGCCACGGTCGTCGCGGGGACCATCGTCGCGGCGGGGTCCGCGCTCGTCCCGGTCGAACCGGCGGGGTCCGCGGTCGTTTCCGCCGAAGCCGAACTGGCCGTCACGGGGACCGCGGTCGTTACGATCGCCACCCGGGCCTCGACTGGGTCCGCCACCCGAACCACCGCGGAACTGCCGTGGGCCGCGGTCGTTGCCGAAGTTCCGGCCACCTGGGCCACGCTCGCCCCGGTCGGGACGGCCACCGAAGTCGGCGCCACCACGCTCACCAGTCCGGGGCGGCTCGTTCGAGACCTCGGCGGAAACGGGGCGACCCTTCATTCGGATGGTCGACATGGCCTGCAGGACCACGTCGACGCTGGCGGTCGGCACATCGACAAAGGTCGAGGCGTCGAGGATGTCGATCGCGCCGATGCTCCGGCCCGGAATGTTGGCCTCGTTGGCGATGGCACCGACGATGTCCTGCGGGCGGATGCCCTGGGCCCGGCCAATGTTCAGGAAGAGCCGGGTCATGCCCTGCTCGCCGCGCGCGCCGCGCGGTGCGGTCCCGAAGGTTGCCAGGTCGTCCTCAGCCTGGTCGACGATGGCGCCACGGCCAGTCTCGTCGGCGTAGAGCTTGAGCACCGCCGCCGCGATCGCCGACATGTCGTTGTCCTCGGCAAGTTGCTCGACGACCTCGAGATAGGGTTCGTAGTTGGACTCGTCGCGGAGGGTGTCGGAGATGATCGTCTTCATCGCCTCACGGCGACGATCGGCGACGTCGGTCAGCGTCGGCAGCTTGCGCAGATCGATCTTGCCCTTGGTGGCGCGCTCGATCTGGCGAAGCCAGCGAAGCTCACGGGGCGAGACGAGGGTGATCGCCTCACCGGCCTTTCCCGCCCGGCCGGTCCGTCCAACACGATGGACATAGGCCTCGGTGCTCTCAGGGATGTCGAAGTTGATGACGTGACTGACATCGGGGATGTCGAGACCGCGGGCCGCGACGTCGGTCGCGATCAGGATCTCGGCCTGACCAGCCCGGAATCGCCGCATGACGCGATCTCGCTGGGCCTGGGAGAGGTCGCCGTGGAGCGTCTCGACGGCGTAGCCGCGGGCGAGCAGCGCCTCACCGAGATCGTCCACGCCGTTCTTGGTGCGGCAGAAGATCATCGCGCTCTGGGGCTCTTCCGCGTCCAGAATGCGATTGAGCACATCGACCTTGCGGGAGCGCGGAACTTCGTAGGCGCTCTGCGTGATCGTCGAGACGGTCACTTCCTTGCCACGGACGGTGATCCGGGCAGGATCCTTCATGTGCGTCCGGGCGAGATCGGCGATGCGGGGCGGCATCGTGGCCGAGAACAGCGACATCTGGCGGTCGCCGGGGACCTGCCCGAGGATCCAGTCGACGTCGTCGATGAAGCCCATGTCGAGCATCTCATCGGCCTCGTCGAGGACGAAGTATCGGGCGTGCTCCAGCGACAGGGAGCCGCGGCGCATGTGGTCCATGACGCGACCCGGAGTCCCGACGACGATCTGGACGCCGCGCTGTAGACCGCGGAACTGACGCTCGTAAGCCTGTCCACCATAGATCGGCAGCGTCTGGACTTCCTTGTGCTTGCCATACTTGTGAAGGGCTTCGGCCACCTGGATCGCCAGTTCACGCGTCGGGCAGAGGATCAGCGCCTGGACGTGACGGTCACGCGGGTCGATCGACTCGATGATCGGCAGACCGAAGGCGGCCGTCTTTCCGGAGCCGGTCTGGGCCTGGGCGATCACGTCCCGGCCGGCGAGAAGATCGGGGATCGTGGCGACCTGGATCGGGCTCGGGACCTCGTAGCCGACTTCCTTGAGGGAGGTCAGCAGGGCGCCGGTCAGGCCGAGGTCCTCGAAGGTGACGGACGGCTCATCGGAGCCGTCCCCAGCGTTGCGGGCGTAGGCTTCCCCGGTGGTATCGGTCGAGCCACGGGCGCCGGCGACCGTCGAGACAGGAGCCTCGGCGACGGGGCGGCTGCGCTGGCGGTCGTCCTTCTCATCGGCGACCGGCTCGGCGGCGACCGGATCGACGGTCTCGGCAACCGCGTCGGTACCTGCCACGGAAGCCGGTGCCTCCTTGGGGACAGGGGCGTCGGAGATAGTCGCGGTCAGGTCCGTTTCCGCGACAGGAAGGTCTGCCGCCTCGAGCGCGGACTCGCTCCTGGGGTCAGCGGGATCGGCGACGACGAGCGGCTGCTCGGTCATCGCGTCGGTGTCGGCACCGGTCACAACGGCCTCGGCGACCGGCTCCTTGACCTTGGCCCGGCTGGCGCGTGGCTTGGCGGGCTTCTTCTTGGCTGGAGCGGCGACCTCAGCCTCCACGGCTGGAGTGACGGCTTCGGTCGTCCCGCTGGTTCCGGCGACGGCGGGAGCCTCGGTGGGCTCTCCGTCAGCGACGGGAACCTCGTTGCCGCCGAGGTCGAGCTGGGCGGCGTCCGTATCGCTGCTCGTGTCAGTCGTCTCGGACTCGACCTGAAGGTCGGTCATCTGGGTCGTGGTGTCTTCCACGTCGGCTTCTGGCGCGCGCCGAGTTGCTGTCCGCGATGCGGGCATGAGATGTCCTTTACATGGCGTGGCAAACGCCTGAGAGCCGGCAGCAGACGGCACGCGCGCGCAGGTGATCTTGAACGGTTGCGACGTGGTCCGGTACGGGCTGAGTCTGATGAGGTCGGCGGCATACGCGAGATGCGCGGTGAACTTGAAGCCCCCGCTGTGGAGGTCAATCAGCGCCGGGCCGTACAGAAGGGCTGAGCGCTGCTCGCGACGCCGCTGGTCGCGGTTCCCATGGGGCAAGTGCCACCCGGTCACCATGCCAGCTGGGGCATGGTCAGCAGTCAGAGAGCTGAGGAGGGGAAGGCACCAGCGATGTGGCGCAACCGGAACAGTATAGCAGAGATTCGGTTCCACTTACACCCGGTTAGTGAGCGGCCACGATGGTCGACGGCCGCGGTCGGTGCTCGTCTCGACCGGCTTCGACATCCGGCAAGCCCGATGATCACGGTTTCGGCCCGACCCTGACCTGCTAGGCTACGGTCTAGTGATGAGCCAGGTATCAGGCAAGGATTTTCCACGTGCAAGCTGATCAGGACAACCGGCCAGGCAGCACCGGTCTGGCCGGGACGTCGGCAGACGATTCCCCAACGCCCACGGCGATCGACGCCGAGCTCGACGCGCTCGAAGCGGTCGGGGCGCTGGAAGAGGCTGCGGACGAGGACCCAGCCGTCCCGACGATCGACACCGGACAGGACGCCGTCGACCAGGCCGTTGCCATCGACGATCCGGCCGCCGAGGGGCTGGCTTACCGTCGCCGCTTCCGAGGCCTGATCGGCGTCCGGAGCAAGGTCCCGATCAGGGACCGCTCGGTCCTCTCCCTCGTCTACACCCCGGGCGTCGCCGAGGCCTGCCTGGCGATCGAGCAGGACCCGATCTCCTCCTACGATCTGACCTGCCGGGGCAACACCGTCGCGATCCTCACCGACGGCTCCGACCTGTTCGGCCGGCAGGGCGGCACCGGCATGGAGGCGCTGCCGATCGAAGAGGGCAAGAGCGTCATCTTCAAGACGTTCGCCGGCATCGACGCCTTCCCGATCTGCCTGGAGAGCCACGACGTCGCCCGCGCCGTCCAGGCCGGCGTCGCGATCGCTCCGACCTTCGGCGCTCTCTGCCTGGACGACATCGCGGCGCCCGCCGCCTTCACCATCGCCGACCAGCTGGAGAAGGCCGCTGATATCCCGGTCTTCTCAAACCAGCACCACGGCACCGCCGTCCTCGTGCTCGGAGCGCTCCTCAACGCGCTCAAGGTGACCAGCCGGACGCCCGCGACGACCCGTATCGTCATCAGCGGCGCGGGCGTGGCCGGGATCGGCGTCGCCCGGCTGCTCGTCCGCTCCGGCTTCACCGACGTGATCGTCTGCGACCGGGCCGGGGCGATCCACCGCTATCGGTCCGAGCGGATGCACTGGGCCAAGGCCTACGTCGCCAAGGAGACCAATCAGGGCGACCGGCGCGGCAACCTGGCCGAGATGCTCAGGGAGGCCGACGCCTTCATCGGCCTCAGCACCGGCGGGATCGTCGACGAGGCGATGATCGCCAGCATGGCCCCGGATCCGATCGTCTTCGCGCTGGCCGTTCCGGACCCGGAGGTGACGCCGGCCGTCGCCCGGGCAGCCGGGGCGCGGGTGATCGCGACCGGCCGCTCCGACTTCGCCAACCAGATGGACGTCTCACTCGTCTTCCCTGGGGTCTTCCGCGGCCTCCTCGACAGCCGGGCTCGCAACATCCGCCTCCGGACGCTTCGGTACGCCGCCGAAGCGCTGGCCGGAATGGTCCACCCGGACGAGCTCCACGCCGACTTCATCGTCCCCCGGATCTTCGACTTCCGCGTCGCCCCGGCCATCGCCGAGGCGGTCGCCCGAGCGGCGATCGAGACCGGCGAGGCCGGCCGGGCGATCGACCCGGCCGAGGTCGCGGCCCGGACCCGGCGCTTCGTCTACGAGGGTCGCTTCCAGCCCGCCACTCCCCGGACAAACGGCGACCAGCGCACATTCAAGGAGGAGGCGATCGACCTGAGGCGGCGCCATGGCGGGGTGCTGGAGATCGAGAGCAAGCTCCCGATTCGCGATCATCACATCCTCAACATGGTCTATGTCCCGCCGGCCGCTTACATCCCGGCCCAGATCATCCGGGACAACCCGAGCGAAGTCACCAACCTGACCAGCAAGGGCAACCTGGTCGCGATCGTCACCGATGGTTCGGCCGTCCTCGGGCTCGGCGACATCGGCCCGCAGGCGTCCCTCCCGGTCATGGAGGGCAAGGCAGTCCTGTTCCGGTCGCTGGCCGGCGTCGAGGCCTTCCCGATCTGCCTGATGTCGCGGGATGTCGACGATATCGTCGACATCGTGGCGTCGATCTCGCCGTCCTTTGGCGGGATCAACCTGGAGGACATCGCCGCACCGCGCTGCTTCGAGATCGAGCGGAAGCTGCGCGAGCGGCTGGCGATGCCCGTCTTCCACGACGACCAGCACGGCACGGCGATCGTCGTTTCGGCCGGCGTCCTCAACGCGCTCAAGCTGCGCCAGACGCCGATCGCCGATGCCAGAATCACGATCAACGGAGCCGGCGCTGCTGGAGTCGCGGTCGCCAAGCTCCTGCTCGCGTTCGGCGCCGGCGACGTGATCCTCTGCGACCGGGCCGGAGCGATCTACGACGGTCGGATCGCCAACATGGACGACTCCAAGCGCGAGATCGCCCAACTGACCAACCGGGACCGCCGCCAGGGCTCGCTCGGCGACGTACTCCGGGACGCCGACATCTTCATCGGTCTGTCCGCTCCTGGCGTGCTGACGAGGGAGATGATCCGCGGAATGGCCGCCAGTCCGATCGTCTTCGCGCTGGCCAACCCCACCCCGGAGATCCATCCCGATGAGGCGCGGGCGGCCGGTGCCCTCGCGGTGGCGACCGGTCGGAGCGACTTTCCCAACCAGATCAACAACTCGCTCGCCTTTCCCGGCGTCTTCCGGGGGGCGCTCGACATCGAGGCCCGCACGGTCAACGACGAGATGAAGATCGCCGCCGCCAGGGCGATCGCGACGCTCGTCACCGACCAGGAGCTCTCGCCGGAGTACCTGATTCCGGATAGCCTCGACCTCCGTGTCCCACCCAGGGTCGCCGCCGCGGTCGCCCGGGCGGGGATCGAAACGGGGATTGCCCGGCTGACAGTCGACCCGGCTACCGTCGAAGCCCGCGCCCGGGACCTCGTCTACGAATAGGGGTTGACCGCGAACGGTCTGGATCGGCGAGGAGCACGCGCGGCTCAGGTCGACGTCTGGCCGTCTGATGGAGACGGCGGCCGTCAGCCGGTCTCCCGCTCGCGAAGCCTGATCGCTGACCAGCTTGCGAATCGCGGCTCCGTCGATCGGTCCAGTGCCGTCAGATCGGCGCTCCCGGCCCTGGGAACCGGCTAAGCTATCCAGAGGGAAAAGCCCCGCGTCGCGATGCTGGCGATAGCGGGGCCTCGATGCGACATCGCTGTCGGAGCTTGGGACCATGAGCAGGATGACCAACAGCACGTCCATCAGCGCACTCGCCCAGCAGCTTGACGCCGAACTGGTCCTGGCCTATCCGGCCGGGCCCGACGCGGACGCGGGCGGCAACGAGCAGACCGCATCCGCGATCCGGGACGCCTTCGGCCGCTTCGGCCGGGAGTCGGTCGTTGCCGGTATTTCGCTCGAGGACGCGATGGCCGCGAGCATCGATACGCTCCAGGGCCTGTTCGAGCGTCTCGGCGGCCATATGGGCGACCCGATGACCATGCGTGCGGCGGGCATTGCCCTCGCCGCCGTCGGCCGGGGCTACCGCGCGACCTCCGAATCGCCCGCCGGGATCAACGGCAACCCGCCGATGCCGACCCAGCTGTCCCGGCTGGCGGCGCTCCACCGGGTCAACCGGGCAATCACCGCGCATCTCGCACTGAGCGACATGCTCGAAACGACGGTCCGGATCGTGACCGAGACGATGGTCAGCGACGGCGCGGCCGTCTTCCTCTACGACGAGGCGACCGCGTCGCTGGCGTTGCGTGCGGCGGTCGGGCTCCATCCCGCCTCGGTCGGCGCCCACACGATCCGGCCCGGCGACGGGGTTACCGGCCGAGCCGCGTCCGAGCTCCAGCCCGTGATCGCGGTCGCCGACGGGGAAATCTCCGGATTGCCGGACGGCTCCCATCTCGGTGACGCGGCCTATGGGTCGCAGCTCGCCGTGCCATTGATCCTGCATGGCAAGCAGGAACTGGTCGGCGTCTTGACGATCTTCAATGTCGCCCGACGCCGGTTCGAGCCCGAGGAGATCACGTTCCTCCAGAGCGTCGCCAGCGAACTGGCGATCAGCGTCGAGAACGGCCGCCTCTACGGCCAGACCGACGGCCGGCTCCGCCGCAAGGTCGAGGAGCTCGGGACGCTTCAGCGCGTCTCGAGGACCGTCGCGTCCTCGCTGGACCTCGGCGATGTCCTGCGGCTGATCGCCGAGCAATCGGTCGTCCTCGTCGGCGCCGAAGCGGCGGCGATCTTCCGCGTCCGGCCGGGGGCGAGCGACGACGACAGCACTGACACCCGGATCGAGTACTTCGCCGGCGACCAGCGCGCCGTCATCAACGATCGCCGTGACCTGCTGGTCCGGGAAGTCGTTGCCTCCGGAAGCGCCCAGACCATCGACATCGACTACGCCGATGGCCAGGGAACGCTCTTCTGCCTCCCCCTCCGCTCCGCCCGCGAGATGTACGGCGCCCTGTGCATCCGGATGAAACCGGACGTCGAGATCACGGAGGATCAGCTCGGACTGCTGCAGGCGTTCACCGATTCGGCCTCACTCGCCATCGAGAACGCCCAGCTCTACCAACAGACCCGCCGCAGCCTGGACACGGTGTCAGCGCTGCTACAGGAGATGCATCACCGCGTCCGGAACAACCTTCAGACCGTGGCGGCCCTGCTCTCGCTCCAGCTGCGGGCCAATGTCGACGCGCCGTGGGCCGGGATCATCCGTGAAGCGATCAGCCGGGTCCAGGCGATCGCCGGTGTCCACGACCTCCTCAGCGACGAGCAGCGGCTTAGCGGGACGACCGTCGACGTGATCGCCAAGCACGTCGCTGACGAAGCCCACGTCACCATGATCCCGCCGGGCATGATCGTCGACTTTGAGATCCTGCCGGGCAACGTAACGGTCCCGTCAAGGCAGGCCACCATCGTCGCCCTCATCATCAACGAACTGATCACCAACGCCGTCAGCCATGGCTTCAAGGGACGGACGAACGGCCGCGTCTCCATCCGGACCTGGACCCACGCTGGCTTCGTGACGCTGGAGGTCGCCAACAACGGTCGCAGCGTGCCCCGGAACTTCGATCCATCGCACAGTACTGGCCTGGGAATGCGCATCATCAGCCGGCTGGTCGAGAGCGACCTGCACGGCGAGTTCACGCTCGCCTCGCCGGGCGAGAGCGGGACGATTGCCCGCGTGACCTTCCCGCTTGTCGAGGAGGAAGAGCTCGGGGACATCCTGCACCCGGCCACCCGCCGTCCGGGCTGAGCGTTCCGGAGCCAGCCGGGCCAGCCGCCCATCACGGCATCCCCCCGCGGACAACTCCTGCGCGGTCGTGTCCGCCAGTCACCTGATCGCTGGAGTACCATCGCCGCATTGCCGGAAAGCACGTCGGGACCCGTGCGACCGGCGCAGCGCCACGGTGGGTCGGGCGTTCAGGAAGGGACGAGGAACGCGATGCTCCATTCGAGACGGCTGGCAGTTCACGTCGCGATCGTCTTCGTCCTGCTGGCGGGCCTGACCGGTTCGATTCGACCCGCACCGCTTGTCTCGGCCCAGGTCGTCACGCTTGGCGGCGATACGGAGGCGCCAGCGGTCACCGTTGCCCAGGGCGTCGCGGCTCTTCCCAACGATGACATTTCGTGGCGCGTGGTCCGGTCGGATGCGGCGGCACGCGAGGATCAGCAGCCCATGGCGACCGACCGTGGCTTCGTCCTCTCCGGCACCGACTCGCTGCTCATGAGCGATCTGGACACGTCGGCGCAGACCCGGCTCGATCCCGGCGAGGCGGCTTGGGTCGCGGGGGGCACGCAGCAGCAGCGAGCCTCGCTTGGGGACGGCACGGTGACCTACACCGAGATCAGCCTCGTTGCCGGAGACGACGCCGAAAAGGCGGGTGACGGAGACCTGGTCTTCGCCGGCGACGCCTTCAATGCGCCTGACGGCTCCCGCAAGATCAGTCTTCGCGAAGCGACGCTGGGCGCTGGTCAGACAGTCGAGCTCGATGTCGTCGATGGCGAGTCGGTCGTCTTCGTCGCCAGCGGGATGGTCACCGTCTCGACCGGCGGCGACCTCGCGACTGGCGACGCCCAGTCCTACGCGAATGACATCACCCTGGCCAACGAGTCTGGTGACGCCGCGCGGGTCCTGATCGGGTCGATCGGGGCTGTTGTCCCTCCCCTGCCGGCGTTCACTGGTTCGGCGACCCTCCAGGTCCGGGCGTGCCCCGATGGGTCGTCCGGTTCGTCGTTCGTGCCCGACACCTGCACGCCGGTCGATGAGAGCGACGGCTTCACGGTCGGCCTGCTGGATGCCAGCTTCAATCCCGTCGCCACCGATCAGCCGTTCACGGACGGCGAGCAGACCTGGAACGACCTCGAGTTCGGCGTCTACCCATGGGGCGCCCCGACCCTGCCAGCGCCCTACGTCGGGACCCTCTGGACCGACACCGACTCGGTCCCGCTCGACATTGCCCAGGCCGAGGTCACCGCCACGACGCCCGACGTGACGACGATCCTCTACGTCTTCCCCGTCACTACCGGATCGATCACGGTCACGATCGCGAACTGCCCCGGCGGCGTGACCGCCGACACGCTGGCGAACGCGACCTGTGATGAACCGGTCAGTACGTCGAGCAGCGTGACGCTGACGACACCGGACGGCGAGACCCTTGACGCCAGCGACGCGACGGCTGGCGGCGGAACCTATCAGTTCGCTGGCCTGCCGGTCGCCAACGGAAGCGGAGACCTCTACATCGTCGACCAGCCGCGACTCCCGAACGGCTATGACAGCTACCTGATCGTCAGCGGCGGCTCAGGTGACCTCGACTCCCCGGCCGGTCTCGCGCTGACCTCGGCCGGTTCGGTCGTCGATGTGACGATCTTCAACTTCCGGCCCGAGCAGGCGACGAGCCCACAGCCGATCGCCTCGGCCTCGACCACCAGCGCCGGCAGCGGCGACGTAACAGGCAGCATCACCCTCCAGGTGATTGGTTGCCCGCCAGATGTTCAGCGTGGGCAGAGCGAATCCTACGGGCAATGCACTTCGCTGGCGGGCGGGGCCTCGGCCGTCGTCGTAACCCCCGCTGGGCAGACGCTGACCGGCGGAGGGGCGGGCGGCACCTACGCCTTCGATGGCCTTGATTACGGGACATACTCACTCGGCCTGACCGGGCTGCCAGCCGGGTTCTCCAGCGCCGTCGCGCCGGGCTACGGCACATCGGACGCCAGCGCCTCCCGGGTCAATGTCTCGGTGTCCGCAGACAACAGCGACCCGGTCGTCACCGTCTACGTCTTCCAGTAGCTCTGAAATGCCGCACGGGCAGACGACCTATTGGCCGCCTTTCAACCGAACTACTGATCCTCGTAGACGATGGCCGTGCCAGAGACCGCGACCATCAACATGCTGCCGTTTCCACCGACCGTCTCGTAGTCGAGATCAACCGCGATGACCGCGTTGGCGCCGAAGGACTGGGCCTGGTTGACCATCTCGTTGATGGCGACTTCCTTGGCCCGGTTCAGTTCCTGCTCGTAGGTGTTGGACCGGCCGCCGACGATGTCCCGGAATCCGGCGAAGAGGTCCTTCGCGATGTTGATGCCGAAGATGGCCTCACCGCTGACGAGGCCCAGATAGCGCACGATCCGGCGCCCTTCGAGGTTGGAAGTCGTGGTGACCAGCATTCGCGGTTCCTTCCCTGTCGGACTGAGCGACTCGCCATGCGCCGGTCATCTGCTCATTCAGTGTGCGCGCGCGCCGAACACAAGACTCAGAACGGGTTGGGCTCGTCGAAGAATCGTGTCTCCAGACCGAACCGACGACCGAGCCAGCCACCGAGCGCCTGGACGCCATAGCGCTCGCTGCGATGGTGGCCCATCACGACGATGGTGACGCCGGCCTCGAGGGCAAGGTCGTACGACCAGACCTCACCCTCGCCACTCAGGTAGGCGTCCAGCCCAAGATCGATGATCTCGTAGATCTCCCTGGTCGCACCGCCCGACATGATCCCGATCCGCCGGATCTCGTCGGGCTTGCCGGCGATCACGATCGGCTCGCAGCCAAACGCCCGAACCACCCGAGTCCTCAGCTCATCCGCGGTGAGCGGCCCGGCCGCTGTGGCTCGCAGCCCGAGCGGCGCAGTCGTTCCCGGCCAGGCGCCGAGGTCGCTCGCCACGACGGTCAATCCCAGCAACCGGGCCAACTCGGCGTTGTTTCCGATCTCGGCATGCGCGTCGAGCGGCAGGTGCCAGGCCGCGAGACTGAGCCCATGCGACCGGAGCCGCTCGACGCGACGCAGATCCCAGGGCCGCGCCGGATCGGCCGCCGCGTCGTACGTGGGTCCGGTCGTTCCCCAGAACATGCCGTGGTGCGCCACCAGAAGCTGGGCACCCCACTCGGCCGCCGCATCGATGACCGCCGCCGTCGTGCTGACGGCCAGGGCGACCCGGTTGACGTCGACCCTGACGCCCTCGGGTACACCGCGGACCTGAAGACCGGTGGGCGCGAGATCGTGGATCGCCCACGGGTCGACGAAGGCGGTCGTCGCCTCGATTAGATGCTCAAGCGTGACGGTTCCCAGTGGCATCGCCCATTCCCCGAGGTCAACATCCAACTCTTGGTCGATGATAGCGCGGATCGATCAGAGGCCGAATCGACGACGTCACGTGGAGTCAGGCCGCTGGAGCCACACCGCCAGGACAGGTCGATGGTCAAGGGGCGCGGGTGAGATAAGATGCCGGGATGAGTCGCCCCAGCGGCGACAGCCCTTCCCGCCGGGCCGGTATGGCTGCTCGACCGGCGATACTCGGAGAGAGATCACGCCATGCAGATCACGTTTCAGCCCACGCATCCCGGGACCCTCCCGGTGGACGCCCTGATCGTGCCGATCGTCGGCGGAACGGACGGCGTCAGTCCATCCAGTCCGCTGCTCAGCGAGCTCGACGGGCAACTCGATGGCGTTCTGGCCGGGCTCCTCGCGGAGGCCCGTTTCACTGGCGCTTCCGGACGCCCGCTCGTCGTCGCGACGCTGGGCCGGCTGCCTGCCCGCCGGCTGATCCTGACCGGGATTGGGGCCGGGGACAGCGACGAGTCGTTGCGGCTGGGTTACGCCGCCGCGGCCATTGCCGCCCGCGAGGCGGGCGCCGTCAGCATTGCCGTCGCCCTTCCGGACGGCAACGGCTCCCCGGCGGCGGCGACCGCGGCGATCGAAGCGTCGTGCCTGGCCCTCTACCGATTCACCACCTACTTCGGTACGGCCCACAAGGGTCCCGACGCCGCCGACCCGGAGACGATCACGGTCGCCGACTCCGCACTCGATCCGGCGGCCGGGCAGGCCGCGCTCGATCTCGCCGCCGCGATCGTGACCGGCACGACGCTGGCTCGAGACCTCGTCAACGAGCCAGCCAACGTCCTCGACCCCGGCGCGATGGCCGTTCGCGCCGCCCAGGTCGCGGAGGCGTCCGGGCTGGAGTATGTCGAGATCGGCGTCGCCCAGCTGGAGGAGCTCGGCGCCGGAGCGATCCTCGCCGTCGGCCGCGGCAGCCGGTCCGAGCCTCGGCTGATCCATCTGATCTACCGCCCATCGGCGGAGATCGCCTCCGGTCGCCGGATCGGCATCGTCGGCAAGACGATTACCTTCGATACGGGCGGCTATTCGATCAAGACCGGCGAAGGCATGCTCGACATGAAGATCGACATGGCCGGTGGCGCCGCTGTCCTGGGGACCATGTCGGCCCTGACGGCGATCTCCTGCCCGCATGAGGTCCATGGGGTCATCTGCGCCGCCGAGAACATGATCTCCGGTGACGCGTTCCGGCCCGGCGACGTCCTGACGGCGATGAACGGGGTCACGATCGAGATTCTCTCGACCGACGCCGAGGGGCGACTCGTCCTCGCCGACGGGCTCGTCTACACCTCGCGGCAGGGTGTCGAGGAGATGATCGACCTCGCGACGCTGACCGGCGCGGCCGTGGTGGCGCTCGGCAACACCACGGCCGCCGTCTTCTCCTCCGACGACGCCCTCTGGGGCCGGATCGACGCGGCCGGCCAGGCGACCGGCGAGGACCTCTGGCGGATGCCGTTGACCGCATCGATGAACGAGCAGATTCGAGGTGACGTGGCCGACATCAAGAACACGGGCGGTCGGCCGGGTGGAGCGATCTCGGCGGCCCTCTTCCTGGAGCGGTTCCGCGAGGGACTCCCCTGGGCGCACATCGACATCGCTGGCCCGGCCAACACCAAGACGGCGAAGGGCTATCTGCCAAAGGGCGCGACCGGGTTTGGCGTCCGCACGCTCCTCTCCTACCTGAGCGCTCCGGGCAGGTGATTCAGCAGATCCTGCGAATCGGGAACCGCTTCCCACGACCCGAAAGGACGAACCGCGAGCCGGGTGAACGGTCTGGCTGGGACCGTCACCCGGCTCGCGGGGACTCGAGGGAATGAGGGATCGTCCGGACCAGTGTCGCGGGCCGAACGGATTGGGGGGATGGAGGGCAAGTGTGTCACGCCATTGGTGGACCTGACCGTCGACTCGTCCGTAGCTGGCAGGACGAGCGACCACTCGCGGCTCCTGAATCAAGGATAGCGATCAACTGTTCCGGTACTATCGTCGGTCTGTGACAGAATCATCGCGATCATGTACGCAACCGCGCCAGAGTCCAATACGCCAGCGGTGGCCGCTCTTCTGCGACCATGATCCGGATCTCTGACGGCCAATGACCCAGTCATCGCCAAGAAGGAGTGCCGCAAAGATGAGTGAATCGACCGGGCGGAATACCTCAACGCCAATCCGATTGCCCGATGTTCGCGGGTCCCGGCCAGCCGGCGACTACACCTCGTTCTCCACCAGCCAGACCTCGCGATGGTCCTCGCAAGGCGCTGACCCTTTCCCGGAGGAACCGGCCTGGTCGGAAGTCGATGAGGTCGCTCAGCTGCCCGACGCCCGGCGGTGGCGACCAGGCAGTGTCGTCAACAGCCACCTGCCCCGTTTGCTCCGGGCCGCGCTCGATGAGGTGAGCCAACCGCGAGCCAGTCGAGCGTCTTCCCGACCGTTCATGGACGATCTCGACGACATCCTCGGTGCCAGCCGCTACCGGCCGGACGAAGCTGTTCCGGTCTGGACCGACACCGATTCCCTCCGGGAACGATCGAACTGGAAGGACGAGTCCAGCCGGGACCGCAACGAACGTCGAGCGAAGCGGGGCAAGCGGAACCGCCAGGATCGCCCCGATCCGCGACGTGGCTCGGGTTCCCGTTGACGCCTGTCCGGCTGTCCGCCGCACGGTGAACTCGCTGGTCGGGTCAGCGCGACGATCAGTGCCGCGGTGAGTCTGAGGGCGTTTCGGTACTGTCGTGCGATAGGCGCTCGGCGCTGGGACTGATGGTGGTCATCGCCTGCTGGTCGCGCCTGGAGATCTGCCCAAGGGCAACCTGGGTGATGTGATCCAGCTTGTGCCGGGCATCGGTTCGCTCGACCCCGGTGGCGGCCCACCCGCGTGCTCGCCGGACGAGGATATCCGGGAGCCTGACCCATCGCGCCATCTCGTATCCCTTCACCGATTCCACCTGACCCGAACGATCGAGGGCCGCTTCGTCCGCAGCATGGGGTCAGTCGTCCAGGTTTGCCATCCGCAATCCTACGGAGACCCGACGGTGAGCCTCCGGAATTCGGCTCCCGTTGCCCATCCCGAATCGACCGTGGATTCCAGCGAAGACGCGGTCGATTCAGGCGAAACCCATCCGGACAGCTTCCGCCGCCGCGGCCGACCGGCTCGGGACCGACAGCTTGGTCAGGAGATTGGCGACGTGCGTCGAGACCGTCCGCTGGCCGATGCCGAGCTCGTAGCCGATCTCGCGATCTCCCAGCCCTCTCGCGACCTGCTGGAGAACTTCGATCTCCCGCTGGGTCAGCCCACCCTGCTTTCGGCCAGGGGTCGATACAGCCGGTGACGAGACCGCCGTGGGATGCTCCAGGGCGTTCCGGGCACGCTCCGTGTCGGAAAGGTCCTGAAGTTCGAGCTCGGCATCCGGGACGGTCCCTTCCATCCCCGCCGCGTGACCATCCCACCAGGCGGCCGTGTAGAGCGCCTCACCCGCCGCGGCCTTGGTCCGGGCGACCAGTTCGAGGTGCCAGGGCCGGAGCAGCCGGGACACCGGGACGTGGATGCGATGACGCTCGCTGGCTGCTGCTCCGAGCAACCGGGCGGCCCGCAACGGACGGCCACGGGCCGTCGCGATCTCGGCGACGCACTCCAGGACGCTCGCCAGTCCCCGGCGGTCGCTGGTCGTCGTGAAGACGACGAGCGCTTCCCGGATCGACCCCGCGGCGGCGGCGAAGTCTCGCAGCCGGGCATGATAGCGCGACATGGCGACGAGAGCGGTGGCGACCGCACCGGTATCCGAGATCGACCGGAAAACCGCAAGGCTCCGCTCCAACAAGGGCAGGGCATCGATCGCACCCAGGTACATGTGGCCCCGGCCAGTCAGGTAATCGACATAGGCGAGTCCGCGCCGGTCGCCGAACCGTTCCCGGATCCGGCGTGCCGACTCCAGATACTCAAGTCCCCGCGCAAGATCGCCCGCCTGCATCGCGTTGTCCCCGGCGTTGAGCAGGCCGCCCGACAACCCGTGCTCATCATTCGTCTCCCGCCGGATGGCGATCGACTCCCGGAACCGTTCCTCCGCCGTCGCGTTGTCGCCCATCCACATCGCCATCAGGCCGATGTTGTTGAGGACGTCCGCGACATCGCGCCGCGACCCACTCGCCCGGGCGCTTTCGAGACTCTGGGAATACAGCGTCCGAGCTTGATCAAAGTCCGACCGATCGGACAGGAGATTGGCGAGGTTGTTGAGGGCGACACCATGGATCGCTGGGCTGACGGGTCCGGCCCGGTCGAGCGCCTGACGCAACCAGTTGACGCCCTCGGTCGCGAGCGCTCGTGCTTCCCAGAACCGCCAGAGGGACGAGGCCATCTCGACGGCATGCTCGGTGGAACCTTCGGTCAGGAACCACGACATCGCCGTACGAATGTTGTCGTACTCGCTCCCGATCGTCTCGACCCAGCGCTCCCGATCCTCAGGCGTTCGGGCGAGGATGATGGAGCGGCCGAGCTCGAGACAGACACTGGCCTGGGCTGCCCTCGCGATCTCGCTTTCGCCGGCGGCCCTGAGGTGCTCGCCGGCGAACGCCCGGACGGTCTCGAGCATTGTGAACCGGGGGCTCTCCAGGTGGCTCCGGTTGACGTCGATCAGACTGTGGCCGACCAGTTCGTCCAGCACGTCGACCGACCCGGCGTCTGGCTCCCACGCCTCGGCTCGCGCGATGAGGCAGGCGGCGTCCGGGGACGCGCCGAGCACTTCCCGCACTCCCGCACCACCGACGACCCGCAGCGCCGCGTCGAGGCTGAACCCATCCGGCATGACCGAGAGCCGCCGCAGCCAGACCCGCTGCGTCTCCGCGAGGAGGTCGTAGCTCCAGCCAATCGTCGCGCGGAGCGTCTGATGACGAATCGGCAGGTCCGGCCCACCGCGGGTCAGCAGACCGAGCCGGTCGTCCAGCCGCGAGAGCAACTGGGCAGGCGAGAGGATCACTGTTCGGGCGGCAGCCAGTTCGATCGCCAGTGGCAGACCGTCGAGTCGCCGGCAGATCGCCGCCAGCGCCGAGGCATCCCGGTCGCCGAAGCGGGGCTGGCCGTCTCCGGTTGCGCCAGCCCGCTGCAGGAACAGCGAGACAGCCGGACTGTCCACAAGATCCACCATTCGCTGATCGTGCCGCTCGTCCGGCAGAGCGAGCGTCGGGACCTGATAGTCGACTTCCCCGGCAATGCGAAGGACACGCCGGCTCGTCACAAGGATCGACAACTGCGGCAGCGACCGGAGGAGAGTTATGACATGGGGCGCCGCGTCGATGATCTGCTCGAAGTTATCGAGGACCAGGAGCATCCGCCGGTCCTGCAGTGCCAGAGTCAGGGCCGGCATGAGATCCGAAAGGACCGCAATCCCTAGGGTGGAGGCGATCGTCGGCGACAGTAGATCGGGATCGTCGACGCCGACCAGGGAGACGAAGGCGACGCCACCCGGAAAGGAGGACGATTCGTCTCCAGCTCGATAGGTGTGGGCAACTGCGGTGGCCAGCCGCGTCTTGCCGACGCCGCCCGTACCGGTCAGGACGACCAGCCGGACATCCGGGTCCGCCAGCGCTGTCCGGATCGCCTGGACATCGGTCCTCCGGCCAATCAGGGAAGCCAGCGGGGCCGGTATCGTCTCGGAGAACGGCGCGGGCATCGTGGTAGCCTGTTCTGCGAGCTGCCGAGGGGGATCGAGCCGAGGATGAGTGTCAGTCCGGGCCAGGAGGGTGACGCCGGTCATTCCGGGCACCGGGTGTCTCGACACAGCCATGGTGTCGATGTTCAGGGCGAATGCTGTACGTGAATCCTACCGCAGACTCAGGAGCATCGTCTCATGCGCGTCGTCGTCATGTCGGACATCCACGGGTTTTCCCTCGCCCTTGACGCGGTCATTGGCGATATGGCGAGAATCGGCGACATCGACGCGGTCATCGTCGCTGGGGATCTCTGCGAAGTTGGACCGGACCCACTGGGCGTCCTCGATCGACTCCGGGCGCATCCCGACTGGATCATCCTCAAGGGAAACACCGACGACGACCTCGTCACCTCGGCGCTGGATGGCGAGTGGACGTACGCGGCGTCCGAAATCGGCACAGTGGGAGTCCGGTGGCTCGCGAGTCTCCCGTTCTCCCACCGGGTCCATCCGCCTGGCCACGCGGACGACACCCGCTCACTACTTGTCGTCCATGCCAACCCGTACGATCTTCGCGGCCGCCTGGATCCTACGGCAAGCGACGATGAGCTGCGCGGCGTAATCAGTGATGCGGTCTTCCAGACACTTGCCTTCGGTCATGTCCACATCAGTTACCGGCGCCAACTGGACGGGCGTCAGCTGGTGGATGTGTCCGCGGTAGGGAACCCGAAGGACGGCGATCTGCGCTGCGCCTACGGAATCCTCACCTGGGACGAGGACGAAAAGGATTGGCTGGCCGAGATCCGCCGGCTGGAGTATCCGCTGGACGAGACAGTGGCGCAGATCCAGACGAGCAGCCTGCCAAACCCGGACAAGGTCGCCCGGGTTTTGCACCGAGCGACCTATTGAGGAATGCGCCCGTTGGCTGGATGCCGAGACGTTGACGCATCGGGTCAACGTCTCGGCTGGAGATGAGCTACAGCGCTCCCGCCTCCGCGTCCGTCATCTCACCCGACTCCCCGTGGTCGGCCACCGGATCGGCCCCGGCAGCGGCCTCCTCCTGCGAGATCGCCCAGTACATGGTTCCCGCGATGGTCGCAAGCCCGACCGGAACGACCCAACCTGGCAGGCGTGACCGGAGCACCGTATCGAGCGAGAGCGGTCCGGGACCGCTGATGATCTGGCTGGCCGCGACCGCCAGATAGATGACAGGGAGTTCGGCTCCACCGGCCGTGGTCCAGATCGGCTTGTTCCAATGGGCCTTACGGGTCGCCATGCTCATCGCGCCAATGATCCCCAGTGGACCAGCCGGATGCATGAACCCCAGCGCCGTCAGCACGCCGCCGCCGAACTCACTGACACCGGCGACTCGTGCCCAGACACCGGGAGGGTTCAGGTTGATCGAACCCATCATGCCGGTCACGCCATCCAGACCGGGACCGTCGAACGAGCCGAACAGTTTCTGCGCTCCGTGCCCGGCCATCAGGCCGCCGACGACTCCCCGCAAGACCAGCTTTCCCAGACCTCCAGCCATCGTTTCGTCTCCCTGTCCTTCACGTCTCGGATCGACAACCCATTTGGGTCGCCCGCATGACGACCCTTCATGCAAATCAGGGGCCGTGCAAATCGGGGGCCGCCCCAACGTCGGCGGTCATTCAGCGTACGACCATGCTGATGTCGGCCAACCGGAACGCCGCCGCTCAGCCAGTGGTCTGGCCGCGGCGGCTGCTCTGACCACATCGAGCCCGGTGCTATCATGGCCGGATCGCCATCAGGTTCAGTCGCAGCGGCGTGACCCCTGACCGGGCTCCATCCGCAGGAGGATGACATCGTGGCTCCCGACACGAATCGCCCCGTCCCGTCAGACACTGGTTCCAACGGCGCTCGCCCCGCGGGCCAGCCAGTCCCCCTGCGGATGATCGGCGAGAACCCCTACAGCTACAACGTCCAGGGCAAGGCCAACGAGCCGATCACCATTGCCGGTATCCTCGACCGTGCCTATCGCGAAGTCACGTTCGAGGGCGAGAAGCGCCGCCAGCCGGACTGGACCCTCGGCGCGATCTACGACCGGCTGAACGACAACGCCCCCCGGATCGCGATCATCGGCGGCTCGCCAGACCACCCCGCCCACGTCGTCGATCAGGGTACGATCGCACGGGCGGCCCTGTCGATCTGGGATCGCGGCGGCGTCCCGTTCTCCTTCAGCGTGCCGGTCCTCTGTGACGGGACGGCCCAGAGCACGCCCGGGATGAGCTACAGCCTCCAGAGCCGCAACGCGATCGCCGAGATGGTCGTCAACCAGATGGAGGCCCACGGTTATCACGGTGCCTTCGTCATCCAGAGCTGCGACAAGATGCCGCTGGCCGTCGTCGCGGCCCTCGCCCATCTCGACACCCTGCGACGGCTGCGCGGCGAAGCGCCGGTCTTCGCCGCGTTCGCTCCGGCCCACGTCCTCAAGGGCGGCGAGATCCCGGCCGACGTGCGCGCGGAGCTGGCGCAACTGGCAACAGACGCCGTCACCGCCGGGCACCCCGAGATCGCCGAGGATCTCGAGGACACGATGGCCTACATCCTCCAGTGTTCCTCCAACACGGCCTTTCAGGGCGTCTTCATCCGGGCGGTTGAGCTCGGCATCCTGTCGCCAGATCGCCACGCCCACTTCGAGCGGGCCCTGGCGATCAACACCTGCGACTCCAAGGGCGGTATCTGCGCCTTCAATGGAACAGGGAACTCCTCCCGGAACATGGTCGCCGGGATGGGTCTCGTCCACCCAGCCGTCGAGCTCCTGACCGACCCACCGACCAGCGCTCAGGTCGACCGGGTGGTGATCGACCTGATGACGCTGCCGAACCGGCCCGAGTGCGGCGTCAGTCGAATCCTTCTCGACAACGTCGGCAACGCGATCCGGACCCACAGCGCCAGCGGCGGCAGCACGAACCTGCTGATGCACTTCGTTGGGGCGGTGATCTACAGCGGGCACCGGTTCAGCATCTGGGACCTCGACCGCATCCACCACGCCCACCCGATCCCGGATATCTTCAACTACAGCCTGACCCAGGGTCGGGACATCTTTGCCCTTGCCAAACAGTGCTGCTCCGGCGAGATCCGCGGGATGGAGACGTTGATCTATGAGCTCGTGCAGAACGGCGCCCCGATGGACCTCGACGCCATGACCGTCACCGGGACGACCTGGCGGGAGCGCCTCGCTGACGAGACCAACCTGAGCGCGACCGGCGTGACCGACAACCCGGTCATCCTCCATACCCCGCGCCGGACGATCTCCGGCGTCGACGTCCTGACGAGCAACTGGTTCGATAGCGCCGTCGTCAAGATCAGCGGGATGCCCGATGCCCAGGTCGACCACTTCGATGAGCAGATTGCGCTGGTCCTCCGGTTCGAGAACGAGGAGGCGGCCAACAACGGCCTGCTTGACGTCCACCTGCTGCACCATCTGCGTGACGACGCGACGTTCGACCCCGCGCTGCTCGCCCGGATCTGGCGCCACAACGGTGGGCTGCTCGGTCTCGACGTCGCCGCCGGTGACCACCTCGCCCCGGCGACCCTGTTCGACCACATGGTCGGGAACGGCACGCTCAAGCTCGCGATCGTCGTATCGGCCCAGGGTCCGGCCGCCTATGGGATGCCGGAGATGTTCACGCCGATGCAACACATCAACGCCAACCGCGCCCTGCGGAAGCTGGCGACCTTGATCAGCGACGGTCGTTACTCCGGCGTCAGCTACGGCGCCGCCGTCGGTCACATCACGCCCGAGGCGGCCCGCGGGGGCGGCATCCTGCGGCTGGGAACCGGCGATCTGATCCACCTCCGGTTTCGCGCCCGCCGCCTCGACCTGCTCGACCCGATCATGCTCGCCAGAGGCACGGTCGCCCTCGCGCCGGACTCCCTGCTGGCCGGAAGAGACGGCGTCGCCGCCGAGCGCATGGACCGGATCCGCCGCCGGGCCCGATTCGTCGCTGCGTCGAACCGGATGACGACCTGCACCGACGCTGCTCAGGGCGTCGTCCCGCAGGCCGTCGCGGACGATGCCGAGATCGACTTCTGGGATGTCGCGACCGTCGCCGGCGTAAATGACGCCCCGACACTGAAGCTGTCCGAGCGAGAGGCCGTCCTCAGCGCCGACTGATCCTTGTTCCCGAGGCGATCGACCAGCGCCGCCCGAAACGAGAGGAGCGGCGGTCGCCAACTGGCGGCCGCCGCTCCTCTCGTCATGTCCTGTTCGGCAGCGAGGAGTTAATTGGTCGGAGTGGCAACATCCTGGGAATCCGATTCAGTGCCCGGGAAGACGCCGACGTAGAGCGGCATCAGATTACTCTGCGCGTCCGTCGTCACGATGATAGCGATCGAGGAGCCGGGAGTCGCGGGGAAGGAAGGCAGGGTCGCAAGAGAACCAATCTCACCCTTCGCCCGGACCTGAAGGTCGACTGTCTGGCCTGTGTAATCAACGCTGTCCGATGCGTTGAAGTACGACAAATCACTGATGATCGGATCGCCCTGGACGGGAGCGATATCGATCGCGTCGACCGAGGACGCGGCGTGAATCGCCTTCAGGCGGACCGAATCGTTGGCAGTCGGGTCGTTGTCGATATCGAACGCCTTTACTTCCGGCTTGTCGGCGGTTCCGGCGGCCACGACCGCGTAGACCTTGCCACTGTCGAACGTGACGTCCGAGTCGACCACGGCCTGAGAGACATCGCCACCGGCCGGGACCACCTTGACGTTGTGATCGCCGCTATCGACGGTGAGGAATTCACTGACCGTACCAAACGAGACATTCGGGAGGGCGACCTGATCGTCAATCAGGATGTCGACAGCCGGGATGGCGGCCGAGGCATGTACGACAGAAATTGCGGCCTGATTATCCCCGAGCGTCACGGCCGGCGTGGGCGGACCGGCCGCAGGAGTCGCTTCAGGCATTGTCTGACCAAACGCCGGGGCGACCATCGCGAACATCAGAGCTACGACCGCCAGCGTGGCGAGCACGAGCCGTTGCGTACCCTCGGGAAGTACTCGAGACATCTGTCCTATCCTCCAACGAAAACCGTCGCGGCCGAACCCGATCAGAGCGACGGGTTCGGTACGCCTTTTCCCGGTACCGAACGTACCGGCGCTGGACGATATTACGCAATGCCGGTGCCGCCGAAGCGTCGTCGTGAACCGGGTTCACCCAGGCCTGGCCGCGATCCTGGCCGACCTTCGGCCGCCTCAGGTCCCGGGAAAGAGCGCATCGAGCCGGGCCTGCATACCGGCCGCATCGCCGATGACCGAAACCGTGACGGCGCCGCCAACGATGGCTTTCCGGGCCGCGTCGACAGCGGCGGTCGTCTCGGGCCGGATCGCGATCGGCGGTGGCAGGAGTCGAACGCCGCCGTTCTCGAGGGTCATCGTATAGACCGAGCCGAAGGTTCCTGCCCCGAGATCAGCGATGAACTGGGTGTAGGCCGCGGTGTAGTCGAACAGGACCGACGTCAGCAGGAGATCGCGAGCGTCCCCCTGCGACTTGTCACCGATGACATCGATGAAGCGGGCCTGCTGCTCGACCGGACGGGACTGATTGAACTCGCGGATCGACTGGACCATCCCGAAGGCGGCACCGTCGCCCATCCCAAAGATGATGTCAGCGTTGGTGGCGAGGACCGTGTCGGTTACCTGCTTGGCGCCGGCCGCGTCGTCATAGCTGCCCTCACCGACCGAGGTGTAAACCAGCCGGGCGTCCGGCCGAGCGGCCTTGAGCCCCTCGGCGAACCCCACCGCCATGAAGTTCCAGGTCGGCGGCTGGCCCGTCACAACGATGGCAACCGTCCCGGTCCGGGTCTCACTGCCCGCCATCACTCCGGCGAGATAGGCGGCGTCCTGGGCCTGCGTCTCGATGTCGGAGACCAGACCCGCCGAGACCGCGCCGGGGTTCTCGATCACGACGACCGGGACGTCCTCGCTCACCGCGAACTCCGGGCAGACCGACTGGTAGCCGGAGGCATGGCAGACGATCAGCTGCGAACCGTCCGAGACCAGATCAAGCAGGATCGGCGTAATGTCGTCGTAGCCCGCGTTCTCGGCGACCGCGACATCCACCCCGAGCTGTCCTCCGACCGCGACGAGGTTCTCGACGCCCTGCTGATCCCAGCCCTGGTTGGTCCGGCTGGCGGGCGTGACGATCGCGACGCTGCTGACGTCGGTCTGAGCCAGCGCCGCCGACGGCAGGGTTGGGGCGAGCGTCAGAACGGCGAGCGCCAGCGTTACGACGATGTATCGTCGAGCGGGAACCGAGCCCCGGTCGCTGAAACGGATCCAGGGCAAGACAGAGCGCATGGCGGCCTCCGACGAGAACGAATCGATCGATCGATTGCACGTCTGGCAAGGGTAGGGCTGAAATCTCAACCGCTACAACCAGCCAATCCCGATTTGGAGACCGGCCAAATCCCAATGACGGATCGCTCAGGCTTCGGTCCGGCTCTGCCCTCGGCGGTACGGTCGCCCAAGCGCCGCCGGGAGGGCGATGCGGTGACGGGCCAGAACGAGGGCGACGACGACACCGAGGTACGGGAGGAGCTGGAGGAACTCGACGCTGACCGGGACGTCGGCGACCTGGAAGCCAGGGCTCAACCCTTCGAGGAGCCCGAACGCCACTGCCGCGATCGCGATCCGCCACGGCGTCAACTGACCGAGCATCGCCAGCGCGACCGCGATGAATCCAGCTCCGACGGTAATGCCCGGCCGGAAGAAACCGAGATCGACGAGGACCAGCGAAGCTCCCGCCAGCCCGGACAACGCCCCGGCGATCGTCGTCGCGACGATCCGGACGGTCATGACACTGACACCGGCGGCGTCGACCGCGAACGGGGCGGCCCCGGCCGCCCGGAACCGCAGTCCGAGCGTGGAACGGCGCAGCACAAGGTCAACGGCGACGACGATGACGAACGCGAGATAGACGAACCAGTGCTGACCGAAGACGGGCGGACCGACGACGGGGACCACGTCCGACAGACCGGCAAGCGGGCGGCCACCACCAACGTTCAGGAGCGGCTGTTCCGAGCCGAACGCGTCCCGGAAGAGGAATCCGGACAACCCGGTCCCGGCCAGCGTCAGGCCGATCCCGACGATGACCTGATCGGCCGCGCCGAGCGTGACAAGGAGACCGAACAGCCCTCCGGTTAGCAGACCGACCGTCATCCCAAGGAGCAGGCCGAGCACGACCGAGCCGGTCTCCAGCGCCAGCCGGAACGCCGCGAAGCCGGCGATCAGCATCGTTCCCTCGATCCCGAGGTTGAGCACACCGGCCCGCTCCCCAACCGCCTCCCCCGTCGCGGCCAGCATCAGCGGCACAGCCGCGAGGATCGCCGCCGAGAGGATCGTCGAGACGACCGCACCGAGATCGATATCCATCAGCTTCCCTTCGCCGGATGGTGACGGGGCCCAAACCCGTGCAGCCAGCCGCTGACGGCGAGGGTGACGAGGAGCCCGCCTTCGAAGAGATCGAAGAAGGCTGGGTCGATCCCGGCCGCCCGTGGCATCACGTCGGCTCCATAGGACAGCATCCCAAACAGGAGCGACGCCGGCAGCAGCGCCCAGGCGTTGCGCCGGGCGAGGAAGACCAGGGCGAAGGCGACGAAGCCGTAGCCGGGGTTCCACTCCGCCTGAAAGGTCCCCTTGGTCGAGAGGACATCGTTCGCTCCGACCAGCCCGGCGATCCCGCCGCTGATCAGGAAGGCCGCCATGAGATAGCCGCGGACCGGGATCAGGGCTTGGCGGGCAGCCCGGAGGTTCGACCCGACGATGCGCAGCTCCAGCCCCGTCACGGTCGAGCGGAGCACCCAGCCTAGCCCGACGACCAGCGCCACAGCGACAAGGAAGCCGACGTGGACCCGCGTGTCTCCGAGCGTCGTCAGACGAAGGTCGCGTGGGATGGATGGTGTCTGCGGAGTGACCAGCGATTGGTCCCGGAATGGCCCCTTCACGAGCCACGCGGTCAGTGAGATCGCGACGTAGTTGAACATGATCGTCGAGACGATCTCGTTGATTCCGAACCGGGCCCGGAGCAGGGCCGGCGGCAGTGCCCAGAGCGCCCCGGCGAATCCGGCGCTCACGGCAACCGCAAACCAGAGGATCGGCCTGCTGGACGTCAGGAGGTGTGAGGCGACGACCGCGCCGACGATCGCACCGATCAGGACCTGACCATCGATTCCGACGTTCCAGATCCCGGCCCGGACGGCGACCAGCACCCCGGCCCCGGCCAGCAGCAGCGGCGTCGCCCGGACGATTGACTCCTGCAGTCCCGACGGCCGGAGCAGTGTCCGGTCGATCAGTGCCCGGTACGCTTCGAACGGGTTGTTGCCGGTCAGCCAGAGGACCACGGCCCCAATGAGAACGGCGACGCCGACGGCCGCGAGCGATTCGAGCAGCCCCGTGAGCCAACCCGGCCAGGGTCGCCGCGCCACCGAAGCCGGGGCCGGCAGCGTCACGACCATCCGGACACGATCATCCGCGAGAGCCGACCCTGATCCGTCGTCGAGACGGGCATCACCGGTGAGAGGCGTCCGGCCGACAGGACCGCCACCTCATCAGCATGGGTGAGAGCCTCGGTGATGTCGGGAGTGAGCAGCACCACCGCTCCCCCGCCGGCCGTAACCCAACCGAGCGCCTCCCAGACGAGGTCCTGCGTGCGCAGGTCCAGGCCGTGGGCCGGGTTGCTCGCGATGAGCACGGTCGGATGGAGCTCCATCTCCCGGCCAAGCAGGACCTTCTGCATGTTGCCGCCGGACAGGGTGCCCATCGGGGAGGACGGCCACGGCGGAGCGATCCCCCACTGGTCGACGAGGCGGCGACCCTCGTCCGCGATTGCGTCGTTCCGAAGGATGCCGAGGCGCTGGAAGGCCGGACGGCGCTGGCGCTTGAGGATGAGGTTGGACGCGACCGGCAGGTCCAGGACACCACCTTCTCCCACCCGGTCGTCCGTAAGATAGCCGACGCCAAGACGCTGCCGCTCCGCCGCACCCATCCTACCGACCTCCTGTCCCGCCAGCCGGATGCTTCCGGTCGAGGCAAGGTGTCCCGCCAGCATCTCGGCCAGCTCGCGCTGCCCCTGGCCATCGATACCAACGATCGCCAGCGTGGTCATGGGTCGAATCACAAATGTTATGTCGACCGGTCGGTGCCGGCCGTAACTGAACAGGGCGCTCGCCTCGCTCACCCTCAGCAGCGGCTCATAGCGGTCGGGCCGGATCACCCCGTCCGGCTCAGCGGTCGCCACGGAACCAGAGGGAACCGACCTGACCCCGGCGATGTCGGCCGCCTCGGAGTTGACTGCGCCGAACATCGCCCGCAACAGACGGTCCTCGATCCCCGGCTGCCATTCACCCACGGGATCGTCAGTAGCTTCGCGAACGACCTCATCGACGATCGTACCCTTCCGCATGACCAGCAGGCGATCGGCAACGGCCAGGGCTTCCGGCAGCTTGTGCGTCACGAAGACAACACTGGCGCCCCGACGCGCGAGGTCACGGATCACCTCGAAGAATTGATCGACCTGCGACGAAGAGAGTGTCGACGTTGGCTCGTCCAGCAGTAGCAGGCGAGGCCTCCGGCCGAGCACCCGGACGATTTCCAGCCGCTGCCGCTCGCCCACCGAGAGGTCAGCGACGCGCTGGTTCAGATCGATATCGCCGAGCAGGACCGACTCCGTTTCCGACTCGCCGCCCGAGAGGCGCAACTGCTCCCTGACAGTGAAGACCGGGACGAGCGCGAAGTGCTGGAAGACCGTCCCGATTCCCGCCCGGATCGCGTCGGCCGGGCGGCCGAGCGCGACGACCCGACCGTCGATCCGGATCTCACCGGCGTCCGGCTGGCTCAGCCCGGCCAACGCCGCCAGCAACGTCGACTTCCCGGCGCCGTTCTCGCCCAGCAGCGCGACGACCTCGCCCGGCTTCACGGCGAGGGACAGCCCGTCGTTGGCGACGATATCGCCGAATCGTCGCGTCAGCCCGGTGATCTTCAGGCGTGAGGGCTGACCGTCGACTCGAGACGTCGCAAGTCTCTCCATCATGGAAGTTGTCGCCCACTACATGGCCTGTTGTTTGGTCGGAGGGAGGGCTCCGGGCGCCAGGTACGTCGGAGTTGACCGGGCCCGGGTCGCCTGCTCGAAAGCATAGGCGAGCCGAATCAGGGTTGCCTCGCTCCAGGCCCTTCCCGTGAAGGTCAGCCCAACCGGGAGCCCCCCCGCCAGGCCGGCTGGAACCGTGATCGCCGGGTAGCCCGCGATCGCCGACGGGTTGGACGCCGAGCCGCGGTGGCTCTCACCGTTGACGAGGTCGATCTTGACGGCCGGGCTCATCGTCGGCATGACGAGGGCGTCGAGCCGGTACTCGGCCATGACCGCGTCGATCCCCTCCGCCCGGGACAGCCGGTGGGTCCGCTCCCGCGCCCCGATGTACTCCGGCTCGGAGAGCGGCCCCCTGGCCTCGGCCATCTCCAGCAGTTCCTGGGCGAAGTACGGCATCTCGCGGTCGGCATGCGCGACATTGAAGGCGATCAGATCGGCGAGCGAGCGAACCGGGACATCAGGCCCGAGCCCGGCCAGCCACCGGTTGAGCCCATCCTTGAACTCGTAGAGCATGACCGTCATGCCGTCCGTGTTCTTCGGGGGCCAGCCGCCGGCCAGGTCGACGGCGTTCGGGATGTCGGCCGGGTCGATCACCTCGGCGCCGGCGTCGCGCAGGACCCGCAGCGACGCCTCGGCGATCCGGTCGGCGGCGACGCTGTATCCCCAGTAGACCGACCGGGCGACCCCGATCCGGGCGCCACGGAGGCCGTCAGGGTCAAGCGCGAGGGTGTAGTCGGACCGATGGACGTTCGCTCCGGCCGTCATCGCGTCGTTCGGGTCCGATCCGGCGATCACGGACAGGACCAGCGCCGCGTCGGCGACGGTCCGCGCCATCGGCCCAACGGTGTCCTGGGTCCACGAGATTGGGATCACTCCCGCCCGGCTGGTCAGCCCGACCGTCGGCTTGATCCCGACCAGCCCGCTGGCTGCCGCCGGGCAGAGGATCGAACCGTTGGTCTCGGTGCCGAGCGCCACGGCCCCGAGCGAGGCGGCGATGGCCGCCCCCGAGCCGGACGATGAGCCAGATGGCGAGACGTCCAGCGCGTACGGGTTGCGGGTCTGTCCGCCACGGCCGCTCCAGCCGCTGGAGGAGCTCTTCGAGCGAAAGTTGGCCCACTCGCTCAGGTTGGTCTTGCCGAGGATGACCGCGCCGGCCGCTTCGAGCCGATCGACGACCCCGGCGGCACGCGGCGGCCGGGCACCGACGAGCGCCAGTGAGCCGGCGGTCGTCTCCATCCCGTCAACCGTGGCGATGTTGTCCTTGATCAGGACCGGTATCCCGTGCAGCGGTCCTCGCACGTGCCCTTCGGCCCGCTCCCGGTCGCGCGCGATCGCCGCCTCGTCGACCCGTGGTCCCAGCTCGATCACCGACCGCAGGGCCGGTCCAGTCACATCGATCGCAGTGATCCGATCACGATAGTCACGAGCCAGACCGGCGGACGTGACCTCACCCGAAGCCAGTCGCTGGCGCAGCGCGTCGATCGTCGCTTCGATCAGTTCCGGCGCAACCGAATCCGAAGCATGGGTCGTTGTCTCGTGCGACTGGGCCATCCAACCCTCCGATAGATGTCGATACGCCGTTGAAGGGTCGGCGCTCTTGTTACCGAATACCCGGTGAACAAGTCGCCTCCGATACACGCATCATGACAAATCGAACGCGGCATTGACAGGTCGGGCGTCCGGGCCGGGATTCCCTGTCTGCACGATATCGAAGAGGGCTAGCCAAGGAGCACCAGTTGCCGTCCGTATCCGTCCAGCCCAGCCGCATCTCACGCTTCCGAATCGTTCCAGTACGCATCAGCGACACGCATGGCGAGTTCGGCCGCACCATTCTCACGTTCGTTGTTCACGGCGGTCGCGATCGTCATCGTCCGACCCGTTGAACGGGTGATTCGCAGAGCAGCGGTCGTGCTGCCCGGACCACCTCCGGTGTGGCCGATGACATCGCCGACCCTGTGGCCCGTTCCGACGAGCACGCCCGGCGCCCAGCTCAGCTGGCCGAGGACGGTCCCGGCGGCAACCGGAACGACAGGCGTCGTCATCGCACGAAGCGCCGTATTCGACAGGAGTTCTCCGCCAAGTATCCCGTCGAACAGCAGCGCCGCTTCGGCGATAGTCGACGACATGAGACCGTGCGTCACCCAGCCCGGGTGATAGGCCCTTCCGGGGAAACCGGGTTGGTCGGGGAAGATCGCGTCAAACAGGAGCAGACCGGCGTCACCGGGTTCCAGCGTGACGGCGGTCTGGCGAAGACCGAGCGGTCCAATGACCAGCGAATGCAACACGCTGGAAAGGGGAAGAGCTGTCAACCGCTCGATGATCTGACGGACCACGAGGTAGCCGATGTTGCTGTAGCTCCACCGTTCGCCGGGGTGGGCGACCGGTCCAGTCACCCTCGCCCGTTCCAGGTACGTCCGGAGCGGCCACGGCTCGTCTGGCTTCTCGCACACCGCGCGGTGATAGTCTGGCCACGAGCCATAGTCCGGCACACCGGCCGTGTGGCTGAGGAGCTGCCGAACGGTCGCAACTGGATGGACAGGCGCATCCGGCAACAGATCGCGAACCCGGCCCTCGACGGTCAGCCTGCCATCCTCGATCAACCGGAAGACGGCGGCGGCGAGAACGGTCTTCGTCAGACTCCAGAGGAGCACCTGGTGGTCGATCAGCGAGGAATCGGTCGCTCTGACGATTCCTCGCGCCCGCCGGTCCGCCTCGATCACCGCGATGGCGACGACGGGTTCTCCGCCCCCAGGGTCGAAAAGGTCTTCGATCGCCGACGAGGTCGCCCGTGCGACAGCAGGGGATAACGGCGACGAGCCGCCATCAGGGTCAGTTGGGCTGGACTCCGTCGACTCCGTGCGACGGTTGCCGGTCTCCATCGACGGTCACCTCCTGCAGGTTGTGGACAGACAATCAATCCGTTTCGGTCCCATTTGTCGTTTACCAGAGCGACCGTTGTGAAGTCCCCTGCGGGAAGCGCCACGACAGGGATGGCTGGATCGCCTGTCTCCTTCCTCGGCATCGCGATGAGAACGCCACGGGTTCAGCTATTGTCCGCCTGTGGTAAAGTGTACGTACACCCTGCCGTCCAGGTGTCCCGACCGGGTCGCACCCCATGGGAAGGCAGCTCGACGCGGACGCGCCGCTGTCGAAGAAGCATGTCACGCGTCGCATCGCTCGACCGAGCAGAGTGAGAGGGATCGGATCGTGGTATTTCGCCGTGATAACCGGGACAACAAGAACCCGGAAACGTTCTCCCGACAGCTGGAGACCCTCCGGCAGCAGCCCGCCGGGCGACGTGAC